>JABWCE010000022.1 GCA_013359235.1 Bacteroidota bacterium
TCAAAAGTAAAATTAAAATATTCAAGCGGCAATGTGTATTGGAAGAAAAAAGCGATAAACTATTGCACATTTTATAAAGAAAAGTGATGAGTTTTTAGATAATCTGACGGTTTTGGGGCTTGGCGTAGTGGCGGATTTTTAGCATCCCGAAGTTTCGGGATTAAATAGAATTACTGCTGTTAAACCTTGCACAAATGTTTCATAGAAGCACTTCAGCCGCCATATTGCCAAACCGATGTTGTGCGTTCGGCTTTTTTACGCAAGTTGCAAATATTCGTTTTCAATTTTTACGTTAAAATTTATATCTGCTTTTAATGCCTTAAAAACCTTCAATATAGTGTCTATTGTAGCACTATTTGTGCTACTTTCCAATTTTGAGATTTGGGATTTTTGAACGCCAACAAGTTTTCCTAGTTCTTCTTGTGTCAAGTTTCGCTCTTGTCGGGCTGCTTTAATCATACGCCCCAAAACATCCATACGAAGTTCATATTCGTAGTCGTCTCTTTCTTTTGTTCCAACTTTGCCAATGTATTTGTCTTTCATTTCGGCAAGTGAATACGATTTCATTTCTTTCGTTGCCATAATTATTTTTTCTTTTTTCTGTTAAAATACTCTTGTCTAATCCGTTCTGCCTTATCAATTTCTTTTTGCTGAACTTTTTGGTCTTTCTTAATAAAACCGTGGGTTGCCAAAACAAGTGTTTCTGTCGGTTCTGTTTTATCCCAAAATGCCAAAAGTCTGTTATGGCTTCCCATATATTTACTTCTGAATTCCCAAATTTCTCCTTGTAATTTTTTAAAAAGTTTCGGGTCGTTTGTTTGTTCAGCAAGGTCAATGTTGTAAAACATTTTGTTGGCAGACTTTGTGTCAAGTTTAGCAATAAACTCGTCAGCTTCTTCTAAAAATCTTGTTACAAAATATCTCACTATTTATTTTTTGTCAAAGATAAATAAAGTTTCCAAATATAGCAACCTTTAAATAGTTAAATTTTAGACGGAGTTTTTAATAAGCTGCCGCCTAACGTCAGTTTGACTAAAAACTCAAAAGTAAAATTAAAATATTCAAGTGGCAATGTGTATTGGAAGAAAAAAGCGATAAACTATTGCACATTTTATAAAGAAAAGTGATGAGTTTTTAGACAGTCTGACGGTTTTGGGGCTTGGCGTAGTGGCGGATTTTCAGCATTAAATGTTGATGCAGAGAGCCAAACTATGATTAACCACAAATATGTCTGCGGAGCACTGAACCGCCAATTTTGCCAAGCCCGTGTTGGTGGCTGCCCTATTATCTAATTTCACTTGCAATTTGTCCTAACGTTATTGTTATAGTGTCTTGCAAAAATGATTTGAGATTTGGCTTCAATTCCGATATGTCAGCTTCTAATGAAATAATGTGTGGTCTTATGTTTAATGGAACACTTGTAATTGTATTGTTGTTTTGTCCCTTTCTTTTAAAGCCGTTAGTCTTGGATTTCCCATTTGAAGAAGATTCTATAAATTCTAAAAAAGCACCAACAGCAATGGTTGAGTCACCATAACCATAATGATGAATTGATATTACAAGTTGATATTGTCTTACATCAGAAAGCACAAATGCAACTTTAAACCAACCTCTTGGTAAAGTTCTATTAAAGAGATAATCGTGCAATTTTGCGTAATCTACAATTTGGTGAGAGAACCAAAAATATCTATCAGATTCAGGATATGCCTTGTCAAGATAAATCTTAGCAACATCTTCTGATATTCTTTTTCTCAATTCGGATTCAGTTTCATCAAGAGCATTGTTGCAATAAGCAAAAACTTCGGTTCTGTTATTATTGATTTTGTCTAACCTTTCTTTTTGTAAACCGTGTTTCCAGGTCTCAACTCTTTGTGAGAATACGTCTGCAATTTCTTCCAATGATTTTTTAGAAGCTGTAGCATCTAATTTCAGGTTTAATACTTCCTGAATATTTCTTTTCTCAACCTCACAGAAAAAATCAATAAGGCTTTGTGGTTCATTTTTGTCGGCTTCTTCTAAGCTGTCAATATATTTTTTCTTTTCGCTTCCTTTAACCGTAAATGGGAAAAGTCCATGTCTGATGAGAATTAAACTTGCTAATAATCGTGCTAATCTACCATTTCCGTCTTGGAAAGGGTGTATTTGAGTAAACGCATGATGAAACCACGCGGCAATAATTACAGGTTTTGTTTTTTTGTTTTCTAAGTCAGTAAGAATAGAAATAAGGTTGTCTATCTCTGCTTCAATGTGTATTGGTGGGCAATATAGAAATATCGTGCCGTCAGCCCTTTTGGGATTGTTATCATGTTTTTTAAATTGACCTTTAAGAAGCTCTACTTTGACCAAATTTCCCAAAGTGTCAATCGCCTCTGTTGAACTTTGATGTTGTGTAACAAGTTGATGTAGCTCTAAAATAAATCCCTTTGTGATTTGGCGATTTTGCTTTACAACACTAAAGACAAAATCAATTGCCTGAAAGTGGTCTTTGAGATAAGCAAATAATTGTTGAGGAGGAATGTTTGTGTCGCCATGTTGTAAATAAGACTCAACAAACCCTTCTTTTATGAATGTTTGTGTAATACCTTCTTTTAAGTCGTATAGCTTTTCAACAATGCCCGTTTCAATGGCGTGTTGTCGTTTGAGTTTGTTTAAGAAGTCTTCGTATTCTTCTGAACCTTCTTTGAGTTGTTTTCGTTTACTAAACCAAGATGGTGCTAAGTCATCAAGTTTAGAAGTGTTAACGGTCAGCCACTTTTCATCAATTTTGATTGGCTTCCAAATTGAAATTTCTTTTTCCATATTTTATTTTACTTTCCATATTATCAGTTACAAATCTACTACTTTTTTGCCAGGTCTGTCGGTAGATGTTAGCGGTTTCGTCCGATAGGGTTGCCGCCTACCGTCAGTCTGTCTAAAAACTCAAAAGTAAAATTAAAATATTCAAGCGGCAAGGCGTATTGGAAGAAAAAAGCGATAAACTATTGCACATTTTATAAAGAAACATGATGAGTTTTTAGACAGTCTGACGGTTTTGGGGCTTGGCGTTCGGGCGGGTTTCGGAGCACAAAACTATCAACCTGCACTGAACTTGAATAGAAGCATAAAACTCCAAATTTGCACGTCAGCCCGCCTGACGCAAAACCCGTGTTATAGCCAGTGGTTCTTGTCATTTTAGTCGAAGTCTTGGTTAAATAAATACATTTCAATTTGGTCGGCTTCAACTTGATTGTCTTTGGCTAAAATATGAATTAAGCTGTTGAATTTTTGATAGTCAGTAAATTTTGAAGAAGGTCCAACATTTACAATTTCATAGATTTCTTTTGGTGTCGTTAGTTTTACTAATGCCGCAGCTACTCTAATGTCAAAGATTAATGCATAGTCGTTCGCATATTTTGACCTTGTTGCGAAGTACAGTATTTTTGTCAAGTAGCTTACTCCAAGCCCTTTTATTTCTTTTAATTTCTTAAAAGCATTTTTTAAACTGTCTTGTCTGTCTTGTTGAATAAAGTCAAGTGCTGCTTTTATTTTACTTATGTTGTCATTATCGGTAATGTATTTATTTGTCCTATGAGTTCCGTAACCTGTATCAGCAAAGCCCCAAACCATTGTCAGTAAAAATGCTTTCATAAAACCATTAGAGGTGTCTGCATAATATTCCTTGTAAGCGTCAATTACATGTTGTCTTGTAATTTCCTTGTCTTCAAAGTCTTGAATTAAATTCTTGAAGTCTGCATTTAAGTAAGTCCATCTTTCCCTACGGTATACGAATTTGGAGTCAGTAAATGGTTTTAAACTTATTATTTTAGTTTTTTGTTGCTCGTTAAATGCCATCATATCGTTCTGTTTTGTCGTCTTACAATTGCCCATAACGGCAGTTTGTCTAAAAACTCAAAAGTAAAATTAAAATATTCAAGCGGCAAGGCGTATTGGAAGAAAAAAGCGATAAACTATTGCACATTTTATAAAGAAAAGTGATGAGCTTTTAGATAGTCTGACGTTCGCACCATGTCTGCCTAACGAAATAGTGTCTTGTCCGAAATGACACTGCAAATGCAAAATAGTTTTTCCTTTAATGTCACCAAGCAAGTTTATTTCAATATCGTTTAGTGAACTTTTTCCTTTTAGGAAATTGTCAAGGTCGTAAAATTCAGATTTTAAATGTGACTCGGTTCTATTGTTCCAAGATTGCCGGTTTATTTCTATGTAATTATTTTCTGTGGTCATTTTTCTGTGTTCGGTTTTTCAAAATAACAGCTAACTACAAACTAAAAAAGTAGTTGTTTTTAAAATTAATGCTTCAATATTCGGTAATGAGTATCATTGTTTTTCTCTGATATTTTAAGATAGTACACTCCATCAGCAAATTGCGAAATATCAATATAATTTTTATTGCCAAAACACTTTTCTTTTGAATAAATCAATTGACCCGATAAAGTGTAAACTCTTATTGTTGCATTAATGAGTGTTGCAGCCGAAAATACAGTATATAAACCATTGCCTGGGTTTGGAAAAACAATTATACTGTTTTTTGAAATGGTATTTATATTGCCAATTTTTGAAACATTGTAGCATACTGATGTATCGGTACAATTGTATTCTTTTACTTCTACCGCATAGCTGCCAATTTGAGTTGCTGTGAAAGTTTGCCCAATTTCGCCTGAAATTGGAGAAAAGTTTGAATTACAGTTCAGCCAACGATATTGTGCCCCATTTGCCAACGATGTAAGAACATTATCAGTTTGCGAAACAGCAGTGTTTACATTAATAATTGTAAGATTATGAGTAATTATACTGTCGCAACCATTTTTATTTGGTATTGTATCGTAGTATTTGCCTGATTTTGTCCATGTATATTTTCCACTTGGGCTTTTGTAAAAATTGCAAGTTTCAATTTTAAAAGTAACATAACTATTGTATTTTACCGTAAGGTTTACAGTTATTATGCTATCACACCCGTTTTTGTTTTTAATTATATCAGAATAAGTTCCTGATTTTGTCCAAACGAATTTTTTGCTTGGGCTTACAAAAAAATCACAAACATTGGGTGAAATTGTGCTTGAAGAATTACCTGTTATTGTTAGTTTAATGGTAATTACACTATCACATGCTGTTTTTGCCGGAATAGTGTCATTATAGGTACCTGAGCGTTTCCAAGTGTATTTTCCGCTTGGACCTGTATAACTGCACAATGATTGTTTTGTAATAGTATCATAAGATTTTGTAGTATTCATCAATTGGGCAACTTCTTTTGAGCTTAATGCTCGTTTGTAAAATCTGAATTCATCAATCAAGCCATCTTTGTTCAATCCGTTTATTGAATTGTAACCTGAAATAAAAAAATTTGCTGTTCCATTTATAGTAACAGTGCCTTGAGCAACCGAATTTATTAATGATCCGTTTTTATAAGCATAAATATAACCTGCTGCCGAGTCATACACAAAAGTATTTATAACAGGTAGTTTTGATGCTCCACCGGTTAGTAAAACATCGTTTACAGGACCTCTTAAAAGCAAATTGCCGGCACCGGCCACACCTCCCGAAAAGCATCGGAAAGCTGAAGCATTTATTTCGCTGAACAAATAATACAATATTGTAGAACTGTCAAGAGCCTTGCACCAAAAAGAAATAGTCCATGAACCTGTAAGTTTTGGAACCCACTTTGTGTCCATATAATCAGTATTGCTTGTTTTACCCGAACCAACAAGGGCTGTTCCAAAACACATGCCCTTCGAACCTTGTTATAAATCACCGTTTAATGTAGCAGTTGACGAGCCTGTAGGTGGTGAAGATGCCAGATTTTTCACAGTTTTTCCGGTATCATTAAACCTATAAAATAAGATTTCGGGAGTTCTCTGACCAAAAGTTTTAATACCTGTAATTTTTAAAGACAGGCTTATAAAAATTAAGTTGAGTAAAGATTTTTTCATATTTCAATGTGCATTTATTGAAAACAAATATTATAATTTTATTTATTTATTTCAAACATTTTTTTAAAAATCTTAGTTGCACATGAGTTATTTTTGTGTTTGAAAATGTCGGTTCAATTTTTTACCGAGTATCCACTTTGGTTTTTAGTTTTTTGTATTGCTGCCGGTGGCTTGTATTCATTTGTTTTGTACAGGCGGGGGCATGGTATTGTTGCAGGTATTTATCAAAAAATATTAATATGGATTTTGAGTATTTTAAGGTTTTTTGCAGTTACAATAATAGCATTTTTGCTTCTTAATCCTCTTCTTAAATTCATTAAAAACGAAGTTCAGAAACCTTTCCTTATTCTCGGAATTGACAATTCAAATTCAATATTAAACACAAAAGACTCAACTTTTTATCGCCAAAAAATAACTGAGATTTTTAATACCATTGAACAAAAATCAGGCAATAATGTAAAGGTTGAAAAATATCTTTTTGGCAAAAATATTCAAATTAATAAAAAACCTGATTTTGTAGATAAACAAACTGATATATCTTCATTTTTTGATGAAATTTTGAACGTTTATTCATCAAACAGTTCGGGAGGTATTATTTTACTTACTGACGGAATTTACAACAAAGGAAATAATCCTGTTTATTCTGTAAAAAACCTCAAATTCCCTGTATTTGCTATTGGGTTGGGCGATACTTCTACCCGTAAAGATTTAAAAATAACAAATATCAGAACCAATTCTATTGCTTATTTAAATAATTCATTTCCGGCTCAAATAGATATTAAGGCTGATAAATGTACCTCACAAGCATATAACATTAAAGTTTTTAACGATGAAAAATTAATTCACCAAAACAGTGTAACACCTGCAACAAATTCTGATTTTTACACTTTAACTTTAAATATTGATGCTCAAAAGCCGGGGATAATGCACCTTTCTGTTATAGTTTCAAACCTGAATGGCGAAATTACTTACACTAACAACCGCAAAGATTTTTTTATTGATGTAATTGATGCAAGACAAAAAATTTTGATTTCGGCAAAAAGCCCCCACCCAGATTTGGCTGCGCTAAAACAAGCCTTTGAATCAAATAAAAATTACCAAACTGAAATTGATTTCAATGGAAATTTTACTCCCGAAAAACTAAATAAATTCGATTTAGTTGTACTGCACCAAATGCCTTCAAACGGTCGTGATTTAAAAACTATTGAGATGATAAACAACTCTAAAATTCCAATGCTTTTTGTACTGGGAAGGCAAACAAATTTAAATTTATTTAACACCCTAAAAAGCGGACTCACTTTTAATATTACCGGTAATGGTTACAATCAAAGTACTGCAATTATAAACAGTGATTTCAATCTTTTTGAGTTCAGCGAATCTGTAAAATCTACAGTTCCTTATTTTCCTCCTTTAGCAGTTGGGTTTGGTAATTTTATTATTAACGATAAATCGAAAATTATGCTTTTTCAGCAAATAGGAAGCGTAAAAACCGAGCAACCACTTATATGTTTTAACGATAATAATAACACACGCAATGGGTTTATTACTGGCGAAGGTTTGTGGAGATGGAGGCTTATTGATTTTGAAAAAAACCAAAACCACAATGTTACTAACGACTTGATAAGTAAAATAGTTCAATACATGACCGCTGTAAATGATAAACGAAAACTTAGAGTTTACACAAGCCAAAACACTTTTAACGAAGACGAAAACATTTTATTTAATGCTGAATATTACAACCAATCTTATGAGTTGGTAAATAAACCTGATATTTCTTTGACAATAACAAACCCAAAGGGTAAAAACTATACTTACAACTTTAGCCGAACCGAAAATGCTTATAAACTTGATGCCGGCACATACTTGCCCGGAAGATATAATTACATAGCAAGAGTAGCCGGTGATAATACAAATTCGGCAAAAGGAAGTTTTTTAGTTAAACCATTGCAGGTAGAATATACCGAAACAAAAGCAAATCATGAAATGCTTAAAAACATTGCTAATAATACATCGGGTAAGTTTTTGAAACTTGAGCAAATTGATGAACTTTTGAAAAATATTAGCAAAAACAGTTCGTTCAAATCAGTTATTTTTTCAAAAAAAGAATTTAGCGACCTTATAAACCGCAAATGGGTGTTTTTTTTAATACTTTCTCTTTTATCTCTTGAATGGTTTTTGAGAAAAAGAAGTGGTTCGTATTAGTTTCTTTTTTTTCATTATGAAATTACCCATAAAAATACTCTTTTTAATATTTGCTTTGCAAAATTCATATTTACTAAAAGCTCAAACAGATGAAGATACTATACCCCCAAAAACAAAAGTATGGAAAATAGAAACACCACAAGCACTTGCCGATACAGTGTGGAATGCATTAATTCAAAAAACTGATGAGCAGTTTTTGAGTTTAATACCCACTGTAGAATCGTTAAAAGAAACTTTTGACTCACTTGAAATAAAAAACAATCCTCAGATAATAAAAATTAAACACAACTACATATCATTCCGTTTAAAAAAGCAGTATAAATCTTTAAAAATTCATGCCCGAAAAAACGATATAAAATTAAAACAGAGCAAACTTAACGAAGTAAAAGCCGTAGAAGGCAAAGACGATAAAGGAGTAATTTATGCGTATATAACACTTAATTGTTCGAAATCTAAAAAAGAATTTTTAATAAAATTTGTTGCCCTAAAGCTATACAATTACTGGTATATAGCCGACCAACTTAAAATGGAAATGAAAGAAGAAAACCCCTATTACAAACCACAATTGAAAAAAGAAAAAAAGTGATAGGAATAAAAAAGACTTAAACTTATTTTAAAAAAAACTCAAATTAACCCCAATTCCTTTTTCTGTTCGGGGCTTATATCTGATGGAGCATCAATCATTACATCTCTGCCCGTATTGTTTTTGGGAAATGCAATAAAATCGCGGATAGAATCTGAACCACCTAAAATTGAACAAAGCCTGTCTAAACCAAAAGCAATACCCCCATGAGGCGGAGCGCCGTATTCAAAGGCATTAATCAAAAAACCGAATTGTTCTTGAGCCTGCTCTGCACTAAAACCCAAAGTAGCAAATATTTGTTGTTGAAGTTGGCGGTTGTGTATCCTTATACTTCCTCCACCAATTTCTACACCGTTTATTACCAAATCATAAGCATTGGCTTTGATTTTTGCAGGGTTTGATTTTAGTAAATCAAAATCTTCGGGCTTGGGCGATGTAAAAGGATGGTGCATTGCATGCCATCTGTTGTTTTCTTCATCAAATTCAAATAATGGAAAATCTGTTACCCATAATGGATAAAAAATTTCGGCATTTCTCAAACCTTGCATTTTTGCAACTTCAAGCCTAAGTTCGTTCATTTGTTTACGTGTAGTGTGCAAGTCGCCGCTCAATACGAGTATTAAATCATTTTTTTCTGCATTACAAGCTTTTGCCCATTTTTGCAAGGCGTTGCTGTCATAAAATTTGTCAACTGATGATTTTAAACTTCCGTCTTCCAAAACTCTGCAATAAATCATGCCTTTTGCCCCTATTTGCTGTCGTTTTACATATTCTGTAAGTTCGTCAATTTGTTTTCGGGTAAAGTTTGCTGCTTGTTTTACATTTATTGCTATAATGGTTTCGGCATTATCAAAAATAGAGAACCCGTATCCACGAGCCACATTATCAAGATATACAAATTTCATATCAAACCTAAGGTCGGGTTTGTCGCTACCGTAGTTTTTCATTGCATCTTCGTAACTCATTCTTTCAAATTTGTCAAAATCTAAATTTTTAACATTTTTAAAAATGTGTTTTATAAGCCCTTCAAACATTAATAAAATATCTTCTTGTTCTACAAAGCTCATTTCGCAGTCTATTTGAGTAAACTCAGGTTGACGGTCGGCACGCAGGTCTTCGTCTCTAAAGCATTTTACAATTTGATAATATCTGTCAAATCCGCTAACCATAAGCAATTGCTTAAAAGTTTGAGGACTTTGAGGCAGGGCGTACCATTGCCCTTCGTTTAATCGCGAAGGAACAACAAAATCTCTTGCTCCTTCGGGTGTTGATTTGATAAGAACAGGCGTTTCAACTTCAATAAAATTTTGAGAATCGAGGTATTGACGGGTAAACTTGGTTACATTGTGCCTTAATTCTAAATTTTTTCTCACAATTTCACGTCTAAGGTCAATATATCTGTATTTCATCCTCAGTTCGTCTCCACCATCAGTTTCGGTTTCGATAGTAAATGGTGGTGTTTTTGATTCGTTCATTACAGTAATTTCTTTTACATGAACTTCAATATCGCCTGTGGGCATTTTGTCATTTTTCGAGCTTCTTTCAGCTACTTTGCCTTTTATTTGCAACACAAATTCACGCCCGAGTTTTCTTGCTTTCTCAAAAATTTCATTGTCTCTGTTCTTGTCAAACGAAAGTTGTGTTATGCCATATCGGTCTCTCAAATCAATAAAACCAATTGTGCCAATATCTCTGCTTCGGTGGAGCCAACCGCAAAGTATTACATCTTTATTAGCATCGGCAAGCCTCAATTCTCCGCAAGTGTGTGTTCTAAGCATAATTTTTCTGCAAATATAGAAATATGTTTTGTTTGGGAGTTTTGATTTTTTTTACTGCATTTTGACTAAATTATTGTTTAAACATTTGTTTTATAAATAAATCATTAATACGTTTGTTGTATATAAAATTCAAAAAAAATATTAATTATGAAAAAAATAATCTATTTATCCATTCTGTTAATTATGCCATTATTTTGTATTTCGGCTATAAACGATTTTAGCTATGATAAAATTGAATTATCCGAAAATTTTTCTGAAATTGATTTGATATCAAATTACATTGACCAAAATGAAATTACATTTAATGAATTGTCAAAAAATCACCTTTTTGAAGGCAATATAGAATTGACAAATCAAATTAGTGTAAAACCAAATCTAAAATTTGAAGATGTAGATTGGGGTGCGTTTGCATGGGGATTTTGTTGTTTTCCGGTGGGTATTTTTACCGTTTTGATAAATGATAAAAAAGACCAGAAAAGCAAAGATTCTTTATGGGCCGGTTTGGGAGCATCATCAATATTATCATCATTAGCTTATTTTGGTGTATATACATATTTAATTATGTATTCTTATACTTATTATTAAATAAAATTCAGTTTTAAAAAATGCTAATACAATTTAAATTGCTGCTTATACAGCTAAAATTGAATAATTAATGTAATTATTTTTTAAAACATTTGTTTTAATTAAAAACTAATATAAGTTTGTAGCACTTAATAATTTTATTATGAAAAAAATAATCTATTTAATCAGTTTTCTTGCATTGCCATTACTAAGTATTTCGGCAACAAATGAGTTTAGCTACGACAAAAACTCTTTATCAGACCAGTTTTCGCAACTCGAACAAGTATCACTTTATGTTGACCAAAACAATGTTACTTATTCTGAATTATCAAAAAATCCACTTTTTAAAGGTAATTTAGACCTAACAAATCACATTTCCGTAAAACCAAATTTCAGTTTTGATGATATTGACTGGATAGCGTTTGCTTGGGGATTTTTATGCTGCCCTATCGGATTTTTCATTGTTGTTTTGGATGATGATAAATCAAAAGAAGAAAAAACTTCTTTTTGGATTGGCGTAATTTCGAGTGTTGTTTTAAGTAGTATTAGTGCTTTAGCCACTCCCAGATACTATTATTATTAGTTTGTGGCAACTCTGGCACCCCATTGACCGTCTGTGCTAATCCGAAAGTTTGTTGACGTTTTCGGACAAAATCCAAAAGTGCAGAGATAATTAAATCCTACATTTGTGAAATGGAAAACGACTTGACAGCATCAATGGTTTTTGAGGACATCGTAAAATATGTTGCTCAAAACGGCACACAGCCATCAATCAAACCAACCCTCAAAACGGACTACACAGCTTTGTATGTTGGCGACTGTCTTGAAATTATGAGCCGCTTTCCCGACAACTATGTGGATATGATTTTTGCCGACCCACCCTACAACCTTTCCAATGACGGTGTAACCTGTCATGCAGGACGAATGGTGAAGGTAAATAAGGGCAAATGGGACAAGAGCAAAGGATTTGACGAGGACTTAAAATTTCACGAAACCTGGATTGCAGAGTGTAGACGGGTTTTAAAACCCGAAGGAACAATTTGGATTAGCGGAACGAACCACAGCATTTATCAGTGTGGCTATGTTTTACAAAAGCAAAACTTCCATATTCTAAACGACATTTCTTGGTTCAAACCCAACGCTGCACCAAACCTTGCTTGCACAACATTTGCACACAGCCACGAAACTCTGTTGTGGGCAAGAAAAGACAAGAAAGCCCGACACATTTTCAATTACGACTTGATGAAAAACGGAAGTTTCTCAGAGGACAAAATGAAAGCTCCCGACAAGCAAATGCGTAGCGTTTGGAGCATACCGACACCGACACCTGACGAAAAAATTTTCGGCAAACACCCGACACAAAAACCGCTTGCACTTTTAAAACGCATTGTGCTTTCATCAACAAAAGAGGGTTGTTTGATACTTGACCCATTTAACGGAGGCGGCACAACTGGTGTAGCTGCGAAAGTTATTGGCAACAGAAAATATATCGGCATTGACATCAGAGAGGAAAATGATTATGGCGTTACCCTGCCTATGCAAACACACAAGGCAAACACACAGGCAGTGTCGGGCTATCCGCTTCAATCTTTTTGCTCAACACACGAAACCAACGCAGCAAAAAGGATTTCCGCTTCTTTCCCTAACGCAAAATTCCAGTTAGCTGCTTAATGAAACAACATGAACAGGTGATAGAGGTAATGAGGAGAAACGGAGGTTATGCTACTCTCGGATTTCTCAATCAAAAAGTTGATGTTTCCAACTGGCAATCTAAAACTCCTTTTGCTTCAATCAGAAGAATTGTTCAAGATGAAAAATACTTTTTAAAAATAAAGCCAGGGCTTTGGGCTTTAAAAGAATTTGAAAAAGAAATTTTAAAGAAATTCCAAATTCAGGACGCTTCAAAAAAAGAAAGCGAAGAAAAATTCAATCATTCTTATTATCAAGGGCTACTTCTGGAAATAGGAAATTTAAAGGGGTATAAAACATATATTCCACCACAAGACAAAAACAAATTATTTCTTGAAAAATCTCTTGGTTCAATTTCAAAGGTTGAAACAATACTTGAATTTTCTTATCCAGAAATTATTGGAAGAGCTAAAACGATTGATGTCATTTGGTTTAATGAAAGAAAAATGCCTTACTCCTTTTTTGAAGTTGAGCACTCAACAGATATTCAAAATTCACTCTTAAAATTTAATGACCTTCAAGATTTTTATTCAAATTTTTATATCGTGAGCGCTACAGAAAGAAAAAGAGAGTTTGAAAATAAAATCAATTACAGAGCATTTAAAGAAGTAAAAGAGAGAATTAAATTTATTGATTACGATTTTGTTTCTAATCTACATACTAAATCATTTGAATTAGCGTCCATTGGAAATCTATAATTATGAATTTACAAGAACAATACGATAAGATTTATTCTTACTTCAAAACAACTTCTGAACCTTTTGACAAATTGGACTGGGATGGTTCAATTTTGAAGGTTTTATTGAACGAGAAATTAGTTGAAGAATATTCTGTTGCTGATTTGAAAGAGTTTATTAGAGATTTTTGATGCTTACAAAATTCAGAAACACAACTTTGAAGAAACTCCGTTTATCATTTCTGCTGAACAGATAAAGCAGGCAACTAAACATTTCACCAAAACCAATGAAAGAGAAGTTCGTACTCTTTGCAAGCAAGACAGCAGGGAAGACCGACCAAAAGTTTTCGTTGACAACAATGTATTTCTTCTTCCGACACGAAACGGAGAATATGCCATTGTGGAAGGCGAAGGATATACAGATATTCCGCTCATTGAAAGTTCTGCAAAAATTTATACTTCTAAACTTGATTTCATTCTTGACACATCACAGGTCGGTAATTCTGAAATGCAGCATTTAGATTTTGCCTACGCTGCAAGTTTAGTCCGCACTTTTTTAGAGGACGACAGTTTGGTGCTTACAATACGAGGCAGAAAATACACACCAAATTTTTCTTTCAATGTCGGCAGGCAGACCATTACCGCAGAGAGCGTGCAGACAGAAGTTGATGCCGGTTACGAAGGACGAAACCAAGTCGTGCTGATTGAAGCAAAAAACAGTCAGACAAACAACATAATCATCCGGCAGTTGTTTTATCCTTTCAGACAATGGCAACACCATACCAAGAAAAAAGTAAAAACACTTTTCTTTGAAAAGCGAGGCAATTTTTATTCTCTGTGGCAATACGAGTTCAATGACATCAATGATTACAACAGTTTATCGCTAACAAAATCACAACGGTTTGAAATTATTGAAAAGTAAATATGAAACAGCAGACCATCGGTCGGAAAGAAGAGCAGCCGCCAACATCGTATTGGCAATAGTCGGGCTAAACAGCTTCGTATCAACGGAAGTGCTAAATTCAGCTTCTGTTCTTCGATTGAATCCCGAAGCTTCGGGATGCTAAAACTCTCGCCTTCGGCAATATCCGCCGCTAAAAGAATAATTTTACTCAAGTTAATCAAAGAGCTACATTTAATAGCTGCTTGGTTAATTTTACTGTTAAAGTATCTTCAGGCTCAATACTTTTTACTGTTCGGTATCTTGTTTTCATTGTTTTATAAAAAAACTTAAGTTTATTTTTAAATAGCTAAAACTTATTTACACTTTTTGTATTATCAGAACTGCTAATTGTCAACATCTCAATAGCATTATTCAAGTGCATATAATTATTCAGATAGTTTTCTTTACTCAAACGATTTATCTTAATTTCAAGTTTCTTAAGTATTTCGCTTCCAAATTCAAATAAATGACGGAATGTGTTTCGCTTTACCAAGCCCAACGCTGCAGCATTGGTAGTATTTGCTTTTTGAAGGTAAAATTTCAATGATAGATTTGTTTTTGGAATTTTTGAAGATTTGCGTGCACTGTATTTAAAATTATAGCTGTTAAATGCAGTTTTCCATGAAAAAATATAATCCTGAAAATTTTCGAGTTTTGAGAAATGGGTAAATAATATTGAGTTTTCGTTTAGCAATTGAACATCTTTAAGCACTTTCATTGTATCAAAACCAAGTTTGAGCAATGCACAAATATTGGCATTTCTAATTGTAATTGCACGATCCCATTTTTCTTTATTAATTGAAACTTTTGTCCATTTACAGTTCATTTCATCAACAAAAGCCGAATCTTTTTTTTCATCAAACCATTTGTAATTGCCATTTTCATCGCGGTATCCATAGATTTTTTCATTTTTTTTAATTTTATTAAATTCTATCGCCCAACTCAAATGTTGAAAATTGATAAAAAGTAATAGGGTTAAAAAAAATCTTTTCATTTATTTTTTTAAGGTAATTCTCTTTAGTGGAAATTCTTTAACTTTTCTGTTAAAAATCAAAGGATATGATTCGGTTGTAACAATTGCAGGGTCTAAACCAAAACCTTTTTCTTCGCTCAAGCCTATTTTTTTAATAATTGAATGGCCAAAAACTAAAAGTTTATCAAAAAACTTCATTTCGTTTTCATAAGAAAATTCTTTCTTTATTAAAACATACCTGAAATCGCCACCAATAAAGCTATATTGTGTTTTGTATTTTAAGTCTAAATCAAGTTCGTTTTGAGAAATCATATCTTCAATCACTTTTCTCAGCAATATGTTTATTTTTTGTTCAACCCTGAAACCAAGCTTAAAATCAACTCTAATTATGTCGTTTTTAACAATTTGGTTTACGCTGTATTCGCAAGTAAATGGATGGTCTTGCACATCTACATGTACCAGCCAATACACATCTGCACGTTTTGGTTTGTTTTCAAAAATTGAATAAATTACTTTTTTCTCAACTCTGTCTGCACTTTCGCTCCCTGTAAGAAATACCAGATTTGTTGCGTATTTTGGCAATGATTTGTCGTTGCTGAGCTTATGCAACATAGGAATAAAAGGTGTGAGGTCAACAAACTCTACTAATTGGTTTCTAATTTGTCTTGCTCTGAACCATATTAGCATAATAGAAACTAAAATAGAAGCAATTACAATTGTTACAAAACCTCCATGACTGAATTTGTGCAGGTTGGCAATTAAAAATGAAATTTCGATTATGAAAAAAGTAGCAATAAAAATAAACACAAAAAAAGGATTTGCTTTTTTTCTAACTCTCAAATAAGTGCCAAATAATACGGTAGTCATAAGCATACAGAGTGTAATAGCCAAACCATAAGCAGCCTCCATGTTTGATGACTCTTTGAAAAAATATGTAATAAATACACAACCAGCCCATAGCAAAAAGTTGATTGTAGGTACAAATGTTTGTCCTTTTTGTTCGGTAGGATAAACTATTCTCATCTTAGGCCATAGCCCAAGGCGTATAGCTTCGCTAATAAGGGTATAAGATCCTGTAATTAATGCCTGGCTTGCAATAATTGCAGCCAATGTAGCAATAATTACAGCGGGTACTACAAACCATTGTGGAAAAGCTTCAAAAAATACCCTTCTGCCATTCAGATTTTCGCCAATATGAGATAATAACCATGCTCCCTGACCGAAATATATTGATATAAGACTTGATTTTACAAAAATCCAGCTTATTCTTATATTTTTTTTACCGCAATGTCCCAAATCACTGTACAATGCTTCTGCTCCGGTTGTACATAAAAATACCCCGCCAAGCAATAAGTATCCGCTCGGGTAATTTCTTAATAAATCAAAGGCATAATAAGGGTTTATAGCTTTTAAAATCTGTGGAAATTGTACAATTTGCGAAATGCCTGTAATAAAAAGCATACTGAACCACAAAACCATAATGGGTGCAAAAGATTTTCCTACTGCTTTGGTGCCAAATTGCTGAAAACCGAAAAGTACGCTAAGGATTATAATTACAATTTCTACAGTTGGTAAATTGGGTATTCGCGATTCTAACCCTTCTACGGCAGAAGCAACAGAAATTGGAGGAGTAATTATTCCATCAGCCAATAATGCACTACCACCAACAATTGCAGGTATGAGCATATATTTTGTTCGGCGTTTTATAAGGGCAAAAAGTGAAAAAATTCCACCTTCGCCATTGTTATCTGCCTGAAGTGTTAAAATCACGTATTTTAATGTTGTTTGAAGCGTAAGAGTCCAGAAAATACAGCTTAAAGCACCTAAAACCAACTGCGAGCTTATCTGTTTTTCGCCAATGATAGCATTAAACACATATAATGGAGATGTACCTATATCACCATAAATAATCCCTATTGATATTAGGACTCCGGCAAGATTAAACGGAATTAGATGATGCCCGTTTGAGGTTTTCATTTTTTTAAAAACAATTGGCAAATTTATACTTCCAATTAATACTTAGGTGAATATCAAAAAATTTTATATAAGCTAATTATCAACTGTTTATTTTTAATATATGCTATTTATTACTGGTAATTGATTTTACATAATCATTTTTCCTACATGTTTATCAATCGGAAATGTTAAAATTTCATTTTTAAGGTCTTCAATTTTTTGCCAGAAAAAAGTGAGTTTATGATTTGGGTTTTGAATACTTTCAATTGGAAAACTGCTTTTTTGAGGGCAATCAATAATTTTAATCAAATAGTAAACCGATATTACTTGTTCGTTTTTAAAAAAATGGCTTTGCTGAAAAAAATCTGTTGTATAAAAATGTTCAATAATTTCTATTTCAAGGTTTAGTTCTTCCATTATTTCACGTCTGAGTCCATCAGCCAAACCCTCACCAAATTCAAGCCCTCCGCCCGGAAATTTTGTAAATTCAAATTCATTGTAATTTTCTTTCACCAACAAAACAAATTTGCTTTGAATAAATATACCGTAAACTCTTACATTGAATTTGTTTATCAATTTAAAACAGTATTTAATACTAATTAACCAACAAAATTAATTTTAACAAACATCAAAGCCATACTTTTGTTTTTTTAATTTTGAAGCACAAATTTTAATAAAATATAATTGAATTTTTCATCAATCAAAAAAGACATTAGCTCAAGTATTTCGGTATTTTTGGTGGCATTGCCATTGTGTTTGGGCATTGCTCTTGCAAGTGGTGTGCCTTTGGCATCGGGAATTATTTCTGGTATTGTTGGCGGGATAATTGTAGGCATAATAAGCAAATCTCAAATAAGTGTAAGTGGACCGGCTGCCGGGCTTGCTGCTGTTGTTCTTACCTCTATAACACATCTCGGAAGTTATGAAATTTTTATTGCTGCAGTTGTTTTTGCAGGTGTTTTACAAATTGTTTTAGGAGTTTTTAAGGGAGGTTTTATCGCAAATTTTATACCCTCTAATATTATTAAAGGTTTGCTTTCGGCTATTGGTATAATTTTAATTTTAAAACAAATACCTCATACCGTAGGAATTGACAAAGATTTGATAAGTGATTTTTCTTTTAAACAGATTGATGGAAAAAATACTCTTACAGAGTTGATGGATATTTTTAATTATTTTTCACCTGGAGTGGTTTTACTATCAGTTTTTTCAATTATCTTAATAGTATTATGGGAAAAAACATCATTAAAAAAATTAAAAATTTTGTCATCTAGCTTGGTTGTAGTAATATTTGGTGTTTTGGCAAATATGATATACTTAAATTTCTTTCCCGAAATAGCTATCAAAAAAGAACATTTAATTAAACTTCCGGATATTGAAAATATTTCAACCTTTATTACTGCTCCATCATTTACAGAAATATTAAATTTTGATTTTTGGTTTATAGTATTCACTATTGCAATTATTGCTTCAATTGAAACATTATTAAACCTTGAAGCTATTGAAAATGTTGACCCTCATAAAAGACAAGCATCGCCAAATAATGAACTTATTGCACAGGGAGCAGGAAATATTTTTTCGGGCTTGCTCGGTGGTTTGCCAATTACATCGGTAATAGTTAGAAGTTCGGTAAACTTAAACTCAGGGGCACAAACTAAACTTTCAACCATTTTGCATGGTTTTTGGTTGATAGTAGGTGTTTTTTTCTTAAAAGAATTTATAAATCTTATTCCGATAGCATCACTATCAGTTATACTGCTTGCTACAGGCTATAAACTTACAAAAATTTCTATATTTAGAGACGTTTATAAAAAAGGCTTAAACCAATTTATTCCTTTTATTACAACTGTTTTGGCTATTGTATTTACCGATTTGCTAATTGGTATCGTAATAGGTTCGGCAGTAAGTATATTTTATTTATTAAAAAGCAATTTTAAAAATCCGTTTTTATTGGAAAAAGAAATATTGCATTTAGGCGAAACAATGAAAATGGAACTGCCCAATCAGGTAACATTTTTAAACAAAGCCACTATAAAAGATACACTTTGGAGTGTTCCTAAGGGTTCAAAAGTAATTATTGATGCTTCAAACTGCGATTTTATTGATAATGATGTTCATGAAGTATTAGAAGATTTTAAAAACACTGTATCGGTAGAAAATGATATTAAGCTAAATTTGATAGGATTTAAAAAGAAATATTACTTAGAAGACCGCATACAGTTTGTAAATGTACTTGATAAAGAAACACAACAAAAGCTTTCGCCTATTGAAATTCTTACAATTTTAAAAAGAGGAAATGAAAGGTTTTTAAATGGTAATGTAAGCCAGAAATACTTAAAACATCAGGTAAATGCCACATCTTTCGGTCAAAATCCATTTGCAATAATTTTAAGTTGTATTGACTCCAGAACAACAGCCGAACATATATTTGATTTGGGTTTAGGAGATATATTCAGTATCCGTATAGCCGGAAACATAACAAATGAAGATATTTTGGGAAGTATGGAGTTTGGTGTGGTAAAAGTTGGGGTAAAACTGATAGTAGTTTTAGGACATTCAAAATGCGGAGCAATTACCGGAGCTTGCAGCAACGAAAAACTTGATAATTTAACTGTTTTGTTAGATAAAATAAAGCCCGCTATAGATGCTGAAAAAACAATAAATGATGACAGAAACGGCTCAAACATTGAATTTGTAAACAAAGTAGCAGAATTAAATGTATCTTTAACAATTGAAAAAATAAGAAAAGAAAGTAAGATAATTTGTGAGTTGGAAAAACAGGGACAAATTAAAATTGTTGGTGGTTTTTATAATGTAGAAACAGGAGTAGTTGAATTTTACGAAAAATAAATTAGTATAAAAAATTTTGAAACCAATTGTAATTAAAAATGCTTTAATAATTAACGAAGGTATTTCGTTTACAGGCGATGTACTTTTAAAAAACCAACGAATAGAAAAAATAAGTACAAACTCTATTTCATTACCCAATTGCGAAATAATAGATGCTAATGGTTTGTGGCTTTTACCCGGTGTGATTGACGACCAAGTACATTTTCGCGAACCAGGCCTTACACATAAAGCTACAATTTATACCGAAGCCAAAGCTGCTGTTGCAGGAGGGGTTACATCATTTATGGAAATGCCAAACACAGTACCAAATGCAGTAACTCAAAAATTGCTCGAAGACAAATACAACATTGCTGCACTTACATCACTTGCAAACTACTCATTTTATATGGGTGCTACAAACGATAATCTGGATGAAGTTTTAAAAACAAATCCGCATAGTGTTTGCGGAGTTAAGGTTTTTATGGGGTCATCTACAGGCAATATGCTCGTTGACAATGTTCAAACACTCGAAAATTTGTTTAAAAACTGTCATATGCTCATAGCTACACATTGTGAAAGCGAAGAAATAATACGACAAAATTTAAAAGAATACAAAGATAAATACGGTGATGAAATTTTGCCCGAACATCATCCCCGAATAAGAAATACAGAAGCGTGTTTCGCATCATCAAAACAGGCAACTGAATTAGCCGCAAAACACAATACACGCCTACATATTCTTCATATTTCAACAGCCGAAGAAATTTCGCTTTTTACCAATAAAATTGATTTGAAAAACAAAAAGATTACTGCCGAAGTATGTGTACATCACCTTACTTTTGACGAAAGCGATTACAAAACATTAGGCAATAAAATAAAATGCAACCCCGCCATAAAAAGCGAACATGATAAAATTAAATTAAGACAAGCACTTAATGATGATTATTTTGATGTGATAGCAACCGACCATGCTCCACATACAATTGAAGAAAAAAACAACAAATACCTTAACTCACCATCAGGTTTGCCACTTGTACAGCATAGTTTGCAAATAATGATTGAACATATAAATAACGGAATTTTTACAAAAGAAAAAGTTGTAGAAAAAATGTGTCATGCACCTGCAATATGCTTTGGAATTAAAGAACGTGGTTTTATCCGCGAAGGATATTTTGCCGATTTAGTACTTGTAAATCCTAATAAAAATTACACAATTTCAAAAAATAATATATTATACAAGTGTGCGTGGTCGCCTTTTGAAAACAAAACTTTTGGCTCTACAGTTGAATGTACTTTTGTAAACGGTATAAAAATCTTTGAAGATGGTAATATTATTAACAACATTATTGGCTCAAGATTAGAATTTCATTAGAAAAGCAATTTAGATAATTTTTATTTCAAAAAGTTCATTTTTATTATATTCGCTGCCATGTTTGGCAAAAAAGAAAACACATTAGCTTTTAATCCCGGATTGGTGCTGAACCTTGTAGGCGAAGGAACAGAAATTACCGGAAACATTATTTCGGAAGGCGATATAAGAATTGATGGTAAAGTAAAAGGTAATGTTGATACAAAATCAAAAATGGTTTTGGGAACTAATGGTGTAATAGAGGGAGATGTAACAGCAAACAGTGGAGATATTTCGGGAAAAATAAAAGGTAATATCACTATTGCAGAAGCATTGTACCTTAAAGCCTCTGGAAGTGTTGACGGCAATATTACAACTTCAAAAATGATAGTAGAGTCAGGAGGCGAATTCAATGGAAACTGCCGAATGACAAATCAATAAAAATAAAAATTGATTGATAAAAAATCACCAAATTCGTTTTTTAAGTACAGTGGGCTTGCTTTCCAGATGATTGGAATTTTGCTGATTTTTACATTTATTGGAAAAAAAACAGATGAATATTTGGGTTTTAAAACGCCTTGGTTAACAATTGTATGTATATTGCTTGCCTTAACAGGTATTTTTTATAAATTAATTAAAGACTTTTCATCTAAATAAATCTATAAATATATATTAATGAAAAATTTTTATATCATACTTTTTGTTATAACAGCATTTTTAGGTGCATCATTTTTAATACTTGAAAAATTACAGGTTACTCAAATAGGCAATGCCGGGTGGTATTCTTTAATTTTTTATGTGTTTTTAACAATAATACTTACAAACTATGCAATAAAATCAGGCAACAGAAGCAATTCGCTATTTGTAAGCAGTATAATGGCGATTACCGGTTTAAGAATGTTTTTGTGTATAATTTTTATAGTAATAAACCGCTATTTTACAGGTAAAACCGACTTGAATTTTATAATTTATTTTTTTATTTTATATTTATTTTACACACTATTTGAAATTCAATTTTTACTATATAAATTGCGAACCGATAAAAAGGATGACAATCAGAATTAAAATAGCTGAATTACAGAAATTTAAGCTCAAATCAATTATCAATCGCAAAGTTCTTTTATTACTTTTTACGCTTTTTTCTTTCAATTTATTTGCAGAACATGATATAAATTCTGATAGTACAACTACAGAAAATAAGCACGAAAACAAATTTGATGCAGGTACATTTATAATGCACCATATAGCAGATGCCCATCAAATTCATTTTTTTACATTAAATGAAGGTAAAGAAAACGAAAAGCATTTCTCAATTTATTTGCCGATAATTATCAAAGACCAAAATGGTATTAATGTTTATTCTTCATCAAATTTTTACCATCATTCACATACAATAGAAATAAACGGTAAACATCAACATTACTATAGTTACAACAATTATGTGATGTTTGATGAAAAAATATATAAAGCCGAAGGCGATAAAGGATTAATGCTTGACGGAGCCGGAAAAATTTTAAACCAATCAGTTTTAGACCTTTCGCCCACAAAATCAATAATAGGAATTTTAATAACTATAATTTTATTATTGCTAATGTTTGGTTCGGCTGCTGTAAAATACAAAAAAAATCCACTTAAAGCTCCTACGGGCTTGCAAGCCTGGCTGGAACCAATGGTATTATTTATTAGAGACGAAGTTGCAATTCCATCAATAGGAAAAGACAAGGCTGACAGATTTGTTCCATTTTTGCTCACTACATTCTTTTTTATTTGGCTGGCAAATTTACTTGGACTCATACCTTTTATAGGTGGTTTTAACGTAATGGGTACAATTGGGGTTACATTAGTGCTTGCAACTGTTGTATTTATTATTACCAATATAAATGGAAAATCACATTATTGGACACATATTTTATGGCCTCCGGGAGTTCCATTCCCAATAAAACTCATTTTGGTACCTATTGAAATCATTAGCATATTTATGAAACCAATGGTTTTGATGATACGTTTAACTGCAAATATTACTGCGGGACACATAATTATACTTGCATTCACATGCCTTGTGTTTATTTTCGGGCAGCAAAGTGCAGGTGCCGGATATGGAGCAGGTATAGGTTCGGTGTTGTTTATGGTATTTATGTATTTTATCGAATTGCTTGTAACATTTTTGCAAGCATACGTATTTACATTGCTTACAGCTATGTATTTTGGCTCGGCAATAGAAGAACCTCACCATCATTAAAATATTGAAAAAAATAAAAATTAAATAAAATTAAAATTTAAAAATAACAACAAAAATGGAATTATTATCAATTTTACTTGAAACAGTATCAACAGGAACAGGATTAGCAGCACTTGGAGCAGGATTGGCAGCAGTTGGAGCAGGTATTGGTGTAGGACGCATTGGCGACTCAGCATTACAATCTATGGCTCGTCAACCAGAATTATTAGGCGACCTTAGAGCAAACATGATTGTAGCTGCGGCGCTTGTAGAAGGTGTTGCACTTTTTGCAATTATTATCTGTCTGCTTGTAGTATTTAAATAAATTTTTATAAAGCTTTTCATTTACAATTTTGAAATGCTTTTATATTTTAAAAGAATAAAAAAATAATATGTTATCAGCCGGATTAGGAACTATTATCTGGACTTCGATTGCATTTCTCACAGTATTGTTTTTACTTGGAAAAATGGCATGGAAGCCAATGCTCAAATCGCTCAAAGAGCGTGAAGATTTTATTACAAATTCAATAAAATCTGCCGAGTCAGCAAACAACCAATTATCGCAACTCAAAGCCGAAAACGAAAAGTTACTTGCCGAAGCGAGAATGGAACGTGAAAAAATTCTCAAAGAAGCAAGAGAAACAGGCGAAGATATTTTATCAAAAGCCCGTAAAGCCTCTGTAGAAGAAGAACAAAGAATTTTGGCAAAAGCAAAGCAAGAAATTGAAAATGAAAAAGCCGCTGCAATTGCCGAGCTAAAATCTCAAGTTGTATCATTAAGTATAGACATGGCAGAAAAACTTTTAAAGCGAGAATTTGAAAGCAAAGAAAATCAAGTAAAATTAGTTGAAGAAAATCTTAAATCAGCAACTTTAAATTAAGAAATGTCAGAACTCAGAATCGCTTCGAGATACGCAAAATCACTTGTAGAACTTGCTAAACAAAGAGGAAATCTTAAAGATGTGTGTAATGATATAATTGAGATAAACAATATAGCTCACAGCAATCACGATTTTAGGGCTTTGATAAAAAGCCCTGTAATAACTTCGGAAGTTAAAATTGAAATAACTAACAAAATTTTTAAAAACTGTAATCAACTAACAATTGATTTTTTAAATAAAGTATTTCAATCGAGGCGTGAAAATCTTTTGCCCGAAATTTGTTTCAGTTTTACAGAAATGTATAACGAGTTGAATGGTGTTGCTAATGCAACAGTTGTTACCGCAATGCCACTTGATGAATCGAACATTCAAAAAATTAAAAACTACATTTCTCAAAAAATCAATAAACCCAATGTTCATCTTAATATAAAAGTTGATAAAGGGATAATTGGTGGCATGATAATACATTATGAAGACAAACTGCTCGATATGAGTATAAAAAGTGAATTACATAAATTAAAACTATCATTAAATTAAAAAAATAAAATGACTCAGATAAGACCAGATGAGGTATCATCAATTATTCGCGAACAACTTTCAAATTTTAAAACTGAAGCAGAACTCGAAGAAGTAGGTACTGTGCTTCAAGTAGGTGACGGTATTGCCCGTATCTATGGATTAAATAAAGTTAAAGCAGGTGAATTGATTGAATTTACCAACGGACTAAAGGGAATAGTATTAAACCTTGAAGAAGATAATGTTGGAGCGGTATTACTCGGAAGCAGTGATGAAGTGAAAGAAGGAGATATGGTAAAACGCACAAACAAAATTGCATCAATTTTGGTAGGCGAAGGAATGCTTGGAAGAGTTGTAAATACATTAGGCGAAGCAATTGACGGAAAAGGTCCTATAACTGGCGAAAAATACGAAATGCCTATTGAAAGAAAAGCACCAGGTGTTTTGTTTCGCGAACCTGTAAAAGAACCTCTTCAAACCGGAATAAAAGCTATTGATGCTATGATTCCTATCGGCAGAGGGCAAAGAGAACTTATTATTGGCGACCGCCAAACAGGTAAAAGTGCCGTAGCAGTTGACACCATTATCAATCAAAAAGAGTTTTACGAAAAAGGCAAACCTGTTTATTGTATTTATGTTGCAATTGGTCAAAAAGCTTCTACAGTAAAACAAGTTGTAAAATCGCTCGAAGAGAGAGGTGCAATGAACTATACAATAGTTGTTGCTGCTACAGCAGCCGATCCCGCACCATTACAGTTTTACGCCCCTATGGCAGGTGCTGCTATTGGTGAATTTTTCCGTGATAGAGGTCTTCCGGCTCTTGTAATTTATGATGATTTGTCAAAACAGGCAGTTGCATACCGCGAAGTCTCACTTCTACTGAAAAGACCTCCCGGACGCGAAGCATACCCTGGAGATGTTTTCTATCTTCACTCGCGTTTACTCGAAAGAGCTTGCAAATTAAACAGTACAGATGAAATTACATCTAAAATGAACGATTTGCCAGAAAGCATAAAGCATTTGGTAAAAGGTGGTGGCTCGCTTACAGCTTTGCCAATTATCGAAACTCAGGCAGGTGACGTTTCAGCATATATTCCTACTAACGTAATTTCTATAACCGATGGTCAGATTTTTTTAGAAAGTAATCTTTTTAACTCGGGAGTAAGACCTGCAATCAACGTAGGTATTTCAGTTTCAAGAGTTGGAGGAAATGCTCAGATAAAATCTATGAAAAAAGTTGCAGGTACTCTAAAACTTGACCAAGCTCAATACCGCGAACTTGAAGCTTTTTCAAAATTCGGTTCTGACCTTGATGCTGCTACAAAAGCAGTATTGGATAAAGGAGCACGTAACGTTGAAATTCTTAAACAACCACAGTTTTCGCCTATGAGGGTTGAACACCAAACGGCAATAATTTATCTCGGAACAAAAGGTTTGCTAACAAAGGTTCCTGTAAATAAGGTTAAAAATTTTGAAAGCGAATATATTCAGATTCTTGAATCAAATCACAGAAATATTCTTGATAAAATTGCCGAAGGAAAAATTGATGATGAAATTATTTCTGTACTCGAAACCGTAGGAAGTGATTTAGCTGCAGGATACAACAACTGATAAATTATAATGGCTAATTTAAAAGAAGTAAGAACACGTATAAGTTCAACATTAAGCACACAGCAGATTACAAAAGCCATGAAACTTGTATCTGCTACCAAACTCAGAAAGGCTCAAAACACAATTTTGCAAATGAGACCATATTCTGAAAAACTTAGTGCTATTCTATCAAACCTTGCTTCGAGTGCAGACGATGATAATCTCAAAGTTTTTTTCAAACCAAGAACTGTAAAAAATGTATTGATATTAGTTATTACATCAGACCGCGGACTCTGCGGACCGTTCAATACTAATATTGTAAAAGCTGTAAAATCTTTAATTGATACCACTTACAGTGATATAAATCCATCAAACATTACATTAATGTTTATGGGAAAAAAAGGTTTTGAAGCATTGAAAACTACAAAATTTAATTTCGACACAGAAAATCGTGAAGTTTTTCAAAACCTAAGTGCCGAAAAAGTTTTTGAAATTCAGGGGATGATGGTTGGGAGAAACCTTATTATAATGACGATATTTGGTGTTGCAATGATTGCGGCATCGGTATCGATGATAAAGGGTTCCGCAACCGATGAATCGTTACAGAATGAGGCTGTGCCTTATCTTAAACTGGTTGTCACAGCAGTGATCCTGGGATTATTCACAGGAATCGTGGGAGCAGGAGGAGGATTCATGATTGTTCCTGCGCTTGTACTGATTCTTAAAATACCGGTTAAGGATGCCATAGGCACATCGCTGCTGATCATAGCGGTTAACACACTGATAGGATTCACGGGGAATATCGGAAAGGTGGAGATTGACTGGGCTTTCCTGATTCCGTTTGCACTTGTTATGATAGCAGGCACTGTACCGGGCATTTATCTCAATAAAAAAATTCCCGCAAAGAAAATTAAACCCGTTTTTGGCTGGTTTCTCCTTGCCATGGGGGTATACACATTAGTCAAAGAGATTTTTTTAACAAAATAATAAAGGTATAAATATGTTCAGATCATTATTCGGAGGTATGGGCGGAGCAGGTATAGATAACCTCTCTCCCAAAGAATTTCACGAAAAATTTTCTTCGGATCCGCAGGGTGTTCTCGTTGATGTAAGAACAACAGACGAATTCAGAATGGGTCATATTAAAGGAGCCAAAAACATCGATTTTTATGATCCTTCATTTTATGATTCAATGCAGAAGTTCGATAAATCAAAGACGCTTTATCTTTACTGCAGGAGCGGTGCAAGAAGCTTTAATGCCTGCGCCAAATTGAAATCACTTGGTTTTGAGAATGTAGTGAACATGGATGGCGGCATTATTCAATGGCGCGGACCAATCGAAAGATAACAGAAAGGAGTTTAGTAATGTATTTTAAGCATATTTACGAAAAAGGTTTAGCACAGGCAAGCTATTTTATAGGATGCCAGGCAACAGGCGATGCAATTGTTATTGATCCCAAGAGAGATATTCAGGAGTACCTGGATCTTGCCGAACAGGAAAAGATGAGAATCAAATATGTAACAGAAACCCACATCCATGCTGATTTCCTCAGCGGCGCAAGAGAACTTGCAGCGGCAACAGGTGCAGAACTCCTTCTTTCGGATGAGGGGGGTGCTGACTGGCAGTATCAGTTTTCACACGTTCCTCTTAAAGATAAAGACACTTTTAAGGTCGGTAATCTGAAATTTGAGGTGCTGCATACACCCGGACACACACCGGAGCATATATCATTCTTACTTACTGATACGGCAGCGGCATCAATTCCGATTATGATTTTCACGGGTGACTTTGTGTTTGTGGGCGATATCGGGAGGCCTGACCTGCTTGAGAAAGCTGCAGGGGTATCGGGCACAAAAGAGGAAGGTGCCAGAACAATGTTTCAGTCACTGAAGAAGTTCAGGGCTCTTCCTGATCACATTCAGGTATGGCCGGGACACGGTGCAGGATCAGCCTGCGGTAAGGCGCTTGGCGCTGTGCCCAGTTCAACGGTAGGCTATGAAAAGCTGGTTAACTGGGGTCTGCTGATAGATGACGAGGAAAAATTTGTAAAGATGCTCCTTGATGGTCAGCCTGAGCCGCCGAAATATTTTGCAATGATGAAGAAACTGAACAAGACAGGTCCGAACGTTCTGGGCAAACTCCCCGAGCCTGTAAGACTTGACGAGCGTGATTTCCTCTCACTCAGTAAAGCCGGTGTGACAATTGTTGATACAAGAAACAAAATTTCATTTGCAGGCGGACACTACCCCGGTTCAATCAATATTCAGGATAACTCCGCTTTCTCAACATGGGCAGGCTGGACCCTGGGGTATGATGAGGATTTCGTTCTTATCACTTCGGAAGAGAGAATCGAAGAACTTGTAAAAGCTCTTGTTAGAATAGGTCTGGATAATGTCAAAGGTTATTTCTGCGGACTTGAAAAGCTTAACGATCACGGCATCGAGCTTGAGACAATGAATCAGATCACTGTTCATGATCTCTATGAAAACATCAATGATTATTACATTGTTGATGTGAGAGGCGAGTCTGAATATATGAACGGCGCAATAAATGAAGCCGAACTCAATATTCACGCCGGATATATGAGAAGCAGCCTTGACAAAATCCCCCGCGACCGGAAAGTGGTTCTCCACTGCGCAGGAGGTGACCGTTCAAGCGTGGCAGCAAGCATCGTGCTGGCAAACGGTTTCAGGAATGTGTATAATCTTACGGGTGGTATCAATGCCTGGATACAGTCAGGTTACCCTGTGGTTAAAAAGGAAACTGAGCTGGTATAGAGGATCGTTGCTCGCAGTTCGTTGCTCGTTTTTCGCAGCAGCATAAATGATTCGTTTGTATTTACTTACGTGTATTACAGCCGGGAATGCTCCCGGCTTTTTTATTTTTAAGCCGGGCGGAATCATGGTCCCGAAATTTATGAAAACACCGCTAAAAGTCGTTTGGAAATTATACAGGCGTGCCTTCAGATATTCAACCCGTCCCGGGTTGGGATTTTTCCTGGGGATTTCTTTTCTACAGATATTCAACCCGTCCCGGGTTGGTACTGTGTTTTGACAGGCGGTATCCGTTATAGATGAGATGCCAGCATCCCGGAGGTTGGGGTTCGTCATTTACCCCCTTAGGTCACAACGCTGAGGGATTGAATAAAAGTTGGAAAGTTATTATGATGTTTTCCGGAAATGCCTGAAACCCTCAGCGTTCAGGCAATCGTTTCCGGCAAAATCAGGGGCACCCGGATGGATGACGATACATCTTTAAGAAAAATCCGTGTGCATTCGTTTCATTCGCTCAATTCGCGTTCCTGAAAATAATCTGCCTGAAACCTTTAAATCTGGGTTTCTGACGTTGTGCTGCCAACCCAGAACTCTTGTACAAAGCACAAAGAACTGAAAATAATTCGTTTTAATTCGCTTCATTCGCTTCATTAGTGTTTCCAAAAATAATCCGCGTAAATCTGCAAAAATCAGTAACCTCTCCGCCGAAGGAGGAATCTGAATTCTCTCCCGTTCATGCTGTTTAACTAAGAACCACGCACTCCGGCACGAAGAACCCATTCCCGTTTTTGCTGCCGCGAGCAACGAACAACGAGCAACGAACAACGTTACTTACAGCCTGCCCAGAATCTGTTCAGGAATTATATATTCCGGGAAATTCTTTTTCAGCTGATCAACATAAAAGCGGGCGCGGTCCTTCTTGTCATACCTGATTTCATAATCTGCGCGGCGCGCCAGCATTGTGGTAATGAGAGTCTTACCGAAATCTATGTAGTAATTTGAATGCCCGGAGGGATTGAGGTTCATTTCAATCATAGGAGCGGGCTCATACTCAATACCTTTTGAGACCTTAAAGAAGAAGAGATGGGGAATAACAGTGTAGCCATCAGGCAGAACAACTTCACCTCTCTGCATTTCATTTTCAAATACTTCCGGCCCGATAAACACATCCCGTTTACCGATATTCTGCGAGATTATTGCGTTGAGCAGATTTCTGTATGCACCTTCAATAACCTGAGGGTTATAGGGGAGGTCCCGCTCAAAAGGCTGTACCTGCTGAAGGAAAACTTTCCACTCGGGTTCAAGGCTTTTAACAAAATCAGGATAAGTTGTTTTCATCTGATTGTACATCCATGACCGTCTGAATAGCTCTTTTTCAGCAACGATAATGTCTTTTCTGTAATTTTCGACATACCGGAAATAATAAGATGAGGAAATGAAATAATCCCACTGATATGTGAGAACCACACTGTTTTGTGGCATTACGCTGAGGGCAGTTTTGGCGTAGTTCTCAAAAAACATATTGCCCCGCTGAGATACATCCTTGTAGTTGTAGCCGATCTGAAGAAGTGTGCTAACAGCAACCACAGCCGCACCGGCGATGTATTTTTTACTTCCGCTGAGATAGTTCAGGACGAAATAAACACCAAACGCACCTGCAATTGCGAGAGCGGCATTTGCAAGGAGGAAATATGTTTCAATATCATTGATACTGTAGTTGATTGAATATAATACAGTCGTGAAAAAGAGGATCAGAACAAAATAGAACAGTTCTCTTGAGTGTCTGAAAAGGAACCATAATCCGGCGAGTGCAGCAATCAGTACAAGAGTGAACTCGGCAGGGAGATTGGTTATGAACTTGAAAAGCTGTTCTTTTGCTTCATCCCATGAAGAAAACATCCATACCTGATACTGTTTGCCGGTCACATGCCGCATGAAATTTTCCCATGACACCGGGTTTCCCCAGTTAAGCGGCGGATTCTGGCCCGCTCTTATCGGGAGATACTGATAAATAATAACGAGAAGAGGTATAAACACGCCAAGCATTTTACCTATACCGGTGAAAGAATCTTTATTGAATCTGTTCTTTCTGAAATAGAGATAAGCTATGCCCGGTATCAGAAGTATGGTGGTCATGTGGTTTGAAAAACCAAGCGCCAGCGTTACAGCAAGGCCGTACCAGTATTTTGAAAATCCGGCTGCGGCATCAGATATATAAGCTTTTAACATGAACCAGATTGAGCATACAGCAAGGAAGATGTGGAGGGAGTATACCTCAACAGATGTGCTCTGGAACCAGTAAGTTTTGTTAAATGCGAGAAACAGTCCGCCGGCAACTGAAACAAGAATTACCGCAGCGGGTTCAAACAATACAGGAGAAAATATTTCTTCTTTTTTGGTTCTGGCAGCTTTCTTTTTCCCCTGAGTCTCTTTTACAGTTTTTATATCTCTTGTCCCGAATACAAATTCCTGCATCACGAGCCGGATAACCATTATAAAAACAGTCACCCCGGCAGCGCACCATACCGCAGAGAGGAGATTAAGTTTATAGATAACAGGTAATGGAAGCGGGAGCAGCGAAAACAGATATCCCGCTATTGTGAACAACGGATAACCTGTCGGGTGCGCAATGCCAAGCACTGCCTGAACCGTTGCAAGTTCTCCCGAATCGATCTGCACAACCGAGGGCGCGAGTGTGAAAAGGTAAAAAATGAATATAGCAGATCCTGTTAGCCAGGGGTAATGCTTCTGTAAAAAAGACATTGTTTTATCCGAAAACTTTTGTGAAAATATCGCTGACTGTTTTTGTGTGTGCCGTTATCAGCCGGTTCAGTTCCTGAACATTCTGAATTTTTATAAAAGCTGAGAGTTTCTCCCGCTTCCCGCTGTCATTAGGCACAACTGAGCCTGAAATGTTAAAGAGTACTTCCTGTGCCATTTCAGCTTCTTTAAAGAATGAAAAAGCAGAATACAAATTTAGCAAATCATCAGAATTTATAATTTCTGATTGAATCTCCCGGAAGATGTCTTCTGCTATTTTAAGGCTTTCAATAATTCCATGATAAGATTTGCCTTTCAGGAGGTTAAACAATCCCGTATGAGAGAGGAGGAGATACTGGGCCGCAAACTCGCAGTCAGTGATTGTACCTTTATTTTTCTTCAGTGAAAATCCGAGAGAAGATGAAGTGACCAGCCGGTTTCTCATTTCCTTAATATCCTTCTGTAATGAGGCTCTCTTTACTTCAGATATTCTGCCGGTAACTGCATCAGTAAACTGTGTGAAAAAAGACTCAGACCCTGCCGCCTGGTTGATACGGGTGAGCGCCTGAAGTTCCCATATCTGAATTCTTGAGGCGAGATAAGCCCTGTAACCCTGAATGTC
>JABWCE010000031.1 GCA_013359235.1 Bacteroidota bacterium
AAGATAGGTTATCGCTAATAATCACACAATGTTTCGGCCTCAAACTAATGCACATTTTATAAAGAAACGTGATGAGTTTTTAGACAGTCTGACGGTTTGCAGCTACCCGCAGGTGGCGATTTTACGCACCAACTTTCATTCGGAGAACTGTCGTTCAAATATACACAAAACTGTCCTACGAAGCACGTCACCGCCACTTGCGGGTAGGTGCTGTTACCGCCAGTGGTTCTGTCTTTCATGTCAGTGTCCACCGTGCCTTCAGGGGTTTTTAACTGTCCGTTTACCTGTCCCGAAAAACGATTTTTTTGTCTGTCGGCTATGAGCGGTCGGGAAAGATTTAATTTTTGCGAAGCGAGGGGATTTCTGTTTCCTTTGCGATGGATTTTGGCATAGCTTTTTGTTTGTGGGTCGGCTTAGCTCTTTGCCGCCCGCAGGAACGAGGACGGCAATGTGCTAAAAGTGTGTCGGCACAAAAAGTATGACAAAAAAAAGCGTTGGCAATTACTGTCCATTTAAATCAGTCCAGCTCCCAATGCAATGGAAACAAGGATTAGCATGATGGCAATCAATACCTGTAAAAAATGCAGAGTCACTTTTTTTAGTAACTTATTTCCGATGTAAGCCCCAACAATAGCCGATAAAGTTGCACATATTACCAAAGTAATATTGTCGTTCAGTCCTGCTTTTGTAAATCGGGTAGCATAAACGGTAAGTCGTGTAAAATCTACAAAACAGGAAATGACAACCGTAGTTGCTATAAATGCTTCTTTTGTAAGCCCCACCTTTATGAGAAAAGCACTACGCAAAGCTCCTTGATTGCCTGAAAGTCCGCCAAAAAAACCACTTAGAACGCCTCCAACAGGCATATGCTTTTTGCTGAACTGAAGTTTATTTAAAAATGGAATGAGGTCAAGAACCGCAAAGAAAATAAGCAAAATGGAGATAATAAATTTTACAGGATATACTTCAAAGTTTTTTCCGAAGGCAGTGTAAGAGAAAAGAGGTTTTACATCGGGAATATGAAGTAACAACCATGCTCCTGCAATGGCTGCAATTACAGCCGGAATACCAAAACGGATAAGAACGGATTTGTCAGCATTCCTTCCAACCAAAGCCAGTTTGAAAATATTATTGAAAAAGTGCACAACCCCCGTTAATCCAATGGCTAAATCAACTGGAAAGAAAATCATAAAAACAGGAGTCAATATTGTTCCCAATCCGAAACCGGAAAAGAAGGTTAGTATGGCGATAATGAACGCTGAAAGCGATATGATAAATATTTCCATGTTATTTTTTGTTTAAGATTTTAAAGTCAGTTGACCAGTTGCCACTACCCTTGATTAAAAGGAAAAGATTACCCAAAGTCATTGCAAAATCAGTCCGGTATTCGTGAGCCATTATCCAGAATCCTTTATCTATCAGGATAGGGTATTTGGTTGTAATAAATGCAACAAGCATGATGCTTAAAAGAGGAATAGTCGCAAGTCTTGTCAGGAAGCCTGCTAAAATCAAGCTTCCGCATAGAATTTCAAAAAATCCTGTGAATTGTGCCCAAAACTCAGGATTGTCAAACCCGATTTTTTTAAAACGACCTGCACCAACTATTTCGGAGAAGAGAAATTTCTGAATGCCTTCGGAAAGAAATATAGCTCCAACCATCAGGCGAATGATGATGGTTGTTTTTGAACTGTCGGTCTGAATTATTTTTTGAAACATATAAAGTGTTATTTTAGTAATCCAAGGTTTGAACTAAAACCAATGCCTATCCAGGGTTTGTTTTGATAAATCCATATAGAGGAATTTTTACCGAGGGCCACATCAAAGCCTAATGAGAACGATACACCAAAGTTGTTCCGTCCAGCCATTAAGTTAAGACCATAAGCAAAAGCAACATTATTTTGGTCGATGGAAAGTAGTTGTGGATTTGTTACTGTTTCTGTCTTTAAACTGGCTGATGTTGCACCTACAAAAGCACTTGTTGTAAAGTAAAAATGTGTTATCCGCTCGTGATTGATTTTTGCTGTTCCAGTTGTAAAACCATACATAAAAGAAAAATCAATTTTTGTTTCGGAGCTTAGTGGAATGTTGTTTTGTGGAAACCGAATGCGGTACGGAATAACGGAAACGCCCCATGTGAACGCATGAAAAGGAATTTTAGCGATGATATTTTCATCTCCTACTTTTTTCTTGCTTACATCAATTTCAAATCTACCCGAAGGTGTAGTATTTGAAATGCAGCCGGGAACGCTGTCGTATTCCGATGATTTTATTTTTTCAAAGTGAAAAACAGGAATGCCATTTTGCATGGTTAAATCTTCTGCTTTCAGTTTTGGATAACACATTCTTAACGGTCGAACAATGCTGTTTTCATCTTTAAAAATAATTTTTAGTTTACCACTTTCTACTGCTGATTTTTTGATGATATAGTAAAAGTGCTGTGCATTTTGAGCTCTCACCTGGAAGGTTCCGATTATTAATAAAGGAATAATGATATGTTTTTTTGGCCAATTCATCCTAACGCGATTTCCATTTCTTCAGCTCATTATATGAAAATATTGTGACAAAACTGATTGTTGTTCCCAGCAATATACCCCCAAGTATATCAAAGGGATAATGAACGCCTAATGCCATTCTTGAATAAGCCACTAGAATTGCCCAAAGAAAAATTGGAACGGCAAATTTTTTATGAGGAAATAAGAGGGTAATTGCCATGGCCAATGCAAATGCTTCAGCAGTATGTCCAGAAGGAAATGACGAATTACCTGCCTCCGATAGTTTAGTTATATCAGAATAAATTTTAAATGGGCGCTCTCTAATTATTGAGTGCTTTAAAGTGAAACTAAGGACAGAGGCAAAAACTAATACAATAAGAATCTGAAAAAATTTACTTCGCAACTCATTCGATTTATTTTTAATCGAAATAAATAAAAGGGTTATAAGTAATGCGATGCTTATAAATGTAGTTGAAAATGATATGAAGTATAAAGTGTCGTCAAGCGGTTCCAAACGATTATGATGTATCCATCTTAAAACTGAAATATCAAATTCTGAAATCCAGGTCATTCTATTTTTTTAATAGGAGATTGTCGGTCTATCGGAACTTTCACTGTAAAAAAAGGCACCTTTTCCATTACATGGCAACTGTTGCAATTTGTTGTAAGCATTTGGAAATTCTTGTTGAAAACAACTGTGTCCCTGCTTTCAACGGATTTTTTCATTTCCGGTAATACATAAGTCAGAAAATGTTCGGCTGATTGTGCTCGTTTTGGTCTGCGTTGTAACCCGTTTTCAATGGCAATTTTGATTTTCTCTATTTGATAGTCGGCATATTCCCAATTTTCATCTTGTCCCGCCCAATACAATTCCTGATAACGGTAGCCTGTTTCAACCATTGCATTGTCAAAGCCCCTGAATTGCTTTTCAATGATTTCTATTTTCTCCTGTTCAGTTCCTTTTATCCATTTTCCTTGTGCTTCAGGAGTTTTTTGATTACAGGAAAATAAAATTGCTGAGTAAAGCAAGAGAAAAGCACCTTTTACTAATAAGCTATAGAATTTCATGCTGCAAAAATGATACAACAAATCAATTCTGATATGGTATATTTGAAAATAGTATGGTATCAGGAATTTAACCTGAAATGCTGAGGAGTTTGTCCGGTAATTCGCTTGAAAAACTTTACAAAATGCGAAGGGTCTGAAAAATCAAGCTCATAAGCAATTTCTGAAACAGATTTACCAGTATAAATAAGAAGCCGTTTTGCTTCACTCAAAATAAATTCTGATATGATTTCCGTTGCCGGCTGATTTACGGATTTCCGGCAGGATGCATTGATATTTTGAGGGGATGTCTTTAGTATCTCTGCATAGTGTGCCACTTTGTTCTTTATGGGCTTACCAGAATTTAACAAACTTATAAATGAATTATACAAGTCAGATTTTGTTTCTATTCCTTGTTTTAAAATCGGTTTTGCAACATCCAGTATTTTGGATAGTAGGGCTTTCAACAATCCTTCCGTAGTCGTAAAAGATTGTCCTGATAAAACACTATTTTCTTTGGCAAGAAGTTCAAATAGGTTTTCAATGGTTTCGTTATCGGTAACGGTCAGGCTGCTCAATCCGCTGATTTTTGAAAACAAAGCCTTCAATTCATTGTCTAATGTCCTTTCAATAAAGGATTTTTTAATGATTGCTACAAATCCTTTAGGCTCTTTGTTTAATTCCCAATGATGCACCTGTTCTTTTCTCACAAAATACAATATTGGTGGAGTAACCTTATGTTTGTAATTGTCGATGAAATGAAACCCGCTGCCCTTTGACAGATAAATAATTTCAAAGTAGTTGTCGTGTTTATGAGGCGTAGTTTTCCTTATTTCCTTTTTAAAGGGAGCAACTTTCAGGCTTTTGTCTTGTTCAATTTTGTTTTTTACTTGAACAGTTTCATTTTTATTTTTCTCCCTTATTTTCATCATTTCAAAGTTACCAATTTCTGGCGGGTGAATCAATTTTTTGGCACGTGTTTTTGATGTAGGTTGGGGTTTAGCTCTTTTGCAGGTGGTGCGAAGCAAAATTTTATAATGCGTATTTTTTTTACGCATTATAAAATTTAACCTGCAAATGTGCTAAACGAAGCGGTGGCAAAAACCGTGACAAAAAATTTGTGGGCTGGCTTGTTCCTTTTTTTAAAAGTGCGGTGGGGCAAAAATTAAATCTTTCTTGGGTCTGTCTGTGTGTCGCCCGTTTTTCTGTCAACCGTAAAGCTTTAAATCGTCTGTCGCTATAAAATTTCTCCGTCATTGTCAAGGTAGCACGGTCGTCTTTTACCATTGGCGGTAACGTTTTGCAGCTTGGCGAAGTGGCGGATTTAGAAGCACTTACTTTCATTTTAGCACTAATGTTTATTTGAAAACTGAATGTTCTAATTAGCACTGAACCCGCCATTTTGCCAAACTGCTGTTACCTGCTGCCCTTATTCTTGCTTAATTAATTTCACATTTGTAGTTTTCAATTTTTGGTTTAACCAATTTTTTATTTTTTCTGTATCTACATTTTCCTTTTTATTGTCAATTTGATAAAGAACAACTGTTATAATTTTTGTACTATCAGTATTTTGATTTAATAAATGTTTTCCGAAAGATACATTTTTAAGTTCTGGAAATAATATTTTTAATTCTTTCTGAATGTCAGAATTATCAAATTTATATTCTCCAAGTTCATTTTGAAGATTATTTATTAAAATATCTTTTTCAGATAAATTTTTGTTTTGATTATTTAATTCATCTAATATTTCACTTTTTAAATCTTTTACGTCTTGTTTGATTTCTAATTTTGTATTGCTAATATCGTATTGAACTAACTTTTGATTTAACACTTTTATTTCTTCAGCATTAAATTTTTTGGTCAAAAATGCGACTTCAATTTTTTTAGGATTTGAATTAAATTTTGTGTTTTTATAAATAATTGTGTAGCCATTATTTGTAAACTCATTTGAGATAAACTGTTCAACTTTTTGAGCGTACTTTTTTTCATTGAGTAGATTATATGCTAAATAAAAACTTGGAATTATCATAATTAAAATTAAAGAAGTGATTCCGTACCTAATTTGTTTTTCAAATTTAGGATTCAAACTTCTAACAGGTTCATATTTTAGATATTTAACAATCAAAAAAGTAGATATACATATAAAAAAGCAATTAATTGAATATAAATAAAAAGCACCAAAAAAATATGAAAAATTCCCTATTGCCAAACCATAACCTGCTGTACAAAGAGGAGGCATTAAAGCCGTGGCGATAGCCACGCCTGGAATTGGATTCCCTTTTTCTACTCTTGTTAGAGCAATTACACCTACTAAACCTCCAAAAAAAGCGATAAGAACATCATAAATATTTGGAGATGTTCTTGCTAATAATTCTGATTGAGTTTCTTTAAAAGGACTTATGAAAAAATAAATTGAAGCGACTACTAAACTTACAATAGTTGCTATTAAAAGGTTTTTTCCTGATTTTTTTAGTAATTCGAAATCATAAATTGCCAAGGCAAATCCTGCTCCAACTATTGGACTCATTAATGGAGAAATAAGCATTGCACCAATGATGACTGCTGTTGAATTTACATTTAAACCAACTGATGCAATTACGATTGCACAAGCCAAAATCCATAAGTTAGAACCACGAAAAGAAATATTGGATTTTATATTTTCTAAAACTTTTTTTTGCTCCTCTTCACCATTATGAAGATTAATAAAATCAAAAACTTTATTGCTCATCGTCTATATATGTTTTGTTTAAAATCCCGTTCAAAACAAAAAAACCTAAAAGTCCTGCTATTAATGAAGAAATTAAGATTATTAATTTTGAGTTATTTATTATTGTTTCGTTGTCAAAAGCAAGTAAGGTTACAAAAATAGACATTGTAAAACCTATTCCTGCCAAAAGTCCTACACCAAAAATTGATTTCCAATTTAAATCTGATGGTAGTTTGCAAAGTCCAAAAGTGACTGCTAAAAGTGCGAAAATAAAAATACCCAAAGGTTTGCCAACTATTAGACCAAGTGCTATTCCTAAGCTGTTATTTTCTGTCAATGTTTGTGAAATGTCGACACTAAAAACTATTGCTGTATTGGCTAACGCAAATATTGGTAAAATTATAAAAGCAACTGGTTTGTGTAGAAAATGTTGCAAAATATACGAAGTTGATTTTTCGCCTCCATTACCAAATGGAATGGCAAAAGCCAACAAAACACCTGTAATTGTTGCGTGAACGCCTGAATGAAGCATAAAATACCACATTGCAACTCCGCCAATTAAGTAGGGAATTAAATTTCTCACTTTTAGTTTTCCGATTAGAAATAACAAAAGCCAAATTCCTAATGCGACAAATAGGTTTGTCCAAAGTAAAGTTTTGGTGTAGAAAATGGCAATAATAATTATTGCTCCTAAATCGTCAATAACTGCTAATGCTGTCAAAAATATTTTTAGAGAAGTTGGTACTCGATTGCCTAACAGTGATAAAATTCCCAAAGCAAAAGCAATATCTGTCGCCATTGGAATGCCTGCACCTGATTGCGTTGCAGTTCCATAATTGAATAACAAAAATATTCCTGCTGGAATCAGCATTCCACCCAATGCACCAAAAATTGGTAATAAAGCGTCTTTGATATTTGAAAGTTCGCCTTGATAAATTTCTCTTTCTAATTCCAATCCAATGAGCAAAAAGAAAATAGTCATTAAACCATCATTAATCCAATGCTCAAAACTGTGTCCTGCAAGTGGACTTTGGAAAAAGTCGTGATAACTTGCTCCAAAATTTGAGTTAGCAAGTGTCAATGATAAAATTGTGCAAGCAATTAAAACAAGACCGCTTGCTTTTTCGCTGTTAAAAAAATCTGTAAATATTTTAGTTGCTTTCATTTATTTTGTCTCTCGGTTGATTGTTTATGCGTTCTGTCATAGGGTTGCAGGTAACGGTTCGCGGCTTTGCGTTCGGGCGGGATTTTTAGCACTAACCTTGATACGAAGCCAAAAGCTCAAATTTAGCACAAATGTTCATACGAAGCACGT
>JABWCE010000009.1 GCA_013359235.1 Bacteroidota bacterium
AAGGGAGATTATCGGCGTTAATTTGATGTATTTACACCCTGTTGGGGCTTATTATCGCTTATTAAAAGCTGTTCAGACTTCTGTAAACCATTTTTTAATATTTTCTCCAAAGTATCGCTTTTTTCTTCCAATACATCTTGCATCTTGAATATTTTAATTTTACTTTTGAGTTTTTAGACAAACTGCCGTTAGCAGAAATACATCCGAAAAAAATGGCAAAATATTTGTGAAATACAAAATAGTTACATATCTTTGTAACAAATAATAGTGCTCTTGGCTACGTATTCTCAATTTTAATTATATAGCGAGAATGCCGACCCTAGGGCTTTTTTTATATAACAAATTTATGAAAAAGAAAACAGCAATTCTAGTTGATGGAGGATTTTTCCTCAAAAGATATAGAAGTATAGTAAGAGCTAAAAGCCTAGATCCAATAAAGACGGTTAATGATTTATGGACTATGTGTTTAAAACATTTAGACCAAGCGAAAGGCGATAAATACGACTTGTACAGAATATTTTATTATGATTGTCTTCCATACGACAAGAAACAACATAATCCAGTAACAGGAAAGTCTATTGATTTTGCCAAAACAGACCAATATAAATTTCAAATATCATTTTTTGAAGAACTTAGAAAGAAAAGAAAGGTTGCTTTAAGGCTTGGAATATTAGAAGACAAAAACAAATGGATTATCAAGCCGAGTAAAACAAAAGACCTTTTAAAAGGAACTATCAATATTAGTGATTTAACCGAAAATGATGTTCAATTTGACTTTACTCAAAAAATGGTAGACATGAAAATTGGATTAGATATTGCTTCTATTACATTGAAAAAACAGGTTGACCAGATAATCCTAATTGCAGGCGATAGTGACTTTGTTCCTGCTGCCAAATTAGCAAGAAGAGAAGGCATTGATTTTCTACTAGATCCAATGTGGAATCCTATAAAACCTCACTTATTTGAGCATATTGATGGATTGCATTCTACATTCAAACAATACAATAAGACATCAACAAAAAAATAAAAATTGTACTTCTGCTAACAAGGTATTGCCAAAAGCGGGGGTGAAGAACTACTATGAAACTTTTGTGGTATATTCAACTTTTGTTTTTCAAATGAAAAGTAGTGCTGATACGCCCCGCCTTCGGCAATACCCAAACCGTCAGACTGTCTAAAAACTCAAAAGTAAAATTAAAATATTCAAGCGGCAAGGTGTATTGGAAGAAAAAAACGATAAACTAATGCAAATTTTATAAAGAAACGTGATGAGTTTTTAGACAAACTGACGGTTTGCACCTACAAGAAGTTGGCGATTTTGGAGACGAAAACTGTCTGCCTGTGACAACAGTAGCCACGAAGAACTAACCTGGTGGAAACCAATGCCCACCCCCATGTTTTCTTAGGTGTTGTTATGCATCGTTTATTTTTCGGCTTCTTCTAAGATTTTCTTCTTTTCTTTTTCATATTCTTCTTGAGTGATTACTTTTTCATCAAGCAGTTGTTTTAACTCTCTGAGTCTGTCAGCCTTTGATTTGGGATGATTTTGTTGTGGATTTGTTTTAATTATTGGCTGTTCGTTACCTGAACTTGGTGTCAACTCATAAGTATGTGTCGGCTTATACTTCATTGCCCATAGAAATGGAAATAAAACAAAAAAACCACCAATAATTGCCCCGACATCAACTTCTTCATCTCTTGAAAATGATGTGTTCAAAGGGTCATATCCTTCCTTTTCTAATTTAACAATGTTCGTACTACCAATTATCTTTGTGTCACGGTGGGTATATGGTGTTGTTCCCACAGGCTCGCCATTTAGATAAACTTTCGCACCGCTTGGGTTTGATTGAATTATTGTCGTGCTTGCACAACTTGTCAGTAAAACTGAACCTGCTAATAATAGCGAAATCGTTTTTTTCGTCATTGATTTTTTTTTCATTTTTGTTCTGTTTTTAAATGTTGCATAACTACATTATAAGGCAAATAAAAAAAACTAAATTTTAAAAAGTATGATTTTTAATAAATTTATTGGTTCATCAAATCTTCAATTTCTTCAGCTTCTATCGGCATTTTGCACAAGTCCATCAAATCAATAGTACCATTATTGGTTATTATTAAATTGTTTTCTAATCTTATTCCAAGATTTTCTTCTCTGATATAAATTCCGGGTTCGCAAGTAAACAAATTTCCGGCTTGCATTGGTTCGTATCGCATACCCGAATCGTGTACATCAACCCCTAAAAAATGTGAAGTACCATGCATGAAATATTTTTTGTATGCCGGGTTTAACGGATTTTCGTTTTTTATTTCATCCATTGTAAGCAAACCTAAATCTACAAGTTCTTTTTCCATAAGTTCTTTGCCTACATGCTTGTGATATTCCATAAGCATAGTGCCTGGCACAAGTAGTTTAGAAGCTCCACGCATTACTCTAAGCACTGCATTATAAACATCTTTTTGGCGTTTGGTAAACTTGCCATTTACTGGTATTACCCGTGTCATATCTGATGCGTAATTGGCGTAATCTACTCCACAATCTACAAGCAATACATCACCATCTTTGCATTGTCTGTTGTTTTCAATATAGTGCAAAACACATGCACTTGCCCCCGAAGCTATAATTGGGTGAAACGAATGCCCGGTTGCTTTGTTTCTGATGTATTCGTGTATTAGTTCGGCTTCTATTTCATATTCCCATACTCCGGGTTTTGTAAATTTGAGTATTCTTTCAAATCCTTTTTTTGATATAGCAATAGCTTTTTTTACAAGTTCAATTTCAAAATCAGATTTTATACTTCTAAGCCTTTGTAATGCCGGGCTGCTTCTTTCGTATTTGTGTAATGGAAAGCGTTTTTGAAATTCTTTTGCAAAATCTATTTCGCTGTAAGGTGATTTGTAACTGTACCTGTCGTTTTCGTTTAGCGATAGATAAACATTTTCGGCTAAATTTACTATTGGTCTTATTTTTTCCCAAAAACCATCATTCCAGTATATATTTTCGATACCGGAGGTAGATATGGCGTGTTCTTTTGTGTATTTATATCCTTCCCAAATGGCTATATTTTCGTTTGTTTGCTTTAAAAACAATGCTTCACGAAATTCTTCAATGGCACAATCGGGGTAAATTACCAAAAATGTATCTTCCTGGTCAATTCCGCAAAGCCAGAATAAATTTGAATTCTGTTTAAAAGTATGAGTTGCATCTCCATTTAAAACATATTCGTAATTGCTTGTAAATACTGCAATACTGTTGGGTTTGAGTGTTTTTTTGAACTTTTCGCGGTTTTCAATAAACAAGCGGTTATTTATCTGTTCGTATTTCATTTTCTTTTTCTGTTGTAGTCAAAACTGATGTTTCGGGTTTGTTAATGTCTTTTGATTTGTTTCTTAAAATCAATTTTAAAATATAATAATTAATTACAATGATTAGCAATCCTAAAATTGAAAAGAAAAAGCCAACTATATATGCCAGATTAGTTTCTCCTTGCCACAAATGGTTTCTTTTTTTATAATGAAAAAACATTTCGCTAAGCCAAAACCAATCAATAACATTAAAGAATAGAAGTATAATACCTGTGCAGATAAAAGTAAACCAATGTCTTCCCGAAATATACAAAATATTTGATACAAAGAGCAAAACAGCAAACAAAATCAAATTGCCATCGGAAAGATAGTTGTAGTAATAATTAAAATTTTTTAAGTTTTCGGCAGCATTTGTATCCGAAACAAGAGCATTTTTTGACAAATATGTCAAAACTGCAAGTATTGCTATCCCAATAAAAGCAATACTAAAGAATATTTTATGTGCTTTGTACTTTTCCAAAATTTAATAATGCAAAAAAAATCAATTTGATTAAGAAATTTAAAAAAATATTTAAAAAACATTGTTGTAAAAATAAATTTGCAACCTTACTTTGAAAAATCATGAAACAAATAAGTTTTACTTTAGCTTTAGCAGCAATAGCTGTGTTTTTTACAAATTGCAATAAAAAAATGAATACAGTAAATTCTGGTATTAAAATTAGTTATATGGATACGAGTGTAGCACCGGGCGACGATTTTAATGAATATGCAAATGGAAATTGGATAAAAAACAATCCGGTTCCATCTACCGAAAACCGTTGGGGAAGTTTTAACGAGATTGAAGATAGAAATCTTGAAAAACTTAAATCAATTGTAAACGAAGCCTCGTCTGACCACAATGCTGCAAAAGGCAGCGACAGACAACTTGTTGGAGATTTTTACAGAACAGCATTAGACAGCAACCTTGCAGATAAAAACGGAATAAAACCATTATTAACCCTGCAAAAAGAAATTGAAGCAATAAAAAACAATGATGACCTCATTAAAATTCTTGCAAAATTTCAAAAAAAATCAATAACCGGTTTTTTTAGCTTTTATGTTGGTTCTGATTTGAAAAACAGCATGCAAAATATTTCGTATTTAAGTCAATCGGGATTTAATCTACCTGACCGTGATTACTATTTTTTGGCCGAATATGAAAGTATAAGAGATGAGTACAATAAGCATATTAGTAAAACATTAGAAATGCTTTTTAAATATAACAATGCCATAAGATATAAAGGCGAAAATATTTATTTTATGGAAAAACGTTTGGCTTCAAAAGCTATGAATTCGCTTGAAATGAGAAACATTGAAGCCCAGTACAATCTTATGACATACGATGAACTGAAGAAAAAATATTCAAACATAAATTGGGATTTGTTTTTTGAAGAACTCGGTTCGGTAAAAGTTGATAAAGTAGTGGTAGAACATATAAATTTTATGAACGAATTAAATGATATTTTAAAAAACACAACTATTGAAAACTTAAAAGGATTTTTGCAATGGCAGTTGATAAACAGCACTGCTACATATCTTAGCAGCGATTTTGATAAACAAAATTTTTATTTCTATGAAACAATTTTAAAAGGCACTAAAGAGATAAAACCAAGATGGAAAAGGGCGATAGATTATACCGATAACTGCCTTGGCGAACCACTTGGGAAACTATTTGTAGAAAAGTATTTTAACAAAGAAGCAAAAGAAAAAATAAATATTTTGGTAGATAACCTAACAGCAACCTATCGCGAAAGAATAACAAATCTAAGCTGGATGAGCGATAGCACAAAACAACAGGCACTTGTAAAACTTGATAAAATAATTAGAAAACTTGGCTATCCCGATAAGTGGAAAGATTACAGTAAACTAAAAATCACTACAGAATCATTTTGTTTAAATGTCCTCAATTGCGAAGAATTTAATTATAAATTAATGCTCAGTAAAATTGGCAAACCCGTTGACCGCACCGAGTGGGGCATGAGTACTCCTACAGTAAATGCCTATTACAACCCTTCAATAAATGAAATAGTTTTTCCTGCCGGTATAATGCAACCTCCATTTTTTGACCCAAATGCCGATGATGCGGCAAATTACGGCGGGATTGGAGCGATTATCGGACATGAACTCACTCATGGTTTTGATGACCAAGGCAGCCAGTTTGATGCCGATGGCAACCTTAAAAACTGGTGGAAACCAAAAGACAAAGAACTATTTGAGAAAAAAACCGAATTGTTAGAAAAACAATTTAGCAATTATGTAGCAATTGATACTCTTAGAGTAAATGGAAAATTGACACTTGGCGAAAATATAGCAGATCTCGGTGGATTAACACTGGGTTATTATGCCTATAAAAAATCATTGAAAGGCAAACCATCTCCGGTAATTGAGGGGCTTACAGGAGAACAGAGATTTTTTATATCGTGGGCACAGGGTTGGAAAAACAATATAAAACCCGAAGCTTTAAAACAACGCTTGGCTACTGACCCTCATTCTCCTGCAAAATTCAGAGTTAACGGACCAATGAGCAATATGCAAGAATTTTACGATGCTTTTGATATTAAACCAAACAGCAAAATGTATTTAAAACCCGAAAACAGAAGTTTGATTTGGTAAGAAAATAAATTATTTTTGAAATTGAGTAACAAAAAAAACAAAATACAAGTCTATAACAATTATAAAGGTTTAAATTTATTTAAATATTAAAAAAATAATAAAATGAAAAAGACAATTTCTACAATGTTCGTTATGCTGATTTTATCAGCGTTTTCTTTTGCACAAGGAACCAAGCCCTCTTATTGTGACAGTTTAAAATCAGAAATTAAAGTTACTATAAGCGGGACTAAAGTTTCATTTTCAGCAGCTTCATCTGGCTCTATTGGTAGCTACGAATGGGTTTTTGGTGATGGAACTTCAAACTCAAAAGATGCAGTACCTACACATGATTATGGCAAAGCCGGAACTTACACACCATGTGTTTATTTAATTATTAAAAATCCACGTGACCCAAACAAACCATGCACAACCAAAGTTTGCAAAACAATTACTGTAGGAAGCAACAATCAAGACTCATGTGCTAATTTTAAACCTTCTGCCTCTTTTACAATTGCAAAAGATGGTGTTACTGCTTATTTTGCAGCCGACCAAAGTACAAACTATACGTACTCATGGGATTTTGGAGATAACACAACAAGTACCGACCGTGCCGGAACACACAAATACAAGCCGGGCACATATAAACCATGCGTTACTATTACCAGTACAAAACCAAAATGTAAAAAAACAATATGTTTTGAAGTGACAATAAAAGATCAAGACTCTTGTGCTAATTTTAACCCAACTGCAACATTAACTCTTGGCTCTGATGGCTCAACAGCAACTTTTGAGGCTTCGGCAAGCAGCAGCAACAATTACACTTATTATTGGAATTTTGGCGATGGTACAACAAGCACCGACCGCACAGGCAAACATACATTTAAACCAGGAACATACAAACCATGCGTTACCATTACCAGCACAAACCCAAGATGTACAAAAACTATTTGTTTCGAAATTACTGTACAAGAAAAAGATTCATGCCGCGATTTCAATCCTAAATTTGAATATAAAATTGGAGAAAATGGTTTAGTTTATTTTTATGGTTCGTCTGGTACAAACTACAATTATCACTGGAGCTTTGGTGACGGAACATCTGGAACAGGTGTTCAAACAACGCATCAATACAAACCAGGCACATACAAACCATGTGTAACTATTACAAGTACAAATCCAAAATGCGAAAAGAAATACTGTTTCGAAATTACTATAAAAAATAATGAAGACCCTTGCAAAGGTTTCAATCCTACATTTAGTTATTCAATTGATGGAACAGTTGTGAAATTTGAGGCTACTTATGGCGAAAATTATACTTATAGCTGGAGTTTTGGGTCATTAGGCCAAAGTACTGACAGACTTGTGAAATTTGATTTTAAAAAGCCAGGCACTTACAAAGTTTGTGTTACAATTACCGACAAAAAGACAAAATGTACTAAAACCATTTGTAAAGAAATTATAATAAAAGAAAGAAATACTCAGGATCCATGCAAAAATTTCAACCCACAAGTGAGTTTCCAAATAAATGGAGCAAAAGTGAAATTTGAAGTAAGCGGAGGAAAAGGTTCAACTTTCAATTGGAGTTTCGGTGATGGCTCGAGCAGTACAGACCGTAAAGTAGTTCATGAGTATAAAAAATCTGGAAAATACACCGTATGTGTTACTGTTTACGATGCTAAACGCAAATGCAAAAAAACAATTTGCTTTACCATAGAAGTTACAGTTCCTAATTATGACCCATGCAAAGATTTCAATCCTAATTTTACATATTCTACAAATGGAAATAAAGTTACAGTAGAAGGTGCAAACATTAGCGGTGTGCAATACACATGGTCTTGGGGAGATAAATCAAAAGAAAGCAGTGGCAGAGTGGCTGACCATACTTATAAAGTTGCAGGAAAATATGTTTTGTGTATGACAGCGTATGACCCAAATACAGGTTGTAAAAAAACAATTTGCAAATACATTTATGTTGGCAAAAGCAGAATGATAGAAGAAGATGGCAACAACAAAGATGCAAATATGATTGTTTATCCAAATCCTGCTGATACAAAAATTTCGGTAATGACAAACTCAACAAACAGTGCAAAGATTTTGATAAAAGACCAGAGTGGTACAGATTTATTGAGATTTGACGTTACTCCAAACGATGACAAATCGGTTGATTTACTTGTAGAATCATTACCAAAAGGTATTTATTTCATATATGTTGAACAAGATGGAGAAACCCAAGTTTCAAGATTTATGAAATAACATAGATAAATTTCAATAATTTTAAAAAGTCCCGAATTTATTCGGGATTTTTTTTTGATATATTTTTAGTAAAAAATTGCTAATTTGCTCAAATAAAAATTACGTTTGCAAAAAAAAATCTTTATAATTTAAAATGAAATCATATTCAAAAAATCTGATGCTTTTAGTTCCTGTTTTGATTTTTGGAGTTATAGCAGCATTGTACCTTGCTCCATCATTTAGCGGAAAGATAATAAAACAGGGCGATATACAGCAATATAGCGGAGCTTCTAAAGAGATACTCGATTACAAAGCTAAAGAAGGTAAAAACCCACTTTGGACAAATTCAATGTTTGGAGGTATGCCAAGTTACCAGATTTCATTTGACCCTCCAAACAATTATGCTAAATATTTAAGAAATATTACACCTTTCAAACATCCTGTAAATACTTTGTTTTTTGCAATGGTGTTCAGTTACATTTTATTGCTTGCATTTAATGTGAATTATTGGCTTGCTGCAATTGGAGCTTTTGCCTACGCTTTTTCAAGTTACAATCTTATTATTTTAGAAGCAGGCCACAATACCAAACTTTATGCAATAGCTTATGCCCCGCTTGTACTTGCCGGTTTTAAGTTGTGTTTAAATAAAAAATATCTGATAGGTGCAGCAGTGTCTTCAATAGGCATTGCATTGCAGCTTCAGGCCAATCACTACCAAATTACTTATTATGTATTGATTATATTACTTTGCTGGGGAATTTCAGAATTCATAATAGCAATAAAAACAAAAGCTATAAAACAACTTGTAGTTTCGGTTTTAATTTTTGCAATTTCTTCAATAATTGGCGTAGGAACAAATGCAGTATCATTATTACTAACAAAAGATTACTCCGAAGAAACCATAAGAGGAAAATCAGAGCTTACAATATCATCAGACAATAAGAAAAAAGAGGTGCAAAGCAGCGGGCTTGATATTGACTATGCATTTGACTGGAGCCAAGGCTGGGAAGATTTGCCCACTATACTTATTCCTAATTTTGCCGGCGGTGGTAGCGGTACTGAATTAGGAAACAATGACCAAACCAAAAAATATCTTCAGCAAATGGCACAAAGCCAAGATCAACAGCAGGCTCAGCAAGCTCAGTATTTTTTAAATCAAAAAACCAATCCATGGGCATATTGGGGGTCGCTGCCATTTACGTCAGGTCCTGTATATTTTGGTGCCCTAATATTGTTTTTGTTCACTGCCGGTATGTTTTATTTTCCCCGAAACGATATTCAAAAATGGTGGTGGCTTGCAGCATTGGTGCTTTCATTGTTTCTGTCAATGGGTAAAAATCTTATGTGGTTTAATAGTATTTTCTTTCATTATTTTCCTATGTACAACAAATTTCGCTCAGTAAATATGTCATTGGTAATTGGACAAATTGTAGTTGCAATATTCGCAGCCATTTCATTAAATAAAATTTTAGCTGAAAATGTTGACAAAGCAAAAGCCAAAAGTGCATTGAAAAAGGCACTTTATATTACAGGAGGTTTTTGTTTATTGATGATTCTTTATTCGGGTGCAGCCGAACTGGGTGACCCTACAAAAGCTCCCGCCGAAACAATGGCTGACAGAGCTTCTTATTTAAGAAAAGACGCTTTGAGATCGCTTTTTTTCATTGTTGCCGGATTTGCTGCATTTTGGTATTATTTTAAGGAGAAATTAACATCAGTGCATATTAAAATTGCTGTTGGAATTATTATATTACTCGATCTTTGGCTTGTTGACCGCCGTTATCTGAATGACAAGAGTTGGGAAAAAGAAAAATCATATCAATCTGCAAATTTTACCCCAAACGAAGCTGATTTAGAAATATTGAAAGACAAATCGTATTACCGCGTTTTCGATGCTACAGCAAGTGCCTTCAATAGTGCAAGAGCATCGTATTTTCATCATTCTGTCGGAGGCTATCACGCTGCAAAACTTCGCAGATTTCAGGAAGTTGTAGAATGGCATATTACAAAAAATGATATGGATATAATGAATATGCTAAATGTAAAATATTACATAATGCAAGACCAAACAACAGGTAAATATTTTGCACAGAAAAATGATAGTGCCTGTGGCAATGCATGGTTTGTAAAAGAGTATAAAATAATGAAAAACTCTGATGAAGAAATTAAAACCTTGGGTACAATAGCCCCTTCAAAAACTGCAATTGTTGACAAAAGATATGAAAATATGTTGAAGAATGAAAATTTTAGATTTGACTCTTCGGCAACTATAAAATTTGAAAAATACGACCCCGATAAATTGCAATACAGTTACACTTCTGCAAGCCCGCAGATAGTAGTGTTTTCAGAAATATATTACAACGAAAAAAAAGGATGGAATGCGTATATTGATGGGAAAAAAGTACCACATTTCAGATGTGATTATATTTTGAGGGGCATGGTAGTTCCGGAAGGTTCTCATAAAATTGAATTCAGGTTTGAACCTCAAAATTTCAACGCATCAAAAAATATTGCACTAGCAAGTAATGCAGCTATGTATTTATTGCTATTTGCAGGAATTGGTTCTTTGTTTTTTAAGAAAAAAAAATGAAGAAAAATAATGCTTTTTGAAGAAATACCCGGGCAGGAAGTTGTAAAAGAGAAACTTTTAAGTTTATACAATCAACAAAGATTGCCTAATACTCTTATGTTAAGCGGTGGCGAAGGTTGTTGTTCACTTGCACTTGCTGTTGCTTTTGCACAATACATAATGTGTGTGGGACAAAAAGGAAATGATGCCTGCAACCAGTGCGATAATTGCTCAAAAACTTCATCGTTTATTCATCCTGATTTGCATTTTAGTTTTCCGGTTATAAATTCGGAAGGTGCAAAAACAAGTGATGCCTTTATTACAGAATGGCGAAACGAATTTGCCCAAAATCCTTTTTTGAGCTATAAACAATGGATTGAAGCTATAAAAGATAAAGATGAGCAAAATAAACAAGGAAATATAACCGCCGAAGAATGTAGGGCAATTATTAGAAAATTAAGCCTTAAATCTTATGAAGGAGGGAAAAAAATAATGATTATCTGGCTTCCCGAATTTATGGGAAATTCATCTAATATTTTACTCAAAGTATTAGAAGAACCTCCCGAAAACACACATTTTATATTTGTTACCGAAGAAATAAATAAAATATTATCAACTGTAATTTCGCGTTCACAGATTATAAATGTACCGCCTCTGAGTTTTGACGAATTAAAAGATTTTTTAATTGAAAAATATGAATTATCAACCACAGATGCTACCAATATTTCGTATATAAGCAAAGGAAATATTTGCACTGCAATAGAAATGACTGATGAAACAGATACTACATATACCGAAAATATAAGAAATTGGTTTTTGTACTGTTACAGCCGCAACAATAAAAATATTTTTGAATGGATAAACTCTACTTCGGCAATGGGAAGAGAAAAAATTAAAAAACTGCTCGAAAACTGTAATTATATACTCAACGAGTGTCTTCACTGTATTCACATTGTTGATTACAAACCCAAAGTACCATCGGCAAATGAAAAATTTGTAATTGATTTAAGTAAAATTTTAAACTCAGAAAAAATTCAAAAAATATACACAGAAATAAATCAAACAATTTATCATATAGAACGTAACTCAAATGCAAGAATATCATTGACAAACCTTTCGTTTTTAGTTAGAAATATTTTTCATAACAAAACATTCAATTAATTATTATAAATTTAATATTTCAATTTAATATATCTTCGCTCCAAAATTTGAAATAAATAAAATGGGGTGCGGAACATGTGCTACTTCCAAAAATGGTTGTGGCAACTCAAATATATACGGAACGAAGGGTTGTAATAAATTAAATACATTCAATTGGCTGCAGGATATAGAACTGCCCGATAATTTCACACCTTTTGATATTGTAGAAGTGAGATTTAAAGGTAGCCGAAAAGAATATTACCGGAATACAAACAATCTTGAACTGTACAATGGCGATGCTGTAGTTACCGAAAGTGACCTTGGGCATGACTTAGGCCATATTTCACTCACAGGCGAACTTGTAAAATTACAACTCAAAAAAGCTGAACTTACACAAGATAGTCAACAAATTAAAAAAATTTATAGAAAAGCTACACAAGCCGATATTGACAAATATGATGAATATAAAGCAAAAGAATCTTCTACCCTCGAAAAAGCAAGAACAATTGCTCTTGAACTAAAGCTAGATATGAAGTTGAGCGATATAGAATTTCAGGGTGACGGAAGAAAAGTCATATTTTTCTATACTGCCGAAGAAAGAGTAGATTTTAGAGAACTTATTAAAAGATATGCTGCTGATTTTAAAACCAGAATAGAAATGCGTCAAATTAGCTATCGTGAAGAAGCAAGCCGCTTGGGCGGAATTGGCTCATGTGGAAGGGAGTTGTGTTGCAGCACTTGGTTTACCGATTTTAAAAATGTAAATATTTCTGTTGCACGACATCAGAATTTGAGCATCAATTTGCTTAAACTCTCTGGGCAATGTGGCAAACTAAAATGTTGTTTGAACTTTGAACTTGATACATATTTAGAAGCAATAAATGATTTTCCGGGATTAGAAAGAATAAGTTTAAAAACCAAAGTTGGTATTGCAAATCTTCAAAAGGTAGATATTCTTAAAAGAATAATGTGGTTTACTTACAATGAAGCACCCGGAGATTGGATACCAATTGATGTAGAAAAAGTTAAAGAAATAATTGCAAAAAACTCAAAAGGCGAAATTCCAGAAACCCTAATTGACAAACCTATGGGAGCCGAAGTACAATCAAAAACAAATTTTAAAGTGGATGATATGCTTGAAGATTCAAAAATTGATAGGCTTGAGAGAAAAAATAACTCCCAGAACAAGAAGAGTTTTAGTAATAAAAACAACAACCCCAAAGGCAATCAAAACTTTAAAAGAAAAAACAAAGACAAAAGAAATAAACCCAAACCACCCCATAACAAATGATTTTAAGTAATATTTAGGGATTATCTTCTAAAAATATGAAATGAAAATATTATTAAAATATTTTCTACTGTTTTTATATTCATTCAATACATATTTTAATAATTTATAACAAAAAACTACTCATTTTGATTTTATCAATTTAAAATTATATATGTTTTGAAAATGACATGATAATTATCATATTATATTAATCAATATTCTTTTTTGTTTGTTTTATGGAAATTTCATCTAATACGCAAAAAAACGAAAACAAAGACTTGTATTTAGGTTTAGATCTTGGTTCAATTTCGCTAAATACGGTTATTTTGGATCGTGAAAACAATATTCTTGAAAATTACTACGACCATTGCCATGGGCAACCTTTTTTGATGTTAAGAAAAAGATTAACCGACTTGCTTGAAAGATACGATATTTCACAATTTAAAATAGTAGGAATTACAGGCACAGGAGGAAAGTTAGCTTCTGACTTGGTCGGAGGGCAATTTATAAACGAAATTATAGCTCAGTCAAAATCTGTTTCAATTTTGTATCCTCATGCAAAAACAATAATAGAAATGGGGGGCGAAGATTCAAAACTTATTTTTATGGAAAACGGCAGCCAAAGCGAATCTTCAAGCCTTGCCGATTTTACCATGAACGGTGTTTGTGCAGCCGGCACGGGTTCTTTCTTAGACCAACAGGCAAAAAGAATAGGAGTATCAATTGAAAAAGAATTTGGAGAAATGGCTTTAAAATCAGCTAATCCTCCACATATTGCAGGGCGTTGTAGTGTATTTGCAAAAAGCGATATGATACATTTGCAGCAAATAGCTACACCTGTACACGATATTGTAGCCGGATTGTGTTTTGCAGTTGCAAGAAATTTTAAAAGCAACTTGGCTAAAGGAAAAGAGCTTCAAAAACCGATAATTTTTCAGGGGGGAGTAGCAGCCAATGCCGGTGTAGTTCATGCTTTTGAAGATATTCTTAAACTTGAAAAGGGTGAATTGATTATTCCCCAATATCACGCTTCTATGGGTGCTCTCGGTGCAATTTATTATGCAAAAGAAAATCCTGAAACTAATATTCCATTTAGGGGATTGAACGACCTTGAAGATTATTTACTTCAGTCTAATGGCAATAGTACAGGACTTACTCCATTAAAAGAATCAGAAGCTAAAGTAAATAAAACATCAACTTATAATTTTAACGGACATGGTAAAATACCTGTTTATCTTGGGATAGACGTAGGCTCATTGAGTACAAACGTAGTATTGATAGATGACAATAATAACGTAGTAGCCAGACGTTATTTGCCCACAGCAAGCCGTCCACTTGAAGCAATTCAACGTGGTTTAAGAGAAATTTTTGAAGAGTGTGGTAATAAAGTAGAAATAAGAGCTGCAGGTACAACAGGCTCGGGGCGATATCTTACCGGTGATTTTATAGGAGCAGATGTAATTCAAAACGAAATTACAGCACAAGCCACTGCTGCAATAGCTTACGACCCTACAGTAGATACAATTTTTGAAATTGGCGGGCAAGATTCAAAATATATAAGTATTGAAAACGGCATTGTTATTGATTTTGAAATGAACAAAGTTTGTGCTGCCGGTACCGGCTCTTTTCTTGAAGAACAAGCCGAAAAACTTGATATAAATATTGTTGAACAATTTGGAACTCTTGCATTGAGTTCAGAACAACCAACATCATTAGGTTGCAGATGCACTGTTTTTATTGAGTCAGAACTTAATGCAAACCAGCAACGAGGCGAAAAAAACGAAAATCTTGTTGGCGGTTTGGCATATTCAATTGTGAACAATTACATACAGCGTGTGGTATGTAATAGAAAAATAGGCGATAAAATTTTTTTTCAAGGAGGTGTAGCAAACAACAAAGGAGTGGTTGCGGCATTTGAAAAAGTTACAGGAAAATCAATCTTTATTCCACCAAATTTTGATGTTACCGGAGCTATAGGAATGGCAATACTTGCAAAAGAAAAAGTTCAAGAAGTTGGGTATTCAAAATTTAAAGGTTTTGAAGTGAAAGATGCTTCATATACGCTTGATAAATTTATTTGCAAAGATAAAGATTGCCATGACTTTTGTGAAATAAGAATGGTAAAAATAGAAGGAGAAAAACGTCCTTTGTGCTATGGTGGAAGATGCGAAAAATATGAAATTGCAGAGCGAAAGAAAAAAACCGACGATATTCCAAACTTGTTTGACGAACGAGAAAAACTTCTTTTAGGTGATTTTGATGAAGAGAGAAACAAAGGTGCAATTTCAATAGGCATTCCTCGTGAACTTGTTCTTTTTTATCAAGATTTTCCATTTTGGCGAACATTCTTTTACGAACTTGGATTTAACATAGTAATATCAAAGCCAACCGATAGGGCTCTTGTTTCAAAATCGCTCGAAATGCTTACATCAGAAACATGTTTTCCTATTGAAGTAGTTCACGGACATATTTTAGATTTAATAAACCGCAATGTTGACCATATTTTTGTACCATTTGTAGTAAATGCTAAACCTGCTCCAAACAATCCCACTTCAAACTGCAATTGCCCTTGGATACAATCATATCCATTTATGGTAAAATCAGCCCTTGTTGGAAATCAGGGAAGAGATAAACTTTTGATCCCTACATTTCACCCACGCTTTTTCGATAGAGTTTTTGTAAAAGAAGTTGTAGAATTTATGAAAACTCAGTTTGGTACAGACAAGTCAAAAGTGAAAAATGCCATTTACAAAGCACAAGAAAAACAAGTTGAATTTGAAAATTCTCTTGTTAAAAGAGGTAAAGAAATATTAGAAAACCTGCCTGAAGAAAGAGAGGCAATGGTAATTTTAGGAAGGTCTTACAATACAGGCGACCCTGAAATGAACCTACGACTTGTTGAAAAACTAATAAACTTAAATGTTTTGCCAATTCCGCTTGATTTTCTCCCGTTGAATGAAGAAAATATTTTTGATGAATTTCCTAATATGTATTGGCCCGGTGGCAGGAGAATTTTAGCCGGTGCCCGTATTGTAGCTAAAAACCCTAAACTTTATGCAATATACATGAGCAATTTCAGATGTGGACCCGATTCGTTTATAACACATTTTGCAACAGAAGTATTAAAAGGAAAACCTTCAATACAACTTGAAATTGATGAGCACTCGGCTGATGCAGGATTAATCACCAGACTTGAAGCATTTCTCGACAGTATAAGAAAAAAAGGTAGAAAACCCCATGAATATAAACCGAAAACTGCGGTTGATTTTAAACAAGCCTCTCCTACAAACGACAGAGTTTTGTGGTGGCCTTATATGAATGATAGTTCATACATTGCAGCGGCTGCAGCACGTAGTTGTGGTATTGAATCTTATTCATTGCCAGTTCAAACAAAAGATGATTTGGAATTGGGCAGAAAATTTACAAATGGGAAAGAATGTTTCCCTCAAATATGTACAATTGGTTCATTTGTGAAAAAATTACAACAACCGGGAATTGATGCAAAAAAAATAAGTTTCTTTATGCCCGACCATAATGGACCATGCCGTTTTGGACAATACAACCAGCTTGACAAAATAATTTTTGAAAGACTTGGAATGAAAGATGTGAAAATAGTTAGCCCTTCAAATGATGGCTCATACTCTGATATTACACCCGGAAGTGGTACAAAATTTAGAATGAATGTATGGAAAGGCTTTGTTGCTGTTGACTTGATAAGAAAATTACAACAACAATATCGCCCTTATGAAGTAAATAAAGGAGAAACAGACATGATTTATAAAAATGCACTAAAGCAAATTGAAAATTGTGTGGAAAATGATTGCCGTGGCTTGTCGGAAGTACTTGAAACAGCAGGCAAAAATTTTAAAACTATAAAAATTTACGACATTCCGCGTAAGCCAGTTGTTTCGCTGGTTGGCGAAATATTTATGCGTGATAATGTGTTTTGCAGTGGAAATATTGTTGCCAGATTAGAAGAATTGGGAGCAGAAACATATATGGCTCCATTTTCTGAGTGGTTTTTTTACTCAACATATCGCTACACTCGTGACAGCAAATGGAAAGGCGATATTATGGGAATTATTAAATCAAAAATTCAACAATTCGGGCAGCATGCTTCATATCATAAATTGATGAAAGCTGTTGAAGATATTGTTGATCATGAAAAAGAGGTTCCACTTGATGCTATGCTTGAACTTACAGCACCTTATGTACATAAAGATTATGATGGCGATCCGGTATTGGCAATCGGTTCGTCATCGGCACTATCTAAAAAAGGAGTTTCGGGTATTTGCAATATCCTTCCATTTACATGTATGCCAGGTACTTTGATATGTTCTGTTGCAGGCAGTTTCAGAAAAGACCACAACAATATACCTTGGGTTGATTATGCTTACGATGGCCAGCAGGATGTTTCTACCGATACAAAACTGCAGGCTTTTATGTATCAGGTAAAAGAATATCAGCAAAGAGAAAATGCTCATACAATGAAACCAATTCTTGTTTAAAAAAAATGTTTTTTAAAACTGAAAGTTTTTAGATTTATTAGTGGAGTTGCGGGGATTCGAACCCCGGTCCGGCGATGGAATTAATTGAGCTTTCTACATGTTTATCGTTAATTGGTTTCAGTACTTTAGGAGGTTTAACGATTACCGTTTAAAGTCTTGTTCTGATTAATAAATTCAACAAGTATCAGAAACCTTTGTTAAATTTCTTCGGATTTTCGACCGCCTTTTACCATACCTGCCGAAGAAGAGGTATGAAGGCGGATGACATTTACCTAATCTCTGATTAGGCAGCCATTGCGAAGTTGTATTCGCCTTTTATTTTTTGAACCTTCAGATTATAGAGCAACAGGAACAACGCTCTACATGCTTACTCATCAATTGCTCAACCCGTCAATTCCGTTCAACCCCAATTGATTTTTTTAAAATACAAAGTTAATAAAATATGCAAAATATATACCTTTATGGTTTAAAAATTTCATTTAAACTAACTTCGCAGCAATGATTATAGGTTTAATTAGAGAAAACAAAAACCCACCCGACCGTCGCGTTGCTCTTACACCCTTGCAATGCAGCAAAGTTCAAAAATTATTCCCCAACTTAAAGATTATTGTTCAATGCTCGCTTCATAGAGTTTTTAGTGATGATGAATATAGAAAATATGACATTTCTGTTGGAGAAAATATGGCAGATTGCGATATTTTACTCGGCATAAAAGAAGTGCCTTGTGAATATTTGATTGATGCAAAAACATATTTGTTTTTTTCGCATACTATAAAAAAACAAGACTATAACCGTGATATGTTGGTTGAAATTTTAAATAAAAAAATAAAACTTATAGATTATGAATGCCTGCAAAACGAAAAAGGTTCAAGGATTTTGGGTTTTGGCAAATATGCTGGTATAGTTGGTACTTTCGAAATATTGAGAGCTTTTGGAAAAAAATATAAGATTTTTGAACTTAAATCTCCATCAACTTTCAAAAATTATGAAGATTTAAAAAGTTCAATCATAAAATATACTTCTTTAATAAAAAAACAGAACAAAAAAATTGTACTTGCAGGAAGTGGCAGAGTAATATCAGGTAGCGAAGAGTTATTACAATTTATAGAAATAAAAAAAACGAACCCTTATGATTTTTTAAATAAAACTTTTGATGAAACTGTTTATACCCTTCTCGATATTGAAGACTTGTATGAAAGAATTGACAAATTAGAAACAACTCATCAGCATTTTTATAAAAATCATGATATGTATTTATCAAAGTTTAAACCCTATACTGCAAAAGCCGATATATTGATAAATGGAGTATTTTGGGATAAAAACATTGTAAGGCATTTTGAAAAAGAAGATACCATGAAAGATGATTTTAAAATAAAACTAATAGCAGACATTTCGTGTGATATAGAAGGTTCAGTACCATTAACAATTCGCGAAACAACTATTGAAAATCCTGTAATGGGATGGGATGGTAAAATGCAAAAAGAATGTGAACCCTATACTGAAAAAAGTATTGATATAATGGCTATTTCTAATTTACCTACCGAGTTGCCTGCTGATTCATCTTTTGGATTTGGCGAAGACTTGATACAATACGTTCTACCCGAATTATTGAAAGAAAAAAGCAAAATAATAGATAATGCTACAATTTGTGAAAATGGAAAATTAACCGATAAATTTAATTACCTTCAGGATTTTGTAAGTAAAAGAGATGAATAGAAGATTAATAATTTTAAAATTCATGATTTTTGTATTTGCTTATAGCTATTCACAAACTATTGATATTAAAATTTTAGATGCAATAAATAACAAACCCCAAAAAAATGATAATTTTTGGAAAGCCATTACCTATACCGCAACCCCGGTTTCAATTGCTACTCCCGTCTCAATGTTTTTAATTTCTTATAAAACAAACGATAAATTTTTGCAATCCAAAAGTTTTGAAACAGCAACATCATTAGCAGCCAATGCTTTGATAACGTATAGCTTAAAATATGGGATAAACCGCCAACGCCCGTTTGTAAACAATAAATTTATATTTAAAAAACAAAAGCAGGTTCCCCTTCATTTCCATCAGGACATACTTCTACTGCATTTGCAACGGCTATAAGTCTAACAATTGCCTACCCCAAATGGTATGTTGCAGCCCCCGCATATACTTGGGCTGCTGCATGTGCATACAGCAGAATGTATTTAGGGGTGCACTATCCAAGCGATATACTTGCCGGAATATTTATAGGCACACTTAGCGGTGTTTTGTCATATAAAATAAATCAAAAGTTTATTGCAAAGTAGAATATATTAAAGCAGTTTTTATTTTGGCATACAAAAGCCTAATTTTGCACCCTTTTATAAAAAATTGAATGACACAACTAAGAAACATTGCAATAATTGCTCACGTTGACCATGGAAAAACAACACTTGTTGACAAAATGCTTTTGGCATCAAAAATTTTTAAAGACCATGAAACACCAGGCGAATTAATGCTTGACAATAACGAACTCGAAAGAGAAAGAGGAATTACTATTCTTGCAAAAAATGTTTCGGTAAATTACAAAGGAATTAAAATAAATATAATTGACACACCAGGTCACAGCGATTTTGGAGGCGAGGTAGAACGTGTTTTGAATATGGCTGATGGAGTGTTGTTGCTTGTTGATGCCTTTGAAGGACCTATGCCACAAACCAGATTTGTATTGCAAAAAGCAATTCAACTTGGCAAAAAACCTGTACTTGTAATTAATAAAGTTGATAAAAAAAATTGTACTCCCGATGCAGTTCACGATGCTGTTTTTGATTTGATGTTTAATCTTGATGCAACCGAAGAACAACTTGATTTTCCAACGGTTTTTGGTAGTGCAAAACAAGGCTGGATGAGTTATGATTGGGCAAAACCAACAGATAATATTGAAGCGTTATTCGAAACAATTATTAAACATATACCTTCACCAAATCCACCACAGGGAAATTTGCAAATGCAGATTACATCACTTGATTATAGCAGCTATACCGGTAGAATTGCTATTGGAAGAGTACACAGAGGTATTTTAAAATCAGGGCAAACGGTTTCTTTAGTAAAAAAGGATGGAACGATTTTTAAAAATAAAATAAAAGAATTGTTTGTATTTGAAGGATTTGGAAAAACTAAAACAGATGAGGTAAAAGCAGGAGATATCTGTGCAATATTTGGACTTGAAAATTTTGAAATAGGCGATACAATTGCAGATAGTGAAAATCCCGAGGCAATGCCAGGCATTTCGATAGACGAACCAACGATAAGTATGGTTTTTACTATAAACGACAGCCCATTTTATGGGAAAGAAGGGAAATTTGTAACAAGCCGTCATTTAAAAGAAAGATTGGAACGTGAACTTGAAAAAAACCTTGCAATGAGACTTGCCGAAACCGATTCGGCAGATACCTTTATTGTATATGGAAGAGGAATTTTACATTTATCGGTATTGATAGAGACAATGAGACGCGAAGGTTACGAACTACAAATTGGTCAACCACAAGTAATATACAAAGTTATAGATGGTAAAAAATGTGAACCTATAGAAGAACTTACTATTGATTTGCCAGAGAATATGGCTGGTAAAGCTATAGAAATGGCTAATCAACGAAAAGGTGAAATGAAAGAAATGAGTCCTAAAGGTGATAGAATGATTATTAATTACCACATTCCATCAAGAGGGCTGATTGGTTTGCGAAGCGAGTTGCTAACTGCTACAGCAGGTGAGTCTATAATGAATCATCGTTTTGTTGGTTTTGAACCTGTAAAAGGAAATATTCAGGGAAGAATAAGCGGTTCGTTAATAAGCATGGATAATGGCGAAGCAATACCATATAGTTTAAATAATCTACAAGACAGAGGCTTCTTTTTTGTTGATCCAGGAGAACCAATTTACGAAGGACAAATTGTTGGTGAACACACACGCCCAGGTGATTTGGTTGTAAATCTTACAAAGACTAAAAAACTAAGTAATGTTAGAGCATCTGGCTCTGATGAAAAAATGAAAATAGCACCCGCTGTAAAATTTTCACTCGAAGAAGCATTAGAATACATTCAGGCTGATGAATATGTAGAAGTTACACCAAAATCTATAAGACTGAGAAAAATTAAATTAAAAGAATCAGACAGGCGAAGGCTTTCAAAAGCAATAGTTTCATCAATTTAATTTATTTTTTAAAAAAATTTGACTAAATAATATAAATTACTAATTTTGCACGCCTTTAAATATTCCTCCTTAGCTCAGCTGGTTAGAGCATCTGACTGTTAATCAGAGGGTCGCTGGTTCAAGTCCAGCAGGGGGAGCTAATCAAAAACACTTGCTCAAAAGGCAAGTGTTTTGTTTTTTTAAAGTGAAGTATTACATATACATAATATACAATCCTGTTTCAAAAAAGTATTACGTAGGTCAAAGTAATGATCCATGGAAAAGATTAATACAACACAACGAAAGCACAAAGGAAAAATATACAGGATAATATAAAAACTGGGAATTAAGAGCAGTGTATGAGGTAGAAGGAGGAAGGGGAGAAGCAATGAAAATAGAAAGTTTTATAAAAAGACAAAAGAGCAGACAATTTATTGAAAAACTCATAGATAAGAATTTTAAACCAAGCGGAATTTTGACAAAGCTGGTTAGAGTCCCGCAGGTGCGGGATTAATCAGAGGGTCGTCCCGACTTATTCGGGATCCAGCAGGGGGAGCTAATCAAAAACACTTGCTCAAAAGGCAAGTGTTTTGTTTTTTAAAGTGAAGTATTACATATATTAGATATAATTTTATTTTTTGTAAATATAGAAAATAAGTTACATTTGTTTAATATTTTATAAATCAAAACTCTTTATTTATATGAAAACTTTAAAAATTAAAATTTACTTAAATTATTTTGTTATTTGTTTACTTTTCTTACTTTTTATTAGATGTAATCAAACAAAGCACGTTGTAATTTCAACATCACCAGCAGGTGCAGATGTATTAATTAATGATTTAAAATATGGAATAACACCTTATGTAGGAACATTAGTATTTAAAAAATCATTTCCTACACATAGAATTAAATTGAAATTAGAAGGTTATTATGATACCAATTTTGTAATTCAATTTTACCCTCGTGAGCAAACAAATTTTAACGTTAGCCTTAATAGAAAAATGGAAAAAGTAATTACACTTGTTGATTTTCAGCCAGTAGTTAGTGATGGTCAAGCAAAATTACAAAAGGTAACAAAAAGTACTATTGCATATTTAGAAACTATTGAAAGTTCTTCTTCTGTTAAAACAGTTCAAAGAGTAACAATAAATGAAGATCCTAACTTTTATATAAGTGGGCCTGTACTTGCTCCAAATGGTAAAATGTTATTATAAACTCTATATGAAGTATTTTATGATGGATTTAACAAATATGAAAAAAGTAATATATATATTCAAAATACTAATTCTAAAGCTAAAACCTCAATTACCAAAGGGAATCAGATAGATTTATTTCCTTGTTTTAATACTGATGGAGAATACATTTATTTTAGTTCAAATAGAACAGGTATTCCTACAATATGGAAACTAAGAACAGAAGGTGGGGGCGGAATTACGAGTATTACAAAGTACTACAGCCGAAGATATACAACCATCTCTTTCGCCTAATGGAGACTGGTTAGCATATACTTCAAACTTAAAGTCTTCGAATCAGCCTCAGATTTGGACTGTAAATACAAGCGGTACTCTACCAACACAATTAAGAGAAGGAGAAAGTCCATGCGTTTCAATTGATGGTGAAAAGATTGTTTTTTCACGTACTGATAATAATCATTCATATAATAGAAATGATACAATAATAAAGCCTAAACAAATTTGGATAATGAACAAAGATGGAAGTGGCGAAACACAAATCAGTCAAAATACAGATTATGATATTTCTAATCCACGTTGGTCACCTGATGGCAAATGGATAATATACTCATGTGACAAAGCCAAAGATAATAAAGGTCGCAATAATTATGATATTTGGTGCATAAAAAGTGATGGTACCAGTGAAACTCAATTGACAACAAATGGTTCAGTGGATGATTGCCCATACTGGGGTATAGATGGATTTGTTTATTTTCGTTCTAATAGAGGAGGTTTCTGGAATATTTGGAGAGTTGTTCCAATTTTACCAAATTAAATTAATGAAATTTATTTTCAAAAGGATCCAAATAAAAAAAGCCGTCAAAAACGGCTTTTTTTATAATATGAAAAAATATATATTTTTTATAATGGGTTTGCAACAACTTCAAATTCAACTTTTAATTTAATTTTTGTAGCCACAGTAACAGGTCCGTTTGTAATTAATTTGCCTGAAAAAGTTAAAATAGGCTTTTTAGCAAAAGGTAAAACATCAGCACTTGTTGCAGGTATTTCAAATTCCTGAACTGGACCTGGAGCACTTGAAATTTCTGCAATTCTAAGCAAATCAAAATCTGGGTCTCCAACAATTCCTGTTTGTACATCAATAAAACCACCTTGAATTATTTCAAAATTTAATGTTGGAGGATCAACTATTGTTGCGGTAACTTTTTTAATATAAACATGTTTTACTTTATTAAGTGTGGTGCCGTTTGCCTGTGCAATACTATCTAAATTTAATGCTTGCGAAGTTGGTTCAAGAATTATATCACCAGCTTGTGTTGTGGGTTGTATGGTGTATGAAACTTCCTTTGAGTTTAACCCGAATTTTATATCAAATAAATCTTCGTTACAAGAAGTGAAAGTTGTTACAACTCCCAAGATAATTAGAATTAAATTAATTTTTTTCATGATAATTTTTTATAATATTTCTTACAAATCTAAATTAATAATATTAAAATCCAAAAATATTTCGTTTTTAAATTTACTTGTTAGGTTCTTAAATTATTAATTTTAAATTTTAAAGTTCAATTTTATAATATTTGTCAGTTATGAAAACATATAAATCTGTATATACAATTGTTTTTTGTTTGATTACCATTTTTTCATTTTCTCAAAGTAAAAACAGCCAATTTTTTGAAATGCAAGGAAATGAATGTAAAATTTTTATTACAAAGGGTAATTCTAGAATTATAGTACCTTCAAATTGTTTTACATTAGATGGGAAACCATATAACGGAAAAATAAAAATTACATTCAGAGAGTATAAAGATCAAATTGATTTTATTTTAGGTGGACTTGATATGAGATATATAGTAAATGGCAAACTTAATTATTTGCAGAGTGGAGGAATGTTTGAAATATTTGTAAATGCAGAAAACAATACAAAAAGCGAACTTTCATTTGCACAAAACAAGACAATAACAGTAAAATTTGCAATTGATAAAAAATTTGATGTTGCCGGGCTTGAGCCATTTTATTACGATAAAAAATTAAAAAAATGGACAAAGATTACAAGATTTGGTAATGACAGCAAAAGCAACAAACCTATTTCTGATAACCAAGAAGATTTGTGGCAAGACGACCCTCGAATTATAACGCAAGATGGAGGTGATTTTTACAATGGTGATAATGATTGTTATACAATTTTGGTTGCCGATAAAAATGATCCATCAAAATTTGTTGATTCTTTGATTTGTCCGGGAAATTATTCCATACTTGATAGCAGATATAATCAATATTTAGATGATCAAGCCTTTAAAACTATGCAAATAGATATGATGGGTCTTTATAATTATGATAAAATTTTTAATGAAGAAAACAGCATACCGCTTTTTGTAAATTTAAAGACTAAAGATGGCAAGAAGCTCGAAATTACTGACCGTTTATTTGTTGTTTATAAAAATTCAAACTCTACAATATACTATTATCAGCACGATATTGATTCAAATTTTAAATTAATACCGAGAAATGATATTAAAGTATTTGTTTATAATGCTGATGGTACAATATACAAAGTGCCAGACGACTTTTGGAATAATATTGAAATTAAAACTTTGAGAGGCAAAAAGATTGATTTAGTTTTTGAAAAATTGAAAATGTCAACAATTTCTAAAGAACAATTTGCATTGGTTACCGGAATTAAATAAAAATGAAATCGAGATTTATTATTTTATTAATTTTATTTTCGTCAATAAAAGTATATGCTCAAAACGAAGCAAACCTTGATGAATATAAGCATTTCCGCATACATCTTGATAACAGAACAAACAAACATCTGAAGGATATTCCACGTCAGATACTTGAAAGATATTGCAAAGGAAATATTAAGGCTTATTTTCCTAAAGCTATTTATAATGAAGTGAATTTTAATGATTTTTTATATCATTTCAGATGGAATGAACCTTTGTTTAATGAATCTATACTGTGTGGCGATGATTATTGCTCAAACCCTTCATTTGAGCAGCTTTTCAATAGTTTTAATGTTTATTTGGATTATTATAGTAAAGTAATTTTCGACTCAAAAACATCAGTAAAAGTTAATAAAACTGAATTTGTGCAATTGGTGTATTCGGTTGAATATGCAGGAATGATTTATAATTTCTTAGGTCCTTTATTCAGACTTGATGAAATATCTAAATTGATTTTTGTTAAAATAGAACAAAATGATTCTCAAACTCAAAATCTTAAAACAGTTTTTGATATTGGAAGATTTTATTCGGTACAGATTGCCAATCCTGAAATTAAACCCAATGAAAACAATAAGAAAAATTTTGATTACAACGAAAATTGACACAAATTTTACAGAGAAAATTTCATTTTTTTAATCTTTGATGATTTTTTTTTAAAAGTTCAAGTTTTTAGCTGTAAAAAATGGATAGAACAAGAAGATTGTGTTTCTTTGCAATCTAATTGGAATTTAACTTTGATTTTGTTTAAAATTTAAAATGAAAAAAAATAATACAACAATAGTATTTATTGCATTTGCAGTATATTTTTTATTGGTTGGCTACGCTTGCAATGATACATCAAAACCGACATTGCCAACAGATGATAATAAAGTAATTACAACACTAAAATTAGAACTTAAAGACACATTAAGCGGTTCATTGTTTTCATTTTTCTATCGCGATCCCGACGGAGTTGGTGGAAGTTTACCAATTCAATTAGATACTATAAAATTAGATACTCAAAGAGTTTATAAATCAACATTGAAAATCTTAAATGAAACTAATCCCAACTCTGTTACTGATGTATCAAGCGAAATAAAAACAGAAGCATCAAATTATATTATCTGTTATACTATTTCAAATACAAACCTTGTTATTAGCCGTACAGATACAGATGGCACATATCCACTGGGGCTTGAAAGTATTTGGAACACAAAAAAAAGTTCTTCAGGAATTTTAAATGTAAAATTAAAACATCAACTAAATCTTAAAAATGGAAGTTGCGAACCAGGCGAAACAGAAATAAGCGTTGATTTCCCTTTTATTATAAAATAATTAATATTTTATGATAATAATCATATCAAGATAAGCTGCTATTTTCTTTATTTTGCTAAAAAAAGAACTAAATTTTTTTTTTAAAAAAAATAATTATAAGTTCGTGTTTTAAATTTTAATTGAAATTCTCTTTATATGAAAAATAGATTTTACTCTAAGCTATCTCAGCTATTTGCAACTTTATCGGTATTATTTTTATTTAGCGTTTCAAAAGTTAACGCACAAACTTCTGATACTAAAGTTTTTGATTATGATATTTCAGGAGGCTGCAATGTGTGTGCAGATTCTTTTAAATACAACTATTACACCTATGATAGTTTTCTTGATGCAACATCAAGTAAAAAATATATTGAAAGTATTGAAGTAAAATTAAAGTTTTTTTCATGTTATTCAGGTCCATTATACCTTTATATGAATGGAAATTTAATTGCAACCAATGCTATTGGTTCAATGTGTTCTTGTAATTCGTGTGACTCATCAACTTTTATAATTAACTCAAACAATGTTATTAAATACTATAATTATAAACAAAAAAATTATTTTATGATTAAAACTAATAACGATAATAATATTTATATTGATAGAACAATAATAAAAAGGAATTTTTCAGATAGATTCAATTATGATGCAGGTATATTTAGTATTGATTCACCAATAGTAAATACTTGTCCCGGATCAAAAAATATAAAGGTTAAAGTTTTTAATAATGGTAAGCAACCAATTAGTTCGCTTACAATAGACTGGAAATGGAATGGAGTATCACAATCATCAGCATCAATTTCTGGTACATTAGACACAATTGGAGGTAGTGGAAGCAATAATCAGGTAGTTACAATTGGTTCTAAAACGTTTACAAAAGGAAAAATAGATACCTTAAAGGTTTGGACAAAAAATCCCGGTGGAGTATCAGATTCACTAAACTCAAATGACACAATGAATTATTTGTTTTATGGCAGCTATAGTGATACCATTACTGTTGGAGGAACATCGCCTATGTTTACAACAGTTCAAGCAGCAGTAAACGCTTTAATGACTTATGGAGTTTGTGGTCCTACATATATTAAAATAAGACCTGGAACTTATACCGAACAAGTAACCATAAACACAATTCCGGGTGTAAGTGCAAGTAATACTGTTACATTCTTATCTTCAACTCTCGATAGTTCAAGTGTAATAATTAGTTATAATTCTACTAGTAGTTCAAATAATTTTACGGTAAAAATTAATGAAACAAAATTTATAAATTTCTATAAAATATCTATTAGGTCATTAAGTACCAGCTATTCTCGGGTAGTGTCTTTTACTGGAAATGTTGAAAACATAGTTTTTCAGAATTGTTACATTAATGCTGCAATTGTAACTTCTACAGGTTCATCAAGAACTGCAATTTATAGAAGTTATAATTCAAGTTCAGAAAAATTTAACAATATTTCAATTTTAAATTCTTTGATTAACGGGGGGTCTTATGGAATTTATTTTTCAAATTCATATGTAAATTATATGAATGGATTTTATGTAAGAAATTGTATTTTTCAGAATCAATACTATGTTAATATTCGATGTGATTATGCCGAGAATGTTGATATAAAAGGAAATACTTTAAATAAATCTAATTCATCATACACCTGGGGAGGTAATGCAATTTATTTTAATAACATAAGCGATAGTATGTGGATTAGAGATAATATAATATCACATGATAACGCAGGTGAATGTATTTACATTAGCGGAGCTTCAGGTTCAAGTACTAATAGATTAGTAATTGCTAACAATTTTATTTCCGGTAATAATAATAATACAAGCGGTAATCTTATAAATCTTGATTATTGCTCATACATTGATTTAGTTTACAATAATACTTTTTGCAGCTATGCAGATAATGCATATTGCTTAAATATAAGCGAAGGAAATAACATTAGATTATTTAACAACAACTTTTACAATGACAATTTAGGTGAAGTATTCAATATTATTTCCGAAACATCAAGTTGCGTAACTCAATCAGATAATAATAACTTTTATCACGAAGATTATGGACTGGGAAATTGGTATGGAAATTATATTGATAATATAGATGATTTAAAAGTTTTAGGTATGGATTCAAACTCTGTAAGTGTAGATCCTAATTACACCTCTCAAGTCAACTTGCACACATATAATGTTGACCTAAAAAGTAATGCAAAACCATATAGCGGCATTACAAAAGACATTGATGGAGAATCGCGAAATTCATCAACACCTGATATAGGTGCTGACGAATTTAAACTTAAAACCTTAGATGCCGGTATTGTAGATAGAATAAGAGTTACACCAGGTACCAAATGTTTGAAAGTAGTGCTTAAAAATTTTGGTTCAAACACACTTACATCGGCAAAAATTGACTGGAAACTAAATGGAGTATCAAAAACTCAGGTAAACTGGAGTGGTTCACTTGCAAAAGGTGATACTGATATAGTTTGTTTAGGTAATGTTAATTTTTTGAAAGATTCGTTATATCTTTTAAAAGCTTGGACATCAGCTCCCAATAGCGGAACAGATTCATTAAGTGACAATGATACATTATTAACCGATTTTTATACTTCGCTTAGTGGTGAATACACTATTGGAGGCACAAGTCCTGATTTTACTACATTCACTGCTGCTGTAGATGCTCTCAATGATTATGGAATTATAGATTCTGTTTTATTTAAAGTTAGAAATGGAACATATACAGAACAATTAGATTTTGGATATATTGATGGTGCAACACGCGCTAATTCGGTAATTTTCCAGTCAGAAAGCAAAGACAGTACTAAAGTTACTTTAGAATATGGCTCTTCAAGTTACTATAATAATTATGTTGTGAAATTGGATGAAACCCGCGGGTTAACTTTCAGAAAGATGAGAATTAAAAACTTTTCTAGTACATACATGAGGGTTTTTGATGTTGTAGATAGATCAAAGTGGTTTACTCTTGAAAACAATATTATTACCAACTTAGATTCTACAAATACTTCAGATGAGACTGCTTTGGTATATATAAATTATAATAGTGGTTCAGATTATTTATTTAAACAAAATGTTTTTCATAATGGAAGTTATGCAATTAATATTAATGGTTCTTGGGCAGCTTTTGATAATAAAATAAATATCAAAAACAATATTTTCAAAAACCAAGGTTATCAGACTATAATGTTGTATAATGTAAGAAATATTGATTTGTCAGGAAACAACATAAATGAAAACCGTCCATATTTTGCTAAAGGTATTTATGTAAGTTATATATATGGAAAAAACAATATTTACAACAATTACATTTATTTAACCGGAGTGCCCGAAATTGGAATTCAACTGTACAATCAATCAATGTATGCAGGTGATTCTTTAAATCTATATAATAATATGATTAGTATTGGCGGAACTTATCCTGGTGTAGGAATATACGGATCAAATTTATACAATACAAATATATATTATAATAGCGTATTAAATACATGTACCGACTCTACGTCAAATTCATGTGCTTTTTATTACGACTGGGGAAATATAAGAATGTATAACAATAATTTTGTTCATTTGAATAACGGATATTCATTATATATTAGTAGTGCGGCATATCAAAAATCAAATTTTAACAATCTATATACAAACGGGACTAAATTTGTATATTGGAACGGAAATTCTTATTCAAATTTAAACAGTTATAAAACAGCCTCAAGCAATGATACTAGTTCAGTTTCTATAGATCCTTATTTCACTTCTGTATCAAATCTTCATACTTCACATATTGGCTTAAACGCAAAAGCCAAAGTTATTGGAACAATAACCAAAGATTTTGACGGTGATACAAGAAATACAACCACTCCCGATATTGGTGCTGATGAATTTACCCCATTTTCAAGAGATGCCAGCATTACTAAATTTATAACACCAGGCAATATATTCAAAGCCGACTCTACAAATTTTGAAGTAGTAGTTACCAATTTGGGTCTTGATACAATTAAGCAAATTACAGTTAGTGTAAAAATAAATAACGATACACTTCCAAGAAAGTATGTTACAAGGTCATTTGCTTCGGGTGATACAATTATTGTTAAAATAAATAAAAAATATTACTTACACAAAGACAGTACTTACAAATTTACAGCGTGGTCAAGCCTGCCAAATGGAAGCAGCGACCAGAAACCTTCTAACGATACATTAACAAAATCAAACCAGAAGACAGCATTATCTGGAGTATATACTATTGGAGGAACTTCGCCCAATTACAATACATTTAAAGCAGCCGTAAACGATCTTAAATCGAGAGGAATAATTGACAGTGTGAGATTTAGAGTGAGAATGGGCACATATACTGAACAATTTAGAATACCTCAAATAAGTGGAGCAAGCAAAAGAAACAGCATAATTTTTGAATCGGAAGATAAAGACACTACAAAAGTTACTTTAACGTATGCCTCATCTTATTATGATACAAATTACGTAGTATATTTAGATGGTGCAGATGGTATTACTTTCAGATATATGACAATTAGTGCCACATCACCATACAGTTACAATAGAATTTTTAACTTGAGAAACAATGCACATAACAATACTATATATAAAAATGTATTAATTGCACCAAATACAAATTACGCAGCAGATGAAAATTCATTGATTTACTCTGAAAATTCTGATGATAATAATTTACTTATAAACAACAATCATTTTAAAAATGGTGACTATGGAGTTTACTTAAATGGATATGCACCTTACAGTTATGAACATGGACTCGAAATTTCTGACAACGTGTTTCAAAATCAATATGGTTACGGAATTTATTTATATTATGGTGATAGTGTAAATATATATAATAATTATTTTTATTCTGATAAATACTATTATTATACAGGATTGTATGCCAATTATTTAAATTCAAATATTAAAATAAATAAAAATTCTTTTGTTATTAAACAGGGAAAAAATGGTATATATTTATATAGTACAGGTAATAGTTTTAAGAGAAATTTAATTTCTAATAATGCTTTGTATATAAATAATAATTCATCAAGTTGTTACGGAATAAGATTAAATTATTTCAATTATTTTGATGTAATACATAATACGGTAAATTTAGAAGGCACAAATAATTCATCAAGTGCAATTTATGGAGATTATGGAGGTAATAACACATTTTATAACAATAACATTGTAAATAGCAGCGGTTATAGTATATATCTAACTTCTACATCTACTTTTACAAATCTAAATTATAATAATTATAAATCTTCAGGTTCGTATTTGGGATATTGGGCAGGTACATATTGCAGCAACCTTACAAGTTGGCAAACTACAAGTACTAAAGATACATTAAGTAAATCAGTAAATCCAATATTCTATTCAAATACAAATCTCCACGTAAAAGAAGTTGCATTAAATGGGGCAGCAAAATATTTTAGTATAGTACCCAATGATTTTGATGGACAACCCAGAAACACCTCAACTCCCGATATTGGAGCTGATGAATTTGATTTGCCGGCAAATGATGGAGGAATTGCGGCAATAATTGTTCCCAAAAAACCTTTCCCTGCTGATAGTCAATGGGTAAAAGTCGTTTTGAAAAATTACGGTTCGAATGCTATAACAAGCGTTTCAATAAATTGGAAATTCAATGGTACTACTCAAACAACCAAATCGTGGACAGGCACATTAAATTCAGGTGATACAGTTCATGTAAAATTGTTAAAGAAATTTTTTGTTGGAGGTACTCCATACAGTACCAAAGTATGGACAACAAGCCCCAATGGCTCAACAGACCCTGAAAATACTAATGATACAACAGAAGAACTAAATCAATATCCGGCAATGAGCGGAGTATATACCATAGGTGGTTCGTCGCCTGATTTTGCTAATTTTAATGCAGCAATAAATGCTATGAAACTCGGTGGTATTATAGATTCAGTAAGGTTTGATGTAAGAGACGGAACTTATAACGAACAGTTTAGAATTCCAAAAATTGCCGGGGCAGAAAATGAAAATTCAATTATTTTCCAAAGTCAATCAAAAGATAGCAGTAAAGTAATATTGACTTATGCACCGTCTTACTCAAATAACTGGATAGTGAGAATAGATAGTGCCAGAGGTGTAACTTTCAGATATATGAGATTTAATTCAGGCGGAGGCTCATATAATAGAATTTTTGTAGTTTATGGTGATGCACAAAACATAAATCTGCACAATTGCTTATTAAAAGGAATATATTCTTCTACAAGTGATTATAGTGCTTTAGTATATACAAATTATGAATACAGTGATTGTCCAAATTTCAACAATTTTAAGATATATAAAAATATATTTCTTTATGGGTCTTTTGGAGTATATTCATACGGATATTCTTATAATAGTAGAGCAAATAATTTGAATATTTATGAAAATAAATTTGAGAACCAATATTATATGGGTTTATATATTTATTATAATAGAAATCTTATAATAAATAAAAATAATATTTACCATACAAATTCATATACAGGATATACAAGCGGCTATGGAATTTATTTATACTATTTAACCGAAGGATATAAAATAACATCAAATAAAATTTATAATCAAGAATACACAGCTATTTCTGCAACTAATTGTAATGGTGCTGTTGGAGATTCATCATTGGTAGCTAATAATTTTATACATTCAAGAAATACAAGCAGCACAACAAATGCTGTTAATTTTTATAACAATTATTATTTAAATTTTTATTATAACAATATACACATAAAAAACACAAATGCAAATTCAACATCAGCATATTTTCAATACCTTGATTATTCAAATATTAATAATAATAATTTTGTAAATATTGGCAATGGTTGGGCTTTATATGCATATTATGGATCAATAATTAAGTTTAATAATAATAATTATTATACAAATGGGTCAAAACTATTAAATAGAAACGGTAACAGTTATGCAAATCTCTCTGATTGGCAAACAGCAACTTCTTATGATTTAAATTCATTAAATGTTAACCCCAATTACACTACAGATACCGACTTGCATACAGATCAAATAGATCTAAATGGTAAGGCACGAAACATAAAATATATTATAGATAAAGATATTGATGAACAGAGCCGAGATATTAATACACCTGATATAGGTGCTGATGAGTATGTACCACCAGCAATTGATGCTGGAGTTACATTGCTTAAATCACCAGGTTCTACATTTAGTGCAACTACTTATGATATAATAGCAATAATTAAGAATTTTGGAACTGATACTATTAAAAAAGTTAAAGTAAAAATTAAAATAAATAATGACACTCTTGCTAGAAAGATAGTTACAAAATCAATAAAAACAGGCGATACCGCTCATGTTAAATTAGGTCAATTCACGTTTCATAAAGATAGTACTTACAATATGTATGTTTGGACTTTTGAACCCAATGATGTTTCGGACCAAAACAGCGAAAACGATACCTTGAAATTATTAAACAAACAAACTGCTTTGTCCGGTGTATATACAATCGGTGGAACAACCCCTGATTTTACCAACTTTAAAGCTGCGGTTAATGCACTTAAAACAAGAGGAATAATTGATAGTGTAAGGTTTAGGGTGCGAAGCGGAACATATACAGAACAATTAAAAATACCTGAAATAACAGGGGCAGGCAGTAGAAATTCAATAATTTTTGAATCTGAAAACAAAGATACTTCAAGCGTAACTCTTATGTATAATTCTGTATATTCAGATACGAATTATGTTGTATTACTTGATGGTGCTGATGGTATAACATTCAGATACCTAATAATAAAAGCCAATTCGAGTTCAAATTACAATAGAGTTATTAGCTTAAAAAATGGAGCCCATTACAATACCATATACAAAAACATAATTGAGGGTTCAAATACATCATGGGGTTCAGATTACAATGCATTGATATACTCCGGTTCTGATGCTGATAATAACACACAAATAAAAGACAATCATTTTAAAAATGGCGACATTGCAATATTTTTATATGGGTATCCATCACAAGCACCATATACATACGAAAAAGGTAACGAGATATCAGGTAATAAAATTTTAAATCCTTATTATCGTGGTATTCATTTACAATATCAAGATACTTTAAACATATCTGCAAATTACTTGTACATGGATAAATATAATGGCGCTACTGGTATTTACCTCGATAATGCAAAAACCAATATCACTATTTACAGAAATATACTTGAATTAAAACAAGCATATTCTGGATTTAATTTTGATTATTTTGGAACCTCTTTCAACAGAAATTTAGTGTCTAATAATGCCATATATATTAAAAACAATAGTTCAGGTTGCAATGGTATATATTTCTATTCGCCTCAATATGTAGATTTAATACATAATAGTATAAACGTAGAGTCGTCAATTAACGGTTCAAAAGCTTTATATTTATATTATGGAAGTTACAACAACTTATTCAATAATAATTTTGTTAACTCCGGATATGGTTATTCTAACTATATATATTCTACATCAAACTTAACAAGTAACTATAATAATTTATTTTCAAATAGTACAACATATTTTGCAAATTGGAACGGAACAAACATATCCAATATTTCAGCATGGAAATCAACAACAAGTAAGGATGCAAATAGTATATCTGTTGATCCACTTTATAAGGCAGCAAATAATTTGCACGTGAAAGAAATGTCATTGAATGCTGCGGGAACTTATTTTAGTTCAGTTCCTTTAGATTTTGATTATGAAACAAGAGATAATACTCATCCCGACATAGGTGCAGATGAGTTTCAATTACCTTCAAATGATGCAGGAGTTTATTCTATTATTGTACCAAAAAAACCATTCCCTGCTGATAGCCAGTATGTAAAAGTTGCAATTAAAAATTTTGGCGGCAATAAAATTTATCAGGTAAATATAGGTTGGACATTTAATGGTGTATTACAAACTCCGATTACATGCACAGATTCAATAGAATCAGGAGATACATTACACATTAAATTAGCTAAAATGTTTTTTGCAAAATATACAAATCACAATGTTAAAGTATGGACATATAGCCCCAATGGAGCATCAGACGGATTAATTACTAACGATACAATGCAGGTTTTAAATCAACAACCTGCAATGAGTGGTGTTTATACTATCGGTGGAGCATCGCCTGATTTTGCAACATTTAACGATGCTGTAAATGCAATGAAAACATGTGGTATTATTGATTCGGTAAGATTTGATGTGAGGTCGGGTACTTATTACGAAAAATTTATTATTCCGTATATAGCTGGAGCGAACAACGAAAATTCAATAATTTTCCAAAGTGAATTAAAAGACAGCAGCAAGGTGGTTTTAATGGGTACACCATCATATACAGACAATTATGTAGTAAGGTTTGATAGTACAATTGGTGTAACTTTTAGATATTTGACACTTAGAACTACTTTACCATTATATTACAACAGAGTTGTAGAAATGAATAGAGAATGTAAAAAAATTAATATACATGACTGTAATTTAATAGGTAATTATGCATCAGGAACAGATTATAACGAATCAGTAATTTATATTTATAACAGTAATACGGTTTTTAATTCATTTAATAATATTAAAATTTATAGAAACAATATAATTAATGGTTCTTATGGTGTATATTGTAATGGAAGTTCAAATTTTTCGAAAGGTATTGATTTGAAAATTTACCAGAATAATTTTTATAACCAATATTATATGGGAATGTTTTTATCGTACAATAGAAATATGTATCTACATAAAAATATAATTGATAGAAATATTTCAGGTTATTATACTTGTTTTGGTGTTTATATACAAGAAATTACAGAAGGTTTTGTAGTTACAAATAACAAAATCTCAAATTACAATTATTATGGACTATTCGCTTATTATAGCTATGGTTCATCAGGCGATACATCCTTAATAGCTAATAATTTTATTCATGCATCTTCAAGTAATTCAATTAATGGAGCATATATTTATAATTGTAATTATATTAATTTCTTTAATAATAATATTAATGTAGTAAGCACTCAATCTTCTTCTAAATCAGCATATTTTTATTCGCTAAGCAATGCTTCGGTATGCAACAATATTTTTTCTATGAATGGTGCCGGATTTGCAATGTACAATTATTATGGTTCTTTTATAAGAAGTGATTTTAATAATTTTTATACGGGTGGCACATATTTGATGAATTATAATGGTACCTCGTACACTACATTAAGTGCTTATAAAAGTGCATCAGGTCTCGAAACAAATTCATTTAACGTTGACCCTGACTATGTAAGCAATACTGATTTACATATAAGAGCAACCGATTTAGACGGCAAAGGCAGAAATCATAAATATTTAATAACAAAAGATATTGACGACCAAAACAGAAATACTGCAACCCCTGATATAGGTGCTGATGAATTTGATATACCTGCAGCAAATGATGCCGGCATTCTTTCATATATTTCTCCGGTTGCAGCATTTGCCGCTGGTAGCAATTCTGTATATGTTGTAATTAAAAACTTTGGTTCAGATTCATTAAAATCTGCAACAATAAAATGGAGAGTAAATGGTAATTTGCAAACAAGCAAAAGCTGGACGGGTAAACTCAAAACAGGTCAAACAGATACTGTAAATATTGGAAACTACAATTTTATTTCAGGAAAAGATCATGATTTGAAATTCTGGACAACTGACCCCAATGGTGTAGCCGATACAACAAATTACAATGATACATTACTTAAAAATGATGTATTTGCAGCACTTGACGGAGTATATACAGTATATGGCACATTGCCAGATTTTGCTGACCTTAACGAAGCATTTAATGCAATAAAACTCGGAGGCGTAATTGATACTGTTTGGCTCAAATTAAGATCAGGAACTCATACAGTAAATGCAACATTAAATCAGTATTTGGGTTCAAGTCCCAATCATCCTGTAATAATTGAATCTGCTTCGGGCGATAGTTCTGATGTTGTATTAACCGGTACCACAGTTATATATTTAAGTGGAAGTGATTATATAAAATTCAAAAAACTTACCTTCCAATCACATTATCGTTGTATTGAAATAAATAATATGTCTAATGGTATTTCATTTGAAAATTGTCATTTTATTATGGATGATTATTGGTGGTACACTACTTATGGAATTTATTCAGGAAGTTCGGCTGATGATAGCTTAACGGTAAAAAATTGTAAATTTTCGGATGGTGATATAGCAATTTATATTTATGGTTATCCAAATTCAGGAAGTATTTTAGAAAAAAACCATATAATCTCAAATAATTCATTTGTTAATCAATCAAGTAAATCTATTTATGTAAGTTATGTAAATTCGTTAGAAGTAACAAAAAATTTAATTTCTACAACAAGTAGCAATTCAACATTTATTGTTGAATTTAATCATACACAAAACAAAATTAATTTCAGTTATAACAAGATTATTAGATATGCAGACTATAGTTCAGGTTTGGTATTTTATAATCATGTTGGAACAAACACCACTAAGTCATTAATTTCAAACAATTTTATTTCAACTTATGGGTCAACACTTACAAAAGGTGTAGAATTATATAATTCTCAATATATTAATTTTTATCATAATAGTTTGAATCAATATGGCAGCGCAACAGGAACAAATTCTTTTTCATTACATATTAACGGTGGTGCTAATTTTGATATTAGAAACAATGTAATTGCAAATACAGGAAGCGGATATTCGATGTTTTATGAGAATTCGCCATCTTCTGTAAATTCTGATTACAATGATATTTACAGTTCGGGAACTTATATAGGACGTATAAATACTACCGATTATTCAACTCTATCAAATTGGCAAAGTGCAACATCAAAAGAAGCAAATTCAATTTCTTTCAACCCAAGTTACGTTTCTAATACTGATTTGCATTCAAATTTAGCCGCACTTGATAGTGCCTGCCTATATATTTCATCAGTAACTGATGATATTGATAATGAGTCTAGAAATACATCATATCCTGATATTGGAGCTGATGAATTCCAGAGTTTAGCAAATAATTTGGGAGTAGTTTCGGTAATTAAACCGGAAACAACATGTGGCTTAGACTCAACATATATAAAACTTAGAGTATTTAATTTTGGTAATCAAAACCAGGTTAATTACCCATTAAAATATAAATTGAGTTCGTCACCTACAATTCAATCTGTGACAATTACAGATACTATTAAACCAGGCCAGTTTTACGAATATCAATTTGCTGCAAAAGAAGCCATTTCGTTTAATACAACTTTAAGCATTAAGGCATGGACAGATTTATCAGCAGAAATGTACCGAAATAATGATAGTATATTACAATCATTTATTAATTACTCAACACCTGATTCTGTTAAGTTTATGTCACCTTCTAATGGTACATCAAACATTGATTTTCCATTTACACTTTCATGGCTGCCTTCTACAGGTGCAACAAAATACGATATATATATTTGGGATACCGCAACTTCAAAACCACCCACACCAACAGTATCTAATCATTCGCAAATAAGTTATCAGATTACAGCTGGTTTAGCTTATGGCAAAACATACTACTGGCAGGTGATTGCAAAAAATCCAATATGTTATACAAATGGTGTTGTACAATTATTTACTATTCGTCATTTACCCGATTTAATTGTTGATGAAGTGAATGGTCCTCATACAGCTTTTTCAGGAACAAATATTAGTGTGTCATGGAAAGTAAAAAATCAAGGTCTTGGTGCTACAAATAAAAATTGGCATGATAATGTTTATTTATCTTCAGATACAATATGGGATATAACCGATTTAAATCTAGGAAATACTCAAAACGCTACCGCACTTAATCCATCACAATCATATAACTCTTCATTATCATTTACAATACCAAATGGTACTACAGGAAATTATTATTTAATAGTATTTGCTGATAAATACACAAATTTAAAAGAAACAAATGATGACAATAATACAAAAAGAGATACAGGAAAAATTAAAATAACTCTCACCCCACCACCTGATTTACAGGTTATGTCTGTTTCAAGACCTTCTGTAGTGTTTTCAGGTTCAACAGTAAACACTACATATACAGTAAAGAACAAAGGAACCGGTGATACACGTTACGGCGGATGGTATGATCATATCTACCTCTCTACCGAAAAGGTTAAAAACGGTAGCTCTTATCATATTGGAACAAATTGGAGAAGTGGAAATTTGAAGGTTGATAGTTCGTATTCAGTTACAAAATCTGTTACAATTCCAAACTATATTTCAGGTAAGTATTTTTTTGTTGTAGTTACTGATTATAATAATAATGAATATGAATATGCTTTTGAAAGTAATAATTCAACAGGAAGCGATACAATTAAGGTATTATTAACACCTCCACCTGATTTGATTGTTAAAAATGTTGAATTAAAAGACACTGTAAGCAATTCAGAGAATGTATTAATTAATTATAATGTTATAAATGATGGTGGTACTTCTACCGGAAATAATTTTTATGATGCATTGTATTTATGTCCTACCCCTACATTCAATTTGTCTATTTCATCTTGGATAGGGCAAATGTTTCATTATAACTTGGCAAGTAAAGATACAAGTGAAGTAAGTAGTTATTTTCAAATGCCCAAAAATATTAATGGTAAATATTACTTGTTCGTTTTAACAGATTATTATAATAGTATAAACGAAGTAAGCAATGAAGGTAATAACACTTCAATACGTGATTCAATAATTATTTTTAGCCCTGATTTAATTGTTACAAAAGTAATTGTTAACAGTATTGACTCAACAGGTTCTACTACCCCAATTAAATGGACTGTTAAAAACGTTGGAAAAGGCAATGATTATCAAGGATTAAGATATGACAGTATATTTATTTCGCCAAGTTCCACTTGGAATCGTTCTAATGCCAAAGCTTTAGGAAGGTTTAATTATTCAAACAATCTTTTAGTTGGCGACTCTATTGATAGAAATGAGATAGTTACAATACCCGATGGTTATTTAGGCACTAAGTATTTTTATGTATTTACTGATGGTACAAATAATGTTTACGAATGGACTAAAGAAAATAATAATATAAATGTCAGCGACTCTATGGTTGTAAAATTATCACCTTATCCTGATTTATTGCCTTTAGTTTTAAGTTATTACGATTCTGCCGAAGCCGGTCAATTGATTAGCTTAATTTACAAAGTAAAAAATCAAGGAACTAATATTGCAAACCCAACTTGGAAAGATAAATTTTACTTGTCAAAAGATTCAACATTCAATCCTACCAAAGTAATTGAGTTGAATTCTGTTACAAAATCATCTATTTTAAAAATAGATTCATCATACTCATCTGCAATATATTTTACATTACCAAATTCAATAGCACGTGGTGATTATTATTATTGGGTATTTACTGATGCACAATTAAATGTTTTTGAATATACAAATGATTCAAATAACAAAGCAAGGTCACCTAAAGCATTTATTGACGGGTATCCTCCGGTAGATTTAAAAGTTAATTGTCCTACAATATATAATGATACTTTAAAATCAGGAAGTACATATTCAATTGCATATTCAGTCACAAACATCGGAGATGCAGAAACACAGCAGTCTTCATGGAATGACGGAGTTTATTTATCAACCGACTCTATTTTGAGTTCTGGAGATATAAAATTAAAAACAATACCAACAAATAAATCTCTTAAAAAAGACAGTAGTTACAGCATATCTTCTACTATCACAATTCCAAATGGTACAGAGGGCAAATATTATTTGATTGTAAAAACTGATGTTGGAAAAGTAATTACCGATGTTGACACAAATAATAATAAGAAAACAGTTTGTAAAGGCAATGGTTTTGCAAAATTATTTGTTATTGAACTTACTCCTCCACCCGATTTGAGATTTATTTCATGGAATGTACCATCAACAGCTATATCAGGTCAAAAAATGAAAATAAAATGGAAAGTTGAAAATAATGGAACTGGCGCAACTCGTTCGGGCTCATGGACAGATAAAGTTTATTTATCAACCGATTATAATATTGATGGAAATGACTATGGTTTTGGCTATGTAAGACATTCGGGAAATGTAAGCAATGGCGGTAATTATACTGATTCAGTTGAAAATTATATTCCAATTGATATAACAGGAAACTATATTGTAATACTCAAAACTGATGATGTTAATGAAGAGTATGAACACACAAACGAAGGTAATAATACAGTTACAGGTATTACAACAATAAGTAAAGCACCTCCAGCAGACCTTATTGTTTCATATATTTCTTCTCCTGACAGTGTAATTAGTGGTAAAAATATTAATGTTACCTATAAAGTGAAAAACATTGGCAGCAATCCTGCTTCAGGGTATTTGAGAGACAATATATATCTTTCTGTAGATAATAAGCAAGATGCCTCAGATTATAAAATAAATTCTGAATTGTATTCAATTTCGCTTGGAACAGGCTCCGAAAACACAAAAAATCATACTTTAAATGTTAGCGGTGTTCCATTGGGTGATTATTATGTAATAGTTTCTACCGATGTAATGAATAATATAAACGAAATTAGCGATACCAACAATTCATCGTATTCATCAAATAAACTTAATGTAAATGTTCCAATTCTTAAAATTGGTGTAAAGGAATTTGATACATTGCCTGATAATAGTAAAATTTATTACAGAATATTGATACCCGATGAATTAGAAGGAGAAACAATGCTCATTACATTAAAAGCTGATTCAATAAAGGGAAATAATGAAATGTATGTTAGATTTAACGACATAGCAAGTTCATCGAGTTTTGATTATAAACATGGTGATCCATTTAAGGGAAATCAGGAAATTATTATCCCCGAACTAAAAAAAGGTACATATTATTTGTTAACAACTGGAAAAACTTCAGCTGGAGATACTCAAAAAATAAGTCTTTTAGCACGAATTTTACCATTTGAAATAAGAAAAGTTTCGCCTAAAAAAGGTGGAAACACTGGTGAAGTTACTGTATTAATTGAAGGTTCTAAATTTACTGATGAAACAATTTTCATGCTATTAGATACAGCTTTAGGCGGCTCTGGTATTACTGATGGTGAAGAAGAAATGTATCAATATTCAACTTCTTCGCCATTAAATTCAAACTTTATTGATCCTACTAAAGTATATGCAACATTTAATTTAAAGGGTATGAAAAAGAGCAAGTATCATGTAAAAGCTGTAAAAGAAATGGAAGAAACTATTCTGAAAAATTCATTTACAATAGAAGCAGGAACAAATGAAAATCTAATTGTAACGATGGAAAGGCCCGGCAATACCAGACGCAATATGATATTGTATTGGGATATTATTTTTGCAAATTTTGGCAATACAGATATTGTAAATAAGAAGTTAAGAATTGTGAGTTCAGGTGGTGCTCCAATAGCTTTAGACCCCAACGATTTAAAAAAGGTATATAGAGAAATAGAAGTAACTGTTCAGGGCGATGAAGGTCCACCAAATAGATTGTCGCCTGGCGGATATGGAAAAGTAAGGATATATACAGAATCTTCAGGAGCATTAGGTATAACAATAATTAAATAAGAATAGCCATGAAAAAATTAATATTAAATACAGCAAAAGTAATTTCGATAGCAATGTCACTTTTTGTGACAAACATATACGCTCAACAAAACAAAGAGCTGATTTTAGAAGCAGAATACAATAACTCTAATTTGCTATTTAGTTTCAAACCGCATCCATCTTGGAGTTATACTTCACTTGAAAACTTGCCTAAAGTTTTATCTGAAATTTATAATGTCTCAGGAAACTTCACTTTCAAAGCAATGTCAACCGATAAAGGTGAAGGCTATACTGTCACAAAGTACATGCAAACAATAAATGGTTATCCTGTTGATGGCGGCGATATAATTATAAGCAGAAAAAGTAATGGACAAATTGAACAAATTATTGGTACTTTACGTGACCCGCTGACAATTGTTCCTCCAACAATAAGTTCTGAAAAGGCATTAGAAATTGCAAATAATACTTTGGAAATTACACCAGATGATTATTTTAAAATTGCAAATGAACCAATACGACAACCAAAAATTAATCTTAAATATGCAGCATTAAATGGAGTAGAAAATGCAAAAGTTGTACTTTGTTATGAAATTGAAATTTTAACAAATAAACCCACAAGAGTTTTTCTATATATAAATGCAACCAATGGAAATGTGGAGTTTTATCACAAAGCAATGCATACTGCAAATGGTACCGGAAACTCGTTATATTCTGGCAATGGGTTAGCAGTAAATACTAAAAAGATAAGTAATACTAATTACAGATTAGAAGATACAGCCCGTAAAATAAGAACAATATATTGTTATAACGATACCCTTCATAATGGTAGTTGGATAATAGCTTGGGATGCAGATAATAATTTTACTTCCACTTGGCAAAAAGCGGGTATAGATGTTCATTATGGCATTGCAAAAACCTATGACTATTTTAAAACTAAACACAACAGAACATCTTATGACAATAATGGAACATTGATTAGGAATTTTTATGCATACTTACCTGTAGATGAAGCAAGAAATGGTGTAACAGGTTACAATAATGCATTTTGGAATGGATCAGAAATGATGTATGGAACAGGTGATGGAAATCTTTTTTCAGCACTGGTATCTGTTGATATTGCAGGTCATGAATTTTCACATGCCGTAGTAGAAAAAACTGCTAATCTTCAGTATCGCAATGAATCGGGAGCTTTAAATGAATCATTTGCCGATATTTTTGGTTATTGTATTGAAGATTTTACCGAAGGTGGAAGTAATTGGCAAATTGGTGAAGATTGTTTTTCTCCAGCAACTGCAGGTGATGCATTAAGAAACATGCAAACACCAAAAACACCCAATACTGTTCATAATGCTTTTAAACAACCAAATTGCTACGATGGAACATATTGGACATCGCAAGTAGGTTGTGTTCCAAATGACAATAATGACCTTTGTGGAGTTCACGGAAATTCAGGCGTCGGTAATTATTGGTTCTACCTACTTACCGCAGGAAGTGGAGGAGATAAACAAAATGACAAAAATAAAACCTACAATGTTACCGGTATTACAAGAGCAAAAAGCGAAAAAATAGTTTATCGTGCTTTATCACAGTTTATGACTGCACATTCAGACTATAAAGCAGCAAGAAAAGCAACTTTACTCGCTGCCGAAAAACTGTACGGATATAAATCAAACGAATGGAAACAAGTATGTAATGCTTGGTATGCAGTAAATGTTGGAGATAAATGTTGTGATACATTAGAAGTAAAATTTGATGTAATCAATCCAAAATGTCATGATTCGCATGATGGAGAAATTGATCTTACAATAAAAAAGAAAGGTGGAGGAAAAGAACCTGAATACTATTGGCACAAAGGCGATACTACAAGTGTAGTATTTTCACGAAGTCAAGATGTTGTGGGGTTAGATTCAGGAAATTATGTGGTTGTAATAAAAGATACTGTTGCAAAATGCGAAATTGTAGCAGATACAAATCTTGTAGCTCCTGATAAATTAAAATTGACTGTTTCAGGCAGCGGAGTGATTTTTGGAGCATGCCAAAGATCATTTACTGTTACTTTAACTGCTAATGCAAGTGGTGGTACTGAGCCATATACTTACAATTGGCCCAATGGAATAAAAGAAATTATTTGTAGCGGTGGTAGTGGATTTTTCAGAACTTATACTGCAACAGTAATTGATAAAAATAATTGCACAGCCGAAGCAACGGCTTGGGTTATGTACATACCAATTACTTGTTCGTACGACCCCAATGATATTATTGGTCCGCCAAGCTATGGTGATAAAAAATGGGTTTCGGTAAATGCTACTTTACCATATAAAATTAGATACGAAAATGATCCCAAATTTGCAACAGGACCTGCACAAAAAGTTTCAATTACTCATCCATTGGATACAAATGTAGATTTAACTTCGTTCAGGCTTTCAAGTTTTGGTTTTTATAAATACAATTTTGATGTTCCGAGCAATTCAACTACATATTCAGACAGATTAGATTTAAGAGATTCATTTGGGATATATCTTGATGTTACAGCCGGAGTTGATATTAATACACGTGAAGCATTTTGGATTTTTGAAAGTATTGATCCTACAACCGGGGTACCTCCGCTCGATGGAAATAAAGGTTATTTAGCCATTAATGACACTATAACGCACAAGGGCGAAGGTTATGTAAATTATACCATAAAACCAAAATCAACTGCAAAAACACTCGATAGTATTAGAGCAAAAGCTACAATAGTTTTTGATGATAATACTCCAGTGCCTACCCCACGTATTCATAATATAATTGATGCAGTAGCACCAACAAGTTATATTAAAGATGTACCCGCTGTAATTGACTCAAATATTGTTGAAATGTATATCAAAGCAAAAGATGATACACTTGGTTCGGGTGTTGGTTACTTTAATATTTTTGTTTCTGAAAACGATGGACCTTACAATTTAGTAGCAAACAAAATACAAGATACAATTTATAAATTCAGGGGCAATTTTGGTTCATCTTACAAAGCTTATTCTATTGCATTTGATAATACAGATAATGAAGAAAATGATAAAACAAGCCCTGATATTACTTTCAGTATTGCTTCAAATGAATTTTTTAAACCTATTCCATCAAATACAAGCTTATGTTCTGGTGATACCCTTAAAATAAGATGGCAACGCTCATTTTTCAATTCAATAAAATTACAATACACAGCAGATTCCGGAGTTTCTTATACAACTTTTGCAACAAATTTAAGCGGCTCGGATACACTGTACAAATGGGTAATTCCAAGCTCAATCAGCGGAATTAAAAAATATTTTATTAGATCATTAACATCTACTGATGTGGTTTTTGATACTTCAGATATTTTCGAATTAAAACAAGGACCAATTGTTAATTTAGGCAGAGATACCTCATTGTGCGATGGTACTTCATTTTCATTTGTACTTGATGCCGGAAGCGGATACCCTTCTTACAAATGGAACGATAGCACTACAAACCAAACCAAAACAGTGAACACCTATGGAACATACTGGGTTAAAGTTACAGCTTCAACAGGATGTAAATCTACTGATGAGTTTAAGATTATTAAAAATTTACTACCTGTTGTTTCGTCAAAATCTACCTCAAATCCAATGTGTTTTGGAGATTACAACGGAAGCATAGATATTACTGTAGTTTCTGGAACCGCACCATACAAGTACAAATGGAACAATAATGATTCAACTCAAGATTTATCTTCAATTGCCGCAGGTACTTACATCGTAACAATTACCGATGTTAAAACATGCTCAATCAAAGATACTACCTTATTGACCCAGCCTGCAAAACTTACAATAAGCCATGTTATATCAAATGTAAAATGTTTTGGTGGAAGTGATGGCTCAGTTGATATTACAGTTACAGGAGGTACAGCACCATATACTTATGTTTGGAGCAATTCTGCAACAACTCAGGATTTATCAGGTTTGGCAATTGGTAAATATTACCTGCAGGTGATAGATGACCACGGCTGTTTTGCTTATGATACAATTGAAATTACTCAACCTCCAAAACTTGCAAAATCTCATACTCTTACTCATGTTAAATGTTTTGGGCAAAGTACAGGTGCATTTGATGTTACAATCACCGGAGGAGTTACACCATACAGTTATAGTTGGAGCAATTCATCAACAAATGAAGACTTGACAAATGTCCCAGCCGGAACGTATTATTTAACAGTAACCGATGCAAATTTGTGTATTATTAAAGATACCGGTACAATTACACAACCATCAGCACCATTGGCAAGTACAAAAACTCAAGTTGATGTGAAATGTTACGGTGATGCAACCGGTTCTATTGATTTGACAGTAACAGGCGGAACGCCCGGTTATACTTATTCATGGACAGCAAGCGGTGGAGGAAGTGTTCCTTCAGGTCAATCAATCAATCAGGATTTGACAGGTTTGATAGCAGGAACATATTCTGTTACTATTACCGATGCCAATAGTTGTACTTTAAATAATAGTGCAACAATTACCCAACCTGCTGCACCTTTAGCAAGTTCAAATACAAAAGTAGATGTGAAATGTTTTGGAGATGCAACAGGCTCTATTGATTTAACAGTTACCGGTGGAACAACAAGCTATTCATATTCATGGACAGCAAGCGGCGGCGGAAGTGTTCCTACAGGACAATCAACCAATCAAGATTTAACAGGTTTGATAGCCGGAACGTATTCTGTTACAATTACCGATGCAAATAATTGTATAAACACAAGAAGTGTTACAATAAGTCAACCAACATTGCTTACAAGTTCAGGAACTCAAGTAAATGTAAAATGCTATGGCGATGCAACCGGTTCTATTGATTTATCAGTAACAGGCGGAACTCCAGTCTATACTTATTCATGGACAGCAAGTGGTGGAGGAAGTGTACCTTCAGGTCAATCAACAAATCAAGATTTATCTGGTTTAATAGCCGGAACATATTCTGTTACAATTACTGATGCCTATAATTGTATAAAAACCAACAGTTTTACAATTACACAACCTTCAGCACCATTAGCAAGTACTAAAACACAGATAAATGTAAAATGCTATGGTGATGCAACCGGTTCTATTGATTTGACAGTAACAGGCGGAACGCCCGGTTATACTTATTCATGGACAGCAAGTGGTGGAGGAAGTGTTCCTTCTGGTCAATCAACCAATCAGGATTTGACGGGTTTAATAGCAGGAACATATTCTGTTACTATTACCGATGCCAATAGTTGTACAACAAATAATAGTGCAACAATTACCCAACCTTCAGCACCACTATCAAGCAGTTTGACACAAGTAAATGTAAAATGCTATGGTGATGCAACAGGTTCAATTGACTTAACGGTTACCGGTGGAACAACTGGATATACATATTCTTGGACAGCCAGCGGAGGCGGAAGTGTACCAAGCGGACAATCAACCAATCAAGATTTAACAGGTTTGATAGCCGGAACATATTCTGTTACAATTACCGATGCAAATAATTGTACAAATACAAAGAGTACAACAATTACTCAACCTTCGGCACCAATAACACCTTCTTATACTCAAGTAAATGTTAAATGTTACAGCAATTCAACCGGTTCTATTGATTTAACAGTAACAGGCGGAACTCCAGGTTACACATATTCATGGACAGCAAGCGGTGGAGGTAGCGTACCTTCGGGTCAATCAACCAATCAGGATTTAACAGGTCTTGTTGCCGGAACTTATACAGTTTTGATAACAGATGCAAATAATTGTACTAAGACAGTAAACGTTACTATTACCCAACCATCGGCTGCTCTTTCAAGCAGTTTGACTAAGGTTGATGTGAAATGTTATGGTGATGCAACCGGTTCTATTGATTTAACAGTAACAGGCGGTACTACAGCCTACTCTTATTCATGGACAGCAAGCGGAGGTGGAAGTGTACCTTCGGGTCAATCAACCAATCAGGATTTGACAGGTTTGATAGCTGGAACTTATTCAGTAACTATTACTGATGCCAACAGTTGTACAACAACTAACAGTTCTACTATTACCCAACCTTCTGCTCCACTATCAAGCAGTTTGACACAAGTAAATGTAAAATGTTATGGAGATGCTACAGGTTCAATTGATTTAACAGTAACAGGCGGAACAACTGGATATACATATTCTTGGACAGCAAGCGGAGGCGGCAGTGTGCCAAGCGGACAATCAACCAATCAAGATTTGACAGGTTTGATAGCCGGAACATATTCTGTTACAATTACCGATGCAAATAACTGTACAAATACTAAGAGTACAACTATTACTCAACCTTCGGCTGCATTATCAAGTTCTTATACTAAAGTAGATGTTAAATGCTATAGTAATTCTACAGGTTCAATTGATTTAACAGTAACAGGCGGAACAACAGGATATACTTATTCTTGGACAGCAAGCGGAGGTGGAAGTGTACCATCAGGTCAATCAACCAATCAGGATTTGACAGGTCTTGTAGCCGGAACATATTCTGTAACTATTACTGATGCTAACGGCTGTACTGCTACTAATTCTGTTACAATTACTCAACCATCAGCAGCATTGGCTTCTTCAAAAACAAGAATTGATGTAAAATGTAATGGTGATCCAACCGGTTCTATTGACTTAACAGCAACAGGCGGAACAACTCCATACTCTTATTCATGGACTGCAACAGGCGGTGGTAGCGTACCTTCTGGTCAATCAACCAATCAAGATTTAACAGGGTTAGTTGATGGTTATTATTTTGTTACAGTAACGGATGCAAATGGTTGTACTACAAACGATTCTTCAGTAATAAAAGAACCTACTAAGCTTGTAATTTCACATACAATTACAGATGTAAATTGCTATGGTGGTAATGATGGAGCAGTAAATATCACTGTTTCTGGTGGTATTTTGCCTTATACATTCAACTGGAGCAATAGTGCAACAACTGAAGATATTAACAACTTAATTTCAGGCAACTATTCAGTTACAGTAACCGATAAAAACGGTTGTACCATAAATGATGCCGGATACGTTAATCAACCAACATTACTTGTTGCCACTCATATTGTAAGTGATGTAAATTGTTTCGATGGAAGTGACGGTGCTATCAATTTAACGGTTTCGGGAAGTGTTGCACCATACACATTTAGTTGGTCAAGCGGTGATAATACCGAAGATATTAGCGGAAAAACATTTGGTTGGTACAAAGTAAAAATAACTGATAGCCATAATTGTATTTTATTCGACTCGGCTTATATTTCACAACCTGCGGCACCACTGGCATCAAGCGTAACAATTTCTGCTGTAAAATGCTTTGGAGGTAATGATGGCTCTGTTGACCTTACAGTTACCGGAGGAACCTCTCCATATACTTATGCTTGGTCAAATAGCAGCACTACTCAGGATATTAATAATTTAATATTAGGTACATATTACGTTACAATTACTGATAAAAATAATTGTATTTTGAAAGATACAGCTGATGTTACTCAACCTTTAGCTCCATTAGCTACTATCATTTCTAAGATATATGTAAAATGCTTTGGTGATGCAACCGGCTCGGCTGATTTAACAGTAAACGGAGGTACTACACCATACACTTATTTATGGTCAAACAGCAGTACAAATGAAGATTTAAGTAATTTAATTACCGGAAAATACAAAGTTCTTGTTACAGATAAAAATATGTGTACAATTACAGATTCTGTCTTCATCAAACAACCTTCTGCACCACTTTCAAGTACTATAAGTGCGGTAGCTGTTAATTGCTTTGGAGGTAATGATGGTTCTGTTTTATTCAATGTTGCTGGTGGAACATTGCCTTATACTTATTTGTGGTCAAATGGCGCTACAACACAAAATATTACTAATTTAACTCAAGGTAAATATGTTGTAACCGTTAGCGACTCAAGTGCATGTATTTTGAAAGATTCAATTGTTGTAACACAACCTACTGCTCCACTTAGTACTTCTACAATTATTGCAAATGTAAAATGCAAAGATGGCTCTGATGGTTCTGTTAACTTGACAGTTACAGGTGGTACAACTCCATATTCATTCAGTTGGAGTTCATCTCAAACATCAGAAGATATTTCAAATGTTCCTGCGGGGCATTATGTAGTTACAGTTACTGATAAAAATCTCTGTGTTATAAAAGACAGTGCTGATGTAACAGAACCAACCAAGCTCCTTACAACAACCGATGGAACTTCTGCAACTCCAAGAATCAATAATGGACATGTTTGGGTTATACCTACAGGAGGTACTCAGCCTTATTCATATACTTGGAGTATGACTTCACAGAATAATGACACAATACACAATGTAGGTATAGGTACTTATTATGTAACAGTAACCGATGCCAATGGTTGCTCTAATAAAGATACAATCTTTGTACCCGAAGCACCTGTTCTTGAACTTATTAAATTATACCCCAATCCTACAATTGGATTTATTACTGTTTCAGAACTTGAAGCATTTGGTTTAGACCTTCCTATTACATTTGAATTATACGATTTGAAAGGTAAACTTAGAATGACTTTTGAAGTAATTGGTGTAAATACATATACTTTCAGATTTGATGATGCATTATACAATGGCTCTTATATTTTGAGAATGTATAACGACAGATACGAAGAAAACAGAAAAGTATATCTATTAAGATAATTATAAATTAAATAAAAGAACCTGTAAAATATTTTACAGGTTCTTTTTTTAGCAATTAAATTAATTTGAAACTAAATTTAAAATTTCTATTTTTTATATTTATTACAGCATTTGCACTGATATTATTAAATTGTGGTGATTGCCATAATACATGTATTCATGGGACAAGAGATAATAGTTGCAAATGTGAATGTAACAATGGATGGATTGGCGTGAGTTGTGATCAACCGGAAAGTTCAAATTTGATAAGTGCAGAAAGTTATTATCCCGGTTATTTTAAATATCAGACAGTTGATATTGAAATGACAACAAAAACCAATAATAGTAGTGATGATACATTATTTATAGATTCTGAAACTACATTTGGCGAATGGATGTATTTCAGACTAATTGTAGATGATATAAATGACATAAATAACAAAAAATTTCCTGTTACAAAATCAAGTCTTAAAAACGAAGTTTGGTTAAGTCATTTACATCCATCAGTTACATCAAACGTATTTACTCCAACAACAAAAAAAACAATTGCAGGGTATTTAGAAATTGATAGTTTTAATCTTAGCCCAAAATTTTTAAAAGCTAAATTTCATGCTTCGCTTGAAGCGTCAAACATTGATACTTGTTTTATAAAAAACGGAATAATAGAATATAGTGAATAACACTTTTTAATTTCTTCATTTTTAATTATTTTTGAATAAATTATTTTTGACAGAGATAAATATGAAAAATGTATCTATTAAATTGATTTTTATAGGCTTTATTTTGATTTTATGTTCTAATAAATCTTATGGACAGGTCAATATTTTCGAAGTTATGGAAAATAAAAGCCTAAAGCTAGAAGAAGTAGAAAAAATAGCCGATAAATATTTTTTGCAAGTTGGCACAGGAAGGGGCACAGGTTACAAACAGTATCAGCGTTGGTGGTATGAAAGAAAATTTCATATTGATGAAAAAGGAAATTATATAAACCCAAGTACTGAAAATGACTTTTACAGTCAATTTCTAAAAACTCAAAAGTTTTATAAAGCTTCATCTGTTTGGAAAGAAATGGGACCTTATGCAAAAAACCCTACAAGCAGTTGGAATCCGGGAGTAGGCAGAATAACATCCGTAGCTATTCATCCTTCTGATACAACTGTAATTTATGTTAGTTCTCCTGGTGGAGGAATTTGGAAAAGTACCAACAGCGGCTCATCATGGACTCCACTAATAGATTATGTAAATAGCGGTTGGATGAATGTATATAACCTTTGTATTGATCCCTCAAATACAAATACAATTTATGCTGCACCTTCGGGTGTTATTAAATCAAACGATGCCGGAAAAACATGGAACAATACCGGAAGTGGACCAAGTTCAGTAAAAAAAATACTTGTACATCCCTCAAATTCAAATATTGTTTTTGCTACAGGTTCAGGTGGTATTTGGAGGTCGGTAAATGCCGGAACAAGTTGGACAAAAGTAAGTTCTGTTTCGTCAATGGAAGATATTGAATTTAATCCTTATAATGTTAATGTAATGTATGCTTCCGGTTCGGGCTCTACGTCTATTCTACGTTCAAAAGATAATGGAATAAATTGGACAAGTTTAAATTCATCAAATGGCATTGAAGCATCAGGACGAACTTTACTTGGAGTTTCGCCTGATAATCCCGCAATTGTTTATGCTGCTCAGGCAAGTGGTAGTATTTTTGGCAGGTTTTACAAATCAACTGATACAGGATACACTTACAAAGTATTAATAAAGGGAAGTGCTACAAACGGTACTAATTTTTTTGGATACGAACCTAATGGAAAAGGCACTACCGGCCAAGCTTCTTACGATATGGCAATGTGTGTTAATCCTAAAGATGTTGATGAAATTCATATTGCAGGAATTATTTGTTGGAAAAGTATTGATGGGGGAGATTCGTTTACTGCCGAAACAGTTTGGTCATACCCCAATTCAGTTGGTTATAACCATGCTGACGTACATTCTCTTGAATGGATTAACAGCACTATATATTCAACCAGTGATGGTGGAATTTATAAAAGTACTAATAATGGTGGAGATTGGACAGACCTGACAAATGGTATAGGCATTAGACAATTTTATAGAATTTCTTGCTCAAAAACCGACCCCGAAATCATTAGTGGAGGTGCTCAGGATAATGGTACTTCTTATCGCCAATCTAATGGTGACTGGATAGATTGGCTTGGGGCTGATGGAATGGATTGTGTAATAAGCCCAACAAACTCTGAAATTGCAATTGGTACAAGTCAAAATGGGGGTATTTATAAAACAACAAATGCCGGAAAATCCAGAATAGGTCTTTCACAACCATCAAGTGGAAATTGGATAACTCCCTTAGCTATGCACCCTTTTAGTCATGATACTGTTTTTGGCGGGTGGACAGGTATTTGGAAATCTGTAAATGGCGGTACAAACTGGTCAAATCTTACAACTTTTATTAAAAGTAAAATGAACACTCTTGCCGTAGCTCAAAACCCTAATTACATTTATGGCTCGGTTTATACAAAATTGTATAGAACTGTAAATGGTGGTAAAAATTGGGATTCTACAATTGTAAGTTCTGAAATTACCTCAATTTATATTAGTAAAAAAGATCCTAAAAAATTATGGATTACATGCAATAGTAGTTCAAACAGAGTATTTATATCTACCGATGGTGGTGCAAATTTTACAAATATATCATCAGGTTTACCATCTGTATCTGCCCGTTCGGTAGTTGTTGACGAAAATGATTCTGAAGATGTTTATGTAGGAATGAATATTGGAGTATATCAACGAAGCAAAAACAACAGTAAATGGAATCAATATGGTACAGGTTTGCCACTTGTAGCAATAAACGAAATTGAAATTCAGGAAAAATCCGGCAAATTAAGAGTTGCTACTTATGGTAGAGGGTTGTGGGAATGTGACCTGAGAAGCAAAATTGATTGTGCAAAACCTTGGGGGCTAAATAGTACCGTAATTGGATTGAAAAAAGCAAAATTAGTATGGAATAATACCACTACTGCTCAGAGTTATACAGTTGAGTACAAAACATCAGCAGCATCGAGTTGGTCAGTAATTTCAGACTTAAATGATACAACTGTTTTGATTGAATCATTAACCCCCGGTGAAAAATATTATTGGAGAGTAAGGTCAAACTGCCCAACATGGGGCGATTTTTCACTCGATTCTTTTCAAACTCCCGAAGCCTGTAAAATTATTGATGCTGTTATTGTTGACAGTATAACAATAAATTCGGCAATTATTAACTGGAGCAATGTAAATTCATTAAGCTACATTGTAGAATACAAAGAAGTAAATTCCTCAACTTGGATAAGTTTGGGCAATGTTACTCAAAACCGCTTAGTATTATCGGGCTTAAAAGGTTTTACCGAGTACGATTTAAGAATAAAATCAATTTGTACTTATGATAGCAGCAATTTTTATAACACAACATTTATTACCGAAAGTTGTTCTATGGGTACGGGATTGCTTACCCGAAATCTTGGTTCAAATAGTGTAACTCTATACTGGGATAAGGTTTTTGGTGCAAACGAGTATCATGTTGAGTACAAAAAAGCAATTTCATCAGTTTGGGATAAAAAAATTAATACAATTGATACATTTTTAAATATTTCAAACCTTGAACAATTTACAGATTATGACTGGATGTTGCAACCACTTTGTAGTAATGCAGAAACATATTCGACTTTCAAAACCAAAAAAGGTTCTGAAATTGGCGAGCATATTCCATCAAATTCATATTTAATTATAAATCCGGTACCTGCTGGTGATTTTATTAAATTTTCGTTTTTTATAAATAAAGATATGAAAAACATTGGAGTTGATGTAATTGACCTGCTTGGCAAGAAATTAATTTCAAAAAATATTGATTGTAAAAATGGCAAAGTATCAGAAACCTTGAATACAGAACAACTTGCAAATGGAATTTATTTCCTGATTTTGAAAACCCAAAATTCAGTTTATGTTCAAAAATTTATAATAGAAAAATAATTTACCACCAGAAAAAATCTGATGGTATTATTCCTGCCTTATAAGATTTTATAAAATGTCCGGTGGGAGAATATACCAGTATTTGTCCGCTACTTAAATAATCTCCAGCATCAGCAATCAAAATATTTCCGTTAGTTTTGTCAACTGTAAGCCCATAAAATGATGAACCTTTTTTTTCGGCAATAATTGGATTTGAAGGCAATGAATTTGCATATTTCGAAAACTTGTAAATTCCCTTATATACAAACAAAAAGCTGTCATTTTCTTTGTTAAACTTTAATCGTATCGGATTAAAATCTGGTTTATCAAAAAGTATTTTCTTTTCAATTTTCATTTTCTTTTCATCAATGCAAAACAATCCGCCGGTTTTGTTTTTTGTAGCATCTCCCGAACACAAAACCCAAATTTTATTTGAATTATCATAGATTATAGATGAGCCTCCCCATGCTATTTCAAGGCTATCGCTTATTTTATCGGTCTCAGGATTTATTATATATACGTAATTGCTATTGTGGTTTGTAACCCAAACTTTATTGTTTACTAATATCATTTCTTCTGTCCAACCGCTACATTTTATTTCGCCCACTTTTGTAAAATTATTTGAGTTAACAATGCTTATAGCATTTGAATACAAATCAGAAACATATACTTTTTCTTCATTCACTTTTAAGGTATATCTGGGAGATTTAAAGTTTTTAATTGTTTGAACTGTCTTTAGATTTTCAGAATTTATTACTTCAATTTTTCCCGAATTGTTAATTACAAGCCATAGGTTTTCGCCAATCAAATTAATACTTTGCAATACATCGCCACACTTTCTGCCGTTTGCAGCATAAAACAAATCAGAATTGGTGTTTTTGCTTTCATCTTTAAGATTTATGAAATACAAAGAAGCATTTCCAAGCCCAAATGTACCTTCGTTTGTAAGAAAAAATCCTTCATTTTTTGCAAAACCTGCTGGTGGTATTTGCAATTTGACTTCATCTTCTTTGCAAGCTGAAAAAAATGTTATACAAGCAAAAAAGATAATTAACAATTTATAAAAATTCATAGTTTTATAGCTTTGTAGTAGTAATATGAGTTTTTACCTGCAAATTTTAATATAAAAAAACCAAAAGGTATATCACTTGGGTTTAAAGTAATTGAATTATTGTTAACTTCAAACTCTTTATAAACGCTACCTTTATAATCAATAACTATTAATTTTAAATTACCTGTGCTTTTTAATTTTATATTTATTGCACTGTTAAAACCAAGTGGGTTTTGAGTAGAAATTTCTATATTATCATCAATTTTATCAACTCCTGAAATTGGCTTTTCATTAATCACTCCAATTGCATCAAGATCAAAGCCACCAGAGGCAAACAGTGTAGGGTAGGGGTCGTTTATTTTTCGTTTGGCAGTATCAAAAGTTGCAAATTGATTGTTTAAACTACCTATAACATCTACAATTTTTACAAATCTTATATTTTGTTTGTCAAGGTCTTTGTAATATGGTAACTCGCCTATATCAAACGGCGTTCCGAAGCCAAACCGGTATTTACCCGCTAAATTATTAATTTTTTCAGCATTAGTAGTTCCAAAAGCCGTTGTTTGAGTGCTTGTATCATTTAGCGAATGACAAGGGAAACGAAAAAACTTATTACCATCACTACTTACTTCTACAAATGCCAACTCAAGGTATTCATCGCTAAATGAGTTTTCGAAAACTGCAAAATCCCAACCATCGCCATCTATTATAGGTTGTGAAAAGCTGCAAATAGCTATACCGCTATCTCCAAGGCTTACTATTCCATTTTCGCCGGCTGCTCCTATTGCCGAAAGGCTGTCGCCAATGGTAGTAAAACCTGAATCTTTATGTGCAATATCTTTCCATCCTCTAATTATTTTGCAACTTTTAGCCCAGTTCTTAATAATTGATGAATCTTTATAAATTGCCGAGCTTCCTGTTTTTCCTGCCGGCGGATGATACTGGCATAATCCAACTTTTGCCAATAATATTGCTTGTAATATTAAAATAATTTTTTTCATTTCTTATTTTTTTTAAACCTAATATTAATCCCTGACTCGAAATTGCGGTTTGGCATTGGACGCCATGCAATTTCTGAATAGTTTGTATTCAAAATATTGTTAATTCTCAAAAACAAATCTGTTGTAGTGTTTTTGTGATTTAAAGTGTGTTTTAATGATGTGTTAAAAATGGTGTAAGCATTGATTTTCTCAGTATTGTCATTACTTGTAAACCTTTTGCTTACTGTAAACGTATGGACAATAATTGATGTTTTTGAGATTACAAATGTGATAAATGATGAATGATTGTAAAAGGGCACATAAATAAGTTGCTTACCAAAGTTTTTATCGTTTTTGTAAATATTCTCTGATTTTATAAAATTTGAGTTAATTCCTAATTGACAATAAGCTTTTTTGGATATTTTAATTTTAATTGAATTTCGCAACTCAAAGCCTCTGCTATGCACTTTTCCTAAATTGAATGGTGACCATATTTGAGAACTTACAGGTTGCCATTGTATCCAATTATTTATAACTCTGCTGAAATAAGTTGCAGATGATGAAACTTCAAAATTCTTATTTTTTTTATTAAAACTTATGCTTTGCTCAAATTGATAACCTGATTCAGGATTTAAAAAAGGATTGCCACCAGGTTCCCAATACAAATCATTCATAGTAGGCACTCTGTAAACTTTGCCCCATTGCCCGTACAGTACAAAATTATTGTTTATTTTGCTCCTAAAGCCTGCTGAAGGTACTATGGGGAGCCATTTTTTCTCGTAAAAATCTTTTCTAAAAATTAAAGATATTTCGGTACGAAAGGGTTTTAGTTTTAAAATTTGACTTCCCCAAAACGAAATTTGATTTCTTACAGAGTTATTGTATAAAAAATGGTCAATTAATGAAACATTCTCAACCAAAGCAATAGATTTTGTTGCAGTTACACCAAAACCTGAAACAGATTGGTTGTGTAGGTAATACCTTAATTCAAAATCTCCAATATAAGTGTTATTGTTGGTAATTGAATTTATGTTTTGTTCTATATCATTGTATTTCAGATAGTCTTTTTGGTTTATTGAACTTAAATTTAAGCTTAGATTATTTATTTTTTTTGACCATTTTAAAGAAATTTTATTAGATTTATCATTTTGAAATGCCTTTGATTCCTGCATAATCATTGTAGGAGGTATTTGTCTTTCAGAGTGTGTTGTCCAATATGCAATTTTAAATTTGCCTATTTTTTTAACATCAAAATACAATTCATCAATTAGTGTAAACATCAGGGTTTTTGCATTCTTCAATTTATATTCAGGGTTATTTTGTTCTGTAATATTTTTAAATGAATAATCATTTTTTGAAAAAGAATAAAAAGCCTTTAATGAATTTGTGAAATTTCGTTTATTAAAATTGTTTTTAAGTCCGGTATTAATCGAAGAAAAACTGCCGTAAGTCTGCAAAAATTCTGTGATATTTTCATTTGATTTTGAATTTGAAATATTAATGCCGCCACCAATACTGCCGCTACCTTGAATACCGGAGGGTATTCCCGGATTTATTGATATTTCATCAAACAAAAATGAAGGTATAAGGTTAAAATCACATAAACCGTTTATATTATTGTTAAGCGAAAACCCATCCCACGAAACAGATGTTTGATATGAGTTTCCACCCCTTAAACTCGAAGTAGAAATATTGCCCGGTCCATAGTTTCTTATCAGCAAACTACCACTAAAATTGAGTACTGACGATAATGATAGAAATTTGTACGAATTTTTAAAAATACTATCAGCAAAATCTTTTCTCGTGCCAGTTGCAAATGCTTGTTGACGCGATGCATTAATTATTATTTCATCAAAAGTTTTTTGCAGAGTTGTATCATTTTGCGATTTTAATTGCAAAAAACTTGTTGATAATATTAAAGCAAAAAGTGTTTTTTTCATGTCTGCATTTGCCTTTTTTCCCGAAAGCAATACGTTTTATAATTTGAAAACAGACAGGTTTTCTGACTCATTCCGGCAGTTGCAGCCTTCCCGTTTTTGTTTGTTTTACAGTGGCTTTAAGGTAGCAACTCCTATTAGGAATATACAGCAGCGGGTACTGTCTCCGGTTTTTTTACGGAGTTCCCTATTTCTGTTTTCAATTGCAAATATATTTACATTTGTCAAATAAGCTTTAACGATTAAAAATTATTTTTTTGGAGCAATTAAATTAAACTAATATTGTGCTAACAGTTTTGAAAAAGTTTGCTTCATATTTTCTTACAGCAATTTTTACATTTTATGTTTGCGGTTTTTTTCTGTGTTTTAGTATTAGCAGGGCTTTTATAAGGGCTGAAAGCCACAAACCTTGCAAAATTTATTATCATCTAAAAGTTTCAAAAAAATTTTATTTTAATAATTTGCATAGAAAAGGTAAGGAAATTGTGGTAAACAATATTTTTTATGACATAAAAGAAAGAACAGATATTGGTGATTCTATTTCATTAAAAGTGAAATTAGACCTTAAAGAAACCTACTTGTTAAACAATTTGAAGACTTATCTATCGTCAAATAATAAGAAATCGGAAAACTCGCAAGGCTGGTTGGGCAAAATCATTAAAGATATTTATCTGTTAAGTACTTTTGATTTAGACAGTTTATACGAAAATTCTCAATTATTAACATCTTGTTTTTTTCATTCAAAAGTTAAAAAAATAAAGACTGATTTTTTTCAACCCCCCGAATTTATTCTATAATCTAAAGACTTTTCGCTAATGAATATAACCTGAAAAAACCATAAGTTGCTTTAAAGTAGCTTTGTTTTGATTTTTTTGGGTTAACCTTGAGTTACTTTAACTCTTTAAAGCAAAATATTGCCATTTATTTTGGTAATGTAGCTTGGTTCAACATTTTATTAGGTTGAATTTTGGTTTAACTAAAAAATGAAGAATATTAATTTCTTCATTGTTGGAGTTTTATTTTAATTTTTAAACATTTAAAAAAAATAATTATATGAAAAAAATAATAACGTTAATTTTTATACTAATAACGTTGCAAATACAAGCACAAACAAACACAAACGATACCATTCGCAAATCGGTAGATTTAGATGAAATTGTAATTTCTGTTAATAAAACCGAAGAAATTAAAAGACATTCATCGTCACAAATTCATGTTATTTCATCAAAACAGATAAAATTTGATAATCCGCAAACAAGTGCTGATTTGATTTCAAATACCGGACAAATAATGGTACAAAAAAGCCAGCAAGGAGGCGGTAGCCCGGTGATAAGAGGCTTTGAAGCAAACAAAATTTTGCTTGTTGTTGATGGTGTAAGAATGAATAATCTTATTTACAGAGGCGGACACTTGCAAAATGTAATTACTGTTGACCCCAATATTTGCGAAAGAGTAGAGGTAGTGTTCGGTCCTTCCTCAACCATTTATGGTAGTGATGCACTTGGTGGTTCTATACATTTTATTACACGCAAACCCGAATATAGAAATGCAAACAACAAAGAAACAAGTATTGGTTTTATGCAGAGATTTTCTTCAGTAAACAAAGGGTTATCCTCAAATCTTAATTTTATTTTTCGATTTAAGAAATTGGCAACATTAACATCATTAACATACAACCAATTTGGCGACTTAAAAATGGGAAAGAAAAAGAATATCTTTTTTGATTCAATCTTTGGTTTGAGAAGAGTTTATGCCGAAAGAATTAATGGAAAAGATTCATCAATAATTAACAGCAATAAGTATGTGCAGGCTCAAAGTGGTTATAATCAGATTGACTTATTACAAAAATTTGTATTTAAAACAGGTAAAAATGCTGAACACACAGTAAATCTGCAATATTCAAACTCATCTAATGTACCCCGGTACGACCGATTATCTGAAGTGAAAAACGGTAAACCAAAATTTGCAGAATGGTATTATGGTCCGCAAACAAGATTATTGATGTCATACAATTTGAATTTGAAGCCAATTTTTGGATTTGATTTGATGAATTTAAATATTAGCCAGCAAATGGTTAAAGAAAGCAGGATAAACCGCAATTTGGACAGTAATAATCTTTATTCAAGGCTTGAAGAAGTAGGCGTAACAGGTGCTAATTTATATTTTCAAAAAAATATAAAAAAGCATAAAATACTCATTGGTTACGATGCACAATTCAACACTTTAAAATCTACCGCAAACCGTTCTAATATTGTTTCAAAAAGTATTTCGCCATTGGACACAAGGTACCCCGATGGTAAAAATTTGTTAAACAATAATTCAGTATTTGTAGCTCATACATGGTATGCTTCAAACAAAATTACTCTGAACGATGGTATTAGAGCAGGTTTTTCAAAACTCGAATCTGAAATTAATGATAATAGTTTTTTTAATTTACCTGTAACAAAAATGGTTCAAAAAAATAAGCCTATTTCGGGAAATTTTGGTGTAGTTTACAATCCGTTTAATAATTTTAAAACATCCTATCAGTTTTCTACGGGGTACAGAATACCAAATATTGATGATTTATCAAAAATATTTGAATCTGCTGATGGTGCGTTAATTATTCCTAATTCTGATTTAAAGCCCGAATACACAATAACCAACGAAATAGGTTTTAGCTACAAACCTACAAGAAATATAAGAATAGAAACTGCATTGTGGTACACTAATTATTTTAATGCAATAATTACAAGTACTACAACTCTTAATGGCAAAGATTCAGTTTTGTATAATTCTGTAATGAGTCAGGTTTTAACTAATAAAAACACTCAAAAAGCGTATATAAATGGTGTGTCAGTTTCAGTAAATGCTAATGTTTCAAAATACGTCCAGGTATTTGCCAATTTTTGTACAATGAAAGGGAGAGTAACAACAGATGGTGCCGAACAACCCTTAGACCATATTTCGCCTTTTACCGGAAACTTGGGAGCAAGCTATTCTGTAAACAAAATTACAACTGAAGCAATTGTAAATTTCAACGGCAAAAAAGCATTATCACAATATTCGAGCAGTGGCGAAGATAATTTGAAATATGCAACACCTATTGGTATGCCAGCATGGGTAATAGCATCAGTAAGGGCAGGCTATAAAATAAATAAAATGTTTGCTGTTCAGGCAGGTTGCGAAAATATTTTTGATACAAATTACAGGGTATTTTCATCGGGAATTAATGCACCAGGCAGAAATTTTTATTTTACATTAAGATTTAATTATTAAAGTTCTAAAAAACCTCAATAAAATGAAATTTAATAAATCGCCCCCACTCAATCGAAATATTATAACTTTTAAACGATATGAAAACTACTGAAGCTATATCAATGCTATACCTTCGTATTGTTATAGTTTTTATAAATAAAATATGAAGCAATTTTTCAAATTTGTATTAGCGGCAATTACAGCCTACATTATTATTTGTTTAGTTTTTATAATTGTAATGCTTGGAGTAGTTGCATCAATTAGTTCTGAAGATGAAGTGAAGGTAGAAGATAACACTGTTTTAAAGCTTACATTTAATTATAATATAAACGATCAAGGAGTAGAACAACCCTTTAATTTATTTGGTAATATGGAACCGGACATGGGTAAACCAATTGGTTTAAACGAAATTCTGGCTTCGGTTAAAAAAGCTAAAACAGATTCTAAAATAAAAGGAATTTTTCTCGATTTGAATTTTATTGGAGCAGGCTTTGCAAAGACAGAAGAGATAAGAAATGCAATTTTAGATTTCAAAAAATCTGGAAAATTTGTAATTGCCTATGCCGAATATTACTACGAAACAACATATTACCTTGCTACATGTGCCGATAAAATATACCTAAATCCAGAAGGCGAAATAATGTTTAACGGGCTTTCGGCAAAGGTTACATTTTTTAAAAATGCACTCGAAAAACTTGGAATTGAAGTACAAGTTATACGTCATGGTAAATTTAAGGGTGCTGTTGAGCCTTTTATATTAGATAAATTAAGCCCTGAAAACAAGACTCAAATAAATGAATACCTAAATTCAATTACTTCAAACCTGTACAAAAACATTTCGATAAGCCGTAAAATATCAGAGCAAGAAGTTGAAAATATAGCTAATAAATGGTTGGTAAGAAACAATAACGATGCTGTAAAATATGGCTTAATAGATGATTTGAAATACAGAGACGAAGTACTTGAAGAAATTAAAAATAAATTGGGTATTAAAAATAAAAAGATTAGAGATATAAAATTTATAACTTTAGCAAAATATAAAAAAACAATTACTCAAGAACAAAACAAAGGACCTGAAAAAATAGCTATTGTATATGCTTCGGGCGATGTAGTAAGCGGCAAAGGAGAAGATAACCAAATAGGAAGCGATAAATATTCGGCTCTTTTGCGCAAGTTGAGAGAAGATGACAATGTAAAAGCTGTTGTTTTGAGAATAAACTCACCCGGAGGAAGTGCCCTTGCCAGTGAAGTAATATGGCGTGAACTTAAACTATTGAAGCAGGAAAAAACTCTTATAGTTTCAATGGCCGAAGTTGCAGCATCTGGTGGTTATTATATAGCAGCACCGGCTGATACTATTGTTGCTCATCCATACACTTTAACAGGCAGTATTGGGGTTTTTGGTTTAGTTCCCAATATGCAGAAATTGCTTAATGAAAAACTTGGAATAAATCAAGATTATGTAACAACAGGTGAATTTTCTGATTTTGGAAGAATAGACAGAAAACTCAAAAATGAGGAAGCTGAAATGGTACAAAATTTAGTTGAAAGAATTTATGACAAATTTTTGACAAATGTTTCAGAGGGCAGAAAAATACCTAAAAATTTAATTGATTCTATAGGGCAAGGTAGAGTTTGGACAGGTGCCCAAGCCAATAAAATAGGGCTTGTTGATGTTTTGGGTGGAATTGATAAAGCAATCGAAATTGCAAAATTTAAAACAGGATTTAAAAAAATAAAAATTGTAGAATATCCACATCAAAAAAATCGTTTTGAACAAATTTTAGAGCTGATTAATGGAGATGAACAAGCCCGCAATGCTGTAAAATCGGAGCTTGGAGAGTATTACCAGTGGTATTCAACTATCAAATTTTTATCAGAATTGAAAGGTGTACAAACCAGAGTGCCTTTTTCTATTGATTTTGAATAACTTGTTTTTATAATTATATATAAATAATTTCGACTTTTAATTATAAATCATTTTAGCATGAAAAAGTCGGTTGTATTATTAATTTTTACAATTTTTTCTTTAAATCTTATTGCACAAAAAGAAGCAACTTGGTGGTATTTTGGCAAATATGCTGGTATTTCATTTACCGGCACCAACAATGCTCCTGTAAACCAAACCAATGGACAGATGAACAATTCTGAAGGGGTTGCAAGTATTTCAAACTCAAAAGGACAATTGATTTTTTATACTGACGGTGAATATGTTTACGACCGTACCCATACATTGGTAAATTCAGGTAAAAGATTAAAAGGGCATAACTCTTCTACACAAAGTGGTGTAATAGTTCAACAACCTGGTAGAGGAAACAGGTATTGGATTTTTACAGTTGATGAAGAATGGGGAAATAATGGATTTCAGTATGCGATTTATGATACATCAACAAGAAAATTAGTTCCAAACTTAGATGCCGGCAATTCACCATCAGAAAGTTGCCGTTTGCTTTGCAAATCGCTTAATAACAAATATGCACCTGAAAAAGTAGCTGCTGTAAAACATTCTAATAAAGTAGATATTTGGATTATCAATCACACGGGGGGCGATAATGATTTTTATGTATATAAATTAAGTGCCAAAGGTTTAGATGCTCCAATTGTACAATCAATTGGACCCGTTTGGTCAATGACAGGCACAGGGGCAAAAGGGTATTCAAAAGGCTATATGAAATTTTCGCCCGACGGAACAAAATTGATATGTGCTATTGCCGGACAACAATATGTTGGAATGGGAGGTTATGGTAATAATTCGGGAAGAATTGAAATATATGATTTTGATAACGTTACAGGTAAACTCTCAAATGCTCAAATAATTGATAAAAACAATATAAATCCATCAGCAGGAAAAATAAGCTCGGTTTATGGAATTGAAGTATCACCCAATGGAAGATATTTGTATGCTTCATTTTATATACCGGCTTGGTCTATTTCTGGTAGTGATGGTGGAGATGGACTATGGCAACTCGATTTACTTGCCGGAGGTGGTAATGCTGATTCAATTGGTAAGAGTTGCTTAAGAATTGTTAGTTCATTTTCAACCTACTCAGGTGGAGGTATGCAACTTGCACCTGATGGTAGAATTTATTTAGCACGTTCGGGCCTGGGTAGCGGTGCAAAATATCTTTCATGTATTCAAAAACCTAATTGTAGAGGCTCTGATTGTTCGTTTGTAAACAATGCAATTGATATTTCGCCTCGTTCATCGCAATGGGGTGTACCCACATTTATCAATTCATTTTTTAACAAGGCAGAATTTGAATGGGGAAGCAATGCTGCTAACCTTTGCGAAGGTCAATTGACAAAATTATTTATTACAGATTCTACAGGTGTTGACTCCGCAAAATGGAATTTTGGAGATACAGCATCAGGCTCATATAATACAGCAAAAGGTTTTACAGTATTTCATAAATTTTCATCTGCTAAAACTTACTCAGTTTTTGTTCAATTATACAGAAAAACTACAAGTCCTGATTGTTACGCAGATACTGCACGCAAAAAAGTTACAATTTTTCCAAATCCTAAAGTAAATATTGGTAGAGACACTTCTGTTTGCGATGGTGAAAGTATAGTAATGGATGCAACAACTACCAATGCAACATATATTTGGAGTAATAGTTTTACTACACCTGTAAATTCTGCCTCATCAAAAGGATGGTTTTGGGTAGATGTAAAAGTTGGTGGCTGCACAACTCGAGATTCACTCTACTTAGATGTATTGCAGTTTCCTGTAATATCGCTTGGTAATGATACTCTTATTTGTGAATATGACAGTATAAAACTTACTGCAAATGATGGAACTAAATATTTATGGAGCAAGGGAGATACAACCTCATTAATTTGGGCAAAAGATACAGGAATGGTTTGGTTAAAAGCAAGCAATGGACGTTGTAGCACTTTTGACACATTGTATATTAAACATTCAAAAAGACCTTATCTAAATATTGGACAAGATTCATTGCTTTGTATTGGAGATAGTCTTGAATTAAGTGCAAAAACACAATTTTCAAAATCGTATTTGTGGAATGATAACAGTACTGATTCTGTTTTAAAAGTAAAAGCTTCTGGAATATATTGGGCAAGAATTAAAGATACCCTTTGTTACAGTAATTACGATTCGGCAAATATTACATTTCAAACAAAATTATCATTTGATATAGGTAAAGATACATTCATTTGCAAAGGTGGAAGTTTTGTTGTAAATGCAGCATTTTCAGGTATAAAAACATGGAAATGGCATGACAACAGCACCAAATCTACCTACACAGCTACAAATGCTGGTAAAAAATGGGTAAATGTAACAAATGGAACTTGCAAAGCAAGTGATACTATTGAAATTTTTGAAAACACAATACCTCCTTTTACTCTTGGAAATGATACAACTTTATGCAAAGGAGAAACATTTAATCCTCTTTCGTCAGTATTAAAAGATATTGAATATACTTGGATGGGAATATCTGTAACAACAACCTTTCCAATAACAAATTCAGGTAAATATTGGGTTGATTTGAGAGATGTTCCTAAAAAAGTTTGCCTATTTTCAGATACAATAAATGTTACTTTTAAAAATGCTACAGTTATAAATTTGGGAAATGACACATCTCTTTGCAAAAACCAAACAATTGACCTAAATATAGCAAAATATGCCTTCAAAAAATATAAATGGTGGGATGGAAATACAAGCACAGGTGTTCGAAAAACTACATATTCGCCTGGCACTACAAAATATTGGGTAGAAGGTGATGATGGCGTATGCAAAAGCAGCGATACAATAAAAGTAACTTATAGATTGCCATTGAGTTTAAATGTAGGCCCTGATGTGAATTTATGTGATAATGCAACAAAAGATTTTGATTTAACAGGTACACCGGGAGCTACTGAATACGAGTGGTTATCAAGCGTTGGTTTATCATTAACCAATATGCCAAAATATACAGTAAATACACCAGGAGGAACTTTTATAGCCAAAATTTCTGATGGTTATTGTCCGGTTTACGATACTGTAAAAGTATTGTATAAAGTTACACCGATAGTTAATCTTGGTAATGATTTGGATATATGCGATAATGTTCCGAACCCTGTAGTTTTAGATGCGTCAGCAGCAGCAGCCGAAACATATTTGTGGAATACAGGCTCAAGTTCGCCTACAATTTCGGTTTCGGCTCCTGATGCAACTTATTGGGTGAAAACTTCAAATGGTAATTGCCAATCTGGCGATACCATTAATGTTACATTCCAATACAATCCTGCAACAAATCCTATTATGGATTTCGGATTTTCTGATTCAATGTTTTGTAATAATCCCAGAATTTCATACGATTTCACTTCTCCCAATACAAATTATATTTGGCAAGACGGAAATACTTCTCCCAAACGTCAAATTACCGAACCCGGTTTATATTGGCTTGTAGCTTCAAACAAATGCGGTAAAGACAGTTTCAGTGTTTTGATTACTGTTGACGAAAATGGTTGCAGATTGATGTTTCCAACTGCATTTTCACCAAACGACGATGGAACTAATGATAAATGGATGCCACGAGGTCAGGTTATTGAGTGGGTTGAACTTTTGATAATCAACCGCTGGGGTGAAATAATTTACAAAGGTGACCCTTCAAAAGGTTGGGATGGTAAAACAAGCAGAGGCGAAATGGTGCCCGATGGAGCTTATCCTACGGTTATCTCTTATCGCAAAGACAATGGAGGCTATGCTAGAATGTACGTTCAGAAAATGCTTATCCACGTAATTAAGTAAGATTTATTTTTTCTTTTCATGAAAACATAAATAATCTGCAACAGTAAAAGTACTGCCACCAATAAATATTACATCATTTTTGCCGGCAACTTCTATTGCATGATTTGCTGCATTTACAGTATTTTCAAATGTTTTACCAATAATTCCATTTCTTTTAGCTTCGTCATACAAACTATGAGAATCTCTCCCCCTTGGAATCTCTGGTTTGCAAAAATAATATATCGCATTTTTAGGTAAAAAACCCCAGTATTTAAAGGTTTCTTTGTCATTTACTACCCCAAAAACAATATGCAACTTATCAAATTCCATTTTTAAAAGCTGATTTATTACAAGTCTCAAACCTGCTTCGTTGTGGGCAGTGTCGCATATTGTAAGAGGTTTTTTTGAAATTATTTCCCAGCGACCTCGTAAACCTGTAAGTTTTTTGATATTTTTTATTGCATAAATATTTTTACTGTCATTTAATTTATAACCCTTTTGTTTCAATATTTCTATACATTGCCAAACTGTATTCATATTTTTCTTTTGATAATCACCCTTCAAATCAGATGATATTTTCAGGTTTTTAAAATTTATGTTTTTATCGGCAAAAAATATTTCTGAAGAATTTTCCATAGCTTTTTCTTTGAAAATATCAGCTATTTGATTTTGAGTTTCGCCAATTACTACAGGTGTATTTTTTTTAATTATACCTGCTTTTTCTTTAGCAATTTTTTCTAGTGTATTTCCCAATAGAGCAGTGTGGTCAAAACTTATATTTGTTATTACAGAAAGTTCGGGAGTAATAATATTTGTACTGTCAAGTCTGCCGCCAAGTCCTGTCTCTATTATAGCAATATCAATATCTTTTTTTGCAAAATAATTAAATGCCAAAGCTACAGTTACCTCAAAAAATGAAGGGTTTATCTCTTCAATTTCAATCTTGTATTTATTAATAAAACCGCAAACAAAATTTTTACTTATTTTCTTGCCATTTATTCTTATTCTTTCTCTAAAATCAACAAGATGAGGCGAAGTATAAAGTCCGGTTTTGTAGCCGTTTGCCTGAAACACAGCCGCTAAAGCATGGGAAACTGAACCCTTCCCATTTGTGCCGGCAACATGAATACATTTAAAACTATTTTGAGGATTATAGAGTAAATTGCAAAGTTTTACTGTGTTTTCAATATCGGTTTTATAAGCAGCAGCCCCAATTCTTTGATACATGGGCAACTTGTTGTACAGATATTTTAAAACATAATCGTAATTCAAAAAAAATTAAAATAAATTATCTTGTTTTGAATGTAAATTTCACTTTTCCGCAAGTTTCAGAACTCGAGTTGCTAACAGGACTATATGTGTTTTCTTTAACAGCTTTTAAAGCCAGATCAATAAAATATTTATCAGTCATTGTGCCACCGAGTAATGGTCTGGCAGATTTAAGCCTTCCATCTTTGTAAACACATATTTCAATAATCACAGTACCTGCTCCAGAGCGATTAGTTTCTATATTAAATTCTTTATCGCGTTTAAACCCTGACAAATCAAATTTTATATTGTTTCCACTGCCTGGTCCTTTACCAGGTCCATCGCCAGGACCATCTCCGGGACCGTCACCAGGTCCATTTCCAGGTCCGTTGCCTGTTCCATTACCAGGTCCTCCGTTTCCATCGCCTTTTTGGTTGTTCCCGTCTTTGTCGCCATATACACTGCCATCGGGCCTGCCTTCGTTTCCGGGTTTTGAACCATCGCCTTTGTTTCCGCCTTTTTTAAATAATCCTTTTGAATCTATCTTTTTTTCGGGAACTGTTGTTACCGGCTTAGTAGGTTTATATACAGGAGGTGTAATTTTAGGCTTTGTTTCTACGGGTGTTTTAGGTTTTGTTTCTGCTTCTTTGGTAGGTAAAACAGGGGCTTCAGTATTTTCTTCAGTTAAAATTGATTCTTCTGTTGTTGTTTCGGTTGCAATCGGTTCGGGTTGTTCTTCGGTATATCCGTTTATTTCATCATTTCCACCTAAATCTGGTTCGCCAAGAGATACTTCAAGCCCTCCAAGTGCTTCACCAATTGAGTTATTTCCACCGCCACCACCGCCTCCAGCTATTTCAGAAAAACTCATCAGAAAAACGCTAAGAAACAGTAATCCATGAAATATTACTGTACCTATTAAACCTTTTTGATTTTCAGAGTTCATTTTTTTGTATATTTAAAGTTTATTTTGTTCCTAAATTATTAATCAAATACTATATTTTTTTCAATATTGATATTTTTATATCCGTTTTGTTTTAAGATAACGCTGAAACCTTTGGCTGTATTATGAGTATAAAAAGTTTCTACTGTTATTGAATATCCTTTTTCTGTTTTTTCGTTTAATCTGGCGTTTAAAAACTCACTTTTTAGTTTAATAAGTATTTTATCGGCTTCTTTTTGGTTATTATAATATCCAACTATTACATCATAAGTTTCGTTTGATGTTTGTTGTTGTTGGTTTATTTGTTTAAGTTTTGCTTTCAATTCACCTATTTTTTTGCGTTCGGCATTGAACTCAAGCTTTTCAATTGTTGTCTTTCTTACCTTTTCTTCCTTTTTTGAATTTGTATCTATATTAAATAATTGTGCTTTTTGCTCGGTTTTATTTTTTGATTTTTCAGCACTAAAATAATATACTCCAAAAATTAATAATATAGCAACTAATACCAATGATGCTACATTTAGTATTGGCTTTATTGATAAATTTAATGATGGTAATTTATATTCAAATTCAGCATTATCAGTTTTAATTTCAAATTCATTTATTAACGTCTCTTCGTCTGTGTTCTCATGATTTTCTGCCGTAAATGTTGAAACTATTACATTGTTCAACGATTTGATTTTTACAGGAAACAACCCATAACTCGACTCTAGAAAATTTAAGCCCTGATAGGGAACAAATAGAATTGTATTTTCTGTTGTCAGGTAAAAAGTTCCTATATTTTTAAAATCAAAACTCTTGTTTTCATTAATTTTTTCTTTAAGGTATAAGCTGAATTTATTTATATCTTCAAGTGCTGATTGGTATGAAATATTTTTTGCTTTTGACCAATAATTTACAAGTAATCCGTCGTTTTCAATCAAACTTTGATTAAAGGCGACCTTTTTTGATGAAGGATTTATTAAATTTCTGCTTTCTTCGAAACCTGAGCGTTTAAAGTTGGTAATAAAACCTCCAAAATCAGGAATTATAACACAATTATGCTTGTATAGCAAATCAGGTATTACATCAATCAGATTAATAAATAACATTCGATATATTATTAAAGCAAATAAATGCTTATTCTTTTGAATTCTTTTTGCAACTTATAAACAATTTTATAAATTATTGATTTTTAAAAACAGATTTTTTTAAAATCTAAAATTTGAAAGTAATTCCACCAATTCCGTTGATTTTATATACCGGATAATTATACCAAAGTTGATAATCTTTGTTTGTCAAATTATTTAAGTTTATAAAAATTGAAAGTTTTTTATTCAAATTATAGCCTGCATTTATATTTATATCGGCTATTGGGCTTAGTTCTTTGCTTTGCCATGCTCCAACAGTTTTTGCATATCTTTTACCTATTACAAAAACATTTGCTCCAAGTGATATTTTACTGTTTAACATGGTCGAAATATTAGTATTCCATTCAAATTGGGGCATTTGGTAAGCATAAGTTTCGTTTGTTGTGTACCCAAAGAACGTAAAATCTGTTGATAATTTGATTTTTTCAAATTTTTTCAAATTAATACCTGTTTTAAATTTAAAAAGTCCAATGTCGTCATAAAGTAATACAAATTTTCGCAACTCAAATGAGTCTGAAAGAAATAGTGGCATATTTTTTACCGCTTGATGCGAAATTTCAATTAAATAATCAAAAGAATTGCCGATTTTTCCTTTTATTCCACCATAAATTATATATGGAGAGTATATGTTTCTTATTTCGAAATATGGTGTAATATATGGATTTTTGTTGTATAAATATTTAATTGAAGACTTATAAAGACTACCATTTAAACCAATATATGCTTTTGTTTTTTCGGGAACCAAATAATAATCGAGATTAAATTGCGGGTAAATTATAGGAGAGGATTCGGTACTGTCAAAAATCAATGAGGCAAATACACCCGCAGTGATATAAACTTCTTTGTATTTTAATTTATACGAAGGGTTAATATCTACATAATTTCTTATAAATTTTCCGGTATCCATATCGGTAGTAAAGCCTTCGTAGGCTGATTTTATTGATATTTCACCGTTTCGTATAATAAATGAAGTAGAATTAGAAATCTTGTAATTTAATTCTGCTTGTTCTTTTGAAGCAAACCTGAAAAAATCAATATCAAACCCGGTTTTAACTTTTTTGGGTGTATTTATATTATCAAAATGAATATTTGTATAAATGTCAGACAAAACCTGGTTTATTGAGTCTTTTTTGAAGTTGTATTTTTCGTGGTCGTAGCCATAATAATAGTAGCTGAAGCGGTCAAAACCAATCTTGCCACTTAGATTATTTCCATTTAATGCTCTTGAGCCAAATAACTGAACATCATCATTCATAAATGAATTTTGAGTTTTTCCTGATGATGATAAGTGAAATACATTTAAACCATAAGAATAATTTTTGTTATATGAATTGTGCAAATTTATGTGTACTAATGGTGTAAGATAATTTCCAAATCCGGCTTTAACAAAGTTGCTGTTTTCAGGAATTAAAGCTTTTGCCTTATATCCCTGGGCAGAAACAGGAGTGAAATTGGGATTTACTTTGTATCTGAAATCGGTAAAATTGTATTTAAGGTTTAAATTTTGTGGTTCGGGGTGTTTTATTTCTGGTTGTGATTCTACACGGCGGGCATCACTCAATAAAGGTTTGTATTTTGTGTAAACATCTACTTTGTCTTCGTTTTGAGAAAAAAGAAAATTTGGAAAGAAAAACAGAATTATGACTAAATTTTTATTGAAAATAAATTTCATTTTATGATTAAACGACAAATTTATTTTTTTAGCATAAAATTGTAGTACTACATATATCCACAGCAGCTTATTATGTATATAAAAAAAGAAAAAAAATTAAAACAAACCTGAAATTTTACCGTTTTCGTCAACATCAATAAACTCGGCAGAGGGTATCTGAGGCAAACCAGGCATTCTCATCATTTCGCCACATATAGGAATAATAAAACCTGCACCGGTTGCAAATTCAAATTCGCGTATTGTAAGATTAAATCCTTCCGGACGCCCCGTTATTTTTGGATTATCAGTAAGTGAATACTGAGTTTTTGCCATACACACAGGAAATTTGTCAAAACCGAGTTTGTATATTTTTTTTAGGTCAGAAACAGCTTTTGGTGTGTATTCTACATCATTAGCTCCATAAATTTTTTGAGCTATTGATTTAAGTTTGTTTTCTACACTATCGTTCCAATTGTATGTTGGAATAAAATTGTTTGTATTTTTTTCAATTGCATTTACTACCTTATCGGCTATATCTTTCATGCCTTCGCCCCCTTTTTCAAAACCTTCGCCTATTGAAATTGAAATACCTTTGTCTTGAACAAGATTTATCAAAGTATCAATTTCGGCTTGTGTATCTGCATAAAATTTATTTATTACCACTACTGGAGGCAAACCGAAACCTTTAATATTTTCGATATGTTTTTCGAGGTTGCAAAATCCTTTTTTCAATGCCTCTATATTTTCGGTTTTCAATTCTTTAACATCAGCACCTCCATGAAATTTCAATGCTCTGATAGTTGCAACTATTACAACACATTTGGGCAATATGCCTGCATAGCCACATTTGATGTTTAAAAATTTTTCGGCACCCAAATCAGCACCAAATCCGGCTTCGGTTACTACATAATCCGACAGACTCATACCGGTTTTAGTAGCTATTATTGTATTAGTACCTTGTGCAATATTAGCAAAGGGTCCACCGTGTATTATCACGGGGTTTCCTTCGAGGGTTTGTACAAGATTGGGTTTAATTGCATCTTTGAGCATGGCTGCCATTGCACCGTGGGCATTTAGTTCACGTGCAAAAACCGGTCTTCCTTCGTAAGTATTTCCTATAAATATATTTCCACACTTTTCTTTTAAATCTTTCAAATTTTTTGACATACACAAAATCGCCATAACCTCTGATGCGGCTGTAATATTGAAACCTGATTCTCGTGGAATACCTCCGTTTTTTCCACCCAATGCTATTATTATTTGTCGTAAGGCTCTGTCGTTCATATCCATTACCCGTTTCCAAACAACAGTTCGTGGGTCAATATTCAAATTATTATCTTTTTTGTTTTGAATATTGTTATCAATCAAAGCTGCCAAAAGATTATTTGCTTTTTCAATAGCTGCAAAATCGCCTGTAAAATGCAGATTGATATCTTCCATTGGTATAACTTGGCTGTAACCTCCACCTGCAGCGCCGCCTTTCATGCCAAATACCGGTCCAAGCGATGGTTCGCGTAGTACAGCCATTGCTTTTCTTCCGGTTTTATTTAATCCCTCGGTTAAACCAATTGTCATTGTAGTTTTTCCTTCGCCTGCCGGTGTGGGATTTATTGCAGTTACTAGGATAAGGTTGCTTTTTTTTATTTTTTCTTCATCTATTATTTCAAGCGGTAGCTTTGCTTTGAATTTTCCGTAATATTCAAGTTGTTCGGGGCTTAAATTTATTTTTTCGGCAATACTTTTAATGTGTTTTGGTTGGATTGATTGGGCAATTTCTATATCTGACAACATTTTATTTATTATTCTTTTTCGGGCGGCAAACTTAGTAAAATTATTTTGAAAGTTAATTGGTTGAAGATTGTTCACATTGATTTTTGATGTTTTTTTTGTAGTTTATTAATATTCTTTCAGCTATTTGACAATTTTATTATAAAACTATAATATTTATCTTTTACTTTTGGCTTTGAAAAAAATTGTACAATTGAAAAGAGTTTTATTTACTTTAATTTTAATTAAAATTACATGTTTGGCTGTGTCTCAGCCATGGAACAAATATCTATATTCTTCAAATCCTGATTTTTTTGAAATTCAAAATGCTTTTAAAAAATATTGGGAAGATAAAGAACCTCAAAAAGGCGAAGGTTATAAGCAGTTCAAAAGGTGGGAATGGTTTTGGGAGCCCAGAGTGGGCTTAAATGGCAAATTTCCCGATTCTGAAATTAATCAAAATGAATATCTGAAATTTTTAAATAAAAGTAAGTTGTACAAAGCTGCACCTGTAAAAACTAATTGGACTTTTATGGGACCATCAACTACACCGGGCGGTTATAACGGTTTAGGAAGATTAAACTGCATAGCATTTCACCCAACTGATACTTCTATTATGTGGGTAGGTTCGCCTTCGGGTGGTATTTGGAAAACAACTGATATGGGCAAAACATGGATTTCTCTTTCAGATTTTAATACTGTTTTGGGAGTGAGCAGTATAGCCGTAAACCCAAATTATCCTGATAGTATTTTTATTGCTACCGGTGATGGAGATAGAGGCAGTTTGTGGGGTATGACAGGTGGACAATCGGGAGATAACAAAAGCATAGGTGTTTTGCTTACTACTGATGGTGGAAAAACGTGGAAAAAAACAGGAATGAACTGGAATATTTGGGATGTGAAACTCATTAGCAAAATAATAATGAATCCTAAAAATACCAGCCATTTGCTTATTGCAGCTTCTGACGGTATTTATCAAACCAAAGATGCTGGCAACACGTGGACAAAAACACAAGCAGGTTATTTTATGGATATAAATTTTTGCCCGACTGATTTTTCAATAATTTATGCTACAACTTATGAATATTACGGAAATGCCAAAATTTACCGTAGTATAAATGGTGGAAATTCTTTTAACATTGTTTTTTCAATTGGTCTGGCTTCGCGAATTGCAATTGCCACTACTTTAGCCAATCCTGCCAAAGTTCAATTACTTGTTTCTGATAAAACCAATGGTAAATTTGGTGGTATTTATCAATCGCTTGATACAGGCAAAAATTTTATTATAAAATATGATACTTCAGAACGAAATATTTTGAGCAGCAATTGGAATGGAAGCGGCAATAAAGGGCAGGGATGGTACGATTTGGCTTTTTGCATTTCACCTTTTAACGAAAATTTGGTTTGGGTTGGTGGAGTAAACAATTGGTTTTCTGATAATGGTTCCGACTCGTTTCACATAAATACTATGTGGACTGCCAATATCAAGACAAATCCTACAAAAATTCAAACAACACATGCCGATAAACATTTTATTGCTTACAATATACTTAGCGGTAATCTTTTTGATTGCAACGATGGTGGAGTTTATATAAGTCGCAACAATGGAAAATCATGGACAGACCTAAGCAATGGACTAGGTATTACTCAGTTTTACCGAATGTCAATTTCGCAAAGCGATACAAATATGATTTTGGCGGGTGCTCAAGACAATGGAACTAAGCTAAGGACTAACCAAACTTGGAACGAATCTACCGGAGGTGATGGTATGCACTGCATAATAGACCCGGCTGATAATAATATTTACTATACGGGAATTCAATATGGTAAAATTAATAAAATTGAGAACGGAGAAACAAAAGTAATTTCTGATAATATAAGCGGCAAACCTAAAGGAACCTGGGTAACTCCCTACATTATTGACCCCAACGATAATCAGGTAATAATTGCAGGATATAAACAAATATATAAATCAACCGACAGAGGCGAAACATGGGGCAAAATTTGCGACAGCCTGTGGAAACCTAATTATGTACAAAATATAGCTGTAGCCGAAGGAAATTCTGATATTATTTATGCTTCTGATTATTATAAAATATACAAAACAAGCGATGGCGGCAATAAATGGACATTGATGATTTCTACTTCTACACCTATTTCATCAATAAAAGTTCACCCATATAACCCTGATATTTTATATTACACAAATTCATCTTATGTTTCAGGCTCAAAAGTTTACAGATTAAACACTTTAGTTTCGGGAGCAGCGAGAAATTCTAACATTTCATTCAATTTGCCAAACATTGCTATTAATTGTATTGAATACGATAAAAATTTAAAAGAAGGTTTGTATATAGGAACTGATATAGGAATTTTTTATAAAGATACAGCAATGGCAGAATGGGAATTATTAAACGCCAATTTGCCAAATGTAGTAGTTACCGACCTAAAAATAAATTATAAAAAACGCTTGTTGTATGTTGCAACCTTTGGCAGAGGCATCTGGAAGAGCAATATAAAAATTAATGAAAAATTAATTGCACCTTTTGTTACATCAATTGAGCCGCCTGACAATGCAACCAAAATTCATCCTAAATCACAATTGATTATTTACTTTAACGAAAATATTAAAAAAGGAGCAGGGCAGATTTCAATTTTTGAGTCAAATGTATTAAAACAAAAGATAGATATTACAAGCGATTCGGTAAAAATAGAAGGAAACCGAGCAGTAATTACCCCTTTGGAATTTACTCTCGGAAAACAAGTTTATGTAACATTTCAAAAAGGTGCATTTAAAGACTTGGATGACAATGACCAAAAGGGAATTTCAAGCAATACTGAATGGAATTTTACAATAAATACAAGCACAAAAGTCAGCCAAATTTTGCTCGAAAATTCAATTTTAATTTACCCTAATCCCACAGAAAACAAATTGAATATTATAAACAATTCAGGAATTGAAATTGAGAAGATGAGTTTGTTGTGCATTAATAGCTATGAATTAAAAACTTTGCAAAATCTAAAAAACAATAGTTTTGAGCTAAACTTAAATAACTACCCTGCCGGATTATATTTTATAAAAATCAAATTACATGATACTGTAATTATAAAAAAAATTGTTAAAATCTGATTATGAAATTAAAAATTATACTAACTGCTTTTGTCGTTGCAATTTTATTTTTTAAAGGTTTTTCTCAACCTCTTACATTTGAATCGCGTGGAATTGGTGGGGGCGGAGCATTGTTCTCACCTTCGGTAAATCCCAAAAACAACGATGAAATTTACTTGTCGTGTGATATGAGTGAAATTTTTCATACAAGCAATAAAGGTGAAAGTTGGCAAATACTAAATTTTAAGAAAATACAGGGTGGGCATAACAGCAAAATTAGTTTTACCAACAACGATAATATTATGTATTGCATTGATTATACATCTGTGAATGGAGTAGATTATTCGCGTCCGGTAAAAAGTACCGATGGCGGTTTAACATGGAATTTGTTACCCGGAAACCCTTATCCAAACGACGAAGCTTTTAATATTACTGCCGATTACGATAATCCAAACAATGTGATTTTGGGTTTTTACGGCGAAATATTTTTTAGCAACAATGGAGGAAGTACTTTTAAGAAAATTTATACATGCAAAAGCAATGATGAAGGAAATCATATTGCAGGAACTTTTTTTGATGCCGATAAAATATACATAGGCTTGAATGATGGTTTACTTGTAAGTACTGACGCTGGAGCTAATTTTAATTTAATGACAACAACAGGCATGCCTTCAACAGAAAAAATGTTGTCATTTTCAGGAGCAAAAGAAGGTTCAAATGTGAGGTTTGTTTGCTTAACTTTAACAAATGTATGGGCGGGTATTCAACACGCCTTTGAATATTCAGCAGGAAATAGTGCTGCAATGCAGGGCATTTATGTAATGGACAATGCCGATGGAACATGGAAATCAAAACTTTCAGGTATAAATAAATCAACAGATTTTCCTGTATTTACAGGAATGTCGCAAAATAATATTTCGATAATTTACGTTTCGGGAGGAAGTTCGTCAGGGGCACCAATAGTTATGAAATCTAGCGATGGAGGCAATAATTGGAATCATGTTTTTAAAACCTCAAATAATCAAAATATTTTTACTGGATGGAGCGGCTACAACGGCGATAGACAATGGAGTTATGGCGAATGTCCTTTTGGGTTTTGTGTTTCGCCAAATAATTCAAATATGTTGATTTTTACTGATTTTGGTTTTGCTCATGCAAGCTATGATGGCGGCACCAATTGGAAACAAATGTATGTTGATAATAAATACCAAAATCCGCAAAATTCATCAACTCCCAAAGGTAAGTCATATAAAGGTATAGGTCTTGAAAACACTACCAATTGGAACATACTATGGATTGACTCAACAAATATGCTTTCGTCATTTTCGGATATAAATGGTGTAATGAGCAATGATAAAGGAGTAACCTGGAAATTTATCCCAAATCTTACTCAAAATTCGGTTTATCACATTGTGAAAAGCAATACAGGAACTTTGTACGCTGCAACATCAAATATTCATGATATTTACCAAAGTACACGACTTTCCGATGCTATACTTGATGCAGGAACCGGAGCTATTTATATAAGTAATGACAAAGCTACGAGCTTTACCCTTATGCACAATTTTAATCATCCCGTAGTGTGGCTTGCATTAGATCCAACAAATTCAAAAAGAATGTATGCAAGTGTAATTCACAGTACAGCAGGTGGTATTTTTGTTTCGAACGATATTGATAAAGGAGCAGCAAGTACTTGGTCAAAACTATCAAACCCACCGCGTACCGAAGGTCATCCGTTTGTAATAATTGTATTGAAAAATGGCGATTTGGTTGTGAGCTATTCAGGTAGAAGAGGAACACTTTTTACAGCTTCGTCAGGCGTTTTTTATAGCAAAAATCAAGGTGCAAGCTGGACTGACGTGAGTGATAATAATATGAAATATTGGACAAAAGATGTAGTAATTGACCCTTCAGATACTTCGCAAAGTACATGGTATGCTGCAGTTTTTAGCGGATGGGGAAGTTCAGTGCCTCCAGGCACAGGTGGTTTGTACCGCACAATAAACAAAGGTCAAAACTGGACAAAAATTTCAAATTCTTCGTCTTCATACCGTGTAAATTCTTGTACAGTAAATCCGCAAAACAATGATGAATTGTATTACACAACAGAAACAGACGGACTTTGGTTTACAAAAAACGCAACATCTCCAATGCCAGAATTTAGTTTGGTTTCCGGATATCCGTTTCGTCATCCTGTAAGGGTAAATTTTAATCCATATAAAAATTCCGAAATTTGGGTTTCGAGCTTTGGTGGCGGCATGATGGTGGGAAACAACAATGGCGGAAATAATTCTTTTAATAAAATTAAAAATTTAAAGAATCTGAAAATTTATCCAAACCCGGCTGAGTATTTTATACAGCTAAATATGACAGGTACGTTTGATTATGAAATTTATAATTTACATGGTTCTTTAGTTGCCTTTGGAAAAAATTCAGGCTCTGATGAATATATAAAAGTTGATACACTACAAAAAGGTATTTATACAATTAAAGTAAAAAGTGAAGAAAGAAATTACTTTAGCAAATTTTTGAAAATATAAAAAACAAATGAAAAAAATTCTATTCAGTTTGATTTTTGCGATATTAATAAAATATGCTTCGGCTCAGGGTTGTAGCGATGCTGGATTATGTACTGCCGGTGGACTGAAACCTATATTTTTTACTAATGATTCATTAAAAAGCAGTCTGAATTTTTCACTAAATTTTTCAATTGGCGAAAATGGCACAAATATTATTACACCACAGTTTGAACCATTAGTAAAAGTGAATGAAAATAGTTTTATTCAGTTTAAAATTCCATATTTGATTATTAATGGAAATTTAGGTTCGTCAAAAGGAATAAGTGACGTTTCAATAAATTATAACTACAAATTTGATTCGCTTATAAAATATAAACTTTATTTAACCTGTGGTGTTAAAATTGCATCAGGCTCTGCTTCGCTTAAAACAGATGGAATATGCCTACCAATGACCTATCAAACAAGTATGGGTACTACTGATTTTTTGGGAGGTTTAAGTCTTGAAATAGCTAAAGGTTTGTCAGTTTCACTCGGTTTACAGGTTCCAATGTTTAATATTAATCAAAACAAATTTGATTCTGCTGCATTTCTGTACTTTAAAAATGAAAAGAAAATAAATGATAATCAAAACTATTTTATATCTTCAAAATTAAAGCGGAAAAGTGATGTGATGATGAGAATTGACAAGACATTTGCCTTTAAAAAAAACAACATTTCAATAGGAATACTTCCCATTTATCATCTTGGAAAAGATAAAGTGAATACCACTTCGCTTAATAATGTATTATTAAGTGGCTCACAAGGATTAACTCTGAATTTTAATACTTCGTTAAATTATAAAATATCAGATAAATCGGCAGTAAATTTTATCTTGGCCTTTCCTTTAATTACTCGAAAATCAAGACCTGACGGGCTGGGACGAAGCATAGTTACAGGTATTAGTTACAAATATGTATTGTAAAAATAGTTTCATTTTTGAATTTAGAAATCTTTTTATGAAACATTTTGAAATAAAAAGCAGTTTATAATTTTTAGTTTTACAAAATGAAAAAAGCATTAACCTTTTTTTCAATATTTATAGTTTTTGCTTTGATAATACATTCATGCAAGCATGAGGTGCCTTTCTTTTTGTTTCAAAATTATGATGTTGATACAACTAAGTTTCCATGCAATGCAGATACAGTTTATTATCAAAACCAAATACAACCAATTTTTAATACATATTGTATGGGAACCGAGTGCCATAGTGGTACAGACCCCAAAGAAAATCTTGATTTGTCCTCTTATTCAGGTGCAATCAATAGTGGAAAAATTGTACCCTTCAACTCATCAAAATCTAAAATTTATAAAGCAATAATTGAAACCGACCCCGATGATAAAATGCCTCCGGATATAAATTTATCCCAAGATAAAATAGATTTGATAAAAAAATGGATAAACCAAGGAGCAATTAATAATTATTGTGATGATACGCAAAACCCTTGCGATACTTCGAACATTACATTTTCTTATACTATTAAAAAAATAATTACAGATTATTGCCTTGGTTGTCATACAAGTTCATTTTCAGTTTCACTCGACACATATACCGAAATTAAAAATGCAGTGCAAATCCGCAATTTATGGAAATCGGTTAACCACGATACAGGAGCATTAATAATGCCGCCTGATCCAGCACCTAAATTGAGTAATTGCAATATTAGAAAAATAAAAATATGGATTGATTCCGGTATGCCTGATAATTAGATAAAATGAAATTTAAACAAATATTATTTTTGGGATTGGTTATTTTATTTTCTTCGTGTTATTATGACGTAGAGGAAGAACTATATCCGACAAATATTTCAAAATGTGATACAACAAATACAAAACTTTCAACCAAAATTAAACCCATATTAATTAAAAATTGTTACGTGTGCCATTCGGTCTCCAATTCAATAAATTTGGGAGGAAACATTGATTTGGAAACTTATACAGAATTAAAAAAATACGTAGATAATTCTAAATTGTTGATGTCAATAAAACATCAGTCGGGTGTATGGTCTATGCCCAAGGGTACAAGCTACAAAATACCTGCATGTGATATAAATAAAATTGAATACTGGATAAAAATTGGAGCGAAAAATGATTAAAAAAATAATATACATATTCCTGTTTTTTATAATAGCCGCAATAGCTACGGGCATTTATTTATGGAACAAGCCACATAAAAATATCGAAACTACTAAAGAAGATTTTGTGCTTTCGGCAGTAGATTTTTATAAAGAATATTCAGCCGACGAAACTACCGCAAACAAAAAATATTTGAATAAAGTAATAATAGTTTCGGGCAAAATAGCCGAAATACAATTGGAAAACCCTGATGAACCCTCAATAGCAATTGAAACAGGTACTGATGAAAGCACAATTAACTGTGGGTTTAAAAAAGAGTTTTTAAATGACTTAAAAGCTTTGAAAACCGGCGAAATAGTAAAAATTAAAGGAAAATGTGACGGCTTTAGTATGTTTGGCATAGTTTTTACACAGTGTAATCTTGAAAAATAAAATAAAATAAATATGAAATTTAAAACAACAGCAATCATCATTCTTACAGTAATTTTATCATCGTTTACCTATAAAAGCGAACCTGGAAAATACATTGCAAAAAATGGTAAAGTAAACTTTTTTTCACATACTGATTTGGAAGATATATCAGCCGACAACAATAAAGTATCGAGTATTTTAGATTCAAAAACAGGCAAACTTGCAATAGAACTTCTAATTAAATCATTTCATTTTAAAAAGGCTTTGATGGAAGAGCATTTTAATGAAAATTATATGGAATCTGATAAATTTCCAAAATCAAAATTTGATGGTAAAATAGAAAATATTAACGATGTTGATTTTTCTAAAAATGGAACTTACAACATAAATATTTCAGGTAATTTAACAATAAAAGACAAAACCAATAAAGTAAGCACTAAAGGTACTTTAAAAGTTGATGGACAAAAACTTAATGGTAAGGCGGTTTTCAAAATTCTTCTCTCTGATTACGATATAAAAATTCCGGCAATGGTTAAAGAAAAAATATCAAACGAAATTGAAATTTCCGTTGATATTGAGTATCAGGCTATGAAATAATAAGGTGAAAAGATTAATTGTTCTGATAACTTTTGTCGGTTTGTTTTTTGGTGCAAAACCTGTATTAGCACAAACTGACACATTAAATTTATTTAGTTTGATGAACAATGATGAAGAAATCAAATACACTACAGCCACTTTCAAAACTACCCGTATAATAAATGGTCACAGTATTGAAAATCAAGCTATGGGTGTAATGGATTTTAGAATCAATCATCGTTTTGGTGATATAAACGGAGGTGCTTACGAGTGGTTTGGGCTTGACCAGTCTAATGTAAAATTATGCTTAGATTACAGCATTATTGATCGTTTGATGGTTGGAATTGGGAGAACAAACGTAAATAAAACAGTAGATGGCTATTTAAAATTTAAAATTTTGCGACAAAGTACAGGTAAAAGAAATGTACCTGTAACAATGAGCTACGTTGCGGTAAGCGATGTAAATACATTGAAATGGCAAGAACCATCGCGTAAAAATTATTTTACATCAAGGCTTACATTTACACATCAAATATTAATTGGACGAAAATTTTCTAAATCTACTTCATTGCAAATTTCACCCACATTGGTTCACCGCAACCTTGTAGAACTTAAAAAATATAAAAATGATGTGTTTACCATAGGTTTTGGCGGTAGGCAAAAACTAAACAGCAGAATCTCTGTAAATGCCGAATATTACTACGTTTTTCCAAATCAAATTGCAAACGAGATGAAAAACAGTTTGTGTATTGGTTTTGATATTGAAACAGGCGGTCATGTATTTCAATTGCATTTTACAAATTCGCGAGGGATGACTGAATCGCAATTTATTACACAAACAACAGGCAATTGGCTAAAGGGTGATATACGATTTGGGTTTAATATTTCAAGAGTTTTTACTGTTAAAGAAAGAAAATTAAAATAAATCAATAGTTTGCTATTTTACAGCTACTATTGATTATCTTGGGTTAAACAGATAAAAAATGGTTTAAAGGTATTTTTAATTTATTTAGTACAAATTATTACTCCAAATCCTGGAGCATTTAATTTTTTAAGTATAGTATGCTTAAAGCCGGCTTTTTGGGTAAATGCATCAACTTCATTTTCTGAATAAGTTTTTCCTCCCGCCTGATGTAATAAATTTAAAGCCATGTATGAAGTTGTAGCTTTTGACATTTGAGAATTTCCGCCAATTCCTTTGATTTGGTCAAGAATTACATAAATCCCACCATTGTTAAGCGAATTGTAAACTTTTTGAGCCAAAATTTCATTTTCTTCAAGGTTTAAACCATGAATAATGTTAAATGCAAGAATTATATCATTATTTTTTGGCAGTTCGTCTTTCATAAAATCTGAAGGTAAAAATGATACCTGCTTGCTTGCATTATGTTTGGCAATACACTCATCAGCATACTTTTTTACAGGAGGCAAATCAATAATTGTAGCTTTAAGATTGGGATTGCGTTTGCAAAGCTCAATGCTGTACAAACCATGAGAACCGCCTAAATCAAGCATTTTTGCTGCATTTTTTGCAACAGTAATTTTTCCTGCTACTTCTTTGCAGTTTGTTCTTGAAATATCTATCATAGCTCGTGAAAACAATTCCCATTCATTGTCAGTCATTTCATCAATCATTGTTGATTGTGCATTTTTGCCTAATCGTATAGTTTCGTCTAATTGAATATAACTTTTGTAAAGGTAATTGCAGAACAAAATGAAATATCTGAAATTTTGAGGTGAATCAGCCGATAGATTTTTGTACCCTCTTTTGGTAAAAGCATATTGATTGCCTGTTTTTTTTACATAACCTAAGGCATCTAAACAATCAAGTATTAATTCTGTGCCTATTTCGCTAACATTTGCTGAACTTGCAATGGTAGCAACGCTTTTGGGCTCCATTGATAGTTGGTCAACAATTTTCAATTTTACCGAACTTCCTAATGCAAAGCCCAATCCTACTGATGATGAGGCATCAGAAAATGGATGTGCAATAATATCGTTTGATAATAAAATTTTTTCAATTAATGAAAATTTATAAATCATTTTTAAGCTATTTTAATTATTAAAAGCCAAAAATATATTATTAGAAATATCAAAAATTGTATAATTCGGACATTGCAAATTTTAACTGAAAATGTGACCCGGTAAAGTAGAATTAAATGCTTTATACTCTCCGGGAGTTAATTCTGTATATGATTTAAACTCTCTGATAAAGTGTGATTGGTCAAAATATCCGCATTCTAATCCTATTTCTGTTAGAGTTTTGTTTGAGTTGTGCAATAGTTGCAGTGATGAAAGATATTTGTTGTAGAGCAAAAATGATTCAGTATTCATTCCCAGCCATTCTACTGCTATTCTTCTCAAGTGCCTGTCAGTCATTAAATTTTTATTACTTAGTTCGGCTACCGAAAGATTTTTTGAGTTTTGAGAATAAAAAATATTGTGAAATCTATTGATAGTTTTATAATGTTTTGAAGCAGAAATTTTATTCCATAGCCATTTTCTTATAATTTCAACTTGTTCATCAAAGGTTTTTTTTGAGAATAACTTGTCGCACAGTATATATAATGAACGACAAACCTGCGAACCATCTACAACATTATCCATAAAGTCTTTTACCGATACATTAAACAAACCTTTTAAACCTATTGCAGTAAGTTGAATTCCTAAGAATAACTGAGGTCCGCTTTTAATCAAATTGAAAGGTTTTGAGTTTATTCCATTAACAAAACACGATGGTAAATTTACCATATTATTAAATGCTGAATTCAAATAAATGATTTTATCAGAAAGGTTAAAAATTATCTCAACTGTACCTTTTGGTAAAATGGTTTCTTTAGTTTCGCGTAGATGAAATTCATCAATTCGCCATATATTTTTTATGAATTTTTCTTCAACTTTGTCTGAAGGGATATATATATTTGATGATTTTGTTATCATTTTTTAAAAGCAAACTGCTCAATGTTCGTTTTAAATAAAATAACTATATGAGCATCATTGTTTCCATCTTTTAAGTTTTGGAATTCCCATTGTAAAAAAACCTGCAATAAAGCCCGGAAAGCCCATTTCTTTAAGTTTGTTTTTTACAAATTTTTGCATGTCTGATGCTGTCCAGTCAGGGTTTATAAACTGTCCATTTTCATAACATTTACTACAATACATTGAACTTTTTGAACCATCGGCATTTGTTCCACCACCATTTGGGTCTTTTTTAAGTGGCATAGCACAACTTTGGCAATTTTTATATTTTGTCATAAACTTAAATTTCTAATAATTTTGTTGCTGGGTCTGTACCATCAAGCAGCATTTGAGGGTTTTCTAAAAGTGTTTTAATATTTAATAAAAACCCTACTGATTCACGTCCGTCAATAATTCTGTGGTCATACGATAATGCAACATACATTACAGGTCTTATTACTACTTGTCCTTTTTCGGCTATGGGTCTTTCTACAATGTTGTGCATACCTAATATAGCTGATTGCGGTGGATTAATAATAGGAGTGCTGAGCATTGAACCAAATACACCTCCATTTGAAATTGTAAAAGTACCACCTGTCATTTCTTCAATACTAAGTTTGTTATCGCGGGCTTTTGCGGCTAATGTGGCTATATTGTTTTCAATTTGAGCCATACTTAATTTTTCGGCGTTTCTAATTACAGGTACTACAAGTCCGCGTGGTCCCGAAACGGCTATTGATATATCGTAATAATTGTTGTAAATAATGTTTTCTCCATCAATATATGCATTTACTGCTTTGAATTTTTGTAGTGAAAGTACGCTTGCCCTTGTAAAAAACGACATAAAACCAAGACTCACTCCGTGTTTTTCTTTGAATTTTTCTTTAAATTTATTTCGTAAATCCATAACAGGCTGCATGTTCACTTCATTAAAAGTTGTGAGCATTGCAGTTTCGTTTTTAGCCAAAACTAATCTACGTGAAAGTGATTTGCGTAGATTACTCATTTTTTCAATTGTTTGACTCCTTTCGGCAATTTGTGTAGGAATTTTTATTTCTACATTTTCATTTACAATTGTTTCGGGTTTGTTTTCAGCTAAATAAATTATATCTTCTTTAATAATTCTGCCTCCTTTGCCTGTACCTTTTATCAATGCAGGGCTGATGTTTTGTTCTTCAATTATTTTTGAAACAGCAGGAGATGGATATCCTTCGGCATATTTCAAATTGTTATCACTATGAATATTATCTGATAATTTTTCAATTTTAGTTTTTGGTTCGGGCTTGGGAGCGTCAGTATTAATTATAGCTGCGGTTTCGCCAATTTTTATCTCGTTTCCTTCAGTTGTTTTTATTTCTAAAATGCCTGATGCAGTAGCATTGAGTTCTAATGTGGCTTTTTCTGATTCAAGTTCGGCAATTGGCTCGTCAATATTTACATAATCTCCATCATTTTTAAGCCATTTTGATATTGTAACTTCCGAAATTGATTCTCCTACTGATGGTATTTTTATTTCAATTGTCATTTATGAATTGTTATACAAAAATAACCTTTAAATCAAATTTATTGTTTTATGTTTATTTATTAATTCAAAGTTCATACAAAAGATATTTGCTGCGAATTTTTTCATATTTTTTCAAATCTTCCTGCCATGATTTTCGTATATCATCAGAACTTTTACCTTCAATAATTTGCTTGCGAAGTGCATCAGAACCTGCAAGTCTATCAAACGAACTTTCGATAAAAAATTTAGTATCAGCTTTTTTATTTTTATAAAATAAAATTAGCCAGTCAATATACAATTGCTTTGAGTTTATCAGATAATGGTTACAAAATTCTGTAAGCAAAATACCTTTACATTCTTTGCCTTCATAAGGAGGATCATCGGCTATCCCTGGTATTTTTTTAGGAGTAAACGTTGTATTTCCATGACTTGACCCTGGATAGCCAAGCCATTCAAACGGCTTGGGAGTACCCCTTCCTACGCTTACAATTGTACCTTCGAAAAGACCAAGTGAAGGGTAGAGGTATATTGACTCAGGTGTTTGTAAATTGGGCGAGGGATTTATCCTGCATTTGTATAAAATCCTATGATTGTAATTTTTGAGTTTTATAATAGTTAATTTACATTTTTTTCCTCCATCAAGCCATTTTTCGCCATTTATCATTTGAGCAAATTCTCCAACAGTAGCTCCATGTACCAACGGAACAGGATGCATACCTATGAAAGATTTGAATTTTGTATCAAGCACAGGTCCATCAACATAATAACCATTGGGGTTTGGTCGGTCTAACACTATAAATGGAATATTATTTTCAGCACATGCTTCCATTGCGTAATGCATAGTAGAAATGTATGTGTAAAATCTTACTCCTACGTCTTGTATATCAAAAATCACAAAATCAATACCTTTGAGTTGTGCTTTTGATGGTTTTTTATTTTTTCCATAAAGAGATGTGATTTTAATGCCGGTTTGGGGATCAACGCCTGAATTTACAATAGCACCGGCACTGTGGTCGCCTCTAAAGCCATGTTCGGGTGCAAAAATTGTCTTTATTTTTATCCCGAGTTTCAAAAGTGTATCAACCAAATGTGTTTTGCCTATTACAGAGGTTTGATTAACAATAAGAGCTATTGTTTTTGTTTTAATAATTGGTAAATAAAGTTGGGTTTGTTCGGCACCGGTAATAATAAACGAATCATTTTCTATAAGTTTACTTTCGCGTTTTAAAAAATGTATAGTGTCTTGTTTTGTTTGAAAAACACTTGCAAAACTTATAGATGAACTCCAAAAACAAAGTAAGATAATAAACAATAAATAACGCATTTTTGTATTTTTAAAATAGCATTTCAATATTAAGTAATGTAAATAACAATAGAAAGTTTGACATTAAAAGATTGTTCAATTAATTTTATTGTTGCATGTAATTTTTTATAAAAAATTTTGAATTTAGGAATTTTTATAGCTCGAAAACTCAGTTCAAAAGGTAATAACAGCATTACCCGCCGTATAATTAAAGTAGCATCGGCAAGTGTAGCTATCAGCATTGTAGTTATGATTTTGGCAATAGGCATAGTCAGAGGTTTTCAGCAAGAAATAAAACGTAAAATCAACCTTTTTAATGGCAGTGCAGTTATAAAAAATCTTGATTTAAACCATTCGGGAGAGTTTTCAATGTTTTCTTTGAAATCAATTAATACAAAACATTTACTTAAGAATAATTTTATAAAATCAATCGAACCTTTTTGCCGAAAATATTGTATAGCACGCACCACTGCCGAAAATGAAGGTATGCAATGCAAGGGTATTTCAAATGGTGAATGTTTTAATTTCTTTAAAAATCATTTAAAAAAAGGTAGAATGTTTGAAGTAAACTCACAGAATGACCCCAATGAAATATTAATTTCAGAAATTACTGCCAATAGGCTTGGGTTAGACACTGGTTTGCACCTTGAACTGATATTTGTAAATGAGGGGCAACTTAGAAGGCGTAAACCCAAAATTTGTGGTATTTTTAATAGCGGAGTGAATGAAATTGACAAAGTTTGGTTAATTACAGATTTGAGAATGGTGCAAAGAGTTGTAACCAATGGATACGACAGCGTAAATGGCATATCGGTTTATTTTAATTCAAATGAAAAAATTAGTCATTTTTCAAAGTTATTAAATGAAAATTTGCCAATGGATTTAACTGTCGAAACGGTTGAAGAAACCAATTTTCAAATTTATCAATGGCTAAAATTATTAGACTTGAACGTGGTTGTAATAATAATTTTAATGATTTTGGTTTCAATTGTAAATATGACAACTGCCCTTATAGTATTGATAATAGACCGTACAACCATGATTGGGCTGCTAAAAGCATTAGGAAGCAGAAATTTTCTTATAAGACAAATTTTTATATTTAGCAGTGCAAAATATCTTTTCAAAGGTATTTTAGCAGGAAACATTATTGGAATATTACTTGGATATATTCAGAAAAAATGGCATTTGGTTAGCCTAAACGAAGAAACATACTATCTTAGCCATGTGCCTTTTTCTATTTCGTTTTCCGAAATATTTATGCTCAATATTTTCACTTTTGGGGTATGTTTAATTTTATTGATTATACCTTCGCTTTATGTAGCTAAAATAAATCCTGCAAAATCTATAAAATTTGATTGAATTTGAAAATTTTGTTTTAGTTTTTAATAAAAACACCATAAATAATATTATCTATCAAAACAGAGTAAACGCCGGTATTCAGAGTAGAAATATCGAGTTTTACTTTGTTATTTTCACCTTCGGTTTTTATAAAATCAACTTTTTGACCCGTGTAGTTTATAATCTCGATTTTGCATGATGCTTGATTCAAATTAATATTTATATGGCTTTGGGCAGGATTAGGATATATTTTATTTTTAACTAATAACTTGAAATCATTAAAACCTGCATCGCCACTAATATTAAAAACCCACTGCGAAGTATCAATTATTGCTATGCCATTGTTTGATGAATCTGTTAAACAATTTTTATCTAAACCAATTGATATTTTTGCATTTTTTGCAAACAAATCGGTAGGATTTATCATTAGTTTATTACTATTCACATTTATTTTTGAGCTAGAAATTTCAATAGTTTCTTTCAACAAATTGTTTTCGTAGATGTATAAGTTTCCTGAGGTGCCTTTTACGATATTTTCGTTAAATTCTATTTGAGGAATAGTATTAGGTTGATTATTTGCTGTACCTATCATCGGAAAAAATTTAACAGGAACGGGTGCTGTCATGTCAATATTTCCATAAGAACAAGAGTATTTTATTGATTTACCTTCCAATGGATTTCCGGGTGTAAGTGTTTTGTTTTTAAATCCAGCAAATGTATCAGGGTAAAAATGATATCTGAAAACCCCGTTAGCAGTAGGAATTTCGCCATCTGTTATCACAGTATCAGTAATTACAGGGTTTATGTATTCCCAAACAATTTTATCGTTTTTATCAATTTCAAAAGCCTTTCCGGAAACTCCGCTGCAAATTAGTGTGTTTCCATTGGGCAATCTTTCGGCTCCCGAAATAACCATAGAAAAAAACTGTGTAGGAATAGAATCCTTATAAATCCACGATTGCGATTCAGGTCCGTAAGGGAAATTTTGAGTGTAGTTTCCGGGGGAACTTTCAACTGGCTTTAAAATTTCTACGGTAGAAAACAGTGGAAATCTACCAAGACCGTTGTTAAACAGTAAAATTGAGCCTCCATCTTTAAATGATTTTGGTATCCAATGTGCATTGTGATGACCATAAAACTTCTGACTTAATGAATTTCCTTTTTGGTAAGCTTCAGGATTGCCCCAACGATATAGCAAATCGCCTCCTTTTCCTCTTTTACCACCACTATGCGAAGCTGCTTGTGCGGTTGTAGTTCCATGGTCTATAATCCAAATTTCGTTCAGATGATGACATGTGAGCATTATCTGGTCAAGGTCTTCATTGTAATCAACAGAGTTTATATGAATCCAATCGGGGTCAGAATTTTTAAAATAATTAATGTCAACAAGTTCAGGATGGTTTGAAATTGCATCGTAATCAGGCTTTAAAATATCTTTATTTTGTACAATATGGTCAATAAGACTCCATTGCCATACAACTTCAGCATCATTTGTTCCTTTGGGTTTTATTTCAAGTATTCTTTCGCTCCAAAGTTTTTTTCCAAAACAAGTACCAGTTTCCCTTCCTCTATCTTCGGCTTGTGCTTCGGGTATGCCATGCCATGTAACTACAAGTATATTTCCGTTTTTCATGGGTAAAAAATCATGGTGCTGCGCTAAAGAATCATTCGAAATTTTATACGACCAAAGAAGTTCTCCATCCCAACTAAATTTTTCAATAATACCTCCTTTTCCAGCTCCCATATAGTTTGAGTCTGCAATGTGTCCCGCCCTTAAAAGACTACCATCTTCAAGCAAATATGCATGCATACCTGCCAGATATTTGCTTTTCCACATTTTTATCATCTTGCCGCATTTATCTATTAAAAATGTTTTATTGCTATTCATTGGTGGCAGCAATATGTACCCATTTTCAAGATGTCCTTTTTTGTATTTCATTACGCCTACTGTTTTTTGTGCATAAGCTGTGTTTTGAAATGAGTAAATGAGGAAAAAAATTGATAAAAATGAAAAAAATTTAATTTTTGAACTTAAATGAATGTATTTTTTGGACATAAATATATGAGTTATTTTATATAATACAACAACATTGAAAATATTATTATATTATCTAAATTATTTAAAATAAACAGAATATTACATTAATTTTACATTTTGACAAAGTGACAAAACTCCAAAACCAAGTTTATTATTTTGTAAATTTGAATTACTCGATTAAAAAATTAAAATTTGTTTTATAGATTAATAATTTATGTAACAGATTTTTTTAATCTTTCGTCAATAAAAGAGAAAATTATAATTGGATGAGAAAAAACTAATACAGGCTTGTTGCAAGGGAGATGTTAAAGCTCAGAAAATTGTATATGAAAAATTTGGACCCAAGCTAATGGGAATTTGTCTAAGATATGCCGGAAACAGGGAAGATGCCGAAGAGATTTTCCACGATACATTTATTAAAATATTTAAAAATATTAATAAATTCAAATTTGAAAGCAGTTTTCAAACATGGATTTCGCGAATCGGGATAAATTCATCTTTAGATTTTTTAAGAAAAAGAAAAAAAACACTTTTTTTAGGCTATATATCGGACCATATAAACGAAATAGAAGATTATGATATACCAAACGAAATAAGTATTGAAGCAGAAACAGCAATGAGATTGATGAAAACACTGCCAATGAATCAGCAAGTAATTATCAATCTTTTTATAATAGAAGAGATGAGCCATAGAGAAATAGCCCAGCAGTTAGGTATAAGCGAAGAGGCTTCACGAGTTCAGCTTAGCCGTGCAAAAAAAGCTATGGTTGAAGTTTTTAATAGTAATAAGAGCAAAAATGAGCAAACAAAATAACCTTCAAAATTCTTTAAAAAGGGCTTTCGATGATTTCGAGGCACCTTTGAAAGAAGCCCAATGGCAAAGGCTTGAAGGCGAATTGGGCGGTTTGAACAAAACAAAAAAATGGAGGTTTTTTCCTTATTATTTTATTGCTGTTTTACTTTTATTAGTAGGTTCAGGAATATTATCTTACTTCATAATTTATAAAAACAATAATTTTGATTCTTCTAAATACTCTATAAATAAAAATTATAAATTTGAATCACAACAAAATAGCTCAAATGAAAATTTAACAAAGCAACAAATTGACAAAAACAAAAATCTATTTGAAACTCAAAAAGGCTCAATAGACTTGAATTCTAAATTAAATGCCCATAATTCTGATACTTCTTTTAAGCAAAGAAATAAGGTTTTATTAAAAAATAATAAAAACATAATTTTATCCGAAGTAAATAAAATTGATGATGAAAAAAACGAAACAAAACATTCAAAAGAAAATGAAAAAATAGAAGTAAAAGATACAAACATTGCAATTACTAATGATACTTTGATTGATAATGAAGATATTGTTATTACTGATGATTCTAAAAATGAAGGTAAATCAGAATTTGATAAAACAGAAGATTTAAAAAACAAAAAACAAGATTCAACACAAATAGTAAAACCCCGGGAAATAAAGAACAAAAGTAAAGCTAAGTATGTACTTTCGCTATCTACAGGTTATTCAAACATGAATGTAAAGGTTACTTCGATTGAAAATATTAGCAAAGTCCATAAAGATACTCGTAAAATTTTTGAAATGAGTAACCAAAATACCAAAACCTTGTTTATTAATTTTGGCTTTGATTGCAATGTTTTCAAAGGTTTTAATGTGGGTTTGAATACCGGTTTTCAATACTTACACATTTCACAACCAGTAAATTTTGAATACCGCATGTTCGAAATTCCATTTTATGATATTGACAGAAATATAATTGGCTATATAAGGAAAGACAGTGCTACTGCAGATTTATTCAAATCAACAACTACAAACAAAACTTCATTTATTAAAATTCCATTGAGATTTAACTATTCAATTCCATTAAATTTGAAAAATGAAGTACTGATTACTGCAGGAACTAATATTTCAACGGTGATTTCGGCAAGAGGAAATGTAATATCAATAAACGAAGGAAAAGTAAAACCACTTAGCAGACAAATGTACGGAAAATTGAATTTTGGCTTTTTGGGAGGAATGCAATACTCACGAAAATTAAAAAATAATTGGTGGATTGGTGTAGAAAATGATTGGCAAATAAACCGTGAATTATTTAAAAATGGACCTGAAAAAATTAAAAACAGGTTGAGTGGATATAATTTTAATTTAATTTTGAAATATAAAATTTATTAAGGCATGAAGAGAATATTATCAAACATTACATTTATCATGCTTTTTGTACAAGTTATATCTGCTCAAAGTTTTATTAAAAGCATAGGAAAAAATATAAATTATCAAATTGAATGTTCTTGTTTTGATAATGATGGAAACCTTACCATTGGTTATTTTAATTTGAAGGATACATTACGAGATAGTATGGTTTTCAGCAAATGGAACCTAAGCTCAAAAACATGGTCTTACATTAATGCAATTCCTGTAAAAAACACTAAAAAAAATTACAGTAAATGTATTTATAAAAATGATTCACTTTTAGTATTTACAAAGCTCAAACGTATAGGCACATTAGCCTCCGGATTGATTTATATTAACACTACCGGTTATAAATCTCTGGGTGATTTTAGATTTGAAAAGGGTGATGGTTTTGTTAGCGATTTAAAACTATATAAAAATAAAGTTATAATTTTTGGTAATTTTGATTCGGTGAGATTATCTTCAAACTCATCAAAAATACAGCATATTACTGCTTATAATGGAGTAGATTTTGAGTATTCAAAAGCACCAACAGAATTTGCTAATAATCCTATTAGCAATTATCCTGTAGCTAACAATAAAGATACATTTTTATTAATTGCCGGAGGTAGCATGGTTTGGCAATTTGTTTATCCAAACAAATGGACTTTAGTTGCCAAATCATCAAAAACAAATTTTAATGCAGTGGCATTTAATGGCATAAACTGGATAATTACAAGAGAAAATGCCGATTCGCTAATGTTTTACAATGGAAAAAAAATTGAGTTTAAAATTTTGAAACAAAAACTATTTCCGCCACTGTCTATTGTAAACACATCTCAAGGTTTGCTCGTTTCAGAAAGTGGCAAAGCAGGGCGTTTGCTCATTTATGACAATGTAAAAAATCAATTTACAAATATTTTCCAAAATTATAGAAACGATACATTTACAAGGAATATTCAAACTTATAAAAACAAAGTATTTTACATTTCATCTACACCAATAATTTACCGAAATGTAAATTTTGGTAAAATTGCAGAGATGAGTTTGCCTGAATCTATGCCCGTTGAATACGATACAATTTCAATTTTTGTTTTTAACGATAATAACAACAACATAAAATACGATGCAGGCGATAAAATGATGCAACCTGCAGTGATTTTAAATAAAACTTACGGAAAATTGATATCGAGCAGTTCGGGGTTTTTCAAAGATATTGTTCCTGATTACAATGATGTTTCTTACGAAGTAAAATATCTTCAAAGATGCCTTGTAGTGCCGATATATTTGAAAATTCAAAGTTCAAAAAATTTAGGTAAAGGGATAAAAAGCGATTCTTTATTTTTTCCGGTTCAACAAAATAACCTTGCAAAAAATATTATAATTAAAAGTTTTGCTCATAAGCAAAAAGCAAGATTAAACGATACAATTCCTCTTGAAATAAATTTAAAAAACAATGATTGTCAACTGTATAAAAGTAATGGAACTGTTACAGTAATGCTCGATTCAAACACAAATTTTGTAAATTCAATTCCTCCATATTCAAGCAAAGAAAAAAACATATTGAAATATGATTTTACATATCAAAGTGAAGTAAATCAATATAAAATAAAACTTAATGTTGTTTATTCAATTGGCAAATACAAAATAGATGATATTGTAAAACACTTCGTAAAACTTGAAACAGATATTACTGACGACTCTACTGACAATTATGACAGTATTGTTCAAAAAATAGTTTACAGTTTTGATCCAAATGAAAAAAATTGTGAACCATCGGGCGCTGTAAGTGGTGAAGTGAAAAATATAAGATATTTTATTGAGTTTCAAAATGAAGGAAATGACGAAGCACGTAGAGTAACAGTAATAGATACACTTGATGTGCATATTCCGGTTTACGAATTTCAAATGGTTTCATGCAGTCATAATTACGAAGTAAGTTTAAATAATAATGTGGTAACTTGGGTTTTTGATAACATTAATCTTCCGCCAAAATCATTAACCGAAAGCGGTAGTAAAGGTTTTATAGTGTTTGAAGCCCATCTTAACAAAAACCTTGAAACAAATGACAGTGTTATAAACAAAGCCTATATTTATTTTGATTATAATACTCCAATAATAACCAACACAACATCGGTTATAAAAAAAACAGAGGTGGTTCAGCCGCCCGATGTTGATGGTAAACTTAGTATCAGAGTTTACCCTAATCCGGCAGATGAAATAGTATCATTTGAAAATGTTTCGATAAAAAATCAGAATGTTTCAGTTTTCAATATGCTGGGGCAGCAAATTTCAGATTTTGATATTAAAGCTTCGTCTATTATTAATAAATCAATAGTTGACTGGCCACGAGGTATGTATTTTATCAAATCAACCAACGGCGGTTTTCAAAAATTTTTAGTTCACTAAACTCCAAATTCCATTGAAAATGATTTTTTTAAAATCTCGAAAGGTTTTAGTGTAATAATACCTTCTTTAACACTTACATCGTTTTTAAAATTTATGTAATCTGCTATACCTTCCCATGGTTCAATACAAATAAAATCTGCACCGGGTTTTGACCAAATTCCAAGATATTTCCATCCTTCAATTTTCACTTTTACTGTTTTAGACGAAGATTTTGACTTGAGTATAACATATTTTGATTTTAAATTTTTGAAAATTAAAGCATCATTATTAAAAGTGTTTTGGTCAATGTTAATAATCCCATTTCCGTTGGTGACTTTTCTTGTTTTAAGTGAAACAAAATTACTAAGTAAACGCAGTGAATCCGGGTCTGCATCATTTTCAAATTCTATTATTGCATCATCGGGGTCTGAAATTTTAAAGCCAGGATGCCCTCCAAACGAAACCGGCATTGCAGAAATACTCAAATTAGCAATTATAAATTCCATCATTAGCTTGTTACCACTGAGTTTGTAATGAATTTTTAAATTGAAATCAAAAGGATAACGCTGGTAAGTATATTCGTTTTTCGAAAGTTCAAAAATTATAAAATCATCACCTTTGGCATTTATTGTAAATTGCAAATCACGGGCAAAACCATGTTGTTCAATTTTATATATTTTACCGTTAAAAATATATTCAAAATTGTTTAATCTGCCTACAAATGGAAACAAAACAGGAGCATGTCTGCCCCATATTTCATTATTGGCTTGCCAAATAAATTCATGTTTTGATTTGTTGTGAAAAACACTGATAAGTTCGGCTCCAAAACTCTTAAATGAAGCGGTAAAATCTCCCGAAGTTATTGATAGAATTTCTTCCAAATTATAAATTGCCTCTTTTTGCTTGTTCTATTTCTATTGATTCAAAAAGTGCTTTAAAATTGCCTTTTCCAAAAGATTTTGCTCCTTTTCTTTGAATTATTTCGTAAAATAATGTTGGACGGTCTTCTACGGGTTTGGTAAAAATTTGTAAAAGATATCCTTCGTCATCGCGGTCAACCAAAATACTTAAAGATTTTAATATTTTAATTTCTTCATCAATGTTTCCTACTCTATCCTTTAAACTGTCGTAATACGAATCGGGTATTGTTAAAAATTCAACTCCTCTGCTACGCAATTTTGTAACTGTATCTATTATATTATTTGTAGCAACAGCAATGTGTTGTACACCTTCGCCTTCATAAAAATCAAGATATTCTTCGACCTGCGATTTTTTTTTGCCTTCAGCCGGTTCATTTATTGGAAATTTAATGTAACCGTTGCCATTGCTCATTACTTTGCTCATAAGAGCTGAATATTCTGTAGAAATATCTTTATCATCAAAACTTAAAATATTTTTAAAACCAAGAACATCTTCATAAAATTTAACCCAGGTATTCATTCTGTTCCAGCCTACATTACCTACACAATGGTCAACATAAAGCAAGCCTACGTCTTCGGGATTAAATTCTGATTCCATTTTTACATACCCTGGCATAAATGGTCCATTGTAATTTTTTCGTTCTACAAAAATGTGAACTGTCTCGCCATAAGTGTGAATTCCACTCATTCTCACTTCTCCGTTTTCATCTTTAATAGTTGTAGGCTCCATAAAAACTTTAGCTCCGCGTTTTACTGTTTGCTCAAAAGCATAATATGCATCATCAACCCACAATGCAAGTGAATGTACACCATCACCATGTTTTATTAAATGTTGATTTATTGGATGATTTGAATTTAATGGAGTAGTAAGCACTAACCTTATTTTACCTTGTACTAATACATACGAAGCACGGTCTCTTACTCCGGTTTCAGGTCCTGCATAAGCTAAGTTTTTAAAACCAAATGCTGATTTGTAATAATGTGCCGCTTGTTTGGCATTGCCTACATAAAACTCAATAAAATCTGTTCCTTTTAATGGTAAAAAATCTTGCTTATTTTCTGTAATAGTTTGCGAATTGCTTTGCATTTTTTATTTTTATTATTAATGTAAAAAGGTAATAAATGAACTGAAAATTTTCTCTCAAAACATTTATTACCTTAAAAAAACAAACAATTACAAAAATGGTTTATTTTGAATAATAATTTTATTAATTATTTAATAAGTTTTGTATTGTATGTATCGTTGGTTTCTTTTCCTTTTACATTCATAATATAAATACCATTTGATAATTTAGCAGCATCTTCTTTAATTTCTTCTCCGGCATGAAGTGTGGCAGATAAAACAGTTTTGCCATTTATATCAGTAATTATGATTTCGCAATTTTCACTTCCTTTGTTTTTAATGATTAAATTCTCGCCTATAGGATTTGCAACTACTACATTTTTTAAGTTATCTTTATTAATTTCTTTGCTTGATAACGAGCTTGTTTCAATATATTCAAGTTCATTATCGCCTAAACGATATGTAACTACCGGGAAACCTCCACCTTTGGTAAGCCATATATATTGAACTTCTGTATCGGTTTCGCCAAAATCCTTAATTGGTGTATAATTTCCATTACCTATTTTGCCTTCGGCATAAAATCTGGTTGTAATATCAGATTTAATTCTAAGCGATTCATAAGTTTTTACTGGTGTTTTTACGTTTCCCCATGCATCGCAAACAGAAGTATATTTAATGCTAAAATGAACCCTTACAGAATCTAACAACGGAAATCCCATATCATCACCGGTTGTAACAGAAGTTTCAACAACAGAATCGTTTGAAGTTGACAAATAATTGAATGGGAAAGTCATAAAAGTCAATTTGAAGTTTTCTTCAGCATCACCTGGCATAAAAAAAAGCGTAGATGATGTTTTTTTAAAATAAACATTGCTATCGCCATCTTCAACTAAAACAAAATTGGCATCAATGCCCGAGCCGTTGTCTGTGTAAGGCAAGATTATATTGTCGTGAGTAAAAACTTTTTTTACACCCGAAAAGTCCCATGTTTTTGATGCACCCGGAGTTCCGAGTGAAATTGAAGGGGCTGTGTCTGTTGCCATTTTGTAAATGCCCTTTACTATTATGTCATCAGATGTAATTTGAATTTGAGCATTTAGTTTAAATGTAAAAAGCGAAGTAATAACAAGTAGTAAGTAAATTTTATTATTTTTCATATCAAATATATTTTATTTTTTATTTTTAACACAAAATTATTGTTTGTCCACTACAAATATTATGATTTTTTTTCATTCATACCAATATATTCTTTTCACTCTGGGCGAAATTGATGTAAGTATTTCGTAAGGTATTGTTTCTGTACTTTTTGCCATTTCACATATTGAGTTTTGCTTTCCGAATATTATCACTTCATCGCCTTCTTTGCATTTTGCGTTAGAAATATCTGCCATAAACATATCCATACAAATATTACCAACTATGGGTACAAACTTACCATTTATTATTACTTCCCAGTTTCCATTACTTAGTTTACGGTTTAAGCCATCGGCATATCCCATTGCTATTATTGCTATTTTTCGCTCTTTTTTGCTTTTAGAATGAAGTCCGTAACTAATACCTTCACCTTCTTTTATAATTTTTATTTGCGAAATATAAGATTTTAATGTTCCTGTTTCGCTTAGTTTAAATGGGTTTTTGTTGTGTGGGTCTATTCCGTAAAGTGCAATTCCGGCTCTTACCATATCAAAACTTGCCTGTTTGTAATGAAAAATTCCAGAGCTGTTAAGTATGTGTAATAAGGGTTTGGCTGATAAATTTTTGCTTATATTTTTTGCGGTTTTTTCAAACACTTTTATTTGGTTCAATGTAAAATTTTTTAATCGGCTTTCGTCACTACCTGCCAAATGGCTAAAAATACTTTTTACTTCTAAAAACTTATTTTCGTTAAGTATTTTTATAAGTTTATCTGCTTCATCTGGCATAAAACCAAGCCTGTGCATACCTGTATCAATTTCTATATGTACTGATGCTTTTTCAATTCCCCTGAATTTATAATTTTCAAATGTTTTTATTAATGAGTTTAAAATTTGGAAGCTGTAAATTTCGGGTTCAAGTTTATTAATCAGCATTTTTTCAAGTTTTTTTTCATCGGGGTTCATAACCATTATAGGTATGTGAATACCGCGTTCACGCAGTTGTATGCCTTCGTCAATATAAGCAACACATAGGTAATCTGCTCCGCAATCTTGTAAGAGTTTGGCTACTTCATAGCTCCCCGTTCCATAAGAATAAGCTTTTACCATTCCCATTATTTTTGTTTTTGGAGGTATGGTAGATTTTATAGCTTTGTAATTGCTCTCTATTGCCGAAAGATTTATTTCAAAAACGGTTTGATGTGTTTGCTTTTCGAGCAATTTAACAATTCGTTCGAGCATATAATTACGAGCACCTTTTATTAGAATATTTTCATTTACGAACGATTTTAAATCAAAATCGGCAATAAATTCTTCGGTGCTTAAATAAAATTTTTTGTTTTTAAGTTTTATAGATTCTGCATTATTGCTGATGGTTTTGCCTATGCCAATAAATTTTGAAATATGTTTAGATTTTAAAATTTTATTTACTGTGTTATAAAGTTCTTTCTCTCCTTTTTCGGTTTGTAATATATCTGTAAGTACTACTGTATTAGATTTTAAATTGCCTTGTTTAACTAAAAAATCTGCTGAAATTTCAAGTGAATTTATATCTGAATTATATGTGTCGTTTATAAGCAAATTGTTGTTTATGCCTTCTATTTTTTGAAGCCTCATTTCAACTGAATGTAGCTCGGCAATTTTTTTAATTAGAATTTTAGAATCAAAGCCAAGATAAAATGCTGTAAGCATACAAATTGCAGCATTTTCAAACGAAGCCTCATCTGTAAAAGGAATTGAATAAATAAAACTTTTTCCTTTGTATTTTGCTTTGTGTTTATTGTTAAGTTTTTTTTCAATATACAAATCAGCGGTTTTGTCTTTTTTACTCCAGGTTAAAATTTTTAGTTTTTTGTTTTTAGTAAATTCGCTTAAAACATCGTTGAATACAGCATTATCTTTACTACAAATCAAAATTTCGGACTCATTGAAAAGTTGCAATTTTTCTAATGCTTTTTCTTTTATTGATTTAAAATTTTCGGAATGTGCATCGCCCAAATTAGTAAAAATTCCTATATGAGGTTTTATTATTTTTTCGAGAAGTTGCATTTCGCCAGGTTTAGAAATTCCGGCTTCAAAAATTGCAAGATTATTTGTATCGCTCATTTGCCAAACTGATAGCGGCACTCCAACCTGCGAATTGTAGCTTTTGGGGCTTCGCACTATATTGAATTTTTCATGCAAAATTTGATAAAGCCATTCCTTTACTATTGTTTTTCCATTACTGCCAGCTATACCTATCACTTTGTAATTAAAGGTACTGCGATGATGTGAACAAAGTATTTGAAGGGCTTTTACGGTGTTTTTTACTTTTATAAAATTTAACCCTTTTTCTTTTAAATTTTCAGGTATTTGGGTTACAACAAAATTGTGGATGCCGTTTTCTGATAATTTCTTTATATAATTATGACCATCATTTAATGTTCCTTTTATTGCAAAAAACAAAATACTATCAGTTTCGGTTATTCGCCTACTATCAATGCTTATGTGTTTTACAATATCATTTTTGTTTGATAAAAATGCTTCTCCTTTTAATATTTTACATATTTCAGAAATTTGATATTGCATCAGCACAAAATTAATTTTTTTATTCTTTTCAATATTTTCTTATGCCGAATTATGATAAATAAAACATATAAATTTTTTTTTAATGAACTTTTGAATTTACTATTAATGCAACATTTGCAGCTATTGCATTTCTACCTTTATAATTGTAATGCTCGGTTGTCCAGTTTTGGTCGGTGTAATCTTTACCTTCAACTTTTTCAAGATTATCAATAGTGGTTACATACATGTTGTTATATTTTTTCATTAAATAATCTCTGTTATACCTCATGAGTTCAACAAGGGTGTGTCCGGCAAGACTATCGGCATATTGAGTATTTTCGGCTAAAAGATTAAAAAATAGTTTTATTTTTTTGTTTTTACAATGGTTTACAATGTTGTCAAGGTCATTTATTCTTACATTTCTTTCGTTCAATACAAACCCGTAAGCTTTTACATAATGGTCGGCAAGAGTACGTTTTTCCATGTTTTCAGTGCCATCGGGCAAACGAAATTTTTCGGCTTCACACCATTGTTTTACAGTAAGGTAATTAAAATCTATACCTTTTACTTCAAGTTTATCATTTGCCCATTGTTTCCATAGGTTATAATCTCTTTCGTATTCTGTCTGGTTGTCGTAATTGTTTAGTGCAGCCCACAAATGAATTATTAATGGAGGAAGATTTCTATAATACAAAGCTTGTTTTTGCAGGGCACTTTCAAGCCCCGAATGCACACAGGGCGGACCTAATGTTCTTAAATTTAGGGTAACAATTATTGATTTAACCTTGTTTTTGTTACTTATTCTTTTAATTAATGGTAAATATATTCCGGCATGATATGCCTCGTGGGTAATATCTCCCAAAATTTTTCCATCTAATTTTTCGGCAATCAATCCGCTGATACTTGTTTTAATGGTGTCGGTTAAGGGGTTATAGCTAATATTGCTCGATTCGCCAAAATATAAAATATCGCATGAATCTGCTATTCTTTGAAGTTTTAACAAATCAGGAGCTTCGTTTTTAAGTTCTTTTCTCCAGAAAGTGAAAGTGTAAAAATAATTTAAAGCTACTGCAAAAACTGCTATTGTTGTAATTTTTATAATTATATTATTTGCTTTCATTTCTTATTAAAATTGAAAATATACAAAGGGGTGTTTTACTGTAGCGCTGAACATTAAAATACATGCTAAAAGCAGAAAATATATACTCCATCTGAAAATTTTGCTTTTTGTTACGAGGAAATTATCAATTCTGTTATTTAAAAGCATTGCGTCAAATACTACAAATACTGCTAATACAATCCAAATTTTAAAATCAATTTGCAAATTGCCTGATGTGGTAGAATTAAAAACCATATAAATAATATCATTGGCATCTGTAATAGTTTCAGCTCTGAAAAATACCCACGCAAGAGATACAATAGCAAAGGTTTTGATACCGCCGGCTATACGCAAAATCTTATGTTTTGATTCAGATAAATTAATATAAGGTTTTGTAAAATGTTCGGCAAGGTATGCAAAAGCATGTATAGCTCCCCAAATTATAAATGTATAATTTGCACCATGCCAAAATCCACTAATTAAAAAAACCAGTAAAATATTAAATATCCAGCGAGGTATTGAAACCTTGTTGCCACCCAGTGGAATATAAAGATAATCTTTGAACCATGTAGTAAGCGAAATATGCCATCGTTTCCAAAAATTGCTAATAGAAGTAGAAAGATATGGAGTGCGGAAATTATCCATAAGTTCAATCCCCATACAAATTGACGATCCAAGTGCAATAAGTGTGTAACCTGCAAAATCAGTATAAATCTGCAAACCGAAAAATATAATACCTGTCAATATTGAAATGCCGTTGTAATTTTTGTAGTTTTCAAAAATCAAATTGGTATAAGTACCACAATTGTCGGCAATGCACATTTTCAGAAAAAAGCCCATAAGCAAAAGCCTGAAACCTTTTGAAAAATTAGCATAAACGGGTTTATGATTAGCAAAAAGTTGTGAAGATAAATGCTTGTATCTTTCTATCGGACCGGCTACAAGTTGAGGAAAATATGCAACAAATGTAGCATAACGTGCAAAATTTGTCTGAGGCTCTATCTTTTTGAAATACACATCAAATGTATAGCTCAATGACTGAAAAGTGTAAAATGAGATGCCGATAGGTATTGAAAAATATATTGCATCCATAATCATACCTTTTACTGGTTCGGTTGCTTTTTTTATATTTACCAGCATTGGGTCTGCATCGGGCAAAAACATTGAAAGGTATTTAAAAATAAACAGAAGCGAGATATTAAAAACAAGACTAATTGCTAAATATGTACGTTTTTCAAATACACCTTTGGCATTGTAAATTTTTAATGCAAATAAATAATCAACAAAGGTTGACAAAAACAGAAGAATCAAAAACTGCGGATGTAAATATCCATAAAATATATATCCTGTAAACAATAGAAAAATCCAGCGTGTTTTGTAGGGTAACAAATAATAAATAAGTATTACCAGAGGTAAAAAAACAAAAAAGGGAAGTGAGTTAAAAAGCAATTGTTTTACTTAATATTAATGGCTGCAAATAAATGAAAAATGACTTTAAAACTTAAAGGTTTTATATTTTAAAAATTAATAAATACTCAAAATTCTTTAACTTCAAGTATTTTTTCATTGTCCATTTTAGGCTTGTATTCACCTTCCCATTTAGCAATTACAATTGTAGCAAGGCAATTGCCTATAACATTTACAGCAGTACGACCCATATCCATTATTACATCTACAGCCATAATCAAATATACGGGCCACAACGGCAAGTTAAACTGGCTTACAGTAGCAGCAAGTATAACCATACTTGCCCTTGCCACACCTGCCACACCTTTGCTTGTGAGCATTAGTGTAAGGCATATAATCAATTGCTGGCTAATGCTTAATTCAATACCAGCTACTTGTGCAACAAATATACTCGCAAGAGAAAGGTAAAGTGTTGTTCCATCGAGGTTAAAACTATAACCGGTTGGTAAAACAAAACCGACAATTTTAGGCGGAACTCCTATTCTTTCCATTTCTTCCATTGCTCTTGGCAAAGCCGACTCTGAACTTGCAGTAGCAAAAGCAATACTCACAGGTTCTGATATTGCATTTACAAATTTTTTCAAAGGTACTTTTACTATTAATGCGATAGGGAAAAGAACAAATAAAATAAAAATTATTAAACCTATATAAAGTGCCCCTACAAGTTTAGCAAGTGGCAAAAACATTTCCAACCCCATATTGCTCACTGTATAAGCAATTGCTCCTCCAACAGCAAATGGTGCAAACAGCATTACAATATTGGTAAATTTAAACATTATTTCGCTAAGACTTTCGCAAAAAGCTATCATTGGTTTTTTCTTTGATTCGCTTACCATTGCCAGCCCTATACCAAATAAAATACTAAAAACTACCACTTGCAAAATCAAGCCTTCTGATATTGATTTTGCAAAGTTTTCGGGAAAGATATCAATAATGTGTTCTTGCCATGTTTTGGGGCTTGCCGGGATAGCTTTTTCTTCAATTATATCAGGTTTTGCTATGCCTTTGCCCGGATTAACAAAGTTTACAACTAATAAACCTATAAATAATGCAAGCGTTGTAACAATTTCAAAATAAAAAATTGATTTTAAACCCATCCGTCCAATTTGCTTCAAATCGGAATGACCGGCAATGCCTACTACTAATGTGCCAAAAAGCAATGGTGCTATAATTGCTTTTATACATCTTAAAAATATGCTTCCCAACATTTTTCCATTTGCAGCTACCTGTGGAAAATATGTACCTATCTCGGCACCAATAAACATACTTGTAAAAATCCAGATTGTGAGATTTTTTCTTTTTGAGGCATAAAAAATGAGCATTGTTTCGCCTGTCCATCTCAATACTTCTGCCCATACTCCAAGCTCAAACAAGTTTAATACTTCGGCTGCATACCAAAATAGCAGGTATAAACTGATAATAGAAACTGAAATGTGAAACAAATATTTTTTTATAAATTTCATAAACTATCTTTCGGCAAATAAAAGCTAAAGTTTTAATTTAAGAATATTCACAATTATTTTTTTTAACCATTTGAAATTTATAACCTGTTTAATAAAAATTGATATTAATATTATATTTCAACGAAATACATATCTAAATCTCCTTTGTTTTTAACTTTAATTTTTCCGCGATATGTAAATTGAAATTTGTCTTTTACTAATTGATAAGTTGTATCTGAAATATTTATTTTTCCCGATTCTGAATTTTGTTCCATTCTTGCAGCAATATTTACTGTATCGCCCCAAATATCATAAGCAAATTTTTTCTTTCCAACAATACCGGCTACTACAGGTCCGGTATGAATACCAATTCTAATTTCAAATGGTATTTGATTTTTTGCTTCTTTTTCTCTTTTACGCTCTAAAATAAAATTTCTAATTTCAATTGCGGCATTTATAGTGTCTTCGGCATGACTAAAGGTGAGTATGGGCATTCCTCCAACACAAATATACGCATCACCCACTGTCTTTATTTTTTCAACAGAATATTTTTCTATTATATCATCAAAGTTGCTGAAACAATAATCAATTTCACTAACTAATAACTCCGGACTAACTTTTTCGCTAACTTTAGAAAAATCTTTGAAGTCGGTAAACATAACCGTAACCATTCCGTATGTTTTTGCTTGAGAACGCCCGTAAAGTCTTAATTCTTCTGCTGTTTCTTTTGGTATTATATTTAAAAGCAACTCTTCTGATTTCTTAAACATATCATCCGACTTCTTTTTCTCAATTTCCAAATCATGTGTACGTTCTTCAATCCTTTTTTCAAGCAATATATTTTGTTCAGTTATAATTTGTTCATTTTCTTTTTGTGCTATTTTTTTCTTTAAACGCAAATCTTCAACTAATTTTAGAAACGTAAGTATTGTTAAAATAGAAGATATGGCATTTGTTGTACCAAAAAAATTAAAGGTAAAACTGTTGTCGGCAATAATGTGAGTTTGCCTCAATATCTCGAAAATTGTGCCAACAAAAGATGGAGAATATGTCAAAAAACTTACTTTAATAATAGCTATTTTATTTATATTTTGAGCCCAAATTATTACATGAATTATGAACCAAAACATAAAAGTTAATAAAAACACTTTGTAATAATTTTCATTATCAAAAAAAAGTGGCAATACTATTGAAGCAATTAAAAAAGCTGATGTAATTGAAATGTACCATTTAATGATTTTTTTAATATAATTCTTTAAGTCACCTATTGTTAAAAAACACAAACTACCAGAAACAATGAAACAAGTCCAGTAAATTCTATCGTCAATATGTAATGAATAAATTACACATGATATATTTAGGGCTACAATAGCTAAAGGAAATAATACTTTTGGTCTTCTTAAAAAACTATTAATCCAAAATACAATTGAGAGAATAAGCACTCCGATAACTATTCCATCTAAAATTGGGATAATGTGTTCTGTAGAATTCATAAAAAATTATATATTTTGATTTTTAATATTTTTTAATTTTAAAAAAATTTCATTTCTCTCTTTTGTTTTATTGTAAATTTATTGAATTTTTATTAGCAATTGCAGTTCTCGGCTTGGCGTAGTGGCGAATTTCACCACAAATGTTTAATCGGAGAACCAAGCTTTGATTAAACACAAATGTGTCTGCGGAGTACTGAACCGCCACTTTTGCCAAACCCGTGTTATAGTCTTCCAAGATTGTTATTTTATTTGAATTTGGTTCAATCATTTAAATTAAATTATATTTTTCAGGTCAGCATTCCAGAAATCTAAAACGCTCTAATTGCCCTAATACAAGCCGCATTTACTTTAACTTCATTGTGAGTGCTTCCATTTCCCATGTGTTGATGCCAAGCACGGTCTTTATCATCTTCTGTTGATGACCAATATTCCTCTGCAAGAAAGTTTCCAATTCTACCAGCTTCCTTTTGAATAAATAAAAAGTTCAGTTCGTCTTTAGATGGTAAAAACCAATCATCGAAACCATTGTGAACCAACTTATCACAAATAGCGGCAGCATGATTTCCTGTCTTATTAATTGAAACAATGGTCTGTGTATTGGTTTTACCAGTTCCAAGTGCTGTTGCAGTTGCATTTGTCGCAAGGCATGAGCCTGTGCACCATTGAATATTTGTATGTTGGTCTGTTGATGCTGCAATCAGTCCATGTTTACCGTTATCTTCTATAAAGAATATGATTCCTCCTTCATGCGTTTGTCCAAGCTCTAAGGGTTTGGTTTCTTCTTCTTTACAATTGGAAAGCAAAGAAATTGAAAACAGAAATAAAATCAGGGAAATATTAATTATATGTTTTTGTTTCATTGGATATGTAATATATAAATGGATTAGGAATAATATGTTACTATAATTACACAAAAATATTCTAAATTGGTTATTATGGCAACAAGTTCTCAAAATTAATTTTACTACTGGGGGTTCAACAGTTTATGTAAGTAAATTCTATTTTTAGAATTTCAGAATACTAACTTTTTGAACTTCGGTTTTTTCTGTGGGGGTAGCCTATAACGGCAGTTTGTCTAAAAACTCAAAAGTAAAATTAAAATATTCAAGATGCAAGATGTATTGGAAGAAAAAAGCGAAACTTTGGAGTAAAAATTAAAAAATGGTTTACAGAAGTCTGAACAGCATTTACGAAGCGATAATAAGCCCAAACAGGGTGTAAATACATCAAATTAACGC
>JABWCE010000001.1:0-274396 GCA_013359235.1 Bacteroidota bacterium
GACAATGGGGCATGACTCGACAATGGGGCATGACTCGACAATGGGGCATGACTCGACAATGGGGCATGACTCGACAATGGGGCATGCCCCATTGTCAAAACAGTCAACCTTGCAAAGAGGTAAAAAACAAAATTCACTTTGGGCTCAGAAATTCAACAGAGTCGAAATAGAATCTGACAAACAATTATCTATTACATTAGAATATATTATTAACAATCGTTTTAAGCACAATCTCAATCCTTTGTCTGAAGTAACTATTAATCTGATTAATAGTATAATTTGCGATTTTGAGGATATTTAATAACTTAATAACCCATTTTGTTAATTTTAGTTAAAATTTTTTCACCTGCATTTTTTAAACCCGGAGAGGCATTTTGCATTAATAATTCAATTAATCCTTTTATTTCATTGCACAAATCGGGATGTGTTTCAATAATTTTTGATAAGATATGTATGCAAAACGATTTTACAGCAATTGGCATTTCATTGTCAGATAAGCAATTAATACAGAAATTAACCGAAACTCCATAATATTTTTCAGGAATTATAATTTTCATTAATACCCTGCAAACATTTCTATAAACAGAAAAATGAGTTATAGGAGTCAATGAATTTAGCAAATCATTTAATCTACTTACAAACCAACTGGGGCATTTGACACCTGCATATCCCAAAACCCATGATGAATACAATGAAATATGTTTATTGGACGATATAATTATATCAACAAGTTCATCAAATTTTTTTTGAGAAGCACACACAATTTCTACAAGCATCTCTACTTCATGTTTTGAAACTCTTTTCTTAAATATCTCTTTAAGATTTATATTATCAATCAAAACTTAATAAAAATTTATAATTGTTTACTTAGACTTTCGATTTTGCTAATTGCATCGTCTCTTTTTTGCTTTTCACGCATAACCAGTTCAGGCTTTGCATTTGTAATAAATTTTTCATTACTTAATTTTAATTCAACAGATTGCAGAAAACCTTTAAGGTAATTTATTTCTTTCAAAATAGCATCTTTATCATTTTGGGGTGGCTGCCAACCTTCAAATTCTACAAAAATTTGATCTTTTTCTACCAATCCTGAAATTGCTGTTTTGATAAGTCCAAAATTTATATTTGATACGTTTCCAAGTTTTTTGATTAACCCTTCTGATAATTTATAATTTGTTTCATCATCGGCATTTACTGTAACACAAGCTTTTATTTTAGGAGAAATGCCGTTTTCATTACGTTTATTTCTTATGAAACCGATAAGTTCTATAGGTTTATCGAGATTTATTTTTTCTGTTTCAGAAAGTTTAGGCCAACTTGTATTGTTTATAAATTTTTCATCATCAGAAATTAAATTACTTCTTATTTCTTCAGTAATAAATGGCATAAACGGGTGAAGAAGTTTTAGCAATTTTTCAAAAACCAAAATACATTTTTCAATATTTTTTTTATAAATAGGTTCGCCATATTCCGGTTTAATCATTTCTAAATAAAGCGAACAGAAATCATCCCAAATTAGTTTGTAAGTAATCATAAGTGCTTCAGAAAGTTTATATTTTTCGAAACAATCATTAATTTCGGTAATTGATTTGTTTATTCTATTTTCTATCCATTTTGTAGCTATTTCAGTATTTTTTATAATATATAAATCGCTGCTTTCTGATACTTTCCATGATTTTATTAAACGATAGGCATTCCATATTTTATTACAAAAATTTCTACCTTGTTCAACTTGAGATTCGTCAAACAAAATATCATTTCCAGCTGGCGAACAAAGCAACATACCCATTCTTACACCGTCGGCACCAAATTTTTCAATCAAATCAATTGGTTCAGGGCTGTTTCCTAAAGATTTTGACATTTTACGACGTAATTTATCGCGAACAATTCCTGTGAAATAAACGTTTCTAAATGGTTTTTCGCCTCTAAATTCGTAGCCGGCCATTATCATTCTTGCAACCCAAAAGAAAATGATTTCGGGAGCAGTTACAAGGTCGTTTGTAGGATAATAATATTTAATATCTTCATTATTGGAATTTTCAAAACCATCAAAAACCGAAATGGGCCAAAGCCATGACGAAAACCAAGTATCAAGCACATCGTCATCTTGTGTGAGTATAATATTTTTGTCCACTCCAAATTGGCTTTTGTAAATTTCTATTGCTTCATTATATGATTTTGCTACAATGGTATTTCCTTTTTCATCATACCATGCAGGTATTTGATGCCCCCACCATAATTGGCGACTTATGCACCAATCTTTAATATTTTCGAGCCAATGCCGATAAGTGTTTTTAAAATTTGAAGGATAAAATTTTATTTCGTCATTCAAAACACTTTGTAATACTTCAGGATTATTAGTTAAAAACTTTTTCATTTCAACAAACCATTGCTTTGAAATTCGTGGTTCTATAATGGCATTAGTTCTTTCACTAAAACCAACTTTGTTTCTAATATTCTCTGTTTTTACTAAAAGTTCTTTATTTTTTAAATCAATTGATATTTGCTTTCTTACAATAAACCTATCTTGACCAATATAAAAGCCGGCTGCATTACTCATAGTTCCATCTTCGTTAAAACAATCTATAATTTCAAGTTTGTGTTTCAATCCGAGATTATAGTCATTTATATCATGTGCAGGTGTAACTTTTAATGCTCCCGTTCCATAATCAATATCAACATATTCATCAAAAATTACAGGAACTATCCGGTTTACAATCGGAACTATAACATTTTTACCTTCAAATTTCTTGTATCTTTCATCATTTGGATTTACACAAACTGCTGTATCACCAAGTATTGTTTCGGGTCTGGTGGTTGCAACTACAATAAATTCTTCACTTTCAGGTACACAGTATTTTACATAATATAGTTGCGAATCTACTTCTTTAAATATTACTTCTTCATCGCTAAGGGCTGTTTTTCCTGCCGGATCCCAATTTACCATTCTGCTACCTCTGTAAATTAAGCCTTTGTTATACATTTCTACAAAAACATTTATCACTGCACTGGATAGCGAAGGTTCCATTGTAAAACGCGTTCGGCTCCAGTCGCAACTGCAACCTAATTTTTTTAGCTGTTCGAGTATAATGCCGCCATATTTTTCTTTCCAGTCCATTGCATAAGCTAAAAACTCCGCTCTTGAAAGGTTTTTCTTTTCAATTCCTTTTTCTTTAAGCATATTCACAACTTTTGCTTCGGTAGCTATACTTGCATGGTCTGTTCCTGGAACCCAACAGGCATTTTTCCCCAACATTCTCGCCCTTCTTATCAGTACATCTTGAATTGTATTGTTAAGCATGTGCCCCATGTGCAATACTCCTGTTACATTTGGCGGCGGTATTACTATTGTATATGGCTCTCTCTGGTCGGGTGTACTTTTGAAAAGATGATTATCTAACCATTTTTGGTACCATTTGTTTTCTATGTCTTTTGGTAAATATTTTGAAGAAATTTCCATTAGTATTTGCTGCGAATTTAATAATATTAAAGCTAAAGTTTATGGATTATAGCCTTTATCATCTTTTAAATATTTGCTATCAGCAGCAGTTGTAGCAAGCTTATCACATAATTCGTTATAATTATTTCCACTATGCCCCTTTACCCAATGAAATTTTATATTATGTTTTTCGTACAGGTCAATCAAAACTTTCCATAAATCAGGGTTTTTTATTTTTGTAAAACTGGTAGTTTTCCATTTTTTTATCCAGTTTTTTTCGAAAGCATCCATTACATATTTACTATCGGTATAAATATCTATTTCAAGGTTTTCCATTTTTAATGCTTTAAGCGACTCAATCACTGCCATCAATTCCATACGGTTGTTAGTTGTATGTTTAAATCCTTCGCTAATTTCTTTTATATGTTTTCCATAAATAAGAACTGCTCCATATCCGCCATTTCCAGGATTTCCACGTGATGACCCATCAGTATAAATAATTACTTTCAACTAACTTTTTAAAAATATCAAAAATATCAAAAAAAGCTTTTGTAAAAAAAAAGGTATTTTATAAAATAGTTTTTTTTCAAATTTAATTTTGGTGTAAGTTTGGACTCTGCAAAATGAGAATAAAGCATATTTTAATTACAATTTTTTTATTAAATTCTGTATTTGTTTTTTCGCAATATGATTATAGAATTTTTGGATATATAACTGATAAAAAAAATGGCGAACCAATAGTGGGGGCACAAATTTATCTGCCCGACTGGCAAACAGAGACTTTTTCAAACAATTATGGGTATTTCAGCATTTCTGTACCACCACAAGATTTTGTAATTATTTACAGTTTTAATGGTTATAAAAAAATTATTGACTCGGTGTACATTGACCAAGATACTCAAGTAAATATTAAATTATCAAAAATTAAATTAGATGAAACATTTCTTGACAATTCAAGAAAATCGCAAAGTGATCTATCAAACCCAATCGGTGGAAAAATTGATGTGCCAATTTCTCTATTAAAAGAATATCCGTATTTATTATCAGAACCTGATATAATAAAAGGGTTGCAAAGTTTACCAGGTATTACTCCCGGAAATGAATGGGGAAGCAATTTGTACGTAAGAGGAGGAGGAAGCGACCAAAACCTTATGCTTTTAGATGGTGTACCGGTATATAATGGAACTCATTTATTCGGTTTTTACTCAATTTTTCAACCCGATATTACAAATTCAATTCAAGTTTACAAAGCGGGTTTCCCTGCAAGATATGGAGGGAGACTAAGCTCTATTGTTGATATTACAACCAATGAAGGAGATGCTAAAGAAATAAACGGAACCGCATCAATGAGTTTTTTATTAGCAAAATTTTCAATACAAGGACCAATAGGTTCAAGCCAAAATACCACTTTTTCATTGGGTATGAGGCGTACTTATTATGATGCACTTTCACTTTTTGCTGCTAATGATCAAAAATTGAAGATTTTTAAATTGTCAGACTACAATTTTAAATTAAAACATAAGATATCAAAACACGATTATTTAATTGCTTCAGTTTATGCAGGTAGAGATTTTTGGCCCCAAATTTATTCTGATTCGGCAAAAATTACTGAAAATTATATCGAAACTAAGTATGGAAATATATCCAGCGTTGTAAAGTGGAACCATATTTTTTCACCAAAATTATTTTCAAATATTTCTACAGGTTTTACCAGATACAAAGTTACCCTAAGCGAAGAGCAGAAGTATTTTGATTCATTAAACAATGATTATAAAATTTCGGATTATTTTTATAAAAACGGTGTTGCTGATGCCATTTTAAACGGAGATTTTGAATATAGTCATTCAACTAAACATTTTTTTAGATTTGGGGTACAATCGGTTTTACACTTTTTTAACCCAGGATATTCACTTCAAAATGTTGACAATAAAGCTGAAACTTATGAAAGTGGAGTAAAATCATGGCAAAATAGCATTGAAATAGCATCATATTTTGAAGATGATTATAAAATAAACAATTCACTAAAAGCAAATGTTGGTTTGCGAAGCGTATATTATAGTTACAAAAAATTTAATTACAATCCGGTTTTAATTGAGCCACGTTTTAATTTAAGATATATTTTAAGTAAAACAATTACTATTAAAACATCTTACACAAGAATGCATCAAACTATGTTTTTGCTTACAAATTCTGGTATTGGATTCCCATTTAATTTTTGGGTTTCGGCTACAAAAAATTTTCCTGTTCAAGCTTCTGATCAATTCAACTTAAGCATAGTAAAAGAATATGACAAGGATTATCAATTTTCTGTTGATGTGTTTTATAAAACCATGAATAACGTGTTGTATGCTAAAGAAAATCCGGCTTTTTTTGATAATTCACTCGATTGGCAATCAATACTCGAAAAAGGAAAAGCTAAGAGCTATGGATTTGAAATGATTATTTTTAAAAAATCGGGCTATCTTACAGGCTGGACAGGATACACACTTGCTTTTGCCGACAGAAAATTTGAAAACCTTAATTTAGGAAAAGCATTTCCATTTTCATTTAATAGAAGACATACAATAAATGCCGTGTTGAATTACAGAATTACAGAAAAAAATTCAATATTTATGAATTTAACTTTGGCATCGGGGAGGTATTTTACAATTCCCGGTGGAAAATTTAATGATATTGATGGCAATATAGTACTTGATTACACATCGTTGAATAATTTCAAGGGACCGATATTTCACAGATTGGATATAGGCGGTATTTTTGAAAGACAAAATACCGAACGTTATGTTGACCGCCAAATATTTTTTACGCTTTACAATGTTTTGTTAGCCAAAAATCCAATTGCAATTTATTCAGATTATGTTCCCAATGCAAACAATCCAGGTACCGGTTCGTATAAAGTTTATAAAATTTCAATCCCGGTTTTTATACCCGGAATATCATATATTTTAAAATTTTAAATTAAATGAAAAAAATATTGTATTTATTAATTTCTATTGCCCTATTTGGTGGGTGTGAAGAAGAAATTCCAATAGAGCAACTAAACACATATACCGAAAAATTAGTAGTAAATGAAGTTTTTAATAATCATACTCCATTTTCCATTCAAATTTCAAATAGCAAAAGTGCATATTACGATAAAAATCCTGAAATTTTAGGACCAGAAACAATTACAGAAATTAATTTGAAAGATGGCGATAACAATGTAATTCCATTGACATTTGACCAATTTTCGCGAACATATTTTTCGGGCGAATTGCCATTACCCGGCAAAAGTTATAAATTATTAATAAACAGTAAAAATTTTACAAATGTAAATTCAACAGGTTTTTTACCCTTAAAAATAAATAATATGAATTCAACATGGATTGAAAATGGAGGAATTGATATGCAAGGAAATAAATCTGATTTACTAAAAGTAACTTTTACAGATGATAAAAACTCTAAAGATTATTACAAAATAAACTTTATGTATTATAGCGAATTGGTTGACAAATTCAATTCATTCGAATTTAAATTAAATGATATTTTATCGGCTGTAAGTACAATAAAAACAAGAGATGGCGGATTACTTTTTTCTGACGAAACTTTCAATGGAGAATCAAAAACCATTACAGCAATACCTCCTGCAGGTCTTGTAAAAGCTAATACTACATACAAATATCTTATTTCAATCGAAAAACTCAGCAGTGAATACTGGAAATATTATACATCCTTAGAAATGTATAGGGGAGGTTCGTCTGGTAGCTCGGGAACTGATTTGTTTAGAGGGGCAACTGTTATTTATTCTAATATAAATAATGGATTGGGTATATTTGCTGGTACATCTATAAAAGCCGATACTTTAAAATAATAAAATATGCTCAAATCTTTATTCAGAACAAAACCTATAAAAAATATTGTAACTGAGTTTGAGCAGGAAAAAGAACATGAACAACTACATCGCACTTTAGGAGTAAAAGATCTTACAGCTTTTGGAATTGCAGCAATAATAGGAGCCGGAATATTTTCTACAATAGGCGAAGTGTGTTTTAAAGGTGGACCGGCAGTAGTTTGGCTTTTTGTAATAGTAGCCATAACTTGTGCTTTTGCAGCATTTTGCTATTCATCGTTTGCGTCTATAGTGCCTGTATCAGGTAGTGCTTATTCATATTCGTATGCAAGTTTCGGCGAATTATTTGCGTGGATTATTGGCTGGGACTTGATTATTGAATATGCAATTGGAAATATAGCTGTTGCAATTAGCTGGAGCAACTATTTCACAAAATTACTTGAGGGATTTGGATTAAATATTCCATATTGGCTTTCAACAGATTATTTGTCGGCAGCAAAGGCATTCGAAAATGGCTTAAAAAGTACCGAAGAGTTTTTAGCATATACTACAGCACCTCATTTAGGCAACATTAAAATTATTGCTGATTTACCTGCATTTCTCATAGTTTTTGCAATTTCATACCTTGTTTTTATTGGAATAAAAGAAACTAAAAAACTAAACAACGTAATGGTATTGATTAAACTTTCAGTTTTAATATTGGTTTTGGTTGCCGGTGCCTTTTATGTTAATCCCATAAATTGGAATCCCTTTATGCCCAATGGTTTTGGAGGGGTTTTAAAAGGAGTTTCGGGTGTTTTTTTTGCCTATATTGGTTTTGATGCAATTTCTACTACTGCCGAAGAGTGTAAAAATCCACAACGCGATTTGCCAAGAGGTATGATTTATTCTCTTGTAATCTGTACAATTTTATATATACTTATTGCTTTAATAGTTACCGGAATTATTCCATTTAAAGACCTTGAATTTGTAAAAGATCCATTAGCTCATATTTTTAATACACCTAATACTCAAATTTTGTATTTTATAATTAGTATAAGTGCGGTTATTGCAATTACAACAGTACTTCTGGTTTTTCAAATGGGACAACCCAGAATTTGGATGTGCATGAGCCGAGATGGTCTTTTGCCTAAAGCTTTCTCAAAAATTAATAAAAAATATAAAACACCCGGTTTTAGTACTTGGGTAGCATGTGCAATAGTAGCAGTTCCGGCAATGTTTTTAAATATTACGGTAGTTACAGACCTGACAAGTATAGGTACTTTGTTTGCTTTTGTACTCGTATGTGGCGGTGTATTGGTTTTAGATGTTAAAAAACCCGAAATTGAAAGAAAATTTAAAATTCCATATTTAAATTCAAAGTGGGTATTACCCTTATTGTCTGTGGCTATGATTTTGCTTATTTCTTATTTTTTACCAGATTATTACAAAAAATTATTTCAAGACAGTTTTATCGAAAAAATTCCTCAGTATGTTTTTTGGCTAAGTTTGGTTTGTATGATTTTCTTTTCTTTTAAATATAATTTATCGCTAATTCCGGTTTTAGGAACTTTAAGTTGTATTTATCTTATGTCGGAAATCCACCATTTAAGCTGGTTTAGGTTTGGAATTTGGCTTTTGATTGGCTTAGTTATTTATTTTTCATTTAGCTTTAAAAACAGTAAATTAAATAACAAATCCGTACAAATAAACGATTAATGTTCTGTTGTCTTAAAAATTTTACTGATATTTTTTGAAATAATTGCGAGATAATGTTCATCAGTATCATCAAAACAATTGTAATTTTCGCTATCAATATCAATTAAAGCCAAAACTATATTATCTACTATTACAGGAACAACAATTTCAGATTTTGAATGTTCGCTACAGGCTATATGACCTTTAAATTCATTAACATCAGGTACGTTTATTATTTGAGCAGAAGTAAATGCTTTACCGCAAACACCTTTATTGTATTTTATTCTTGTACATGCAATCGGACCCTGAAATGGTCCAAGAACCAATTCTTTTCCATTGTTAAGATAAAAACCTGTCCAATGAAAATTGAATGTAAAATGAATAGAAGATGCAATGTTTGACAAGTTTGCAATAAAGTCTGTTTCGTTGTCAATTAAAGAGTTTACTTGATTTATAAGGTTTATGTATTTTTCGGTTTTATTCATTAATTAAATCCACCAAAAGCAATAACACTTCCCATAATATTGTAATTGCTGGCATTAACACACAAAACCGGTATTTGTGAATCATTATTAATAATTTTTACATCTTCATCTCCAATAAACATATCTGAAATTTCTTTTTCTTTTTTTGTGGTAATAACAATTAATCCTGCTTTTACATTTGCAGAATATCTTATTACAGCATTTGAAAAACTTTTAGAATCTGAAGGTTCATTAGCTTCAACAACTTTTACTCCCTCTGAAATCAATTCGTTTTTAACATAATTTGAATTTCCTTTTACTTTTATCTGCAAGTACTCATCTTTCTCGTATTTAGAAAAAATATGTACTTCGGCTTTGTGTGTTTTTGCAAATTCTAAAGCTTGATTTACCTTTTGTTTGGTTTCAACGCTTTCGTCAATTGATAAAATTATAGGATTATAACCATCTTTATCAACCTTTTTTGATTGCACAATTACTACAGGAGCGGGAGAGGAGGTAACTACTTTGAGCGCAAATGCTCCTAATAAATGCTGCATACCTTTTACACCGTGTGTGCCTAAAACAACTAATTTTGCTTTGGTTTCGCTTGTGATTTCTGCAATTGTAGAAAAAATACTGCCAGGACGTACTATTGAAAATGTTTTTACACCGGTATTTTGAAAATTTTTTGTACAAATTTCATTCAATTTATTTTCTATTTCGGTTTGTACAGAGTTAACATTTTTACCAAATTTTGATTTTGATTCTTTGTTTATAATATGCACAAGAGCAACATCGCCACTTGTAATCTTTGCCAGATAGCTCGCATGATTTGTTGCACAATCAGCTTGTTCGGTAAAATCGTATGTAACAATTATTAAATTGTTTTTTTCTTTGTTAGACATAATTATTTAAATTTTCTAATATTTTTTGCAAATTTTTTTCTTTCTGTTTATTTCTTAATTCAATATTGGTGCGGGTAAAGTAATGATGTGATTTGAAAAAATTTAATTGAATTGTATCCCAACTTTTTTGATCTTTTACTATATTTCTATATTTGAATTCTTCAAATAAAGAATCTGAAATCTTTTCAAAGTCATTTCTGCCTAAATAATCAAGATCTGCATCACAAATAATTTCGGCCAAATGTGATGAAGGTGATTGTGGAATTTTTGTAGCCATAATTATTTCACAAATTTTGCTAATTTGGCTATCGTTGTAGTTATACTGTGGCAGTACTTGTGTAGAAATAATACAACTTTGTTGTTCATGGCTCAATTCAGAAACCGTAAATCCTGAATCATGAAATAATGCAGCCGTAAGTATAAGTTTTAACTCGGTTTCATCATTGATATTTTCAGATAAAGCTATGCGTTTTGCTTCGTTATAAACATCTATAGTATGTTCAAAACAATGATAAGTTAAATACTTCGGAAGTTTTTCCTTTAGTAAATTTAATATGTATTCTTTAGCCGATTCTATTTGCATTGAAAAGCAGTCAAAACAAATCTAATTTAATGAAAAAAACAAATTCAAGTTATATTTTTTCAATTTTATAAAGTAATTAAATAAATACAAAAACAACTATAATTTATATTATGTTAAGTAGAAAGTATTTTATTTAATTATTACAACTCATCTTTCAATTTTTTATACTCTTCTTCCTTTTCTTTATTTCCAATGTTTTTATACAATCTCTGTAGGCTTTCTAACAATTCAAATTTTTCTTTTTTATCATCACCAGGAACACCAACTTGATAGCATTTTTCAAAATATTTAATTGCAACTATATAAAATTCAGAAATTTGAGTTTCCAATTTTGTTTGTTCATCCTTTTTATAGGTTTTTGTAAGTTTATCAATTATTGGTCTTGCTTTATTTACATATAGTACGCCCAAATTAAAACTTGCATCATAATAATCAGGATCAATTTCTAAAGCTTTTTTATAATCTTTTTCGGCTTCATCCCATTTTTGAATTTTTTCGAAAGTTGAAGCACGTGCAAAGTAATAAATTTTGTTTTCTGCATCAGCTTCTATGGCGGCATTGAGTTTTTCGAGAAGTAAGTCGGTTTTTCCTTGTTTCAGATAAATATCAAGTTCCATATTCATCAAATCAATATCATTAGGAAATCTATTTCTTCCATCAGCTAATGATTGTAAGGCTGCCGCTGTGTCTTTCTCGTCTAATTGCACTCGGGCAAGTGCATTGTAAATTTTAGGGTCGTTAAATTTCAAATCTATTAATTTATTGATGTATTGCTTTGTTAAAGCATTATCACCCTTAGCCATTGCAGCATAATAGCAATATTGATATATTATTGCATCTGTAATATTTATAGTTTTTAAGTCGCCTTTTGTATCGTAAGGAATAATTCTCAACGTGGTTGTGTAATAAAAAATAGATTTATCATAATTTTTTGCTTGATATTCTGCTACTCCTAAATTAAACATCACGTTTGCAACATTCAACAAATAAAAATCGCATTGTTCCTGCCAACTTTTTTTAGTATCAGACTCTTTGCATTTAAAAAGAGATTCGGCAGCAATAACAATTGCATCTGGATTTTCTTTTGATAATTCGTCGTTTTTCCTAGCTATTTCGTAATAAACTGCACCGCGATATACCCACATTTTAGGACTATTTGAGGTTTTTGAATGCTCCTTCGCTTCGTCAATTAAGCGTTTACATTCTCTCAAATCTTTTACTGCATTCGGGTCTGTATCTTCAAGTATCATTCGCACTGTTTCAACCTTACTGGGTTGTGCTACAACTATGATAGAGGTTAGTAAAACTAAGGCTGTAAGATATATTCTAATTTTTTTCATCTTAAATTTTTTAAAAATATTTACTTCAATTATAGTACCAAATATTTCAAATTTATAATTTCTTTAAATTTTTATAGAAACTAATTTAATGAATTGGTTTATGAATTTTATTAATGGAATTAAAAATTACTCGTTTTCTTCAATTTCTGTTGAATTTTGAATATCATTTTCGGAGATTTCAGTATTTTCATCTTCTCCATTTTCTTCATGTTCTACTTTTGCAATAGAGACAATTTCATCGCTTTCGCGTAATTTAATTAACCTTACTCCTTGAGTAGCTCTGCCCATTACACGCAACGAAGCCACAGGCATTCTAATTGCTATTCCCGATTTGTTTATTATCATCAAATCGTCATTGTCGTTTACATCAAGTATAGCAACGAGTGTACCTGTTTTTTCTGTGATATTTAAGGTTTTTACTCCCTTGCCTCCTCTTCCGGTTATTCTGTAATCTTCAATGTCAGTACGCTTTCCGTAGCCTTTTTCAGATACTACAAGTATTGTAGAAGGGCTACCCTGTTCTACAGTAATTATTCCAATAACTTCATCTGTTTTGTTTTCGAGTGTAACGGCTTTTACCCCTGAAGCTGTTCTGCCCATTGGTCTTACTTTGCTTTCTGAAAATCTTATTGCTTTTCCCGACTTTTTTGCAATTATCACTTCACATTTGCCATTTGTAAGTTTTACATCCAATAATTCATCTTCTTCTCTAATTGTAATAGCATTTATACCATTTACTCTTGGTCTTGAGTATGCTTCTAATGTTGTTTTTTTAATTATTCCCTTTTTAGTTATCATGGTTATGTAATTATTGTTTACATACTCTTCGTCTTTAAGTGTAATTACATTAATGCAAGACCTTATTTTGTCTTCCTGTGGTATGCTTATAAGGTTTTGAATTGCTCGTCCTTTTGTTGTTTTTGCTCCTTCGGGTATTTCCCAAACTTTCATCCAAAAACATCTTCCATGATCAGTAAAAAACAATAGATGATTGTGATTTGTGGCAATAAACATGTGTTCTACAAAATCTTCATCTCTGTGGCTTACCGCTTTATTTCCAACACCACCCCTACCCTGCGATTTATATTCGGTAAGTGGAGTACGTTTTATGTAGCCCATATGTGATATTGTAACCACAACTTCTTCGTCTGCAATTAAATCTTCAATATTCAAATCATCGGCAGAGTGTACAATTTCTGTTCGGCGAGCATCGCCAAATTTATCTTTTACTTCGTTAAGTTCATCTTTTATTAGGTTCATTCTCATGTTTTCATCAGATAGAAGCGTATTAAGATAATCTATTAATTTCATTATTTCTTCATATTCTTCCTTTATCTTTTCTCTTTCAAGTCCTGTTAGTTTTTGTAACCTGAGGTCAAGTATTGCTTTTGATTGGATTTCGGTAAGTTCAAAATTGCTCATCAAACCGTTTCTTGCTTCTTCAACCGTTTTTGATTCGCGAATTAATTTTATAACAGCATCAAGGTTATCAAGTGCTTTTAATAATCCTTCGAGAATATGGGCTCTTTTGCGTGCATCTTCAAGTTCAAATTGTGCTCTGCGAACTACAACTTCGTGCCTGTGTTCAACAAAATTTGAAATTAATGATTTTAAATTGAGCAATTCGGGGCGACCTTTTACCAAAGCAATATTATTTACCGAAAACGAACTTTGAAGTGGTGTGTATTTGTATAATTGGTTTAAAACTATATTAGGAATAGCATCTCTTTTCAATTCAAACACTATTCTTAATCCGTCTTTTCCAGATTCATCGCGTACTTCAGAAATACCATCAATTATTTTTTCATTTATTAAATCTACAGCTTTAATGATGATTTGTGAGGGTGAAATTTGATATGGTACTTCTGTAACAATTATTTGCTCTCTACCTGAATTTAGTGTTTCGGTTTCTGCTTTTCCGCGTATTACCACTCTGCCTCGCCCTGTTAATATTGAATCTCTGATGCCATCAAAGCCATAAATTATACCACCTGTAGGAAAATCAGGACCTTTTACAAATTGCATCAATTGTTCTATTTCAATTTCTCTATTATCAATATAAGCTATTGTTCCATCAATTATTTCTGTAAGATTGTGTGGAGGCATATTGGTTGCCATACCTACTGCAATACCTGATGCTCCGTTTATCAATAGATTTGGAACTTTTGAGGGAAGTACTGTTGGCTCTGTGAGTGTATCATCAAAATTTGGTATAAAATCAACCGTGTTTTTTTCAATATCAACTAACATTTCTTCGGCAATTTTTCTCATTCGGGCTTCTGTATATCGCATTGCGGCCGGAGGGTCTCCATCTATAGAACCGTAATTTCCCTGTCCATCTACCATCATGTATCTTACACTCCAATCTTGTGCAAGTCTTACCATTGCATCATAAACTGATTGATCGCCATGTGGGTGAAATTTTCCTAAAACCTCTCCTACTATTCTGGCAGATTTTTTATACGGACGATTACTTGCAAGCCCTAATTCAGACATTCCGTAAAGAACTCTGCGGTGTACTGGTTTTAATCCGTCTCTTACATCGGGCAAGGCTCTCGAAACAATTACAGACATTGAGTAATCAATGTACGCAACTTTCATTTCGTCTTCGATATTTATAGGTATAATCTTGTCATTTTCAGGCTCAAAAATTTCTTCCATTTGTTTTATTTTTTTTCGGTGAAATTACAATAAAAAAACTATGTGCAAACCTTAGATTTTGGCACTAAATACCCACATTTTATTTACAAAATTTAAAGATTGTTTTTAGAAAGTGTATTCATTTCCACGAATTGGAATTTCAATTTTGTTAAAATTTATTTCTTCAAGGTATTCTTTAAATCCCTCAATTGTTTTTTTATCACCATGTATTAAAAATACTTTTTTAAGGTTTTTATTTTCTGAATCTTTTAGGTATTTTACTAATCCGTCTCTATCAGGGTGAGCAGAAAAAATATCTGTTGAGGTTACTTTGGCATAAACAGGGCTTTCAAAACTTCCAATTTTAATAGATTTTTGTCCTTGAAGTAGTTTATTTCCAAGCGTGCCATCAGCACAATATCCTGCAATGAGTATATATGATACAGGATTATGTATATTGTTTCTTACATGTTGCTGAATTCTGCCGCCTTCTACCATTCCTGCTGATGAAACTATAATGTATGGCTCATTTTGATAGTTTAAATCTTGTTGGTCATATTCTGTTTCTATAACCTTTAGATTCGGAAAATTGAATAAATCACCATGTTTTTTAAAAAACTCTTGGGCTTCATTATTCATATATTCATCAAATTGCTCGTGAACTCTTGTACTTTGTATTCCCAATTTACTATCTGTAAAAACTTTTATACCATTTAGTTCACCTCTTTTGTAAAGTTGATTAAGAGTAAACAATATAGCTTGTGTACGCCCAACACTAAAAGCTGCAATAATCAACCTGCCTTTTTTATTTTTACAACTTAAATTTATATGATTTAAAATTTCATCTTCGGCAGTATTTAGGCATTTATGCTTTCTGTTTCCATAAGTTGATTCACAAACTAAATAATCAATATCAGGCATAATTTCAGGGTTAACAACAATTTTTGAATTTTCTTTGCCTAAATCTCCTGTAAAACCAATTTTTATTGTTTTTCCGTTTTCATTAATTTCTGCAAGAACAGAAGCGGCCCCAAGTATATGTCCGGCATTATAAAATGTAAAACTAAAGTTTTCATTAATCTTTATTTTATTATGAAAATCTATTAGTTTTATATGCTCAAGTGATTCCTTTACATGTTTAGATGAATATAAAACAGTATTTTGTTTTGATTTTTTGCCCTTTTTCTTAGATTTATTTACTGCGTATTGCACATTAACTGAATCATAAAGTAAATTTTCAACAAGTGATGCTGTGGGCTTTGTACAATAAATTGTGCCCTTAAATCCATGTTTAACAATTGTAGGAATGTTGCCCGAATGATCAATATGAGAATGTGTTAAAATTATGCAATTAATTTCTGAAGGATTGAATGGAAATTTGTCGTTTATATCTAATTTATCACCACTTTCGTATTGCAGCCCACAATCAATTAATATTTTTGAGTTATTATCAAATTCGAGCAGGTGCATACTGCCCGTAACTTGTTGTGTAGCCCCATAGAACTTGAGTTTCATTTTAAATTGTTAAAAAATTTTAAGTTTACTTGCTTCGCTTATTTTCAATGCAAAAATATTTTTTTAGTATCACAATACAACTCTTTTTGCAATAAAATAAAATATATACCTTTTGCATATTGTTTTACAGAAGTTTCATGAATATTTATTTGAATAATGTTTTCTTCAATTAAATTACCCGAGTAATCAAAAATTTTATAATTAAATCCTACGAGATTCTCAAATCTCAATACACCATTCGTCAAATAAACATTTATTTTGTTGTTAATTATGTATTTATTAGTATTTACCAATTCGGTATCTTTTATTTCTGAAAGAAAAATTAATGCTGCCAAAGCACCTTTTACTGTTTCTGTCAGGGTGTTTATGTCTATATTTTTTAATAAATCATCAGTTGTATGTGTATATGGATACGAGGCGTATTGATAAAGACCTGAAATAATATACCCCGAATCAATAAAAGGGATATAATCTGATAAATATGCTTGGCTTATTTGTGGTGTTAATGTTGTGTAAATACTATAACAGTTTGCAATTTTATTGGTTAAAAGTTCACTTAAAATTTTGTTTGAACTTTGTTCGTCTTTTTCGCACTTAACTTTACTATTGTCAAAGCCTGCAGTGCCTCCCAACTGGTCAAAATTGAGCATAAATTTGACTTTTATTCCGTTTGATTTTATTCTTTTTACATAATCGTAACTTCCTTTAAATCCTAATTCTTCGCCCGAAAAAAATATAAATCTGATAGTGTATTTTGATTTTAGGTTTTTTAAAAGTTTTGCCATTTGGTAAACTGCAAAATTACCTGTTCCATTATCATTTACACCTTTTCCAACCCACGAATCGTAATGTGCACAAACAAGAATACTACTATCATTAGTACCGTTTTTCACAAGTTCAATATTATACAGTGTGTCAGTTGTATTCATAAAGTAATAAACTTTAGGCATATATCCAGCTTCTATTGATATTTTTTTTAACCATTCGAAAGTGCTGTCAAGTCCTGTTGTGCCACTCATTTTAATACCTAAAGTCTCTATTTTACTTAAAAAATTATACGGATTTTCAACCTTTTTAATAAAATCGGCAATATTTTTACTGTAAGATTGTGCATTCAAAACCCAATTTGCAAGTAAAGTTATCAAATTTAGTATTATAATCCTTTTAATCATTTAAGAAGTTGTGGCTATAAGTCTCCTTTTATTTGTATTAATGTATTTCAATTCACAAAATACAACATTTTTCGTTGGTAAAATGCTTTTAATTTTATCATACCATTCAATAAAACAATAATTGCCTGAGTAAATATATTCTTCAATTCCTGTTTCGATAATATCTTCCAAAGTATTATTTAATCTATATAAATCAAAATGGAAAATATCATTGTTTTGGCTGCGGTAATGATTAATTATTGAAAAAGTAGGACTTGTAACTTCGTCAAAACTGCCAAGAGCTTTACAAAAGGCTTTTACAAGTGTGGTTTTGCCGGTACCAAGGCTCCCGTTTAGGCAAACAATTTTTTGGCTATAAAATGTTTTTAAAAAGTCATTTGCAGTTTCATCAATTTCGTCAATAGAAAAAATCCATTCTCTTTGCTTATTCATTTTTCAAAAATCTTTTGAATCTGTCATTTCTCCTTTATTCCAAATTTCAATTCGTATTTTTTTTCCTTTAAAATTGTAATAAATCCATTCTCCGTCTTTTTTATCAAGTAAATACGAACCAATACTTTTGCCATACAAACGGCTTATACCAAAGTACCATTTTCCGTTTCGCTTTCCGTCAATATAATCGCCTTCACATTTTGTTTTTTCATTTGAAGCTTTTTCTATCCAGTGTCCGTTTTTTTTAGACTTTGAATAATTTCCTTTTGTATCAATCACTCCATCATTCCAAAGGGTGTATTCGCCTTCTAAGAAATCATTATCATAGTTTAATTCTTCAGCTTTGTTACCTGTAAGGTCATAGCTTATCCAAGTACCATCTTTTTTGCCGTTTTTATAAGATTCTTGTTTGATTTTATTACCTCCTATATCAAATTTTACAAATATTCCATCTTGTAAACCATCTTTAAATTTTCCTGTTTCGCCAATTTGGCCATTTGAATGATAAATAATTGAAGTTCCATCTCTTGCGCCATTTTTATATTCAATATCTTTTCTAAGTTTTCCTTCTTCTGAATAAGAAAGCACTCTTCCATTGGGTTTTCCATTTTTAAATTCAGCTTCTTGTTGTTTGTTACCGTTTTCAAACCATAAAATTAATTTACCATCTTCTAAACCATTTTTAAAATTTGCATTCTTTTTTTTATTGCCGTTGCTGTAATAACTTTCATAATCGCCATTTATATTTCCTTCATTGTAAAATGTAATAATTTCGGGCTTTCCATTACTATACCAAGTTTTGTAACTTCCATGTCGTTTCCCGTCTTTATATTCAATTTCTGATTCTTTTACAGATGTTTCGTAAAATGATAGGTATTTTCCTTCTATTTTGCCATTAATCCATTCTATTTCCTGCCATCGTCGGTTATTGGGATAATTTAAAACAGATTTGCCTGTGAATGGTACACCTTTATAAAGATAAATGTTATCTTTATTTTTATTTAGTTCAGAAAATTTTACGGTTTTTGTTTGACAATTACCGCCATAGCATATAAAAGATAAAATTGATATTGTTAAAAATCTTTTAATTTTAATGTTCATCAATAAAAAAGCAAAATTACATATTTGTAACTTATAATGCTTTAATTTTGAAGAAATACAGCTAATAAAAGAATAAATGCTAAATTTATAAAGAGTGCTAAAATAGCATAGTAAAAGTCATTTGATTTTGATATTTTAATTTTCATTGTAAGAGGTAATTTGAATAATTTTTTCTTTTTGACAAAGATAATAACAATTATGTGACAAAAAGCAAACGATTTTTTAAAAAAAATTAACACTTTGTTGCAAAAATCATTTCTCTTTTGCCAGGTGGGTAGGCAAGGCAGTAATTTCAAAACCTGCATTTTTAGGTTTCTTTTAACGGCAGTTTTGATATTGGCGAAGGTGGCGATTTATACCACAAATATTGATGAGAACCAAACTTTAATTAACCACAAAACTGTCTGCCAGCACTACACTTGAATAGAAGCACAAAGATTCATTTAACCACTGAACCGCCACTATCGTTTAGGTGCTGTAAGGCGATGCCGCTAATTATTTATCCTTAGTCATTATATCAATCTCTGTTTTTATAAATAAACTTTCCACTATCGTTAAAATGTACACTAAAACATTCCCAAGCAAAGTCGAACCATTGGCATTTTCCATCAGAACTATACCAAAAATTTAAGATTTTGTTTTTCTTGTCATAAACAAATACTCCGTAATTGTATAAAATATCTAACATCATTTTAAAAAATATCTAATGTCCACATTTGCGGTTGTTTTGATGGAGAAAGTGCATCAAAATAAATTATTTAATATTTATCTTCTGACTTAAATTCCTGCAATGTTGTTCTATTTTTTTCAAAACCGAAGTATTCTGACAAACTGTAATAATTATTCCATTTCAATTTATTCAAAAGTTGTAGATTTTGCAAAATTTCAAAATCAAAAAACTTAAAATATTCTGTAATTATATCTTTTTTAATGAGCAATAGGTCAATTGTTTGATAATAGATTTTATTTTTATTCTCTAAAGCATATTTCATGGTTAAAGCTGAATTAAGACCCGTTCCAAATCCAACTTCAAATACTTTAATTGTATTATCGTTTAATCTTCTTATACCGTTTTCTATAAAAACATGCATTGACTCTTGCAAAGCATCATTTATTGAATGATAAGTTTCATCAATTTTCTTATTTATAATAGTAGGCGAATGGTCTTTTGTTATTATAATTTCAAGTTCGTTTTTTAAATCAATCATAAAAACTAAAATTTGCAGTATGCAAATCAAAACACTTTCTATAATTATTCCTGCATACAATGAAGAAAAAACTATTCATCTTATTTTAAATAAAATAAAAGAAATAAAACTAATAAACTCCATAAAAAAGCAAATAATTATAACAAACGATTGCTCTTCAGATAATACGAGTGAAGCTATAAAAAAATATATTACGGCTAATGCCGAATTAGAAATCAAACTATTTGAACATGAAAAAAACATGGGAAAAGGCGCTGCAATCAGAACCGGTATAAGCAAAGCAGAAGGCGAAATAGTTATTATACAAGATGCAGATCTCGAATACGACCCAAACGAATACAATGATTTATTAAAACCATTCTATGATGCAAATGCCGATGTGGTTTACGGTTCAAGGTTTATTGGCGGAAATCCTCATAGAATTCTCTTTTTTTGGCATACAATAGGTAATAAATTTCTTACATTTTTTTCGAATGCTCTTACAAATTTAAACCTTACTGATATGGAAACATGCTATAAAATGTTTAAAAGAGAGATTATTCAAGGAATTGAAATAAAAGAAAACCGTTTTGGCTTTGAACCCGAAATTACCGCCAAAATTTCAAAAATTAAAGAAATAAAAATTTATGAAATAGGTATTTCTTATTATGGTAGAACTTATGCCGAAGGCAAAAAAATCAATTGGAAAGATGGGTTTAGAGCTTTGTGGTGTATTATTAAGTATAACATATTTTAAAATGGTTTTAAGAGAAAAAAAACCATTATCACTTTTTATACTTTTAATTTTATCAATAATTTGGGGAAGCTCTTTTATTTTAATGCACGAAGGGCTTAAAGTTTTTACATCTCTGCAATTGGCATCGTTCAGATTGGGAATTATAGGACTTATTTTTCTTCCATTTGGAATATTAAGCTTAAAAAAAGTGGAACTTAAAGACATGAAGTGGTTTGCAATTGCTGGACTTATAGGAAATTTTATTCCAGCATTTTGCTTTGCTCATGCACAAACATATCTTCAAAGTTCAACTGCAGGAATATTAAATTCACTTACACCATTGTTCACACTTCTTTCAGGTCTTTTAATTTTTAAAAAGAAATATAATTTGATTAAATTATCAGGAATATTAATTGGCTTAATTGGTGCTTTAACATTAATATTATCAAAGCCTGGAGGTGGAATAGAAAGTAATATAATTTATGGAGTATTGATTTTGTTGGCTACATTATTGTATGGAATAAATGTAAACATTATAGAACTTAAATTAAGCAAATACAACCCACTCTATATTGCTTTTATATCTTTAACCTTTCTTTTTGTCCCATCACTGTTTTGTATGATTTATTTTGATTTTCCTTTTGGTACAATGTTTTCTAAAACATCATTATATGCTACTTTATGTATAATGTTTTTAGGGATAGCCGGAACCGGTATCGGTCTTATACTCTTCAATAGATTAATTCAAATATCAAACGGACTTTTTGCATCAACGGTTACATACACAATGCCAATAATATCTTCATTGTGGGGAATATATTTTAATGAAAATTTTGGTTTGATTCAAATACTTTCATTAAGCTTAATTTTTGCAGGAGTGCTAATTGTAAGAAAAAATAACGCTTAATTTTTTTTATTCATTACAATTAAGTATTTCTTTAATTTTGAATCATGAAATACGACTCGCTTAATAATTATTTAAAATGTATAGAGGCAGTACTATCATTAGAGTATAACAACTTAAACTTACTTTGGGGCACTTGTAATATTTCAAATTTAAATCTTGAATCAATTATAAAATTATTACCCAAAAAGGCTAATGAAAGTGAATTTATTGACTTCAATTCTATAGCAAACAGTAATGGAAACGGAAAGAGTAATCATTTGGTTCAGGTAGATATTCTCCTTTCATTATCAGAACCGGTATGGCTATTTAAACACAATAACAGCAATTCGAAATACTTAATTATTAAGTTTTATAATAAAAATATTAAGCATAGCCTATTGTATTCTTATGAAAATTTGCAATTAATTGATTCGTTTTTAAAGCTATGGTTACAATCGCTCAGCCAATTTGACAGTGAAGCAAATCAGTCTTCAATAAATTATACTTTAATATCTAAAAATCAGCTAATAAAGATAGAAACGTTGAATAATGAATTGAATAAATGTAAAGAATTCATTGAACAGTTTGTTACAAAAGTGAGTTCGTATTTAATTTCTGAAGGCTCTAATGAAATAATTAATATTACATTGAGTGATTCTACTATCGAATTTATTAAAAATTACACACAAGGAATAGATGAACTTAAAACTATTTTGCAGAAAGCGTTTGCAGTTGCACAAAACCTTTCTCCCGAAAATAAAATTAAAAGAATTAAAAGATATTTTATAGAAGATGCAAATTCTGATTTTATTGAAAAAAATACAACAAAACCAATTATAAAAATTAATAAATATGAAAAAAAACCTAAATCATTTTCAAATAATATTACGAATGAAAATACAAAATTTCACAAAACAGAGGCTTTGCTTGACAGATATGAAAAAGTTGCTGAAGAATTACAATTGAAAAACTTGCCAATTTTAGGCAAAAACATCGCTAGTTTCTGTACTCCTGCTATCTCCCCTCCTGCCTTAACTGATTCAATAAACAAACACAGTGACAGAATAAAAAAATGTTTAAAAGCAAATCCTCAAAAATGGAAACTTTTGAGAAACAATTATAAACCTATAAAAAATTTAGCTATGAATTAGAAGCTAATGATTTTGGTGCAGCATTCAAAATTTCTTCACTGCAACCATCAGCATATTGTTTAAAATTATTATTAAACAAATCAGATAGATGATTTGCCATTTTTAAATAATCAACTTTGTTTTGCCAAGTATTTTCTGGATTTAACAACTCCGAAGGCACATCAGGGCAATTTACAGGCATGGCAAGCCCAAAAATTTTATGTGTTACAAAGTCTATATTATCCAATTTATGTTCGAGCGCTGCTGTAATCATAGCTCTTGTATAAGACAATTTCATTCTTGAACCAACCCCGAAAGGTCCGCCACTCCAACCTGTATTTACAAGCCACACATTAATGTTTGGGTTTGCTTTCAATTTTTCACCTAGCATTTCTGCATATGTTGCTGGGTGTAGTGGTAAAAAGGCTTTTCCGAAACAAGCTGAAAATGTAGCTTGCGGCTCGGTTACGCCTGCTTCTGTTCCGGCTACCTTTGCTGTATAGCCTGAAATAAAATGATACATAGCTTGTGCAGGTGTTAATTTTGAAATTGGAGGTAAAACTCCAAATGCATCAGCTGTTAAAAAAAATATGTTTTCAGGAGCCTTGCCTATTGAAGGTACAGCTATATTATCTACAAAGTCAATCGGGTAAGCAACTCGTGTGTTTTCAGTAACAGAAATATCAGAATAATTTACTTTGTTTGAATTAGGGTAAAATCTAACATTTTCTTCTAATGCACCTCGTTTAATGGCTTTCCATATTTGCGGTTCTTTTTCTTCTGATAAATCAACACATTTTGCATAACAACCTCCTTCAAAATTAAATACGGTTTCGTTATCCCAACCGTGTTCGTCGTCGCCTATTAATTTTCTGTTGGGATCGGCAGAAAGTGTTGTTTTTCCTGTACCCGACAACCCAAAAAATATTGCTGTATCGCCATTTTTACCAATATTTGCAGAGCAGTGCATTGATAATACTTTTCTGTTGTGAGGTAAAACAAAATTTAAAACTGTAAATATTCCTTTTTTAATTTCGCCTGTATATCCCGAGCCACCAATTAAAATTATTTTTTTCTCAAAATTTATTATTGTAAAATTATGTTGACGTGTATTGTCTTCTGAGGGATTTGCTTTGAAAGAAGGTGCTGCTATAATTAGCCATTCAGGAGTTTGTGTATCTAAATCATCAGATGTTGGTCTTAAAAACAGATTGTTCGCAAATATATTTTGATATGCAGTTTCTGTAACTACTTCTATATTCAATCTGTAATTAGGATTTGCGCAAGCAAAAGAATTTCTGATATACAAGCTTTTGTTTTCAAGGTGTTTTAATACTTTTTCGAGCAAATTATCAAAACTTTTGGTATCTATTTTTTTGTTTACATCACCCCACCAAACTGAGTTTGCAGTAGTACTGTCATCAACAACAAATTTATCTTTTGGGCTGCGTCCTGTAAATTCACCTGTATCGGCAGCAAGTGAACCGGAACTTGTAATTACGCCTTCGCCGTTTTTTGTTGCTTTTTCAATAAGTTCATCAACACTTAGCTGAATGTACGAATTAGATGCTTTTGAAATGATTTTTTCTACAATTGGATGGTGTTTCATTGTTTATTTAAAAATGACTGCAAAATTATATATTTTGAACTGAAGAAAAATCAAAATTTTTAAAAAATTAATATACTTTAAGCAGATTTTACTTTGAGTTTTTTAAAGTGTATTTTGAATAATTTATAATTCTTAAAATACCTAAAGTTTTGATTTTGCCAATTTTGGATAATGTAGTTTTATCAAATTTCTTTCTTTCAATTATGTTATACTTTATTTAACCTCTTCGTGCCTTAAATCCTTTTGAATTGAGAAATTGAACAATTTTATCACAAAAGTCTCCTTGAATTATAATTTCGTTGTTTTTTACACTTCCTCCCGTACCACAATGTTTTTTTATATCTTTTGATAATTGTTCCAATGTTTCATTACTTCCAATAAATCGTTGAATTAATGTAGCCTTTTTACCAGCTCTGCCTTGTGTGGAAATTCGCACTATTAAATTTTGTTTTTCGTTTGCTAAATTGCCTATTTGTATTTCATTATTTTTAATTTCAAAATCAGGATTTGTGCTGTAAACTATACCTTGAATTTTCTTGTTTTTGTTCGACATCAACTTATTTACTTTACTACTTCAAAAATATTAAAAGCAATGTATAATTTGCATTATAAATTAATTAGATAAAATCTTTAAGAAAAATTATATTTGAAAGTTTTTGTAAATGCCTAATTGTAAAAAGTTTTTATTTAGTGCCGTTTCGGTCTTATTTTTTATGACTGCTGTAAATATTACATCTTTTTGCCAGTCAAAGAAATTCAGTTTACAATTTACATTACCGTCAAACATTACAGTTTGCCATAATTACGATTCGGTAGTGTTTGAAATAAGAAACATACATACATTTGGCGTAATAAACGTTTACAACACGATTAAGCTACCTACTGGTTGCAAGTATATTTCGGGTTCGTTAAAAAGTAATGCAGTGTCAGAATTTAATATATCAAATTTAAACTCTCCGGTTTTTAAATTGAAAGATTTTACACTTGCTGGTTATTTAAAATTTTCGATAAAAATTTCTTCTGATTGCAATTTGCAAAGTTTTGTTAGTAAGGGTAACCAAGCTTTGATTAACAGTGATTTTACATATACAGGCGGCTCTGAAAGTCATGTTTCGGGAAATATAAATGTTAAATCAGCTAATATTTTGATTAATTCTATAAGCAATCAAGTGAAGAATGCGTATATTAAAGATATTTTTATAAGAGAAATACTTATTAAAAACACCGGGAACGGAAGTTCAAAAGATTTTCTGTTTTTCAGAGTTTCAGGTTCTGGCGTATCAATTAAATCGTCAAGAATGAAAGATAAATACTCTTACGATTCAATAATTTCAAAAATAGATTCCAATGATTTCTTAAAAGTTGGTAATAATGATAAATATTTTGACATAGGTGAAGAAATAAAAATATACGATACAGTAAGAGTTTTGAAGTGCAGTAACCTTTCATCCGTTTACTATATAAAATTTGGATGTCAAAACACAATTTGTAATTCAACTTCAAAAAATGCTGTTATAAATATTGATGCTTTTACACAAGGGCTATTTATAAAACCTACAAGTGTTATAAATTGGTGTTTTGACCTTAGTAAACCAAGCAAAAACAATTTATTAATTATAAATAAATCAAATAAACAAATTTCTAATACAATTATAAACATATATCAAACATGGAACGGAGGGTTTTACAACTCTCAAATGTCGGCAATAGATACATCTACATTAGCTATAAGTAAGGGAAAATGGGGCAAACAACTTTCAAAAAATTATTTAAGTTTTGACTACAATAAAAATAGTAGTTATTTTACATGTCTTGGCTCTACACCAATTGGTGGTATAAGCTTAAAAATAGGTGATTTGGCGGTTGGAGATACAATTTACATAAATTGGAGTTGTTTTTCATGTTTTCCAGATATTTGCAATACAACAATAACTGCAAACAGGTGGATGTATTCTGCTACATACAGTGATTTGTGTGGTAATAATTATCAAATTAAAGAAACTTGGGGAAGTTATGGCGGTGCACAATATTTCACTGCATTACCTTGGATACCAACAGATATTGTAGCAGGAACACCCGAAAAACTAAATTATACTATCACTTCTTCGTCATTGATTAATCTTTCTTCAAAATCACAATTTGCTGTTAAACTCAATATTCCAAATGGCTTAACTCACAATTTGAAAACTGATGATTTTAAATTTTCAGATTTAGATGGTGTGGAATGGAAACCATACAAATTAATTTTTGATTCGAAAGATTACTGGGCTTATTTCAACAATCCCCCTATTGATATTTTAAAATCTGAATTAAATATTATAGTAAGTACCGATTGTAAAAATGGCTCTTCAGGCTTGAAAAACATAAATTTAAACATTTTATATAAAATTGATTCGACATGCAATAGCAAATATTTTCAGCTTTATTGTAATACATCACAAACAAAAGTTCATTGTAAACTCAATTGCAGCAACGGAGGTATGCTGTTTAAAGGTTTTAAAGTTGTAAGAAAAAACTATGGATTGCCCGATAATGATAATAATGGAGTTGCCGATACAAGCGGAACTTTAAATATGCAAAAAGTAAAATCGCATATTTCAATTTTATTCGATACAATTTCTGCAAAATATTCTGGAATAGTATTTTCTTCCGGTTCAACTAATGTTTTCTTTAATGGAAAGCTAAAAACAACAATTGCAAATGGCAATTTGGTTACACCAATATCAACTAATTTGAGAATATACAGAAATGGCAAATTAAGATATTCGTGTGACAAGCTATCAATGACCTCATCGCTGAGTGGTACAAACAGAAATTGCGACCTTGATTTCACTTCAAATGCTGCCAAAACAGCCGGTTGTGCTAATTTTAGTAATTATTTTTTTCTAAATGGCGATAGTGTTGTTATATCTTTAAACTTTGTTTATTCAACAAATATTGGAAACTATTCGGGAGATTTAAAATTTACAAATACCGACTTTTTTCTTAGCACCACTCCCAATCCATCTCCATCACAAAAACTTCAATGCGACACACTTAACGGAAGTCATATTTTGCTTAGCAATTATTATATTGATTATTACACCGAAAATTACACCACTAATACTTGCGATGGTGTTGCTTTAAATCAAAATTTTTATTTCAGTGCCGGTAATTGCTGTAATAATTATGTAGGAGGAAATCAATTTAGTTTTGAGTATAGAAAATTTACTTATTTACACAAAATTGGAGTAATTTTACCTACAGGTTACCTTTATAAAGATGCTTCTTTTACTTATTACTACACAACAGGAACATCAAAATACAAAACCAAAACTTTTTCGGGGCTCAAACCATTTAAAATTTCGCAAGACACAATATTTTTTAATATTGATACATTTTTAAATCCCCAAAAAGGAATTTATTATCAAAGTGATGAGGGGTGGATAGCAACTATGCAAATAAAACTTTTGCCTACATGCAACTCGGCAATTAATACATTAGAGCCCGTAACATATTTGAGTTATTACAGATGGATTACCAATAATCAAAATGTAATTTATAAGTATTACAACGATTTTGTTAAGTTTGAACATCCAAAAATATTATTAACCCCTATAAACTCAAACAGCATTTCTAACAAAGATACTTTTACATGGGATGTTGTTGTAACAAATGAATTAAGCGGTAATACAGTAAATAATCTCTGGATTTCAAACACCGATAAAAACAAAGCAGAAATAATTGCAGTTAAAGATTTGAGTAATGGTACTTTTCTATCAAAACAAGCTGATATTTTTAAAATAGGAAATTTAAGCTCTGCAAACACGAGAAACATTAGAATTTATGCAAAATCTAAAGATTGCAAAACTGATAGTATAAAAGTAGCTTTTGGTTGGAATTGCAATACATATCCTGATAGTTTTGATGTGTATAATTGTAAAAATTTATTAAAATATGTAACTCTTACCCTAAATCCTCTCCCACCTTTGATAATTTCAAAATTAATAGATGATACTTCAAGCACCGATGTATGCACAAACCGTTTTTATGAAGCAGTAATTGCAAACACAGACGAAGAAAACATTTATAATTTAAAGTTAAAAGTTACAATTCCACAAGGCACTACATTTGTTGATTCAGGAATGTATTACTCATTTCCCTATGGCAATAAATTTTATAAATTGAGTAAACCTACAATTTTATCAGGAAATACATACATTTGGAACTTGTCTGATAGTATTGCAAGCCTGAAACAAGGTTTAGCAAAAGTAAGCGACACACTAAAAAACAAAATAAAGATAAGATTTTATCTCGAAACCAATTGCAATATTATTGCAGGCTCGGTAGTTTCTATAATACCCGAAGGTACAATGGGATGTGGCGAACCTGTAAGAAAAATAGGTTTTACAGGCAACCCAATAAAAATCAAAGGTGCTCAAAATTCATATTTCACATCTGTAAAACTAAGTTACGACAGCATTAACCTATGCAAACCGGAAGTAAATTTCAAAGCTAAAGTTATTTATCTTGGACCCGTAAATACCAAAAATGGTGATTCAATTATATTAAGCCTTCCAAAAGGATTTTATCCTGACACTACTTCACTTGTTACCAAAAACATTAAAGGTCGTGGTGATTTGAAGAACATAAATAACCAAGTAAACTGGCTTTGGAGCATTCCGACAGGTACATTACCCGGAGATTCGTCTGAATTAATTTTTAAAATAAAGATAAATGGCAATAATATTTCCTGTGGGCAAGAACAATTTTCTTTAATGTCATTTACAAAGAAAAAAGCATATTGCCAAAAGAATAATGATAGTTGTTTTATTAAATCGGCAACAGGAACTTTTGCAAAAAACTACATTTTAAAAAAATCAAACCCAGTTGTCACCTTGCTTAGAGCATCTTCTACTAATGCAGGCGATAGTGGAGAAATGGCAAATATTGCATTTACTGTAAAAAATAGTCTAAACGAAATTGACACTACAATTTCAAGTACATTTTATCTTGTGGCTGACCGAAATATGAATGGCAAATTCGATATTTCCGATTTTGTAATTTCAAAATACACTATAAGCAATGGCTTTTTGCCATCGCAATTGTTAAATTTTAATTTCAACGGTTTTATTAAAAATACTGATGCCTGCAATCTAATTATTGTATCAGACCCTTCAAACTGCCAGTGTTTTAGCAATGCTATTTCAATTTTTTCTTTAAAACTTAATAATGCCGGACGCGATACAACTTTTTGTTCAAATTATAATGTGATTTTAGGGTTAGATTCTGTTAAAAATTTTAAATACGAATGGATGCCTTCAACATATTTAAAATACCCATACAAATCAAAAACAGTGTATTCAAAATTCAATATTTCAAATACCGAAGAAAATAAAAATTATATACTTAAAACTGCAAAACCCGGATCATGCTATTCGTATGATACCATAAAACTAATATCAAATCCTGTAATTATTTTGCCCAAGCTAAAAGACACAATAAATTTATGCAGCGGAAAAACAGTAAATATTGGAGATACAGCAAAAGGTGGAAAAGGAACACTTAGTTTTAATTGGTCGCCTCCTTCAGGATTATCATCAACCAATAAAATGATTGTGAGTGCTGGTACTTTATTACCTACAAAGTATTATTTAACAATAAACGACCAAAACAATTGCAAAATAAAAGATTCGATATATTTAAAAATAGTTTATGCACCAAATGTAAAAATTGCTTATGAAGGGAATTGCGAAAAAAAAGAAATAAAATTTAAAGATGTAAGCGATTACCGAGGTTCGGGCAAAGGCAATGTAATATGGAAAATAAACTTTAACAATATTTATCAACCTGACCCAACCTTTATTTACGACACTCTAGGTTATTATTTTACACGCCTTGTTGCCGAAAACCAGTATGGCTGTATTGATTCGGGCTATAAGTATGTGAAAATTTTTGGGAATCCCGTAGTTTCAAGTACAAAACAAAATTTATGTTTTGGCGATTCGTTAAAATTAACTGATAAGTCAATCGTAGCCCAAATGAATATTAAAGCAGTAAATTGGCTATTTTCTACTGATACAGCTACCGGAAAATCTGTTTCAAAATCTTTTAATTCCGGCGGTAAACATTATTTTTACCAGCAGGTAATAAGCGATTCAGGTTGTATTTCTACTTATTTTGATTCAGTATTTATTACTCAAAAACCTAAAGCACAATTTAGTAAAACGTACAAATGTCTTTATGATTCTATAATCTTCAACAGTTTACCAATAATTTACGATAATGATTCAATTATCAATTATAAATGGAACATTGAAAACAATGTTTTCACCCAATCAAACTTAAAATTAAAATTTGACACATCGGGAATTTATAAAATATCACTTTCTATTAAAACTAAAAACAATTGTAGCGACAGCATATCCAATAATGTTGTAATAAACCCTGCACCGGTTGCTATTTTTACTACAAAAGACTATTGTCCTTATGACACGGTTATAATTTCAGAAAATTCAACTATCAAAACTGGCAACATTTCTAATTATAAATGGATTTTAGACGGCAAAACTATTGATAGTGGTAAAGTTTATTTCAATTCTAAAATTGCAGTGGGCTTACACAAACTTAAACTAATGATAACAAGCGATTCATTGTGTAATGATAGTTCAGAAAAAAACTTTTCAATATATCCATCACTTATACCAAAGGCAAGTTTTGGTATAGCCTGTGAAAATGATTCTATTAAATGTGCTGATTTAACCTCACAAAGTTCAACTTCAATTACATTTAGAAACTGGATATACAATAAAACAAATTATTTAGATAGTACTTTCAAAATGAAAGTTACATCAAATGGTATTCATCCAATAGTTTTAAAACTCACATCAAAAGAAAACTGTATTTTTAGCAAAGACACATTTTTTACAGTAAACGAAAAACCAATTCCAGATTTTCAATATTTTTCAAAATGCAATGATAATACATTGGTTTTTAGTGATAAATCAATTGCCGGGACAAACTCAAAAATAATTTCAAGAAAATGGTTTTCTGAAAACTATTTGATTAATTTTATTGATTCTTCAATAGTAAACAAGTTTAACAATGCAGGTTCAACAAATATAAAATTGGTAGTTCAAAATTCATTTCAGTGCATTGATAGTATTGCTAAAAACATAGATATACCAAAAGAAAATTTTGCCGATTTTATAGCAAACGATGCATGTCCGAATGATACTGTTAAAATTACTTTCAGCGGTTACACCGGCAACAATAAAATTAATTTTCACAGGGTAAATTGGGGTGATGGTGTAAATTCTTCATTTCTACCATTAGCTCACTCATATAATAACACAGGCAAATTTTTAATAAAATATCAAATTGAAACCTTACCGGGTTGCAAATTTGATACTTCAAAATTTGTAACTATTCACCCCGTTCCGCAGGCATCATTTACATACTATCCGCCTTTTCCGGATATAATAAATTCGCAGGTAACAATTAAAGACAATTCAAGTGGTGCTGTAAATTGGTATTATACAATAAGCGATGGAGCTAAAATCAACTCTCAAAATGCTGTTTACAATTTCATTGACTCTGGTAAGTACAATATTGTACAATTTGCATCAAACGAGTTCGGATGTATTGATACAGCTATAAGACAAGTATTTGTAAATTATATTTTGCTAACTTATATCCCAAACTCATTCAGCCCGGGAAATGATAATATTAATCCTGAATTTTTCCCAACTGGGTTAGGAATTAAAGAATACAAAATGACAATTTTTAATCGCTGGGGCGAAATAGTTTTTGAAAATGACTGGGGTAAAAATCACTGGGACGGAACTTATAAAGGCGAATTTGTCCCCACAGGAATATATCATTACTTCATTCAAATACGCGACTATGGCAATAAACGACATGATTACAGCGGCATTTTAAATGTAATTAAATAAATTTTTAAAAGTTTTATTTCTGCATTTGAAAAGTAAAATCAGATTTCTATATTTGCAGCACCAAAAAAAAGCGAAAGTAGCTCAGTTGGTAGAGCACGACCTTGCCAAGGTCGGGGTCGCGAGTTCGAATCTCGTCTTTCGCTCAATTCAATTGATTTTTTTTGAATTAAGTTCTCTGTATAAAAAGTAAAAATTCAAAAAAATTGCCCGGGTGGTGGAATTGGTAGACACGCAGGACTTAAAATCCTGTGGCTTCGCGGCTGTACGGGTTCAAGTCCCGTCCCGGGTACTTCTTAAAAACTTATAATTTTTTAAAAAAACTGACATGATTTGTTAAATTTTAAATTCAATTATTAAAATCAAACTAAGCTTTATCAAGAAAAAAACAATTTCCAACTATAAACCCTCAATAGACTTTTGCTCATTAATTTTTGATATTATTTTTGCCTTTTATTGAAAAAAATATGAAAAAGTGGATAGTAATTATTTTGGTTTCTTCTTTATGTGGCGTGAGTAGTTCATTTCTATTTTCTAAATTCAACAAAAATGAAGATTTTTCGGGAATTGAAAATTTTAAAAATGTAGCTCGTAACGTAAATTACAATTCAACCGGATATTCACCTGTTGATTTTGTAAAAGCTGGCGAAAAAGCAACGCCATGTGTGGTTTTCATCAAAACAAAATCTGAAGTGCAACGCCAAAGTGGTTGGGGCTGGTTTTTTGATTTTGACCCATTTGGCAGTATTGGCGAAGTAGCAAGTAGCGGAAGTGGCGTTATCATTTCAAAAGACGGATATATAGTAACCAATAACCATGTAATAAAGGGTGCAAAAACCATTGAAGTTGTATTAAACAAAAATCGCCGCACTTACAAAGCAAATCTTATTGGTTCGCATCCTTCATCAGATTTGGCATTATTAAAAATTGATGCCGAAAATTTACCTTTCATACAATTTGCCAACTCAGAAGAATTAAAAATCGGCGAATGGGTTGTGGCAGTGGGCAATCCTTTCAATTTAACATCTACTGTTACAGCAGGTATTGTAAGTGCAAAAGGTAGAAACATAAATATTGTAAACGAGCAATTCCCAATTGAATCATTTATACAAACCGATGCAGCTATAAATCCTGGAAACAGCGGCGGTGCCCTTGTTGATTTGAACGGTAACCTTGTTGGAATAAATACTGCTATTGCTTCAAAAACAGGATCGTATGTAGGTTACGGATTTGCTATACCATCAAAAATTGTAGCAAAGATTATTAAAGATTTAAAAGAATTTTCAACCGTACAAAGAGCTTTTTCGGGAATAAGTGTTCAAGACATTGAAGGCGATTTGGCTAATAAATTTAAAGACCAAAGTACTGGAGTTTATGTAACTTCGGTTTCTGAAAGCTGTCCTGATGCAAAAAAGTATATTGAAAAAGCTGATATTATTCTAAAAATCAACGGTCATATAATTGACAATAAATCTATCTACGATGAGCAATTAGCCTATTACAGACCTGGCGATAAAGTAATTTTCACAATTTTAAGAGATGGAAAAGAATCCGAAAAAACCATACAACTTGTAAACGAAAATGGCGAAACAAATGTTTATAAACGTGTAGTTTTAAGTTCTGAAATCCTCGGAGCCGATTTTGAACCTATAACCAAAATAGAAAAAGATTTGTACAAAGTAAATTCTGGCATAAAAATTATTATGGTAAAATCGGGGCGAATTGCCCAAATGGGTTTTAGTGAAGGATACATTATTACTTCTGTTAATCAAAAGAAAGACAAAACTCCCGAAGAACTTATAAGTATTCTTGAAAACTCAAATGGAAGAACAATACTTGAAGTTATATCGCCAGAAGGACAAAAAAGCGTAAACCAATTTTATTTCTATTAATAAAATTTAAAATTGCAAGAAGAAAAATACATCGAAATAATTGGTGCCAAACTGCACAATCTAAAAAATATAAATGTAAAAATACCCCGTAACAAATTTGTGGTAGTTACAGGAGTATCAGGCTCCGGAAAATCATCTTTAGTTTTTGATACATTGTTTGCCGAAGGGCAGAGAAGATATGTAGAAAGCCTCTCGTCTTATGCACGCCAGTTTCTTGGAAGACTTGAAAAACCTGAGGTTGATTATATAAATGGATTAACTCCATCAATTGCTATTGAACAAAAAGTAAATACACGCAATCCACGAAGTACTGTAGCTACAAGTACCGAAATTTACGAGTATTTAAAACTGCTCTTTGCAAGAGCCGGACATACATTTAGCCCTTTAAGTAATAAAGAAGTAAAATGCTTTGAAGTAAATGATGTTGTAAAATTTATAAATTCACAACCTCTCAATTCACACATATACATTACGGTAAAACTCAATCAAAACAAAGATGCTATTTCAAAAATCAAAACTTTGATGCAAAACGGGTTTACACGACTTTTGATTAACGATGAGGTAATAAAAATTGAAGATTTTTTAAAATCTGAAAAAAACATTCAAAAAAACACATATCTCATTATTGATAGATTAATATATGATAGTAACGATGCGGGTTTTGATAATCGTTTGGCCGATTCTGTTCAAACAGCATTTTATGAAGGTAAAGGCGAAATATGGGTACTAATTAAAAATAATGAAGAAAACTCTTGGAATTCTTTTTCAAACCGTTTCGAAAAAGATGGTATAAAGTTTGAAAAACCAAGTGTAAATCTTTTAAGTTTTAACAATCCTTACGGAGCATGCAAACGCTGTGAAGGTTTTGGCAGTGTTATAGGTATAGACGAAGATTTGGTAATACCGGACAAAAATCTTTCACTTTACGAAGGTGCTGTAGCTCCCTGGAGAAGCGAAGGAATGACTGAATGGAAAATAAATTTTTTAAATACTTCAATTGATAAAAATTTCCCTATTCACAGGTCATATAATTTGTTAAACGAACAAGAAAAAGATATTTTGTGGAATGGTGATGAAAAAATAAAAGGAATAAATGTATTTTTCAAATCAATAGAAGAACAATCATACAAAATACAATACAGGGTAATGTTGAGCAAATATCGAGGAAAAACCATTTGCCCCGATTGCAGAGGTGTAAGGCTAAGAAAAGATGCTGCTTATATTAAACTATTACATACAAATAAATTAAAAGGCAATTATAATTTCGGGAACAATTTTGCCTCAATAAGCGATATTTTACTCATGCCGGTTGCTGTAGCCTTCAAGTACTTTGAAGAACTAAAACTAAACTCAAATGATGAAAAAATTGCATCTCGATTACTTATTGAAATTAAAAATCGTTTAAAATTTTTGCTCGACGTTGGCTTAGGATACCTTTCTCTTAACCGTTTAAGTAACAGTTTGAGTGGTGGCGAATCGCAGAGGATTAACCTTGCAACATCTCTAGGAAGCAGCCTTGTTGGAAGTACGTACATACTTGACGAGCCCAGTATCGGTTTGCATCCACGCGATACTGAAAAACTGATTGATGTATTAAAAAATTTAAAAAAATTAGGAAATTCGGTAATTATTGTTGAGCATGATGAAGAAATTATGTCATCATCAGAACATATAATTGATATAGGTCCAATGGCAGGCTCAAACGGCGGAAACATAGTTTACGAAGGAAATTTTAAAAATATATATCAAAGTGATAGTCTTACTGCAAAATATCTATCTGGCAAAATGAAAATAGAAACTCCACTACATAGAAGAAACTGGAGTAATTTTATTAAATTAGGGAAATGCAATTTGAATAATTTAAAAAATATTGATGTAACATTTCCTTTAAATGTTATAACATGTGTAACCGGAGTAAGCGGAAGCGGAAAAACTTCGCTGGTCAAGGGTATCCTCTACCCCGCCCTGCAAAAGATTAACGGAAATTTTACAAATATCAGAACCGGAAAATTTGATAATATTTCGGGCGATATAAAATTGATTAAGCAAATAGAATTAATAGACCAAAATCCAATTGGAAAATCAACAAGAAGCAATCCGGTAACCTATGTAAAGGCATGGGACAGTATTAGAGAATTATTTGCAGATATGCCACTTTCTAAAAGAAATGGTTTAAAATCGCAACATTTTTCATTTAATGTAGATGGTGGCAGATGCGAACAATGCAAAGGCGAAGGCGAAGAAACCGTAGAAATGCAGTTTATGGCTGACATACATTTAACTTGTGATATATGTAAAGGCAAAAGATTTAAAGACGAAGTCTTAGAAATTTTATACAAAGGAAAAAATATTTATGATATTCTTTGCCTTACAGTTGATGAAGCTATTGAGTTTTTCAACGAAAATAAAAATATTTCAAATAAACTTAAACCCTTACAGGAAGTTGGACTTGGCTATGTAAAATTAGGTCAAAGCAGCGCTACATTGAGCGGTGGCGAAGCTCAGAGAGTAAAACTCGCTTCTTTTCTCACCTCAGGCAAAAACCATGAGCCGGTTTTATTTATTTTTGACGAGCCCACAACAGGTTTACATTTTAACGATATTGAAAAACTTGTGAAATCATTCAATTCTCTAATAACTAACGGTCATACTGTAATAATTATAGAACATAATCTTGAAGTTATAAAATGTGCAGACTGGGTAATTGATATTGGACCTGAAGGTGGCGAAAATGGAGGGAAAATAATATATGAAGGAACACCTGAAGGATTAATATTAAACCCAAACAGCTATACCGCAAAATATCTCAAGCCAAAATTAAATTAACGTAGGTTCGATTTAAAACCCAATCTTTGCACCAAAGGAGCAAAATATTTATAGAATGATTAAACCATTAAATATAATTGAAATAATTTGTTACAAGCAACATTTGTTTCAATATACAATAATTATTCAATTTTTATTTACATTTAAAATGCAAGCAATTTCTTATATCTAACTCACATTAAATTAGTCATTTTCAAGTGCTGCTTTTCCTTCTTTTGGACCAATTCGCAACAATAACGTAAAGCCCAATATGAAAATGATAATAAGGAAAACTATTGAAAGCCGCATATTATTTGTTAACCCTTCGATAAAACCAAAAAGAAAAACACCAATTACAAGTCCTATTTTTTCCGCAACATCAAAAAAACTGAAATACGAAGTATTATCATTTGTAGCAGGTATCAGTTTAGCAAATGTGCTACGGCTCATAGATTGTATGCTGCCCATAACAAAACCCACAGTACAGGCTAAAAAATAAAACTGAATTTGAGTTTTTATGAAATAACCGAGGATACAAATTATCATCCAGATAAATACACTTATCTTAATAACATTGAAATTGCCGATTTTTGACGACAAATTGCTCATAAGCCACGCCCCTACTGCACCTACAAGTTGAATTAATATAACTGCGGCAATAAGTCCTGATTTATCAGAACCTGTAAAAATTTCTTTGCTTGCAAATGGCACAGCAACAATCATTACTGTTTGTACACCACAATTATATACAAAGTATGAAAGTAAAAATTTACGCAATACAAATTGCTCTTTAATTTCGCCAAAAACTTTTTTCAATTCTTTAAAACCATTGAGAAATGGATTTTTAATGTTTTTTCTTATTACTGATTTTGGCAAACGCCAATAAGTTATATGTGCAAAACCAATCCACCACAACCCCACTAATATAAAAACATAACGCACATTAAAATTAAAAACTTTTATTGCAATTAACGAAGCCACAAGTAATATTGTACTACCTATGTAGCCCATTGTAAAACCCCTTGCACTAAGTTTGTCGTGCAATGCAGGTTCGGCAATTTCGGGCAAATAAGCATTGTAAAAGACCAAACTTCCCCAAAACCCTACACATGCCATCATTACAGCAAACATGCTCCATTCAAGATGTTGTGCATTAAAAAAATACAGGCATATACAACTCAAAGAACCAATTGCACAAAAGAGTTTTAAAAAAAATTTTTTATTTCCCCAAAAATCAGCAACACCACTTAAAATCGGAGTTGTAAACACCACAATTAAATATGCAAATGAAAAAACATAATTATAAAGTTCGGTATTTATAAGTTCGAAACCCCAAAACTGAACTTTGTCAGATATTACATTTCCTGAAACTTTATCAATTACACTAGTTTGGTTTTGATAAAATATTGGAAAAATTGCTGATGCTATTACAAGATTATAAACTGAATTTGCCCAGTCGTACATCACCCAACCATTCATAACTTTTGGGTTGTTTTTTTCAATTTGCATTTGCCAAAAGTAATAATTTTAACCAGTAAAGGACATTTTTTTATTTTTTTCTGATATAAAAATCTGACATTTTAGACACAAAACAATAAGGAACGGCAATTGCACGTTTTAAAGTTTTGATTTTAAAAAAAATTTGATTTTATTCGCACAACTTTAAAAAAAACAGATGCTTAAAAAAACAATAGCATTATTATTAGTTTCAATTGTTTTTCAGTCTTTCAAAACGGCTGATAAAATTGCTATTGATATTGAGCATTTTTCTGTTTTCGAAAACATAGAGCAAGTAAAAGCCAAAATTCTTCCTAATGTAACTAATGCAATTACTTTTGGCGATAGCACTGTGTGCAACAATCAAGATTTGCTAAACGAAATAGCAATGAATAAATTTAACGAGTTCAATTTCAAAAAATGGGATAATCTTAAATTTGATGTATTTTTTCTTGCTTACAAAGGCTACAATACCTTACTTGCTGAAGGTATAATTTCAAACTCACGTTATTTATCAATTATAAATTACAGTATTTCGGCAAACAAAAAGCGGCTTTGGGTTCTTGACATGCAAAAAAACAAAATTGCAATTAACGATTTGGTTTCGCATGGCAAAAACAGCGGAGAAGAATATGCACATTATTTTTCTAATTCTCACGAAAGCTACAAAAGTAGTCTTGGGTTTTACATTACCGGAATGCCTTATCAGGGAAAAAATGATTATTCGTTAAGATTGCATGGTGTTGAAGAAGGAATAAACGACAATGCTTACGAAAGAGGAATAGTGATACACGGTGCCGATTATGTAAGTAATAAATTTATTAGGGCTCACAAAAGATTAGGTCGTAGCCAGGGTTGTCCTGCTGTGCCTTTAAAATTAAACCCATGGCTTATCAAAACCATACAAGGTGGCTCGTGTATGTTTATTTACTATCCTTCTGAAAACTATTTAAAAAATTCGCCTATTTTAAATTCAGATTTTTAAAATTAAAGAAAATTTTAAGATTTGAACCGAATGTATAAATTTGCCATGATTGGCAAAATCAATTTTATATTTTAAAATAATTGCAGTTTTAGTTTTCTCTGCATTTTTTTACTCTTGTAAAAAAACTCAAAAAACTTATGAAACAGTTTCTGTTGAAGAGTTAATCAAAGGGCTTGACAAGTTAAAACTATCAAAATTAATTTTATTCAAATCAAACGACAAGCAATATAAACCCCCTGGTGTAAAATACTTTGCACATTGCGATACACTTGATTTTTTTTACCGAATTAATGACGGGCAGCCTATTTGGCTAAGCTATTTAAAAGATTCTGCATTTAAAACCAATTTAATTAAAATTCTTGGCTCTGCAGTTGAACACGGACTAAAAGATGAATTTTACAACAAAAAATTAATTGAAAAATATCTTTTAAAGTTTGATAGTTTAAATGAAATAAAAACTAACGAAGATTACAATTTTCTTTCAGACCTCGATTATACAATATCACTTTCAGTTTTAACTTTATTTAACGATTTGGCACTCGGTCACATAAATCCTTATAAATTTTATAAACCATTCTATACCTTAGTTTCGCCAAAAACAACCAATTTCAACTTGTTTTCAGTATTAAATCACCCTACTTCATTTGCAGATACTATTGCAGTGAAAGCCCCATGTACTGTGCGTTACAGAACTTTGCAACTCATTTATAAATACTACCTCGATTATTTATCAAAAAACAAAATAAAGGATTATGATACATCACAAAAATCAAATTCAGAACACAACCTTGCAGTAATTGACCAAAGACTTGATTTGCTTTGGAATTCAATAAATAAAGTGAACAAAAAACCACTCGAAAATATTGCAGAATCAAGAGATAGGTTTGTTTCAAAAACCAGAATGATGTATGGATTGCCCGATGGAAAAATTGACTCACTTTTTGTTGCAAAGTTTGTAAAAAAATCTGACGAAATTATAGATGATATCTTGGCAAATCTTGAGCAAGAAAGATGGTTTTCAATACCCGATACAGGAAAATTTATTTTAATAAGAATGACACAATTTCTTGCCGAAATACATACTGATAGTATTAGACAAATGAAAGTGTGTATAGGAAAAAACAAACCCGATGATTATGATGAAAGATATAAACAATACATTAAAACGAAAAATTATCTGCAAAAGCCAATAAATACCGAAACTCCAATAATTCAAGGCGAATTGAGTGAAATAATAATAAATCCGACATGGACAGTACCCAACAGTATTATTGGAAAAGAAATGTTTTCAAAAATTGTTAAAAATCCTGATTATCTCACACAAAAAGGCTATGAAGTGCTTCTTAACGGAAAAGTAATCTCGCCACGAAGTGTAAATTGGCATAAATTCAGCCCTTACAATGTGCCGGTAAAAATCAGACAAAAAGCAGGCAATGCAAATTCGCTTGGAATTCTTAAATTCAATTTTCCGAACAATTTTAATATTTATATGCACGATACACCCGAAAAAAATAAGTTTAATCAGGCTAACAGGGCTGTAAGCCATGGATGTATAAGGCTTCACAAACCAACAACTATGGCTGAACTAATGCTTAATTTGCAAGAAGACACTACGCTTACAGACAAGGTAAGACTAAAACTTGGGCTACAACCATACGACTCGTCATTAAGAATTGAAGATTCATTGCTAAAACCTATAAAAAACACTGAATATATTCGGCTTAAAACAAAAATTAAGGTTTACCTTTATTACAGAACTATAAACGTAGAGAGAAATGGCAAAATTACTTTCAACTACGATATTTACAGGCGAAATAAAGCAATTGCCAAAAAACTTAAATAAACTTATACCATTCAAATTGTAAGTTTTATATTATTTTTTTTGAAATCATTATAATGATTTATAATTAATAATTTTTCAGATATATTTGAACGCAATTATGATTTATATTTATTATATACCAGCGATTATTATATTTCTATTTTTTTGCTTTGTCACAGTAAAACAAGGTACAATAGGAGTAATTACAATTTTTGGCAAATACCGCCGTATCCTTCACCCTGGCTTAAATTTCAAAATACCATTAATTGAGGTTGTTTTTAAAAAAATAAGCATACAAAACCGCTCAACCGAATTAGGTTTTCAAGCAGTAACTTTAGATCAGGCTAATGTAAACTTTACAGCTCTTGTGCTATATTCAGTATTGAACCACGAAGAAGAAACAATTAAAAATGTTGCTTTTAAGTTTATTGACGAAAAAAGTTTTATGCAATCGCTAATTCGTACAATCGAAGGCAATGTACGTTCATTTGTAGCTACAAAAAAACAAAGTGAAATTTTAACTTTACGTAATGAAATAGTACTTTTTGTAAAAGAAAACCTCGATACAATATTAGAAACATGGGGTTATCATTTAATAGACTTACAGATGAATGACATAACATTTGATGACGAAGTGATGCGAAGTATGGCAAAAGTTGTAGCTTCAAACAATCTTAAAGCCGCAGCCGAAAACGAAGGACAGGCACTTTTAATTACAAAAACAAAAGCAGCCGAAGCCGATGGTAATGCTGTTCGCATTGCAGCCGAAGCCGAGAGGCAAGCTGCAATTCTCAGAGGTCAGGCAGTAGCTTCGTTTCGCGAAGAGGTAGCAAAAGGTATGAGCCTTGCTGCAAGAGAAATGCAACAATCAGACCTTGATAATTCGGTTATTTTATTTACAATGTGGACAGAAACCCTCAAACATATAGCCGAAAATGGCAAGGGAAATGTAATTTTCTTAGATGGGTCAACCGATGGGATGGAAAAAACAGTGAAACAAATGATGGCAATGCAAAAAATGCAATCAGAGGCCCAAGCCCAATCTCAATCACATCAACACCACGAAAAACACAAGAAATAATCATTCTATTTTCATTTTCTTTAAAAAAACATGAATTGCAGGAGCCAACAAAATGCCGGCACCTGTAAGAAATGCCACACCACTGTATAATGCATAAAATGATGAAAATAATTTAGCCGACACAGAAATCATTTTGTCCACAGGTCCCATACCTGTTAAAATCATTGATGCATTGAGAAAAGCATCAGTATAACTCAACCCACCAAAATAATGATATCCCAATACTCCTATTGCAAGCGAAAAAAGCATTATTATTGATGAATAAAAGAAATGTTTGAATTGCAGTGATGTTGCATAATGTTTCATAGTATTTTAAATAAATTTGCAAATTATAAATACATTAAAATTATTTGATAAAAATTTATTCACTTACAAAAAATGTCAGTTGACAATAACTCAAAAGATAACATTTTAAAAATACTTTCTGAAGTGCCCGACCCTGAGATTCCTGTAATTAGCCTACAAGAACTTGGAATTATCAGAGATGTAAAAATTACTGACAATTTAATAGAAATAATAATTACACACACATATAGCGGCTGTCCTGCAAATAGTATAATAGAACTCGAAATAAGAACCGCATTGCTCAAAAACGGTATTGAAAATTTTATCATCACATTACAATTATCACCACCTTGGTCAACTGATAATATAAGCCCCATAGGTTTAAGAAAACTTAAAGAATACGGAATAGCCCCACCAATAAAATATGTGAATGATATAAATGAAGAAATTTACATAATAAACTGCCCGCAGTGCGATTCACAAAATGTAATGCCGGTAAGCAATTTTGGTTCTACTGCATGTAAAGCTCTATACAAATGCAATGATTGTAAAGAACCTTTTGACTACTTTAAATGTATTTAAATCATAAAAAAAAATTGTGAAATGAAAATAGGTATAGTTGGTTCGGGAGCCATGGGAAGCGGCATAGCACAAACAGCAGCAATTAATGGTTTTGAAACATTAATTTTTGATAAAAACACAGAAGCACTGCAAAAAGCTGCTGAAACAATTTTAAATTCGATATCAAAATTACAATCAAAACAAAAACTCAATTTTTTGCAAGCCGAAAATGCCCGCAAAAACATTTTGCCAATAAATAATCTACATGAATTTGAAAAATGTGACCTTATAATTGAAGCAGTAATAGAAAATTTAAGTGTTAAAAAAAACGTTTTTGAAGAGCTTGAAACAATTGTAAATAGTGAATGTATTATTGCTACAAATACATCGTCTTTTACAGTAACATCAATAGCTTCGGCATGTAAAAATGCACAAAGGGTAATTGGAATTCACTTTTTTAACCCTGCCTATATAATGCCATTGGTTGAAATAATTCCGGCACTTCAAACCAACCAAAAAACTTTACAAAAAGCTTCAAATTTCATTAAACAACTTAACAAAACACAAGTATTAGCCAAAGACACTCCCGGTTTTATTGTAAACCGCATTGCCCGCCCTTTTTACTGTGAATCTTTTAAAATTTACGAAGAAGGTATTGCTGATTTTGCTGAAATTGATTTTGCATTAAAAACTAAAGGTAATTTTAAAATGGGACCTTTTGAATTATCAGATTTTATTGGTCACGATGTAAATTACAATGTAACAGAATCTATTTGGACTTCAACATATTTTGACAGCCGTTACAAACCATCATTTTGCCAAAAACAATTATTAAATGCCGGGTACCTTGGTAAAAAAACAAACAAAGGATTTTATGATTATCAAGAAGGTGTTATTAAAAACAAAAATACAATAGTTGACGAAAATTTAGCTACATTAATTTTTGAGAGAGTACTTGCAATGCTAATAAACGAAGCCGCCGAAGCGCTTTCAACAAAAAATGCCAGTATTAACGATATTGAAATAGCAATAGTAAAAGGTTTGAATTACCCCAGGGGTTTGTTCAATTGGGCAAATGATTTTGGAATTGAAAAAACTGTTAATATTTTAGATTTATTCTATGAAAAATACAAAGATTCAAGGTATCGTTGCAGCTATATTTTAAGAGAAATGAATATAAAAAAAACATTGTTTGAATTTTAACAAAAAATATGAAACAAGCATATATAATTGATGGTACACGAACACCAATTGGAAATTTTGGAGGTGTTTTATCAAATTTCAGAACCGATGATATTGCAGCATTTGTAATTAGAGAATTGGTAAAAAAAATTCCTGATTTTGATAAAACAAAAATCAACGAAGTGATAATGGGTTGCGCAAACCAAGCGGGAGAAGATAATAGAAATGTTGCCCGTATGGCTTTATTGTTGGCTGGTTTGCCCGTAACTGTAACCGGAGAAACAGTAAACAGATTGTGTGCAAGCGGTATGGGTGCTGTTGTAAATGCCAAAAGAGTTATAAACACAGGCGATGCCGATATTATGATTGCAGGTGGTGTAGAGGGAATGACAAGATCACCTTATGTAATATCAAAATCTGCAAAAGCATTTGGAACTGACTCAAAATTGTACGACAGTAGTTTTGGTTGGCGTTTTATTAACCCCGAAATGAAAAAGCTATATGGAACTGAAGGGATGGGCGAAACAGCCGAAAACCTTGCAGAATTTTATAAAATTAGCCGACATGACCAAGATTTGTTTGCAGAATGGAGCCAGAAAAAAGCTACTGTTGCAAAAAATTCAGGAAGATTATCAATGGAAATCTCTCCATTAAAGTATTATAATAAAAACATTGAAACCTTTATAGAACATGACGAATTTATAAAACCATCAACTACACTCGAAATTCTAAGCACACTAAAGCCTGCATTTAGAAACGAAGGCAGCGTAACAGCAGGCAATTCGAGTGGATTGAACGATGGTGCAGCAGCAATTCTTATTGCTTCAGAAAAGGGAATTAATGAAAATAATTTAAAACCTTTGGCGAGAATTGTTTCATCAGGTACATCAGGCGTAGAGCCACGTATTATGGGAATAGGTCCAGTTGAAGCAAGCAAAATAGCATTAAAAAGAGCAGGCATTTCACTCAATGATATTGATGTAATTGAACTAAATGAGGCTTTTGCAGTCCAAGCACTATCTTGCACACGCCAATTAAAAATAGATGACAATGACAGTAGATTAAACCCAAATGGTGGTGCAATTGCCTTAGGACACCCACTTGGTATGAGTGGAGCAAGAATAGTATATTCTGCAGCTTTACAACTTAAATTAACCCGAAAAAAATACGCACTTTGTACTCTTTGTGTAGGAGTAGGTCAAGGCTATGCACTTGTTTTAGAAAGTTGTTAAACTCAAAAATTGGATTTATTTTAAAAAAAGTTATACACAATTTTTAATTTTTTATTAAAATAATTTGTTATTCTGATTTTTTTCTTTATACATTTGATTTAATAAAATTTTAAAAATATGAACACAAAAACATTACTCGCCGCCCTTGTTGGCGCAATCACATTCTTTTTATTTGGTTGGTTGGTTTATGGAATTTTACTAAAATCATTTATGGAAGAAAATTTTAACCATTGTTTGAACAGAAAACCCGAAGAAATGATTATGTGGGCAATGGTTGTAAGCAATCTGTTTTTTGGTTATTTATTTTCACTAATTTTCTCATGGGCAAAAATCAATGATTTTATGTCAGGCTTAACTAAAGGTGCATTCTTGGGGTTAATTTTTAGTGCATTTATTGATTTCCAATTTTATGCTATGACTACTTGGTTTAACAACATTACATCAATGATTATTGATATTGTTGTATGGGTGTTAATGTGTGCAATTGGTGGTGGTGTAATAGCTTATATGCTCGGAAGAGGAAACAGTAGCGAATCAGCATAAACTAAAAAAAACATCTTTTAATAAAAATTAAAGCCGGTGATTTTGCCGGCTTTATTTTTTATAAACTTTTAGCAATTAAAAATGTTTTAAAAATATTTACATATAAATGATAATTCAAAATTATGCCCTTGATGAATGGGTTATAGGAAAAACAGTTGGTCAAGATTTAATAGATGCAAGCACTGGCGAAATATTTGCAAATACAAGCAGTGATGGTTTAGATTTTGGCGAAATGATGAAGTATGCCCGAAATACAGGTTCGCCTGCATTAAGAAAACTTACTTTTTACGAAAGAGGTAATATGCTTAAAGCATTAGCTTTTCATTTGCAATCAAAAAAAGAAAAATTTTACGAAATAAGTTACAAAACAGGTGCAACACGAATTGACAGTTGGATAGATATAGAAGGAGGAATAGGTAATTTGTTCAGCTACGCAAGCCTTAGAAGAAAATTTTCTGATAAACCATTTCATGTTGAAGGCGAAGCATTAACTCTTAGCAAAAATGGAACTTTTTCAGGTCATCATTTACTTGTGCCCAAAGAAGGATTGGCACTTCATATAAACGCTTTTAATTTTCCGGTATGGGGAATGTTAGAAAAAATAGCCGTAAACTTACTCGCAGGTGTGCCGGCTATTGTAAAACCTGCAACTGTAACTAGTTTTCTAACATTTGTAGTATTCAAAGAGATAATTGATTCTAAAATACTGCCAGCAGGATCTTTGCAATTAATTTGCGGATCGGCAAACGGAATACTCGAACACTTGACTTTTCAGGATGTTGTAACTTTTACTGGAAGTGCAGAAACAGGGAAAAAACTTAAATCACATCCAAAAATAATTGAAGAATCAATCCCATTTAACCTTGAAGCAGACTCATTAAATTGTATGGTGTTGGGCGAAGATGCACATCCGAAAACTGAAGAATTTTCAATTTTTATTAATGAAGTAAAACGTGAAATAATTGTAAAAGCTGGGCAAAAATGTACAGCTGTAAGACGTATAATTGTTCCCGAAAAATTTGTAGAAGACGTAAGTAAATCGCTTTCTACAGCATTGTCAAAAGTAAAAATTGGCGACCCCAGAACAGAAGGTGTAAAAATGGGTCCCCTCGCCTCTACTACACAAAGAAATGAAGTATTTAAAAATCTTGAAATACTACTCAAAGAATCAGAAATAATATTTGACAAACAAAATTGCGATTTTGATGATAATATTGATATTGACAAAGGTTCGTTTGTATCACCGGTTATTCTTCTTAATAAAAATCCATTTAAAAATAAAAAAACACACGAAATAGAAGTTTTTGGACCTGTAAGTACAATTATACCCTACAAAAATCTTAATGAAGCAATAGAATTATCAAAAATGGGTAAAGGTTCATTGTGCAGCAGTATAACAACGGCAAATGATGCAATTGCAAAAGATTTTGTGTTGGCTACTGCTTCGCATCATGGAAGAATTGTAATTTTTAATAAAAATTGCATAAAAGAAAGCACAGGGCATGGCTCTCCATTGCCTAACCTCGTTCATGGTGGACCTGGAAGAGCCGGTGGCGGTGAAGAAATGGGCGGCATACGAGGTGTAATGCATTATATGCAGCGTACAGCTATTCAAGGCTCTCCAACTACACTTACCGAAATTACCGAGATTTTTCAACCAGGCAGCGAATATAAAACGCCCGAAATTCATCTTTTCAGGAAGCATTTTGAAGAACTTGTTGTAGGCGAATCTATTACAACACACAAAAGAACTATAACCGAAAGCGATATTGTAAATTTTGCCAACGTAAGTTGGGACCATTTTTATGCACATACCGATGCTACTTCATTAGAAGGAACAATGTTTACACAACGTGTAGCTCATGGATATTTTGTATTGAGTGCAGCAGCCGGTTTATTTGTTGACCCTGCAAAAGGTCCGGTTTTGCTCAATTACGGTTTGGACGAATGCCGTTTTACAAAACCAGTTTATCCAGGTAGTACAATTTATGTAAAGCTCACAGTAAAAGAAAAAGTTAACCAGCAGAAAAAAAATGACGAAGATATTGCAAAAGGAATAGTAAAATATTATGTTGAAGTATTTGACGAAACCAACGAACATGTAGCAATTGCTACAATTCTTACTATGGTAAAAAAAATTAATCAAAATGAAATATGAAAACCATAATTTCGTTTTGCTTTTATCATAATAAAAAATGATTAACCGTTTTTTTGCACTTGTAACATTTTTCATTTCATTTAGTCAATCTTTTTCGCAAATTGGAGGCACACGAACTTATCCTTTTTTAAACCTTGACCATAGTGCAAGAATTGCCGCTGCCGGTGGAAGTTTAATTACTGTAAGAGATAATGATATTTCATTAGCTTATCAAAATCCGGCATTGCTAAACAAAAGCATGGATTTTCATGCAATGGCATCGTATATGAATTACCTTGCTGGCATTAATAATGCTTATGCAGGATTTGTAAGACATTACGATAGTATTGGAACATTTTCGGCTAATATATTTTTTGTTAATTATGGAAAAATACAAGGATATGACGAAAATGGCAATGCTACCCGACCATTCACATCTCAAGATTATAATTTTCAAATAGGATATGGCAAACATTGGCAACAAAAGCTTTGGTACGGAATAAATTTTAATTTTATATATTCTGCTCTTGAAGCCTATGTTTCTACAGCCGGTGCATTTAATTTAGGGTGCATATATCACGATGAAGAGAAAAGATTTACAGCAAGTGGCACTGTAAAAAATCTTGGTGTACAATTTATCCCTTATAGGGATGGAAACCGCGAACCTTTGCCTCTCGACATTCAAATCGGCATTTCTCAAAAGTTAAAGTTCAATCCTTTGCGTTTTTCAATTATAGCCCACGACCTTCAAACTTGGGATTTGAGATATATTAACCCCAATAAAAGAAACAAAACAATTGACCTTGAAACACAAAAAGAAAAGATTGAAAAAATATCAACTCCCGAAAATTTCATGAGGCATTTCAACTTTGTTGGAGAAATGCTGTTTTCAAAAAATTTTAATATAATACTGGGGTATAATTACCAAAGGCGTAAAGAATTATCGCCCGAACAACGAAAGGTTGTTACCGGTTTTTCATGGGGCTTTTCGTTAAATCTGTTAAAATATCGCTTCACTTATGGCATGGCATCATATTACCCGGGACAGCCAAGTTTCAATTTTTCACTACTAAAAAATATAAGAGACTATAAAAAGTAAAATTATTGGTATTTTTTTTAATTAAATCACCCTATAAAAAAAAATTGATTATAACTTCGCGTTAAGAACAGATGCGATTACTCTATTTATTTTCTCTTATTTTGTCATTAAATTTTGCTACTGCACAAGAAAGCCCTTTGAAAATTGCAAAATTAAAGTATGCAGGCGGTGGCGATTGGTACACTGCCCGAACTGCTTTGCACAATTTAATCGAGTTTTGTAATACTTATTTAAGTACTAACATTAAGAGCGATGAAGAAATTGTTGAACCAATAAGCAAAGAAATTTTCAATTATCCATATATTTTTATGACCGGACACGGCACATTTGTTTTGAACGACAAAGAAGCCGAAAACCTTAGAAATTATATGATTGGAGGAGGTTTTCTTCATATTGATGATAATTATGGGCTAAATCCTTATGTAAGACCACAATTGAAAAAAGTATTTCCCGAACTTGATTTTGTTGAGTTGCCATTTACACATCCAATTTTTCATCAGAAATACGATTTTCCCAATGGATTACCAAAAATTCATGAACACGACAACAAACCTCCGCAAGCCTTTGGATTGATATACGAAGGACGACTTGTTTGCCTTTTTACTTACGAATGCGATCTTGGTAACGGCTGGGAAGATTACGGAATACACGGTGATAGTGAAGAAACAAGATTAAAAGCCCTTAAAATGGGAGCGAATATAATTCAATACGTTTTCACACATTAAAAAAAATAAGTGAACAGAAAGTATTTCTTTATAATTAATCCAATATCAGGAGGTAGCTCAAAAACTGAAATAGTAAATAAAATTTCGGAATTAATGAACGAAAATCAAATAATTTTCGAAATTGGTTGGTGGAAAAAAGATGTTACCGTAAAGCAATTGATTGAAAAAGGAAGTCAATCAAATTTTGATACTTTTGTAGCCGTAGGCGGCGATGGCACTATAAATCACGTTGCTGTTGAAATTAAAAATACCGATAAAATTCTTGGAATAGTTCCTTTTGGTTCGGGCAATGGCTTTGCACGTCATCTGGGAATTAAAGGTCATCTAAGCGATTATCTTAATATTTTATTGAATGGAAAAGTTAAAAAAATTGATAGTGGTATATGCAACAACAAACATTTTTTTATGAACATAGCCGGCGTTGGTTTTGATGCTCATGTCAGCCATCTGTTTGCACGTTCAAATAGCAGGGGAATGAGTAATTATGCAAGATTATCACTTATCGAAGGCAGAACTTATAACGAGCAAGAATACGAACTTGAAGTTGATGGAAAAAAAATGATTGAATCAGCTTTTTTGATAAGTGTGGCAAATGGATCACAATGGGGAAATGAATTTTACATTGCTCCCGATGCCGAACTGAATGATGGACAATTGCGTTGTTGTATTCTCAAAAAACCTCCGTTAATGGCTTTACCAGGATTAATTAGAAGATTTCTAACAGGTGAAATAGCCGAAAGTAAATATTACAAAGACATACCTTTCAAAACTCTAATAATAAAAAGAAAATCTGATGGACCTGTACATTTTGACGGAGAACCTGTATTGCTTGATGATACTTTGAATTTTTCTGTAAATGCAAACTCAGTAAATGTAATTTGTATCGAATAAATTTATAAATAACTAAAATCGAGTACTACGTTGGTTCTATAAGTTTTATGAGGTTTCATAGAAACACCAAGCTTGGCATAAGAACCAAGGCAAATGTAACGATGTCCCAATGATTTTACCCCTTTATCAACCAAAAGTTGAATTACTACAGATAAAGGATCATCTAAGCCATAAGAGCAACATTCGCCTCTGTATGTTGATTTGCACCCGTCAATTCTGGCATGACCAATCTTTCCTGCTTTTCCCATGCTTTCTGCATGACAAAGTGCAGATTCATACAAGGTTTTGTCAGGCATTAGCGCCGGCATTGGTTTCATACTAAGCATGTAATCAATTAATGTTGCTACATAAACATCGCTCAATTCATCCTTATAACGCGGAATAACATACTTCATGCAAAACTTTTTGGGATTTAATCTGGCATAATTAAGCCAATAAATAAGTTCTTTTTCTTTTTTTGAGAGCCAATTGGTTTTTTGGGCTGAATTTGTATCAACAAAATTGTTTTTTTTCAATAATAACTCATAATATTCATTTGAATAATTCTGATTTTCTACACCAATTTCATCAAATTTTTCTGCATTTAATTTTACTATTATGCCAAATTTAGCAAGCCGTTTTTCAATTTTATTAATTTCGAGTAAAGAGTATTCAATTTCTTTATTTATTGAATCTTCTAATTTTTTATTAAGTTTTTCAGCACTTTTTATTTCTTTATTAATTTGCTTTTTTTTGCTCAAAACATCTTCAAGTTCTTCACTCATACTGCGGTATTTGGCTGCAGATACACAACCACAAAGTAAAACTAAAGCAAATATTTTGATTGTTATTTTCATTGTATTTTGTCTAATGAATCAATAAGTTTTTGCTGATAATTTAATAATGATTCAAGTTTTTGTTCAAGTTTCAAATTTTTATTTTGAGCTTTATTTTTTTCTAAAACAAGTTCATTGTATTTTTTTTTACTTACGCATGAAGTAAAACACTCAAGTAATAATATGGTTAATAAAATTCTGAACATTTTCGATTTTAATATCTAATAAAAATCAAAGGTGAATTTCAGTAGAAATCTAACGAAAATTATGGTTAAAAAATTATTGTTTTGTTTGTTAAAACGCTATAAGAGAATCTACTTTTTTGAGTATTTTTTCAGCTTCTACTGTGTTTGAATCAAGTATTTTTTTTGCTTTTTCAGCAAGTTGTTTTGCTTTATTTTTATCTGTAAGTCCTTTTGCATTTATTATTACATTAAAATAAGCTGCATGTACAGCGGTTTTGCAGCAAAGTACACCGGCTGCACCATCAGATAAAGTATTTTTATTACCATTATCAATCATTTCAGAAGCAATTTCTAATATCTGAGCAGCTACATCCATTGTTAACAATGGAATTTCAGTTGCATAGAGTGATGCAGATTCTATAGCTTTTTTTCTAATTTTTATTTCGTTTTCGGTTGTTTTTTGCATTCTAAATGCTTCAATTATTGCAGCAAATGCCTTTGTATCCTCATCTACAAGCCATAAAAGTCTTTTTTTGAGTTCTTGTGCTTTTTGAGCATATTTTCCAAAGTATTCAAACTTTTCTTCCCACCCTTTTTTATTAGCACTTACGTTTGCTACCATAGCAGAAAGAGATGCGCCTAATGCACCACAAAGTGCCGCAACCGAACCACCTCCCGGAGCCGTAGTTTCACTTGCTGTTACATCGGCAAAATCTAAACAGCTAAGATTTACAAGTTTATTTTTATTGTTTTCGAGGCAATATTCTATTATTTTTTTCTCTGGTTCAAAAGGTGTCAATTCATCTAAACCTAATGATTTTACTGCAATTTGTATTAATTCTTTTTCTGAAACGCCAATACTTCGCCCCTGTTTATTTAGATAGTATTTTCCGGCATCGGTAATTGCTTTCAAGGGCACAAGCCCAACTAATTCGCTTCCTGTAATTCTTACCCCTCTTGTCTCAGCACTTTTACAAACTTCGTCAAAAAAAACATGAATAGGTGTTGTGTTAAAGTTTACAAGATTTGCCGATATTTGAGCAATACCATATTCTTCAATGTACCATCCAATGGCTTTTACATCTTTACATTTGCCAGGTATTCTAATTGGTTCTCCATTTTTATCAAGTTCTATTTCGCCAGTGTATTTATTTCCTTTTCTTTTTACCCTACCTGCTTCTCGTACATCAAATGCAATTCTGTTCGCAATTCGCGAACTTTTTGAATTGAGATTTACATTGTAAGCAATAAGAAAATCTCGTGCCCCTATAACAGTAGCCCCTGTTTGTAAATTGAATTCATCATTACCAAAATCGGGTTTCCATTCTTTTTGTTTTATTTTGTTTGAAAATCCTTCGTATTCTCCATCTCTAATTACAGATAAATCATTTCTTTTTTTATTTGGTTGTGAGTAGCCATATAAATAAACCGGAATTTTACTGTTTTCTCCTACCCTTTTTGCTAATTTTACTGCATAATTTACAGTATCCTCCATACTTATACCGCTAATTGGAATGAGTGGGCAAACATCAGTTGCACCCATTCGTGGATGTTCGCCTTTGTGAAATCTCATATCTATCAACTCTGCAGCCTTAATTATAGCTTTAAAAGCTGCTTCTATTACACCATCAGGTTCACCTACAAATGTCATTACGGTTCTGTTTGTTGCATAACCTGAATCAATATCAAGTAATTTTACTCCTTCTACATTACGAATTTCATCGGCTATTTTACTGATTGTTTCTTTATTTCTACCTTCACTGAAATTTGGAACACATTCTATTATTTGTTTTTCTTTCATTTTGAGTGCAAAAATAAGTTTCAAGTAATTATTAAAACCAATTTTTTAGATTTCTTTTCCTAAAGTAAAGCTTAAAAATTTATTTGTTTTTCCTCTTTCTGTATAGCCAATTGAATAATCTATTCCAAAATTATATCCAAGCAAAACTGAATTTATACCGGCACACCAACTCCAAATTAATGGATTTTTATAAGTGTAATTTATTATTGTCATACTTCCAGTTTCAATCACGGTGCGATTTTCAGGATTTGTAATTGAAAATGGATTTTTACCGTACCACACAGTTCCTAAGTTTAATACTCCCTTTAAACACAAATATTTGAATAAATTTTGATTAAAACTGTAAAATGATAATATTGGATTTAATGGAAGCAAAATTTTTAGTTTATTTATATTATAAGATGTTCCTGTTTGATAATTATATGGAAAACCTTCGAAATCTTCAATAGCTGAAAACATTAAGGTATGAGCCGAATCGTATATTTTTGCGTTCCCAAAGTAAGGTTTTAACCAGTTTGACTGACCTCCCATTATAAAAACTGTTTTTTGTTTTGATGGCGACGTTGTAAACACAACGCTAAAAGAAACGTTTAATATGCGATAAATTGTTTGATTATGTTGCAATTTCATCTTTATTATATTATTAAAACCGCTTGAACTGATAGGCTTACTAACTTTAAATATTAGTGAATAATTCAATGAATTTTTATAGTTCAAATTGTTTTTCTTATATATTTCAAAGTCGGTTATATTAGATATAAAGGGTTTTATTATATTTATTTCGTTTTTGTTAATGTTTTCTTCACTTACAGATGTAAAAATTCTTCTATCATGTCTCGTGCCTATTTCAATATGGTTATTTATTTTATGATTTAATTTATTATTATAAAAAGATTTAAGTTCTCCGCTTATAAATTTTTCGGGCGAATTGTACAAATCTTCCTGAAAATTATTTATAAAAAACTTAATTCCATACGAACTGTTTTGATTATTTCTCACAAATGCCAAATCAATATCCAATCCCTTGTTTCTCAAAGGTTGTCTTATGTTTCCTTCGAATGATATTTTCTTGTAAATCTCAATAATACCGCAACCTACAATTACATTTACACCATTATTTAAGCCTTGATTTTTTGGAAAAAAATATGCAAATTCTTTACTTTGATACATATCATTTGAAAAGCCTAATTTCATATACCAAGGCTTAAATTCAAATTTATCAATTTTGTACTCTTTTAATTTTAAATGAAACGGAATTCTGCTAAATGTTTCATTTTTTGTCTGTATTTTTTCTTCTCTTTTGTATTCAAAACCAGTAATAAAATACTTTAATGTATCAATGTTTGCAATAGAATCTTCACTATCTGTTAAAGTATTTTTTACAAATTTTATTGTATCTTTTTCATCAATATAAATTTCTTTGATTGTTGCATCTGAAATAACTATGTAATTCTTTTTATCATAGTTAATCATTTCTGCAACAATGTTCAGGCGTGAATTATAGTCATAATTACTTATTGAACGATTATAATTTGTAACCCTAAAATGTTGTGAAGTATCTTTTTTATTAATAATCTTACCGGCATTTATACCATTTGAATAAGATAAAAAAGACAAAAAACTATCGCTGTACAAATTCAAATCTGTGATTTTGTTAGTTGAACTGTAAATTATTTTTTTGTTATTGAGATTCATTAAACAATATTTTTCATTTAATATACTTACAACATACACATCAAGGTTTTCGCAAACTACAAAATCATTTATATCAAAATCTAGATTAAAAACATTCACAGTTTCGCTTTTATTAATATCATTTATAAAATATAGTTCGGTTTTATAGTTTTTTTGGGCAAGAACCATTATTCCGCCTTTGTATTCTAAGATTTTAAATATATTGGAAAAATCAAGATTGTGTTTTTTAATTTTTTTTTCACTTTCTACAACCATAATTTTACTTGTGATGCCATCGCTTTGACTTAACAAAATCTTATAGCCTACAATACAAAAGTTATAATTATATTCATTTGAAGGCACATTTAATTTAAAGATTCTATTACTAACTTTTTTCTCAAAATTGTAAGAATAAATTTCAACTCCATATTCTGATTTTATCAAAAAACAGAGATTTTGAGTATTTTTATCAAATTTTATATCAATAATTTCTGAACTTTTAAGTTTTGAAGATATTGGTTCAGGCTCGTTTGGAAGCCTTAACTTGTTATTTTGCAAATAATGATATTTTTCAGAATTGAACCATTTTTCAATTATTTTTTCGCTTGATTTATTTAGTACAACTTTAAAAGCAAAATCAGTATTACCCGACAGTCGAGTATAAAATAATATTTGTTTCAATTTTACAGAGCCAAAAGTGTCGTTCAAAAATTTAACAATTGAAAAACCTATTTCTTCGGTTTCTTTATCACTTATCAGATTAAAATTTAGTTTTATTCTGTTTTCGAAATAATCGGCAAGTTTACCGGTGTTCAATTCATTTTTATTTGCAATGAACAACGCCAAACCTTTTACAAACCAGTTCTGAATATTCACTTCGCGGTTGTTTTTAAGCCTGTCTTTTATTGTATTTCCATAAAGCATATTGTAAATCAAAATTTCTGATAGTTGCTTTTTCAATTGAAAAAAAGCATTAATAATATCTCCATTATAAACTATAATTATTTCAGAATTTGTAAGTAGAATCGTCCCGTTTCTTTGGTTTAATTGCAAACTTTTGGTATTTGTGCTTTCAATTAAAAAAATATCTATTTTTTCAACTAAACGTGTGCCGAGAAAATTTTCAATATTTCCGAGATTGTTTTCTGAATATGTTATAATTTCTTTAGCTGTTTTTTCGCCACCTTTTGAATAATAAAGTTTAAAATTAAGTGATTTTATTACATTTTTTTCAAATGCCGAAACATTTCCGCAAATGATGAAAAACGTTAGATTTAATAATATTTTCAGTATAAATTTGATAAACAAAAATAATAAATTTAACTTAAAATAATACCTTTGCAGCATGATTACAGATACAGTTCACCATTCAATTTTTTTAGAACAAAAATACGGAGCACACAATTATCATCCGCTACCAGTAGTTTTAGAAAAAGGGCAGGGAATTTATCTATGGGATACAGACGGTAACAAATATTTCGATTTTCTTTCGGCGTACAGTGCCGTAAACCAAGGACATTGTCATCCTAAAATAATAAATGCACTTACAAAGCAGGCTCAAACTCTTACTCTTACTTCACGTGCATTTTACAACAATGTGCTTGGCGAATATGAAAAATTCATTACTACACTTTTTGGCTACGATAAAGTATTGCCAATGAATACAGGCGTAGAAGGAGGCGAAACTGCATTAAAACTATGTAGAAAATGGGCTTATGAAGTAAAAAAAATTCCTCAAAACGAAGCGGTAATTTTGTTTGTAAGCGGCAATTTTTGGGGAAGAACTTTAAGTGCTGTATCAACCTCTACTGACTACGATAGTAAAAATAATTTTGGTCCATATATGCCCGGATTGAAGGTTATACCATATAGCGATATTAAAGCATTAGAAAATGAACTGCAAAATAAAAATATTGCAGGTTTTATGGTAGAGCCAATACAAGGTGAAGCAGGAGTAGTTATTCCCCCAGATGGTTATTTGGAAACTGCATTTGAATTATGCAAAAAAAACAATGTACTTTTTATTGCTGACGAAATACAAACAGGACTTGGACGAACAGGCAAAATGCTTGCCTGCGAATATGAAAATGTAAGACCTGATATACTCATTTTGGGCAAGGCATTAGGTGGTGGTGTAATGCCGGTTTCTGCTGTTTTGTGTGATGATTATATTATGCTAAACATAAAGCCCGGTCAACACGGTTCAACATTTGGAGGCAATCCTCTTGCTTGCAAAGTTGCTATGGCGGCACTTAATGTAATTGTTGATGAAAACCTTTGTGAAAACTCTTTTAATATGGGCGAAATTTTCAGAAAAAGATTATCGTTAATTAATTCACCTATTATTGAAAATATAAGAGGAAAGGGCTTATTCAATGCAATGGTAATAAAGCCTTACGGAAATGGTAAAACAGCTTGGGATGTTTGCATTGAATTGAAAAATAATGGGCTTCTTGCAAAACAAACACATGGCGATATAATTAGATTTGCTCCGCCATTAACCATTAACGAAGAAGAAATAAACCAAGCCTGTGATATAATTGAAAAAACAATAAATGAAATTTCATATTTGGGTTAAAATTTATAATTTTGCAACTCGAAAATAATTGGCGGGGTAGCTCAGATGGTTAGAGCGTCGGATTCATAACCCGGAGGTCGGCAGTTCGATCCTGCTCCCCGCTACAATCTTAGAATTAACGATGTAGTATAATTATTTTAAAGTAAGAATTTTCTATTTTCAAACTAAAAATTCCTTCGGGCAATAATGAAGTATCTATTTTATTACTGCAATCAAGTTTACCCTTTTCTATTGTTCTGCCGTTTAAATCAAAAATTTCCCATTCTTTATTTATAAATATTGAAGGTATTAAAACAAATTCATTGCATGGGTTGGGAAAAACCTTTGACTTTTTATTTTGATAAAGATTTACAATATCTACCTGTGGCGGACTTTTTAGTGTGGTATCGTATAAAATATATCCTGTATCGTTCAATATCCATTGATTTGGGTCAATTTCAAGCACCAAAATTGAATCGGAATTTTTTAATACAAACAATTGGCTATCACTTTCTATTTTAAACCTTACAAGAGTATCTTTGTTTTTTAAATGAATTTTTAAGTCTATACTTCCTTTGAAAACAGCTACTGAAGCAGGTTTACTCGTTTTTTGTTTAATTAACACAAGCCCATCTTTGCCACTTGTACGATAGTGAATATTGTATGTAGGATATCCCTCTTTGTAAATCCATTGGTCAAAAAAATCGTTCCAATTTCTTTTAGTATTTGTTTGTAAAAAATCTCTAAAATCTGCAATAGAAGCATTTTTATGTGAAAATGATTTTTGAAATCTTCTTAAAACCTCAAAGAAAATTGAATCATTATTAATTTCATATCTTAAACTATGAATAACTGCTGCACCCTTGTTGTATGTAAGCCGAGTACTGAAAATTCGCGATGGATTTGTTGTGTCGTCAACAAAAATACTTCCGTCAAAAGCTGTAAAAACCGAAGTGTGATATTCGTCCATTTGCTTTCTGGCATAAGTTGGATTTGTTTTTTCTGAATAAAGAACTTCAGAATATCTTGCAAAGCCTTCGTTTATCCATATATCTTTCCAGGTTTTGCAAGTCACATTATCGCCAAACCATTGGTGAGCAAGTTCGTGTGCCGTTAAACTTGTATTGAAAGTTCCTAATGTAGTCATTGTTTGATGTTCCATTCCTCCTCCAAATGGAGCCATACAATGACCATATTTTTCTTTAAAAAATGGATAAACACCATACTTTTCAGAGAAAAATTTTAACAAGTCACCTGTTTTGTCAATTTCATTTTTAAAATTTTGAAGGGTTTGGGGATTACGATAAATTAAATTTTGAACTAAAACGGGAGCAGCAATTCCAGGTATTATAACATCAAACGAATATTCAATGTAATTGCTTACTGCTACGCTTATCAAATAATATGCAATTGGCGAACGGTTTTTCCACTCAAAGCGGTGTAGGGTATCAAATTTTACAATTTTTTGCAACAAACCATTTGATCCGCCCATTTGCGAAGTATCACAGGTTATCCAAACATCGCTGCTATCAATTTTATCAGTTAAAACTTGCTTGCTGGGCCACCATTGATGAGCATTAAACGGCTCGCTAAGCGACCAAGAAGCCCGTGTACTCCATGTTGGACTTTCTGCACTGCTATATCCGTTAAAAAAACCTCCAGATGGCGAAAATCCGTAATAATATACGTTTAAATCTACAATATTGCCTTTTGTATATGTTTTATCAAGTTTTACGGTTATATAATTTCCATTTCGTGTAAATGATAACTTTTTACTATCAGACTTAATTGAATCTATGGTAAAATTTGTATGAAGTTCAAAAATCCAATTGTCAAAACTTGCAGAAACTACAACTGCTTTTGTAAAAACATTACCCGAAATAAATTGATTTTTATTTGTAAGTTTTAAATCGAGTTTTACATATTTTACATCATAATCAAATTCTCGTATATCTGTATAAACTGAATTTTTATTAAAAATTATTTTTGATTTGTACTTGCTACATTCTGATTGCTGACCATACAAAAAGCCAGACATAAGTATTATTAAAGCAGTAATTAAGTTTTTAATCATAAAGCAAATTTAAAGTATTTTTAATGGTAAATAATGAATAAACTATTGCAATTACAAAAATCTTTGAAAGGCTATAAGTTTTAATTTATAAATAAAACCTTAATTTTTTCTTGTTTCTTTTGATAGTTCTAATAATTTTTCTTTGTCTATTATCGTAATTGTTTTTCTATTAATATTTAAAATACCTTCTCTTTTTAATTTATTTATTGTTCTTGATACGGTTTCGCGTGTAGAACCTATCATAGATGCAATTTCTTCTTTAGTTATAAAAATTTTATCATCTTTGTTTTTAAGAATCATAAGTGCTTTTGCAACTTTTGATAATGATATTCCTGTTACCATTGCAACAGAAAAATCGCTAATGTTTTTTATTTGGTTAAACAATGAACGAATAAACAATTGATTATTTTCACTGCTTTTATTCAAAATTTCGCTTATTACATAACGGTTAAATACACAAATTGTAGAATCAGACAGGGCAGTTGCAGTAGTAAAATAGTTTTTTATAGCCATTGCTGCCACACCAATAAATTCACCCGGATGGGCAATATACATAGTAACAGGATATGGCAAATCATCTTCTTTTAGCAGCCTTACCTCACCACTAATAATCATGTATATATTTTCGGCAAACTGTCCGTTTGAATATATTAGCGAGTTTTTTTTGAATTGAAGTTTTTTTACTTCTTTATCAAAAATTTCAGAATCGCGGCTCTTAACAAAATAAGAAAAGCAATTTTGGTAAACGGGGCATGTGTTACAATTTAACATTTTTTTTGAGTTTTTTAGTAAATAAGTACAAAATTTGTTTTAGCATTTAAAATAAAAAGTTTTCGAAATAATATTTAAAAAAAATAACATGTTGTGATAATTATAACAAAAGTGAAAATTTTGTAATTTTTTTTTTAATAATTGTATAATGTGCTTCATTAAAACAAAAAAAAACATATACTGTTTTACATTTTCCAACTTAGCAGAATGGTAATATTTCTGGGAGGTCTCACATCGCAAGGTCGTGTCATATACACTCTGTTAAATAAATTATTAATTGTAAATAAAATTTTAAAATTTTTTATTTTTTTTCCTGCTCTTACATCAAAAATATAATCTCCTTTATCTCCCATTTGCCTAAAATCTTCAATTCCTGGTACTAAAGCAGAAATAGGGAAAGTTATAAATGCTTTATCTATATTTTTAATTGGGCTATTATAACGATAACTTGCACCAAATTCAAAACTTTTAATATCGTATTGCAAATCTAACCTCACAAGATGTTTAGGACGGTATTTCAAAAAATTTACGGATGGATTGCTGCTTGTATTAGTATAGGTGAGTTCGTTATTATAAATATCATGCGCAAAAGCTAAATTCGGTTTAAGGGCTAAAGCATCAGAAAATGTGTATCCTCCAATAAATTTCAATGAACTTTTTTTCAAAATTGCAGCACCGGTAATTGTAAAATCAACGCCCGATATTTGAGCATCAGCAACATTTACAGATTTAAACCCGGCGCCAATTGGGTTTTGTAAATTTTGTTTTTCCCATATACCAAAGGTAAATTCCATCATTCTATCGTATTGCATTAAAAAAAATGCGATATCGGCTATCCCGCTAATTTTTCCTATTTTAATTCCTTGTTTTACACCAATTTCAGAACTCCAACCTGTTTCAGATTTTAGATTGTTATTTGGAAAAATTTTTACAGGACCGGCAGAAGTGAGAACGAATGTTTCGGCAATTGTAGGAAAACGGTACCCTTGCCCATACGATGCTCTTAAAAATGTAGCTTTTGCAACTTTTATACTCATACCGCTCCTTACAACAGGTTTTGATTCAATGTAATTATTAAGCCTGTAAAATTCATATCTTAAACCCACATCAAAACTCAATATACCTTTCGAAAAATTGAGTTGAGCAAATGCAGCTCTGTTTTCTGATTGCTGATTACCTTGATATAATGGAGATTCGGTTTGGGTGAATGAAGCTACTACACCAAAAGTAGAATTAAAATATGTTTTAATTTTTTTTGACAAATGGTATTCACAGTAAATAGTTTTCGAAAAATTGCTTTGATCGTTTTTTGAAGTATCCTGCACTACTTCATTGTTTAACTGAAAATATCTTAGTTGTAAAACATTTTTCCAGCCTTTGAAATAAAAGTATAAATATGGGTCTATATTTAGCTTAAAAGTTCTATTTTTGGTATGCTGGCTATCAAGCGAAGTATAAGGTAATTTATTGCTTTCCCAAAGTAAAAACGATTCGCTTTTGCCATTGTGCAAATTAATATTTACTCCTGCAAAACCGTTTATTTTCTTTAAATCTCGCTGATATTTTGCACCAAATTGTATTCGATTGTCGTTGTCACTCATTCTATAACCTGCATCATTAAAATAATTTAATCTAACAAAATATGAATTTTTGTTTATTCTTTGCATTTGAAATGCTCTAATACCAATAGTTCCAAGAATTTTACTGCCTTTTAAATATGTATAGTTTTGGCTGAAATTATCATATATTCCATAAAATACAGAAGCATTATTTTCAATTTTTTTATTAATTACAGGCATTTTTGTTCTAATATTAATTACTCCATTCAATGCTGATGAGCCAAATAGTACTGATGAGGCTCCTTTTATTACCTCAATACTTTCAACATTTTCGAGTGGAATAAACGACCACTGAACCTGGCCTGCATCGCCTGACATTACAAGCATACCATCTAACAAAACAGCTACACGGCTTCCGGCTCCATAGCTCCAACCGCTACCGCTTCTTATAACTACTTGTCCGTTTATAGCCATCACTCCAGGTATTTGGTCAACTGTGTTTTCGGCAGTTGATGGAATTTTATTGTTTATAATGTAAGGTTTTATAACCTCTACCGAAACCGAAGTGTTTTTAACAGATTGATCAACTTTTGAAGCTGAAATAAATACTTCTTCGAGGCTTATAATTTCTTGCTCAAGTTTTATGTCAAGAGGCGATTTTCCTTGATATTTGAATTTGAGTGTTAAATATCCCGTTTTACTGAATTCTAATAAATCTCCTTTTGTGCAAATGAGAGCAAAATTTCCAAAAGTATCTGTAACAGTTCCTTCAATTTTTGAAATATTTTTAACCGAAACATTTGATAATCCTTTTAAACTTGTAATATCTACTACTGTACCATTTATTGTGTTTTGAGAAATTGCTGATTTAGCCAGAAATATATTTATGATTAGAACAAAAATTTGGCATCTACTATTAATAATATTAAAATTGTACTTCATAAATAATGATTCAAATGACTAAAATAATTTCAATATTTTCACTATTTTTTTTATGCGTGACAAAAATATTTGCTCAATGCACTCCCGATACTTCAATACATAAAGCTGGTTTTTACCCTAAAACTTTGCCCGATGCACAACTTAACGTGGCTTATGAGCAAACTATAAATTTTAAAATATTTAAAGATACTGTGGTTAATGTTTTTGGTTCTGATCAAACTGCTATTGTTGACTCTGCAGTAATTGTAAATGTAAAAAATATGCCTCCTGGTTTGTCTTTTCAACTAAATAAAGCATCAAAATCATACACTCCCGAAGAAGTAGGTTGTGCATTAATTAACGGTGTACCTACAAAATCCGGAAATTTCACATTGAACATTATTATTGGTTTTTATGCTAAAGTATTAGGTTTCCCTATTTTCAGAGCAGATTCAATAAATACTTTCAGCATTAAAGTAAATGGTAGTAATAGTTTTGATAATTTATCAAAAAATGGTTTTGTTTTTTTCCCTAACCCTGTAAAAGGCAATACAATTTTTTTAAATTTAAAAAATACTCTATTCAATAACGAAATCAAGATATTTGATAATAGAGGGGTTTTAATTTACGACACAAAAACTATTGAAAAATCGTTAAAAATTGATTTTGATTTTCCATCCGGTCTATATTGGATATTGGTAAATAATTGCGGTTATAAATTTGTAAAAGAATAGAAAAATAGGCTATCTGCATATTTTAATTTGATATGAAGAACTTATCTCTCCATTCAAATTTTCAATTTTTAAATAGTATAAGCCTTCTGAAAAATCTGAAATATTTATTGATAGATAACCTCTACCATCAATGGTTTTAAGTTTTCTACCATAAATATCAAAAATAAAAATTCTTAAACTTGAAAATAAATTTTCAATATCTTTAACCCAAATAACATCTTTTGCCGGATTAGGATAAATAATAAATGTATTGGTTTTTTGCTGAAATACATTTGCACTTACATTACACGAATTGAAAACATACGTTTTTAGAATTACAGCACTTTTAAAACCTGCAATATCTGAAATTCGATTATGACCGCCTTTCCCATCAGGCTCACCGCAACCTGACGAAGTAAAATTAAAATTTTCGGCAAATGAATCAAGTTTAATTTTATTGTTGCCATTCCATACTTTCCATGCAAATTTTGAAGCATACATTTTTACTTTTGCCGTATAAATTAAACTATCGCCTATTCTTGGCAGAAGTTTTAATGTATCTCTTGTCCAATTTTTAATAGGATTTGGCAACATTTCAAGAAAATCACCCGAAATATAAACCCCATCATTTGAGATTTTTTCTTTTGACATATCTATATTAAAAGTTACATCAATCAAAGCACCAAGTTTTTTAATTCCATATACAGTATCGCCTTTGATGTGACCTGCACTGTCAACTGTAAACCAAAGGTTTTTATTTTTTATAAGTTCAAAACTGTCTGCTACCCCATTCCATTGATAAGTACCCTTTTTAATTTTATAAACTGCGGTAAAAATATAGTCGTTTGCTTTTTTGTCACCATTCAACCCATCATCGTGTGCATTGAAAAAATTCCAATCACTCATACTGCCTTTTAACTTTACATTTTTTACTCTCTTATTTGTGTCAACTACAAGCAATGTAACGTTTCTCTCTAAAAAGGCAGGACAATTATTACAAGATGAAAAACAAACCACGTTTAACACTAAGTCATTTGTTCCTACAATTAATTCTCTAAAATCTGTTCCTGTTTTTTTACAGTTTTCGGGCACAATTTCGCTTCCTTCTATCCAACTATTGCTGTTTACATACATATACTCATAATTTCCGGGCGGTATAAATACAGTAAGTTCGTATATTTTATCATTATCAGGGTCTTTAGCTTCAATAAGAGAATCACTCGGGTCCCAATCACCCGGCATACCTGCAGCGGTTTGAAAATTTCCGGGAACATGCACACCATCAGGCGAAACTACTTCGTATTTCATATTTACCCTAAATGTAACTTTGGTTTGTGCCTCAACTTTTGAAATACACAAACTTATAATAAATAACCATAATATATTTTTAAGCATAATCTTTATAAAAGTTTATTCAAAGTTAATTAGTAATAAAATCATAAAATTAACATTATTTTGCTGTATTAACAGAGTTTTTATATTATTGACAACAAAATGAAACATTCAAAATTCATTATCTTTTTTACAATTGTTGTATTTTTTACAAATTGTCGTTTAGGCAAAAATCAAAAAACTGCAAGTTTTAAAAAGATTAAAATATCATATACCGAAGAATATTGTGGAGGTGCAGCACCACCTGATGCAATTTTAAACGAATTATCAGTTTTAAAATCATTAAAAAACAAAGAAATTGAAATTTTTCTTAGCAAAAATGTTGAATCAAAACCTTTGGTATTAATTACTGATTCTATAGGTACAGTTCTAATACCTGAAAATATTGCACCTACAATTTATGTGAATTTATATACACCAATTTCATTTTACAAAGATGCCGAGACAAACGACAAACAATATTTTAACTGTTACAAAAGTTTTTTGAATGAAAACCTCATTTCAGTAAATCTGAGTGAAAATCAGAATGAATTTACATTGATATCGCTTTTAAAATGCAATCCTTGTGTACCGCCAGCACCATAAAAAGCAATGTTTCCAATAATTTTTAAATTTAAAACTCCTGAATTTTTTAAATTTCTGTTGCCAGATTATATTTCAATTTATTCGTATGGTCTTTTTATAGGTTTGGGGATAATAGCTTCGTATTATATAGTATTAAAAAAAACTAAAAATATAGGAATAAACAGAGATAATTTATCAGGATTATATTTATGGAGTTTTTTGGCTGCTTTTGTAGGTGGCAAATTGCTTTATTTCCTCGAAAAACCTTCAAAATACATAAATAATCCATCAGAAATATTAGAAAACTTAGGAAATGGTTTTGTTTTTTACGGTTCAATGTTGTTGGTAATACCTACAATAATATTTTGGTTGCGAAAAAATAAAATTCCTGTACTCAAATTTTTTGATGGAATGGCATGGGGAGCCCCCATTTTGCATTCATTTGGAAGGTTAGGGTGTTTTATGGCGGGGTGCTGCCATGGTAAGGTTTGTAAAAATTTTATGGGTGTTGTTTTTTCAAACCCTTTATCGGCAGCCAATCCAAAAAACGTCCCCCTCTACCCTACTCAACTCTATGATATTGCTGTAAATCTAATTACTTTAATCGTAATATACTTTGTTTCAAAAAAGCAGAAATTTTCGGGACAACTTTTTATTGTTTATATAATTTTATATGCTTTTGGCAGAATTGTAGTTGAAAACTTCAGGGGCGATGAAAACAGAGGTTTTATTTTTGATAATGCCATAAGTTATTCGCAGTTTATTGCAATTTTGCTTATAATAATTTCCTCATTTTTATGGTATTTTTTGTATAAAAAGTCAAAATCAAAGGTTTAATTTTTGTAAAATTTAAAGATTTTTTTTGTTTTTTTAAAAATCCATTTACATTTGTTTTATATTTATTTAATTCTAATTTAAAAAATTTGTTTATGAAAATTAAAAATTTTATTTCAGTTGTATTTTTATTAATAATGGCAAGCGTTTTATTGCTGTCATTCAATTATCGCAAAACCAGTAATTCAAACAACCTTAATGCAGAACAAAGAATGAAAAACGGTAGAAAAATTGTGCTTGGACTATGTGCAGGGTGCCATGGCAGCGAAGATGGTAAATTGGCAGGCAAACACATGAAAGAAATGCCCGGTATGGTAGGAAAAATTATAGCTCCTAATATTACAAACAGTGTAGAAAATGGTATAGGAAAATATACAAGAGAACAACTCAGAATATTGCTCAGAACCGGAATTAAAAGCGATGGAAAAAGATCATTTCCTTTAATGCCGTATTTTCCTTTGATGTCTGACGATGATGTAGAAGGTATAATAGATTTTCTGCAATCTGCTGATTATGCTGTACAAGCATCTGAACAGAATTTAGGAAAACTAAAGTTAAAATTTGTTGGAAGAATGTGGGCAAAATCAGTCAAAGCTGGAAAAATACCACAATCTCGTATTGAAAACCCTGATACTAATAATACAATGGAATATGGCAAATACCTTACAGATGCAGTTTATCGTTGTTTTGAGTGCCACTCGGGAACAATGAAAGTAAATTTTGAAAACCCAAGAAAAACTAAAAAATACAATGCCGGTGGGGCAAAAATGGCTGATATGGATAAAAAGAAAGTATATTCAAGAAATATTACCCCACACAAAGAGACAGGTATAGGAAACTGGACCCTTGAAGATTTTACAAAAATGATGCGAAATGGGGTTAGAAAAAACGGGAGAAATTCAAGATTTCCAATGCTTGCATTTCCTTTAATGTCTGACAATGATATAAAATCAATTTACACATACCTAATGTCTGTTCCGCCAATAAAACATAAAGTTAAAGAATATGTACCAAAATAGAAAAATAAAATCAATTTTAATCTTATTTGTATCTGTTATTTTTATTGCTGGGTTCAAAAATGCAAAAGGACCCAAAACACCTTCAATGCCATCAAACATTAAGGCTCTGCTTTCAAAAAACACATGTTTAACATGTCATAGCTTAAACGAAAGATTGGTTGGTCCTCCATTTACAGCAATTGCAAAGAAAAAATACACAGTAAAGCAAATTATAAATTTGGTTGAAAATCCTCAACCATCACATTGGCCAGGCTATCCGCCAATGGCTCCATTAAAAAATGTTCCTAAAAAAGAACTTGAGCAAATTGCAAACTGGATAATTAGCTTAAACAAATAAAAATGCTAATGGATAGCATTTATGTTTACTTTTTCAATTCCTATAAGTTTTAGCTTTATATTTTTATATTTTGCTTTGTTTTCAAATTCACTGATTATTTCAAGAATGTCGTAATCAATAAATTTTGAATTGCTTCCATCTATGGCAAATGAACTGTTTTCGGGCACTTTGTCTAATATCTTTCTTAAATTTACTTTGTTCAGAAATGTAACATTTGTATTCAGTTTTATACATTCAAAATATTCTCCATCAATATTTGCATTTGATATTTCATATTCAGCCTTAAAATTATTTCTTACAATATAATAAATAGAAATAAGCAAGCCAATACTTACTCCAATTAGTAAATCGGTGGTTAAAACTCCAATAATAGTTATAATAAATGGCAGAAATTGTTTTAATCCAAGGCTCCACATATTGTAAAACAATTTAGGTTTTGAAAGATTATAACCTGTAATAATTAATATTGAAGACAAGGATGCAAATGGTATTTTATTTATAAAAAAAGTAAGAAACAAAACAGAGAGCAAAAGCAGTAAACCATGTGTAAAAGCCGCCATTTTGCTTCTTGCACCTGCATCTACATTTGCAGCACCTCTTACTACTACAGCAGTAATTGGTATTGCACCTAAAATTCCACAAAGCATATTGCCAATACCTTGTGCAACAAGTTCGCGGTTTGCTGGTGTAATTCGATTTCTTTTATCGAGTTTGTCTATAGCTTCTACGCAAAGTAACGTTTCTAATGTAGCCAAAAGCCCTATCATTATTCCATATTTCCAAATCATTTTGTTTTCAAAAATTCGGCTAAAACTGGGTAATTGGATTTGATTAAAAATATCAGGACTGATATTTACAAGTTGGGTTTGTTTTAATGAATAATTATTAAAATAATTGCTTGTAATATTTACTAAAATTATATTGATTATAATTCCAAATACAACAACAATAAGCGACGAAGGAATTACTTTAAATTTTTTTAAAATTTTTGAATTAAAAATAATTAAAATCACAAGTGAAGCAATCGAAATTAAAATTGTTCCTCTTGTAAATTGCTTATTGAGGTCTATAACATTGCCGATAAAATTTTTTGATTCAAAAATATTCAACATTCCATTTTCCCAAAAATTAGGTTTATCATATCCAAGTGCAATCGGAATTTGCTTTAAAATCAAAATTATTCCAATAGCCGCTAACATTCCCTTTATAACAGAAGAAGGAAAATAATAAGCTAAACTACCTAATTTAAAAATTCCTAAAAACAATTGAAACAGCCCTGCAATAGCTACTGATAATAAAAACAATTCAAAATTGCCAAGTGTAAAAATAGCTGAAATAACTAATGTTGTTAAACCTGCTGCTGGGCCCGAAACTGAAAGCTGCGAACCGCTGATTAATGATACAACTACACCTCCAATAATACCCGATAAAATACCTGAATATAAAGGAGCTTCAGAAGCCAAAGCAATACCTAAACAAAGCGGAAGAGCTACAAAAAAAACTGATATACCTGCCGGCAAATCATATTTTAACCAAAGCAAGCGATAGTATTTGATTTTTCTTTTCAATGTTTATAAACAATATTATTGAAATCTTACAAAGCAGAAATATAAAATAAATATTTATGAATTGTTTACAGAAAAAATGTGAATTTTAATTACAGAAAGTGATTATAAATGATAAAAGCAAAAGAGAAGCTAAATGATAACCTGCATTTATTCCTACAAGTTTCCATGACTTTTGTTCCCAAACTGTAGAACCTAAATGTACAGGAAAATAAAATCCAAGCCATGTAAAAATTGCAGAACTCATGGCATTAGAAATTTTTCCCATTTCTTTTACATCAGGTACAAATTGCCATGCAGTAATATTATGAGCAAGAACCCATGCACATAAAAAATTGCCCAAAAGCATATAGAAAATGCCTTTTACAAATTCTTTTTGTGAAGGTTTCATATTTGGGTCGTAACCCATTTCTTTACCCCAAACTTTTCCAAAAAGTGGTGTGTACCACAAATAACCAAGTACAAAGTTGGCAATTACAGCCACTCCAATTGCAATAAAATTAATTTTGAATTCCATATTTTATAAATTTTTTAAAGTATAAACAAATGTATAATTTTATATTTTAACTTTTTTGCTCCCAAATTTTGCAAATATTTACTATTGTTTCTACCGCTTTGTACATGTCTTGAATTGATATCCATTCAATTTTTGAGTGAAAAGCATGACCTCCGGTAAAAACATTTGGACAGGGCAACCCCATAAAAGACAAACGCGAACCATCGGTGCCACCTCTAATACTTTCAATTTCAGGTTTTATTCCAGCCTGGCTCACAGCTTCAAGAGCATAATCAACTACTTGAGGATATTTGTCAAGTACTTCTTTCATGTTTCTATATTGCTCGGTAATATTTAAGCTAAATGATGATTTTGGATAATTTCTCAAAACATCTGTTGCAGTGTTTTTTATTATTTCTGTATTTTTTTTAAGAGTATCTAAATCAAATCCTCTTATAATAAATTTCACAATTGTTTCTTCAACAGTTCCGCCTATGCTTAAAGGATGAATGAATCCTTCTTTACCTTCGGTTGTTTCGGGCGAACATGAATTTTTTGGTAGAGAGTTAATAATTTCTGATGCTATTTTTATTGCACTCTGCATTTTGTTTTTTGCAAAGCCTGGGTGCATTGAAACTCCTTTTATTTTTAATGTAGCGCCATCTGCACTAAATGTTTCGTTTTCAATATGACCAAGCGTTTCGCCATCAATAGTATATCCGTATTTAGCTCCGAGTTTTTCCATGTTTACAAAATCAACTCCTCTTCCAATTTCTTCATCGGGGGTAAAAAGTAATCTTATTTTACCATGTTTAATTTGTTTGTTTTTCATTAAAAAATTCATTGCATCTATAATTTCAGCAAGACCGGCTTTATTATCAGCACCCAATAATGTAGTGCCATCGGCTGTAATTATATCATTGCCAATTTTGTTTTTAAGCTCGGGATGTTCGTTTGGGTTTAACTCAATTGCTGTGTCTTTTTCAAATTTTATTATACTCCCATCGTAATTTTTATGTATCACAGGATTAACGTCTTTTCCACTGCAATCGGGCGATGTATCTAAATGAGAACAAAAACAAATAACGGGTACGTTTTTTTCGGTATTTGAAGGAATTGTGGCATAAACATAACCATGACCATCAATATGTGCATCGTAAATTCCAATATCGAGCAATTCGTTTACTAGTAATTTCCCCAGATTTTTTTGTTTTTCGGTCGAAGGACATGTTTCAGAATCGGGGTCAGACTGTGTATCAATTTTTACATATTTTAAAAATCTTTCTACTACTGTTGGTTTATAATTTTCAAACATATTTTACTTTATTTTATCTTTAAATTGTTTCCTGAACTTATCGAGTTTTGGCTTTATAACTAAGGCACAATAAGGCTTGGAGCTATTTATAGAATAGTAATTTTGATGGTAATTTTCAGCTTTATAAAAAACATCAGCCTTTACAATTTGTGTTACTATTTCATTTTCGAATATTTTATTGGCTATTAATTTATTTTTAAAATTTTCAGCTTCAATTTTTTGAATTTCATTATGGTAAAAAACTGCACTTCTATATTGTGTACCTACATCTTCGCCTTGTCTGTTTAGAGTTGTAGGATCGTGTGTTTGCCAAAAAACCTCTAATAAATCAGTAAATGAAACAAATTGAGAATCGAAAACAATTTGAATAGCTTCGGCATGACCTGTTTTGCCACTGCAAACTTCTTCATAACTCGGGTTAGGAGTATTTCCACCTGTATAACCTGATTGAACATTTTTAACCCCTTTTAGTTCTGTAAAAATAGCTTCAACACACCAAAAACAGCCTCCTGCAAAAGTTGCTGTATCAAAATTACTTTCAATTTCTGTTTTCAATTTACTTTGCTTAAAATGTGAGTTTGTAAAATTACAAGCAATTAGGCAAATTTCACTAAATATTAATCCTAAAATTATTGTATTTCTAATTACTTTTTCCAATTAAATTTTCAATTTCAGAAATAACCTCGTCAACAGTAACAAGGTTTATACAGGGATTATCTGGTCTTACACAATGTATCTGGTCGCAAGGATTACAATCTAAAATATGATGAACAACCTTAGATTTATTGCCAATTGGATAAAAAATATCTTTTATACCCGGTCCATAAATTCCAATCAAAGGTGTATTCATTACAGCAGCAATGTGCAATGGACCACTTTCATTACCAATATATAGTTCGGCTTTTTTTACTAAATAGGCAAAATTCAAAAGTGAAAAGTTTTTTATACATTTTATTGAATCAACATTGCTAAAGTATATTATTTCATCAATTATTTTTTCATCTTCCTCTATGCCGGCAAATACTATTTTCAAATTGTATTTAGTCGAAAGTAATTTAGCAATTAGAGCAAAGTTTTTTGTTGGCCATTGTCTTAAAATTCTCCTTGCCCCGCAATGTAAAATTGCAAATTTTTTTAAATTATTTTTACTTATAAAACCGTCAGTTTCATATACTGATTTTTCATCAATTGTAATCTGAGGAAAAATTAAAGGCTCATCATTAGGTAACAAAGGTTTAATAATATCAAAATTTGTATAAATTTCGTGTTTTTTCAATCCCTTTAATTTATTTGAAATTCTCACAGTTCCTCTATCCAGCCTTATTAGGGGTCTATTTTTGAAAGCATAAAATAAAGTTTGCCAATTGCCTCTAAGTTCAATAATAATTGAATATTTTTTATCAAATGGCATTTCGTGAAATATGTTTTTTATTGAAGAAATATTTTTGACTAAAGGCAAAACAAAAGGCTTGCAAAGCAATGAAATCGGCACATTTGGATAAATTTTTTCAAGATAACTGAAAACGTGCAATGAATAAACCATATCCCCAATTTCATCTAATTTAATTACAAGAATTGAATCTATTTTCGTTTTGCGAGCATTAAAATTTAATATTCTACTACAAAATGCCGATACTAAAAAATAAAATTGTTCTTTGTTACAATTAAACATCAGAAAACATCAAAAACACTTTATTAAGTCTGTAAAATTAGTTAAAATTATAAAAGAAAATTAATCTATTATTTTTGAAAAAAAATGAATACGTTTCGCTTTACTAGAATAGTAAAACCAATACTGTTGATTTTTGCAGTATTAATAGGGGTTTCATCGTTGTTATACACTAATAAACTTTCAAAGAAACTTGCTAAAGAAGAAGAATTAAAAATAAAAAATTGGGCAAAAGCTACCGAACAACTCGCTACCAGCGATTTTTCTACAGATATGACATTTATCCTTGAAATTGTAAGTCAAAACACTTCAATTCCTGTAATTTTAACTGATGAAATGAACAATATTACAAGTTGGCGAAATCTTGATTCTTTAAAAGCAGAAAAAGACAATAATTATTTGGTAAACCAACTCGAAAATATGAAAGAACAACACGAGCCAATAGTTTTAAATTATTTTGAGGGGCAAAAAGTTAAAGTTTATTACAAAAATTCAAAACTTTTAACACAAATAAAATACTATCCTTTAATTCAACTACTTATAATTACATTTTTTTTGATAATGAGTTATATGGCTTTCAGTTATTCACGTAAATCAGAACAAAATCTTGTTTGGGTTGGAATGAGCAAAGAAACCGCTCACCAGCTTGGTACACCAATATCATCGCTTATTGCCTGGATTGAAATATTGAAATCAAAACCACAAAACGATATTGCAATTGTAAAAGAAATTGAAAATGATGTAAAAAGATTATCAGTAATAACTGAAAGATTTTCTAAAATTGGTTCAGAACCAATACTTGAACCAACTGATATTATAGGAGAAATATTAAATTCAATATCATATTTAAAACCAAGAACATCAAAGCAAATTGAGTTTAAAATAATAAACGAATTAAAACCAGGCATATTGGTAGAATTAAATAAATACCTATTTGCATGGGCAATAGAAAATTTAACAAAAAATTCAATAGATGCTATGAATGGTGTTGGTGTTATTACATATCATATTAAACAAAAACAAAAAACAGTAATTATTGATGTAATTGATACCGGAAAAGGAATTCCTTCAAATAGATTTAAATCTGTATTTAAACCAGGATACACAACCAAAAAAAGAGGTTGGGGTTTGGGGCTTTCATTCGTAAAAAGAATAATAGACAATTATCATAAAGGACATATTTTTGTTAAAGAATCAACAATAAATAAAGGTACAATTTTCAGAATAATTTTAAACCAAATAAAAAACTAGAAACATATAAATTATTAAAAGACAATCAAAATTTTCTTTGATACCTTTGTAATAATTTTATTAAAAAATGACAAATTCAATTATCAAAAGAATATTATCTGCAATAGTAGGATATTTCTTAAAAGGTTTAATTTTCATAGCACCAATAGTTTTAACATTTTATATAATAAAGTGGCTTTTTGAATCATTAGATAAAATTTTACCAATGACAATTCCAGGATTAGGTATTCTTATTATTTTAATATCAGTAACAATTATAGGGTATTTAGGTTCAAAACTTATTTCTCAACCATTATTCAATTGGTTTGAAGGCTTAATTGGAAAAACTCCAGGTATAAAATTTATATATTCCAGCATTAAAGATATGCTCGAAGCATTTGTAGGCGATAAAAAAAAATTCAAAGAACCTGTTTTAGTTAAAATGAATGAAACTGGTTTAATGAAAATTGGTTTTATAACATCAAAAGATTTAAAAATTTTATCAAAAAATGAATTAGATGGGGAATTTTTAGGAGTATATTTTCCACATTCGTATAATTTTTCAGGAAATCATTTTATTGTAAATAAAAAAAATATTATACCAATTAAAGCAAATTCAACGGAAATAATGAAGTATGTTGTAAGTGGAGGAGTTACAGAAATTAATTAATTTAATAATCCAAAATTTACACCATAATTAAATAACATTTTTCTCAATTTGCGTTTTGCTACAAAAATCCTAGTTTTAACTGTTCCAATAGGAATATCAAGCATCTCTGCTATTTCATGATATTTAAAACCATCTACATTTAATGAAAAAGTTAATCTCAAATCTTCGGGGAGCAAATTTATTGCTGAATCAATATCCTTTTTTAAAAAGTTAGCTTCACCTTTATTTATATCAGTTATATTTGAATTTTCTATTAAATATAAATTATCTGAGCTATCAATAACAGTATTCCTCTTAATTAATCGCCGATAATTATTTATAAATGAATTTTTCATTATAATATACAACCAACCTTTAAGATTAGTACCACAAGCAAATTTGTTTCTATAAGTAAATGCTTTGAGCATTGTTTCTTGAACCAAATCATTTGCATCTTCAATATTTTTTGTTAATATTAAAGCATAATTTTTAAGAGTAGTAGTCTCGTTATTAATTAGTTTGCTAAATTCTATTGTTGTCATTGTTTAATATTTTTATTATTTTCTTTGACAAACTTATATAATTATATTTTATTATCCAAATTTTTGTTTAATATTTTACAATATTTTTTAAACATTTTATATTTTCAACATAAAATCTAATAAGTGAATAACTTTTTTATAAATAGAATTAAATTTTAAAAATTATATTTGTATTATTGTTTTAATACCTAATTTTTGATATGTTTATTTTTTTAATAAAAACTATAATATTTTATTTTACTATTTTAGTTCATAAATCAGTAAATGGATTAAATATTGAAAATATCATTCTAAAAATTACCAATACATTAAATTTCAGAATATTAATATTTAAAACTCATAATAATTTTTCTTTTAATTTTCAAATAATTTTATATGAAACATAGTGAAACTCTGTCTTATATTAAGACTAAAAATTTATCAAATTTATTTTTTGACGAGTCAAATTACTCTTCTAAAACTCCACTTAGAATCGATGCTTTCGCAATGGATGATAAAACAAAAATGAAATTAATAGCTAAACATTTTTCAGAAATTATGAATATTTTAGGTTTAGATTTGAAAGATGATAGTTTAAAAGACACTCCTAATAGAGTAGCTAAGATGTATGTAAAAGAATTTTTCAGTGGATTGAATCCTGAAAATAAGCCAAAATTAACATTATTTAAAAATAGATATAATTATAAACAAATGGTAATAGAGAAAGATATTTCTTTTTATAGTAATTGCGAACACCATTTTGTTCCTTTTATGGGAAAAGCTCATGTTGGTTACATTTCAAATGGAGAAGTGGTAGGATTATCTAAATTAAATAGAATTGTTGATTATTTTGCAAGACGCCCTCAAGTACAAGAAAGAATGACAATTCAAATTGCAAATGAATTAAGAGATTCATTGAATACAGAAGATGTTGCGGTTGTTATTGAAGCTAAACATTTATGCGTTTCGAGCAGGGGGATAAAAGATGATACAAGTATAACAACAACATCAGCTCTTTTTGGAAAATTTCTCGATATGGATACAAGAAGCGAATTTATAAGATTAATTGAAAAATAATTTTTTACTGCAACTTTCTTAGATACATTTGTATCTTGTGTAACGTGAAATGCAAAAAAATATATTATTAATTTTCGTTTTAACTTTATCTTGTTTTTCGTTAGCCCAAAACAATAAGGTTTCTTTTAAGTTGGATTATTCCCCTATTTTTTTAACAAAAAATGGTGATACTATTAATAAAGCTTTGATTGGCGGATTAAATCAACCTCAATTCCAAAAATTAGATATTAATAATGATGGGTTAAAAGACCTTGTAATTCATGATAGGTCTGGAGGTATGATTTTACCATTTATTAATAAAGGTGGAAATGACATTAGCAAATATATTTACAGCCCTGAATATGTTAGTTGTTTTCCTAAAATGTATGACACATGGTTTTTGCTTGTTGATTATGACAAAGATGGAAAAGAAGACCTTTGGACTAAAATAAATTTTAAGGCTACTTTATTTAAAAATATTACTAAAAAAAGTGACAAAAGAGTTTCATTTGTTCAAATATCACCTCAATTAATGGCATATAATTTTAATCCTGCTCCGCTTGACAGCAACACTGTATCTGCAGATAATTTTAATATTCCAGCTATAGCTGATATGGATGGCGACGGCGATATTGATATTTTTTCTTATCAAGTAAATGAAGGAAATTTTCTTATTTACAGAAATATGACTGTTGATTTTAATTTACCTCTTCACCCACCTGTTTTTGACCTTGCTGATTGGTGTTGGGGAAACTTTAGAGATACCGGTTCTTCGGGATATATGATATATCCATGTGGTTATAAAATTTATCGTAAACACAATGGAGGTTCTACCCTATTATGGTTTGATAATGATAATGATGGTGATATGGATTTACTTTTAGGAAATGCTGGAAAGACAAACATACAATTTTTTAAAAATGGTAAAAAAGAATATAATCTTACTTATGATAGTATTATTGGAGTTGATGGTAATTGGCCATCATCTAATACATCAGTTTCATTGCAATCATTTCCGGGTATATTTTTGCTTGATGTTGATAATGACAGTATAAATGATATCTTAATTGCTCCTAACCAGTATGATTATAATTATACTGTAAAAGAAACCAAACAAGTGTTATTTTATAAAAACGAAGGTACAAATTTATATCCTGACTTTAAACTTAAAAAAACTAACTTTTTTACAGATGAATTCTTAGATCATGGGGCTTATACTTCGCCCGTTTTACAGGATATTGATAATGATAATGATTTAGATTTAATAATTGCAACAAATGGAGATAATGCAATAACAAACAATTATAATGACAGACTGATTTTATATAGAAATATTGGTAATGCACAAAAACCTGTTTTTAAGCTCGAAGATGAAGATTTATGGGGGCTGAGTTATGACTCAATCAGATTTTTGTCAATTTGTTTTGGTGATTTAAATGGCGATTCAAAAATTGATATGCTTGCAGGTAATTATTTTGGAAGTTTATATTATTACAAAAATATAGGGACTTCTACTACTTGGGCTTTTACTACACCTACCAAAAACTTTGAAAACATTCGTGTTGGCGAACGGAGTACACCTCAAATTATTGACCTTGACAAAGACGGATTGAATGACATTATAGTTGGTGAATTTAATGGAAACTTTAATTACTATAAAAACACAGGAAGTTCATCTGTTCCTAAATATACGCTGATTGACGATACTCTTGGCAATTTTATAGTAAACGAAGTTACAGATTACGATACAAGCCACAATCCAAAGTATTACTGGATAGGAAATGCTTCGGGAATTATAACTGATATCAATAATGATGGAAAATTTGAAATGGTTTGCGGAGGAAATGAAGGTAAAATTAGAGTTTTTAAATTTGCAACTTACAACCAGCCAAAATATATTGAAGATACTACTATTTTGTTTGATTCTTCTTATATGCGATATAATACCCTCGATTTTGGAGCTGATTCAAAACCAGCAATTGGTGACATTGATGGAGATGGTGTAAAAGATATTATTGTTGGAAACAATCGTGGTGGAATACATTTACTTAAAGGAAAAGTTGAAATTTCGAATACTTCAAAACTTGTAAAAAACAAGATGCCAGTAATTTATCCTAATCCAAACCATGGTAATATATTAAATATCAATAAAAATGATAATGAAATTTATTCATTTAAAATTTTAAATATTTCAGGAAAAACAATATTAACCGAAAACTCTAATCCACATTCAGATTTTCATCAAATTAAAATTGATAGTTTAAACCGTGGGGTATATTTTATTCAATCGGTTTGCACCGATAACACTGTGTTTTACTCAAAAATCATAATTTTAAAATAATTATTCCTTGTTATCTGATGATGAATTTTCAGAAATTATAATTTCGGGTGCCGGACCGGCTGGAATTACAACATCTTTATTTTTATCATTAAAAAAAATAAAACATACTTTGATTGAAAAAGAGCAATTTCCACGCGATAAAATTTGTGGCGATGCTTTAAGCGGGAAGGTGCTTAATATTTTAAAAAAATTAGATAATAGTTTTGTAAATGAACTTTATAATAATAATGAAATATACAATCCCAGCAAAGGAATAATTTTTGTATCTCCAGATTTCACAAAGGTTGAAATTCCCTTTAAACTCAACTATATATCAAGTGATGAAGCACCCGGATTTGTAGCAAAAAGATTGAATTTTGACAATTTTTTATTTAATAAAATCAATCAAAATTATTGCCATGTGTACCAAAATTGCACCTTAACAAATGTAGAGAAAACCAATTCTGGTATTTTGGCAGATATTAAACACAATGGAATTTCTTTTAAAAAAAAATGTAAAGTAATTGTAGCCTGCGATGGGGCTAATTCAATAATTTCTCGAAAACTTGCAAATTACAAAATTGATCACCATCATTATTCAGCAGGCATTAGAGCATATTTCAGCAATGTAAAAAACCTAAACCCCGAAGGTTATATTGAATTGATTTATCTTAAAGAATATTTGCCAGGATATTTTTGGATTTTTCCTTTACCAAATGGCAATGCAAATGTGGGCGTTGGTATGCTCTCGCAAAATGTAATTGAAAAAAAAATTGACTTAAAAAAAATGTTTGAAAACACGTTGAAATTTAACCCTAAAATTGCTCCAAGATTTGAAAGTGCAATACAGCAAACATCTTTTCAAGGCTGGGGTTTACCTCTTGCATCTAAAAAAATGAAAATAAGCGGAAATAATTTTTTGTTGTGTGGCGATGCAGCATCACTTATCGACCCCTTTACTGGCGAAGGTGTTGCTTCGGCAATGCTTAGCGGAAAACTTGCAGCCGAAACTATTGAAGAAGCAATGGAAAAAGATGACTTTTCGGCAACAATTTTAAGAAAATACGACTTAAAATATTTTAAAACAACCCAAGCCGAAACACGTATAAGTACAATACTTCAAAAACTTATTAGAAACGAAAAATTATTTAATTTTGTTTTAAAGAGAATTTCAAAAAATAATGAACTTAAAAATGTACTTACTTTAATGTTTGCAGATGTAAATCTTAGAAAAAAATTTTTAAACCCTTTATTTTATTTTAAACTGTTTTTTAAAAATTAATTTTACTTAAACATGGTTATTATTAATAAAATACATTAACTTTGAAAAACAATGAAACATATATTTTACTGCTTAATTCTTATTAGTAATTTGATATTTATATCATGTAAAGATGACCCCATTGGTGAAAAAAAAGGAAATATCAAATTTGGATTACAATATTTCATAGATAATGATACGCTAAAAACTGATACCATAATTTATACCAATGCAGCCGGGAATAAATACAGCATAAATCATTTTGAATATTTTCTTTCGGGCTTTTCTTTTCAAAAGAATGACAACTCTTGGCACACCACCGACAATGTGTTTTATGTAAACATAAAAAAAACATTAACCAACACAATATCTTTAAATAATATACCCTACGGTGATTACAAATCTGTAACTTTTTACCTTGGGTTAGACTCTATAAGAAATCAATCAAATTATTTGCCCAATACGATAGAAAATATAAATATGGCTTGGCCTGACGCAATGGGCGGAGGTTATCATTTTATAAAATTAGAAGGATATTTTCTTGATAAATCAGGAACTAAACAAGATGGTTATGCAATGCACTTAGGCACAAACAAAAACCTGATAAAAATTGAAATTAATCATCCATTCAGCATAAATGCTAATTCTCTTGATAAAAAACTTATTATGAACATAAACGAATGGTTTAAAAACCCTTTAAATTACGATTTTGATATAGACGGAAATTACTCTATGGGAGTTGACGGTGCTATGTCTAAACTTGCACAAAACGGAAAAGATCTTTTTAAAATAGAATAATATGAAAAATATATTTTTTTTAATTTCGGCATTATCAATTTTTATTAGTTCTTGCAAAAAAGACCCAATAATAAATGATAAATTCAAAACTACACCTTATATAATTGAAGTTCCAAAATACTTCCCAATAATGAATACAAATCCATTAAATCCTATGACAGTAGAGGGTTTTGAACTCGGTAGGAAATTGTATTACGACCCAATATTATCAAACGACGGTCGCTCTTGTGCATCGTGCCACGACCAAAAATACAATTTCACAACATACGCCTCAAATGCACTTGTACATGTTAACCTTGCTTGGAATACAAATTTTTTATGGAACGGTCATGTTACTGGAACCCTTGAAGATATTATGATGTTTGAAGTTGGAGATTTTTTTAATACTGATATAAATAAGTTAAACAACAGCAATGATTACAAAAACCTATTTAAAAAAGCTTATAATATTGATAAAATCACAAAAACTGATGTAGCTTATGCCTTGGCACAGTTTTTCAGAGCAAGAGTATCGTATAATTCAAAATTTGATAAATTTATAAGAGGAGAAACAGATTTATCGCCTTCTGAACTTAATGGATATATACTTTTCACTACAGAAAAAGGGGATTGTTTTCATTGCCACACTCTCCCACTTACTTCTGATAACCAATTTAGAAATATTGGCCTTGATTCGGTTTTTGAAGCACATAATCTCGGCAGATACGAAGTAACCCACAACCCGTTAGACAAAGGAAAATTTAAAGTGCCAACTTTAAGAAATATTGAAGTTTCTGCTCCTTATATGCACGATGGCAGATTTAAAACACTTGCTGAAGTTGTTGAATTTTATAACTCTGGTGTAAAAGTATCATCTACAATAGACCCCATAATGACCAAGCCGGGCAAAGAATACGGTTTAAAACTTACAACAAAAGAAAAAAGTGATTTAATAAGTTTTTTGAAAACATTTACTGATACATCATTTTTAAATAATAAAGCATTTTCAAAACCTTAAATTTTTTTTTTAATATTAAAAAAAATATTAAAATTGTTTAATATTATTATTAAAAATTTTAAGAAACAAAATGCCATGAAAAAAAAATCTATTATTTTCCTATTTATTAGCCTTATGGGATTTTACAGTAACTCAGTTGCTCAAGTTTCCTGTATAGAAACATTATGGGTAATTCTTGGATTAGGTCCTTCTAAAATAATGGGTGGAAGCTATGAAGACCCATTGGGATTAGAATTTGGATTATGCAGCAAATTTCTGAATATTAATAAAAATATGAATTTGCAAACAGAGATAAAATATACCACTCAAGGTGGAAAATATGCCGAAGATATGTATTCAGGGAGAGTTAAATTAGCTTATGTTCATTTACCAATTATGATTTCTTATATGAAAAACAAAAATGGTTTTTTTGCCGAATTTGGGCTACAACCGGGATTATTAGTAAGTGCAAAAGACGAATACACACTACAAGGCTCAAATGAAAAAATCACTAATGACTTTAAAAGTAAAGTTAATTCATTTGAATTTGGTATTCCATTATTTGTTGGCTACAAACTTAATAATGGATTAGGATGTGGGATAAGATACGTACAAGGTCTTTCTAAAGTAGAAAAATCGCTTTCAGAATCAAATGTAAATTCATTTCTAAGTTTCCGCTTATTTTACATTTATGTTAATACCAAAAAGAAATAGAATAAAGTTTGAATATTTTAATTATATACTTTTAAGAGGTTTTTGTGGAGAATATCGGATTCGAACCGATGACCTCTTGCATGCCATGCAAGCGCTCTAGCCAACTGAGCTAATTCCCCTGTTTTTTTGGGGCAAATTTACAATCAGTGTATTTACTTTCAAATCATTATTTCAATTTAATTTTTTTCCCAATACTGAGTTTATCATCTTTTTTAATATGGTTTAGTTTACAAAGTTTTGTAACCGAAGTATTGTATTTTCGGGCAATTGATGAAAGTGTATCACCTTTTTTCACAATATGAAAACCTTTGTTCTTTTTATTTTTGTTCTTTAAATTTCGTTTTTTCTTTTTATCTAATGCACGTTTTCTCTCTTTTTCTTTCAAATACTGCATACGTTTGAATTCGTATTGTGCTTCTTTTTTTGCAAATAGACTGTCGTTTATAACTTCTACAATACTTTTTGCTTCGTTTAAATAGTGAGAAGTTGAAAAAGTTGAATAATTGCCTACCATCAACGAGTTCGAGTTAAGAGAATAATTATCAAAATCTACAATTATTCTTGGGTTTAATGGGCGGCCGTAATATCTTATTTCGAAATGAAGATGCGAACCTCGGCTATGCCCTGTATTGCCGCCTAAACCTAACAATTGCCCTGATTTTATAGGATGAAAAGGCGTGACTTTTAACTCTGATAAATGACCATACAATGTTTCTAAACCATTAAAATGACTAATAATTACATAATAACCATAGCCCCTATTCCAACCTGCATGTCTTACAATTCCATCAAAAGCAGCGTAAACAGGGTCTCCGGTTTCTAGGTCTATATCTATTCCGGCATGTAGTCTTCCCCATCTGCCGCCAAAATTACTTGTTACTTTTCCTCGGCAAGGAGCCGAAAAACAACAATGTACATTATCAATCAAATCTATACATAATGTTTCTCTACGAGATTGTGAAAGCGATATAATTCCAATTTTTGAAGTGTCCCAAAGTTTTGTATTTTCTTTTTCAAAGATTGATTCGTAATATTCAAATGAATCAGTATCTGTACTGTCAGACAGTTCGTCTTGCGATTTTACTTTGTGAGCAGAAATGAGTAAAATTACACTAAATATTATGTATTTTAAATAACTTTTAATATCCAATATTTTTAATCTTTAATAATTGCAGCGCTTTCCTCTTATCGTTTTCAAGCTGAATTTTTAAATCTTCTAAATTATCAAATTTCTTTTCATCTCTCATTTTACTCAAAAAGTAAACAGTTATTTTTTTACCATAAATATCTTTGTCAAAATCAAAAATATTTACTTCTATACTCCATTTAGCTCCTTTAATTGATGGGCGGTTTCCAATATTCATCATACCTCCAAAAAGTTCATTTTCAATTTCAATTTCTACTGCATACACACCATTAGCAGGTATCAATTTATCAATATTTTCAACTTTAATATTTGCTGTAGGAAAACCAATAGTTTTACCAAGTTTATTGCCTTCATATACTACCCCGCTTAAAAAGTATTTTCTTCCTAAAAATTTATTTGCAGTTTCTATGTCGCCATGCAGAAGGCTGTTCCTTATTTTAGTGGAGCTTACATGTGACATTTCAATATCAAAAGCTGCAATTTCTTTTACATGGAAATTATATTTTTGGGCAAATTCTTTTAAATCGTCAAATTTGCCTTCTCGGTTTTTGCCAAACCTATGGTCGTAGCCTACAACTATTGTATCTACGCCAATTTTCTCAACTAATATTTTTTTTATAAAATCTTCGGCACTTAGTTCCGAAAATTGCTTATCAAATGGTATTACAACTAAAAAATCAAGTCCTGTATTTTTTAATAATTCTGTTTTCTCTTCAAAAGTTGTGAGAAGTTTTATACTGTTATCATCTTTTTGTAAAATCTGACGAGGATGAGGATTGAAAGTAAGCAAAACCGATTTGCAATTTTTTGCTGATGCAAGTTCAACAATACTTTTAAGTATTTTTAAATGACCGGTATGTACACCATCAAAAGTACCTTGTGTAACTATTGAATTTTGAATTTGTAATGTTTTGTCAAGCCCTTTTATTACTTGCATATTTTGAGGGCTGCAAAATTACACTATTGTCCATAGACTTCAATAAACTCAAATTCATTATTAAAAAATTGCAATTAAAATCTAAATTTTTAATTTAAACATTAATCTTTAAAATTTTTCAGCTTGGCGAAGACGGCACTTTAAGCACAAATCTTCAATCGAAGTACAAAGTTCAAAATTAGCTAAAAACTTTAAATCGAACCTGTTTTCTGCCGTTTTTGCCAAACCGATGTTACAGGCTGGCGTTCTGTCTTTCGTGTTGTAAAGTTCTTGTCTGTATTGAGTTTTGCTGTTGTGTCGGTAGTGAGATAGGAGTTTTAAAATTTTTAGAAAGGGAAGGAAAAATAATTTTTTAGGGTAGGTAGTGTAAGCTCTTCTCGCATTTTGGCTTTAGCGTGGATTTGTGCGAATGCGAGATGTGCTTACACGGTGTGTTGGACTACATATAAATCACTTTCACTTTAATGGTCTTATTTTGGTTTAATTCAAAACTTGCTTTTTTAAAATTTGGACGGTTGGTTAATCCGATTGAAGAATAGTTTGAAAATCCAATTCCTTCTTTTGGCAAAATCAACCCTTTATCAATCTTTCCGTTGCTATTTTCATCGTGCAAAATGTTTACCGCATAATTGCCTTTTGGCAAGTTTGAAAATGTACATTGAGTTTTTCCATTTGTAATACTTATTTTTTCCATTTTGAAGTAATTTTTATACTGTTCATCAGGAATGGAGCCGTCTTTGTTATACAATGCTATTTGAACCGTTCCTTTTGAATTTCTCAAATTTTCAACTTCTACTGTTAAGCTGTTTTGTTCATTAAAATTAGCTTTAAAAGAAGACAATAAGAGCATTAAAGGTGTAATGATAAGAATGATTATTTTTTTCATTTTAAGATTTTTTTCTGTTGTTAAATTTTTCTTTTACACTATCTACCACATCATAAACCATTGGTACTAAATAAACGGTTAAAGCCAATGACGAAAGTAGTCCGCCAATAATTACCCAAGCCAATCCGTTTTTCCATTCGGCTGATGTTCCAGTCGCCAACGCAATCGGTAACATTCCGATTGCCATTGATAAAGTAGTCATCAAAATAGGTCGCAGTCTTCCTTTACTTGCCAAAACAATGGCTTCTTTGTAATGCTTTCCTTCTGCTTTTAGCTGATTGGTAAAGTCCACAATTAGAATTGAGTTTTTTGTAACTAATCCCATTAACATAATTAAGCCCAATAGCGCAAATAAGCTAAGGTGGCTTAAAGATAAATTGAGTGCTAGAAATGCTCCGATTGCCGCTACAGGAATAGCAAATAAGGCAACAAATGGATAAATATAACTATCGTATAAAGCAACCATAATCAGATAGATTAACACAAAGGAAATTAACAAAACAGAGCCTAACGCACCAAAACTATCGTTTTGTCGTTTGATATCACTTCCCCAAGTCATTTGTATGCCGTCTGGTAAAGGATTTTTGTTGATATAAGCCACCACATCATCAGCTACTGTTCCTGACGGACGACCTAAGGCATCGGCAGTAAGCGTAACGGCTGGCTGTCGGTCTTTACGCTCTAAAAGTGAGGGTGAATTGTCTTTTTCTATACTTGCAATTTGTGATACTTCAATAGAAACGCCCATCGGATTGATGATATTCAATTGCTTGATGTCGTCTTCGTTTTGGCGACTGAATTTATCTAACCATATTCTAACTGGGTATTCTGTTCCGTTGTCGGTTAAAGTGGCATCGTCATTTCCAGTAAAAGCAGTTCGTAAATTCATTCCTACATAAGCCGTATTTAATCCTAAGCGTTGCATTTTATCGTTGTCAGGAATAACTTTTAGTTCTGGACTTCCGGTTTCTACTGAAAGACGAACATTATCGGCTCCTGGTATTTTTTCGATAATATTTTTTAAATTATTTCCGGTTTGCATTACTTGGTTCAAATCACTTCCACTTAATGTAATTTCAATCGGTGCAGTACGAGGAATTAATCCCAATGCCATTATAGAATAATTTACTCCCGAAAAATCACTTTGTAAATCATCGCGTAGTTTTCGCATAAAAACTTCCGTTGAAAGGTTGTTGGTTTCTTTCTTTGACTTTAATTGAACAGTAAATTCCGTTTTATTTGCTGCTCCAACTCCCAAACTTCCAATTCCAGTACTTGGTCCGCCAACATTACTAAATACACTTTCCACCTCGGGTTGCTGTAAAATGTATGTTTCTATCTTTTCAGAAACTTTATTGTTTTGTTCAATGGAAACATTTTTATCAAATTCTAATGCTAAACGAAATTTTCCTTGGTCGCCTGTTGCGATTAATTCTTTTCCGATAATTCCTTGTTTCATCATTACGGCAGTTCCTACAAAAAGTAAAAGAACAAAGCCTGTGAAAATGAGTTTATGTTTTAAAACCCAGTTCAATGTATTGCCATACCAATTGATAAAACGTTCTAATTGTCTTTCAAACCACAATAAAAAGCGGTTGAAAAAGTTGCTTGGTTTCAAATTTTCTTTTTCTCCAATTCGTGAAGCTAACCAAGGCGTTAAAGTAAAACCAACTAATAAACTTGTTAAAACAGTTACGATAATAACTACCGAAAATTGTTTGAGCATATCGGCAACAAACACTTGTAAAAATAGTATTGGCACAAAAACAACCACATCTACCAAAGTAATGGAAACTGCAGAGTAACCAATTTCCATTCGTCCGTCCATTGCTGCTTTTCGCTTGTCTTTACCCATATCCAAATGACGTTGGATGTTTTCTAAAACTACCGTAGCATCATCTACCAAAACTCCGATAACTAAAGACATTGCCAAGAGTGTCATTAAGTTGAGTGTGTAACCCAATAGCCACATTGTTCCAAAAGCAGTGATTAAAGAAGTTGGAATGGCAACGGCAACAATCAGTGAATTTCGATAACTTCTAAGGAATAATAACATTACCAGAGATACTAAGATAACTGCTAAAATTAAATCAACAACAACAGAATTAACGGCTGCAATGGTGTTGTTTGTACTATCGTCTGTTGCTACAAATTTCACATCAGAATTAGCGTTGTGTTCTTCAATGGATTTAAACTTTTCTTTAATCAGTTTAGAAACATCTACTGCATTGGCATCGCCTTGTTTTTTGATCATTAAACCAATTCCTGTTTTTCCGTTAAAACGGCTGTAAGAAGTAATTTCTTTGATACCGTCTGTTACTTCGGCAACATCTTTTACATAGACAGGACTTCCCGGCAAGGGCATTGCAATTTGTACATTCTGTATATCTGTGATAGTATTGTATTTTCCAACCAATCGAACAGAATTGTTATCTGTTTCAGTTTGTATTTTACCTGCTGGTAAATCAATACCCGAACGGTTGATGGATTCTACAATTTGATACAAGGAAATTTTATACAATTTCAATTTCTCTTTATCAACTTTTACTTGTATTTCTCTTTCTTCTCCACCTAAAATGGTAATCTCTGCTACGCCTTTTATTTGTTGAATTTGTGGTAGATAATCGTCTTTCATTTTCTGATAAAACTCAGTTGGTTTTAAATTGCTCGTTGCACTTACAGACATTATCGGCAAATCATTAGGCGATACTTTGCTCATTACAGGGCTCAAAATATCTTTTGGTAAATCCTTACGAATGTTATCAATATAGCGTTGAGCATCTTGCATCGTTTTATCTAAATCGGTTCCATATTTTAGATTGGCAATGATAACAGAAGCGTTGGGCAATGATTTTGTAACCAAATAATCTACACCTTCCAAATTGGATAGTGCATCTTCAATTTTTCGGGAAACGGAAGTTTCTACTTCATTCGGCTCGGCACCAGGATAAACTGTTTTAACCACTACAACCGGTTGGTTGAAATCGGGCATTAACTCATAGCTCAAATTTTTAAAGCCGATTATTCCCAAAAGTGCAAATACGCTGAAAAGAACAATTATCAGCGATGGTCGTTTTATTGATATTTCTGTAATATTCATAGTCCGCTGATTTTATTTTACATTGATATTTGCTCCATCAAAAAGATTGATAAAGCCATTTGTTACGATGATGTCGCCAACATTTAAACCACCTGAAACAATAGTTTTATTCCCGATATTTTTTGAAATTGTAATGGTTTTTAAAATAGCTTTACCGTTTTTTATTACATAAACTTGTGTTTGATTTTCACTGTTTATAATTGCAGAAGATGGAATAATAATACCTTGCTTTGTTTTGTTTTTGGTTAATGAAACCTTTCCGAACATTCCAGATTTTATAGTTGTTTGTTTGGTGTTTTCTACTTGGAATTGTATAGGGAAACTATTTCCCATATTTGCTTTGCTTCCAATCATTGTTAGTTTTCCGTTCAAGGGAATTTCAGGAAAAATAGCTGCTGAAATACTATAATTTTGATTGGACTGAAATAGTTTTAAATCACTTTCGGGTACGTTTACTGTAAATTTAAGTGTGCTTATATCTGTGATTTGTAACAATGGAACTCCCGGTGCTGCAAAAGCTCCAATTTCACTTAATTTTGCAGTTACGACACCGCTAAATGGAGCATTGATGGTTGTTTTATTGATTTGCTCCTGCAAAGTTGCTTTTTGAACTTTTGCAGATTTTAAACCCAATTTTGCTTTTTCCAATTGAATGCCTTGAACGGCATCGGCTTCCGCTAAAATGGTGTAACGATTTACATCATCTTGCAAACCTTCTATTTGCACCTCAATGGTTTGTAATTGTAGTTTCAACAAAGAATTATCCAATTGAATGAGCGTTTGTCCTTGTTGAACAGAGCTACCAACATCTACTAAAACGGCATTGATTTTACCTTGTGTTTCAGCACTTATTTTCACTTCTCGATTAGGTTCAAAAGTCCCTGTAAAAACGCCTTCTTCATTGATGTTTTTCAATTGAATAGTATCCACATCAACTAATATTGGTTTTTCTTTATCAAATTGATAAACCTTACTTTCAGTTGTTTTTTTATTACTTGTCAATTTGAATATTACCAAACCAACAATTGCAATACCTGCTATTATCCAGATTATTTTTTTCATCTTACTTATTTTTAATCGTTCCTGTTAATTTTTTGAATTCCAAATCAGCTTTTAAAAAGTCAATAATTGCATTTAAATAATTTTGTTGTGCTTCACGCAAAGCATTGTCAGCCAATAAAACATCGGCCAAACTTGCCGTACCTTGTTTTTGTTGCAGTATGGTTTGTTCGTAAATTGATTTTGCTAAGCCAATTTGATTTTCTGTATTAATAATGGTGTTTTGGGCAATCGTCCGTTTACGAATGGCATTTTCAATTTCCATTTCATTTTTATCAGAAATTAATTGTGTTTGCAATTCATTATTATTGATTTCCAATTTTTTCTGATTGATTTTTCGCAATGTAACCGTGCCGTTAAAAAGTGGGTAACTCAATTGCAACCCAGCAAAACCGATAGGATAAAACTTCAAGAAATCATTTGGTGTTTTATCATAGCCAAAACCTGTAGTACCATAAGAAGCGATTAAATTTAAAGATGGCAAATAGCGTGAACGGTTAAGGATTTTAAGTTCATTGGTCAAAAGTTTGTTTTGTATATTGATAAGCTGTAAATCCAAGGAATTGCGAGAAGAATTATTTGTTAATGTTGGTTGAAAAATCTCAGTAACAACCGTTATATTCAGCTCTAAGGAAATGCCCATATTCATTTTCAGGGCATTTAAAACTTGTAAATATTTGCTGTAAACATTTTCTCTTTGCGTGATTAATTGTTCCGTTTGCAATTTCACTTTGTTTACATCAGTACCTTTTGCCAACAACTGACTTTTTAGCAATTCCATATTTTGCAATAATCTGTTTGAGTTAATCAGATTGCTATCCATAAAATCAAGCTGATGTTTTAGAATTTGTGCATTGTAATAAAGTGTGGTTATATCAAATAACACTTGTTCTTCTGTTTTCTGATACTGTAATTGAGTTAATTCATTTGCAATTTTTGTATTCTCAATCGCTCCATAAATTTGCGGATTATACAAAGGCATCGCCAATTGGATATTAGCATTGATGTTGTGCGGAACACCAAATTGTAAATCCCGGAACTGTCCTTCGGGTGCTTGTGGATTGAGAGCATTCATCGGCATTAGTTGTGTCGGCAATTCCATAAAATACTTGTAATCTGCATTGACTGTGATTTTGGGAATGAGATTGGCTTTTGCTTCCATTTTCTTTTGTTCACTAATGCTGATATTATTACGGTTAATTTGCAAGTTTTTGTTGTGTACTTGTGTCGTATCAATACATTGTTTTAGTGTCCAGATTTCTTGTGCCTGCAATGTGTTCCATCCCATAAATAATAGTGAGATGAAAATAAGTTTGTGAGTGTTCACTAACATAATAAGATAAATTTTTTTGTTTTTATTACTATTCATTCTTAATCGCCACCAATCATCTTGGAAGTAATTCCTTTTTTGGTTGAAAATTCCATTATTACAATTCCTGCAAAGTGTAAAATGACGAATATTGGAAACCAATAAATACCCCATTTATGAACTGTTTCAATTCCATCTTTCCATTCTATAAAAAATTCTTTTTCGATGAAAATACCCGTAACAGCAGAAATAAAAACAAAAGCATAAAAATAGATGTACGTAAAGCCTTGTAAACGCTCTTTTACTGAAGTGTTTTTTATAAAAGGGTTAGGAAACCGTATTCCTTTTACCAGCATATAAATAATTCTGGTAAGGAATGAAAATATCATAATGTGAGCAAACAATTCGTGCCACTGCCACATTGGTTCACGAATTGTCTTTGCAATATCATTTATCGTTTCGTTTGTAATTAAATCTGTTTTATTCTCTATAATTGAAACGATGTGATGTTTATTCATCCAATACATTCTCAAAAAGCCTGTAATGAATAAAACCGACATAGCCATTGCTATTATCCAATGCAGAAGGCGATGCAATAATGTGAATTTGTTGTATGTTTTCATAATTCTACTTTTCAATCATTTTCAAAATTCCGTCTAAAACAGCTTTTCCATCTTTTATTAAATCGGATTTATGACCTGATAATTTCCACTTTAAAACAGTCATCCTCATTCCACCTATTATTATTGTTGTAAGAGTAGAAGCTCCCATTAATTTGTTATACTGTCCATTTTCTTGTCCTTGCTTGATGTTCTTTTTCACATAGTCTTGCATCATATCCATTATTTCTGAAACTTTATTACTCAAGTTTTCTTCGTAATGAAAAATACTTTCCGCAAAAATTACACTCACAATTGCGGGTTTGTTTACAAATGTTTTCAATTGTGAATTGAAAATAGCTCTTAGTTTGTCTGCTTCTGTTGCCGTTTCTTTTATCAGAATAGACTGAATACGCTTTTTCATTTCTGTTTTAAAATATTCCAATAAACTATACAGAATTTCATTTTTACTTTTAAAATGTCGGTATAATGCAGGCTCCGAAAGTCCAATGTCTTCAGCAAGCATTTTTATCGTCAAATTCTGAATACCGAATTTTGAAATTCTGTTGGTGGCCGCTTCCATTATCTCTATTTGTCTGTCTGTAAACTCCTGCATATTCCAATTAAATAAAACTGTGTTAGTTAGTATTCACTCGCAAAAGTATATAAACTTTTTCATTCTGCAAGAATTAATTTTAAAAAAAAAGTTGAAATTAGTTTATTGGTGTTTTGGAAAATTGGCTCATTTGGTTTTTTAGAACTGGCTATGAGCGTTTGAAAAAAAAAAAATGTGCCAATGTGTGTAGGCAAAATTATTTTTTCCGTGCGTGGGCAAAAAATTTAAAACCTTTTGTGTCGGTATTATATCAGGTTACAGCAAAATTGTCTGTAATGCTGATGTTGGTATGGTCGTCCTACGCTTGCCTGTACCTATTGGTTTAGCAAATTTTCATTATAAATAAATTCTTCAATTTTATAAGCATTTTCTACATGAAATTGTCCTATTCTAGTACGTCTTAAAGCTTTTAGATATGCTCCGTTGTTTAGTTTTTTTCCAATATCGTTGGCTAATGTTCTTATATAAGTTCCCTTAGAGCAAACAACTCTGAAATCAACTTCAAGATTTTTTATTTTTGTTACTTCAATATCTTTTATTTCAACTTTTCGAGGCTCTATTTTCACTTCTACACCTTTTCTAGCGCTTTCGTAGGCTCGTTTTCCATTTATTTTAACAGCCGAAAATGCAGGCGGCACTTGCTCTATAAATCCTTTGAAAGTTTCAAATGCTTTGTATATATGTTCTGGCTTTATATTTTTGGTTTCAAAGTAATGGTCTATTTCGGTTTCCATATCATACGATGGGCGGGTTGCTCCTATTACAATTGTACCTGTATATTCTTTTTCGCATTGTTGAATTTTACTTATTTCTTTGGTACATTTTCCTGTACACAACACAAGCAATCCGGTTGCAAGGGGGTCCAATGTGCCGGCATGTCCTACTTTTTTAATTTTAGAATATTTTCTGATAATTTTAACAATATCAAATGATGTTTTTCCAATTGGTTTATCAAACAGTATTATATTATTATCTGTTTCAAATTTCATTTTATAAACTTGCCGCAGTAAACTTCTGAATTATTATCAAATACTTTTAAGAAATAAATTCCGTTCGAAACATTTTCAAAATCCATGTAAAACTCATTATAACCCTTACCGGCTATCCCTTCAAAAATCTTTGAAACCAACTGACCTGTGTAGTTGTAAATGAGAATTTTCACTAAGTTATCTTCCTTAAAATTTAAACCTACAGCAATTTTATTAATTACAGGATTGGGAAAAATTTTTAAATTTTCATCTGTTTCAATTTCTATGTTTTCTATTACATTAAGCTTTGCTATCCATGTTCCGTTAAACTTAAGTTTATTTCCAAAAGAGCCTGAAAGCCATATAGTATTTGGTTTGTTATACTGTAACTGAATACCTGTATAATCGCCCCATCTTTCGTGCTTTACCTGGCTGTATTGCAATCTTTCTATTACAGCTTCGCCATGTTTTACTCTTAAAACTTTTGAAAAAACCGATGGTAAACCTGCTGCTTGGGTATGATAAATTGCTGCTGTACCCGGAAATGATTTATTTGATACATAAGAAAAAGTAATTACGGATGATTGTTCGGCATTTTTTCCATTGCCTGCATAACTTATTGATGGATATGCATAATCTACTGAATCACTTCCTATGTATGTTGATGTTACTGAATTTGATTTTTTAATTTCAAAAATACCATGAAATATTCCTGAATGATAAAATGGCTTTATTACTGATGTTTGAACGTATTGAATTTTATTATTATAAAAAATAGCCCCCAAAACCCTGCAATCGTTTGTTTGCAGCGTATCACCACCAGTTGGTTGTATTGCAACAGGCGGTAATCCATAAGTTTTATCGGTTTTTAAAATCCGCATATTTAACACAGAAATTCCGCTACTCAAAGTATTATCAATTTCATGAAAAAACAGAGTATCATTTTCTATATCTCCAGGTTTTACTGACAGAAAATACATACCGGGATTTGTTGGTATAAAACCACCCTGAACGGGACAAATACTCCAAATAGCTTTTGAATTATGACGGATATCGTAGTACAATTTTTGGTTTAAAGAATCGCCACTGTAACCTTCTTTTTTGCTTATTTGCCAAATAATACTCTGATTAAAACCATCGCGCCAATCTTTGTTTTCGGATAGTAGGTTTAATGTTATAAATACATCCTGGGCTGAAAAAGCCAAAATTGGGAAGTCGCTCCATTTATCATTTTTCAATGGATTTCCGGGTATTTTGTAAAAATTCCATTCTCCTGTCGGGTCATTTGTTTTTGAAAACGCCAAAACACCAAAATTTGAAACAACTTTTGATTCGTGCAGAAAAAAAACTATAAACCTGTCAGCATTCCGATCATATACTACTCTGGGATCATAACAATAATTTGTAAAACCTTGAATTTTTCCATTTGCAAAAGCGTAAAGTGATTTAAACATCAAGGTTTTTCCCCATTCGTCCATAACTCTGATTGTAGAGTTTTGAACGCTTATTATTTTTCCTTCGTTTGATATCGCAATATGATTGTCGTTGGGTATTCCTTTAGTTCCGGTTGGTTGCCCGTCAAAAGTAGTATCTATATTGGGCAAAAGTCCTTCATCATTCGTTTTATAACTATCATTTTTGTAATGTTTTTGATGATAATCTTGCCTTTTTTTGTTTACTATATTTTTTAAATTTTTATCATAACCTTGTGGTTCATGCACTTCTTTATCAAAATTTATCTGAAAAATTTCATTTACATCTTCGCCAAAATTTCCGGTTTGCATAAGCTGAGATTTTAAAAAAAGTGTTTTGTAATTAAAACCACCTTGAGCAAAAGCAAAACACGATGTTAAAGAAAACAAAAACAATATATATAATCTCTGATTCACTGTTTCAAACATACTATGATTAAGCCTCAATAAAAAATCAATTCGATTTTTTTTAATTTTTATTTTGAAACTCCGAAATGCTAAAATCTATATTTCGCTCATGTAGATAATTCAATATTTCTTTAAAACAATCTTCATTACCTCCAATGTATTCAGGAGGATTTATGCCTGGTACAATGTATTGTTCTTTAAGTAACAGATTGACGGCTGCACATGCGGTATATCCCGTTGTTCGCGACATTGAACTGCATTTATTGCTCATATCTGTTTCGTCATACAAATCAATTTTTACAATTTTTTCATTACTCTTTATTATTGTTCTCATTACCGTAAATTCTTCATCATTCGGGCTTAGATGCCAGTCTTTAAATAATATTTTACAAGTAAAATCTAAGGGCGAAACTTCATTACCATTAATATCTATTTTTGATTTATCAAAAAATCCACTTTCTTTCAAAACAGATATATTTTGGCTATGTCCACAATATCTAAGGGTTTTTTCTTTCATATTTTTTATATGTGGCATTGTATGAATCAAGGTTCTAAGCCCATCAGAGTTAAAGGCTTCGAGTGTTCCAATTTTATCAAATTCCAAAAATTCGCAATCGCTCAAAGGTTCTTTAACTACAATATCAAAATTTTCTACCAATCTTGCCTTTCTTGTGTATTCTTCAATTACATCAATTGGCGAAAACGGTGCTTTGTAATAAAATGGGTATTTTCTTACTTTGGGCAATCCCCCAACATAACATTCAAAATCGGTAATTTTCATTTTTTGGTTGTAATAACCTAAAAAAATATTGTCAAGACCAGGTGCTACGCCACAATCTACAATAGCTGTAACATTATTTTGTTTTGCAAGTTTATCAAGTTCAAAAGGGTTTTCGGGAAAAAATGAAATATCAACAACATTTTTACGTGTATTTATTATCTTTTTTAATGTTTCATAACCCATAAACCCGGGCACCGCACATACCGCAATATCACAATTTTGTAATAAATCTCCGAAGTTTTCTATTTTACCAATATCGCAATGAATAGTTTCAATTTCAATGTTGGTTGATTTAAGATTATTCAGCGTTTCATTATTCTTGTCTATTACTGATACTTTATAATTTTTTGCAAGGTCAAAAGCTATGGTTTTTCCAACCATACCGGCACCAAAAATTGTTATATTTTTCATATTATTTTACTTTGTTATTAATAAGTTCCCAAGCTGCAATTGCAGTACTTACAGCTACATTAAAAGAATGTTTTGTGCCAAACTGTGGAATTTCAATAATTGTATCGCACAATTCAATCACATTTTGCGAAACTCCATCAATTTCGTTTCCTACAACTAATAATGTATTTTTATCAGGGTTTATATCACATTCTCTAATATCTGTGCTGTTGTTAGTTTGTTCAAGCCCTATCACTACATAGTTTTTGCTTTTCAGAACACTTACAAGCGAAAAAACGTCGTCAAAATACTCCCATTCAACACTGTTTTCTGCACCGAGTGATGTTTTATGAATTTCGCGATGTGGTGGGCAAGGAGTTATTCCACAAAGGTAAATTTTGCCAATGCCCAAACAATCTGCCGTTCTGAAAATTGAACCTACATTGTTCATACTCCTGATATTATCAAGTACAAGAAAAAAATTCAACTTTTCTTTACTTTTAAATTCGTCAGAAGTTAAACGTTTTAATTCAATATTCTTTAATTTGCGAACTCCAAAAACCATAAATAATTGAGTGCAAAAATAGCAGATATTGAAACACCATTGATGAAACAGTACAATTCTGTAAAACAAAAACATCCTGGAGCTATTGTACTTTTCAGAGTTGGAGATTTTTATGAAACTTTTGGAGAAGATGCAGTTACAGCATCAAAAATCTTAGGTATTACACTTACCCGAAGAAATAATGGAAAAGCCGGCGAGATAGAATTAGCCGGTTTCCCATATCACGCCTTAGATGTTTATTTGCCTCGTTTGGTAAAAGCAGGGCAAAGAGTGGCTGTATGCGACCAACTCGAAGACCCAAAATTGGCAAAAACTATTGTGAAAAGAGGAGTTACCGAAATTGTAACTCCGGGAGTTTGTATAAATGATAAAATTCTTGAATCAAAACAAAACAATTTTTTAGCATCATTATATAATGATGGCACACAACTTGGGGTTTCGTTTATTGATATATCAACAGGTGAGTTTTACCTTGCACAAGGTGATTTTGAATACATTTCAAAACTCATGCAAAATCTTAAACCCACAGAGGTTATTTATCCAAAATCTTACAAGCAAAAGTTCGAATCACATTTTTCAAGTTTTTATTCATTTCCACTTGATGATTGGGTTTTTGAAACAAATTTTTCGAAAGAAAAACTTCTATCTCATTTTAAAACATCAACTTTAAAAGGTTTTGGAGTTGATGATTTGAGTTGCGGAATTGCTGCAAGCGGAGCTATTTTGCATTATTTAAACCAAAACCAAATTAATAATATATCGCATGTACAATCAATTTCGCGAATAGATAAAAACGACCATGTATGGCTTGACCATTTCAGTATTCGCAATCTGGAACTCATAACAAGCAGCAATCCAATGGGAAAATCGCTTCTCGATATTTTAGACTATACCCATACACCTATGGGAGCTCGTTTATTAAAAAAATGGATTGTAATGCCTTTGCCACATAAAAAACAAATTGAAAACCGTTTAAATGTAGTTGATTTTTTTATAAAAAATAACGAACTAAGAACAACTGTCAGCTCAAAATTATCAAGACTTGGTGACCTCGAAAGACTAAATGCGAAAGTTTCGCTCAACAGAATAAATCCACGCGAATTGATAGTTTTGAGCAAAGCTCTTGAAACTATTAATGAAATAAAACAACTTATTACAAATGCCGAAAATGAAGAGCTTAAAGTAATTGCTGATAAACTTAATCCTTGCGAAGTATTAGTAAATAAAATTGCTAATTCAATAAAAAATGAGCCTCCATTGCTTATCAACAAAGGCGATATTTTTAAAAGCAATTACAACGACGAACTTGACAGCCTAAGAAAAATAGCTTTTTCGGGAAAAGATTTTCTAATTAATATACAAAAAACTGAAAGTGAAAGAACTGGTATTCCAAACTTGAAAATTTCGTTTAACAATGTTTTTGGGTATTTTTTAGAAGTAACAAATAGCCACAAAAACAAAGTTCCTACCGACTGGATACGCAAGCAAACCCTTACTAATGCAGAGAGATATATAACACAAGAACTAAAAGAATACGAAGAAAAAATTGTAAATGCCGAAGAAAAAATTGGAATTTTAGAATTTGCACTTTACAAGGATTTTGTAGAATTTACAGCAAATTTTTTTAACGAAATAAAAATAAATTCGCAGCAATTAGCCAAACTTGATTGCCTTGTAAATTTTTCGGAAATAAGTCTTCAAAACAATTATAATAAACCCGAAATAAATGAATCAAAAGCTTTGACATTGCTGGCTTGCCGTCATCCGGTACTCGAAAAACAATTGCAAAACGGAGAGGAATATATACCAAACGATATTCATTTGAACGATAATGAAAATCAAATAATAATTCTTACCGGTCCAAATATGTCAGGAAAAAGTGCAATACTAAGGCAAACTGCAATTTGTGTGCTGATGGCTCAAATGGGTTGTTTTGTGCCTGCAAAACACGCCGAAATAGGTATAGTTGACAAAATTTATACAAGAGTAGGTGCTTCAGACAATATTTCGCAAGGCGAAAGTACCTTTATGGTTGAAATGATTGAAACCGCAAGTATTTTGAATAATTTAAGCAACCGAAGCCTTATAATACTTGACGAAATAGGACGTGGCACAAGTACATTTGACGGAGTTTCGCTTGCTTGGGCAATAGCCGAATTTTTAAATCAGCACCCAACTAAGCCAAAAACTTTGTTTGCAACACACTATCACGAACTAAACGAACTTGAAGCAAAAAACAAAGGAATTGTCAATTTTCATATAAGTACCAAAGAAACAACTTCAAGGGTTTTATTCTTAAGAAAACTTGAGCGAGGCGGCAGCGAACACAGTTTTGGAATTCATGTTGCAAAAATGGCCGGTATACCCTCCAAAATTGTAAGCAGAGCCTCTACTATCCTCGAACAACTTGAAAAAGACAGAGCGATGGTAACCGGTAGAGAAACTAGTAAAAAAATTGGAAAACACGATTACCAATTGAATTTGTTTCAATACAACAACCCCGAAATAGAAAAAATTGTTAAAGAATTAAAAATTTTAGATACCAATTCTCTAACCCCAATTGAGGCTCTATTAAAATTAAATGAATTAAAAAATGTAGTTTCTAAAAAATGAGAATTACCGGTATTTTAATAATTTTTTTTATTTTAAATATTTCAAATGTTTTTGCCCAGTCAAACTATTACTGGTTATTTTTTAAAAATGAAACCTCATTAAATTCGGAAACTAAAAGACTTTGCAATAAATTTAATGGCAAAATTCGCTTAGTAGGAAAATCAAAGTGGTTTAATGCCGCATTTGTAAATATTTATGACATTAAAACATTGAATAAAATTTCTAAATCAAAAAGTATTTTAAAAATTGAAAAATCTAAAAATTACCACAAGTCAAAACAATTAGTAAACACTGATACCTCAAATTTTTACTATACTAAAAAACAACTCGGCATTTTGGGTTTAGAAAAATTTCATCAAAAAGGTTTTACAGGTAAAAATATTACTTTAGCATTGTTTGATGCTGGTTTTTATAGGGTTGACAGTCTTTTGGCTTTTGATAGTTTAAGGAAAAGAAATGGCATTTTGGCTACAAAAGATTTTGTAGAAAATAATAGCAATGTGTATAATGATGATTCGCATGGAATGTATGTTTTATCAATAATTTCGGGCTATGTAAAAGATTCGCTACAAGGGGCTGCACCTGGTGTAAACTATTTGTTGGCTCGTACAGAAGATGTAAGTTCTGAAAAACATCTTGAAGAATTCAATTGGATAAAAGCTCTTGAATGGGCAGACTCAATAGGCGTAGATATTATACATTCATCGCTTGGTTATTCAGTTTTCGATACTTTGCAAGGAGATTATTCGTATAACGACATGGACGGTGAAAGTACAATAATTACAAGGGCTGCACAAATGGCTTTTAAACGTGGTATTTTTATTACAAACAGTGCCGGAAACGAAGGTGCAAAAAAATGGAAATATATAACTGCACCATGCGATGGCAAAGATGTATTATGTGTAGGTGCGGTTGATTCAAATTTGGTGAAGTCAAATTTTTCTTCTTTTGGACCAAGTTCTGACGGCAGAGTAAAACCTGATGTAATGGCAATGGGCACTTTGGTTACAATTGCCGGAACAAATAATGAAATAAAAAGAGGTAACGGAACTTCATTTTCGGGACCTTTGATTGCCGGTTTTGTAGCTTGTTTAAAACAGAAATATCCTAATATATCAAATACAATTTTGCTTGAAGCAATAAGAAAAAGTGGAAGCCTATACAACTATCCCTCTGACAGCATGGGCTACGGAATACCTGATATATTAAGGGCTGACTCCATAATTCAGAAAAAACTTGAAATAAAGAATCAAATTTATCAAAACCAAGAAATTATTATTTTTCCTAATCCTGCCAAAGACCGTTTTGTTATAAAAAGTGCTTTAAAAATTAAAACTATTGAAATATTTGATATTTATGGCAAAAGAGTTTTAGTATTAAAAAATAATGAAACTGTAAATATTGAGAAATTGACTTCGGATAATTATTCCTTAAAAATCACTTGTTTTAATGGATTTTCAATTTATAAAAGGTTAGTAAAAATTTGATTAATACTTAAAAATCCTAAAGTTTTCGCTTTTGTTTTCTGAAATAATTTCAATCAAATACAAACCTGCTGAAAAACCTTTTATATCTACAACTGTTGTTTTTTCATCAGATAATTTTATATATACCAACTTACCATCGTTATCAAATATTTTAATCAATGAATTTTTGCAATTTTCAATATTTATAAAGTCGTGAACAGGATTGGGATATATTTTGGCTGAACTATTTTGTAAATAATTAATTGAAGTTTGTTTTTTGTTTACAGTTATATTTACTTCGGCAAAATTGCTGCAATTGTTTGAATCTGTACCTGTAACAACATATTTTACAGATACAGGAGGTGTAGAAATCACGCTGTCGTTTGAAAAATTCAGCCAATTATCAGGGTTCCATTTGTAAGTTTTGCCTCCTTTTACTTTTATCAATGTACTTTGCCCTTCGATAACAGTATCAGGTAATGCAATGGCAGTAATATTAGGTAACTCGTGAACATAAACCTTGAAAGTTGTAGAATCTTTACATGAATTTCCGGCTGATGCAGTTATTGTATAAATTGTAGTATTTGAAGGTGAAGATTTTACTTCTGCTCCATAAGTTTTGTTCAATCCATCTGATGGATACCAATTATAATCATAATTGCCGCTTGCTATCAGAGTTGTATAATCGTTTTTGCAAATTGTATCAATACCAGAAACTGTAAATTTTATTTCGGGGAAAACAAGTATTTCTATACTTGCCGAGTCTTCACAACCATATTTATTCAATCCTTTTAAAAAATAAACAGTATTTTCTTTAGGGGAAACATTTACCATTGGAGAATTGGCTCCATCAAAATCTTTTGTTTTTCTCCAAATATAATTTGAACCTCCCACTGCGGTAAGCCAAGTATTTGCTCCCAAGCAAATTTTTAAATCTGTAGCTTTTATCGAAATAGAATCGGCAGGAAAAACATAAACTGTTATATCGTTTGTGTCTTTACAATTTTGAGTAGATGTACCTACAACTGTGTATTTAGTGTTTTGTGGATATACAGTAACGGTATTGCCCGAAGTATCGTTCAGACCATAAGCGGGAAACCACTTATAAAAATCGGCACCACTTGCTTTTATTGTTGTAAAATTTCCGTTACAAACTGTGTCTTTTTCAGCAACAAGTTTTAAATCGGGTTTGGGATTAATTCTCACATAAACGTATGCAGAATCTTTACAGCCCAAACTATCTGTAATTGAAATTTTATAATTTTGACTTGAAGTTGGCGATGCAATTACAGAATTAGTATTTGTATTATCAAGGCCATAAGATGGTGTCCATAAATAGGTTTTATAACCACTTTGTACCGAAATTTTGGTACTTTGCCCAATGCAAATTGAAGTATTTCCGGTTATATTTTTTGAAGGCAATGGTAAAACCTTAATAGTAATAAATGCACTATCAGCACATCCGGCATCAGTTTTCATAAGCACTTTGTATGTAGTAGTAGATGTTGGCGATGCAATTACTTCACGCCCTGTTGTTACACTAAGTCCTGTTGAAGGCGACCATTTAAACGAACTGCCAATACCATCGGCAAACAAAATAGTTTTTTGATATTTGCAAATTGATGTTTTATCAGAATAAATTTTGACTGTTGGGCGACATGCGGTGATATTTTTGCAGTTTTTTGAAAGTTCTTTATCCATCCAATTACATCTTTTTTTTATCCAACTTTTCATTGAGTCGGCTTCTTCTTTCATTGAGTAGCTTAATGGACTTGGATTGGGCCAGATGTAAATTCCCATTACGGGCCATCGTTGAAAATTGCGATACGAGGCTTCTTCGAGATAATTGTATGTTGAATCAATAAATTTATACAGGTTATACAAACTCAAAGTGGATTGTCGCAATTGAGCCCAGCGGCAGTAATATGAATTTCCATAACCTGTATCTGCCCTAAACCGCTTCCACCAAAAAGGCAATCCACTCGAAACATCTATTTCCCAACCAACCGGGTCAGAACTGTTGTTATAATCAGCATTATTCCATGCTAGATTAAAATCCCAAATTGGTCCCATTTTAATTTTTCCGCCTTTGCTGTCTTTGTCTTTAAATAGATATGTACTAAGCCGGTATCCATCAACGTTTTTGCTTATTTCATTCATAATTGAGTAATCAATAAAAGAATTTATATCGGCATATTTTCTCCAACCGGTTGTTGGGTTTGTAAAGTTTGAGCCTGCAAGTATTGTTTCGAAAGTAGATAAATATGACTGAATATAGTTTTTTTGCTTAACCTGCATATCATCACCATTGGGGTAATCATACTGGTAGTAAACACCATTCAAACTAAAACCTCCATTATTATTTCCGGTTGTTTTGTCAATTTTTAGAATATAACCGCCTGTGAGGTCATTTCCGGTTGTGTCTTTAGGTTCAAGTTTTGCAATATCAACTCGGTTTTTGTCGCGTTTTACCTTTTCCATCAAAACATAAATACCTTCATAGTTTCCATTTATAAATAGTTCGCAATAGCGGTGCCGTGTAGCATATCGTCCCGTTCTTCTCGCCATTTCATAAGTAAGCACATCACGCATCAGTGTTTTGTCATTGTATGTTGCATTCAAAACCCAGTCGTGTTCCGAAGGCATTCCGAGTAAAGAAACATTTGTATCAGCAAGTGATTTATTAACTGTTGTAAAACCCATAGGTTTTTTTGGAAACATTTGTGAAGTAGAGCCGCGATATTCTATTGTAATTAAATAATTGAAAAAACTTGATGAATCAGAAATTTTGTTAACGCCTCCTGTTTTATTTATTATTCTGAAATTTGATGTAATTCTCGGTTCATCTTTTATTGATTGACCATGTGTATTTATTAATATTATAGGTAAATTTGAACTTATAAACGGCTCTAATTTTGATGGTGAGTTTGAAAAAATAATTTGCCAGTTTATTACCCATCCAGAGTCTTTATTCAACTTTGAATCCATTACCATTAATTTCCAAGTACCATTGGGGTTTTGATCATTATTTACAACTCCTATTGAACCTTCGGGTTTGTAAAAACCATTAAACGGTGCTTTTGCTGTAGTTATTTTATTGCTTGAATTGTTGCTAAAGGTACATTTGTCATAATTTTTCCCATTTCCTCCGTTTCTGCTGCTAAGTTCTATAACAGTGTTATCAGGAGCTATAAGAAAAATATTGAGGTCCGAAACATAATTGTGTTTGATGTTTACTGTGACTCCCATTACACCAAAACTTTGATTTATATTTGACGAAATACCTGAAACTGTAAGTGGAAAAAAATTTTTCGATCCATTATCGGTTATAAATCCGCCATAGCCTGAAAATGTTTGTGCTTGCGTATATAAGCCATAAATAAAAAAACAAAGTAAAAGTTTAATTTTTAACATTTTAATTTTTTACGAACACAAAAATAGATTTTTATTTGAGAAAAACTTAAAATCTTTTCAGTGTTTTAATTTTATTTTTAAAACAATTTGCAGTTTATTAATATTGTTTTAATATGAAACCTCTAAATGATAACAAAAGTATAGATGATTACTTAAATTCACTTTCAAATGACAGAAAGGAAAAAATCATCAAAATTATTGATACTATAAAAAAAAATATTCCCGAAGGATTTGAATTCACAATGAGTTACGGAATGATTGGATGGGTTGTTCCAAAAAGTATTTACCCTGCGGGCTATCATTGCACTCCCAAGCTCCCACTGCCATTTTTGAACGTTGCATCGCAAAAAAATTTTGTTGCTATTTACCACATGGGCATTTATGCAGTGCCCGAACTTTTTGAATGGTTTAAAAATGAATATTCAAAAACTTGTAAAAAACCCGATATAGGAAAAAGTTGTATTCGCTTTAAAGACAAAGAGGAAATACCTTTTGAATTAATTGCAGAACTTGCAAAAAAGTTAACTCCTCAAAACTGGATAGAAATTTATGAAAAAAACTTTAAGAAATCTGTTTGATTTTAAGAAGTTTCTCTAATAGGGGTTCGAGCATATCAAGTTTTAACATATTTGAAGCATCGCTTTTTGCTTTCATAGGATCGGGATGCGTTTCTACAAAAATTCCATCAGCCCCCACTGCAATTGCAGCTTTTGCTATAACTTCAATTAATTCGGGTTTGCCACCCGTTACGCCACTGTTTTGATTTGGCTGTTGCAGGCTGTGAGTTATATCCATTACAACGGGAACATCAAATTTTTTCATTTCGGCAATATTTCTGTAATCAACAATCAAATCGCCATATCCAAACATATTTCCTCGTTCGGTAAGCAAAACTTTATCGTTTCCGCTATCAAAGACTTTTTGCATTGCAAATTTCATAGCTGATGCTGAAGCAAACTGCCCTTTTTTGATATTTACAATTTTATTTGTTTTGGCTGCCGCAACAAGCAAATCAGTTTGGCGAAAAAGAAAAGCGGGAATTTGTAAAATATCAACATATTTTGCTGCCATTGCAGCTTCATAACTTTCGTGAATATCAGTAATTACAGGGATATTGTATTCTGACGAAACTTTAGATAAAATGTTCAATGCCTTTTCATCACCAATTCCTGTAAACGAAGTAAGGCTGGTGCGATTTGCTTTGCGGTAAGAGCCTTTGAAAACAAAAGGAATACCGAGTTTAGTTGTGATTTCATCAATTTTACCAGCTATGTCAAAAGCAATTTGTTCGCCTTCAATTGCGCATGGTCCTGCTAACAAAAAGAAACTTTCAGGGTTCTTAGTCGGGTTCAATACCTTGTTTAATATTTCGTTTTTTTTCATTTCTTATTCAAATTTCAATAATTGTTCAAATATATTCTCAAATTCACTTTCGGTTTTTTCAAGTTCTTTTTTTAGCAAAGTTACAGAATTCAAAGTGTTTTTAAATTTATCGGGGTTTATATAAACTTCTTCTTTTGCCAGCTCAATTTCAGTTTTTGAAATCTCATTGTTTAATTTTTCAATTGTTTTTTCAAGTTCGTTTAATTGATTTTGCAGCTTCTTTTTTTTATTTTCTTGGTTTTTATCAATACTTAAATTTTGTTTTTTTACTGGTTTAATTTCGCTTTTAATTGCATTATGATTATTTATATTTTTTTTTGATTTTAAAGTTTCAGAAGCTTCAAATTCTGAATAAGAACCTGGATATTCTTTAATTTTACAATCTTCGAGCCACCAAATTTTATTTGAAGTTTTGCTTATAAAATGCCTGTCGTGACTCACTATTATATAACTTCCGTTGTAGTTATTCAAAACTTCAATCAAAATATCAATACTCTGCATATCGAGATGGTTTGTTGGTTCGTCTAAAATTAAAAAATTTGAACCTGTAGTTACAATTTTTGCAAGAGAAACTCTGGCTTTTTCGCCACCACTCAATACTTTTATTTTCTTAAATACATCGTCACCATGAAATAAAAAACCACCTAATAATGTGCGAAGCTCAATTTCGGTTTTGTTTGTAGCATAACCTGCCAATTCTTCAAGTACAGTATTCTCAATATTTAAACTTTCGAGTTGATGTTGAGCATAAAAAGCCTTAATTACATTATATCCTTGCTGCACAACACCAAGGAATTTTTCCGAGCCATCTATTATTCTCAGCAAAGTGCTTTTGCCTTTACCATTGGCTCCGATAAGAGCTATGCGGTCGCCTCTTACAATTGCAGCATCAGTATTTGATAAAATTTGGTTTTCACCATAGCTTTTTTCAATATGTTTCAGTTCATAAATAATTTTTCCGGGTTGTTTAGTAGCAATAAATTTTACATTTATTTTGGAATTATCATTTTGTACTGCTTCAACAATATCAAGTCTTTCAAGCATTTTTACGCGGCTTTGTATCAATGTTGCTTTGCTTGCTTTTGCTCTAAATCTCTCAATGAATTTTTCTTGTTCTTTAATGTATTGTTGTTGGTTTTCGAATTGTCGGGTTTGTAATTCGTCGCGTTCTTTTTTTTGTAACAGGTAATCATCAAAATTTCCTGTGTATTGATATATTTTTTGGTTAGCAATTTCTACAATTTTTGTGACCATTCTGTTAAGAAAATATCTGTCATGTGAAACAATTATTACCGTACCATTGTAATCAGTCAAATAAGTTTCGAGCCATTGAATACTTGGCAAATCAAGGTGGTTTGTAGGTTCGTCAAGCATTAATAATTGAGGCTGCATAAGCAGCATTTTTGCAAGCATTACTCTCATTCTCCACCCTCCTGAAAATTGTGAAAGAGGCTTGTTCAAATCTTCAGTTTTAAACCCAAGCCCTTCAAGAATTTCTTCGGTTTTAAAACGCATATCATAGCCTCCTGTATGCAAAAATTCTTCTTGCATTTCGCTTAGTTTATGAAGATTTTGTTCTGTATAATTAGTTTCTACTTCTAAAAGTAGTTTTTCAATTTCTTTTTCTAAATACAGTTGTCTTTCAAAAGCCTGCATAGCCACATTTGTTATAGAATCGCCGGTATTGTACGAAAGTAAATCTTGATTTAAAAAACCCATAGAAAGTGATTTGAGTTTACTTAAATCTCCTTCAGACATCTGGTATTCGCCCGAAATTATTCTGAGTAATGTACTTTTGCCAGTTCCATTTTTTCCTACAAGTCCTATTCTTTCACCTGGTTTTATATGCAGATCGGCATTTTTATACAGGTATCTTCCGCCAAATTCAAAAGAAAAATTACTAATTGATATCATTTGTAAAAATCAGAGGTCATGCCCCATTTTATCGCGTTTTGTAGCTAAATATTTTTTATTGTGTTTGTTTGCTTTAATTTTTATTGCAACATTTTCTACAATTTCAAGCCCGTATCCTACAAGACCGGCTCTTTTTTGGGGATTGTTGCTCATAAGTCTCATTTTGGATACGCCCAAGTCTCTTAAAATTTGTGCTCCAACACCATATTCGCGTTGGTCTATTTTAAAACCCAAACTAAGATTTGCCTCCACTGTATCAAGCCCTTGCTCTTGCAATTTATATGCTTTTAGTTTGTTTATAAGCCCTATTCCACGCCCTTCCTGATTCATATATACAATAACACCTTTCCCTTCTTTTTCTATCATTTCCATTGCAGAATTTAGCTGAGGTCCGCAATCGCAACGGCAACTGCCAAAAATATCACCTGTAAGGCACGAAGAATGTACTCTTGTCAAAACAGGTTCACTTTCTGTCCACGAGCCTTTAATCAATGCTAAATGTGTTTGGTCTGTATTTAACTGGCGATATGCAACAAGCTCAAAATTGCCGAATTCAGTAGGCAAATCAACACTTATAACTCTCTTTATTAAACTATCACGCTCAAGACGATATTTAATTAATTGCTCAATAGAAACAATTTTCAAATCAAATTTTTTTGCTACTTTTAATAAATCAGGCAATCGAGCCATAGTGCCATCTTCGTTAAGTATTTCTACAATACATCCTATGGGTTCAAACCCTGCAAGTCTTGCAAAATCAATAGCTGCTTCTGTATGACCGGCTCTTCTTAATACCCCTTCTGCTCTTGCAATTAGAGGAAAAATATGTCCAGGTTTACTCAAATCATCGGGTTTGGTATTTTTATTTACCAATGCTTGAACTGTTTTTGAGCGATCATGTGCAGAAATTCCGGTTGTGCAACCATGACCAAGCAAATCAACCGAAACCGTAAATGCTGTACGATGATGTTCGGTATTGTTTGTAACCATAAGTTCGAGTTCAAGTTCTTTGCTTCGGGTTTCGTTCATCGGTACACAAATTAACCCTCTGCCTTCACGTGCCATAAAATTTATCATTTCGGGAGTTACATTGCTTGCTGCAGTTAAAAAATCGCCTTCATTTTCACGATTTTCGTCATCAACTACTATTATAAGCTTCCCATTTCTTATATCTTCAATTGCAGATTCAACACTGTCTAATTTAGATTTCATCTACTTTTTTTCTTTTTTTCAATTTTTGAATTGCAAAGGTAAATCAAAAAAAATTCAGTTAAATTTTTATAATTCTTTTAAAAATGCAGTGCTTTTGATTTAGCTTTTAAAATTCAAATTCAAAAAATTTTAGACAAATAAAAATTTGAGAAAAAGAATCAATAATTAAAATCCGGGAAATAATGCTCTGCCTGCTTCTCGCCAAGGCCATGGAATGCTTATTATAATCAAAAACATTCCTATTGAATACCAAATTAATGCTTTTTTATGTTTTAATGTATCGGTTTGTGCCTTTTTTGATGCAATTCTTGCAAATTGCACTAAAGTTATTGCCAACAACATGCCTGTTATGTGTTCAATTCCCCAAAAACGAACTATTCCGTTTTTCATACCTTCTGACATGTTGCTGAAAATAGAATAATAACCATCTTTAATATAAATGAATAATCCAATCAGCAACTGGGTATGACAACTCATAACAAACCAAAATCCGGCACCTTCGTCTTTACTGCTCCAAGCCTTTCGTTTACTAAAACCAAAGTATGCTCTGTATATTGCCCATAAACCTGTAAAAAATACCGCCCAACGCAGTAAATTGTGGATGTAATGAAGAACTAAGTTTAAATTTTCCATTTAAAATTTTTTTTTCAAAATTATTACAAAATTATTTCAATTTATAAACTAAATTGCTCATTTCAGATTTTATTCTTTGCGGTATTTATGAGGATTTTTTGAAAACTTATAAAAATCTTTATATCTAACCCAAAAACCTTTTTCAAATTTAAGAAAATCATAAGTGCCATCGGGCAGATAATATCTGTACTTGCCTGTTAATATTGGGTTTGGAGCTACCGTATTAGCAAATACAATTGAGTTTTTATCTTTTTCGTATCGTAAAAGTATGGTTGCATCTTCGGCAAATGTAAAAACCATTCGGTTTTGAATTTCGCCACCATTGTCAATTACAGGAAGTCCAAATTGCGGATTTCCTTCTTTGTCAAACCACAATATTTCTATTATTTTTTTATTAACCAGTGCGTCTTCGCCATCCCAACCTAAAAGAATATATTGAGTTTGCTTTTTGTATTTGTATTGATGAATTTGATAATACAAAGCTCCAATCCAATGGCGATTGTCAAGTATTGCATGATTTTTATTTTTTACAAAATTGCTGCTGTCGTACAATCCAAAAATTTTAAATGTATCTTTCAGATTCATTTGCACCACACCAAAATACATGTACTTTCCGCTATCTAATAGCAAATTCCATGTAAATATTCTAAATTTTTCATCTTCTGGTTTAAGGATTGAGATTGTTTTGAGCAATGTAAAATCATAATTAAAAGAATTTTTAATAATAAGTACCTGTTTAAGTTTTTGAATAAAATAATAAGTGCTTACAATTCTTGTTTTTTGGTCCTCACCGTTAATTATATTGTTGCTTAGTCCTTCTAATTGATATTCGAGATTTCTGATTGAATCGAAATTGGTAGTATCTTTCCCTCTAAATTCTCTGCCAAAAGATTTTAATGCGATAGAAATTAATAATAGAATACAAATTTTTTTCAATTCAATTTTTGCTAAATAATTCTATGAATTTAACGAAATGAAAAAATAAATTATTTCAATTCTAAAATATATTTTCAATTACCATTGCACTTGCGCCGCCTCCGCCATTGCAAATTGCAGCTCCACCAAATTTTGCATTTTTCTGTTTTAGCACGTTTATAAGTGTAACTATTATACGTGCACCTGAGCATCCAAGCGGATGACCAAGCGATACTGCTCCTCCGTTTACATTTACTTTATCTGCATTCAAACCCAAAATTTTGTTATTTGCAAGACCAACAACTGAAAAAGCTTCGTTAAATTCAAAAAAATCGATATCCGACACTTTCAAACCGCCTTTTTCTGCTGCAATCGGCATTGCCAACGAGGGACTTGTTGTAAACCATTCGGGAGCTTGCTCGGCATCAGCAAAGCTTTTAATTTTTGCTAAAGGTTTTAAATTTAACTTCTCAAGTTTTTCTTTGCTAACAAGTATCAATACAGCAGCTCCATCGTTCATTGTACTTGCATTTGCTGCTGTTACAGTTCCGTCTTTTTTAAATACTGTGGGCAATGTAGGTATTTTATCAAATTTCACATTTTTATATTCTTCATCTTCTGCAAAAATTACAGGTTCTCCTTTTCTTTGAGGTATTTCAACTGGAACAATTTCATTTTCAAAACGCTTATTTTGCCACGCATCAGCCGAACGCCTGTACGATTCAATTGCAAAATCGTCTTGCATTTTTCTGCTTATTTCATATTTTTCGGCACAAATTTCGGCACACGAACCCATTATTTGCTGGTCGTAAACATTTACCAAACCATCAAATTGCAATCCATCAATCATATTAATATTTCCATATTTTGTTCCTGTACGCGAACCGGTAAGATAATGTGGAACAAGGCTCATGTTTTCCATACCGCCGGCAATAACAACATCTGCGTTGCCAAGCATTATAGCCTGTGCTCCATACATTAATGATTTCATACCACTTGCACATACTTTATTTACAGTAGTACAAACCACATTTGCTGGCAAACCTGCAAAAATAGCTGCCTGGCGGGCTGGAGCCTGTCCTAAACCTGCTTGTAAAACACAACCCATAATTACTTCATCAACTTCATCGCCACTAATGCCTGATTTGCTCAAAGCTCCCTTTATGGCTGATGCTCCGAGCCTTGTTGCAGATACAGTTGAAAGGCTACCCATAAAACTTCCTATTGGTGTGCGTACTGCTGATACTATATATACTTCTTTCATTTTTTTAATTTTTTGGTGCAAATTTATAATTCAAAAGCAGATTTTTTACTTGCTTTTATCTTTTAATTTGTATTGAATACCAAAAGATAAAAATGGGCTAAATCCATTGGTTACGAAAATAGCTTTGTTGTATTTCTGCGAATTATTCAAGGCATAATTAACTTCGGCTTTGCTAATTTGCCCGGTTCCGGTAATAAATCCAGCATAGGTAATAAAATTTATATCGTCATTTAAATTAAATAATAATTTATATGTTGTATTCAACAAAATTGCACTTCCTGTTAATCCAAAGGTTTTAATGTTGTAATTAATGCTTTCAAGACCCTTATCTGTTACAAACTCACGACTTCGGCTAAGGCTTGTTTCATAAGGATTTTTCGACATTACTAAAAGCGAAACTCCCAAACTACCGCTAAGACTTAACATTTTATTTATTTTTTTTATATAATTAATGTTGCAAAATAAACGGTTACTACGCATGATACTTACCGTTTCTCTCTCAACAAAAACTATGTTTTCGATAGTTTTTATTTTAAAATTTAGTTTATAATTATTAGTTGCAAAGCCCACATCCCAAATAAATTTTTCATTAATCTTTTTTGAAAAACTAAAATGTATTAAAGCTCCGATATCAAAATTGGTTTTAAATAAACTTTCGGGTTGTATAATTTTAAAAAAATCATTTCTTGCTCCTATTCCAAACTCAAGATATTTGTTTTGAGCTTTGGCAATAAATGCTGTTAATAAAATATATGAAAATAAAAATATTTTTTTCGTTTTCATAATAAATGTAATTGTGCAGATTTTAAAGTGAAACTTCGCCTATGATAAGGCGATAAACCCCAATGATTTATTGCATTTACATGTTCTTTTGTGGCATAGCCTTTGTTTTTTGCCCAATTGTATTGTGGATATTCATTTCCTATTTTCTTCATCCATTCATCGCGGTAAGTTTTTGCAAGAATTGAAGCCGCAGCAATGTTCAAAAACTTGTTATCGCCCTTTACTATTGTTTTGTGTTCTATTCCATCAAAAGGCAAAAAATAATTTCCATCAATTAATAGATGTCCTGGTTTTAGTTTTAATTTCTCTATACACTTATGCATTGCTAATATTGACGATTTAAGAATATTTATGCTGTCAATTGTTTTTTCATCAACCTTCATAACACAAAAACACAAGGCATTTTTTTCAATTTCTAATCGCAAAATTTCTCTTTGTTTTTCATTAAGCATTTTTGAATCACGCATTTCTTTATTGTAATAATCATCAGGCAAAATAACAGCCGCCGCAAATACTGGACCTGCAAGGCATCCCCTACCCGCTTCGTCTAAGCCGGCTTCATTACATTTTTTTTTATAACATGTTTCAAGCACATTGTAAAAATAGATTTAATTTGTGAAATTATTCAATCAACATATTTTATAAATGTACAAGTACCGCGAAATTTTTTACAAACAATATTATACAAATCAAGCAGGCAAAGCCGATCCTTCATTGTTTAAAAATACTTTTGAAGAGCAAAAATGGAATTTCACGAATGAAATAGTTTGCCATTTCCCAAAAAATAAAGATTTAAGAATTTTGGATATTGGAAGTGGTATTGGCTCGCTTATTCAAGCTGCCAAAGATGCAGGTTACAAAAATATAAGAGGAATAGATATAAGCACAGAACAAGTAGAAACTGCCTTAAAACTTGGTGTAAAAGAGGTTGAAGAGGGCAATCTCGACAAAATATTTGAAAATAACGAAGATAAATATGATATAATTTGCGGAATGGATATCATCGAGCATTTTTCGAAAGATGAACTTGTTGATATTTTGATTAAACTAAAAAACAAATTAAACAACAGTGGAATGCTAATATTTCGTACCCCAAATTCTGATGCTCCATTATCGTCTGTTTTTGCAAAAGGAGATTTCACTCACGAATGTCATTTAAACAAAAGTTCGGCTTTGCAACTAATGAAATCTTGCGGTTTTTCTGATGTTGAAGTTTTGCCATCAATGCTCAAACTTAGAAATCCGATAAAAGAATTGCTGCGAAAATTTTTATGGTTTGGAGTTAATTTTTGCTTAAAAATTATTCTGTTTTCAACAGCCCGTACATGGCATCAGGTACTATTTACACCCAATCTTATAATTATATCAGTAAAACAATAATTTTAAAATTTTAATTTATTCAATCCAACTTTTCCAGTATTCAGGATCTTCTATTTCCATTGCCTGCCTAGTTAAATATACAGGATAAAAAGGATCAATCATTACTGCCAATTCCTTTGTTTCTTTAGCTCCTATACTCCTTTCGGCTGCTCCGGGGTGAGGCCCGTGAGGTATTCCTTTGGGATGTAGAGTAATCATACCTCTCTCAACTTGATTGCGACTCATAAAATCTCCGTCAACATAATAAAGAATTTCGTCAGAATCAACGTTGCTGTGGTTGTATGGTGCTGGTATAGCGTTTGGATGATAATCATAAAGACGCGGAACAAACGAACAAACCACAAAATTATGCCCTTCAAAATTTTGATGTATTGGCGGCGGCATGTGTATTCTGCCGGTAATTGGTTCGTAGTCGTGAATGGAAAAAGCATAAGGATACACAAAACCATCCCACCCTATTGCATCAAAAGGATGTGTTGAGTAAGTATATGGATAAAGCATGTTTTGCTTTTTAATAAATACCTTAAAATCGCCTTGTTCGTCGTGAGTCTTTAGATTTTGTGGTATTTTTATATCACGTTCACAAAATGGTGAATGCTCGAGCAATTGTCCAAATTCATTACAATATCTTTTTGGAGGAATAATTGGAGAAAATGATTCTAAAACCAAAATGTGATTATTTGAACCATAAAAATTCAATTTATAAATTGTACCTCTTGGAATAATAATGTAATCGCCATATTCAAACTCAATTTCGCCGTATATAGTTTCAAGTTTTCCTTCGCCTTCATGTATAAAAAGCATTTCGTCAGCATCAGAGTTTTTAAAGAAATAATCTTCTGTACCCTTCGATGGTGTTGAAATTCCAATTGTAAGGTCGTTATTTCCCATAAGTACAACACGACTTTTGAGATAATCATTTACAGATTTTTGTTTATATGAAAAAAAACTGCGGTTTTGCATATTTTTCTTCAAAGTGTATTCAGGTTCAACATTTATTGGCTCTCCAATATTCTTTACTAACGTTGGAGGATGACAATGATAAACTATCGAATAAATACTCGAAAAACCGAGTGTACTTATAAGTTCTTCGGCATAAAGGTTTCCGTTTGGTTTGCGAAATTGAACATGTCGTTTTTGTGGCAGAATTCCTGCCCGATGATAAAATGGCATAACTTTATATTTGTTTAATTAAAATTCTAATTAAAATTTGCTCTATATTTTTAAACTGTAAATGAAACAAAAAGTTTTAATTTTTTTTACAATAAGTTTATTGGTTTTGATATTTCAAAATTCTTGCAACTTCAAAAATGAAGATTACAAGTTGGCTCATGACACTACATTTCATGCCGAAACAAGAGCTTGGTCGCAAAAAATATATGAAGAACCCGATAATGACGAATTTTATGCTGAAAGAGCTTTATCTTTTATAAACAACGATAAAAACTATAAACTTGCAGTAAAAGACCTCGAAAAAGCAATAAAATTAAACCCTGATAAAAACTCATATTACATAAAATTAGCCGATGCCTATTTTGGAAACAACCAAACATATAAAGCCCGCGATATGTATCTAAAGGCTGTTTCAAGGAATGCTGATGCCGAAACTTATTTTAAAACCGGAAGTTTTTTCTTTCTTGTAAGGAAATATAATGAAGCAAAAATTTATCTTAATGAGGCTTTAAAAAAAGATGAAAGTTATCCAAAAGCGTATTTTTTTCTTGCCCAGTCTTTTAAAGAAACAGGTGATACAGCTAATGCAATTATGTATTATAAAAGAGCCGTACAAACTGATGCAGGTGATTACAATGCATACCTGCAACTCGGTATTATTTTTACAATAAAATCAGACCCCGAAGCTTTGAAATATCTTGATGCCGCAATAAATACCAATAATGGAATTGATGAATCATGGTATTCGCGAGGGTTCTATTACCAGAAAAAAGGTGATTTTGAAAAAGCACTTGCCGACTATCAGCAAACAATTACAATAAACCCATATCATTCTAATGCCTATTACAATGCCGGCTATATTTATTTTGAGCTAAAAAAATGGGATATTGCCATTCGTCATTTCGATTTATCATCAAGAACAAATGATGATTTTGAAAAACCTGTTTATATGCTTGGCTTATCATACGAAGCAAAAAATGATTTTGAAAAAGCGAGAATTTATTACCAAAAGTGCCTTCAGCTAAACCCTAATTACAATCTTGCAAAAACTGCCATTCAAAGATTAAATAATCAATAAAATTTGTTTTTTATCATTCTGTAATTATAATTCTGTATAACTGCTTTCAGATTATGCTCAAGTTCTTTTTGTTTTTTTATTGGAGGTATATTGTTGTTGTAAATATTATTAAACTTAAAATTTTTGCCATCAAAAGTCATAAAAACAGAATCGGTAAAAGCCGTATAAATACCATCTTCGTTGTGAAACGACATTTTAGGCATTTTGTATTTATAAAAATTTCCTATTGAAAAAATTTTACCTTCAAAACCGGCCTTTTTCAAAGCCAAAGGTAAAATATCAATATGTTGAATAACTTTATTTACTGTATCTCTTTCCAATTTATCAGGGTTATAAACAAGCATTGGCACAGCGTATTTGCCGTTATTGCTATTGTACAATTTTGTAAAATTTTCGGCACTGTGATCGGCAGTTATCACAAAAACTGTATTTTTATACCACTTTTCATTTTCTATTGACTTAAAAAAATCTCTTAGGCAATTATCAACATATCTTATAGTTTTATGAATTGGTTTTTTAATAGTTTTAAAACTGTCTTTGTAATCAGGAGGCAATTTGTAAGGGTGGTGGCTACTCAAAGTAAAAACAACTGTTACAAAAGGTTTAACAATTTCTGAGATTTGATTTTTTAAGTATTTCAAATATGGTCCATCGTATATTCCCCAATTGCCATCATAATCATTTTTGTTTCCTGTATATTGATTTTTGCCAAAATACTTCCAGCCTCTCGATGCTAAAAATGCTTCAAACCCAAGAGTACCATTTATTCCTCCGTGATAAAACCTGCAATCATAACCCTTTTCGTTCAGATAAAAAGCAAAACCTGGAGTTTTGTTTGATATGTAATTTGAATACATAAAATCGGTTTTTGTGAGTTTAGGTACACCTTCGAGTATAGCCGGAATAGCATCAACACTACGAGTGCCATTGCTGTATGCATTTGAATAAAATTCGCTTTTTAATGCAAGTTCATTCAAAAACGGGGAATATGATATGGCAGAATTTTTCTTTGGAAAAGTATATTCCTGACCAAAACTTTCGAGAATAATAATTAAAATATTTTTTCGGGGATTTTCATTTTTCGAAAAATCAATATAGTCGTTTTTCATAATATTATCAAGCTCTGCAGGCGAAAAATAGTTACACATTTCAAGTGTTTCGGACGAAAATGATTCTATTAAATGAAATCCTGTACTTTGTGCAAGTTGTGCATACTGTGGAGATACAAAAATTGCTGTATCAATGCTCCGCAGTGGTTTTAGCCTAAAACCTCCCCTAATTGCAATAGCAAACAAACATAATACTATAATATTTACAATAAGATTTATATACCATTTGGTAGCTTCGGCATTTTTAATAAAGGTAAAAAATTTTGCAGATATATAAAAAATTAAAGCAATTAATGGTAAAAAATACCAATAGCTTGTGATGTATTTTATTAGGCTTATTTCTTCGCTTGCTGCCATTTTAAAAGCCTCAAAACCCAATCTGTTTTTTGAAAATGGAAAATACGCAGCATCTATTATAGTAATAGAAAACAAAAAACCAAGAATTATTACAAAATATGTTTTTAAAAATTTTTGATAATATATACTGTAAAATAGTTTTAAAGGCAAAAAACTAAACAAAGTAAAAGGTATAAAAAAGTAAAACAAACTAATCAAATCAAAAAATGAGCCCCAGAAAAAAGTATTTGCAAACTCATATATATTTGAAAATATAAATGCTTCATAATTATAAATCCAGAAAAAAAATCTTGCGGCAAACAAGATTACAATAGCCAAAAATATTCTTTTCAGCCACACAAAAACCTGTAGTTTTTTTAATGAAAAATCAATTTTCAAACCATGCAAAAATAAGCTATCAGTACTATTGTGTTATTAAATTTTATACCATTTAAAAATTGTGGATATAAAGCAAACTTTTTGTAAAAACCGATAAAAAGATTTTGTTACTTTTGAAAAGTTATGAGTCAAAACGAACAATCAGAAAAATTAAAAGTTTTAAAACTTACAATAGACAAACTTGAAAAGAGTTTCGGTAAGGGTATAGTTATGAAAATGGACGATCCCGGAATAGGCACAATGGAAGTAATTTCATCAGGATCAATCGGCTTAGATATAGCTTTGGGCGTCGGCGGTTTTCCAAAAGGAAGAGTAATTGAAATTTATGGACCAGAAAGCAGCGGTAAAACAACTTTAGCCATGCACTGCATTGCCGAAGCACAGAAAAAAGGCGGTATTGCAGCATTTATTGATGCCGAGCACGCTTTTGATAAAAGTTATGCCGAAAAAATTGGAATAAATACATCCGAAATGCTCATTTCGCAGCCTGATGATGGGGAACAAGCCCTTGAAATAGCCGATAATCTTATACGTTCAGGAGCAATTGATGTTATAGTGATTGACTCAGTAGCTGCCCTTGTTCCAAAAGCCGAAATAGAAGGCGATATGGGCGATAGTAAAATGGGCTTACAAGCCCGGCTTATGAGCCAGGCATTAAGAAAACTTACCGGTACCATAAATAAAACAGGTTGTATTTGTATTTTTATAAACCAACTTCGCGAAAAAATAGGAATTATGTTTGGCAATCCCGAAACAACAACAGGGGGAAACGCTTTGAAATTTTACGCCTCAATAAGGCTTGATATTAGAAGAATGAACCAAATTAAAGATGGTCTTGATGCTACTGGCAACCGTGTAAAAGTGAAAGTAGCCAAAAACAAAGTAGCTCCACCTTTTCGTACCGTTGAATTTGATATAATGTTTGGCGAAGGTATCTCAAAAATTGGCGAAATAATTGATATTGGAACAGAACTCGATATTGTTCAAAAAAGCGGTTCCTGGTTTAGCTACAATGGTACAAAACTCGGGCAGGGACGTGATGCCGTAAAACAATTGCTTCTAGACAATCCGGAAATGGCTGACGAAATTGAATCTAAAATACGAGAAAAATTTAAACAAACAGGAAAGACAGCCCCAATGGCAAATTAAGAAAACACTCTGTTACCTACACGTACACCACTTATTTTAAAACTTTTATATCCAAATTTGATTTGGAACATAAAAACTATTGAAAAATCAATTTTTATAACTTTTGATGACGGTCCAACCCCTGTAGTTACGCCTTATGTTTTAGATTTGCTTGATAAATTTAATTTTAAAGCTACCTTTTTCTGCATAGGAAATAATGTAGAAAAATTTCCTGATATTTACTCTGAAATTTTAAAACGTGGGCATCAAACCGCAAATCATACTTTCAATCATATAAATGGGTTTAAAAGCAACAATTCTCTTTATTTTGAAAACATTAAAAAATGTTCTGATTTTGTAATAAGCAGCTATTTCAGACCGCCACATGGCAAATTGAAATTTTCACAAATTTCGTTTCTTAAAAACAAATACAAAATTGTGATGTGGACTTTGCTTGCCGAAGATTGGAACAATAAAATGAATGTAAAATTAAAACTTGCAAAACTTATTAAAAACACACGAAGTGGCGATATAATTGTATTTCATGATAGTTTGAAAGCACAAAAAAATCTCGAATTTTTATTGCCTAATTATTTAAAGTTTTTATCAGAAAACGGTTTCACATCTTTGGTTTTTAAATAATATGATAGTTTTTGTTTTTTGTGTAGCAATACTTTCGGTTTTTATTTCAATTCAAATTTTCAGTTTAGTTTTTTTATTTATAAACAAAAATAAAGCAGAAAAAAAATTTGTTACCCCACCAATGGTATCAATACTTTTGGCTGCAAGAAACGAAGAAAAAACTGTTGAAAGATGTCTTGAATCTTTTTCAAAAATTGATTACCCCAGTGATAAAATAGAATTTTTAATAGGCAATGATGCCTCAGAAGATAAAACAGAAGAAATAGTTTTAAAATTTATAGAATATCGCCCTAACTTTAAACTTTATAACATCAATGAAAAATTAGGCAAATCAGCCGGCAAAGCTAATGTGTTAGCTCATTTGGCAAACGCTGCAAAAGGAGAATTTTATTTTATTACCGACTGTGATGTAGCTGTAAATTCACAATGGGTAAAAACAATTTTGAAAAGTTTTACTGATGATGTTGGTATTGTTTCCGGAACTACAACATGCAAAACCGGTGGCTTTTTCGAAAATTTACAAACATTAGACTGGCTCCATTTTATGGGCTATATTAAATCGTTTGCTAATGCTTCAATTTCATGTACATCGGTTGGAAATAACATGGCTGTAAGAGCAACTGCATACTGGCAAACTGGCGGTTATGAAAAAATAGATTTTTCTATAACCGAAGATTATAAATTGTTTTGGGAAATTACAAGGCATGGCTGGCAATGGCGTAATATTTTAAACCCAGAATCATTAGGTCTTGCAACTTACATTTCTAATTTTACAGAATTGCTGCACCAGCGAAAAAGATGGCTTATTGGAGCAAAAGAGTTACCAATAAACTGGAAAATTGTAATTGTAATATTCGGCTTATACATTCCTGCCATAATAGTTTTAGCATATATTAATATTAAATTGGCAATATTTTTTTGCATTATAAAATTCATAATTCAAACAGCTTATATTTTTTCTCTAATAAAACTCACTAAATTGAGATTTAACAAGGGAATCCATTATTTTTTTATCTACGAAATATATCTGCATTTTACTACACTTGCAACTGCGATTTTTTATTTTTTACCAATAAAATCAATATGGAAAGGAAGAAAATACAGCAGCAAAGGGTTGAATTAAAGTTCAAAAAAACAACAATCGCCATAGCTCAAAAAGCGGTAGTTTTGTTCAATTGCTGTTTTGTAAACCTTTTGCCAATCTTTGCCAATAAAAGCTGCTACCAGCATTATAAGAGTAGTATTGGGGTAATGAAAGTTTGTAATTAATCCGTTTACTGATGAAAAATTGTAACCGGGCATAATCATTATTTCTGTTTTGGCTAAAATGTCATTGTTTGAATTTTCATGTATAAATAATGTAATTGCTTCAAGCGATTCAATCCACGAATATGGTAATTTTGAAAAAAAGTAAGGGTAAAGTTTTTCAATAAACAATGGATTTTCTTCGTTTTTCAAAAGTTTAACTCCAATCCAATAAAGACTTTCAAGTGTACGAAGCGATGTTGTACCAACTGCAATGCGATGCTTTGAATTTTTCAGGTTTTCAATTGTATTTTTTGATACAGAGAACATTTCGGCATGCATAGCATGGTCAACCAATTTGACGGTTTTCACCGGTGCAAAAGTGCCGGCACTTACATAAAGTGTTATTTCATCGGTACAAATATTTTTTTTCGAAATTTCAAGCAAAATTTTTTCAGTAAAATGTAAACCTGCAGTTGGGGCTGCTACTGCTCCTGGGTTTTTGGCAAAAACTGTTTGATAAGTAATTTTATCGTTTTCATCAGATTCGCGTTTTATATAAGGTGGTAGCGGGGTTTTACCTGCAAGCTCTATAATTTCGCCAAACGAAAAATTATCGTTCCACATAAACTTAACAATTTGATTTTGCTCAGAAATGAGTGACGCTTCAATTTTTATGTCATTAACTTTTGTACTTAAAACCTCGTTGATTTTCCATTTTTTAAGATTTCCAATCATACATTTCCAAACTGATGAATTGTAGTCTGAAAGTGCTTTTTCAACTGTGTTTACAGAATTTTCAGGCTCAAGGATAAAAATTTCTATTTTAGCACCGCTTTTTCTGTAAAAGTTCAATCTTGCAGGTATAACCTTAGCATTATTTAAAATTAAATGATTATTTGAATTTAAAATTTGAGGTAAGTTTTTAAATTTCAGATGCTTAATTTTGCCATTTTTATAATGTAACAATCGCGATTCATCGCGGTTTGTCAATGGTTTTTGGGCAATACACGATTCTTGAAATGCAAAATCAAAATCACTAATTTTAATATTTTTGAACTGTTCGGGAATCATAAAATCTGAAATCTTTTACCTGGAAGTGTTTTTATATACCCTTTTATTTCTAAATCTAACAAAGTGAGTGCAACTTGTCCGCTGTTTAAACCAGATAGATTAATAATTTTATCAATTTCAAGAGTTTCGGTATTTTTAAATAAATTGAAAATTTGTTTTTCATCTTCGTTCAGGTTTATGGGTAATTGTTTTTGCTTACTTTTTATATTTTTTTCAATATTCCAACCTAAAGATTTTATCAAATCGTTAGCATTTTCAATCATTTCAGCTTTGTTGGTTTTAATTAAAAAATTACATCCGACAGATTTTTCATCATTTGTTCTACCAGGCAAAGCAAATATCAAACGGTCATATTGCCAGGCGAGTTCAGCAGTAATCATTGAGCCGCCTCTCAAAGCTGTTTCAACAACAACAACCGCATCACTCAATCCGGCTACAATACGGTTTCGGCGTGGAAAATTTTCTCTATCTGGATTAGTTCCAGATAAAAACTCAGTAACTAAAGCGCCTCCGTTTTTTATCATATTTTCGGCATATTTTTTATGTTCGGCCGGGTAAACCCTATCTAAACCATGTGCCAAAATACCAACTGTTGGCAAATTGTTTTTTAAAGACACTTTATGAGCACAAATATCCACACCAAAAGCCATACCGCTAATAACTGTAACATTTAATTCTGATAAATCATTTATTAATTTTTCGCAAAAATTTTTACCATATTCACTTGGTTTACGTGTTCCTACTATTGCTACAATTTTTTCGGCATTCAAGTCTGTATTACCGAGCTGATAAAGTATAATTGGGCAATCAGAATTACTTTTTAAACGATATGGATAATTTTGCGAAGCGTAAAAATAGGTTTGTATTTTGTGTTTTTCAATAAATTTCAGTTCATTTTCAGCTTTTATAAAATCTTTAAAGTTTATAACAGAATTTGCTGTGTACTCCCCTATTTCCGGAATTTTTAATAAAGTAGATTTTTTTGCTTTAAATACCGCAGATGCACTTCCACAATGACTAATCAGATTTTTGGCTATTACATTTCCAACTCCTTCAATTTGAGTAATAGCTATTTGATAAAGTAGTTCCAAGTTGTAAAAATGATAAAGGTTCTATTATCTTCTGTTGGTATTTGAGTTAAAATGTAAATAACCGATTAGTTCATCGTAGCCGAATTGTTGGTTTTTATGATAAACATAAATATCGTAATCGTTTTCGGTTTCAAAATGGTTGCCTTCGGTAAATGTAGTTTCAGGCGTGATTTTATCATCAGATAGCGTAACGTATTCGTAATTGTAATAACTCTGTTTAAGCTTTACGCTTTTATAATAAATTCTTTTTTCAGGATAATAATCCATCTTAAATTTTTCTTTAATCTGCCAATCTGTGAGTTCGCCAAAAATATAAACCCCATCAGGACTTATTTCGTTGTTTGATTTAAGTGTGAAATGAACAATTGCATAATCACCATCAGTAAGGTTTTTAGAGCCATCTTTGTTCTGAATTGCACGTTTCCCATTAAAATCTGCCTGGCTGAAATATTGAAGGTGAGCTTTTAGTTCGTCAGTTTTCAAAACCGCATTTGTCATTGAATCTATAAATTTATCGGCAACACCATAGCTGAAAAATCTCAGCGAACGTATATCAAACTGCCTGAATTCATTACCTCCGGGAAATAAATTACCTGTTTCGTAATTATATACCAACTGTGCATTATTTACAAAATTTGGTTTCAGGTCCGTAATTGCATTTGTCCAGTTGTTGTTTTGCAATATGCTTACTTTTACATCAGAAAATGGGTTTGGTATATTAAAATTTTTGAAATCTACATTAAAATCTACTTCTTGTTTCGAAAACCTGAATTTTACATCAGTAGCACTATTTACAGTAGCTGTAACAGTTACTTTGGGGTCAATAACCATAAATCTTCTTATTAGTACAACATCATCTTCATTAAAATCTCTATAAACTTTTATTACGTAATTACCCGACCTCGTAAATTTCACATCATTATTTGGAAAAACACAGCGATAACTTACATATTTCTGATAGGTGTTTGTAGAAAAAGAAAAATCTGAAATAGAGTTATTGAAATTGCCACTTAAAAATTCGTTTTTGTTCATATTGCTCTCTTTCCAGTTTGCATCGCAATGTATAAAGGTATATTGATAAAATTCGTTGTTTGTTTTAAGCAAATCAAACGAAAGCTGAAGTTTAGTTGTTTCAACAAGTGATATTAAAGGAACGGGGTCTGCGGTTTCGCTGACTGATGTAAGCAGAACACTTTCAATCAATGGGTCGAAAGTTTGATTTGTATAAACCGTTTTTTCATCTTGCGAAAAAACAAAATTTGAAATTGTTATTATAAAACATAAAACAAAATTTCTCACAGAATGATAATGATAAATAATTGTTTTTTGGTACAAACTTTAATAAAAATTTTTATTAATACCCAAAAATTTCTTCAAGCGTAACTATTTTCAGTTTGCCTGTTTTTTCAAGCTCTTTGAGGTTTACTTTGTCTTTGTTGCCAATTACAAAATAAATATATGGCTTGCCCGAAAGTCTTGTTTTATGAAGATTATTAAGGTCATCAAAAGAAATTTTATCAATATTTTCATAAAAGTATTTTTTCTGATCTTCTTTAAATCCCCATTTAACAGCATCGTTAAATTCAAATAAAATGCCAACTCCAATTGTACGATTGCTTTCAATTTTACTTTTTAACGCAAGTTTTGAATTTGAAAGCAGCAAATCAGATTTTGGCAATTCGTTTAGCAGTTCGTTCATTGCAGGTATTGCTTCGGGCATTTTGTCTGCCTGTGTACCTACATAAGCTGTTACCCCATCAAACTCATCTGGTTCATTTCCCTGTACATAGTAAGAATATGTGCTATATGCAAGGGCTTTGCTTTCTCTTATTGTTTGAAAAACTAAACTACTCATACCTCCTCCGAAATACTCATTAAATACACCAATCAACGGATCTTCGCTACGGTTTACTTTATTTAGTTTACAATACCAACCAATTTCGGCTTGCACCATATCATAGTTTACAAAATAAACTTCGTTTTCTTTAACATCGCGTTTTATGTAATTTTTAGCTTCGGGTAATTTAATCTTTTTAGCAGAGCTTAGGTGCAATTTGTCTAATGTGTTTTTTACCTTGTTGCTCAACTCGGGTCCATAGTAAAAAACTTTGTGTTCGTATTTTACTAAATTGTGAATTATATCGCACAGTTCCTGAGCTTTAATATTTTTAAGTTCGGTTTCGCTGAGCATGTTTCTAAAAGGATTATCTGCCCCATAAATTGCATAATTTTTTAATGCTGACCCAAAAATTGCATTTTTGCTTTGCTTAGCATCCATTCTGCCTTTCATGGTTCGTGCTACAAGTCCTTTAAGGGCTTCGTCATCGGGTTTTGCATCGGCAAGAAATTCTTCAAATAAGGTTACTGATTTTTCAAAATTTTCTGTAAGCCCGCTTAAATAAATGTAAGATTGTTTATTGCCAACTGAAACTCCAAAACTACAAGCTAATTTAAAAAATTCTTTTGCAATTTGATTAGCAGTGTATTTCGAAGTACCTATAAAAGGCAGGTAGTTTACCGCAAAAGCCAACTTTAAGTCGTTGTATTTTCCGGCTTCTATTACATAATATAAATTGAAAAGTTGGTTTTCTTCGTTTTTTACAAGATAGGCATTTATTCCATTTTTTAGTTTTATTTTTTCAATGTCTTTATCGTAGTTTATATATTTTGGTACCAGCTTGGTTGATGGGGTATTTAAAATATTTTCAACAAAAGCCGAAGTTTTTTCTCTATTTACTTCTACATTGGTTATTTCGGGCTTATCAATTTTTTTAATTGTTGTGTCAATGCCTTTGTGTTTGAAACAAACAACATAATCATCAGTATAATATTTATTAGCAAAATTTATAATGTCATTTTTCGAAAAGCCAAGCATTAGCTGGTCAACTTCAAGTGCTGTTTTATAATTTACCCCAAGAATAAAATAATCGAGCAAAGTGTATGCACGATTACCATTATCTTCAAACTGTTTCATTCGGTCAACCTTATTGTTTTGAACAATGCTTTTTACCATTTCATAATCAAAATCACCTTTTTTAATTTTATTTATTTCTTCAATCAAAAGGTTTTGAACATCTGCTAATGTTTGTCCTTGTTTGGGTTTGCCACTAAAGAAGTGAACACTGTAATCTTTCAAAATTTCTACAGATGAAGAAGCACTTAATACTTGTTGAGATTTAATTAGGTCGAGGTCAATCAACCCAGCACCTTTATAACTCAAAAGCAAATCTACAAGTTGTAATAAGGTTACGTCACGTGTACCTGCTCCCGGGAAACGATATCCCATATATAAATATTCTGCATCAGGTCCGTAAATATCAACTTTTGTAGTTGTAGAAGTGGGCATTTCGGGCATAAAATTATACGGTGGCACAGGTTCCGGCTTCATATAGCCAAATTTCTTATCAATTTCTACAATTATTTCGTCAGGATTAAAATCACCTGACATAATGATAGCCATATTATTCGGCACATAGTAGGTTTTATAATATTGTCTTATTTTTTTTAATGATGGGTTTTTTAAGTGTTCAACAGTTCCAATTGTTGTTTGTAAGCCGTAATTGTGATTTTTGAACAGATTTGAAAACAATCCGTAAAACATTTTTCTACCATCGTTGTCAAGGGTGCGGTTTTTTTCTTCATAAACAGCTTCAAGTTCGGTATGAAACAATCTTAAAACCGGATTTCTGAAACGTTCGGCTTCTATACTCAACCAACGGCTTATTTCATTAGAAGGAATGTCGTTTACATAAACTGTTTGCTCAAAACTTGTAAATGCATTTGTACCGGTAGCACCAATACTTTGTACCAATTTGTCGTATTCATTGGCAATTGAATATTTTGATGCAATAACCGAAACAGAATCTATTTCGTGATATATTTTTTTTCTTTTAATTTCATTTGTTTCGCTATTGTATTTTTCGTATAATTCATCAATTTTATCAAGATAAATTTTTTCTTTTTCAAAATCTAATGTTCCATATTTGTCTGTACCTTTAAAAAGCATGTGTTCAAGGTAATGAGCCAATCCTGTATTATCTGCCGGATCGCTTTTGCTGCCTGCTTTTGTAGCTATAAGGGTTTGTACTCTTGGTGTAATATTATTTGGCGAAAGTATTACTGTAAGTCCATTTTCTAAGGTGTACCAGCGGCTTTTTAGAGGGTCGTTTTTATAGGTTTTGTATGAAAATTTTCCATCGTCAGAGTGTTTAATTTCTTCACCTATTGTTACAATTTTAGGCTCAATTTGAGCAAAAATATTTGTGTTTGAAATTAAAATAAAAAGTACTAAAATTTTTCTTATTTGCATAATTTTCTATTTAAAAAAGGATTGCGAAATTAAACTAAATCAAGTTAAAAAAACATCAATTTTTCATAGGTTAATTTTCATACCAAGTCTTAGGGAGTTAGTATAATTTCTTTGTTTTACTTCATATTTGTCAGAAAACGTATTGGTAATGCCTATTTTGAATTGAGGATTAGCAAAAAGTTGAATGTTTGTAGTAATGTATTTATTGTAAACCAAACCTAATATAGCGTTTAACGAATTTTTACGATATATATCAGGGCTTTGTCCTGCAATTGTATAAAAAGCATTATTCCCAAAATTATACACTACTGTATTGGCAAAATATAATCTTCCGTAAGAAATGCCCGATTGAAGCTCAATATCTGTAAGCTCGTTTATATTATTAATTTTAATATCAAATATTAAAGGTAGTTCAAAATATGAAATATTGTTGTTAAACCGCAGATTAGAATATTCGGCATTAAGGTCTGGAGTTTCAAAATCAGGATAACCTTTGAAAAATTCATCATTTGCTTTGTTGTAATTTTTGCATAAAGTATTTTCATCTGGCTCTTTTAACAGAACAGATTCGCCTGTGTTTGTGTAATATAATCCTGTGTTTAAATTTATATTTTTATTAATTCTATAAAACAAATCTAACCCGAAAGAATATTTCAAAAGTACATTGTTATTGGCATTTCGCGATTTTTCTGTTTGATAATACCCATATTCAGATTTTTTTTTATTGATTTTATAATTAATCCTGCAATCTGACAAGCCTGTTGTAAGGCTCAATCCCAAAGCTATTTTGCTTCGTTTTGTAGTTTTTATCTCGGGCAATAAACCTATTTTGATGTTTTTGGGAAGGTAAACCGGTGTTGTATTAGTTTCGTCAAAAATTATTTTGAGCAATGGATTTATATTTATTTGTGAAAATTTGTTAGGTTTTATTTTGTTGTTTTTTTTAAGTTCATCTGCTTGAGTTTCGGGCAGTATAGGGCTTAACAATATTTGATTTTTCAATAATTCTTCGGCTTTTTTACGGCTTTGCTCTAAGGTTTCGGTATTTTCAGTTTTTTTTGTTTCAAAATTTACAACTTCATTAGAACTTTCCTTTTTGGTTTTCTTTGTTTTTTCATTGGTATCACTGGCAAATAGCTTTGAAATTGAATAACTAATATTTTCGAAAAAATCAAAACCAGCTTTCCCCGAAAATAATTGAATGCCTATTATCAAAAAGCCTACACTTGCAAGAATAGCAAATAAAAGAGAAGTGTTTTTCACTTTTTTTGATAATTTTTCTCTTTCTGCACTTCTCATAATTTATTTTCGTAAGACAAATTTAAACTAAATAATATTTTTAGAATAATCAAAATAAACAATTGACCTAAATATGAAACTATTTATTTTCACAAATTGCCAAACATTAGCAATTAAGTTGTGATTTTTAAGTTTAAAATTTTTAATTGTTATTGTCATTTTCTAAGGTTTTATCATCTTTTGTTAAACTTTGGCAATATTTTTCTAATTGTGTAGCTATGATATCCCAGTTGAACTTAGAAGTTGCTATTTCTTTCCCTTTTATTCCACAAGTTTCTCTTTGCATTTTTGAATCTAAAAGTTCAATGATTTTTGCAGCAAATAATTGAGGGTCTGTTTCCATAAATGCACCCATACCATTTTCAATTTCGAGCCCTTCAAAGCCAACATTAGTGCAAACTACAGGTATTCCCATAGCCATAGCTTCTATAACTTTATTTTGAGTGCCTGCACCAAATCGCAATGAAGAAACTACTACTGCTGCCTTGCTGTAATATTCGCCCAGATTTTTTACAAATCCGGTAACAACAATATTGCTACAGGCAAGATTTCTCACTTGTTTTACAGGCTTTTGCCCGGCTATAACAAATATTACATCGGATTTTATTTTCAATACCAACGGAAAAATTTCTTTAGTAAAATATACAACTGCATCCACATTCGGAGCATAATTCATATTTCCCGTAAACAGCAACACATTATCAATTCCGTAGTTGTGTATTGTGTTTCCATACAATTCCAAATCAACACCATTTCTTAAAATTGCTACATTATTGCTTTTGTGTTCGTATTTTAAGTAATTCAAATCTTCTTTAGAACATACAAGACCAAGATTAAATTTACTTAAAATATGCTTTTCGTATTTATAAATTCGGTTGAATTCAATTTTTTGAAAAATTTTAAGAATAAAATTTGAACTTTTTTCAATTCTGCGTTTCCAATATAATGAGAAGGCATCGGGCAAATCAAGTATTCTGGGAATTGCTATTTCAGAAGTAAACTGAGCCATTCGCAAATGCTGAGTATGAATTACATCAATTTTGTTTTTGGCAACAAAATCTTCTAATGTATTTTTCATTTTATTGCTTTTGAAATAAGCTATTTGTAACGAAACATCCGAAAATATTGCCAAAAAACTGTTAAAATACGATTTCCATTTAGGCAGATATATAATTTTTACAGTTTTAAAAATATTTTCAAGTTCAGCTTTATACTTTAAATCTAATTTGGTTTCAGCAAAGGTAATCAAGTACAATTCGTTGTTTGTGCAGAGCCTTTTTGCAAGATTATAAATTTTAAGTTTGTCGCCTCTGTATGGCGGATAAGGAATCCTATTGGCAACAAATAAAATTTTCATGAATTAAGACGGCAAAATTAATATAAAAAAATTGCGATTTAAATGGTTTAGCATATTGAATAAACCTTATTCATGTTTACCCCAAAAACAAATAAATTTACAATAGAAAGATTTTAAATAGTTTTGTAAATAAAAATCAACAATGAATTGGAAAATAACATCAGGATTATCATTTAAAACTGCATTTTTTTTTCAGGATGAGATAGCGACTTTTTGGGCAACAATTAATAATTTAAATAGAAAACAAAAGACTATTACCAAATATATTCAGCAAATAGAAAATGAATTCAATTGCATTCATTGATACCGAGATTGAGCCAAAGAGCCGAAAAATTCTTGACATTGGAAGTGTCAAGGGTGATGGAAGTTCTTTTCACAAAACTTCGGTTGCTGAGTTCATACAGTTTCTTAATGGGACTGAATTTATTTGCGGACACAATATTTTCAATCACGACATAAAGTTTATTGGAAAGGCATTGACCGATGCAGGAGTTAATTCTGAAAACATCATTGACACTTTATTTCTTTCTCCCCTGCTATTTCCGACAAAGCCGTATCATGCTTTATTAAAAGATGACAAACTTCAATCAGAAGACAGGAACAATCCTTTGAATGATTCAATCAAAGCAAAAGATTTATTCAATGATGAAGTTGCAGCATTTAAACAAACTGACGAAACACTCAAACAAATTTTCTATTTGCTTTTGAAAGACAAGAAGGAGTTCCGCTCCTTTTTCCGTTTCATCGCATTCACAAGTTCAGGCACAGACCTTGAAAAACTGATTCGCCAGAAATTTGAAAATGAAATTTGTGAACATGTTGACCTGACAAAAATAATTTCAGAACAGCCGATTGAACTTGCTTACTGCTTATCACTTGTTAGTTCATTTATTGAACACAATAAAATTCATTCAATTACACCGCCTTGGGTGTTGAAAAACTATCCCGAAGTGGAACGGATAATGTTTCGTTTAAGAAACAAACCTTGTGTAAGCGGTTGTGAATACTGTAATCAGGCATTAGATGTAAATAAAGGCTTAAAAAGATTTTTCGGTTTTGATTCTTACCGAAGTTATGGTGGCGAACCATTACAAGAAAAAGCAGTTAAAGCAACTATTAACAATAAATCAATTCTTGCTGTTTTTCCAACAGGAGGAGGAAAGTCAATCACGTTTCAAGTTCCATCTTTGATGAGCGGAGAAACTTCAAAAGGTTTAACAATTGTGATTTCGCCTTTGCAATCATTGATGAAAGACCAGGTTGACAATCTTGAAAAAATTGGAATTACAGATGCAGTTACCATAAATGGTTTGCTTGACCCGATTGAAAGAGCGAAATCTTTTGAAAGAGTTGAAGATGGTTCAGCTTCTATTCTTTACATCTCTCCTGAATCATTGCGTTCACGAACAATTGAACGATTGATTTTGGGAAGAAAAATTGTTCGTTTTGTTATAGATGAAGCACACTGCTTTTCTTCGTGGGGACAAGATTTCAGAGTTGATTATTTATACATCGGTGATTTCATCAAACAAATTCAGGAAAAGAAAAATCTTGAAGATGGAATTCCAGTTTCATGTTTCACAGCAACAGCGAAACAAAAAGTTATTGAGGATATTCGTGACTACTTCAAAGAAAAACTTTCGCTTGACCTTGAACTGTTCACTTCAAAAGCATCAAGAACAAATCTTCAATACAAAGTTTTTGAGAAAGGAGACGAAGAAGAAAAGTATCAGGCAGCAAGAGATTTGATTGAGGAGAAGAATTGTCCGACTATCATTTATGTTTCAAGGACACGAAAAGCATATTCACTTGCAGAACGCTTAACTGAAGATGGGTTCAACGCCAAACCTTATCACGGCAAAATGGATGTTAAAGAAAAAACGGCTAACCAAAATGCTTTCATATCAGGCGAAGTTCCAATCATGGTTGCAACTTCTGCTTTTGGAATGGGAGTTGACAAAAAAGATGTTGGCATGGTGATTCACTATGAGATTTCCGATTCACTTGAAAACTATATTCAGGAAGCAGGGAGAGCAGGACGAGATGAAAATATTGTTGCTGATTGTTTCGTGTTGTTTAACGAGGAAGACCTTAGTAAACATTTCATACTGTTGAATCAAACCAAACTTTCAATCAAAGAGATTCAACAGATTTGGAAAGCGATAAAAGAAATTACAAGATTTCGTTCAACAGTTTCAAATTCCGCTTTAGAGATTGCACGAAAAGCGGGTTGGGATGATAATGTTGTTGAAATTGAAACGAGAGTTATTACAGCCATTGCAGCTTTGGAAGACGCAGGATACTTGAAACGTGGACAAAATATGCCGAGAATTTTTGCCAACAGTATTCTTTCAAAAAATGCACAGGAAGCTATTGACAAAATCAATGCTTCCGAAAGATTTGAGGAGAGGCAAAAAGAAAAGGGAATAAGAATTATCAAGAAACTTTTTTCAAGTAAAAGCAGGAAGCAAACAAATGATGAAACTGGCGAATCAAGGATTGATTATATCAGCGACCATCTTGGAATTGTAAAAGAAGAAGTGATAAACATTGTGAATCTTCTTCGTGAGGAAAAGATTTTGGCTGATGCAAAGGACTTAACTGCTTTTATTAAGAAAGGAGAAAACAAAAACCGTTCTCTTAATATTGTTGAGGCATTTAGTAAGATTGAGCATTTCTTGCTTCCATTTTTTGAGGAACAGGAAAAAACATTTCACATAAAAGAACTAAATGAAGAAGCCGAATCAAAAGGTTGCGAAGATGTAACTACGAACAAACTTAAAACCATTATCAACTTTTGGGCAATCAAGAATTGGATTAAGCGACAGAATCTTGAGTACTCAAAAAATCATGTTGTGATTCTCTCTCTGCATCCAAGAGAAATGTTGAAGGAAAAATTAGAGAAGCGACATGAATTGGCTAAGTTCACAGTTGAGTATCTTTATGATAAAAGCAATCTGAATATTTCAGAAGATGATAAAGACAAGGAAGAAGTTTTGGTTGAGTTTTCAGTTCACGAACTGAAAGAAGAATTTGAAAAACGACCAAAACTTTTTGAAATGCATGTATCATTTGAAGATATTGAGGACACACTTTTTTATCTTTTAAGAATTGATGCCATAAAAATTGAAGGAGGATTTCTTGTTGTCTATAATAAACTGACCATTGAACGAGTTGAACAAGACAACTATAAAAAATATACGAAGGAAGATTATCGGATGTTAAATCAATTTTACGAAAACAAAGTTCAGCAAATTCATATTGTTGGAGAGTATGCAAAGAAGATGATAGACGATTACAAGGATGCTCTTCAATTTGTAGAAGATTACTTTCAGTTGAATTATACTTCATTTCTAAGAAAATACTTTCCGGGAAGCAAGATTGATAATTTAAAACTCAAAATGACACCTGGAAAATTCAGACAACTTTTCGGAGAGCTTTCACCATCACAATTAAAAATCATTAATGACAACGAATCCAAATATATTGTTGTAGCCGCTGGACCTGGAAGTGGTAAAACAAAAGTGTTGGTTCATAAACTTGCTTCTTTGCTTTTAATGGAAGATGTTAAACATGAGCAATTACTTATGCTTACCTTTTCAAGAGCAGCAGCAACAGAATTTAAGAAACGATTACTTAAACTCATTGGTAATGCTGCCAATTACATTGAGATAAAAACTTTTCACTCCTATTGTTTTGACCTGTTAGGCAAGGTTGGAAGTTTAGAAAAATCAGATGTGATATTGAAAAAGACGATTGAGAAAATCAAAAACAAGGAAGTTGAAGCAAGCAGAATCACAAAAACTGTTTTGGTGATTGATGAGGCACAGGACATGGATGAAGATGAGTTTAATCTGATAAATACGTTGAGGGAACAAAATGAGGAAATGAGAGTGATTGCAGTCGGTGATGATGACCAAAATATTTACGAGTTCAGAGGAGCAAGCTCAAAATATCTTGAAATGTTTATTGAAGTAAACAAAGCAACCAAACATGAGTTGGTTGAAAATTACAGAAGCAAGAGCAACCTTGTTGATTTCACAAACCAGTTTGTGAAGCGAATTCAACACCGGCTGAAAGGCACCCCAATTATTCCAAAACAAACAGAAAATGGAAGAATAAAATTGGTTCGGTACCAAAGCAATAATCTAATTACACCGCTTGTACAAGATATACGCTCGACCGGACTTACAGGAACTACTTGTGTACTGACAAAGACAAATGAGGAAGCATTACTAATTACCGGGCAACTTTTGAAAAAAGGTGTGCAAGCGAAGCTCATCCAGACCAATGACAGTTTCAGCTTAATTAACCTTTTGGAAGTTAGATTCTTTTTAAGCCAGTTGAGCTTAGCTGATGATGTTTTCATAATCAACGATGAAGTTTGGGCTAATGCAAAGCGGGTATTGTTAAGCAAGTTTCGGAACAGTACAAAATTAGAAGTTTGCCAAAACATCATTAACGATTTTGAAGCCACCAATCCAAAGAAGAAATACAAATCTGATTTTGAAGCTTTCATTCGTGAATCCAAGTTGGAAGATTTCATTAATGAGAATGGAGAAACAATTTTAGTTTCAACTATTCACAAAGCCAAGGGCAAAGAGTTTGACAATGTTTTCCTGATGCTTGAAAACTTCAACATTGCAACAGACGAAGCCATACGGCTGTTGTATGTGGCAATGACAAGGGCGAAACAAAATTTGACCATTCATTTAAACTCAAACTTTCTTGACAATATAAAAAGAGAAAATTTAGAGCGAGTTGTTGATAGTGAAATCTATATGCGATCGGATGAGTTAATAATGAACTTAACACATGAAGATGTCAATCTTGGATATTTTGAATATGTTCAGCATCGTTTAAAAGATAGCATTAGTGGAGACGAACTTGTTGTGCAGAATGACGGATGTGCAAATTCAAATGGTGATTTGGTATTAAAGTTTTCAAAGAAGTTACTCGAAACTATTCAAAAACATAAGGAGATTGGATTTGAATTGAAAAGTGCAAAAATAAATTTCGTTGTTTACTGGTTTAAAGAGGAATCTGAACAAGAGATTAATATTATTTTACCTGAATTATACTTTGAAAGGAGGCATGGATAATTCTAATACATGTTTGTCCCAAAAACAAATAAATTTACAATAAAAAAGATTTTAAATAGTTTTGTAAACTGTAAAAAATACTTATTGTAAATAAAAATCAACAATGTATTGGAAAATAATATCAGGATTAACGCTAAAAACCTATCAATCTGTTATTTGTTAAAACAATCTGATATAAATTTTAAAATTTCTATTTTGCCTTGCCCATTTAAAGCAGATGTGCAAATTAAAGGTGGTATATTTTCCCAATATTTTCTCAGTTCATCTTTCATTTTTTGAACATTTTGATTAACAAATTTGCCTTTATCCTTATCGGTTTTTGTAAAAATTAAACAAATAGGCACACGGTTTTCTCCGCATTTATTGATAAATTCAATATCAGATTTTTGAGGTTCAAGCCTGCTGTCAACCAGAATAAAAAGGCAATACAGATTTTTACGGCAAATTATGTAATTATTTATAAGTTCTTCAAATTTGCTTCTTTCTGTTTTTGAAACTCTTGCATACCCATACCCTGGTAAATCGGCAAAATATATCGAGTCGTTTATAAAAAATTGATTTATAAGTTTGGTTTTACCTGGCATTGACGATGTTTTTGCCAAATCTTTTTTATTGCAAATCATATTTATTAACGAAGATTTACCCACATTGCTTCGCCCAATAAAAGCAAATTCGGCAAATTGGTCATCTTTCATCTTTTTGCAATCATCAAATGATTTGAGAAAAACAGCTTTTTTAATTTCCATACTTTATGCAAAGATTGTATTTTTTAATTTAATGATTTTAGAAATACTTATAAATAAACGCTATCAAATATTAGTATATTTGCAGCCTGAATGCAAGTAAAACCTGAAATATTTTCAACCGAAACCCAAAAAGTTCAAATAAAGAAAATGTTTGACTCTATAAGTCATAAATACGATTTTCTCAATCATACTTTATCTCTTGGAATTGATAAAATTTGGAGAAAAAAAGCTATAAATTCACTTAGAAATATTAAACCTAAAAGAATAATTGATATAGCTACCGGTACAGGCGATATGGCAATTGAAGCTATAAAACTCAACCCTGAAAAAATTATAGGAATTGATATATCTTCAGGGATGCTTGAAATAGGTAGAAAAAAAATAAAAGCAAAAAATATTAATAACATTGAACTATTGTACGGCGATTCAGAAAAAATTGATTTTGCCGATAATACTTTTGATGCTGCTACTGTGGCATTTGGAGTACGCAATTTTGAAAATCTAGAAAAAGGGCTTTCAGAAATTTATCGTGTTTTGAAAAACGGAGGAATGCTTGCCATACTTGAGTTTTCAAAACCTACCATTTTCCCTGTAAAGCAACTCTACAACTTTTATTTCAATGTAATTTTACCCAAAATTGGAAATATTTTTTCAAAGAATAAATTTGCATATAAATATCTTCCTGATTCGGTAATGAAATTTCCTGATGGAAGTAATTTTTTAAATATAATGAAAAATTGCGGATATGAAAATTGCACTCAAAAACGTTTAATGTTTGGCATTTGCACTTTATACAACGGCAGTAAATAATGACTAAAAAGACTTTAACAATATTAATTCTGTTTTTTACAACACGCTTTTGTTTGGCTCAGCAAAATGACCCACTTTATGATTTGAGCCAAAAAGTTCATTTTGGGTTTTCAATAATTGGAACTTATGGTAAGATGAAGTTTTCGCAAAGTCCAGAATTTTTTAAACTTGATAACGATACCTTAAATTATGTTTCAACAAAAAATTTTCCTGGGCTTGGAGTAGGTGGTATATTCAATTACCATATTACCGAGTTTTGGGATTTGAGATCAATGGTTATTGTGCAAGTGATGTCGCAACGCAATCTCACATACCATTTCAGAGGAGGAATTGAAAAAACCGCATTGTTGCAATCAACATATTTTGAACTTCCGGTTTTATTGAAGTACAAATCAGTAAGGCGAAAAAATTTTAGATTTTATGCAATAGCCGGACTTGGTTACAGATACAATTTTACAAACGATGTAGATACCGAGAGAAGCACTACAAAACCCATAGTAGCACTAAAACCCAATACATTTAATTACGATATTGGCGTAGGAATAGATTTGTATTATCCTTATTTTAAATTTTCGCCCGAGTTAAAATTGAGCAATGATATTTTTAATGCGATAGTTAAAGACGGATATATTTTTACAAATTCACTAAACGGACTATACCCAAAATTAATCCAATTTTCACTTCATTTCGAATAATTGAAGTTTAATCTTTTAAAAACAGACACTAAAAGCAATGCACGTTGCGGAATAATAGAAACCGGGCACGGTAATGTTAATACACCTGTTTTTATGCCCGTAGGTACTCAAGGTACAGTAAAAGCAGTAAACCAAAAAGTTTTAAAAGATGAAATAAATGCCCAGATAATTTTAGGAAACACTTATCATTTGTATTTACGCCCAGGGCAAACAATAATTAATCAGGCAGGCGGAATTCACAATTTTATCAACTGGCAAAGACCAATACTTACAGATAGCGGGGGTTTTCAGGTTTATTCGCTTTCGTCAAACAGAAAACTCAAAGAAAACGGAGTTGAATTCAGAAGTCATATTGACGGCAGAAAATTAATTTTTACACCTGAAAATGTAATTGATACTCAAAGAATGATAGGTGCTGATATAATTATGGCTTTTGACGAGTGTACACCTTATCCATGCGATAAAAGTTATGCCGAAAACAGTATGCACCTTACACACCGCTGGCTCAACAGGTGTATTGCCAGATTTAATGAAACTGATAATTTATATGGGTACGAGCAATTTCTTTTTCCGATAGTGCAAGGTAGTGTTTACCATGATTTAAGAATACAATCAGCAGAATACATTTCAAATTCAAATTGCAATGGTAATGCTATTGGCGGGCTTTCTGTTGGCGAACCTGCTGAAACCATGTATGAAATCACTGAAATTGTGTGTAAAATATTACCCCAAAATAAACCACGATATTTAATGGGAGTTGGAACTCCCGAAAACATTTTGGAATGTATTTCACTTGGAATTGATATGTTTGATTGTGTAATGCCTACACGAAATGCCAGAAACGGTATGTTGTTTACTGCAAATGGTACAATAAACATTAAAAACAAAAAATGGGAGAATGATTTTTCACCTATTGACGAAGAACTTTCGCCCGATTATTCTAAAGCATACCTCAGGCATCTTTTTGTAGCTGGTGAGTACCTCGCAAGCCAAATTTCAAGTATTCACAACCTGAAATTTTACATTTGGCTTGTAAATACAGCCCGTGAGAAAATTATTGATGGAAGTTTTGCAGAATGGAAAAATAAAATTGTAATGGTTTTGAAACAAAGGCTTTAAACCCATTTAATATCTACATCTCCCTGTTTGAAAGTTATGTATCTTGAAAGCACAAAAAGATAATCTGAAAGACGGTTAAGGTAAATCACAATTATATTATCAACCACAGAATTAATTGAAAGTTTTACAACGCATCTTTCGGCTCTGCGGCACACACTGCGAGCTACATTGCAATATCCATTTTCTACGGAACTACCAGGCAAAATAAAATTTCGCAATTCTGGCAATTCAGCTTCCATTCTATCAATTTCGTTTTCCATTTCTACCACATCGCTGATATTTATTTCGGGCAATTTCATTTTTGATTTTTCGGGATGCGACGCAAGGTGTGAGCCTATTGTGAAGAGATTTCTTTGTATATTTTCAAGGATATTGTCATTATTAATTTCTTTAATGTTTTTAATTACTCCAACCCACGAATTAAGTTCATCAACTGTGCCATAAGCCTCAATTCTCAAATCTGATTTTTTTATTTTTACCCCTCCAATAAGTGAAGTCTCGCCTTTGTCGCCTTTTTTGGTATAAATTTTCATTTTGAGCATTTATAAATTATCAATGATATGCAAATAACAAATAGCCAAATTGATATTCTGTTTGTAATATTCATAAATCTAATATTTTTAGAATTGCTTAAATTACCATTTTTTAAGAAAAACAGATAAGCTAATATTTTTTTAATAATTTCCATGTTGTACCTCAAGTTTTATTAAGTCCTGTCCAATATCACGGCGAAAATTTATTCCTTCAAAATTTATTTTTTCAATGCTTTTATAGCTTTTATCCAAAGCTTCGCTGAGGCTTGAACCAAAAGATGAAACAGCCAAAACTCTTCCTCCGTTTGTTAAAATATAATTACCTTCATTTATAGTTCCTGCATGAAAAACAATGCTTTCAAACGTATTTGAAATTTCAATTTTTTTCCCTTTTTCATAATTTCCGGGATAACCTTTAGAAACTAACATTACAGTACTACAAAAATCTTTAACAAATTCAGGAGAAATTTCGTTCAATTTCTTGTGTTTTGAAAAGCTAATAATTTCTGATAATGAATTTTTTAATCTGGGCAAAACTACTTCGGTTTCGGGGTCGCCCATACGGCAATTATATTCAATCACAAATGGATTTTCTCCGACTTTTATCAATCCAAAAAAAACAAATCCAACATAATCAATATTTTCATTTTTCAATCCATTAAATGTTGGATTTATTATATTTTTTATAACTTTTTGTTTAAAATTTTCATCGGCAAATAATACCGGTGAAACTGCTCCCATACCTCCTGTATTGGGACCGGTATCATTTTCTCCAATTTTTTTGTAATCTTTTGCTTCCGGCAATAGAATATAATCACTCCCATCGCTGATTGCAAAAAACGAAACTTCAATGCCATTGAGAAATTCTTCTATGACAATTTTATTACTTGCTTTTCCAAACATATTCTGTAAAAGCATTTCGTTTACAGTGTCACGAGCATCTTCAAGGCTTTGACAAATAATTACACCTTTTCCTGCTGCAAGTCCATCAGCTTTTATTACATAAGGAGGATTAAGAGTTTCGAGAAAATTAAAAGCACTTTGCTCTTCGCCCTTAACAAACGATTTGTATTTTGCTGTAGGAATATTATACTTGGTCATAAAGTTTTTCGAAAAATCTTTACTTCCTTCAAGCATAGCTCCTCTCTCATCAGGTCCAAAAACATATATATTTTTAAGCATTTGGTGGTTTTCAAAAAAATTTCTTATCCCTCCTACAAGTGTATCTTCGCCACCCGGCAACAAAGTATCTATGTTATTTTCTATGCAAAATTTTCCTATTTCTTCAAAATTGCTCAAATTCAAGTTCACATTTGTTCCATATTGAAGAGTTCCGGCATTGCCGGGTGCAATAAAAATGTTTTCTTTTGGCAATTCTTTATTTAATTTCCAAGCAAAGGCAGACTCTCTTCCACCCGAACCAAGTATGAGTATTTTCATAAACTAAGATGCAAAGTTACCTTGTTGTAAACAAATAATATCAAAAAAAAATATACTTTAAATTTTGACTGTTACAAAAAGTAATTGCCAATTAAACGATATTTGCCCATTAATTTTGGAATAAAATTTGAGTTAAGCATAAAACATGATTGGTACTATAGTAAAAAGTATATCTAATATATTCGGAAACAAATCGCAACGCGATGTAAAAGACCTTTCTCCGCTGGTTGATAAAATAAACGAACACTTCCATAGTTATTCGGCTTTGAGCAATGATGAGCTGAGAGAAAAAACAGTAGAATTTAAGTTGCGAATTAAAGAATATTTAAAAGAAATTGATGAAGAAATTTTGGCTTTGAAACACGAAGCAGAACACCTGCTTACAGAAGAAATTCATCGAAAACAAGAAGTTTATGACAAAATTGACAAATTAGAAAAAGAAAATGACCATAAACTTGAAGAAATTTTGCTGGAAATACTTCCTGAAGTATTTGCAGTAGTAAAAGAAACAAGCCGCAGGTTTTCTGAAAACAATGAAATAGAAGTTACTGCAACTGCATTTGACCGCGAACTTGCCACAACTAAAGATTTTTTAACAATTAAAGGCGAAAAAGCCTATTATAAAAACTCGTGGAATGCTGCCGGACAAATCGTAAACTGGAATATGGTGCATTACGATGTGCAATTGATAGGCGGTATTGTTTTACATTCGGGTAAAATTTCAGAAATGGCAACAGGTGAAGGGAAAACATTAGTATCAACTTTGCCTGCTTTTTTAAATGCCTTAGGTGGCAAAGGAGTTCACATTGTAACAGTAAACGATTATTTGGCACGAAGAGACTGTGAGTGGAATGGTCCCTTATTTCAGTTTCATGGTTTAAAAGTTGATTGTATTGACTATCACCGACCAAGCTCTACCGAAAGACGAAATGCTTATTTGGCAGATATTACTTACGGAACAAATAACGAGTTTGGTTTTGATTACCTGCGTGACAATATGTGCCATGAGACAGAAGAACTTGTACAACGTAAACATCATTTTGCAATGGTTGACGAGGTTGACTCTGTACTTATTGATGATGCAAGAACTCCATTAATTATATCAGGTCCGGTGCCTAAGGGCGACCAGCACGAATTCTCTGAACTTAAACCGAGAATTGAAAAACTTGTTGAACTTCAAAAAAAATACATAGTATCAGCACTTGCAGATGCAAAAAAACTTATGGATGCCAAAGACGAAAAAGGTGCAGGTTTGGCTTTGCTGAGATGTTACAGAGGGTTACCCAAAAACAAAGCATTGATTAAATATCTTGGCGAGCCTGGCACAAAAGCAGTTTTAACAAAATCTGAAAGCTATCACTTGCAAGATTCACAACGCGAAATGCCTAAAGCTGATGAACCTCTTTATTTTACAATTGATGAAAAAAATCACAGTATAGAGCTTACTGACAAAGGAATTGATACAATTACCTCGGCAGGTGAAGATAAAAATTTCTTTGTTTTGCCCGATGTCGGTTCTGAAATTGCTGAAATAGAAAAAACAATTACAAACGAAAAAGAAAAAGCTATAAAAAAAGAAGAATTGATGAGAGATTTTGCAATAAAATCTGAAAGAATTCACTCAATAAATCAACTTCTTAAAGCATATACATTATTTGAAAAAGATGTAGAATACATCATTCAAGATGGAAAAATAAAAATAGTAGATGAGCAAACAGGTAGAATACTTGAAGGAAGACGATATTCTGACGGGCTACATCAGGCAATAGAAGCAAAAGAAAATGTAAAAGTAGAAAATGCCACACAAACTTTTGCAACCATTACTCTTCAAAATTTTTTCAGAATGTACCACAAACTTGCAGGAATGACAGGTACTGCCGAAACAGAAGCAGGCGAATTATGGGAAATTTATAAACTTGATGTAGTAGTTATACCGCCAAACAGAAAAGTAATAAGAGACGACCGCGAAGACCTGGTTTACAAAACCAAACGCGAAAAATACAATGCTGTAATAGAAGAAATTGTAGATTTAACTTCAAAGGGAAGACCCGTTTTGGTAGGAACTACATCAGTAGAAATTTCGGAATTGATAAGTAAAATGCTTTCGATGCGAAAAATAAAGCATAATGTGTTAAATGCTAAACAACACCAACGCGAAGCCGATATAGTAGCCGAAGCCGGTCGTTCGGGGGCTGTAACAATAGCAACAAATATGGCTGGTCGCGGAACTGATATAAAATTGGGTGAAGGAGTAAAAGAAGCCGGCGGGCTTGCAATTATTGGTACCGAAAGACATGAAAGTCGAAGGGTTGACAGGCAGTTGAGAGGTAGAGCAGGTCGCCAGGGGGATCCAGGAAGTTCACAATTTTTTGTGAGCCTCGAAGATGATCTAATGAGACTTTTCGGTAGCGAAAAAGTTTCAAAAATTATGGATAGATTTGGATATAAAGAAGGGGAGGTAATTCAGCATTCACTAATTTCTAAAACCATTGAACGTTCGCAACGCAAAGTAGAACAAAACAATTTCGGAATAAGAAAAAGACTTTTGGAATACGATGATGTTATGAACAAGCAAAGAACTGTAATATACTCTTTACGCAAAAATGCTTTGTTTGGCGACAGACTTGCAGTTGACCTTAACAATATGCTTTTTCAATGGTGCGAAGAAAATTCTATCACTTTTAAAGATTCTTATGAATATGAAGATTTTAAAATGGAAGTGCTACGAAACTTTGCTTATTCGCCCGAAATAACCGATGATGAGTTTAGAAATTTAAAACATGAAGATTTTTCAGACAAATTGTTCGATGAACTAACAAATCATTACAACCAAAAATCTCAGCATTTAAGGCATTCTTCATTACCAGTATTCAAAAGACTGCAAATGGAAAAAAACGGACAAATTGAAAATATAATTGTACCGTTTACTGATGGAATAAAAACAATAAATGTAATATCTAATGTAAACAAAACTATTGAAACAGAAGGGCAAGAATTAATTAATAGTTTTGAAAAATTTGTTACTCTAAACAGCATTGACGAACACTGGAAAGAACATTTAAGAGAACTTGACGACCTTAAACAAGCTGTAGGAACTGCATATCTTGAACAAAAAGACCCATTGCTAATTTATAAAAAAGAATCATTTAACCTGTTTGGAGAAATGATTTCTGCATTGAATAAAGAAGTTTTATCACTTTTATATAAATCATACATTCCGGGAACGGACGAAAGCGACTTGAAAGAAGCCCGTGAACGCCGTAAAACCGATATGAGCCGAATGAAAACCGGAAGAGATGAAATTGGAAACCCAAACCAACATTCAGGTACGAATGCTCCAATAGAAAAAGTACAACAAAGCCCCATAATTTCTGGACCCAAAGTGGGAAGAAATGACCCGTGCCCATGTGGTAGCGGTATAAAATACAAAAAATGCCATGGCAAAGATTTGAATTGATTATGAAAAAAATTGTTATTGTATTTTTAATCTTACTCAATTTTAAAAATTTATACTCACAAGGTAAAATCGAAGTAGTTGTAGATTCACAACTTTACGAAATTCAAAGCCAAAGGCTAAAAAATAAAAAAATTGCAGATTCAAAACCCGATACTCTTGTTGTTCAAGGTTACAGGCTACAAGTATTTTTTAGCAACGACAGAAAAAAAGCATTAAAAATAAAAGATAAACTTATTAAAGAATTTCCTGAATACGCAAATGAAGTTTATTTACTTTATCAATCACCCAATTACAAAGTAAGGATTGGAAATTTTGTAAAAGAAACTGATGCAAAACCTCTTGAAAGGAGGCTTCTAAAGCATTTTGACAATGTTTTTATTGTTCGTGATAAAATTGTTTACATTAAAAACAAAATTTCAAAAGAACCCGAAGATTAATTTTTTAATAAAAATGAACTTTAAATCAATAATTTCTTTTATTTTTTTGTTTTTAGCTGTTAATGAGTTAGCATTTTCGCAAAAACAAACAAAACCCAAAAATGTAATTTTGATGATAGGCGACGGTATGGGGCTTGCTCAAATATGTGCCGGAATGGTTTATCGTCAAGGCGATCTTAATCTTGCAAGATTTAAAAAAATAGGTTTTATCAAAACTTATAGTTCTGATAACTATGTAACCGACAGTGCAGCAGGAGCAACCGCTTTTTCGATAGGAAAGAAAACATACAATGGTGCAGTTGGGTTAGATAGTTTAAAACACGCACAAGAAACACTAATTGAAATAGCCGAAAATAACAAAAAATCAACCGGTATAGTTGTTACATGCACAGTTACACATGCCACACCCGCTTCATTCATTGCACATGTAGAAAATAGAAACCATTACTTTGATATTGCAAGTTACTACCCAAACTCTGGAGTTGATGTTGTAATTGGTGGTGGCATGGCTTATTTTAACAAAAGAAAAGACAAAAAAAATTTAATTGATACTTTATTGAAAAGTGGGTATGATGTTTTTGATAGTACAAATGATATAAACACAATTAATAGTACAAAATTTTATAAGTTTACAAATAATTATCATTTACCAAAAATGTCGGAAGGACGCGGAAATTACTCTGAAATAGCATCATTAAAAGCTATTGAAACACTTAACAAAAATAAAAATGGTTTTTTTCTGATGATAGAAGGTTCGCAAATTGACTGGGGTAGCCACGACACATCTTTGTCTTACACAGTAAATGAGATGTTGGATTTTGATAATACTATTGGTAGGGTTTTAGATTGGGCTGTAAAAGATGGAAACACTTTGGTTATTGTAACAGCCGACCACGAAACAGGCGGACTTACACTTGTTGATGGTTCGTTAAAAGACAAAAAACTTACAGGGAAATTTTCTACAACAGAACATACCGGCATAATGGTTCCCGTTTTTGCTTTTGGTCCGGGTTCTGATGAATTTTCGGGCATTTATGAAAACACTGCAATTTTTCATAAAATCATTAATCTTACAGGTTATAAGTGTTTTAAATAAAAAAGAGGCTATCTCGATAGAAACAGCCTCTTTTATAAAATTCTCAATATTTTTTATGCAATTGGTTCTACTGAAACAAAAGATCGGTTATTTTCTTTTTTCTTAAAAACAACTGTTCCGTCAACCAGTGCAAATAATGTATGATCTTTGCCAATGCCAACACCTCTGCCGGGATGGTGTTTTGTACCTCTCTGTCTAACCAAAATATTGCCGGCTTTTACGGCTTGGCCGCCAAAAAGCTTAACCCCTAATCGCTTACTGTGCGATTCACGACCATTTTTTGATGAACCTGCTCCTTTTTTATGTGCCATGTTTTATCCTTTTATAGAATCTATTTGAATTTTTGTTAAATATTGTCTGTGACCTTTTTTGTTTTTGTATCCTTTACGGCGTTTCTTTTTGAAAACTATTATTTTATCACCTTTTAGATGTGAAATTATTTTTGCACTTACCGATGCGTTTTCTATGCTCGGGTTTCCAACTGTTATAGTTCCGTTGTTATCAATAAGCAAAACATTATCAAATTTTACCGAACTGCCTTCGTCACCACTTAGGCGATTAACGTAAATATTCTGTTTTTCGCTTACTTTAAACTGCTGACCTGCTATTTCTAATATTGCGTACATTTGTTTTGAGGGCTGCAAAATTAATTATTATTTTCAATTTTTCAAATTGAGCTATAAAAATATTTTTTACTTATACAGATTCATAAATAATTATAAATTTTTTAAAAAAAACTCAAAACAAATATTTCAATTTTTAACATTTTTTTTAATATTGTAGTCAAAGAGAGTATGAAAAGTATAATATTTTTATTTCTGATTTATTGTTCTGTTGTTTTTGCACAAAAAGATTGTCAAATTCCAAGTAAAAACTATCCACCAATTACTGATTTAGAAACATCAACTTTCAGAGGTTTTATGGGTGGAAAATACAAAAATGGTTCAAATTTATTAACAGGAAACTATCTAAATGACGCTTTAGCGTTATCTGCACAAATAAAAACATTAGATATTTCTGGCAATCAAAACAAAAATGGAAAGATTGTAATGGTAGGAATTGGCGCTTCAAATCCACGAACCGAGTTTGCTGCATTTCAAAGGCAATATGATACATTCACAAATAAAAATCAAAATTTGGTGCTGGTAAATACATGTATTGGCGGTCAAGGAGTACAAAAAATGAATATTTCAACCGATAATTACTGGGTACAAGCTCAAAAAACATTTGACTCGGTAAATGTTGACTTCAAACAAGTACAAATTGCATGGATAGAGACTGATAATACTCAAAATGGCGATACCTTATTTCCAAGAGCTGCACTTAGTCTTATTCAAGATTTAAGACAACTCTTAATTACAATGAAAGTAAAATTTCCAAATTTAAAGTTGTGCTATTTCAGTGCAAGAGCTTATGCGGGCTGGGCAAGCACCGGATTAGGAAAAGGGTTGGCTCATCCTCGTGATTATTACAATGGTTGGGCAATAAAATGGTTGATAGACAGTGCAACCACTCAAAATCCAAATTTTAAATACATGGGAAATCAATCTATAATTCCGATGCCATTGTATGCAACATATAATTGGACCAATGCAGAACAAGTAAGAAAAGATGGTTTTTATATAAATTGTACTAACGATATTGGAAATGATGGATTACATTTATCTGCAAATGGTGAAATGAAACTGGGAAATCTTATGTTTAATTTTTTCAAAAGCGACACCAGTTCTGCATCTTGGTTTGTAAAAACTAATGCTGTTGGGAATATAAATAGTAGCTTAAAATCAAATATTTTAATATATCCCAATCCAAGTTCGGGCGAATTTCACATTAAAAACAATTCTTCAAATCATTTAAATTTTAATGTATTTAACTTTTTAGGTCAATCAATTTATTTTATAAAAATTAATCCAAACGAATATTTAACAATAAAAACTGATAGTTGGAACAAAGGTATATATTGGCTAAAAGACATCAATGGCAGTTATTTTAAACTAATAGTAAAATAAACTATCTATTTTCAAATTTATGTCTTGAATTTTTAATTGTTTTAATTATTAAATAATATAAGAGAAAGGCTTCATTTAAAAATTTCGATTTATATTTTGAACTTAAATTATATTTTGTATTTTAATAATACTAAATTTGCAACCTGTTTTTTTAATATGGACCCGTGGCTTAATGGATAGAGCATCTCACTACGGATGAGAGGATTGGGGGTTCGAGTCCCTCCGGGTTCACAAAGTACTCAATTAATATTTTATTAGTAAAGGCTAACTATTTAAAAAACTTTATTAAAATTAACTTCAGCTTGTTCCCAGTTTATCACATTCCACCATGCATTTATATAATCTGCCCGTTTGTTTTGATATTTTAAATAATAGGCATGTTCCCAAACATCGAGAGCAAGTATCGGATAACCTTTAAACTCGGCAATATCCATAAGAGGATTATCCTGATTGGCTGTTATACCGATTTCAAGTTTTTTTGATTTATTTATTACAAGCCATGCCCAGCCTGAGCCAAATATGCCTTTTGCTGCATCGCTAAACTTTAATTTAAAATTTTCAAACGTACCAAACTCTTTATTTATTGAATCTGCTAAATTGCCAATGGGTTTACCATTGCTATTGGGTTTCATTAGTTTCCAAAAAAGCGAATGATTATAATGGCCTCCCCCATTGTTTCTTAAAGCATTTGACAATTTTGAGACATTCTCACAAAGCTCTTCTATTGTATTTACAGATATTTTAGTCTCATCTATTGCTTTATTAAGTTTATCAATATATGCTTGATGATGTTTGCTGTGATGAATTTCCATTGTCTGTTTATCAATAAAGGGTTCTAAAGAATCGTAACTATAAGGCAATTTGGGTAAAACAAAGTGATTTTTTCCTACACCATCAATAGAAAATAAAGGTTTTGCATTTGCAATGTTATTTAGCAATGAACCAGAAACCACACCTGAAACTGTAAGGATTGAAGCATTTTTCAAAAATTCGCGTCTATTGCTTTTCATCATTTTTTATATTAGAGAGAATTGTCAATAGTTTAACAAAAATTTTGATTTGATTGTTTTTTATAAAATAGCGGTTATTATTAATTTTGATTAAAATAATCAAACAATATTCTTGCTTTGCTTTTGCCTATATGAGATATAATAGTTTCGGGAGTTTGTATTTTTATGTTTTTAATGCTTTTAAATTTATTGAGTAAAAGCTTTGCTGTTTCTTCTCCAATACCTTTTATTTGGGTGAGTTCAGTAACAACAATTGCCTTTGAATGCCTATTGCGGTATTTGCTTATTCCAAATCTGTGAGCTTCGTTTCGTATATGTTGAATAATTTTAAGTGTTTCTGATTTTTTGTCAATATGCCATGGAATTGGGTCATCAGGATAATATATTTCTTCAAGCCTTTTGGCAATACCAATTACTTGAAATTTCCCATACATATCAATACTTTTAAGTGCATTTACAACAGTGCTTAGCTGCCCTTTGCCTCCATCTATTATAAGTAAATCAGGCAAAATGCTATTTTCTTCTTTTAATCTTTTAAAACGGCGTACAATTACTTCGTGCATTGTTGCAAAATCATCAGGTCCATCAACGGTTTTAACATTATAAATACGATAGTCTTTTTTTGAAGGTTTTCCGTTTCTGAAAACCACACAAGCCGAAACAGGATAATTGCCTTGAAAATTTGAGTTATCAAAACATTCTATGTATCTCGGTTGTACATTTATTTTCAAATCATCTTTTATAATGTTCATCAATCTGGTTACTCTAAGTTCGGGGTCTAATTTGTCGTATTGTTCAAGTTTTTCTTTTTTATAATGTAAAAGATTGGTCATGCTTATTTGCAAAAGTTTAAGTTTATCGCCAGATTTGGGAGTTGTAAATTTAATACCTTCAGATTTCAGTTCAATTTCTACGGGTAATATTATTTCTGTAGCATTGCTGTTGTATCTCTGACGTATTTCGGCGATAGACATAAGCAAAATTTCAGAATCTGTTTCGTTAAGTACTTTGCGATACTCAATGGTTTGCGATTGTATAATCATACCATTCGAAATTTTAAGATAATTTACAAAGGCAAACTGCTGTAAAGTACTTATATTAAAAACATCTACATTGTTTATTTTATGGCTTACAACCATTGTTTTTGCCTGAAATTCATTAAGCGTTTTAAGTTTATTTTTAAAAACTTCGGCTTTTTCAAAATTTAAGGCTTCAGCTTCTTTAATCATCATGGTTTTGAGATGTTTTTTTACAGGGGCAAGATTACCTCTCAAAATATACTTTATATTTTTTATAGATTCGGCATATTCGGGTTGTGTTTCAAACTTTTCGCAAGGTCCACGACAATTGCCTATTTGATATTCGAGGCATATTCTAAATTTTTGGTCATCAATATTTTTTACTGTAAGTGGGAGATTACAATTTCGGGTTGGATAAAGTTGTTTTACCAAATCGAGTACTACATTCATTACTCTGGGTGACGAATATGGTCCAAAATAATCTGAACCATCTTTAACCGGGTTTCGCATTGCAAAAACCTTTGGAAAAGGCTCATTGGTAATTTTTATAAGTGGAAATGACTTGTCATCTTTAAGGTTTATATTATAACGTGGTCTAAATTCTTTAATCAACGAATTTTCTAATAGCAATGCATCAAGTTCAGTATTTACAAGTGTAAATTCAATTCTATTAATTTTTGATACTAAAATTTCTGTTTTGCGGTTTTCAAATTTTTTTTTGGTAAAATAACTGCTTACACGTTTCTTTAAGCTCTTGGCTTTACCAATGTAAATTATTGTATCGGTATTGTCAAAATATTTGTAAACACCCGGTTTATCGGGTAGTTTAGAGATTATGCTTTTAAAATCAAATGTATTTTCCAATTTTCTATTTCATGTTTTTTCAAAGTTTTGACAATAGAATTTTATGGTTATAATTTTTTATATAGTTAAACAGTCATTATTTCTTTTTCTTTTACAGTTGTTATTTCATCAATTTTCTTAATAAAATTATCAACCATTTTTTGAACATCGTTTTCTGCATCCTTTGCCAAATCTTCGCTTAAGCCATCTTTTTGTAGTTTTTTTATTTTTTCATTGGCATCTTTTCTAAGATTTCTGACAGCAATTTTTGAGTTTTCGGCTTCGTGTTTCACCTGTTTTACCAATGATAATCTACGTTCTTCATTCAATGGAGGTATAGGAATTAAAATTATTGTTCCATCGTTTTGAGGATTAAAACCAAGATTGGCATTCATTATTGCTTTTTCAATTACAGGTATCATTGATTTTTCCCAGGGTTGCACAGAAATTGTACGGGCATCTGGGGTATTTACACTTGCTACCTGATTTAAAGGCATATTGGCTCCATAATATTCAACCATTACACCATCTAACAGCGAGGGCATTGCTTTGCCGGCTCTAAGCCTCGAAAACTCTATTCGTGTATGCTCTATCGCTTTTTCCATGTGCTCTTTTGTATAATTTAAAATTGAATTAAGGTCACTCATTGTTTCTGTATTTTATTCCACAAAAATAAAAACTTATTATTTTAATTTTTTACTAAAATTTAATAATTGAGTTGAACGCTTATTAGTCCTAAAACCAACAGCAAAAACAGAATATTTTTTATCCAGTTGTTTCCCTTTCTTTCCTGAAAGTAATTTGAAGCAAAAACACTTGCCGGTATTGCTGCCAAAGCCATATTGTACCATAAATTTACTTCTTGAACAAAAACAACCAAAATGCTTACTATCCAAAAAACTAAAAAAACTCCGGCAAATCTCTTTGCCTTATTTGTTACTGATGTGCTTTTGAATTGAAAAATAAGATATGATATTAATACTAAAGCAAATAAAATTGATAATAGTATATAAAATCTCTCTTGCCAGTGATTTATAATTACATAAATTTTGATTGGTGTAAACGTAAAAAAATTAAGAAAATCACTGATATTTCCACTTAAATAATAAACTCCTGCCGATATGAGTAGCACAATAAATGTTGAGAGTAGCATTATTAAAAAATTTGTAATTTCATAAGTGTAAACAATAAGAACTCCAATAAGTACCGCAGGTATAAAGTAAATTGTTTCTTTTGCAAATAAAAATGATATGCCTATTAATGTTCCAATATCTAAAAATAATAAACCGGGATTTTTGCCCGATTCTTGCAAATTCAACATTTTATGAATTATTAATATCATAAAAAAATTGAGAAATGATGCAGGATTGAGATAAAACTGCTCGCTGTAAACCAAAGCAACAAGAACATAGATGATAAATGGGAAAAAAGTTCTCTCTTTTATCACTTTGTGATAATGTAACAAAAATGTGAGCAAACCTGCCTGTATAGCTACAAACGAAACGGCAATTGCTATTTCAATAAAATCATTAAAAACAATTATTTTTTTTAAAGCGAAAAATAACGGTGTATAAGTAACATGGGGCGGTTCGGGCACAAATTCAAAAAAAAATTTAGAAACAACAATCACCAGAATTCCTATTAAAATTCCTCCAATTGTACGGTTTCTTATTAATTGTACCATTTTATTAAAATTGAATTTTTAACAGAGCAAACTTACGTTCTTTTATAACAGGAACAATAATTTTGTTGTTCGAAATTTGTTTTCCTTCATCAGAAATTATAAGTGCATTGAATAAATCTCCATCTACAATTTTTCTTACTTGTTTTGTTCCTAATGGTGTAAAATCAGCTAAAATAATATCACCACCATTAGATACAGGATAGTTGTATAAAATGTTTATTTTGTTTTGAGTATTTGAAACAAAAACCGAACTTAAAATTCCTCCATCGTTTATAGAATTTTGAATTTTGTTTATATTGCTTTCCCATACGAGATTTCCGCTGCTGTCAAAATTCTGTATTATTAAATTTTCAAAAAAATAAATTAATTTTCCCTGTGAGGTGGGCGATCCATTAATTCCTATTATTTCTTGGTCTTTATTAATAATAGTATTTTCTATTACTTTTACAAAACTTCCGTTAAAACAATTTATAATTTTTTTTAACTTGTAAGTAGCTGGAATAAAACCGCTTTGAGATTTATGTTCGCCTTCTGTTTCTTTTATGATTTCTTTTGAAAAAGGTGTTTTTATAAAATTAACCGAGTCTTTCACGATATTTCTGAATTTAATAAAAACTTGTCCTTCGTATCCGCTTTTGTATGACGATGTGTAAAAACCTGAAACTATTTTGGTTTTGCTAAAATTGTTATTTAAAATTTTTGCTTGAGATATTAAATAATTTGAATCTTCAAGCAATTTCACTCTTAATACATCATTATCGGTTTGCAGTAAAAAGTATTGAGATACTGCATCTTCAATGTTTCTTTTTGATGCCAGAAATGTCAATTTGTATTCGTTTTCAAAAACAAAATCTTCAATTTGGTCAAACTTGTATTTTTTGTCTATTGCTATTGTTTTGTTAACTTTTGTTTCAAGATTTATATCATAAACAGAATATTCAAAGCTTTTAATTTTTGAAACAATATTTGAAACATTTGCAATATAATAATTGCTGTGAGTTTCATCGGGTTTAATAATAATTTTTGGTTCAGGTACATTATCGTGAAGTTGTACATTCATCAATATCTTATCATTAATTTTTGGCTCAAAAACCGAATTGAAGTATGTGGCAACTATATTATAAGTTTTACTCTTTTTAAAATAAATCTGTTTTATAACTAACAAGCCGTTTTTGTTTATATCAACATAAAGCAAACGAGTATTTTTTAACAAAAAACTTTTGCTGGTTTCTAATCCGAGGTTATGTCGGTATCGTTCAAAAACCACAAATCGCGAAAGTAGTTTGTTTCTGTGCCTTATTACATAAATTCCGTTTTCATCTTCGCCAACAATAGTTGTATAAATTGAGTTTCCCCTAATTTTGGTAGTGTTGCTCCACTCTAACGATTGAGCATTTATAATCTGAATTTTTAAAAATACAATAAGAAAACTTAAAATAAATTTAAAAAACCTCATCAGTCTGATTTTTTAAATCTGTTTAAAATAAAGTAGGAAATTATACCAATGCCAATTATAAAAACCGCAATACGACTTGTTTCCCAGCGATAAACCAATAAATCAAGCGAAATTAAACCTGCAAAAATTATATAAAGTATTGGCAAATATGGATAAAAAAGCGTTTTGTATGGGCGAGGCGTTTGTGGTTGTTTTTTTCTTAAAATTATAATTCCGGCAACAGTAATTACATAAAATGAAAGAGAAGCAAACGTAGTATAATCAAGCAATTTGCCATAAGTTCCGCTCAAACACAGTACACTGGCCCAAATAGCCTGCATAATAATAGCATTGCCAGGTACATGACGCTTGTTTAACACTCCCGCCTTTTTAAAGAATAGTTTATCTTGTGCCATAGCGTAATACAGCCTTGCACCGGCCAGTATCATTCCATTATTGCAGCCAAAAGTTGAAACCATAATCATTATTGCCATTAGCACAATAGCAGAGTTTCCAAAAATAATACCTGCCGCAGCCACGCCTACCCTATCGTTTTCTGCCCACATTATTCCTCTTTCGATAATTGATGTTCCTGCAACATTTCCATCTACTGGCAAAAGCATAAAATAAGCCACATTTGCAAGAAAATAAAGTAGTACAACCATTCCTACACCTATTATTAAACTATAAGGTATATTTCTCTGTGGGTTTTTGACTTCTCCGGCAGTATAGGTTATATTATTCCATGCATCGCAGCTAAAAAGTGAGCCTACCATTGCCAGCCCAATAGCTATCATTAGTTGCAAGCCACTAAGCGATTCTTTGAAAATACCTGTTTCAGTAGCTTTTACACTATATGAATTCCAGAAATATTTTAAGTTGTGTAAAAATGCTTCGCTGTTTAAACCAACGTAAATACCGGCAGCTATAAGAAAAAGCAATGAACCAATTTTGGCAACTGTAAATATTCCCTGTACAATTTTAGCATTTTTCAAACCTAAAAGATTGTTTATTGAAAGTAAAACTATTAATAAAATACCCGTTAATTGCTGAGTGTTAAATTTTAAAAAACCAAAATCTACAAGAATATTATCAGGCGAGACCCAAGGCAAAAGCACACCAGTAAATTTTGCAAAAGCAATAGCTACAGCAGCTATAACACCTGTTTGAACAACAAAAAAAGTAATTAACCCAAAAACAAAACCGGTACCGCGTCCATAAGCTTCGGTAAGATAAACATATTGCCCGCCTGCCTTTGGAAACATGCCAGCAAGTTCGCCATATCCAAGTGCTGTCATTATTGTAAGTATGCCTGTAAAAAGCCAGATTAGAAGCACTACACCAGGCGAACCTACTTGCCTTGACATTTCTGCTGTAACTATAAAAATACCCGAACCTATCATTGAGCCGGCTACAAGCATACTACTATCGAACAAGCCTAACTCTTTCTTAAATTTTACTGTATTTGACATCTAATTTTTTCGGTCAAACATACATCAATAAAAATAATTTTTGCAAATAATATTTTTAGATTTTAATAAGAGTTACAGTATATGTGTAAGACTTTTCGGGAGCATTTTCTACTCCATTTATTGTAACGGTATATTCAATATCTTCAATGCTTGAAGTATTTATTCCTACTGGCTCCCACACTATTGTATTATCGCCATATCCGTTATCCGTTTTTGATACTACATTAAGTATTACTGCACCAAACGGACCACTCATAGAAACTGTTGCATTGGCAAAATTTGCTCCCGGAATTCCAAAACTCCATCTTGCAAATACAAGAGTTTGTGGTACAAATCCCTTTGGAGGATATGCAATAAATGGTGGAATTACTGTGTTTCCACCTGCAAAACCAATAGTTCCTAAAGACATACTTTTATCTGTTGTTCCATAACTGAATTGGGTTTTTGTTGAATGAAGTATCCACCGCCTGTGACCACAAGGTTTATTGTTTGAACCAAAATCGTTTATAAACGATGTAATTGCTCCTGTAGAATGGCTACCAAGGCTAAGATTACTTGTTTTAGCACCATCAAATCCTTTTTGTGTCCAGCAAGTCCATGAGTTTGGTGGATTATGGCTTAATTGATAATTTGCTTTCATCATTAAAGCCGCTTGTTGATACATTTCAAATTTTGATGTATCTAAGGTTGTGTTGTAGTTCAGCCCAACAAGTTTTCTGAAATAATTTATTCTTTTTATCACCATTTCGTTTGTTTGCTGCGATGCTCTGCCAGCTATACATCCATTTGTACTGCCTGTCCAACCTGGATTTGCCACTGCTGTTGCTAGATAGATGTTGTTATAATCGTCAATTACAGTTTGTCTTTCGTTTTGTAAATCATCTTCTTTTTTGCAACTTTCATACGTAAAAATTATAGTTGCAAAGCTGAGAATTAATAGTATTTGTTTTAAAACATTCATTTTATTGATTAATGGAAATTTCGGCATAAAATTACAATAATATTTTAGGTTGCAAAAGCAATAATATGACCATCAGGATCTGCTACATAACCTACGGTATCTCCCCAATCGCGTTTTTGCATTTTGCTTACAGGTTTTGCACCGGCAACAATGGCTCTTTGGTAATACTCATCTGCATTATCAAACTTCAAATACAACTCGCAACGTGGAATTCCATTTCCTGTTTGTGGATGTGGAGTTTTGTTTTTTAAAATGTTTGCAATGCCTTTTTCAGGCATCAATCCGAGTTTCAGGTTTTCAGAAATTTCAAATTCAGTAATACCAGGAACGTACAATGATGGTTTTAAATTTAACAAATGCGAATAAAAATCAGAACTTTTATTTTGGTCTGAAACGTATAAAATTATCTCAAACATTACAATTTTACTCATTACAAAATATTATTTTTCGAGTACTTCGGTCATTAGCTCGCACTGGTGAACCATTCTGTTGTTTTTGAGCTTTTCATAAGAAGAATGAAGATTGCGTACCATTCTTTTTATTATTTCAATATTTTTACAAGGTAAAAAATACTCATCTTTAGGCTCTATATTTACTTGTTTTAAAAAAACAAACAGGTTTTCTTTAGGAAAAACCGAGCCTTTGTTGAATGGATTTATGTAAAATTGAACAGGAGAGTTTGCATTGGGAACCAAAAAATTAGTTTGGTTTAATTTTACAGGTTTTACTTCAGTGTTTTCATCAAGATAACCAACTATAAAGTGTTGAGGAAGATTTACACCAAAAACTGGCAATTGCAATCTTTGAGCTACTATTGAATATATAATTGCAAGTGAAATGGGATTTCCTTTTTTTCTCTCAAATACTTTAGAAAGATAGGAATTATCGGGGTTGTGATAGTCTTCGTTGTCGCCTGTAAAACGATGTACATCAAAAAAAATGTAATTTAATATTTTAATTTTATCAAACGATGTAAGGTCGTAATTAAGTTCAAGCCAAACATCAAGTTTTATTTTGTTTAGTATATTTTCAAAATACTGGCGGTCAATTTCAGGATATTTCAGTTTGTTTATTATCAAAGCTCCTTCAAGCAGGTCATTTTGGTTGGTATCTTTCCATTTTTTTAGTTCCTCTAAAGTGTAATAAGATTGAATTTTTTTAATAATTTCATCTACCCTTTTTTGCCTTAATTCGTTTATTTCTGACGTTTCATAACTTTGTTCTAATGATGGTATAATATCAGGTCCTAACTGAAAAAGTCTTTGCTCTACCTGATTTACCACGTCATCATCGGTATCATCAAGCAAATAAATTAAAGCTTTTATTTCTGCCTCGTTTATCAATTTTATTTTACTTTTTCCCTTTTTTATAAAACGTTTTCTTGGGCGACGAATTGCTTTTGGCATCGCCTATTATTTTTAAACATTTTTCTAAATTTAAAGTTTTGGGATCTGTACCTTTAGGAATTTTATAATTTTCTTTGTTTTGTGCAATGTACGGACCGTATCTTCCGTTGAGAACCATAATGTTTTCGGGCAATTCCATTATTACTTTTTCAAGTTCGGCTTTGCGTTTTTCATTTATTATTTCTATGGCTCTTTCAAATTCTATTTCATAAGGATCATCGGTTTTTGGAAGTGAAAAAAATTTGTTGTTGTGCTGAATATATGGTCCAAATCTACCAATTCCAATTTTTACAGGTTTTCCTTCAAAATCATTTAAAATTCTTGGTAGTTCAAATAGTTCTACAGCTTCTTCAAGGGTAATAGTGTCAATGCTCTGCCCTTTTTTAAGCCTTGCAAATACGGGTTTTACATCGTTTGCACCATCACCTATCTGTATCATAGGACCGTATCTGCCAATTTTGGCAAAAACCGGTTGGGAGGTTTTGGGATGCAAACCTATCTCTCTTTCGCCTGTAACTTTTTCTGATATTTTCATTGTTTTGTCAATAAGGTTATGAAAAGGGTGATAAAATTCGTTTAGCATTTTTGTCCATTCCATCATTCCTTGTGCAATTTCATCAAATTCCTTTTCAACATTTGCAGTAAAGTTGTAATCCATTATCTCATTAAAATTTTTTAAAAGATAATCGGTTACTACAGTTCCGATATCAGTTGGGAACAATTTGTTTTTTTCGGCTCCGATATTTTCTGTTTTGTTTTCAGCTTTTATTTTATCATTTTTAAGCTGAATGATTTCATATTCGCGTTTTGTACCTTCTCTGTTTTCTTTTTCAACATATCCGCGTTTTAAAATTGTGCTGATAGTTGGAGCATAAGTTGATGGACGACCAATGCCAAGTTCTTCAAGGTCTTTTACCAAACTCGCTTCGGTGTATCTTGCAGCAGGCTTTGAAAACCGCTGTGTTGCGGTTATTGAAATATTATTGGGTTTATCACCTTTTTTCATTGCCGGCAATACTGCAGATTCAGTATCGTCTTCAGTTAATTCATCATTGCCTTCAAGGTAAACCTTCAAAAAACCATCAAATTTTATAACTTCACCTATTGCAACAAAGTTTTTTTTGTTTTTTGAAATTTCAATTTTCACTTCGGTTCTTTCTATTTCGGCATCGCTCATTTGCGAGGCAATTGCTCGTTTCCATATTAAATCATACAATTTTTTTTGTTGATTATCTTCTCCTGCATTTTGATTATTGAAATATGTAGGTCTTATAGCTTCGTGGGCTTCTTGTGCAGTGTTGCTTTTGGTTTGATATCGGCGTGGTTTGCTGTATTTATCGCCATAATTGCTGATAATTTCATTTTTTGATGAGTTTATTGCCAGTTCTGATAAATTTACAGAATCTGTTCTCATATATGTTATGTGCCCTGCTTCGTATAGTTTTTGAGCAAGTGTCATGGTTTGCGACACTGAATAACCTAATTTTCGGCTTGCCTCTTGTTGCAAAGTTGAAGTTGTAAATGGTGCTGAAGGTTTTCGAAGCGAAGGTTTTATTTCTACTGATTCAACTGTAAAATCAGAACCTTTGCAAGATTCGAGAAATTTTATTGCATCATCTCTTTTTTCAAACTTTTCGGCAAGTTCGGCATTAAATTTTTTATCGTTAAATTCAAATTGAGCAACAACTTTATAATATGATTTGGAAACAAATTCAATAATTTCTCTCTCTCTTTCAACAATTAATCTAACAGCCACACTCTGTACTCTACCAGCCGAAAGTGCCGGTTTAACCTTTTTCCAAAGTACGGGAGAAAGTTCAAAACCTACAATTCTGTCAAGCAATCGGCGAGCTTGTTGTGCATCAACAAGATTTTTGTCTATATCTCTTGGATTTTCTATAGCTTTGAGTATTGCGGGCTTTGTAATTTCATGAAAAACTATACGTTTTGAATTTTTATTGTTTAAACCCAAAACTTCTGATAAATGCCACGAAATAGCTTCTCCTTCGCGGTCTTCGTCTGATGCAAGCCATACTGTTTCTGATTTTTTGGCAATTTCTTTAAGTTCTTTTACAACCGAAGTTTTATCTTTGGGAATAATATAAGTTGGTTTGAAATTTTTATTTACATCAATGGCATTATCTCCTTTGTCAAGGTCTCTAATATGTCCAAAGCAAGATTTTACTGTGTAATCTGCTCCCAAAAACTTTTCAATGGTTTTAGCTTTTGCAGGCGATTCTACTATTACCAGGTTCTTTGTCATTACTTTTATTACGGTAAAACTGTTATTTTTTTAATTATTGTTCTGTCTTGTGTTTTTAAATGTACAAAGTAAATACCTGCCGAAATATGTTTCAATACAATTAATGAATTATTATTTTCATTAATGATTTGGGTATCAACAAGCGAAATATTTTGCCCTTCGATGTTATAAATTTTAAAATCTTCAAATTTTAAATTTTTGTTTTTTACATAAATATTAAAATTTCCATTGCTCGGATTTGGAAATATTTTTAAAATTTCATCATTATTAAATGTTTCAACAGAACTTGGTTGCAATTCTACAATATTTACATTATCAAGATAAATACTGTTTCCGCTTCGGCTACGCACTTCAAATTTTATCATCACATTTTTATATGTTTCATATTTTGTAAGGTCAAGTGTTATTTCGTTCCAATATTCTTTGGCTGAAGGTTGCCAACCAAGTTCAACAATTTTATCTACTCCAAGCCCATTGTTATTAATTAATGCTTTTAAAGGTTTCCAGGTTTGTCCGCAATCTGTAGTTAATGAAATTGTCAATACTTCGGTGCTGCTTTCATTTGCAGGACGATATGCAACTCTGAATTTTAATGCAGGGCTTCTTCCTTTAATTGCTGATAGGTCAAAATTATCAGAAATAAGATTATAAAGTGAATTAGTAGCTGAGCCTTCATCAATGTAAGCCATCATTGCGGCATTTCCTTCGTATTTTACATTTGTAGTTCTTCGCCATCCGTATTCGCCGGTTTCCCATATTTTCCAAAAGCCATTAAGAATTTGGCTGTTTTCAAAGCCTTCGGCAATTGGTGATTTTAATGTTGACTCAGAAGGTAAAACTGTAATCATTTTTTCAACTACTTTTGTATTATCACCTGCTGAATTTGATACGGTTAATGATACTTTATAAGTTCCGGGTGTATTGTAAACAATTTGGGGTGCAATGGCTGATGATGTAGATGGAGTACCTCCTTCAAAAGTCCAAGAATATGTAGTAACAGTGGCATTATACGAATAATCTTTAAATGTAATAGAGCCTCCCTGACATACCGTTACCAAATTGTTTGATGTATTAAAATCAGCAATTGGTTTGCATGTAGGATTTGTAAAAATTCCGGTAGCATTATGTGCAGCAGTTGAAATAATTTGTGCCCTTAAATTAGAGTTGCCAAGCGAATTGTCAACAACAGCTTTTTGACCTTTTGTAAACATGTTTTGACAAGAGCCAGTAGCATAATCCATAAAATTTTCAACCATATCAAGTTGGTCAGGAAAATCGTTTGTACATGTATTATTTGAAGTAGGACAGCCATAGCTTGGTTCTTTCACCGGAGGGGTATCGCAAACATAATCGCCAGAATTATTACAATTTCCGCCGCATCCTCCCTGAAATGGGTGATAAAGTCCAAGCCAGTGACCAACTTCATGAACTAAAGTTCTACCTTTGTAATTGTTGCTTGAAGCAGTACCTATGCTTCCTACATAATCTGATAATATCACAATTCCGTCTTTTGTAGAGTTTGTAGAATTGGGCAAAGTGGCATAACCTAAAACTCTTCCACCACTTCCTGCATCCATTGCAATATTTTTTACAACCCAAATGTTAAGATATTTTCTGTAATCCCATCTAATTAGGTTTTTTACTGCATCATCGCCCCCATCTGTAAGGTATGAAAATGTTCGGGTTATACCTTCGGTACAATTTCCGCTTGGATCTTTTCTGGCAAGTTTAAACTCAATATCCATATCGGCAGCTACGCTTTTAAAAATGCTTCTGGTATTTGATGTATCAGCATTCTGGCGTTGATAGGCTTCGTTTAAAATTCGCAACTGGTCTTCAATTTGTGCTTTTGTGATGTTTTCAGTTCCGTAAGTGTGTATTATATGAAAAACTACAGGAATTGTACGGGTTGTACCCTTTTTGAAAAATTTGTTTTCAGAATTTGATAAGTTTTGTAATTGATTGTTGTATTCGTTTACGCTTTTAATAAGTTCGGGGTTAGATTTTAACATCTCTGAAAGATAAAAATCAGACCCACAAATATTTTTTTGTGCAAACACACCTGCAAATAGCATAACAAATGCAGTAGTAGCTAATATTTTAATATATTTAAACATTATTTTTTTATTAAGTATTTTTTACAAAAAGTGTGCAATATTAATTTTTTTAAATTTCTATTTATAAAGAATGTATTATTTATATTTTAAAAACCAACTACCCAATCAATTGTTTTGCACCCTCAAATATTGTATTGCTGTAGTTTTTGCCGCCAATCATTTCGGCTATTTTATCTATACGTTCTTCTTTAGTAAGTTTTTTAATATCAGTAATCGTTGTTCCATTTTGCTGTTCTTTGAAAACAAAAAAATGGTGATTGCCTGCGGCAGCAATTTGAGGTAAATGTGTAATAACAATCAACTGCGAAAGTGTTGAAATTTCTTTCATCATTTCGGCAGTTTTAAGTGCTGTTTCGCCTGAAATTCCCGTATCTATCTCGTCAAAAATTATAGTAGGCATAATATTTTTTTGAGAAATAATTGTTTTTAAAACGAGCATCAATCTCGATATTTCGCCACCTGATGCTATATTTTGAATTGGATTATACATTTTTCCTTTTGACGCTGATAAAAGAAAATTTGTGTCATTTATTCCGAAATTGCCGAGTTCATTATTTTCATTTAAGTTTAAATCAATTTTAAGGCTTGCACCGTTCATTCCGAGGCTGTTTATCATTTTTGTAATAGTATTTTCGAGGTTGATTTTGCTTTTGTTTCTTTGCTCCGACATGGTTTCTGCCAATTTATGACATTGTTTTTCTAATTTTTCAATTTTTAATGTCAATTCGTACTTTTCATTGTCAATTGTATTATATTTTTCCAACTCGTCTGTTAATTTTTCTTTAACTTTTATCAAATCGGTTTCTCTGTGCTTTTGCGATAAGTTGTGAAGCAAAACAAGCCTTTGGTTAATATTTTCAAGTCTTTCGGGGTCAATTGTTATTTGAGTTGAAAATCTATCAATATCCGAAGTTATATCTTTTAAATTGAAATAAACTGTTTCAATCCTTTCGGCAATCTCGCTAAATCTGCTATCGTTTTTCGAAATATTTTTTATCATATTTTTTACCGACGATAATTGTTCAAGTGTAGCAAATTCGGTATCAGACAATGTATTTCTAATTTCAGAAAGGGTTTTGAGATTTTCTTCGGCAAAACTCAAAGCTTTGTATTCTTCCTCAAGAATTTCGTTTTCGTTTTCTTTAAGTTTTGCACTTTCTAACTCTTCAAGCAAAAACATTTTAAAATTTCTCTCATCAATACTGCGTTTTTCTGTTTCAATAATTACTTCAAGTTGTTTTTTGCAGGTTTTAAATTCTTTGTATAATTTTGAATATTCATCTTGGATTTTTAATGTTTCACTATAACTATCAATGGTTTTAAATTGAAATGATTTTTGAAACAAATCTAAATTTTGATGCTGCGAATGTATATCAATAAGAAATTTTCCCAATTCTTTGAGATGATTTAATTGAGCGGGAGTATCGTTTATAAAAGCACGTGACCGCCCGTTTAGCGAAATTTCACGTCTTAAAATCAACTGTTCAGAAAAGTCAAAGCCATTTTCATCAAACCAAGTTAAAAGATTGTAGTTTTTAATATCAAAAACACCTTCAATTACACATTTTTCTTCATTTTCAACAATTGTAAAATTATCGGTTCTATCTCCAAGCAATAACCCTAATGCACCAAGTATTATAGATTTACCAGCTCCTGTTTCGCCTGTAATTACATTAAAATTTGAACAGGGAGCAAATGCCAGATTTTTAATTAAAGCATAATTTTTTACTTTTAACTCAGATAACATTTAATGCAAAAGTATCACTTTAGCCGATATTATGGAGAAACCGTATCTTTTTTAATTACTTTTACTGTATCGTACTTTGTCCAGTCAATTTTCCCCATAAATTTTTTTTCGAGTTGTGTCCATTTTGATGGCTCTTTCCAATGCCCACGTGCATAAGCATAACGAGCTTTTTTCCAACTTCCGTAATAATCATACAAATGTTTTATATAAAAGATACCGACAATAAGATAGTTTTCGCGGGTTTTTCCACCTTTCAAACCAAGTTTTTTATACCAGTGTTTAAATGTATTATCTACTATTTGTAAATCTCCATGTGCAGTTCCTCCGCTAAAATCGCGAATAAACCGCCAGCCGGTTTCGTTGTTTCCAATATCGCGTATTAATCCTTCGGGCACTCCTGCCTCACGGCAAACGCTATCGCTGAATGAAAGAATTTGTTCTCTTGTTTTGGGTTTTGATTGTGCTGAGGTTATTTGAGATACAAACAAGAGTATTGTTATAGAATGTGTTATTTTGTAAAATTTTAACATATACATTTTGTTTTGATAGTCAAAGATAATAAAGAGAATTATTATATTAATATATAAGTTTTGAACAACTGTTAATATGTCCAATAAAATTGAAAATCAAAGTTTTTGTTTAAAAACTAAAATAAATGTTGCATTTTAATTTATAAAGATGTATAAATTTGTAATTGCTAATTTAATTTATTATGACAAAGAGATTATCTATTCTATTCTTATTAGGTTTGTTTTGTTTAACAAACAGTTCGGTTTATTCACAGGTTAAAATCGGTGACAATCCTTCAACAATCAATTCTAATTCAATTTTAGAACTTGAAAGTTCTTCAAAAGGATTTTTAATCCCCAGAGTTACATTAAACAATGTAAATGTTGTAGCCCCATTAACAGACCCTGTACCTGTTGGTATGATGGTTTATAATGACAGCGGAAGCGTTTCGCAAGGGTTTTATTTTTGGGATGGTACTCGTTGGGTAAAGTTTACTCATGAAGCATCAAACCCTACAACAAAAACCACAAGTGCCACACTCACAAAAAATCAAACATTTGTGCTTGTAAATCCTGCTACAACAAGTGCCACAATTACACTGCCCGAAATCACTGCTATTGACAACGGTCTTGAAATTACGGTAAAAAATGTAGGTTCTTATGATGATTTGGTAATTGTAGATGGTTATGGCTCTGCAACTATTGATGGTGCAGATAAATATTATGAAACACGTTGGGTTGGTATAACATTTATAGCAAGTAGCGGTAACTGGATTACAAAAAATAAAGAGAATTCTTCTGATAATATAATGGATGTTCATTCTCAAAGTAGTTGGACATCAATTGAAGAAGCTTTAGCTTTTCTTGAAGAACACATGGAAAGCCCCATGATTATTAGGCTTGGAGATTTAGATTATGAAATTTCATCAACAATTGTTATTGATTTGCCTTATGCACTTACAATTCAAGGTTCTTCGTATGGTAATTCTTCAATATTTCCCGATACAACAGCATTAGCAGGTAAACCTATGTTCAGATGTAAATCTGATTGTTACTTTAAAATGATAGATTTTAATAACAATGGTGCTGTAACTTATGGCGATGGCTCAGGTGAGGATGCTATACGATTTCTCGGTTCAGGAACTTATAATGAAATAAAAGATTGCACTTTTGATGGATTTTATAATACAATTACAGACTCAACAAACGCTGAACTTTGGGTGTTTGAAACCGATATTGAAAACTCTGCAAACAATGGCATTTTATTACACAGCGACTCTGCAGGTGCTGTTTTAAAAGTTGCTGAAACTGATTTTATAAGTTGCAAAAGAGGTGTGAATTTAGATAAAGGGTCTTCTGCTACTATACAGTTAGCATCAGGGGGATATTATAATGGAGAATCTACTGATTCAGCTATTGTTTATCATCCATATACTTTTACAGATTTTACAAGTATTTCAATCACTGGTAATTCATGGAATAATACTGGTGCATATATTTCAGGTTTTGATTTTACACGTAGTGATGGCAGAGATGCAAATGCAATACTCGAAAGTAATGCCGGTATGGCTGATAAAAAACCATCATGTTATATTAATTTGTTGAATGGCAGTTCAAATACAACTATAACAACAGCAAATGTATGGTACAAAGCTAATTTTACAAATACTTCTTCAAATACATGTAAATTTACAATTGCAAATAATAAAATTACCTTTCAGCCATCATACGTTAGAGACGCAATGGTTGTAATTACAGGTAATTTATCAATTAATTATAGCAGTCAAACCGTATCACTGGGATTAGTAAAAAACGGTTCATCAGGTACAAGATATGGTGAAACCACACTTAGAACAAGTACAGCAGGTACAGCTTCACAATTCTCAACAACTATTTACTTATCAAATATTTCAAAAGATGATTATTTTGAAATATATCTAAGTAATACATCTGGTGGGCGTATAGTAACAATGCTCGACCTTAACTGGCAAGTTATCACTTATTAATAATTAAAATTTAATATTATGAAAAGGATAATAATAACATTAATATTTTATACATTAAGTATTAATATTAATGCCCAAAACAATATTGTAAATAGTGGAAATATGCAGGTACATACGGGGGCAAATATTGTTTTCTTTGGTAGTTTTACCAATAATGGAACATATACCCAATCGGCAGGAACTTTTACTTTTGACGGAACCGAAGCTCAATCACTTGTAAGCAATGGCTCAACAACGTTTTATAATTTGGTGATTGATAATTCGAGCAATACCGGAGTTACTTTTAGCGGGGGCAATGTAATTGTCACCAATAATCTTACCCTTACTGACGGATTTGTTTATACCTCAGCTTCAAATTTGATAGTGCTGAACGATAATGCAACAGTAACGGGCGGTTCGAGCAGCAGCTATGTAATTGGTCCTTTCAAAAAAATAGGAAATGAATCATTTACATTTCACGTAGGCAAAACCGGATATTATATGCCAATATCTATTTCGGCTCCGGGTAATTCGAGTGATGCCTTTACAGCCGAATATTATAGGGCAAACCCCAAAACGGCTTATGGAAGCACAAAAGATGGCAGTTTGAACAAAGTAACAGACAATGAATATTGGGATCTTGCAAGAAACTCTGGAAGTTCAAACGTGACGGTAACTTTAGGATGGTCTGGCAATACCAGCAATATAGGAAATTTGAGTGATTTAAGAGTTACACAATGGAACGGTTCACAATGGGATAATCTTGGCAATGCAAGCACTACAGGCTCAACTTCGTCAGGTACAGTTACTGCATCAAGCAATGCAACATATTATAATGCTTTTGCATTTGGAACAATTTCAGAATTAAATCCTTTGCCTGTTACTCTTATGAGTTTTACAGCGGTATTAAATAATGGCATTGTTGATTTAGATTGGGTAACTGCCACCGAAGTAAACAATGATTATTTTACTGTTGAAAAGACAATAAACGGTAAAGATTTTGAATTTGTCGCCAATGTTAAAGGTGCAGGAAACAGCAGTCAAAAGTTAAAATATCATACTGTTGATATAAAACCATATAATGGCATTTCGTATTACAGATTAAAACAAACAAACTTTGACCAAAGTTTTACTTATTCAAATTTAGTACCTGTAAATTTAACGGCAAATAAAACAATCGCGGTTTATCCAAATCCATCATTAGATGGAAAAATAACCCTTGCTTTAAACAATATAAAAGAACCTTTCAGCTATGTCCAGATTTGCGATATTAACGGAAAATTAGTTTATTCAGATAATTTAAAAACTTCAACTGATATAAATTATTCTTTTGATTTATCAAACTTAGGCAAAGGTCTTTATTTATTAAAAATCACAAATACTTCCGGAACAGAAACCCGCAAGTTCAATATTCAATAGTTTTTATAATAAGACAATACTATCAACATTCAGGCGAATGTTGATAGTATTTGTTTTGAGAACCATATAATATGATTTTAGTTTGAAAAATATAGTCAACTCAAAACAAAATGGCTAAAGTAAAGGTAATTGCATACCAAATTTCTGAAACAATTGATGTTTTAAAATTTAAAGAATCAAAACCAGCCGAGCTTATATATTTTGATTCGTCAAGAGAAAGCGAACTTTTCTATCAAATATATAAAGAACAATACATTTCCGTATTCAAATACGGTATAGTATGTTTTTTTAATATAAAACCTGACCAGATTGAACGATTCATCAAATTAGCTTATCCTTATACTTACAACCGTCTTGAGTGGGAGATGATAAAAGAATTTGACGTTGAAACCTATTCGCATGGTATAAATTTCGGTTTTAACAAACTTGACATCGGTTTTCCTCAAAGTGATATTATAAAATTGATAATACTCAATGTTTCGCAGTCATTAACCTTAGAATATTACACTCTACAAACCAAAATACTTTTTAATGATGTAAACAAACATTCGCTTTCATTAGAACAACACCAGAAACTTTCAGTATCAAACCGCGAGCTAAAAAGAATAATAGGAAAAGTATTAAGTATAAAAAACCGTCTTGTTACAAACCTATACATTCTTGAAGCATCGCCCGGAACTTATAAAAATGAAACTTTAAAAAAGATAGATTTAGGATTGAAAGACAACCTCGAAATGTATAAAAGAAGCGAAACTCTTCATGAAGAACTTAAAATTATCAGAGAACAGTTAGAACTATTTAATGATATTGTTGACCACGCTTTTGATGTAAAGTTAGAAATGATTATTATAGGACTTATTGTTTTTGAAATAATAAATACACTTATTGAATATATAATCTAAAAAAACTAATGTTGAGATGCTAAATATCTTTCAGCATCAAGTGCAGCCATACAACCAGAGCCTGCCGCCGTTACAGCTTGCCTGTAATTTTTATCCTGAACATCGCCACAAGCAAAAACCCCTTCAATATTTGTTTTAGTGCTACCGGGTATAGTTTTTATATATCCCTGCTCATCTAATTCTATAAAACCTTTAAAAATTTCAGTATTAGGATTATGCCCTATTGCAACAAAAAAACCTGAAACTGATAATGTTTTTAATTCATTTGTAATATTATTTTTCACTCTTACTCCATCTACAACCTTGTCACCTAAAATCTCAACAGTTTCTGTATTGTATAAAATTTCTATATTTTTTGTATTTTCTACCCTGTGAATCATTGCTTTTGATGCACGCATTTTGTCTTTACGCACTAACATATACACTTTGTTGCAAATATTTGCCAGATAGCTCGCTTCTTCGGCAGCCGAATCACCGGCTCCTACTATTGCTACATCTTTTCCTCTGTAAAAAAATCCATCGCAAACAGCACAAGCTGATACACCTGCCCCATTCAATCGCTTTTCTGAAGGTATTCCGAGCCATTTTGCTGAAGCACCGGTTGCAATTATTACAGTTTGAGCTTCAATTTCGTGATTGTCATCAATTATTACTTTAAAGGGTTTTTGCGAAAAATCTACCTTAGTTGCCAATCCATAACGAATATCGCTGCCAAGTCTTTCGGCTTGCTTTTTAAACATATCCATAAGTTCTGGTCCTTGAACACCATGAGGAAAACCGGGAAAATTTTCAACCTCAGTAGTAATGGTTAATTGCCCGCCTGGCTGCAATCCTTCATAAATTACAGGTTTCATATCTGCTCTTGAGGCATAAATTGCGGCTGTGTATCCGGCAGGTCCCGAGCCAATAATTAAGCATTTTACTTTTTCTGTCATAATTGCTGCAAAAATAATTTTATTACTAAAATATTAATTTGTTTCTGTTAATTTTTGTTTTACAAAATCTAACTGATTTTTATCATTTAAAATTTTTATTTTCCTTATTCTTATTTAGAATAATTATAAATTATATTTGCAAGCAGTTTAAAACAATTAAAATAAAATAAAAAAATGTACAAAAAATTATTATTATTTCTCTTTATAGGTGTACACGTAAGTGTATTTTCACAAACAACAGATAGTGTTTCTACAGGTTTACAAAATGCAAACGACGTTTATTACAGTTTTTCAACCGGTATAGTAAAAACACAGCCGATAAACAATTGGGATATTGCTTTCGAAATTTCAGGATATACCGCCAGTATTCTTGTTAACCAGGCAAAAGGCAATGAACTCTATCAAACACCATTTTCTATTGCTCAATGGTCGTCATTTGATACAACATCTTTTAAGAGTTTTAAAAGGATGTTTAACAGTGAGTACACTTGGGCACTTGGAGCTTTTAACCGCCATACTGACAATAACTATGATTTAGGTTGGGGAACTTATAATACATCAACTCATGTAATTGCCGGTGATAGCATTTTTCTAATAAAGTTGAGTGATGGAACACTTAAAAAAATCACTATTTTAAATTTAACATCAGGTGTTTACAATTTTAAGTATGCCTCTATTGATGGTAGCAACGAAAAAACAGCATCTATTGCAAAATCAAATTTCAAAAACAAGAACTTTGCATATTACTCGCTAAGCGGAGATTCTTCTATTGACAGAGAACCTTTAACAAGCGATTGGGATTTGGTTTTTACAAAATATACGGTTTTTATTCCTACTCCATATAATGTTGCCGGTGTATGGACCAATAAAAATACAAAAACCGCCAAAGCGACTAAAGTTCCTACCGGTATAATGAGTTTCTCAGGATACAATTTTTCTGACACAAATTCTGTAATAGGTTACAACTGGAAAAAATACAATGCTTCACTCGGTAAATATAGCATAACTGATAGCTTGGTTTTCTTTGTAAATACATCAAAAAACAACTATTATAAAATTTATTTCACAGGTTACGCAGGAGGTAGCCAGGGTAAATATTATTTTGTTCATCAAAGCATTGCAGCATCTGTAAATAAAATTTCAAAAGCAAATATTACTATTTTCCCCAATCCTGTAAGTGAAGAATTGAATATTTCTACTAATGGACAAATTTTAAGTTACAACATTAAAAATTTAGAAGGAAAATCAGTATTAGTAGGCAATGACAGCACTATAAATACAGCGATACTTGCAAAAGGTTTTTATATTTTAAATGTAAATACAAGTGAAGGAAATACTTTTGTTAAGTTTTTAAAAGATTGAAATTATAAATTTTGACAATCAGTCATTCATATAATAGCTTAATTTTTAACCCGTCAAAGCATAAATATCTGCTGGCTTTGTTAATGTTTGCAGCATCTTTTGCAAATGCACAGATAAATATTACTTTTTTAAGTGAAGCTGATAATTTGCCAATTGTATTTGCACCTGTAAAATGGAAAATTTTAACAACAGGTAAAACAATGCAATGCCAGACAGATATTGATGGGAAATTAAATATTTCAAATGAAGGCAGTACTGTAATTACTAACTTTAGCTATCTCGGTTACGAATCGAGAAGAGATACATTCAATAAAAACGGCAACTTTACTATCTTAGTAAAAACCGATATAAAATATCTGCCCGAAGCAGTTGTTACAGACCAATATACTGCTACCAATACTGAAAAAGCAGTTCAAAAAATTATAGTAATTGACGAAAAAAAAATAAAAAGTTTAGCAGCAGTAAATCTCGGCGATTTGCTTTCAAATCAATTAAATTTTAAAATAAATAATGACAATTCACTTGGCAGTAGTTTATCAATAATGGGTTTAAATGGTCAAAATATAAAAATTTTGATTGACGGAATTCCTGTTATTGGCAGGATGAATGGCAATATTGATATAAGCCAGATAAACCTAAATGACATTGAGAGAATTGAAATAATAGAAGGACCACTTTCTGTTGCTTACGGAACTAATGCACTTGGAGGGGCAATTAATATTATTACAAAGAAAAAACCTTCAAAAAAAACAAATCTCACAACTTCATTTTACTACGAAAACTCAGGAAAATACAATGCTGATGCTACTTTTAAGTACCGAAGAGCAAATGGAGTTTATAATTTTTCATTAGGCAGAAATTATTTTGACGGTTGGTCTTCAACCAAATATTTAAGATTTGAAGAATGGAAACCCAAGGAGCAATATTTTGGAAGGTTTCAATATTTAAGAAAAATCAAATGTTTTGATATAGATTTCAAATCAGAATATTTCAACGAAAAGCTTACAAACAAAGGCGTTCCGCGTCAGCCATATTACGAAACTGCTTTTGATGAATATTTTTATACCAATCGTTTTGACAATTCAATTACAGCAAACTCTAAATTCAAAAAAAATCGTTTTTTAAACATTATTTTTTCATACAATACATACTCAAGAGTAAAAAACCGATATCTTTTTAATAGAGTTACACTCGAACGCACTTTAGTTCCTGAAGCAAACGAACAAGATACAACAAAATTTTCATTATTTGTAATGAGAGGAACATTTTCAAAATCATTATCAAATGCTAAATTAAATTATCAGGCAGGTTATGACATAAATCTTGAAAAAGGTTCAGGTCAAAGGCTCAAAAATGAAATTGAAAAAATTAATGATTTAGCAGTTTTTACAAGTTTAGAATACACACCTGTAAAAGACTTGCAAATAAAACCCGGCATTCGATACTCGTACAATTCAGCTTTTAAAACCGTTCCAATTCCAAGTATTAATTTTAAATATTCTTTTAAATCAAATGCAATTGTTAGAACTTCGTATGCAAAAGGTTTCAGAGCTCCTGATTTAAAAGAATTGTATCTTAATTTTGTTGATGTAAACCACGACATCACCGGTAACCCAAATTTAAAGCCCGAAAAATCAGACAACTTTCAAATTTCACTTATCAAAAAGTTATTTTATAAAAAAAGTATTTTTTTTCCCGAAATTACTTTTTATGCCAACTCAGTTAAAGACAGAATTTTTCTATCTTACAGGCAAAATACAAACTATACATACATGAATATTGCTAAGTTTAAATCATTGACCGGTACTTTTAATTTTGGTTATAAATGTGATAAAATATCAGGAAATACTGGATTTTCATCTTCAACAATTTCTACTTCCGAAAAAGGATTTGCAAATTCGGCTACATTTTACGAAATATCCAACAACACTTCCTTTACCGAAACAAAAACCGGTATTACTTCATCATTATTTATAAAATTCAACAGCAAAACTTACAACTTTACAACCGATGAAAATGGAAATACAGTAAAAACTATTATACCACAGTATTTTTGGTCTGATTTTACTTTAAGCAAATCATTTTTCGGAAAAAAACTTTCAGTAAATTGTGGAATTAAAAACATTTTGAATGTTAAAACCCTTGCAATGTCCGGTGTATCAAACGGCACACACAGCAACGGAGGCAGTTATCTGGCAGGAATGGGAAGAACTTATTTTATCAAAATAGAATATAATTTTGCAAAATAGATGAAACTAAAACCTATAATTTTCATATTAATTACTGTATTTTTCTATTGTTGCGAAAAAGCAGAAAAACCTATAAAACCTTATGACCGAGGCAACGTTACAAACAGCGTAGCCCCTATGGGAAATAACTATGAAAATCATGTTTTTTTCAATCTTGATTCAAACAAAGTTGTAAAAACAATTAGTAAAAACGATTGGGATATTGCATTTGACTGCAGCGATTTAAAACATATAATACACCCAAATAATGGCAGAGGGGTTTATGTAGCAAAAACCAATAAATTAAATTTTACAGAAGTAAATGATACTATCGGATTAAAATTTTACTGGGGGCAACCATCATTAAATATTGATAGTTTAGCTTTCGGGAAATGGTGGCTCGAAAATCCAAAAATTTTTGTAATAAATCTCGGAGTTGATGAATTAGGTATGCCTTTGGGCTTCGTAAAATGCAAACCCGAGTTGATAAACAACAAAACTTTAAAACTTTTATGGTGCAAACTGAACGAAACTACACCAACTGTGGAAACCATTGAGAAAAACGCAGATTACAATTTTGTGTATTATTCGTTTTTAAATAAAAAACAAGTTGATATTGAACCCAGAAAGAATGAATGGGATTTGTTTTTCACTCAATATGTAAAAATGATATTTTCAACAGATTTAAAAATTTCGCAAGATTACCAACTTGCAGGTGTATTAATAAATCCTTCAAGGATATCAGTAGCAACAGATTATAAAACTCCATTTACAGAGATTAACGGTTCGAAATTAGATTCTTACATCTTTTCAAACGTAAGCGATGCAATAGGATATGAATGGAAAATTTACAGTTTCTCAACAAACTCTTATGTGGTTTTACCCGAAATTAATTATATAATTTCGCAAAAAAATGGATTTTTTTACAAGCTGCATTTCATTGATTTTTATAATGATTTAGGCATAAAGGGTTATCCAAAATTTGAATTTCAGAAAATTTAAAATTATTTAATCCTGAGTTTTTCTGTAAGTTTTACCTCGTCAACAATTTGATGATATTGATAGCCCAAGAGTTTTAGTTCTTTTAAACTGTCTTTCCTGAAAAATATCAATTTTTCGCGTAAATTTCCGTCTTTATATTGGGCATCAAAAATCAACTCACAGTAGTCACCTACTCCATTTTCACCATCGGTTTGTGTTTTTGCACCTTGATCAAAAAGTGTTACAAAGGCGAGTTTTCCCATTTTTATTTGAGCATTCTTGTATGATGCAGTAAAATCGTCAGGGGTAGAAACATCAAAAACATCAGGATGCAAAAATTTATTTGGTTCGGTATAATTTTGCTTTAAAAGGCTTTTATAAAAATAATTCGAGATTTCGATAGCCTTAGAAATCATAAGCTCTTCTTGACTTACCTTCTTTTTATGTGTTTCGGTTTTCTTTTGCTCGGTTCCTACAGTTACAGTATCATTATTTTGCGGGTTTTCAGTTTCGCTATTCACTACTGAATTATTGTTTATACACGATACAACCGAGAACATCAACAAATAAATAAAAACCAAATTTTTCATTATTTTTTTTACCAAACAATAATAATATAAATTTGATAAATAAATGAAAAATGATTTTGTTTGAGGAATTATATTTGTTAAAAAATGACAATGTCAAAAATTTTATTAATAATAGCTTTTTTATCATTTAGTATCACAACTGTTTTTTCTACAAATGAAGATTTTGAAAAAACCATAAAAGCTATGTCAGACAGCAAAGAGAAAGTAGATTTGATGAATAACGAAGTAGATAGAATATTGGGGAAAGAACCGAGCAAAGAAGATTGTAAAAAAGCCGAAAAAATTGCATTAAAAGCAGCAAAAATTGCCGAACATTTAGACTACAAAACAGGAATGGCAAGAAGTTACGAACAACTCACCAAAATTTATGAGATACTCGATTATCAATTAAAATACTTAAAATTCAAATCAAAAGCCGCAATGATAGACCGTGGCGAAGAATTGAAAAAACAAGAAGATGCTATAAGAAAGCAAAATGAAGACATAAACAGGCAAAAAGCCGAAATTGAAAAACAAAAAAAAGATGCCGAAAAAATCAAACAAGAAATAGATGCTCTTGCTAAAGACAATAACACAAACAAAAGCGTTATAGCCCAAAAACAGGCAGAACTAAGCGAAAAAGAAAAATCACTTAACGAAACTACCGGAAAACTTAATGTAATGACCGAAGAAGCCGTTAGACTTGCCGAAAAAAATAAAATTTTGGAGCAAGAAACCATAATAAGAAAACTTGAAGTTGAAAAAGAAAAAACAAATAAAATGATACTGATTTCGGTACTGGGTTTTTTCTTAATACTATCAGTAATACTTTTCTGGCTATATAGTTCAAAGAAAAGTTTTGTACGGCAACTCGCCAAGAAAAACGAAATAATACTTGCAGAAAAAAAGCGTTCTGACGATTTGTTGTTAAATATTTTACCCGTAGAAACAGCAAACGAACTTAAAGAAAATGGCAAAGCAGTAGCCCGTGATTATGAAATGGTAACAGTGCTTTTTACCGATTTTAAAGATTTTACAATAATTAGCGAAAGTCTTACCCCAAAAAATTTGGTTGACGAAATTGATATGTGCTATTGTGCTTTCGATACAATTTTAGAAAAATATGGTATTGAAAAAATTAAAACAATTGGCGATGCCTACTTGTGTGCAGACGGAATTGCAAATGAAAGCGAAAAAGTATTGAACCATGACCCCTCTAAAACAATTGAAGCTGCATTTGAAATAGTAGATTTTATGCAAGAAATGTACAAAAAACGCGAAACCGAAGGAAAACCATTCTTTAAAATAAGAATAGGCATACACAGCGGACCACTTGTGGCTGGAGTAGTTGGGCGAAAGAAATTTGCTTATGATATTTGGGGCGATACAGTAAATACTGCAGCGAGGATGGAACAAAACAGCGAACCAGGTAAAATCAATATTTCATCAGTTACTTACAACATGGTGAAAGATAAATATAATTTTACACACAGAGGCAAAATAGAAGCAAAAAACAAAGGAAATATTGATATGTATTTTGTTGAGAAAAAAATTTAATCATTTAAGAAAAATCTAAAAAATCAGTAAAAAAAAATGGCAGAAAATTACCCATGGTTTAAGAGCTACCCGAGTTTTGCTCCACATGAAATTGACCCTGAAAAATACAAATCTCTTATTGATATACTCGAAAGAGCCGTAGCCAAATTTAAAGATTTACCATCAATAGAAAACATGGGAAAATCAATTTCGTTTAATGAACTTAATAAATTTTCGGATGCTTTTGCTTGGTATCTTCAAAACAAAACAAATTTAAAACCCGGCGACCGTGTAGCAATACAGATGCCTAATATTATCCAGTTTCCTATTGCAGTTTTCGGAATTTTAAAAGCCGGAATGATTGTAGTAACTGTAAATCCGCTATATACAGCCGAAGAAATGTTGCATCAGTTTACCGATTTAGGAGTAAAAGGAATTGTGATTTTAGAAAATTTTGCATTTAATCTTGAAAAAATTAAAGCAGAAACAACGATAGAAACTATAATTATAGCTTCAGTTGGCGATATGCTTGGTGCTGTGAAAAGAACTATTGTAAATTTTGTGGTGAGAAACATAAAAAAAATGGTTCCAAAATATAACCTCGAAAATTATGTAAAATTTAATGATACTATCAACATATTAAAAAAACCTTTAAAAATAAATTTGTCATCAAAAGATATAGCATTATTAATAAATACAGGAGGTACAACCGGCGTTTCGAAAGGTGTAACCTTATCACATGGAAATATATGTGCAAATATGGCTCAGGTTGACGGCTGGCTTGGAAATGTACTTGAAGAAGGAAAAGAAATTTTTATTACCCCACTCCCACTTTACCATATTTTTTCGTTCACAGCCAATCTTATACTTGGAATACATCTTGGCGGAAAAATAAAATTAATTACCAACCCTCGCAATATGAAAGCATTTATAAAAGAACTTAAAAAAGAAAAATTTTCATTTTTTTCAGGGGTAAACACTCTTTTTAATGGATTACTTAACCAACCTTCATTTTCTGAAGTAGATTTTTCAGGTTTAAAAATCACATTAGCCGGGGGAATGGCTTTGCAAGATGTAGTTTCAAAAAAATGGGAAAAAACAACCGGCAACCCTGTAATTGAAGCCTACGGGCTTTCAGAAACATCACCAGGGGCAAGTGTAAATCCAATAGATGGTAATCATAAAATTGGTTCAATAGGATTGCCATTGCCTTCTACAATTTTTAAATTGCTTGACGACAACGGAAACGAAGTGCCACAGGGACAACCAGGCGAAATTGCTATAAAAGGTCCTCAAGTGATGCTTGGATATTGGCAAAAACCTGAAGAAAATGCAAAAGTTTTTAAAGGAGATTTTTTACTTACAGGTGATATTGGCGTGATGGACGAAGATGGTTTTTTTAAAATTGTTGACCGCAAAAAAGAAATGATCATTGTTTCGGGATTTAATGTATTTCCGAATGAAATAGAAAAAGTCATTGCCGAACATCCAGGCGTGCTCGAAGTTGGAGTAAGAGGTGTAGCTGATGAAAAAACTACTGAAGCTGTTAAAGCTTTTATTGTAAAACGCGATGCTAAACTAAATGAAGAAGAAATTAAAGAATTTTGCAAACAAAGACTTACACCTTACAAAGTACCAAAATACATTGTTTTCAGAGATGAATTACCTAAATCAAATATTGGAAAAATATTAAGGAGAAAACTCGAGTAACTTGTTAAAAAAAATAAAGAAAAAAAAACTTTTGGCAGTTTTAATAATTGTCATAGGAATAATTGCTGTAATTATTTTTCAAAAAATAAAAAATAAAAGTACTCTCGAAAATTTTGATTTTAGGCTAAATACCGTTGACAGAACTTGGTTAAACTACGGCGAACAAGTTATTGAAGTAGGTGAAGAACTTAGTCTTCAACCTGAATATTTACTCGCTTTAATTGCATTAGAATGTGAAGGCTACAGAAATGTTAAGAGCCGTTTTGAACCTTATATTTTCAAAAAGTTGTTAAAAGTTCGCGAAGCAAAAATTGAAAACTTCGAAGGCATTATCCCCCAAGATTTGTATAATAGTAGCGACGAAGCATTGAAAAATCTTGCCTCATCATGGGGACCTTTTCAACTAATGGGCTACCAATGCTTTCATCTTGATATAAAAATAAAACAACTCAGAGGCAAAAAATCAATATATTACGGTGCATTTTGGATAAAAAAAATGTATGGCACATATCTTGAGCAGAAAAAATTTAAAGATGCCTTCCATCTTCACAATACCGGACAAAAATATCCAAAATACGGACCTCCCAAAACTCACAACAAACGCTATGTGCCGAAGGGTTTGAAATATATGAAGCAATTTGAAAAATTAATAGCTGAATCAAAAACTGATTCTTCAAAAAAGGAATAAAAATAAATCAATTTTTATTTATTTAAATCTTGCAATATCGCGTTCAATATCCTTTTTCTTTATATCTTCTCTTTTGTCAAAATGCTTTTTGCCTTTTGCAATGCCAATTTTCAATTTTGCAAAACCCGTTTCAGAAAAATACAATTCTAAGGGAACAAGAGCATAACCTATATTTTTAAGCTTTTCTTTAATTTTTTTTATTTCGTTTTTCTTTAATAAAAGTTGGCGTGCAGCATCGGGTTTATGATGTAAAAAGCCTGTGTTTTTATATTCGGCAATGTGCATATTTTTAATAACAACCTTATCGTTTTCAACCACACAATAAGCATCATTAATATTGGCATTTGCACCCCTTATTGATTTTACTTCGGTGCCTTTTAAAATTATACCTGCATCAAAAACAGTTTCAATAAAATATTCGAACCCTGCTTTTTTGTTTTTAATTACAATTTTCTTTTCACTCATTAGGTATAATTTTATTAAAAATACTTTCGATTTTTTCTTTTTTTAAAATTTTCTGTCCTGTAATACCTGTTGCAATTAGTCTATTACCAACTACAGCGGTAAAATTACACCAAATTACGTTGCCTTCAATTTTATCAAAAAAACCTGTAAACAATACTTTTTCGCCTTCCAAAGCTGCGCTATGATGTTTTATTTGCAAAAAAGTGCCTATCCCCTCTTCATCATTTTCTTTCATATCAATAACAAAAAGACGACAAACCCATTCGGCACTTTTTCCTATTGAAAAAGTAGATAAAACCTTATGAACAATGCCACTTTCAAAACTTGCAAAATTTTGCTCATTAACTTCAATTTCGTAAGTTTTCATATCGCCCTTATTGTAAATAAATTTCATTTTTTAAATATTCAAAATTAGTAAAAAACACAAAAATCAGTTCGTTACATACTATTTTAAAAAAAAATAAAATATACTAACAATTTTGTTGAATTATATTTATTCAGTTGTGTATTTTTGCTCATTATGAAATTTATTGCAAATTCATCAACATTAGTTGAACATTTACAAAAAATAAGTGGTACATTAGTATCAAAACCCACTTTGCCAATAATTGAAAACTTTCTTTTCAACGTTGAAAAAAACAAACTCAGTATTACCAGTACCGACCTCGAAACTACCATGACAACATTTATGAATGTTGAATCTGATTCAAAAATTTCGGTTGCAGTTCCTTCGCGTTTGGTAATTGAAATACTTAGAACTATGCCCAATCTTCCAATTACATTTACGGTTGATGAAAAAACAAATCAGGTACAACTCCAAACCGAATTCGGTACTTATAAACTTGCAGGGCAAGATGGAAAAGATTTTCCAAAAATACCCGATACAGAATTTGATTCATCATTTAACATACCTTCAGAAACATTACATGATTGTATATCGAAAACTATTTTTGCAACAGGAAATGATGAACTTAGATTAAACCTAACAGGAGTATATGTTGACCTTGAAGAAGACAAAATCACTTTTGTTTCAACAGATGCAAACCGCCTTGTAAAAGATGAAAGAACCGATGTAAAACCAGGTGTTAAGCACAGTTTTATACTTCCTAAAAAAGCACTTAATTTATTAAAAACAACTCTATCAGGTTCTGATTCGGTTGTAAAAGTAGATTATAACCGTTCAAATGCTTTTTTTGCATTTGGCGATACAAAGCTTATTTGCCGATTTGTCGACGAAAGATACCCCGATTACAATGCGGTAATTCCTATAGATAATCAAAATATTTTAATTATGAACCGCGAAGATTTGTATAATTCGGTTAAACGTATTTCAATCTTTTCAAATAAATCAACACATCTGATTAGGATTAAAATTGCAGGAAGTTCAATGTCATTATCTGCCGAAGATTTTGATATGAGCAACGAAGCTGATGAAAATATTTCATGTGAATACAATGGTGAGGATATGGAAATTGGCTTCAATTCTAAATTATTACTCGAACTACTCGGCTCATTAGAATGTGAAAACATTAGATTTGAGTTAAGTGCCCCAAACCGTGCCGGAGTTCTTTTTCCTGTAGAAAAAACCGAAGGTGAAAATATATTGATGCTTATTATGCCATTAATGCTCAATAATTAAAATAATTTACCTTTTCTCTTCTGATTTTTTTGAATATGCAGTTATGATTTTTTTAACCAAAGGATGTCTTACTACATCTTTCACATCAAGATATACAACACTTATACCTTTTATATTTTGCAAAATTTTTACAGCATTTTTTAAGCCTGATTCAATTTTTGGTGGTAAATCTATTTGAGTTAAATCTCCTGTAACTATAACCTTTGCATTTGGACCCATTCTCGTTAAAAACATTTTTAATTGAGTATTTGTAGCATTTTGTGCTTCATCTAATATCACAAAACAGTTGTCTAATGTTCGTCCACGCATAAAAGCCATAGGAGCAATTTCAATTGTGCGATTTTCTATGTATTTTAAATATTTATCGGCAGGCAACATATCTTGCAACGAATCGTACAATGGGCGTAAATAAGGGTCAATTTTTTCTTTCAAATCACCTGGTAAAAATCCAAGACTTTCACCTGCTTCAACAGCGGGGCGGGCAAGAAAAATTCTTTTAATACTTTTATTTTTTAAAGCTCTTACAGCTAAAGCAACAGCAGTATATGTTTTTCCTGTTCCTGCTGGACCTATTGCAAAAACTATATCATTATTATCTACTTCCTGCACCAATTTTATTTGGTTTGCAGTGCGTGCTTTAATTATTTTTCCATTAGGACCAAAAACCAAAGTGTTGTTTTCGGCATTAAATGGTTTAAAATTATCTTCGCCGTCATTAATTTCATATTCTTTACCATTTTGAAGCAATTCAAAAAGTTCTTCTTTATTCAGGTAATTTCTGGTGTTAATCAAATCTTGAAGTAAATCGAGTTTTTCTTCAAAATTTTTTATTTCGGATGTTGGTCCTGAAATTTTTATTTCATTACCACGAGCCGATAATTTCAATAATGGGTACAGGGTTTTTAATATTGTTAAATAATCGTTGTTTGGATTAAAGAATACTGCAGGTTCTGTTTTTTCAATTAATATTATTTTTTCTGTCAAGCTATTAAAATTTTTATGCAAAAATAGCTATTAAAACGTGTAGTTTTTTAGATACTTTGTTAACTATTGCAAGTAGATAAGTAAATAAATCGAAATAACTTTGCGAAAGTGGAAAAGCTATCAGACAATTTGCCCATTATTACTCTTACAACCGATTTTGGAATTCATTCGCATTTTGTAGCCGAGCTTAAGGGCAAACTATTGAATATACTCCCAAATTGTAAAATAATTGATATTACACATTCCATAAATCCATTTCAACTAATAGAAACTTCATTTATTCTCAAAAACTCAATTTTTCATTACCCACCTCAAACCATTCATGCCGTTGGCGTTGATTCGAGTTTAGAATTGTATAAATCGTTAATAATAGCAAAATGTAAAAATCAATTTATAATTGCGGCAAACAATGGAATTTTACCAATGGTTTTGAATGGTTTTGAATACAATTATAAAAATATTGAAATTAAACAGGATGATTATTTTTCATTCAAAAATATTTTTCCACATTACATAAAATCACTGATTGAAAACAATTTTGATTTGGAAAAATTACCCGGAGAAAATGAAAACATTTTAAAATTAGTAATGCAGAAGCCAGTATTTTCGGGCAATATTATTACGTTTAACATCATATATATAGATAATTTTGGAAATGCCTACACAAATCTTACAAGAGATTTTTTTGAAGATGTGGTAGGAAATAAAAAATTTATAATAAATCTCAGCAAATTTGAAAGTGTCTCGAAAATTCACACAAACTATAACGATGTAAGCGAAGGCGAAAAGGTGTGTTTTTTTGATGAAAACGGTTATATGGTTATAGCAATAAACAGAGGTAGAGCTAATAAACTCCTTGGATTTAGGCTGGAAAACAATCAATTCATTATCGAGTTAATTTAATTTTTTTAAAAAAAATAAAATTTTTCTTGTATAAATTTTAATATTGAGTAATTTTGCTACTCAAAACTGCTCGATGTTAGATACACTCGTTTCGTCAAAAACAAAAATAAAATTATTATTAAAGTTTTTTCTAAACGCCAATAATACTGCGTATCTACGAAATCTTGAAACCGAGTTTAACGAGTCAACAAATGCAATAAGAATTGAATTAAACAGATTTGAAGAATCGGGTTTGCTTAATTCCTATAGCGAAAGAAATAAAAAAATTTTCAAAGCCAATACAAAACATCCACTATACCCCGAAATTAATTCGATTATAAGAAAATACATAGGTATTGATAAAATTATAGATGAAATTATTTCAAGGCTTGGCGAGCCCGATAAAGTTTGGCTTGTCGGAAATTTTGCCCGTGGGTTAGACAGTTCCACAATTGATTTGAAAATTAAAGGAACAATAGATAAATCATACCTTAATACTTTAATTAAAAAGGTTGAAAATTCAATAACTCGTAAAATAAATATTACAATTATTGATAGTGCTGAAGAATTGCTAATTGAAAACAAAATTGAACCTGCTTTGCTTTTGTGGAGTAGGGTTTAAAAAAAGCTTAATTTTTTAAGCTAAATATATTGTTAATTGCCACTCAGAAACATGTGACTGAGCTGGCGAAGCAGTGAAAAATTTTTTGATTTACAAAATATTAACATTTGAAAATAAAGCGATTAAGACGTTATTTCATAAAAGTATTTTTTCTGAAAAAATATGAATAAATGGTATGTAATATATACAAACCACCATCACGAAAAAAAAACGGTGCAACTATTACAACAAAATGGTATAGAATGCTTTTTGCCATTGCATAAAGTTAGAAAAAAATGGTCTGATAGAATTAAAATTGTAGAAGTGCCACTTTTTAAATCTTATGTTTTTGTAAGAATTACAGAAGATGAAAAATTGAAAGTTAGGGAGGCACAAGGAGTTATTAATTTTGTGTATTGGCTTGGGAAACCGGCAATAGTTAGAGATTCGGAAATCGAAATAATTAAAAAATTTATTGGAGAATATCAAAATATAATTGTAAAACCTATAAAATTAAAAGTTAATGATAAGGTAAAGGTAGACAGTGGTCCAATGATGGATTATACAGGAAAAATTTTGAAATGTGGTAAAAACAAAGTTAAAGTAATTTTTGACTCTTTTGGAATCGAATTAAGAGCAGATATACATATAAATAATTTAGTACCTTTGCCCGATTAAGTAAAAAAATGAAATTATTTTTTAAAACTTTAAGTTTATATTTTATAATATTAATTATTAGTTCTTGTGGCAAGAAACTAATTTATTTTCAACAAAAAGATGATGATAAAAACAAAACCAAATCTATAACTGTATCAAAACCTGAAAATGTTAGAGATCATATAATTGAACCTGGCGATATTGTAGGTTTAAAAATAATAACAACAAATAAAGAACTTAATGATGAATTTTTGAAATACACAAGTACTGCAACGTCAAAAGAAATGCCGGTTAACGGGTTAACAGTTTCTGAAAATGGTACAATATTTTTACCATACATCGGAAGTTTAAAAATTGCAGGAATAAGTATTTCGGAGGCAGAAACTCTTGTAAAAAATGAACTTGGCAAATCATTAAACAATTTTACAGTTGAATTTACTTTAAATTCATTTAGGGTTTCGGTTTTGGGAGATGTAAGATCACCCGGAATTATTAATTCGCCTGGTGATAAAATGACTATAATTGATGCTTTGAGTTTAAGTGGCGATTTAGGACCCGATGCAAACAGAAAAAACATAAAAGTTATTAGGCAAAACGGAGATAAAAAAAATGTGTACTTTCTTGATATATCATCAATAGAAATTTTCAAATCAGAAGTTTATTACTTAAAATCAAATGACATTGTGTATATCGAATCTCTAAACAGAAAGTTTGTTAAAGACAATTTAACTTATATAGCCTTATTTGCCACAGTGATAAACACACTTGCAATATTGATAAGATTGTATTAAAATTTTATAAAAATTAGTGGAAATCAACAATTCAGAAATAGAAAACAGACAAAGCGAAGGTATAAATTTTAAGTCAATAATAGGGCTTTTAAGGGTTTACTGGATACTTTTTGTAGTGTGTATTACAATCGCATTAATAGATGCTTATATAATAATAAGGTATTCAACTCCATATTATAAAATACAAAGCGATATTTTATTATCAAACCAAACAAAAGGAAAAGAAGGAGCAGAAATTTTAGGAGCCCAAGGCTTTTCTGATGCTTTTAACCCATGGGATCCCACCTATGTAAACGATAAAATTGCAACTATTAAATCATTAAAATTTGTTAAACCAGTTATTGAGAAGCTCAGATTTGACCATACTTACATAACTAAAGGCAATATTAAATCATCAGAAGTTTACGAAAAAGAACTTCCAATTAAACTATATTACAGACCATTTGAACCTTCTGTTTATAATTATAAATTTTTTATAAAACTAAACAAAAACAGTTTTTCAATCAAAGTAGTTGATGGCGAAGAAGTTATTTACAATAATAAGAAAAATTTGTATAATGACTCTATAATATTTAAAAATTGTGTTTTATATATTGAATCAGATGTTAATTCTGAATTATGGGATAAAACATTAAACATTGGAGATTTAACAGTAACATTACAAAACATAAATAATGTTGCAAAAAGCTATACATCAAACCTAAATGTAACGCAAAAACCCAAAACAAAAATTTTAGAATTATCAATTGAAGCTAGCGAATCAAAAAAAGGTTTGGATTTTATTCAAGAACTTTCAAAGGCTTTTATTGAAAAAGGGTTAGAAGAAAAGAAGCAAAAATTCAGCAGTTCTCTTATTTTTATAAACGAACAATTAAAAAAAGTTGAAGATGCTTTAGATAATTACGAATTTGATCTTGAAACATTTAAAAAAACAACCGGATTATTTGATTTTCTTTCAGAAAGTGAAATAATGCTCACAGAAAAAACATCATTAGAAGAGAAACTTAAAGAACAAGAAATATTACTAAAAAAAGTTATTGCTCTTAAAGATTATGTTCAAAATCATCAGGATTTATCAGGGCTTGCACCATCAACTTTTGGAATTGCTGACCCATTATTAGTGCCACTAATAAATGAACTTAGCAAAGTAAGTATAGAACTTAATGAACTTGGATATGATTTTAACCAAAATACCATACAATATAAAAAATATAAACAAAGATATACTACCGCAAAAAATTTATTAATTGAAAATATTAATAGTATAATATCAAGTACTAATTCTATTCTTAGCTCATATAAAACAGCTTTAGCTACCCTTAATGCCAAAGTGAACAAATTGCCCGATTATGAGAGAAAAGGATTGGGAATGAAAAGAAAATCAAGTATTCAAGAAAAAATATATTTGTTACTATTAGAAAAGAAATTCGAAAATGAAATTGCAATTTCAGGAACTATAAGCGATTATTCAATTTTGAATGAAGCTGAAATTTTAGGTCAAACAAAACCAAATTCAAAAAATATTTATCTTTTTTCAATTATCTTAGGTATTTTGGTTCCTGCACTCTATATTTATCTTAAAATATTTTTTGACAATAAAATAAGAAGCCGTGAACAAATTGAAAAATACACAAAAATTCCATTCTTGGGTACTATACCACATCATCATTCTGATAATATAATGGTTTTTAAAGAAAACTCGAAATCAATGATTGCTGAATCTTTCAGAAACCTTAGATCAAATATTATGTTTATGTTAAAAAATGAAAAACCTTCAAATGTAATTCTTGTAACATCAACCATTAGTGGCGAAGGTAAAACATTTTGCACTTTAAATTTGGCTCAGGTGCTTGCAATTTCAGGAGTAAAAGTTGTTGTATTAGGCTTAGATTTAAGAAAACCCAGATTGCATTTGAGTTTTGATTTGAAAAATGATATCGGTATAAGCACTTTTCTAACTGGTAGAGCTGAGTTAGAAAATATTATTTTTAAAACTAATTATGAAAATATTGATGTAATGCCATCTGGTCCTGTACCTCCCAATCCTTCAGAGCTTATCCTTACTGACAAAATGAAAGATTGTATTGAAAAATTAAAAAGTGAATATGATTATGTTTTATTAGATACAGCACCATTAGGCCTGGTATCTGACTCTATTGACCTGATGAAAATTACAGACCTGAACATCTATGTAATGCGTGAAAGTTATTCAAATATTGCTTCGATAGGGTTTGTAAATGAATTTTACGAAAAACAAAATATTAAAAATATTGGAATTGTATTAAATGATTCAACATTTGCCGGTATAAAATATGGCTATGGCTATGGTTATGGTTATGGTTATGGTTATGGTTATGGTTATGGTTATGGTTATGGTTATGGTTATGGTTATGGTTATGGTTATGGTTATTATGATGACGATAGAAAAACTAATAAAAAGAAAAATTGGCTTAATAAAATAAACAGCATATTTAAGAATTAATGGAAAATAAAATAGGTATTATAGGGCTTGGATATGTAGGTTTGCCTTTGGCAGTAGAATTTGGAAAAAAATTTAAAACAGTTGGGTTTGATATTAATTCAAACCGAATAATGGAATTGAAAAATGGTGTTGACAATACTTTGGAGGTTGATTCTGATAATCTAAAGTCTTCAAAATATTTAGAATTTACTAATGAATATAAAGATATTGAATTTTGCAATTTTTATATAGTTACTGTACCTACCCCAGTTGACAATAATAACAGACCAGACTTAAAACCATTGTTAGGGGCTAGTGAAACTATTGGAAAAGTACTTAAAAAAGGAGATATTGTTGTTTACGAATCAACTGTTTACCCTGGCGTTACAGAAGATAAATGCGTTCCTGTACTTGAAAAAGTTTCAGGATTGAAATTTAATATTGATTTCTTTTGTGGATATTCTCCCGAAAGAATAAACCCGGGAGATAAGGAACATACTGTTACAAAAATTTTAAAAATAACATCAGGTTCAACTCCACAAACTGCAGAAAAAGTAGATAATTTGTATAAAACTATTATTACCGCAGGCACCCACAAAGCACCAAGTATAAAAGTTGCCGAAGCTGCAAAAGTTATTGAAAATTCGCAACGCGACATAAATATTGCCTTTATAAATGAATTGGCAAAAATATTTCACACTTTAGGCATTGACACAAATGAAGTATTAGAAGCTGCAGGTACAAAATGGAATTTTTTGAAGTTCAAACCAGGTTTAGTAGGTGGACATTGTATTGGAGTAGATCCTTTTTATCTAGCTCAAAAAGCTCAAGAGGCCGGGTATAATCCCGAAATAATTTTAGCAGGTCGCAGATTAAATGACAGCATGGGTCAATTTATTGCCGAGCAAGTGGTAAAACTTATTTTAAAAAAAGGGATAAAATTAAATAATGCTCGATGCTTGATTTTGGGTTTTACTTTTAAAGAAAATTGCCCAGATGTAAGAAATACCAAAGTTATTGACATTGTTAATGAGTTAAAGACTTATTCAGTTGAACCTGTGGTTTACGATCCAAGGGCAAATGCACAAGAAGTAAAAATGGAATACGGAATTGAAATTAACAATACCTATCCCACAGGTGATTTTGAAGCAATAATATTAGCAGTAGCACATAATGAATTTTTAAATTTACCAATTGAAAAATCTTCAAAAACTGTTGTTTACGATGTCAAAGCAATTTTGCCTCTAAATAAGGTAGATGCAAGGCTTTAAAAGACTTAACTTGTCTTCACATTCTCCACTCTAAAAAATGAAAATACTAATCACCGGTGGAGCCGGCTTTATAGGCTCAAATATTGCAGAATCATTATTAAACGATAAAAGAACAAGCTTAGTAAGAGTTTTGGATAATTTAGAAACAGGACATTTAAGTAATATCGAATCAATTATAAATCATCCTAAATTTGAATTTATAAATGGAGATATTAGAAAAATTGACGAATGTAATAAAGCATGTATAGATATTGATGTTATATGCCATCAGGCTGCTTTGGGATCAGTCCCACGAAGCATTGCAAATCCTTTGGCAACTCACCAAACAAATGTAAATGGTTTTATCAATATGTTAGAATCAGCACGCCAAAACAACATTAAACGATTTGTTTATGCATCTTCTTCGAGCGTTTATGGAGATTTGCAAGAATCGCCCAAAGTAGAAAGCAGGGTAGGAAAAGTACTCTCACCTTATGCTTCAACTAAAATGACCAATGAACTCTATGCCGAATCTTATTCAAAATGTTATGAAATGACAATAATCGGGTTTAGATATTTTAATGTTTTTGGTCCCAAACAAGACCCCGAAGGTCCTTATGCAGCAGTTATTCCACTATTTATAAAAGCAGCATTGCAAGGTAAATCGCCCATAATAAATGGTGATGGAACCATTACAAGAGATTTTACCCCTGTAGATAATGTTGTACAAATAAATACAAATGCAATTTTTAATGAACTTGAACCCAATAAACATTATGTATTTAATGTAGCCTGCGGACAAACAACAAGCCTAAATAAATTGTGGCAAATCATTAAAAACATAACAGGTTCAAAGGCAGATGCCATACATGGACCAAACAGAAAAGGAGATATTTTACATAGCTTAGCTGATGTGAACCTTGCAAAAAAACACTTAGATTATAAACCTGAGTTTTTGTTAGAACCATTTCTTTCAAAAACAGTGGAATGGTATAAAACTATTTGTATTAAAAGTTAGTTTAACTAATTTATGATTAATTTTCAATTTGATTTCATTATAAAATGAAGATTCTTGTAACTGGCTCTGCTGGGTTTATTGGAATGCACTTATCTCTGCTGCTATCTGAGCAAGGCCATGAAGTAATTGGGTTGGATAATATAAATTCTTACTATGATACAACGCTTAAATACAACCGTTTAAAAGAACAAGGCATATTAACGGAAAACATAATTTACAACAAACTCATTAGTGGAAATTCAAACATCAAATTTATTAAACTTGATCTTCAGGATGCTGACAATTTACATACATTGTTTGTTAAACAAAACTTTGATGTAATAATTAATTTAGCTGCACAAGCTGGTGTTCGATATTCAATTACAAACCCTAAAGATTATATAGACTCAAATATTATTGGATTTTTTAATGTACTAGAAGCTTGTAGAAATTGTTCGGTAAAACATCTATTATTTGCTTCTTCCTCTTCTGTTTATGGAAATTCAAATAACTTTCCTATTTCAGAAAATGAATTAACAGACAAGCCAATTTCTCTCTATGCCGCTACTAAAAAAAGCAATGAATTAATGGCATATACCTATTATCATCTTTTTGGAATTAATACAATTGGGTTGAGGTTTTTTACAGTTTATGGACCTTGGGGGAGACCGGATATGGCTTTATTCAAATTTACTAAATCTATTTTGGAAGGGAAACCAATAAAACTTTTCAATAAAGGGAAGTTACGAAGAGATTTTACCTATATTGATGATATAATAAATGCAATAAATAAAATATTAAATAAAACAATTATTGAAAATGAAGTAAAACCAAAATATGATATTATTAACATTGGAAATGGAAATCCAATTCATTTGCTAGATTTCGTTAATGCTATAGAAAAAGCTACAAAAAAATTAGCAATAATTGAATTAGATGAAATGCAAGATGGTGATGTGTTTGAAACTTATGCTTGTACAAAAAAATTAAAATTTAATTTTGACTATTTACCTAAAGTAAGTTTAGAAGAAGGTATAAATGAATTTGTTAAGTGGTATATAAATCATTTTTTATTAAAATAAATTAGTGTAAAGAATTTGAAAGTTTTTGAAGCAGCAAAAAATTCTCTAAAATTATCTGTTGTTGGCAGAATTATTAGATTCTTGGGCAATTATCTATTGTCATGGTTATTATTTCCTGAAGATTATGGAATTCTTGCAATTGCAGTTGCTTCAACAGAAATATTTGGTTTGATAAATCAGGTGGGATTACAAGCTTTTTATATTCAGGACACAAAAACAGAACCCAAGAAATTATATAGCACTGTTCTAATAATTGATATTATTCTATCATTTTCTATTTTTATAATTATTTCTGCTTTTACATTTGTAAGTTGGCATAATGGTTTGTCAAATAATATAGCTTTGATTATGGCTCTAATGGGCCTAAATTTAGGATTATCTGGATTATCCAACACACGATTTTCTGATTTTAAAAAACAATTAGATTTTAAAAATTATTCTAATTCATTAATTTCCTCGGATATACTTTCAACATTATTTAAACTAGTTTTTGCATACATTGGATGGGGTGCTTCAAGTTTTATTGGAGGTGAATTAATAGGAACTATTACAAAAGTATTAATTTGTTTACCCTTTTTTAAACAAAATTTTTCAATTAAAATGTTTGATAAAACATTAATAAAAAAAATATCTTGGTTTGGTAAACACTCTATTATTACTGCACTTGCATCATACATAACAATTAATTTTGATAAATTATACTTATATCGGGTTACCAATATTGTATTTTTAGGATTTTATAACTTTGCTGTTAGTCAAACTAACTTATTTTTTTCTTTTATTATATCGCCTATTAATGATTTGCTGTTTTCAACTTATCCAAAAGTGCTAAATGATTACAAAAAGCTAAATATTGTATTTTCAGTATTTCATTTTTTTGTTAGTATAATTGTTATCCCATTTTATGTTTTTATAATCCTTAACTCAAAAGTATTTATAAATTCAATCTATTCAAACCAATGGATTAAATCTAGCCAAATTTTTATAATTTTTTCATTTCAAAGGTTATTTCAGGCGTTGTGTTTTCCTGCTATGCCTTTGTTAGTATCTAATGGAAGACCTGATATTTCATCTAAATTCAAAATTTTAAAAGCTGCTTTGGTTCTTATTCTATCATTTTTAACTTATTTGAGTTCTAAAAATGTTATTTATTTGGTTGTTGCTTTTGCAATTGGAAATATAATTGGAGATTTATCTCAATTTTTCTATTCTACAATAATGTATAAAATAAAATTAAAATTTGTAATTTATGACTATTTAAAAATAGTTATTTTGTCTGTATTATTAGCACTTTTTACGCCAATTATTTTTAATTTAATTTCAATAAATTTTACAAAAATACGATTAATGAATATAGCAATTATTATTACTTATTCATTTCTATACATTGCTTTAATTTATATATTTTACTATAAACATATAAAAAATTGTTTATCAAAAATTAAGAGTATTTAGGAAACAATTCACTTTTAAAATAAAAATCTACAAAATATTTAAATTCCATATTCTAAAATTTTGAATACATAATTCTATATGAAAAAAAAGAGTATATCTATCATATACCCAAGAGGAGAAACAATTAGTAATTTTTTAACATTACCATTTATAAAAAATTTATCAGAAAATTTTGAGATTAACATTGTTGTTTATTCAAAAGAGCACTTAAATCTTTATAAAGATTCGCTGAAACTTATTAATTCTGTTTCTGTAATTCAACCACGTAAAAAATTAGTTTTAATTGATTTGTGCCATCATTTGCTTGATTTATCACATAATATCTGGATAAACACAAAGGCATCTAATGATAGATTAATTATTAAAATGAACCAATCAATAATGATTTTTGATAAAATTAAATCTACATTATTATTGTTTTTTGCAAGAATTTTTGCTAATAAAAAAGGATTATTTTTTTTAGAAACATTTAACGAATTTGTGAATTACAAGTTAAATTATGAAGATTATATTGAAGACCATTTTCGGCAATATAACCCAACAATTGTATTTAACACATCACATATTCATAATTTTAATTCACTAAACTGGATTTATTCAGCAAAGCGAAGAAAAATTAAAACAGCTACCTTTATATTTTCATGGGACAACATAACTTCACAAGGAAGAATTATACCCAAATACGATTACTTATTTACATGGAATAATGAAACGAAAAATTTAATATCAAAGTTTTATCCCCAAATGTCTTATGATAAAATTTTCGTAACAGGTACTCCTCAATTTGATACTTATTTTATTAATGATGATAAACCTTTAAATCGTGTAGAATTTTGTAATTTATATGGATTAAATAGCGAAAAGCCCATTTTCTATTATACAACTGGCATGGCTCATCACATGCCCGGAGAACCAATAATTGTAAAAAATATATTAGAATATTTAGAAAATTTTCCATTTGAAAACAGGCCTCAATTATTGTTGAGAATATATCCTAAGGATTTTACAGACAGATTTAAACCACTTTTGGGTTTAAACAATTTATTCATTCAAGATACCTTTTGGGAACAAAAAGCATTACTTCCAACTCCTAAGGCTAAATATATTTTGCGTGAATCTCTAAGAAATGTTGATTTAGGAATAAATATAGCTTCTACTATTACTTTAGAGTTACTAATGTTTAATAAACCTGTAATTAATATAGCATATACACCTACCTATAACAGGGATATCCGCATAGAAGAAGAGTTATTTATACAAGAAAGAAAGATATATACTGAAAAACAACTAAGGTATCTTGATTTTGTTGATAATAAAAAATGGTATTCATTTGAACATTACAAACAAGTGACTGAAAGTGGTTGCATAGAACTTTGTTATTCTTTCAAAGAACTTCAAAATAAACTTTTTGAATTTAAACAAATTAAGCCGGATAAAAATAAAGTTAAAAACCTTTTTGATATCAAATTTTCAAACACGTTAGATGGGAAAAGTTATAATAGAATCGCTAGTAAGCTTATTGAAATTGTAAATTAATTTAGTATTAAATATGTTAATAAATTTATTAAAATCGAATCAAGTTTTATATTTAAAAATTTTAGATTCATCATTATTTAACTTCATTTCAAAACTTAGAAATGGTACTATATATCAAATAAGAAATAAAGTTTTTAATTTTTATAAAGAAATTCTTAAAGATTACCCAAATGGCAAAGTGGTAGATATAGGTGCAAGCATTGGAAACCTATCCTATTTCTTTTTAAAAATGGGGTATAAAGTACTATCAATTGAAGGTAGTCCTAAAAGGTTCAATATTTTAACTAAAAGATTCAAATACTCTAAAAATTTTAATTCACTTAATTTAATAATTTCAGACAAAAAAGGTGATATTGATTTTTTTGAAAATTTAAATAATCCTGGACTCAGTTCTATTGATAAAAAGTGGAAAGACATTACTGAAACCAATTTTAATTATGTGAATAAAATAATAACCTTGACTTCTGATACTTTGGACAATATTCTCAAACCACTTAATAATGTAGTTTATTTGAAAATTGATGTTGAAGGTGCAGAAGAACTTGTTTTGAAAACATTAAATATACCAGTACCTATTATAAGTATAGAGTCAAATTTACCATATTACTTTGTTGAAACCAAAAGATGTCTTGAAAAGTTTAATACATTGAGTGAAAATTATAAATACAATTATGCTATTAACTATAAACTGGTAGATAATAATTGGATGACCTATAATGAAATAATAGAAAAGATTTCACACATAAATATTTCTATAGACATATTTGCAAGAATTCCTAAATCATAAAAAAAAATGAAAAATTTATTTCGTTTATTTAAATATATTTTTAAAAGAGAACCATCCTTTTTAACAGATTCAATTTTTGAATTTTATTTACCGCATTGGATAAACAGAAAAACAACATTTTTATTAAAAAACAAAAAAACTTTATTGTACGTTGGGATTATTTTATTTGCATTCATTTTATTAATTTTATTAACTTTTTCTATCAAAATTGCTTTATTTTTCTTTATTCTTATTAATGTGTTATTATTTCTATTTTTTAATTATATTGGACTCACAGTACTTATAGATAAGAACAAGGTTAATGAGAAAAAATTAACAGAATTAATTAAAAATCAAAAAAGTATTTTTATAGATTATGAGACATATTTAAATAATAATAATGCAACTTTATCAAACATAAAAAAATCTTACAAAAAAGACGATGAATTAGTTATTGGACAATTTGACACAGATGGTAGAGTTTATTCAGAGTACGGTATTTTGCCTTTTCAAATTATGGTTTCAAAAAATGAATTTGTTAAACGGTCACGTTACAAAATGTCCATAGTTATTAAAGAAGGAGTAGTTTTAGTTAAAAAAGAGTTCAATACAAAAAGAAAAGCATTTTTTAACGAACTTTTTTCAGTATTAACATTGCCAAATGAAATATTAAAACCTCATATTCATTCTTTTGATTTAAAGAATTTAATAATTTATAAATCTTTAATTTTGGGCGATACTCTTAGAAATGTAATTGTTAAAAATGGAGGTAAAATACTGAATGCAGATACAGATACAGAATTTAAAAATTCAAGTTTAACTAATACTCAAAAAATAAATTTAATACTAAAAAGAGGCACAGAAATAATTAAAAATATTATAAATGAAAACCAATATTTAAAATTTGAAGAAGAAATTAAAAAAATACATCATGCAGGCATAACAAATTTAAGTTTAACATTTGGGAATATTATACTTGAAGAAAATACAAAAAATTTAATAATGATTGATTATGAATCAACCTTACTTCATAAAAAAAGAACATTATTCTTTCATTATTGTAAAAATAATGATTTGCTTAAGTATAATAATATTTTTTCACGCAACACTTTGGTAGAATCAGTTGCTCAAGAATTAATAAAAAGAGATTCCTTAAAATTTTCTTCGTTTTATGCCTCTATTAATTTTGGGAATGGCTTTTTTATTGGACCTTTTTGGGATAAAGAATCTGGTATCGGAAGATGGAATTTTTTCAATAAGAATGTTTTACCAAAAATAGTATATGGAAAAAGGATATTAGACATGGGAACAAATAATTCATATTTGTCACTTCTTTTGATTAAGGAAGGGATGGCAAAGGAAGTTGTTTGCGTAGAACGTGACCCTATTTTTATAGAAAGAGCCAATTTAGTAAAAAAGATTTTCAATTGGCGAGATGATGTTGATTATCCAATTAGATTAATTGAAGGAGATATGTTTGACTTTACAAATGGGAAATATGGTTATGATTATGACATCATTACATTTTTCTGTTCGATATATTATTTAGAAGAAGAAAATATTAGAAAATTATTAAAATATTCAGCATTCAAAATTCCAGAAATAATTATTCAGAGTAATGACGGAACAAGAAAAGATGCCCCAGAAAACAAAAGTTATAAATCCTCTACTAATTTTCTTATTGAAACATTAAAAAATACAGGCTTTGAAATTATAAAAACTTATTATGGGAGAGGGTTTTCGAGACCCATTATACATGCAAGAAGTAAAGTTTATTTTAAAGACTAAAAATTAATTTTTTTTTGATTACAAAACAAAAGATATTAGTTGTTTCAGCTGTTAATCCTTTCAGGTTTGATTCTGGACAATCAATGAGAGTTCATTATACTTTAAAGGCATTAAGTGAAAGATTTTTTATTACTTTATTGTTATTAGGAAATAAAAATGAACTGATTAAATCTAATATAAAAAATTTAGAAATAATTATAATTCCAAGAATTTATCAATCAAAAAAACTATTTAACATTATTTTAAGATTTTGTGGGCTTATTTACACAATTTTCACTAGTTTAAAATTTTCAAATTTTATTATTAATTATGTAGAATTTACACCTAAAAGAGTTTTAAAACATGTTAACCTATTAAATTATAAAATCATATTATTTGAATATTGGCATTTTACTTCCTTAGCAAAACTAGTAAAAAAATTAAATATTTTTTCAATTGTTGATACACATAATGTTTTATGGCAAACATATAAGGTTAGTTTAGAATCATCATTTTTACCTACATTTATAAGTAAATACTACATTAATAAATATAAAAAATATGAAGAAAACTATGCACTTAAATTTTTTGATATAATAATAGCGATCAATTTTCTTGAAAAAAAATATTTTGAAACCATCATAAATTCAAATCAAAAAACATTATTCTGTCCCATGGGGATTGATTTAAACAAATGGCCTAATCTAAATTTAACTGAAAAGAATGAAGCTTCAATTTTTTTCTATGGAGGAATTGGCTCAAAACATAATGAAACAGCAGTAAAATTTTTAATTAATGATGTTTTCCCGTTAATAATAAAAGAAATTCCTTTTTTCAAAATTTACATAATAGGAAGTAAACCAAGTGAAGAAATTAAAAAATTGAATAATGACCAAAACATAATTATAACTGGTTTTGTCGATAATCCAAATTTGATTTTTAACAAACTTGGTATTGCAGTTATCCCATGGAAAGGAACTTATGGTTTTCGCAGTAGAATTATAGAAATTATGTCATCTGGTAATTTGGTAATTACATCAAAAGACGCTTTATACGGAATGGGTTTTGAAGATGGTAAAGATGTTGTATTTGTTGAAGGCAACGACCCAAAATTGTGGTCTGATACTATAATTAATCAATATAAAAATAACACTAATACTAAATCAATTGTTAACAATGCTCTTATGAAAGTTAATAATCTTTACTCTTATGATAAATCTTATAGAATTCTTGTTGAGAATATATATAAAAAAATAAATTTATAATGAGATTAAGCGATAAAAAACTTATAATATTTTCACATAAAGAGTGTTGGGAAGATAAAAATCATCCTTCAGGATATAGTACTAAAGGGGGTTTTCCAATACAAATTTCTGCTATTTCAGCATTATTCAAAGAAACTGAACTAATTAATTTGGTATATCCCAGTTCGACTAAGCCTAATGGTACAATTCCAATAAAAGGTCATAATTTAATTATAAAACCTTTAATTGCTCCTAAATCAAAAGGCATTTTTAGAAAGTTTCATATATTATTTTACTTAGTCCCTAAAAATTTTTTTAAAATAATTAAGTCTATAAATGATGCTGATATAATTCATTGCATGGTACCAGGCGACTTGGGTATGGTTGGTTTAATTTTTTGTATTATCCTTAAGAAGAAAACAATTGTGAGACACTGTGGAACTTGGGGAACCAAAGATACCCTTTCTGATAAAATATTAATTTGGTTGTTAGAAAATTATTCCGGAAAAAATTTAATTACATTAGCAACAGGAGGTGGAAATATGCCTCCATCAAATAGAAATAATTCAATACATTGGATATTTTCAACCACAATTTATAATAATGATTTTAATTCTATAAAACAAAAACAGATTATTAACACCAACAATTATCAATTTGCTTATGTTGGAAGATTATCAAAAGATAAAAATATTCATTTTTCTATTTTGGTTTTTTCTAAACTTTTATCAAAATTTCCTAATTCACATTTTCATATTATTGGAGAAGGTGAATATAAGGACTATTTAATGAAATATTCTAGTAGTTTAAATATTTCAAAATATATTACCTTCCATGGAAATTTACCCAATAAAATCATTTTAACAACTCTTCAAAAATTTGATATATTTTTATTTCCAACAAAAACAAAAGAAGGATTTCCTAAGGCTTTAATTGAAGCTATGGCAGTTGGATTAATAATTTTTGCATCAAATATTTCTGTAATACCATTTTTATTACATGACAATAAAAGTGGTTTCGTTATTGAGGATTTTAATGTAGAAAATACTTGTTCTAAAATTATTGGTGTACTAAGTTCACAACAAATATTGAAAGAAACAATTAATAATGCCCAACTATTAGCTAAAAATTATTCAGTAGAGAATTGGCAAAATGAGTTTGAAAGTAAAGTAAAATTACTTTACGCTAGCTAATTTATATTCTTAAAAAATATTATTTATCAATAAAATTAGTAATATTCAATTACTATAAATAATAATAATACAATTGAGTAGACGATTAAAAATAATGTGGATTTTAATGCATATCTCATTAGGAGTTATTTATGCTTTCTTCAATCCAATTACAATATTTTTAGAATTGATTGCTTTTATTTTAGGACTATATTTTGCTGTTACTAAAGGAAATTCGCAAATTCAATTTATGCAATGTTTAGTTTATCTTGTAAGTATTGAAATAGCCACACGATCACAAGATATTTTACCTCATGAATTCGTCAAATACGGTATTTCAATTTTGATGATTGTTTACTTACTTGTAAATTCTAAAGAATTAAAAACTGAAAAATATACGTGGCTGGCATTATTATACTTTTTTTTATTATTGCCTTCACTTCTAATAGGAGAATACGACGAGTTAGAAAAACCTATTAATGTAATTTCATTTTCGTTATCAGGTCCCATATCATTAGCTGTTTCATGTTCTTTTTTTTCACGTTATACTTTGACAATAAATAATTTATTAAGAGTTTTATCCTTTGCATTATATCCAATTATATTATCTCTATTATATATTATTATAAAAGCACCTAATATTAAAGATATAGAATGGGCATTGGGGGCTAATTTTGAATCATCTGCACACATGACTGGACCCAATCAAATTAGTTCAATTTTCGGATTGGGATTATTTATTTTATTTTTTACAATATACAATAAATTTTACTTTAGTGGATACAGATTTATTGATATATTATTTTTTGGCATTCTTCTTTTTAGAACAATTTTACTTTTTTCGAGAGGAGGTTTAATAAGTGGATTTTTAGCAATAATTACATTATACATATTTGATATACTTTTAAAAAGTAAAAATGCATCTGAAAAATTTAATAAAATTTTTCAAGTTATAATTTTTATTGTTTTATCTATACTTTTATTTAACATCGTTAACGACATAACAAATGGCACTTTGTATAAAAGATATCGTGGAGAAAAAGCAAATACCGAAATTACAGGAGAAATAGATTATTTTTCTAATAGAGAGCAAATTATAGATTCTGATATTAATATTTTTTTACAAAATCCTATATTTGGCATTGGACCTGGCTTAGGTAAACACTACAGAGATAAATATTTGGGGTGGGGAGCATCAGCACATACCGAACTTACAAGGTTGCTGGCCGAACATGGTTTATTAGGAATTTTAGCTGCCATTATTATAATTTATTTATCAATTGTTTCAATAAAAAAAAATAAAAAAATAGGAATTCCCATAGTTGCTTCATTAATCGTATTAAGTATATCTACATCGTTCCACGCAGCAATGAGGTTAGCTATGGTTGGTTTTATTTTTGGTTTAAGCCAATTAACCATAAAATCAAATTCAAATAAAAAAAACTATGTGTAAAAAAATAAAGATATTAAATCTAAGCAGTCATTTAGGCATTGGAGGCTCAGAAATTCAACTTAGATTAGTTTCATTATCACTATCACAAAAAAAATATGAAATGGCTATATTAATATATAATAATAGCGATCACTTTGTTTTTAATGATGAGTTGAGAAAAAAAGGAATAAAAATTTATCAATCTAATTTTAATAACTCATTATTAAAACTTATTCATACTCTTTATGTAATTATTACTTTTAAACCTAAAATTATACATTCTTGGAATTCTTATATTAATCCCATTGCTTATTTTTTGGGCAAATTGTTTTTCGTTAAAAAAATTATAGGATCAGTAAGAGGAAGCCCAAAAAACGAATTTATCAGATATAAAAGTTGGAGAAAAAAATTATACTTACTAGGGAATAATATCGTAGTAAATTCAAATGAAATTATTAAAGAATTAAAAGAAATTGGACTGAAAACAAACAATGCAATTTATATTCCTAATTTAATTGAAGAAAGTAAAAAATCAGATAATAAAACTAAAGAAAATTACATAAAAGAATATAAAATTTCTAAAAATGATTTTGTTTTTGTTAATGTTGGAAATTACAGAAAAGAAAAAAATCAAAAATTTCTTATAGAAATAATAAACTACTTATCACATTCAATATCAAATATTAAATGTCTAATAGTTGGTCAAACAATAGCTGGACAAGAAAATGTATATTATGAATTGTGTAATTTAATAGATAAATATGGCTTACAAGAAAAAGTAATTTTAACCGGATTTATTAAGGATACAGCTTCAATAATAGATTTAGCAGATATTTATATTCATACTTCAATAAGTGAAGGAACATCTAATGCTTTATTAGAAGCAATGCAATTAGGAAAATGTATAGTCACAACTGAAATTGGAGGTGCAAAAGATTTAATTATACAAAATGAAAATGGTATAATTCTTCCTTGTAATAATTTAAATGAAAATCTTGATGTAATAAATTTTTCAAATAAATTGATAGAATTATTCCATAATAAAACATTAAGAGAATCACTTGGTAAAAATGCAAATATTTTTATAAAAGAAAACTTTAAACATTCAAATATTATTTGTTTATATGACAAAATTTATAATTAGATTGATATGTTTCGTATAGAAATAAAAGATAGTTTAGCTAAGATATATTTTTGCAAAACTGAAAATCGGAATGCGCTTTCAATTGAAGCTTTAGATGCACTTATCAATATTATTAAAGAGTTAAATAACGATTTAGGCATAAAAACTATATCAATTTTTAGTGAATTGAATAATGTTTTTGTATCAGGGGCAGATATTCGTGAATTTAGTAAATTTCGCTATAAAGAAGGAAAAGATTATGGAAAAAAAGGGCATCTTTTGATGAATACTATCGAAAATTCAAATAAACCAATAATTGCAGCAATTAATGGCTATGCCGTTGGAGGTGGTTTTGAATTGGCATTAGCTTGTCATATTAAATTTGCAACCGAAAATGCTAAATTTGGGTTTCCGGAAGTTAAACTTGGAATTTTACCTGGGTTTGGTGGTAGTCAAAGAATTTTTGATTACGTAGGAAAAAGTATTGCAACTGATTTGATATTGACAGGAAAAATTATTGATGTTGATGTTGCTTCTAAATATAGTTTAATAAATTATTTAGTAGATTCGAACAACTTAGAAATTGAAATTGAAAAATATGCATTAGAGCTAGCATCTAACTCTAGTACAGGAATTAAATTTGCAATTAAAAGTATAAACAATAGATTTAACAAAGTAAGAACTAATGCATTAAATCACGAAATTGAATATTTAGCAGAATGTATGAATAACAAAGATTTCATTGAAGGAACATCAGCTTTTTTGCAAAAAAGAAAACAAAATTTTAATGATTAATAGTGTAACTTATTTTCTTGATAAAATAGTTGGTAATTATAAAGGAGGGTTTGTTATAGCGTACCATCAAATTTCAGAAAATAGATTTATTGAACATCAACAATTATTTGAAAAATTAGAAGCTATTCCGCTAATTGAATTACTTAAAAGGAATAAAAACGGACTGAATACAAAAGGTTTATATTCTATAACAATAGATGATGCTTATGAAAATACTATTGAACCTCTTACACAAAATCTTAAAGTTCCTATAACAATTTTTGTTCAAACAGATTATATTAAAGGGATTATTCCTGACTTTGTAAAATTTTATATTTATCAAGATTTATCAAATTTAGATATAGTAAAAAATGAATATTTTAATAAATTTTCAATTGCTATTGATAATTTTTTTTCAGAGTTGAAATTAATTCTCTATTCACAAAAAACTTCACAATTTAACAAATTTTGCGAACATTATGCCGATTTTTTAAAAACAAATAATTTTATATCAGATGAATCAATGAAAAATTTCTTACCTTCAATTGGTCCATTGTTAATTAGCAAATTATCAAAAAACGAATTAATATCATTTGAAAGTCACGGAAAATCGCATCAACCAGTTTCTGCACTTACAAAAGATGAGCTATCACATGAATTAAAATCTAGCATTAATGAAATATTGCAACTCACCGGTAAGGTTTCTAAAATATTTTGCTATCCTTATGGACAACAAATTTCAATAGGAAACATTGCACCTGAATTAGTCTCATTGTTATTTGAATTTGCAGTTACAATGAACCCTGGAAGGATTAAATCATCAAATCCTTATTTAATTCCTCGTATCCCCTTTTTTGAAAAAGATTATAAATTAAGAGCTTTAGCCAAAATCTCTACTTTATTTTATAAACAAAATGGCTATTAGATTTATTTCAGATAAAGATTATGAATTACTTAAATTGTTCTTTTATCAATCAAATAAAATTGTATATTCATTAGAAGAATTCAAAAACCGTTATTCAAATAACGATTCAAGACTAAGTATGATTTATGAAATTGACGAAACTAATGAAATTGCTGCATTTTTAGGTGTTTTTATTGAAAAAGCATCTGTAAATAATAATAAAGTAATTGCTTGCCAATTTGTTGATGGTTTAACTAATCCAAAATTCAGAGGAAAAGGATATTTTAAAATTTTGGCATTAAAAGTATTTGATGAATGCAAAAATTATGGCTGTTCTTTTATTTTTGGTTTCCCAAACAAGATGGCTTATCCTGTTTGGAAAAAATTAGGTTGGGTGTTTAAGGAAAATATGAAAATTATAAATTTTTATATTCCAACTTTTCCACTTTCTCTATTTTTTAGTAAAAGTAAAATAACTATGAAAATATTCAATTTAATAAAAAAATTCGAGAAAAATTCTGATTCTTTAAGTTATTTCACCACAACTAAAGAAAATAAAGATTTTATAATACATGATTTAAAATTTTTTAATAGAAAAGTTCGAGATAATAAGCAAATAATAACAATTGACAATGTGAAACTTGTTGTAAAATTTGACAAATCTCTTAAAGTGGGATTAATTTCGGATATTAATGATAGACACACTTTTTTAAGTATATTAAAGAAATTAAAAACTCTATGTTTTTTTTCTGGAATTGTTAGACTGGATTTTATACTTCACCCCAATAATACCTTGTTGCGATTTTTTGATAATGAAAAAAACGTTTCAAAACATACCGTACCGGTAGGTTTTTGGGAAATAAACAAATTGTTTGATTTTGAAAATTTTGAATTTAATTTAATAGATTTTGACACATACTGATAAACAAAAACATTTTGACAAAAAACCAAAAATTGCCATAGTAGGACCATTATTAGGTATTCATAATGGAAAAGCTGTAAGCCAAGGAGAATTTTTAGGTATTAAACTAGAAGAAGAGGGTTATTCTGTACTATATATTTCAAGAAAAATAAAAAAAATTGCAAGATTAATAGACACAATTAAACAACTATTATTCAAAAAAAAGCAATACGATATAATTATTCTACAAGGAATGGGGTGGCAGCATAAGTATATGGAGTTAATTACATATATTTTAAGTCGCATACTTAGAAAGAGGCTTATATATACTATGCATGGTGGAAGTTTACACAATGAGTATAAAAGCTCTATGATATATAAATTTTTGTTTAATCGCATAAAAACCATAACTGTGCCATCAGAATATTTTTTTGAATTATTTAGAAAAAAAGGTATTAAAACAGAAATAATCTATAATCAAATAACCCTAAATAATTATATTTTTACTGAACGTTATCAAATAAACCCGTCATTATTATGGATGCGTACGTTTCATATTGATTACAATCCATTAATGGCAATTAAGGTAGTTCAAGTATTAAAAGACGAATTCCCAAATATTAAATTATATATGGGAGGAGCTAATGGTAAATATTTTGATTTTATTAAAAATTATATAGAAAACCATCAGTTAGAAAACATTGTTCATTTAATTGGATATTTGGATGTTGATAAAAAAAATGAATATTCAAAAAAATGCGATTTTTATTTATGTACCAATACTTATGATAACACACCTGTTTCAATGATTGAAATGATGGCAATGGGGCTAATTATTATAAGTACAAATGTAGGTGGTATTCCATACATGATTAAAAATAATGAGAATGGAATTTTAGTAAAAAATGATGACCATTTAGAAATGGCAGAGGCAATAAAAAAATTGCTTTATGATAATGAAACCTCAAAAGAAATAAGTAAAAATGCCCGAAAATCTATTGAGAAATTTGATTGGGAAAAATCAATTAAACATAAGTGGTTAACTATTTTAAATAATTAAAAAAAATGTGTGGAATTTTCGGCTTTATTGGAAGCCAAAGTATTGACATAAAAAAATGTACCGACATAATATCACACAGAGGACCCGACTCTGAAGGTTTCTTAGCATGTAATTTAAAAGAAAATTGTAAGATATATAAAGGACAAGCTGCTATTGATTTTGGTAAAAGTGAAAATTATAAACTTTTATTTGGTTTTAGAAGGCTCGCAATTATTGATTTGAGTGTAGATGCAAATCAACCTTTTATTGATGAAAGCAACAGTTATTCGATAGTATTTAATGGCGAAATATATAACCACATTGAATTAAGAAAAGAACTTGAAGAGCATGGTCAATCATTTCAAACTCATTCTGATACAGAAGTATTGTTAAAATCATACATATTTTGGGGAAAAGATTGTGTAAATAAATTTAATGGGATGTGGGCATTTTCAATTTTGGATTTAAATAAAAATATCATCTTTTGTTCAAGAGATAGGTTTGGGGTTAAACCTTTTTATTATTATAACCAAAATGACGAATTTGTTTTTTCATCAGAAATTAAACAATTATTTGAGGCAAATGTTCCTAAACAAATTAATGAAAATATTATCCGTGACTTTTTACAAAAGAATATAATCAACCATAGTTATGAAACTTTTTTCAAAGATATATATCAACTTTTGCCTGGACATAACATTATTATAGATATTTCAAATCAAAAAATTAAACCAGAAATTACAAGATTCTGGTATCTGAAAAGTAACATAAATATTGAAAAAATGACTTTTCAAAATGCTTGTGAAAAATTTAGAGAATTATTTATAAACTCTATCAAACTTAGATTCAGAAGTGATGTTCCAATCGGGTCATGTTTAAGCGGAGGATTAGATTCTTCATCTATTGTATGTGTATCTGCAAAAGAGATGAATCAAAAAATTCATACTTTTTCAGCAATTTTTAAAAAGTATAAAAAATTTGATGAATCATTTTATATTGAATTAATACGTAAAAAATATCCCATTGTGGATAGTCATTTTATTACATTTGATGAAGAATTGCTTATTAACGAATTAGACAAGGTAATTTGGCACCAAGATGAACCTTTTGGTTCATTTAGTATTTTTGCTCAGTATTTTGTAATGCAGTTATCAAAAAAAGAGGGAGTTAAAGTACTATTAGATGGTCAAGGTGGCGATGAGATTCTGGCTGGATATAGAAAATATCATGCTTTTTATTTAAAAGAATTATTAAAACAAGGAAAATTATTAAAAGCAATTAAAATAATATTTCATTTATTAATTAATAAAGAATTTAATTTTTTTAATAAGAATGGAATTAAAAGATATTTAGGTTTAGATCAAAGTATAAATTACTTATCAAATAAATGTAAAAGTAATCCTTTGAGTTCGTCTATAGGTATTGATAGTGTTAGTTCATTAAAATCGAAATCAAAAGATGATATTGAAATGTATTCATATCCACCATTACTAAGATATGAAGATAGAAATTCAATGTCATTTTCAATTGAAACACGTGTACCTTTTATGGATTATAATTTGGTCACATTTTTATTTTCTCTCCCTTCTGATTTTTTGATAAATAAAGGATTTACAAAATATATTTTAAGAGAATCATTAAAAGATTATTTGCCACCAAAAATAAAAAATAGAAAAAGCAAATTAGGTTTTGCTACACCACAAGATGAATGGTTGAATAATAAACTTTTCCCTATAATGAAAAATCATTTTTATAATATGAAAAATCCATATCTACTAAACTCAAAAATCTATAAAGACTTTTTAGTTTATCCAAAAAGTAAATTATCAAGTGATGACTTTGCTAGATTTTTTATTTTTGATAAATGGTACAAATTACATTTCTCAAATTAAACATTTGAATAATTTAATTTTTATTCATAATTAAAATATATTAAGTTGACTTCAAAAGCCATTTGGGTTATAAACCAATTTGCAGGTCATACAAATAGTGGCTGGGGTGAAAGACATTTTCTATTTAGTAAATACTGGATTGAAAACGGTTTTGATGTAACAATAATTTCAGGAAGTTTTAATCATGTATTTAAAAATTATCCTCATGCACCTTTTAAATATAACTACGAAATAATTGAAAAAAGGAAATTTTGTTGGGTAAAAGTACCTAAATATAAGGCTGAAAGTGCAAAACGATTTTGGAGTATGTTGGTTTTTGCTTTCAGATGTATCGGGCTTAAAAAAAATGAACTTGGTAAGCCTGATGTCATAATAGTTTCATCAATGCCAATATTTCCTATTTTAAGTGCTTTAATACTTAAAATAAAGTATAAAAAAGTTAAAATTCTTTTTGAAATTAGAGATTTATGGCCCGAAAGCCTTATTCAAATTAAGGAAATAAGCAAAATCCATCCTTTGGTTTTGTTTTTTAGATTATTTGAATGGATTGGTTATAAATATAGTGACAGAATTATCACTTTATTACCAAACTCTATTGAATATTTTAAAAAATTCAATATAAAATCAAATAAAATTTCAATCATACCCAATGGTATTGACATAAATTTAAAAAACGAAGAACTTAATAAAGAATTAGTTAATAAATTAACGAATCAAAAATTTAAAATAATTTATACAGGAACAATTGGATATCCAAATTGCATTGAACTGCTTGTAAAAAGTGCTGAATTATTAAAAAATAATACAGATATACACTTTTATATTGTTGGTGATGGGCATCAAAAAGAAAACTGTATAAAATTAGCAAAAGATTTGACTAACATAACGTTTATAGATAAAGTTCCAAAATCTTATGTTCAATCCATTTTGAAATTTGCTGATGTTTGCTTTATTGGTTGGCGTGAATTAGGTTTATACAAACACGGAGTATCAGCCAATAAATATTTTGATTATATGCTTGCTGCTAAGCCAATTTTAGATTCAAATAATTTAATAAAAGACCCTGTTGAATTATCCGGCTGTGGTTTAATTGTAAAACCTGATTCGGCAGAGGCTATTGCAAATGGCATCATTGAATTGTATTCTTTAGGCGATGAAAAATTAAAAGAGATGGGGCAAAAGGGACGAGAATTTGTATCAAAAAATCACAATATAAAACACCTTGCATCCTTATATAGTGAGCTTTTCGGATAAATACACACTTCTTACCGGTTCTTCAGGCTTTTTAGGAACACATATTAAAAGTTATCTTTCGCAAAATGGTTTTAATGTACTATCTCTTGGGAGAAAAAATGCCGACATTCCTTCTGATATAAGTCATGAAATCCCCACAATCCCTCAAAACACACAATATTTAATTCATGCTGCGGGCAAAGCACACTCCATACCCAAAACCCCGAAAGAAGTTTCGGATTTTTATCAGGTAAATCATCAAGGCACTTTAAATATTTTAAATGCTATTGAAAAATGTGAGGTAGGAATTAAATGCTTTATTTTCATAAGTTCTGTATCCGTTTATGGCTTGGATAGTGGGGAAGAAATTGATGAAAACTATCCATTAAAAGCAACCGACCCTTATGGCAAAAGCAAAATTTTAGCCGAAAACGCAATTATTGAATATTGCGATAAAAGAAATATAAACTATCTGATATTAAGATTACCATTGATTGCAGGCAGCAATCCCCCGGGCAATCTTGGTGCCATGATAAAAGCCATTAAAAAAGGTTGGTATTTGTCAATAGGTAATGCAAGTGCTAAAAAATCGATGGTATTGGCAGATGATGTAGCCAACCTTATTTCTCAAAATTTAAATAAAAAGGGAATTTACAACTTAACCGATGGGTATCACCCCACATTCAAAGAACTTGAAGCAACAATTTCAAATTCATTGAATAAAAAGAAGCCATTTGCTATACCCCAATCAATAGCCATAATGTTAGCCCAAGCAGGTGATTTGCTTGGAAACAAAAGCCCTTTTAATTCAATTAAGTTAAAAAAAATACAATCAACCCTTACTTTTTCTGATAAAAAAGCCCAAACTGAACTCAATTGGAAACCCAATAAAGTATTAGATTACTTAGATAAGATTGTAGTTCATTAAACTTGACTCTAAATCCCAAAAAACACTTGTTGACTTTCTTTACTTACGAAAAAGTAACTATTTTAAAAGTGAAACTACCAAAAATTGAGTATTAAAGTTTGTAATAATTTTAAAATTAAAAATTTAATAAATGAAAATCCATTTGTTAGAATAAATTATATTAAATGAAAATTTATGAAATTAAATAACCTCTTCACCATCGCAGAAATAGGACAAGCACACGAAGGCAGTTTAGGAATGTTGTATTCCTATATTGATGCTTTGGCACAAACAGGAGTGGGTGAATTAGCACATTTAAAAACTTTATGAAGTTAAAAACTATTGCAATAATACCAGCAAGAGGTGGTTCTAAAAGATTACCACATAAGAATATAAAGCTATTGGGTGAAAAACCATTAATATTGCATAGTATACAATATGCAAAGCGCCATAATTTTATAGATGAGGTTTATGTATCTACAGATTGCACAGATATTATGAAAGTTGCAATTGAAAATGGAGCGCAAGTTATAGAAAGACCCCATGAATTGGCAGGTGATTATGAACCAACAATAAGCGCAATCAAACATGCAATTCTTTCCATTCCAAGCCCAATAGAAAATGTGATAATTTTGCAAGCTACCAATCCTTTAAGACCCAAAGAACTTCTAAACGATGTTTTTAAATGTTACACGCAACACGCTTTGTCATCTTTATTTACAGTAACTGAAAACACAAAAAAGTTTGGAAAAATTCAACAGAATAAATTCATTCCCTATAATTATTCACCCGGACAACGGAGTCAAGATTTAGAAAAGCTCTATTATGAAAACGGTTTAATTTATATTACCAAAGCAAAGAGTATAATGGAGGGCTATATTATGACCCCTGATGCACTACCATATATTGTGAATCACATTTTTGCAAATGTGGATATAGATACAATTGAAGATTTTGATTATGCTGAATATTTAATAAAAAATCACGAAGAAAAATAAGATTATGAATAATCCTTTCATTGAAATTGCAGGAAGAAAAATAGGTCAGGATTTTCCACCTTTAGTAATTGCCGAAATAGGTATTAATCATGAAGGCTCCTTACAAGTAGCAAAAGAAATGGTTGATGCGGCACATAGGGCTGGTGTTGAAGTCGTAAAACACCAAACCCATATTGTTGCTGACGAAATGAGTGGTGCTGCAAAAAAAGTAATCCCAGGTAATGCTAATGTTTCCATTTATGAAATAATGGAACGATGTGCTTTAAATGAAGATGAAGAATTAGAGCTAAAAAAGTATGTAGAAGCTAAAGGAATGCTATTTATTTCAACACCTTTTTCGCGAGCAGCCGCAGATAGATTGAAAAAATTTGATATTCCTGCCTATAAAATAGGCTCTGGTGAATGTAACAATTACCCTTTGTTAGAACATATTGCATCATTCGGTAAACCAGTTATTTTAAGTACAGGAATGAACACCATTGAAAGTATACAAAAAGCCGTAGCTATTTTTGACAAACACAATGTTCCGGTTGCACTTTTACATACAACAAATTTATATCCTACGCCTGTTCATTTAGTGCGTTATGGAGCGATGATAGAAATGCATCAAGCATTTCCAGATAAAGTATTTGGATTGTCTGACCATACATTAAACAATAATGCATGTTTGGGAGCTGTAGCACTAGGTGCTTCTATTTTAGAACGCCATTTTACAGATAATATGGAAAGAAAAGGTCCAGACATTATTTGTAGTATGGACGAATCTGCTTGTAAAGATTTAATCATAGCAAGCAAAGAAATTGCTCAAATGAGAGGAGGAACAAAAAAACCTGCAAAAGAAGAGCAAGTTACGATAGATTTTGCTTTTGCAACAGTATGCACCATTAAAAACATCAAAAAAGGAGACTTGTTAACAAAAGAAAATATATGGGTAAAAAGACCAGGAACAGGCGAAATATTAGCAGAACATTTTAATGCTATACTTGGTAAAAAAGCTACAAGGGATATTTTAATTGATGAGCAACTATCGTTTAATGATTTTTGTTAAATGAAAAAGATAGTCTTTTTAACAGGTACTCGAGCAGATTTTGGTAAAATAAAATCGCTAATTCAAATACTTGAATCCAATAATAAATTTGAGGTTTTTCTTTTTGTTACTGGAATGCATCTTCAAAAAGAATATGGCTATACACTTATTGAAGTGCAAAGATGTAATTTTAAAAACATACATACCTTTCAAAACCACACCAGTGAAACTACAATGGACTTAACACTGGCAAAAACAATCAATGGTTTTTCAAAATATATAAAAGAAATTGAACCTGATATGATTATTGTTCATGGCGATAGGGTTGAAGCATTGGCAGGAGCAATAGTTGGGTCGCTTAATAATATTTTAGTAGCACATATAGAAGGTGGAGAATTGTCGGGGACGATTGATGAGTTAATTCGGCATTCCATTAGTAAGCTAAGTCATATCCATTTTGTAGCCAATAAAACTGCAAAAAAGAGATTGCTCCAAATGGGTGAGTTAGAAAAATCTGTTTACATAATTGGTTCGCCAGACTTAGACATTATGTTTTCTGAAAACTTGCCCAATCTATCTGAAGTAAAAGCGTATTATCAAATACCTTTTAATGAATATGCAATTGTTATGTTTCATCCAGTAACAACAGAAATAGACGATATGGATAACTATGCAAGCAATTTCGTAAACTCATTATTAGCTGTAAATCATAATTTTGTAGTTATTTATCCAAATAATGATTTGGGAAGTAAAATAATATTAAAACATTACCGTCAGCTTAATAATAATTCACGATTTAAAATTTTTCCTTCTTTAAAGTTTGAATATTTTTTGACCTTGCTTAAAAAAGCATCATTTCTAATAGGAAATAGTAGTGCTGGTGTAAGAGAAGCCCCTTATTATAACTTGCCCTCAATAAATATTGGGACAAGGCAAAATAACAGAGTAACACATACAAGTATCATAAATGTAAGTTATGATACAGATGAAATAACGAATGCTATAACAAAATTAAATACCAATTTCCAACCAGAAAATAAAAAATTTTCCGATTTTGGTAATGGTAACAGTGCTGAACTATTTTTAGATTCATTACAAGAAGAAAATATTTGGCAGTTAAATCATCAAAAACAATTTAAGGATTTTTAATGGTCTGAATTTTTTATAGGAAAATTTTATTTGATGATATATAAAACTTGCATTCCTTTTATTTCATTGAATAAAAAGGACATATAATAACACAAAAAATAAACAACTATAAAATATTGATAATGGTATTAATGAAATGATTTACTCAATTGGAAACCATCTAAAGTATTGAGTTTCTACATTAAATAGAAAAGTTTAGAATGAAAATTGATTATGTTTTAAGTTCATATCCTTCAAAACCAACTATTTTTGTTTATCGGGAAATAAAAGAATTGATTAGAAATGGGCATGATGTTAGAATTATAAGTTTATTACCAAAAGTTTTTGTTTCAAATAAAAAGAAATATGAAGTAATTGATAATATTGATGTTTTGTACCCATCTTCTAATCCTTTATCATACTTGGTAAGTACTCTTTATTGTATTTTTACCGGGAAATCTGTAATTTTTTCAAAAGAACATTTTAGTGAAACTTTTTATCTTTTAAATAAAAAAAATATCTTTAAACTCATTTATTGTACTTTTTTAATTGACAATTTGATTTTTAAAATAAATTTAAATAAAATTTCAATAAAACACATTCATTCTCATCATCTTTTCTTTACAACCTATATAGCATATCAAATTTCTAAAAAAATAAACGCTCCATTTAGTACAACTCTATACACTTTATCATACTTTTATCCTAAGAATATATTAAAAGCTATTTTAAAAAAAAACATCTTTATAAGAACAACTACTTCTGAATTAGCACCATTTTATAACGGAATTATTCAAGATAGAAGTAAATTTCACCATATATCAAACGGAATTCATTCTAAGGAATTTACTTTTAACCCAAGCTATAAAATTGGTGAAATTTTGAAAATAATTGCTGTTGGCTCATTATTAGATAAAAAAGGGTTTGATACCTTAATTTTTTCATGTTTAACATTAAAAGAATATGGATTAAATTTTGATTGTAAAATTATTGGTGATGGACCTGAAAAAAAATTCCTAAACAAATTAATTAAATCTTTAAATCTCGAAAAATACATTAAAATTTATACATGGATTGATAATTCTTTAGTTTTAAAAAAAATTTCAGATTCCGATATTTTAGTTATGCCTTGCAGGTTACCTAAAAAATCAACTCGCGATGGATTACCTAATGTGATAATAGAAGCAATGGCATCGGGTACTATAGTAATAGGTTCAAGATTTGCCGGTATCCCGGATATTATAAAACATAAAGAAACAGGACTACTAATATCTCCCGAAAACGCAGATGAGATAACCAATGCAATAATTGAAATTTATTTTGATAATACATTAAGAGAATATTTAATAAATAATGCTTTAAATAAAATAAAAACTGAATATTCGCTTGAACCTAATATTTTCAAACTTCAACAACTTTTCTTATCATCGGATTTTTTAGAAAAAAATGATGAACTTTAATATTCCTAATTTTATCAATCAAAACATAACATTCCGTAACGAAAGTTTATTTAAAAATGATTTATTAAAAAATCATCAAAAACTTTCAAATGCTATTGATAATAAAAATATTTTGGTTATAGGCGGTGCAGGAACTATTGGAAGCAGCTATATAAAGGCTCTTTTAAAATTTAAACCCGACAAACTTTTTGTGGTAGATATTAACGAAAATGGATTGACAGAGTTAGTGCGAGATATCAGAAGTTCTAAAGGATTTAACATACCAAAAGAATTTATAACGTATCCCATAAATTTTGGCGATGCCGTTTTTGAAAAACTTTTTATAAATGAAGGACCTTGGCACATAGTAGCCAATTTTGCGGCACACAAGCACGTGAGGAGCGAAAAGGATGAATACTCCATAGAGGCAATGCTTGACAACAATGTTTTTAAAGCCGAAAGATTATTATCTCTGCTGGCAACTCACAAACCCGAACATTTTTTTTGTGTGAGTACCGATAAGGCAGCCAACCCTGTAAACATAATGGGAGCTTCAAAAAAGTTAATGGAAAACCTGATTATAGCTTATTCTGATGTTTTTAAAATAAATACAGCCCGATTTGCCAATGTAGCTTTTTCAAACGGAAGTTTGTTGGCGGGATATTTAGAACGCATTTCTAAAAACCAGCCCCTCTCCTGCCCTTCCAATATCCGCCGTTTTTTTGTTAGCCCAGAAGAATCCGGGCAAATATGTCTTTTGGCAACATTTTTGGGTAAATCAGGACAAATATTTTTTCCTAAATTAGATTTTGATAAAGACCAAACATTTTTTAAAGATATTACTATAAATTTTATAAAAGAACTTGATTTTGAGGCAGAAATTTGCAAAACAGAAAATGAAGCAATAGAAAAGTGTAATTTAATAAATGAAAAAAAATATCCGGTTCATTTTTTTGAATCTGATACAAGCGGCGAAAAACCGTATGAAGAATTTTATACCGACGAGGAAGTGAAAGACCTGCATATATTTGAAAGTTTAGGTGTGATAACTCCTCAAAAACAAAACTTTGACGAAACTTTAAAGGCAATATCAGATTTAAAAAATATATTTAAACAAAAAAATCTGAACAAAGCCGAAATTGTATCCGCAATTAAAGAACTTTTGCCAGGTTTTAGCCATATTGAAACTGGCAAAAGCCTTGACCAAAGAATGTAAAAATTTAATTAAATTTGAGAAATGAAAGTTGAAGAACCCGATTTTGAGTACGGAATTTATTCTTATGCCGATTATCTGAAATGGACTTTAGATGAACAAGTAGAAATAATAAAGGGTAAAATTTTTAAGATGAGTCCGGCACCTAAAAGGATTCATCAAAAAATTTCAATAAACATTGCAAGCAATTTATACAATTTTTTAAAAGGCAAAAAATGTCAGGTTTACGATGCTCCATTTGATGTAAGACTCCCTGTGAAATCAAACAAAAACGAAGATATTTTCACGGTTGTACAACCTGATATTTGTGTAATTTGTGACCCTTCAAAACTCGATGAAGCTGGCTGTATTGGTGCTCCAGATATTGTTATTGAAATACTTTCGAAAGGCAATAACAAAAAAGAACTTCAAGTAAAATATGAAGTATATGAAGAATCAGGAATTAAAGAATACTGGATAATCCACCCCGACGAGCAAACTGTTTTGATTTATAAATTAGTTAATGGGAAATATGAGCCATCAAGGCTTTTAACCAAAGGCGACACAATAACAACATCAATTTTGGAAGGTTTTGTTTTAGACTTAGAAAGCGTATTTGAAGATGAAGGCTGAAATTTAATGATGTACAGAACATTTAAGCGTTTTTTTGATATTTTATTTTCATTGCTGGCAATAACATTGCTTTTACCTTTATTTATTCCTATCATTATTTTATTAAAACTTACAGGCGAAGGTTATGTTTTTTATTTTCAAAAACGAATTGGATATAAGTGCCAATATTTCAATATATGGAAATTTGCAACAATGCTCAAAGACAGTCCGAATATAGGCACCGGCACTATTACACTGCGAAATGACCCACGTATTACCCCAATGGGTGGTTTTTTGAGAATGACAAAAATTAATGAATTGCCACAATTATTTAATGTGCTGAAGGGCGACATGAGTTTTGTAGGACCACGTCCGTTAGTAGATAAAAATTTTATTTCAACTCCATTAGAAATTAAAGAAAAAATTTATTCGGTAAAACCGGGCATTACAGGCATAGGCTCTGTTGTGTTTAGAGATGAAGAAAAATTGATTTCGGAAACTACCATGCCTCCGGAGCAATTTTATAACGAAGTAATTGGACCTTACAAATGTGAACTTGAAATATGGTATGGAAAAAATATATCATTTATTACAGATTTAAAAATAATATTATTAACTGCTTGGATAATTTTATTTCCTGAAAGTAAACTATATAGCTCATGGTTTAAAGATTTACCAAAAACTAATTTTTAAAAAAAAATATTTATAAATTATTTTTGGCTCAAGTTAATTCATTATGGACATAAGTAGCAAAATTATTGCAATTATACCTCTTCAAATACTTGCTATTGTAGCTTATTTATCAATTGCCAAGCGATTGAATTTATATGATAATCCAAATGAACGCAGTTCACATAAAGAAAAAGTAATAAGAGGAGGTGGAGTAATTATTCCTGTTTCGTTAATATTATACTCTTTATTTTTTGGGCTTCATCATTTTTTTATTATGGGGGTGCTATTGGTAGCCATAATAAGTTTTGTTGATGATATAATTCATATAAATGCTTTTATACGTCTTGCTATACATTTTATTGCTGTGAGTTTTGTTTTTATGGATATACACAGAGAAATAAATTATTCACCCATAATTGTTATTTTAGTTTCAATTTTGGCAGTTGCCGCTGTAAATGCATATAATTTTATGGATGGAATTAATGGCATGACAGGCTTATATACTTTAACGGTTTATGAATCAATATTTTTTTACAATTATTACTTTACACCACTTTTTGATACCAATTTGCTTATTATTTTAAGTATAGCTATTGTTATATTTTTGTTTTTCAATTTACGCAGTCAAGCTAAAATGTTTTCGGGTGATGTAGGCAGTATTTCACTTGGTTTATTAGCGGTGTTTTATGTTTTGTATCTTATTGTTCATACACAAAGTTTGATATATTTATCACTACTTGCTGTTTATGGTGTAGAAGCCGGAATGACTGTATTGCTAAGACTTTTTAAAAAACAAAATATTTTTCAAGCCCATAGAATGCATTTATTTCAAGATTTGGTAAATATTGTTGGCATTCCACATATCAAGGTATCATTATTTTACTCCTTAATACAGCTTTTCATTAATTTTGGAATTTTTTTGTGTATTAAATGTAAATTTTCGGGGTACCTTTATTTTACATATATTACATTGATACTTATAGCTATTTATGTAATTGTAAAGTTTTATATTCATAATAATTTAGAAAAATATAACCATGCGAAAAATTAATTTTGCTGTTGTAGGGCTTGGACACATAGGATTGCGACATGCAAAAATTGCAAACGAACATCCATTTTCAAATACTATTGCTGTTTGCGACATATTAAGCGAAAAACAAAAAAATCTTAACGATCTAGGAATAAATTGTAACTTTTATAACAACTACCGCAAACTTATAGAAAATGAAAAAGATGCCGAGGTTGTAAATATTGCTGTACCTAATGGTTTGCATTGCGAAGTTGCACTTTTTGCACTTGAAAATAATAAACACGTTGTGATTGAAAAACCTATGGGGCTATCGAAAACTGAATGTGAAATGGTTATACATCAATCGCTAAAATATTCAAAAAACGTTTTTGTAGTAAAACAAAACCGTTATAGTCCGCCATCAAAATGGCTTAAAGAAATAGTTGATAAAAAAGTATTAGGTGAAATATTGATGGTACAAGTTAATTGTTATTGGAACAGAGATGACAGATATTACAAACCCGGGGGCTGGAAAGGTACTTTAAAACTTGATGGAGGCACACTTTACACACAGTTTTCGCATTTTATAGATATAATGTATTGGGTGTTTGGCGATATAAAAAACATAAATGCCCAATTTGCCAATGCTACACATAAACATTCTATTGAATTTGAAGATTCGGGTGTTGTAAATTTTGAGTTTTTAAATGGGGGATTGGGTTGTATAAATTTTTCAATTTCATGTTGGGATACAAATATGGAAAGCAGCATTACCGTAGTAGGTTCAAAAGGCAGCATAAAACTTGGAGGACAATATTTAAACGAAATCGAGTACTGCAATATTGAAAATTACACCATGCCCGAACTCCCGCCAACCAATCCACCAAACGATTATGGTCCATTTAAAGGTAGCGCAGCAAATCATCATTACGTTATTCAAAATGTAATTGATACTCTAAATGGTAAAAGCCAGATTGACACCAATGCTTTAGAAGGACTTAAAGTAGTTGATATTATTGAAAGAATTTACAATTTACGAAATATAGAAAAATTATAAACATGAGAATTGCATGGTTTGCAAATATTGATTTTCAGGAAGGTAATGCCTCCAATTCAAGAATCAGAGCATTTGCAAATGGCTTGAAAAATAAAGGTAATCAGGTTTTTCTTTTCTTCCTAAGCTCAACTGTTTTTAACTCAAACCGCATAAACAAAAAAAACAAAGGCTTTTTTGACGGTATTTATTTCAATTATCTCAGTGGCACTGCACATCGCAGCAATTATAGATTTTTTAGATTTTTCAATTACTTAATAGCCGTAATTGCTTCATTAATTTTATTGATAAAAAAAAGAAAACATTTTGATATTGTATATATATATCAACCTCGTTTATTGTTTTTCGGTCATATTTTTTTATTAACCAAAATCCTTAAAATTCCTTTGGTAATTGAACTTACAGAGCTTGACGAAAAAACAAAGGCAAAGTCGTTGTTTTCATTTTTGATAATAAAAAGCAATGTATTCAATGCTTATTTGTATAAATACTTTTGCAAAAATATTATAGTAATTTCTGAAAAACTCAAGAAGCATTTAAGTAAATTTTATCCCGAGTCTAAAATTATACTTATCCCTATTATTGTTGATTTTAAAAGGTTTGAAAAAATTAATGGATTTGAACATAAAAAATTTGCGATAGGATATTTAGGCTCTTTTAGCTCAAAAGATGGCGTAAACCAAATAATTGAAAGTTATAAAAATGCCAGTGAAAAAGTGAAAGGTTTAAAACTTAAATTAATTGGATTTAATCCCTATAAAAAGCAAACAAACCGATTTCTTAAAAGCTTAAATTTAAATGGCGAAGTTGAAAAAACCGGTCAAATTACTTATGATAAAGTTCCTCAATGGTTAGAAAAATGCGATTTATTAATTATGAATCGCACAAATCATTCATTTTCGCATTACGGTTTTCCTACAAAATTAGGTGAATATTTGGCAACAGGTATTCCTACAATTTGCACTAAAGTAGGCGATATAGAAATGTATCTCACACATGCAGAAAATTCGTATTTGATAGAGCCAGACAACCCAATGCAACTAAGCGAAGCAATTATCAAACGATATGAAAAATACGAATTATTCAACAAAATTGGTCAACAAGGTAAACTTGTAGCTCATAAGCATTTTGATTATATAAAAAATGTTGAAATTCTTCAAAACGTTCTCGAACAATCTTTATTAAACTAATCTTCTATTACATTTCCTAAAATTCTACCAACTAAGCCAAATCTCTCTTTCTTTTCAAGAATTCCTTCTTTGTTGTAAAATCTCCAAACTCCTCTTTTTTCGCCACGGCGATATTTTCCATAAACCTTTAGCTCGCCGCTTTCGTAAAATTCGCGATATCTTCCATGTAATTCTCCTCTTTTTGTTTCGGCTTCAAACCTTATTTTATCAGTATTGCCGTAATAATCTCTGATAACATTATGTTCAAATTTTTCTGAAATAAACCTTTGTATATCATCCATTGAATCAAGCAAATCTTCGGCATTTTCTTCTGCCATAGCTGCACTATCATACAAATTTGATGTATCAGGTTTGTATTCTAGAAAATTAAGCCTTGCTTTTGTATAAAATTTATCTTCTTTTTCGGTAATCTGGAAACCAATTTGCGGAAAAGATTTAAAATAAATTTCATTTTCAACACTCGATTTTCGTGTAGCCACATCCATTTTCTTTTGCATTAAAGGAAATTGTTTATCTGAAGCAATATACGAAAAAACCGAAGATTGCTTATTGAATTTATCAATAAAATCATCAAATTCTTCATTTTTTTCAAGAGTATTTCCAGCCTCGTAATCTTCTATAACACTAACAATTGTACGCGGATTATTACTGAAAATTACATAATTATCAATTATCGTATAATAAGGTTTTTCAATTTTTGAGAATAGTTTTCCAAAAAACATTTTGAATAGCCCCTTTATTTCGAGGTATTGAATAACATAATTTTTATAATCAACTTTTTTAAATTTTGCAGGTGTTCTTTTTTTTACTTGCTCGGCAATAAAATCTAATCTCTCTCTGGCATAATCTATATCATTGGCTTTCATTACTACCATTATATCGTCTAAATGTTCGGTGTATTTTGAAGGCTCATTTTCTGAATATGCTACCTCATCTCCTACCCAACTCATCATATCTCTTTCAATATCAATTTTCAAAAGTCTTTCAATAAATTTTTTATTCTTTTCAAATTCGCTATACGATTGGCTGTTAAGTTGCAAAACGGTCAAAAGATTTCTGTAAAATTTAGGTCCATTTTCAAAACCAAGTGAATAAAAAACGGCTGTTCTCGATGGCAATACTTTTTGGGAAGTTATTTTGCCTTTGCCAGATAACATAATGGCTTTAAGGTATGAATCAATAGAGTCATTTATGTTTGTGTATCCTTCTAATGAGCAAAATTCATCTTCTATTTCAACTTTAAAACCGCTATAAAGCAAAATTTTGCTCAAATCATTAATCATTACATTTGGTTCGTTGCTATAACAAAGCATAAAATCGTCAACATAACTGTAGTTCAAATAAAGTTTGCACAAACCATCTTCGGAGGTTTCGTTATAAATGTTGAGGAAATGCTCGTCCATACCGAGTACAGGGTTTTCAAGCTCTAATATTGAGTTTTCTATAAGTTGATTGGAAAACGAAAACAGCATATAATTCTGCACTACTGAAAAATACATTGTTTCTTTCGAAAAGCGATCGAAAGCAGAAATTATTGTTTTATTGTTAAAATTTTTATTGTTTACAGTATATCCCGACGTTTTAAGAACTTTTTCTATAGCCTCTTCCACAAACCCAATTTTTGAACCTTTTTTAATGTTTAATAAAAACAAAAAATCGTAATCTTTCTTGCTTGTTTTATGAGCCGAAATCAAGAGGTCTCTATTTCCAAAAAGCGACAAAAGTGTAGAGTTTTCGTTAATTAATGAATCTAAATAATCAGCATTTTTTTGAATTGAAGCAAAATATTTTTGTTTTTTTAAAAACCTCCAAATTTCTGTTTTAGAGAAATTCTTCCAGTTTTCAACCGGATTGTTTGCTTCAATAATATACATTGCATCTTTGGGTATTAGATAAAATGCATTTATATTTTTATCGGGAGTTTGAAAAAGCCAGAAATACAAGCCACCTAAAGCTGCTATTATCAAAACAAATACCCATAGGAATATACGTTTCATCAATAATTTATATATTTTTTAATCTCTTCTTTTGTATTGACAACATTCGTGAAGATTGTTGTAGGCTTCATCATTTGCTCTGCATTTTTCGGTATCGTAGCCTGTAGCACATATTATTTCATGCACTTGCTGGCTATTAAATTTTAATGAATCGTATGTAACTGTAATCAATTTAGTTTTTTTGTTCCAGTTGCCTTCTATCCCTTTTTTTGAAAGCGATTTTTCGATAGTTTTTTTGCACATACCGCAGTTTCCCCATACTTTAAAAGTTTCAGTTTTGGGATTTTCTACATTTCCTATCAATGTAAAAATTAAAAAAAAATAAAAATTCAGTATCATATTAATAAAATTTTAAGTGTTTTTTTCAATAAAATCAATCAATGAATGTATAACTTTAATGTGTATTTCCTGTGCTCTGTCAGCATACTCGCTGTAAGGTGCTCTTATTTCAACATCGCAAAGTTCTTTCATTTCCCCGCCTTGTTTTCCTGTAAGCCCTACAATTTTCATGCCTGCATTTTTGGCGGCATTTATAGCATTAATTACATTTTTAGAATTGCCGCTAGTGCTTATGGCAAGTAATATATCTCCTTTTTTCCCAAGTGCTTCAATATATCGGCTAAAAACAAAATCATATCCGTAATCGTTTCCTACACATGCAATATGAGAAGGGTCAGAAATTGAAATTGCTGCTAAAGCCTTCCTGTTGTTGCGATATCTGCCAGTGAGTTCTTCGGCAAAGTGCATAGCGTCACACATACTTCCTCCATTTCCGCAACTAATTATTTTTCCTCCGTTTTTTAAGCTTTCTGCCATTAATTTTCCGGCATTTGTAATTTTTTCGAAATTATTTTTATCCGAAATAAAAGTTTCTAAAACTTTCAATGCCTCATCAAAGTGATTTTTAATCATATTATTTTCCAAACTTTTTTTTTCCTTCTTCCAAAAATACTGCAAATTTTGATGCATCGGGGTCGTAACCATTATAAACTGAAAGTATTTTTTCGTTTGTATCTATTATGTAATAGTAAGGTTGTCCGTTTGATTTAAATTTATTTACCTGCATATCCGCATTTTGTTCGCCAAGTGTTTTCAATAAGCTGCCATCTGCTTTTGTTATCCATTCTTTTTCTTCAAGTTCGGTTCTTTCGTCAACATAAAGTGAAATAATTACAAAATCATCATTCAGCATTTTTAAAATTTCTGGTTTTACCCATACATATTCTTCCATCCTTCGGCAATTGGCACAAGCATGACCGGTGAAATCAATAAAAATTGGTTTATTGGCTTTTTTTGCAGCTTCTAAACCTTCGTTGTAATAAAAATAACCTTTTAAATTGTGTGGCAAATGCAAAATATCTGAAAATCTTGCCGAACTTACATCTTTCTCTTTATCTGAAAAATTATGACTTACAGAAGAAAAATCTTGTGTGCTCATAGGGGGCAACACCCCCGATAAATGCCTTAATGGAGCACCCCACATACCAGGCAATAAATACACTGCAAATGAAAATGACAGTATTGCAAATGTAAAACGCGGCACAGAAACATAGCTTATATCGCTATCATGGCTAAATTTTATTTTACCCAAGAAATACATACCTAGCAAAATTGATAAACTTATCCAAATTGCTATAAAAACTTCGCGGTCTAATATCCGCCAGTGGTAAACAACATCAGCTTGTGACAAAAACTTTAGAGCTAAAGCAATTTCTACAATGCCTAATACTACTTTTACCGAATTGAGCCAACCGCCTGATTTTGGCAAACTGCTAAGCCATTGAGGAAAAAAAGCAAAAAGAGTAAAAGGCAAAGCAAACATCAACCCAAAACCAAACATTGCCACAAGAGGTCTTAGAAATTCGCCTTTGCTAGCAAGTATTGCTACAGAACCGACAATAGGTACTGTACAGCTAAATGAAACTAATACTAATGTAAATGCTATAAAAAATATTCCTATATACCCTCCTCTGTCGCCCTGTTTGTCAATTTTATTTACAAATGATGCTGGCAGTACAATTTCGAACATACCCAAAAATGATGCAGCAAAAATTAAAAAAATAAGAAAAAATATAATGTTCGGTAGCCAGTGCGTACTGAGTTTGTTTGTGAAAGCTTCGCCAAAAATAGCAGCTAAAGCTAATCCCAAAACTAATGAAATTACAAGTATGCAAATTCCATAAAAAACAGCCATTTTTCTGCCAATTTTCTTATCTTTTTGTTTGGTAAAATAAGCTACGGTCATTGGTATCATAGGAAAAACACATGGAGTTAATAAAGCGAGCAAACCTCCACCAATTCCTAATAGAAACAAGCTCCAAAAGCTTTTATCATCAAGTTTTTCAAAATCGGTCTTTGTGTTTTCGTCATTTTTTTCAACTTTAGTTTGTTCTTTTTCTATATTCGAATCAACATTTTGTTTTGTTGCAGAAGAAGTATCTACATCAATAATAGTAGTATCTGATTGCGATGAAATATTTGATGCAGCAACTTCTAATTTTGGTATAACCAAATTGTCTTTAAAACTAAGACACATAGATTCTGTGCAAGTTTGATAGTCAATTACCAATTTTAATACTGGATTTTTTTTAAGAATTTTAAGTTTTTGATGAATTTCAACCTTTTTTTCAAAGTCTTTTACCTCGCATCCAAAAATTTCATCAACGTATTTTCTTGCACCTATTGATTTTGGCAACCCAATAATTTTAAATGTATTGTTTTTATTGAAAATTAATTGAAATGGTATTGGGTCGCAATTAAAATCATTGGCATACATGTGTTGGTTTCCTTCTAATTCGCCATATAAAATCAACATTACCTCGTCTCCTTCATTAATTTTTGATTTATCAAACTTTACTTTCCATTTTACCGGCAATGGATTTTTTGACTCATCGGCTTGCTTGCCAAATACCAAGCCGAAACATACTAATAAAAATAACAAAATTGATTTAAAACACTTCATAAATCTATTTGCAAATATCAATATATTAACTGTAATTATAATATTTTTTAATTATCGGATTTATTAATAAATTGTAATAAATAAAACTTTTTATATAATTATCTAACATTAATTTAGATAGAATTATGCAATTTAAAAACCTTCAAAGTCTAAATTTAATATAGAATAAAATTTAAATATTAGCAATTATTATTTAATGGCAAATATTTCATTCCATAAAAATATACAAAAACCTTTAATAAACACGTTTTAGCACTGATATTGTTCAAAATATAAATGTTAAAGAAAATTTACCATATATAACTTTGCAATATTTACTTGCATGAAAAGAATACTTTATATTTTCCTGTCAATAATTTTTGTTGTTAAAATCAATGCACAACCAGTAAAGATAAGTACCGAACAATATATAATTACTTATAAAGATTTGGCAATAAAAGAGATGTACAGAACCGGAGTACCGGCAAGTATAACTTTGGCACAAGCTATTCTCGAATCTCAAAACGGCAACAGCAGATTGGCAACCGAAGCAAATAACCATTTTGGAATTAAATGTAAAACTGGCTGGACAGGTAAAACTATAACCGCTGATGATGATGCTGTTGGAGAGTGTTTCAGAGCCTACGAAAGCGTTTTTGAAAGTTATAAAGATCATTCAAATTTTTTAAAAGAAAACTGGAGATATAATGAATGTTTTAAACTTGAAAGAACAAATTATAAAGATTGGGCTGAGGGCTTGAGAAAAGCCGGCTATGCAACTAATCCAAAATACAATGTTTTGATTACTGGCATAATTGAGCGATATAATTTACATCAATACGATATAGAGCCTATGCCTGATGATGTAGTACCCGAATACGAAACAAAAAACAATGATGTACCTGTAACTTATGCCAAAGAAGGTGAATCAATAGAAAGTATTGCCGAAAAAAACAATATCAGTTCAAAGAAAATTTATAAATACAATGATTTGAAAGAAGGTTCAAAAATTGACCCTGGTGATATTATTTATCTAAAACCAAAAAGGAAAAAAAGTTTTGACGAATACCATATAGTAAAAGAAGGAGAAAATATGTATGAACTTTCGCAGATTTATGGAATAAAGCTAAAATATATTTATAAAAAAAACAAATTGTCTTACGGTGAAGAAGTAGTGCCAGGTACAAAAATTTATTTACAAAAAAGAAGAAACGACAAACCTGAAATTTCCAAAAAAAACACAGAAAAAAAAGATACATTAAAGATTGAAAATAAAATTCAAAAACGAGATACAACACCAGTAAAGAAAAACGAAATTTCAGAAAGTATTCCTGAAAACAAAGATTTTCACATTGTAAAATCGGGTGATAACCTTTATAGAATTTCAGAAAAGTATCAAATTTTTGTAGAAGATTTGCTTGAGTGGAACAATATTTTTTCGCCTGACGAACTTGTGATAAATCAAAAAATATATTTAAATAAAAATGCAGCAGTAAAAGCAGGAAAATATGTAGTTTCTAAAGCAAATTCTAATTCTGCAAAATCAAAATTTCACATTGTTGAAAAGGGCGAAACAGCCTATAAAATTTGTAAAACTTATGGTATTAGTACTTCTGAACTTGTTGAATGGAACAAGCTAAAAGATGCAACCAATATAAAAGAAGGGCAAAAACTTAAAATAAGCCGTTAATTTTGGTTGATTTCAATTGTTTTATCTTTAAAATTGATAATTGCATTTGTTTCCACCAAAATATCTGAACCTAAAATAAAATCAAATGGTTTAATTTTTAAAAGTCGGTATTGCTCGTTTATATGTTCAAAATCAACCAAACCAATCAAAAAATTTTCAATACTTAATTTCCCAATTTCTAATTTTTTAATTTTGCTAATAGATATATCGGTTTGCCCGGGATTTATACCACTTATTAAATTGTCATTTTGATTTATTATTTTATCAAAGTCATTTATTTCAGCAAATTTTTTATTTAAAACAGATTTGCTTGCCCCGGTATCTACCAATGCTATACACCTTATATTATTAATTTTTACATTGCAAAACAAATGATAACCATTGTCGGAAATGTGTTGTAATTTGAATTTTATTTTCAAATTTTAAAAGCTGTAAAATCAATGTCTGTTTCGGTGGTCGTTTCTTCTATCACCAAATTTATTATCTTTTTTAGGCATTTGAGGTCTTGGAGCAGGTTCAACATAACCTTCGGGCTTTTCTAAAAGTACTTTATGCGATAGCCTGAATTTCCCTGATTTGGTATCAATTTCAATTAGTTTTACCTGAATTTTATCACCTTCATTCAACACTCCATCCATACTGTTAAGCCTTGTCCAACTTATTTCTGAGATGTGCAACAAACCCTGTTTACCCGGCAGAAATTCTACAAAGGCTCCAAATTCCTGAATTCCCTTAACTGTACCATCGTAAATTACCCCAACTTCGGGATCGGTAATTATGCCAAGTATCATTGATTTTGCCATATTCATTCCATCCATATTGTTTGACAGAATTTCAACTATACCCTTATTATCAACTTCTTCAATTGAAATTGTAGTTGCAGACTTTGCCTGTATATCTTGTATAACTTTGCCTCCAGTTCCAATAACTGCACCAATTTTATCTTTTTCAATTTCAATTTTTTCAATTCTTGGTGTATGAGGTTTCAAATCATCATTTGGCTTATCTAAGGTTTCGTTCATTTTCTCTAAAATATGTAATCTGCCTCGTCTTGATTGTTCAAGAGCTTCGGCTAATATTTCATACGAAAGACCATCAACTTTTATATCCATTTGACAAGCAACAATACCTTTGCTTGTCCCAACAATTTTAAAATCCATATCACCCAAATGATCTTCATCTCCCAAAATATCAGATAAAATAGCATATCTACCTGTTTCTGAATCTGAAATCATTCCCATTGCAATGCCCGAAACAGCATCTTTCATTTTAATACCTGCATCAAATAAAGCTAATGAACCTGCACAAACAGTAGCCATGCTGCTACTGCCATTTGATTCTAAAATATCAGAAACTATCCTTATTGTATAATTCATTTGCTCTGGCAATACTTTTTTTAGACTTCTTGCTGCTAAATTTCCATGTCCAATTTCTCTTCTTCCTGGTCCTCTATTAGGTTTTACTTCGCCGGTGCTGAACCCCGGAAAATTATAATGCAACATAAAATTGCTGAAACCATGATTCATTGGGCTATCCAACAATTGTTGGTCAAGTTTTCCGCCAAGTGTAACTGATGTTAATGATTGGGTCTCACCTCTTGTAAATACACTAGAACCATGTGCATTTGGCAAATAATCTACTTCGCACCATATTGGTCGAATTTCATCAAGTTTTCTGCCATCAAGTCTGTATTTATTATCAAGCATCATGTTTCTTACAGCTTGTTTTTTTGTTTTACCAAAATACCTTTTAATCATTACTTTTTCCGAATCGCTTAAATCTTCTCCTTTAGATTCAATATATTCATCAAGCATTTTTTTAAAGGTTTTTGTCCTGTCGTCTTTTCCGGTAGGATTTTTAGCAAACTCGTAAATTTTATTGTAAAAGTTATTATGAATTTCTTTTTTTATTTCATCTGAATTATTTTCATGTGAATATTCTCTGAAAGCCTTTTTACCACCAATTTTTTCACAAAAATCAAGTTGAAATTTACATTGCTTTTTAATATATTCATGTGCAAATTTTAAAGCCTCAAGCATATCATGTTCAGAAACATTAAACATTTCGCCTTCAACCATATTTAGCTCGTTTTCAGTTCCTGAAACTATTAAATCTATATCGCTTTTATCAAGTTCATCTTTATATGGGTTAATTACAAATTTCCCATCAATTCTACCCACTCTAACTTCAGAAATTGGTCCATAAAATGGTATATCGGTTATACTTAAAGCTGTGGATGCAGCAAAACCAACAAGAGCATCGGGTAAAATATTTTCATCACTCGATATTAGAAACAAATTAACTTGTGTTTCAGCATGATAATCATCAGGAAATAAGGGTCTGATAGCTCTGTCAACCAATCTGCTTATCAAAATTTCATAGTCTGACAAACGGCTTTCTCTTCTCAAAAAACTTCCAGGAATTCTTCCAACAGAAGCAAATTTTTCTTGATAATCAACAGAAAGTGGTAAAAAATCAATATCTTCTTTTGCCTCTTCCGATGATACAACAGTAGCCAGAATCATGGTTTTACCCATTTTTAATACTATAGAGCCATTTGCTTGTTTTGCAAGTTTACCTGTTTCAATCGTTATTTCACGACCATCACCAAATTCAAAAGTTTGAGTGTGTACTTTATTTTGCATTTTTTAATAATTTAAAATTTATTCGTTTCCGAGCGGGGCTTTAATAATAAGAAAAGGGCATAAACCCGAATTTCAGAAAAACATTTCTGAAATTTATTTGCGAATACCTAATTGCTTTATTAATTCGCGGTATTTTACAATGTCGTTTTTAGCAATATAATCAAGCAAAGCACGGCGTTTGCCTACAAGTTTAACCAAACTCAACTCTGTTGAAAAATCTTTTTTATTTTTCTTTAAATGCTCGGTTAAGTATGTAATACGCTCTGTAAACATAGCAATTTGTGCTTCGGTTGAACCTGTGTTTTTCTCACTTCCACCATGTTTTTTAAAAATTGCCTTTTTTTCTTCTGCTGTTAAATGCATGTTTTATAATTAATATTTGTTTTTTTTGAGGGTTGCAAATTTATAATAATTATCTTTGAAATCAAATCATTTTAAAAACTTATTTATAAAATTCATTTTGCTTTGTTAAATTTTGAAATTTATTTTGCCCAAAATATATAAATTCATTGGTAAAACCCAAGAAATATCTCGGTCAACACTTTCTAACTGATAATTCAATTGCTAAAAAAACTGCAAATCTGGTAATAAATTCACATTCTAAAAATATTTTAGAAATTGGACCAGGTAAGGGTATTCTTACCAAACAATTAATAAATATCAAAGAAAAAGAAATTTATGCTATAGAAATTGACAATGAATCAGTTGAATTTTTAGAATACAATGAAATAATAAAAAAGCCTTACCTAATCAATGGTGATTTTTTAAAACTAAACTTAAATAAAACATTCAATGAAAATTTTATAATTATTGGCAATTTTCCTTATAATATTTCTTCACAAATTATTTTTAAAATGCTTGAATACAGAGATAAAATTGATTTTATGGCTGGGATGTTTCAAAAAGAGGTCGCTCAAAGAATTGTTTCTAAACCTAATAATAAAACTTATGGCATTTTATCAGTTTTAGTACAGGCATTTTATGATGCAAAAATTGAATTTAAAGTAAATCCAGGTTCATTTTTCCCTCCACCAAAGGTTGATTCTGCTGTTATTTCATGTAAAAGAAAAGTTAATTTTAAATTAAATTGTGATGAAATTTTATTCTTTGATATAGTAAAAACATCGTTTAATCAAAGGAGAAAAACATTATTAAACAGTTTAAGTAAATATAATTTAAAAAAAATAGACCCGTTGCCAGATATTTTGAAATTGAGACCCGAAAATTTAACAGTTGATGATTTTGTTGAATTAGTGAATTTAATTTAATAAATAATTATTTATTTTTCACAGTCATTCTTTTTGTAATTTTCTGTCCATCGGCTTCTAATGTGTACAAATAAATTCCTTCTTTGTATTCTGTAACGTCTAAAATAATAGATTTTTTGTCCTTAGAAATTATAATTTCTTCAACTAAAATGCCTAATACATTATATATTTTTAGAGAAGCTTCACGCGAACTGAATTCAACATTTATTACAGTTTTGTTTTTAGCCGGATTGGGATAGTTCTGTCCTAATACTACAGTTGGATTTGCTGTGATATAATCAAAATCAGAAGGAAACAAAGCATTTGCATTTGAACTTACTATCGAAATAGAAATTAAAATTAAAATTAGTATTTTTATCTTCATACGAAATTTATTTAACACAAATTTAAATCTCTTATTTAATATTTCCAAATTTTTCAAATTTACTTTTAACATAAAATGTTATTTACAACAATTAAACCATAATTTTTGAAAAATTATATTTTTTAAAATTTTCAATTTTTATCATCAATATTAGTTTTTAGATTTTTCATTTCAAATTCATAAAAGTTATTAATATTTTTTAAACTGTTAATTTCTTTATTTAAAATTTTAATTCTGTTTCTAAGTCTTCTAATATGTTTTTTTCTTGCGAGGTCTTTTTCTTTTAAAAGATTATAATATTTTTCTAAAATTTCATTTTCATTAACTTTCTTTTTTCTCACTTTTACTTCGGCACTCTCATCTTCAAATATTATAGAAAAACAATCAGGCAAGGCAAGAACTAAGGGAGGAACAGCTAAAATTTTGGCTATTTGGCTCCAATAACTATTTAAATTATTTATTTTTCCGGCTTCAATTTTTGAATAAAATCCTTGAGAAATTTCGAGTTTTGATGAAATAAACTCCTCGCTCATTCCACTTATAAGTCTTAGTTTTTTAATATTTCTAAGAATTATTTGCTTGTAATAATAGTTTTCTTCCGTCTTTTTCATTGTGGCACTAAAAATTAACAATTCATATTTTTTACAACTCTTTGATTATCATCAAAATCAAAGGAATAATTTTTGGCTTTTTTTAAAAAAAAATATTATATTAATTTGTTGCAAGTTTAATGAAAAGTTTAAATAAAAATAATACAAATTATAAAAACATGATTGTACATATAGAAAATGAATTAGATTGTCCTTTAGAATTTCATTGGGAATATCAAACCATTAAAGGAAATGAGATGTTGTATGCTGCTAAAATACATTCGAAATCTCGTTCAGTTATTTATGGTAATTTTGTTTCCTTTCATAATGGACCATTTGTAAGACCTACAAAATTGAAATTAGTGAGCTGGAATGACAGAAAAACTTTTTTACCTTGGGAATTGATAAACAAAGAAGCAAATGGTGACTTTAATGATTGTAATGGTAAAAAAGTAAACTTTGAAGTTACTGAAAAAGACAAAGATATTATTATATTAAAATTCTATAATTAATTACTTTTAATCTGCCCAATCGTCAAAAATTATATTTGTTTTATCAAAGATACTTTTTGAAATAATTTTATTTTTTTGTTTTGCTGATTTATATGAGCCATATATATTTCCTAAATAAAAACCTGCCGTAACTCCTGAATATATAAAAAATATTCCTGATTTTGTTCCTTTTGATTCAAAGCCTCGATATGCCTGATATGCAGAAAGGCAAGTAAATAAAAATGAAATTATTCCATCCTTATAAAAACCAGTATATATTTTACCTGAACCAGGTATAATAGCCGACATTGATGCAGCCAACCATTTACTTTTATAGTTTATTTTTAAAGCATCATTGTATAAATTCCTATATCCTTCAATTGTTATATCTTTTTTTAAATTTTTATCTTCTAATGTGTTTTTACATTCATTCAAATTATCTGAAAGTAATAATGCAGGAATTTTAAAATATAAATCATCATCATTTTTCACAACAAAAGTATCATTAGAAAAATATTTAAAATTGTTTTTAAACTGTGTGATATAATATTCTCTTTTATATTCATACTTATAAATTTCAGGAATAATCAATTCGTTTTTGCAATAAATTGACAATGATTGATTGTAATTTTTATTTTTTCTATATGATTTAATTAATAATAGTTTGGCATTCCAGTCTAAAGAATCTAAAAAACAAATTCTTTCTAATTCTGCAAATGCCCTACTATAATCTTTATTATTAAATAAATATTCAGCGTATTTTTTAGAATTTGCAAGATTATAAATATCCTGACTAAAACAATTTTTAACTAATGCTAAACATAGTAATAAAAATGTTAGTCGAGCTGTATATTTAATTATCAATTTCAATTTTTCTTACTTTTGTAATCTCATTAGGGGATTTTTTGTGCCATTTTGGGAAAATATTCAATACTGCTAATATTATAACATCTAATTTTCAATAACTTAATTTACTTGGCATATCATTTGCAAACTACGCAATAATAGAAAATTAAATTGTCAAAAATTAGGTTTAGCTTAAATAAGGCTCGCTGTGAAGTGAGCCTTATTTATTTCTAATACTTTTTTCTGTTTTCTTTCCATTGTTTATTTTCTTTATTGTTTGGTAAAATTATATTTTTCTTTTTTAATTCAAAATACCAAGCTGAAAATATTGCTGCAATCTCTTCGTTGCTATCTATTAATTTGTCTTTCCTAAAGTTATTTTCTACAAAATTTGTATCAAAATTTCCATCAATAAAATCAGTATTATTCATTACAAACTCACCAAAACTTAAAGTAGTACTAATTCCTTCTATTTTGTAATTTTTTATTGCTTGTTTCATTAATGCTATTGCTTCATTTCTGGTTTTAGCCCATACAATAAGTTTTGAAATCATGTTATCATAATAAATTGAAACTTCCATTCCCTCTTCAATACAATCATCAACTCTTACATTAGTTAGTTTGGGTTTACTGTATTTTAAAATTTTACCTATACTTGGGACAAAATTATCATCAGGGTCTTCAGAACAAATTCTCAATTCAATTGAATGTCCATTGATTTTTAAATCTTGTTGAGTAAAACTAAGTTTTTCGCCTCTGGCTATCTTTATTTGTTCTTCAACAAGGTCAATACCGGTTATCATTTCAGTAACAGGATGTTCAACCTGCAGTCGGGTATTCATTTCCAGAAAATAAAAGTTAGATTTATCGTCCATTAAAAATTCAACAGTACCAGCACCGCTGTAATTGCAAGACCTTGCAACATTTACAGCCGCTTCGCCCATTTTATTTCTAATTTCTTCAGTAATAATTGGCGAAGGCGATTCTTCTACCAGTTTTTGATGCCGTCTTTGGATGCTACATTCACGTTCAAAGAGATACACGTAATTACCATAATCATCACCGAGTACTTGAATTTCTATATGACGGGGTTTTGTTACAAATTTTTCAATAAAGACTGAGCCATCTCCAAATGCACTTTGTGCTTCTCTCACAGCTAATTGCATTTGTTCTTCAAATTCATCAGAGTTTTTTACAATTCTCATACCTTTTCCACCTCCACCAGCACTTGCCTTAATTAAGACCGGAAATCCTATTTTTTCACACTCTTCTTTAGCATTTGATATATCAGTAACTGCACTTTCGGTGCCCGGAACCAAAGGTATATTGTACTTTTTAACTGCTTCTTTTGCCGATAGTTTATCTCCCATTATTTTCATTGATTGGGGTGATGGTCCAATTAATTTTATACCTTCATTTTCTAATTTTTCGGCAAATGCAGCATTTTCTGACAAAAATCCATATCCAGGATGTATTCCATCTGCACCAGAATTTTTAGCAATTTCAACCACCTTATCTATTGCAAGGTATGATTGTGATGAAGGCGATGGTCCTAAAAGATATGCTTCATCAGCATATTTTACATGAAGCGAAGTTCTGTCTGATTCTGAAAACACAGCAATAGTTTTTATCCCCATTTTCCTGCATGTCTTCATTACTCTTAGAGCGATCTCGCCTCTGTTGGCTATCAGAATTTTTTTCATTTATACTAAAGAAAATTCTTTTATTCGCTTTCAGGATTTTTTATCATTGGGAGTTTTAACATTTCTTTTTCGTTGTAATTTATTTTCATTACACCAAGCACACCTCCCGAAGTATTAGCTACCTGTACTGCAAAATTTCTCAAACTTTTATAAAAATCTATTGCTATATTTTTATCAAGTTTTGGAAAAATTTCATTCAATTTTGTAAGCTCAGCCGTTATTATGGCTTCTCTTTCCAAATGGTCTTCTGGCAAAGATTTTAACATATTGTTCATTGCATTTTCGGCATTATTTTCAATATCCTTATAAAGATATCTGATATCTGATGTTTCTGAAAATGACTTTGTATGAATAGTTTTTAGTGCTTTTTCAATTTCATTTTTTTCTATTACGCCATCACTGCCTGCAATGAGAATACTAACCAAAATCGGAACATTTCTTACAAGTTCTTGTTCGCTTTGTTTTAATTTGCTTATATGATATAACATTTATAAATATTTTTGTGGTGCGAAATTATAAAAATCAAAATTAATAAAATGCATCAGGTTTCTCAACTTGTAAAATTATTTTTTGTAACAGAATGGAGGCAAAAATTTGCTGTGCAAGGGGTAATTATTCAAATGTTTACTTCTGTATTTTTAATTTTTTTAAGTATTAATTTTATTGAAATCCAAATTTGGAATGCATTATTTTGGCTGATGGTTTTGTTTAACACTATGAATATTATTGCCAGAGGATTTTTATCTGAAACTGAAGGAAAAATGATTTATTATCACTCTATTTGCAAGCCCGAATCGCTTATTTTATCAAAAATTATTTTCAATTCGGTTGTTTCTTTGTTTTTGCTTTTGGTATTTTTATCTGTTTATTCAATTGTTTTGGGTTTCAAAATAAAATGGATAATTATTTTCATTATTCTTTCTGGCTTATTCACCATTGGGCTTTCTGCTGTTTTCACATTAGTTTCGGCTATAGCTCAAAATGCAGGTAATAATTATATTTTGATTCCCGTACTTGGGTTACCACTTATGATTCCGCTTGTAATGACAACAATAAAAAGTTCGAAAAAAATGTTCTCACATATTATTGTAAACTCGGTTTATTATGACCTTGCAGCGTTGTTTTTGCTAATAGTTATGATTTTTTACCTCGCTGTGATTTTATATAAATTTTTATGGAAAAATTAATTTATCTAAATAATGTAAATTCTCCGCTTAAAAAATATTTTTTCAATTCGCCGTTTTTCATTTCATCACTTAAAATCATCAATTTATAAAGATATACACCTTGCATTACTTCGGTATTTTTATAAGTACCATCCCAATTTTGTGTTCCTTTATAAATTTTTTGACCCCAACGGTTAAAAATTTCAAGGTCTGAAAGCTTATCTCCTGGCAATAATTCAGGACCAAACTTATCATTCAACAAATCTCCATTGGGAGTAAATGATGTTGGAATTAAATTTCTATAATCTTTCTTCATTAAAATATTAATGGTATCACTTGAAATACAACCAGGTCCGTTAGATACTGTAATTACAGTTGTCAAAGGTGTTCCCATAGTAAAAACAGGCTCAAGGCAATCATCGCATGATAAATTATTGGAAGGTGTCCATAGAATTGACGAACCACTTGGAAAATAGCCTGTAGTTTTTATAGTTTTAGATTGCCCCAAATCAAGAAAAAAATCATTTCCTGCAAAAACATAAGGTTTTTCAATAGCCTGGGATATATTTTCTGTAGAAAAATTGCTTTGAGAATTTAATGATAAATTACTAAACGCTAAAGTGCCTGTTTGCCCCGAATTTGAAATTTTTGACCATTTTACTCCATCCCATCTGCTTAACTTAGTGTAATAACTTTCTGCCACAGATTTTGTAATTCCATAAAACATTGATGAGCCAAAAGTTTTAAATTTATAATAATACGAATCATTTATACTGCAAACACTATCATGCAAATAAAGCGGGTTCATTCCTTGTGCTAAAGGCGAATTTCCAAAAAGTGTAATACCAAAACTATCATTGTTTGGGTTTATTAAAAATACAGGTTTGTATTGCGAAGCACTATTGCCGTAGCCGAGTGGTGCTTCAAAGTATGAGTTCAATGCAACAGGGAAATAAATTTTTAAACTTCCATTATTTGTTGTAGAAATATAACCTGAATTGCGTTGAACAGGAATTATGCCATTATTAATTTTAAATTCAAAACTGTTTGCAGAGAGTTCTATATCTCTTAAAAATAGAGTATCAGAGCATGTAATATTGTTTTGCAAAGTTTTTATATTTCCGGATATTCCTTGAAAATCAAGAATATTAAAAACTGTGGGTGCCAAGCCTCCAATTATTTGGTTTGATCCTGTAAAAATCACATCACTTTTGCCTGCAACAAAAGTTAAATTATTACTCCAGTTTAAATTTAAAAAAATTCGGCTTTTGTTTAATGTATTCGAACTAAAAACCCCAGAGTTTATAAAATTACCGTTGATTGTAATTTCACCAGTGTTTGAAAAATCGCCAAAATTTTCAAAATCCATATTATTGACAGACATTATTGAATTATTTATCGCAATAGCATTTGTATTTGAAAAAAACTGGGCATTTGAATTTATGCCAATAAATAAAAGATAAATTGAAAATATTTTTTTCATGTAAGTTTTACCAAAGTGCTTTCCATGTAGTTCCATCGTAACAATATGCTTTAGAATCTGTACTGTTGTAATATATCATACCTGCCGAAGGACCTGAAGGAGCAGATGCTAAAGGATCAAGTTTCAATACGCTTTTTAATGTAACAACTCCTGCCGAAAAATCTCCCTTTATCAATGGTGTGGTTGTATTTGAATTTGAAATATACAAATTATTTGATCCTGTTTCATTATAACCTGCCTCATAACCAATAAATACATTTCCGTTCCCGGTTGAATTTGTATAGCCTGCTTTATAACCAAAAGCAGTATTTTGATACCCTGAAGTATTATTGAATGAAGATTTTGAACCAACGCTTGTATTTTCGTAGCCTGCAGTATTTTTAAGCAATGCAGAATCGCCAATAGCTATCAGATTTGACTTTGATGTATTATTTCTTAAAGCATAAATTCCTATTGCAATATTGGAATAACCTGTTGTATTAAGTTGCATTGATGAGTATCCCAATGCAATATTATTTTCACCACTTGTATTGGCGTATAATGAATAATACCCTATTGCAGTGTTATTAATTCCGGTTATATTGCTTCTCAAAGATAAAGCACCTAATGCTGTATTTTTATTGCCATTTTTATTGTTTCTTAATGCATAATAACCTATAGCTGTATTATTTTCACCTGATGTATCTGCCCATAGTGCACTATTTCCTAAAGCAGTGTTTTCATCCCCGTATTTATGATGTAGCAATGAATAATTTCCTACTGAAGTATTATTAGAACCGGTAGTATTATCGCGTAAAGCTGAATAACCTAAAGCTGTATTCTCTTCTCCATCTAAATTTTTTGAAAGTGATAAACTACCAAAACCACAATTATAATTTCCTGTAGTATTTTTTGAAAGTGAACTATATCCTACAGATGTGTTATCAGTACCTGTTGTATTTTCATACATTGAACTACATCCTATAGATGTATTTTTCCCTCCATTTGTATTATTATTCAATGAACGTGCTCCGATTGAAGTGTTTTCATTTCCATCGGTATTTTTATTTAATGAAAAATAGCCAATTGCTGTATTACTTACACCTGATGTATCGCTATACAATGCTTGATATCCTACCGAAGTATTGTAACTGCCTGTAGAAACAGACCACAAAGATTGGTAACCCATAGCACTATTGTAATTGCCTGTATTATTTGAGGGAGAAGATGAACCCCTGTGTGATTCATAACCAACTGCAGTATTGTAGTTGGTATATGAACTACTTGAACTGTTAGAGTAATACATTGACTTATATCCTACGGCAACAGAATTAGAACCTGCAACATTGCTAAATAAAGAATTAGTACCAATTGAGGTATTGTAATTACCTTCAGTATTATTGTAACCTGATAAATAACCTAATACAGTATTTTCAGCCCCTGTAGTATTTGATGAACCGGAACTTGTTCCTATAAATGTATTTTTTGAACCTGTATTATTATATCCTGAAGCAGTACCCAAAAAAGTATTGTTTGAACCTGAAGTAGTAGAGTAGCCTGCATCATCGCCTATAAAAGTATTTGAAATACCGGATGTAATACTTTTGCCAGCTTCATGGCCAAAAAATAAAATTTGATTTGCATTATCTATTTTACCGGCAATTGTATTATTTACTTTAAAATACAATGGAACATTATCTGTAGTACCAATAAAATTAGAACTTGTAGTTCCACTATTGCCTGTAATTTTCCATGCTGTTAAGTTTAAAAGAGTTGAAGTTGAAATATGTCTAACTATTCCCGAACTATCAACCAAAACAGAATCGGTTATACTGCCAAAAGACATTTTTCTGAATCTCACAGGATTGGTATTTGAATAAACATCAAATTTGCAAAATGGATTAGTATTTCCAAGTCCCAATAAACCTCCTGAAGTTAGCCTCATTCTCTCAGCATCGTTTGTTCCAAAATATATATCTCCACCGTATAAATGATTCCATATTTTACCATTTATTGATCCTCCGTGTAATGCAAATCTGAAACCCAGTGAATCTAAGCTATAAGCAGGGTGTGTTACTAAAAGTCCGCTTCCAGTTCCATTAATATCTCTCAATGCAAGGGTTGATTGCATATTTGATGAAAAATGACCAATTCCCACTTGTCCATTTGCTGCAATTCGTATAACTTCAGAGTTATATGAACCCAAAGATAATATATCATTTTCTTGGTTAAATATTCTTGCTTTTGTTCCTGAACTTTCAATTCCGATTAATAACCCAGAAGTAATTGCTGGAGATGATGTAGGATGCCTAAGTTGAATGCCATCATACGAAGCGGGCCAAGTTCCCGAAATACCCGGTACAAACACATAACTTCTATTAGGTGAAGTAGTATTAAAGCCGGTATATTTGTTCAAATAATCAATTTTTATTGAACTGAATGAATTTGTACCCAAAACTAAATCTTTTGAATCCGTAGTTCCGATAAAATTTTCGTTTGAAGCAATTGATAAATTTGAAGGTGGATTAGTTCCACTATTACCTTTTAAATTCCAAAATAAAGATGATGGTAATTTTACAAAACCGCCATTTGTTAAAAAAATAGTATCGTTGCTCATGCTCAAAACCTGCAATTCATTTGTTGCCGAGCTATCTGGCAAGGTTGCAGTTCCTCCATTTTTGTTAAGTATTATTCTGCCTCCGGTTCTTGATATTGTTTGTATTTCATTAGTTGAATCCTGGTCGTTTACTGTTACATTTCCTCCGCCATTGCTCAATGTTATTGTGTTTCCGGTTTTGCTCAATGTTTGGATTTCATTGGTCGAACTATCAGGAAGCAATACTGTTCCGCCTCCATTACTCAAAACTATATGTCCGCCTGTTATGCTGTGAGTTTGGATTTCATTGGTTGCCGAGCTATCGGGTAGATAAATTGTATTGCCTCTTTGTATTGCAATTCTTCCGCCTGTAATGTTCAAATTTTGATTATCGGAACTTGTTGGAATTTTTATAAAACTGCCACCTGAAAGAAAAATGGTATCGTTTGAAAATGTTAATTTTTGACTATAATAATTTCTTTTAAGATTAATATTATAAGTATTTCCACTATCCCATATTTTTAAAATGTTTGAAACAGAATCATAAGTTATACCTTGTATCAATTCATTAGTTGATGTATTATCATCAAGTGCCTGCCAAACAGAGCCGGTGCTGTTCCAGTAATAAAACAATCCCATGTCTGTATCGTAAACCAACAAACCGTTTGATGAAGCGGGGATTGCAAGCCTTTCGGCTGTAGTCATTCTCGGTGTAAGAAACCCCATATTCTTACTTACCAAATCTAACAATGCATCCGTAGCTGGAGTTTTAGTACCTATACCAACATTTGCCTGCCCCAATGCTTTAGTAAAAAATGAAATAATTACTAAAATCATTAAGGTTAATTTACAAAGGTTAATTCGATTTAAATTTAACAATGAATTTCTCATGGTAAAAAATATTTATTCAAATTATAATAAAAATATTTTTTAATACAAGGAATTTTCTCAAAAATATGGATCTACATCGGGAGTGATTATTACAGATTTTAGTTCTTTTATTGATTTAATTTTTAATATTGAATTATTTATGAGATTTCTGATTTTTGAAGTAGAATTAATTTTTGGATCAAACTTTACTATTATTTGTTTTATATAGTAATTTCTAATTCTTGAAATATATGGACTTTCAGGACCTAAAACATTTTCTTTAAGGTAATTTTTAAGATGCAAAGCCAAGATATCACTTGCTTTTATCACAATTATATTTTCTGGGTGTTTTATTGTTAATCTTATAATTCGGAAGTAAGGAGGATAATTGAATTTTAATCTTTCGCCAAGTTCCCTGTCGTATAAATCTGTAATATTTGAATTTTTTAATGCTTCAATTACCTTATGCCATGGCTGATATGTTTGAACAATCACTTTGCCTGGTTTGATTCTCCTCCCCGCCCTGCCGCTGACTTGTGTAAATAGCTGAAAACTCCTCTCTGCCGACCTGAAATCGGGAAAGTTTATGCTGTGATCGGCATTTACAATTCCAACAAGTTCAAGATTTTCAAAATCAAATCCTTTACTAATCATTTGAGTTCCTACTATAATATCTATTTCTTTGTTTTCAAAACTTTTAATTATTTTTTCTTGTTGTCTATGGTTTTTTGCCGATTCTGAGTCAAATCTTATGATTTTTGAATCGGGAAAAAATATTTTAAGTTCTTCTTCAAGCCTTTCAGTACCGTATCCCATGAGTTTTAACCTCGTACTGCCACAACTTTCACATTTATTTACAATATCTTTTTTAAACCCACAAAAACTACATCTGTAATTTTGTGTAGAATTAAAATAAGTTAAAGACACATCGCAATTAACACAACGCGGTATCCATCCGCAAATACTGCACTCGGTAACGGGTACATAACCACGCCTGTTTTGAAAAATTATAACTTGTTTTTGCCTTTCTAATACATTTTTGATTTCTTCTAATAATTGAGTGGAAAATGGACCCTTCATTCTATTGGTTTTCTGTGCTTCTGATAAATTAATAATATCAATTTTGGGATGTTTTGAGTCACCAAATCTTTCAGTAAGGCAAACTTTATCATATTTACCGGTTTGTACATTGTACCAACTCTCAATTGAAGGAGTAGCACTGCCAAGCAGCACTTTGGCATTAAACATTTTTGCCAACATGGTTGCACAATCTCTTGCGTGATAACGCGGTGCCGGGTCCTGTTGTTTGAGTGTTGATTCATGTTCTTCGTCAATTATTACCAATCCAAGTTTTTTGAAGGGCATAAAAACTGATGACCTTACTCCTAAAATAATTTTTATTTTACCTTCTGATAAATGATTCCACGTTTCGAAACGTTCATTTATGCTGTAACCTGAATGAGTAATTTCTACAATATTTCCGAAATATTTTTTAAACCTATTAACAAGTTGAGCCGTAAGTGCCATTTCGGGAACAATATATAGTACTTCTTTGCCTTCATTTACCACTTTTTCTATAAGTTTAAAATAAATATGGGTTTTGCCTGATGAAGTAACCCCATGTAGAAGGCAAATTTTATCTTTTGAAAAAACTTTTTCAATTTCTTCAAATGCAGTATTTTGGTTTGGGGTTAATTCAGGAAGTTTTTCAGCTTTAACATCATTTAAAAAAAACTTTTCAATTTTATAAATTTCAATATAATCTTTCTTTGCCAGTGTATCAATTATACCAGAAGATACACCATTTTCTTTTATAAATTTTGATTTTTCAACAACATTGCACTTGCTCTGCCAACTGTATAAATTCATTAATGATTCTAACTGTTTTTTTGATTTTTTTTCAAGGTTATTAAAAATATCATTTAACTCTATATCTGAAAAAGCAGGATTAATTCTTAAACATGATATAAATTTTGGTTTATAATTATCAGATATATCTTCTTTTAATATAACAATCCCTTTCTGATAAAGTGATTTGATAAGGTTATGTATATTTTGTTTATTAAGCAAGAGTGCAAGATTACTTATGGTTGTTTCACCTACTTTTTCGAGATATTCAATTACAAAATTTTCTTTTTCATCAAGTTCGGCAACTGAGTTATAGTCTTCTGTAAGTGCAACAAGTGATTCGCTTTCGAGCCTAAGTGCTGCAGGCAACGCGGCTTTCATTACCTCGCCCTGTGTACATAAATAATATTCCGAAATCCATTTCCAAAACTCAAGCTGAATATTGGTTACAACCGGAACATCATCCAATACAGAAATTATATACTTTACCTCGTAGCCCGATGGTACTGTTTCTGTAATTTTAGCTACAATACCGGCATAAAGTTTTTTTTTACCTACCTGCACTACTACCCTTTTGCCAATGGTAACTAATTCATTTAGTTCAAACGGAACTCGGTATGTGAGATTTACCGGCATTGCCAACGGCAACAATACATCTACAAAAAGTGTATTACGTTCATTAAACATTTTTTTTTACCAAAATGCAAATTAAAGATTAATTGTATAAAATAGTTTTGCTCTGAATTATTATATATCTGCTATTATTAATTTCTACAATGATATACTTTAAAAATTGGTTTACTTTTTTAATAAATAATATTTTTATATGAATTTCAAATAAATAAAATTCAGATGTACTGTGTCCATTAAAAATTCATCGGTTGATATATTTTTTAAAACCTTTAAAAAGTTTGATTTGTTAAATTTATATGTTTGTATAAAAATAATAAAAAATTATGGCAATAATAATAACTGATGATTGTATCAATTGTGGGGCATGTGAGCCTGAATGCCCAAACAATGCAATTTACGAAGGCGGTGCTGAATGGGCAATGGCTGATGGTACTACTGTTTCGGGGACTTACACGCTCGAAAACGGTATGCAGGTAGATGTGAATGATAGGCAAAGTCCAATAGCAAACGATATTTATTTTATAGTAGCCGATAAATGCACAGAATGCAAAGGTTTTCATGATGAACCTCAATGTGCCTCTGTTTGCCCGGTTGATTGCTGCATACCTGACCAAAACAGAGTAGAAAGCGAAGAAAGTCTTCTTGCCAAAAAAGACAGACTACACCCGTAAATATGGAAAACAAAGGATACTGCAATATAAGCTGTATTGCCGTAAGAAAAGAGCCTTCGCATCGTGCCGAAATGGTTACTCAGCTAATTTACGGCGAACAATATTCAGTTATCGAAAAAGTTGGTCTTGATTGGCTAAAAATTGTTTGCGATTTTGACAATTACAAAGGATTTATCCCTTCAAACCAGTTTCATGCTTTTGTTTATGAAAATAAACCTCTAATTTATACTGGTGATTTTGCCTGGGACGAAATAAATAATTATTTACCAAAAGGTGCTGAAATTTATACCCCAGAAACTATTGTAGATATTGAACCTTATGAATTGTTTGATTTTACTACGCAACATTTAAGTCGTGAACAAATTATCGAAAACATTTTTGTACAAAGTACCTCAATGATTAATACTCCTTATTTGTGGGGAGGGCGTACCCCGTGGGGGATTGATTGCAGCGGATTTACTCAAATTGTTTTCAAAGTTTGTGGAATAAATTTGCCACGCGATTCATCACAGCAACAAAAAGAAGGATTTGAAATAGCTTTTGATTTAATTAACAGAGGCGACCTTGCATTTTTTTGCAACGATAATGGCGAAATTGTTCATACAGGCATAGTTTTCGATAATAATTCAATAATTCATTGCAGTGGTTTTGTAAAAATTGACAATTTGAAAGATGACGGAATTTACAATCATTTTACAAATTTAAAAACTCACCATCTTCACTCTATAAAGCGTTTACTTACCTGACAAAAATTACGAATGAAATAATAATTAATAGAAAAACTTTATAATAAAGATGTACGTTTTCAGCATTTTTTTGAAAGTTTTTATTTTTATAAATCAATCTAAAAATCATAAAATTTAAAACCAAAAGTATTGTTAAAAAAAATATTCCCTGAATATTAAAATTATTATTTATACATAGAAAACCCAAAGGAATTACAGCAATAAAATTTATCATTATAACTGCAATTGATGATTTATCAATTCCAAGAGTTCCGGCAAGGGTATTGTAACCGAAAATATTATTCCCTTTGTACGATTCTATATCTTTTATTATTTCTCTCGAAAAAATTATAATCATTGCAAAACAGCCATAAACAAATAAAGGTACAGTGATATACCGGTAAAAAATTCCAATTGCAAAAAACGAAGTTACTGAAAGAAATGATGCGGAAATTTCGCGGACAAAAGCTATCTTTTGAAATTTGTGTGAATATGCCCAAAGCAAAATTGTGAAAACAAAATAAAAAATAAAAATGCGTGATGAAGCAGCAAATGCTAATGCCAGACCAATGGTATTAAACAAAAAATAACAATTAAGACAAAATTTACGACTTACAAGACGCCCAAAAAGTGTTTTTTCTGGTCGGTTTACCAAGTCTTTTTCCAAATCATAAAAACTGTTTATAATGTACCCGCCTGCTATAATAAAAGCCGAGGCAAGAGTCATTAAATGCAGTTTATGGTTAAATATTATCCATTCAATACTTTTGCCGGGGTTTAATACATAAATTGCTGCAAGATATTGTGCTACTATAGTTAATAGAATATTTTGCCACCTTACAATTGATAGTAGAGCAAAAAACTTTACTAATAAAATCTTGAATTTGGCAGAAGTCACATGCTTTTTTTTAATTAAAAAGTATAAATTACTTCAGGATTATAGTTTTCCAGTTTTGGCAATGCTTTACTGTAATCAGGTGCAAAACCAAGAATAAAACCACCGCCACCCGAGCCACATAACTTTAAATAATAAGTATTTGAGTCTATTCCCTCTTTCCATATTTTATGAAAATTTGGAGGAATCATAGGTTTAAAATTATCTAATACAACTTTTGACAAAAGTTTTAAATTGCTGAAAAGCGGTTTGAAATCGTGTTTCAAAAAAGCTTTTATACAAGCATCATTATATATTTTGAACTGCTCAGATAATACTTTTCTAAAACCTTCATTTTTCATTTTCTCAAGAAAAATATTCACCATTGGTCCTGTTTCGCCCGGTGTACCACTATCTATAAGAAAAATGGCACTTTTACCATCTTTGTTTTGCGACGGAATTCCAATTGTATCCAATTCGTTTTTAGATTTTATAAGGATTGGAATATTCATGTAACAAATTAATGGATCAAGCCCACTGCTACGCCCATGAAAAAAATTTTCCATATTGCCAAACCAGCTTTTTAGCTTGAGAATATCTTTTTTATGGATGTTGGTTTCTGGTTGTATTTTGCCAATTGCATAACGGCTATATATAGCTGCTACTAAAGCCCCGCTACTACCAACACCAAATCCTTGAGGAATACTGCTGTCAAAAGTAAGTCCATTTTTAATATCATTGGCAAATGCAACTAAGTCCATTTCAGGCAAAAAACCCGAAATTTCATTTTTTTCTACCAGATAGTTGTAAAATTTCAGTAATGATTTGTTTGAGTTTGCACTTTCGTTATCGCTTAAATCGGTAAATTTTAAAGTACCCGTATAAAAATTAAAAGGTATTGACAATCCCATTGAATCGTGAATAATTCCATATTCGCCAAATAACAGAATTTTTGCGTAGAACTTTGATTTACTTAATGTACTCATTTTTCTCACCGCAAAGATATATAAAGAATTTATGAAATTATAATATTTGTCAATAGCTTGTTTTTTGAAACAATTCAGGTAATTTAAAGAGAATTTTTTCACTCTTAAAATTTTAAAAAAATAGTTCATTAAGCCAAAAAAAATATTTTTGAAACAAATAATTTTAAAGAATTTTTTATATAAATAAACCTGTATTATACACTTGAGCAATAACTCAAGAAAGAGCCCAACTTCGTGACAGACAACGGAGAACTGAAAAAATACAACCAAACCTTTATGGAACTAATTGAAGCTGCTAATGATACCAACGAACTATTGGAAATTTGGGAGCAGATGAAAGCTAAAAGTTTCCTGAATTATAATGTGGATATCAAAAAACACGATGCCCATATAGAAGAATTTAAAGCCTTGAGCCTTGCCCACCAGAAACAACACCTTTGCGAACTATTGGACAAAAACCAATTGTATGTAAATCTTTCTTCGCTTAATGATTCGGATTTTGCCTGTAGCCCAGAAGAAAAGAAGTTAACGAAGGATTTTTACAGAGACGGAAACGTTTTTTACAACAAAAAAATCCCTATGAGCTTTGACAACATAAAATCTAAGGTTGAAAGGATATGTTGTTTTAATTCTGAACAATTTTTTCCTGAATTTTTGCTTTCAAAAAGAAAATATATAATTTTGGCTTTTAAAAAAGCATTAAAAAATTATGGAACCAGTTCATATTCATTTATTAATTAACCATATTCCTATACTAGGAGGTATTTTTGCAACTGCATTAATTTTTTTCGGTATAATTTTAAAAAACGAAACTGTAAAAAAAGTAGCTTATTTTACTTTTATTGTTTCGGCATTGTTTGTATTGCCAGCAAATAAGAGTGGCGAAGGAGCAGAAGAAATTGTTGAAAAAATTGCCGGAGTAAATGAAAGAATGATTGAACATCACGAAGAAAAAGCTGATTTTGCTATGTGGTCGAGCATTATTACAGGTATAGTTTCGTCAATGGGTCTTTATCTTTCGTACAAAAACTCGAAAATCAGTGGTGTTATTTCATTTGTTGTATTTGTAGTTTCGCTTGTATCAATATACTTTTTGTGGGGTGCTGGCGAATCGGGTGGAAAAATAAGACATACAGAATTATCAAATACCACAATAAGCAGCAAACAAAACGAATCTCACAATCATATTGAAGATTAAATTTTAATTAAAAATTTCTTAGTTTTATTAATTTAAACCCTGCATCAAAAATTCAGGTTCAAAAATATTATTTTTGCAAAAATTTTTTAAAATATGGCAACAACAGCAGATATTTCAGTTGGAACATTTATAAGATACAATGGCGAATTGTGCCAGGTTACAGAATGGCAGCACCGCACTCCAGGCAATTTAAGAGCATTTTACCAGTGTAAAATGAGGAATGTGAAAAATGGCAAAAACATGGAAAACCGTTTCAGAAGTGGCGAAGAAATTGAAACCGTAAGAGTAGAAGCAAGAGAAATGCAGTATCTATACAAAGAAAGCGAAGCACTTGTATGTATGGATAACGAATCGTATGACCAGATAAATATACCTGAGTTTTTGTTTGGCAATGCATCAAAATTTATGAAAGAGGGAATGGAAGTGTTAGTACAATTTGAAGGCGATTTGCCAATAGGTGCTCAAGCACCTGCAAATGTTGAACTTGAAATTACATATACCGAACCTGGCATTAAAGGCGATACAGCAACAAACACAGGTAAACCTGCTACATTAGAAACCGGTGCCGAAATAAGAGTTCCTTTGTTTTGCGAAATAGGTGATGTTATAAGAGTAAATACCGAAATGGGCGAATACGTTGAAAGAGTGAAAAAATAAACCTTTAAAAAATTTAATGCCCGATTTTTTAGATACCGAAAACAATTATTTAGGAATTACTGAAAAAAAATTTTTCAATTATTCTGATTCAAATGTAGTAATACAGAGTGTGCCTTACGAACACACATCTTCATACCTCAGTGGCTCATTCAATGGTCCACAAGCAGTGATAAACGCTTCTCATTTTGTAGAATTTTATGACGAAGAATTAGATAGCGAAACTTATAAAAAAACCGGTATTTGTACCCTTAAACCTCTAGATTTTTCAGGTAAAAGCGATAAAGCAGCAATTGATTTTATTGAAAATGAAACCTCAAAATTATTAGACGACAATAAATTTATTGTAAGCTTAGGAGCCGAGCATACTGTAACTTTAGGTTTTTTTAGTGCATTTTATAAAAAAAATAAAAATATAGGCATTTTGCAAATTGATGCACATTCAGACCTAAGACAAAGTTACAACAATAATATATACAGTCATGCTTCTGTAATGGCAAGAATTCATGAGCTTGGAGCAAAAATTTATCAGGTAGGCATAAGAGCACAATGCCTCGAAGAAGCCGAATTAATAAAAAGTTCTGATACTATATATACATGGTACGCATATCAGATAAACTCAAATGCAAACTGGCAAAACGAAGTGATTGAAAAACTTCCTGAAAATATTTATCTAACAATAGATGCCGATGGTTTTGACCCTTCAGTTATACCGGCAGTAGGCACTGCCGAGCCTGGTGGCTTGGGATGGTACGAAACTCTAAAATTTTTAAAAGAAGTTTGTGTTAAAAAAAATGTTGTAGGTTTTGATATTGTAGAATGTGCCCCTCGCCAAAACGAAATTATATCACAATTTAACCTTGCAAAATTGCTGTACAAAATTTTAGGTTATTGCTCTCTTAATAATAATTTTGCATTAAAATACCATAAAAAATGAGGGTTTACTTAGATAATGCAGCTACAACACCACTTGACCAAGAGGTGGTAACTGCAATGACCGATGTACTTTCAAATTACTATGGTAACCCTAGTGCCCAACATGCAATTGGCAGAACCGCTAAAGGTATTCTTGAAATAGCAAGAAGAAATGTAGCCGAACTGATAAATGCCAAATCATCAGAAATTTTCTTTACTTCGGGTGGTACTGAGGCTGATAATATCGTTATCAGAAGCGCTGTTACTGATTTGGGAGTAAAAAATATAATTACATCTCCTACAGAACATCATGCAGTATTGCACACAGCAGAAGAAATGAATGAAAAAGGTATGGCGGTACTACATTTTGTAAATATTAATGAAAAAGGAGAAATTGATTTAGAAAATTTAGAATTTTTAGCCTCAAAATATCCCGAAAGTTTGATAAGCATTATGCACGCAAATAATGAAATCGGAACTCTTAGCAATTTGAAAACAATTTCGGCTATTGCCAAAAAATATCATTGCATTTTTCATTCGGATACGGTGCAAACTATGGGACATTATAAAATTGATGTTGAAGAGTTGGGAATTGATTTTCTTGTTTGCTCTGCTCATAAATTTAATGGTCCTAAAGGAACCGGTTTTTTGTATATTAAAAATATTCATAAGCTAAAACCAATGATTACAGGCGGCGGACAAGAAAAAAACCTACGTGCCGGCACCGAAAATCTTCATGGAATTGTAGGCTTGGCAAAAGCTTTAGAAATTTCAAATAAAATATTAGACGAAAAACGCAAAAAAATTCAAAGTTTAAAAAATCTTATGATTAATCTTATAAAAGAAAAAATACCCCAAATTGGGTTTAATGGGCTAATAACAGAAAACGAAAGCCTATATACTGTATTAAATGTAAGTGTACCGCCAAGCCCAATTGGCGATATGCTTTTGTTTAAATTAGATATAGAAGGAGTTTGTGCAAGTGGAGGCTCGGCTTGTAGCAGCGGTTCTAATAAAGGTAGCCATGTACTTGCAGCTATAAAACATCCCGAAGACCGAACAGGTTTACGTTTTTCATTCGGAAAATTTACAACCGAAAAAGACATAAGATTTGCTGTTGATAAACTTCAAAAAATACTTTCAGAGTAATGTTAATTGTGTTTGGATAAAAAATCGTCATAAGATAATTTTATACCTTGTTCAAGTTCTGTTTTGTATTTCCAACCTAAAGAATTTAAAAACGAAACATCAAGCAATTTTCGCGGAGTTCCATCGGGTTTAGAATTATCAAATGCCAATTTCCCTTCAAAACCTACAATATCTTTAATGAGTAATGCAAGATTTTTAATACTTAAATCTTTTCCTGTACCTATGTTTACAAATTTTTCGCCATTGTAATTGTTCATCAACATCAAAGCTGCATCAGCAAGGTCGTCAGCAAATAAAAATTCACGAAGTGGGCTACCGGTTCCCCATATTTCAACCAACTTATATCTATTCATTTTTGCTTCGTGAAATTTTCTGATTAAAGCAGGCAAAACATGGCTATTTTGCAAATCGTAGTTATCATTTAAACCATATAGATTTGTAGGCATAACCGAAATAAAATTGCAGCCGTACTGGCTGCGGTATGCTTCACACATTTTTATACCTGTAATTTTTGCAATAGCATAAGGTTCGTTTGTAGGCTCTAACAATCCAGTAAGCAAATATTCTTCCTTCAATGGCTGTGGGGCAAGTTTTGGATAAATACATGATGAACCAAAAAACATAAGTTTTTTTACACCATACAAATATGAATTATGAATAACATTATTTTGAATTTGGAGATTATCATACAAAAATTCGGCTCTATAAGTATTATTTGCTACTATCCCACCTACTTTGGCAGCAGCAAGAAAGACATATTCAGGCTTTTCGTTTTCAAAAAAAGTTTTAACTGCATTAAAATCTCTGAGGTCTACCTCTGAAGATGTACGAAAAACAATATTTGTATAATTTTGCTTTTGTAAAGCCCTTAAAACTGCCGAGCCAACCATACCACGATGTCCTGCAACAAAAATTTTACTATCCGAATTCATAATTATTTATTTCTTATTCAAAATAGTTAAATACTTTGAAACCGCCATCTAACAAGTATTTTTCTTTTTTCATAAATTTCAAATCGCTTTTCATCATGTCATTTACCAGAGATTTCAAATCGTATTTTGGCTCCCAACCGAGTTTATTTTTTGCTTTTGATGGGTCACCAATTAACAAATCTACCTCTGTAGGTCTAAAATATCGTGGGTCAACAAAAACTATTTCTTTACCTGGTTTTAGTTTTGGATTTTTTATTTCTAAAAATTCAAGTCTTTCATTGTCAATATCAGTAATTATGCCTTTCTCGTCAATATCATTTCCGCTAAATTCAACCGAAATTCCAAGATCAGCAAAACTCAATCTTACAAATTCTTTTACAGTTGTAGTTATTCCCGTTGCTATTACAAAATCTTCGGCTTTTTGTTGTTGAAGCATAAGATACATTGCTTCGATATAATCTTTTGCATGCCCCCAATCTCGTTGGGCATTTAGATTACCTAAAAACAATTTATCCTGCATTCCTAAGGCTATTCTGCTTGCAGCTCTTGTAATTTTTCTTGTTACAAATGTTTCTCCTCTTATTGGCGATTCGTGATTGAACAATATTCCATTGCATGCGTACATATTATATGCTTCGCGATAATTTACCGTAATCCAGTAAGCATATAGTTTTGCAACGGCATAAGGTGAACGTGGATAAAATGGTGTAGTTTCTTTTTGAGGAATTTCTTGAACCAAGCCATAAAGTTCTGATGTGGAAGCCTGATAAAACCTCGTTTTTTCAGTAAGGTTGCAAATTTTAATAGCTTCAAGTATTCTCAATGTGCCAATTGCATCAGCATTAGCAGTGTATTCAGGCGTTTCAAAACTCACTTTTACATGACTTTGAGCTGCCAAATTATAAATTTCATCAGGTTTTATCTCTTGAATAATTCTTATAAGATTTGTGCTATCTGTAAGATCACCGTAATGGAGTTTCATTTTAAGATTTTTTTCATGTGGGTCTTGATACAAATGGTCTATGCGGTCTGTATTAAAAAGCGAACTGCGTCTTTTAATGCCATGTATTTCATAACCTTTATTTAATAAAAACTCGGCAAGATAAGCTCCATCTTGTCCTGTAATTCCGGTAATAAGTGCTGTTTTGTGCAATTTTTTAAAATATTATAATTTAATGCAAATTTAAAATTTGTTATATTATTGAAAAGATTTTATTTAGCAGCATTACTCAAATTACAATAAATCAATTTTGAAATCTCTTGTATTAATTTACTCCGACTTTAAAAGCAACCGATTGCTTTACACGCTTGAACTTGTGTTTGAGCAAATGCTTGGAATAAATTTTACATTTTGCGATGATGTATCAAAAAGTAATATTGTATTTTCTGAAACAAAAACCAATAAAAGCTCTATAAATATAAGTATTTGCAGCAATTTACTCAAACAAAACGGATTTGAGCATATTGAAGTGAACCATAAAAATTTTGGTGAAAAAACTATTCTGTTTTGTAACGAAACCAATAATGACTTGATTTGGAATTTCGATTTGTTTTCGGCTGTTTTTTACCTTGTGAGCCGCTACGAAGAGTATAAAGGCTTTGTACCCGATGCTCATAATCGTTTTCCCCCCGAAGCAAGTATTTTGTACAAAACTCAAAGTTTAGAATTTCCTTTGGTAAATATTTGGGTTAAAAGATTAAAAGACGATTTAAAATTAAAATTTCCGCATTTGGTTTTTAATGAGCCTGATTTCAGATTTATTTCAACGATAGATGTTGACAGCACTTTCAGATTTAAGGAAAAAGGATTTTTTAGATCTTTGGGAGGTTTTTTAAATGATTTAAAAAATTTAAGCCTCTCAGATTTTTTGCAACGCCTAAAAACCATATTGCGCTTGATTTCTGATGATTTTAATGTATTTGAAAAAATTGACAAATTGCATTCAAATACCGGTATTGAAGTGATTTTTTTCTGGCTTGTTGGCAATTATGGAAAATACGACAAAAACATAAGCTGGAAAAACAAAGAACAAAGTAAAATAATAAAAAAATTGGCTAAAAAGTATAAGATTGGAATACACCCATCTTATCATTCAAATTATGATAAAAATCTTGTAAATATTGAAAAAAACCGACTTGAGAGTTTGTGCTATTCACCAATCGAAATAAGCCGCCAGCATTTTCTGGTACACAAATTTCCCGAAACGTATCAACAACTCATAAAAACAGGTATTTACTGTGATTACACGCTTGGATACACAAGTTTTTACGGTTTTAGAGCAGGTATTGCTTCGCCATTTTATTTTTATGATTTATCAACCGAAACACAAACTAAATTAATGCTATATCCCTTTTGCAGTATGGATATTACCCCGATGCATTATTTTAAGTTTTCTATTGAAAAAGCAATTGAAAAAAACCGCGAATTGCTGCAAAAAGTTAAAGAAGTAAACGGATTGTTTATTAGTCTTTGGCACAACGAATCAATATCCGGAAAATCAAGATGGGAAGGCGGTTGGTACAAAGTTTACGAACAACTGATAATTGATGTTTCGAAAATATTGAAACCCTAAATTTTAATAAATTTAGAATAATGAACTGTATTTTTATCCTTTATTTTAATTATATAATTTCCTGTTTTTAAATCAAAAATATCTATAGTGTTATTTTCTGAAATTCCTTTTTTTACTGTTTTGCCATTGAAAGAAATAATGCTAAATTCAAATTGCGAATTAGAAATTCCAGAAATGTATAGTTTTTCGGAAGCAGGATTTGGATAAATTTTAGCCTTTGATATCTTTTGTTTCGAAATGAAATTTGTTTTTGAAAAATCAAAAGTTAAAGTTCTACCAATATCGGGCAAAGCAGAAAAAGCAGTATCACTCAAAGTATCAATTGCAGGCGATTTGGGGTCACCAAAAACAAACCAAGTAGTTTCATTGTCAAGCTCGTCAATATAAGTAACAGATGGTCTTAACCCACCAAAATCTTCAAAACATAAATCTGGTCTGGCAATTGTAAAATCGCCGAAAGTAATATGAACTTTATTGTTTGAGTCAACTTTAATTATTAAGTTTCCTGTACTTTCAAAAGTATCAATTTCAAATAATTCGTTTGCAAAACCAAAGCCTCGCCACTCTACCGAATTGTATTCGGGCGAAACGATAATAGGCGAAATGTTTGGAAAATCAACAGTGTCATAATGTCCCTTATCCATCAAATCCCAACCTATACCATCAACCACTAAAAGCGAATTGCTTTTTTTAGATGAAATAAAAAATAAAGCACCGTCAGATACCACCATTGTATCCCAAATAGTTTCAAAAGCTTTTAATGGTTTTGCTAATGGAAAAAACTCGGGGTAATCATCAATTGGGTCATCCCACGAAAACTGGTAATATATCAATTCTCCATTATTAATTGAATCATAAGTTTGCAATGCTGACGATACTTTGATTTGAGAGTAATTGAAATTAATAAAAGCGAAGGTTGAGATAAATAAAATTATTTTTCTATACATATTTTTCATTATTTTGACGACAAACTTAAGGAAAACATAACTTTAATTTTCTTAAAATTTTAAATAATTTTAAACCTTGAAGTATATCAATTTTTTGGTATCAAAAAAATCTTCATCAAAATAGTTTCTCAAATCAATTTCTGTCAAATCTTTTTTATTAAAATTCTTGTAAAATTCATTTTTTTCTTCAACTAAGTTACCCCCTTTTAAAAGTATAAAACCATTTTTCAAATCATTAAAATTATCAGTATTTACAAGGTGTTTTCCCCAGTTATAAAGTTTACTTAGCGGTGCAACAGCTCTTGTAACGATAAAATTTACTTTTGGTATTTTTAGTACTTCTACTCTTGAGTTAATGGCTTTAGCATTATTCAAATCAAGTATTTCTATCATTTCCTGAACAATTTTTATTTTTTTCCCTATCGAATCAATCAACAAAAACTCGGAATCTGGAAAAAAAATTGCAAGTGGAATACCCGGAAACCCTCCACCTGTACCTATATCTAATATTTTACTTCCATTTTTAAAGCTTATAAATTTTGCAATGGCAAGCGAATGTAAAATGTGGTTTGTTTCAATATTATCAATATCCTTTCTGCTTATTAAATTTACTCTCGAATTATAATTGGCAATAAGTTCTGAGAATTTTACAAGTTTTTCGATTTTCAGAATATCGGCGTTGTGAAAGTACTTCTTTACGAGTTCCAAATTACTGCAAAATTAAACCTTTTATTTTTTTTAATTAATTAAACTAAAGACCTTTTAAACCTTAAATTTGCAGGCTGTTTTTAATCTGAAAAATGCCATTAGACCAGACAGATATTGACAATGACGATAAAAACATGTCGTTTTTTGAGCATATTGACGAGCTAAGAAGTCATATTATAAAATCATTACTCGCTATTGTTTTATTTGGAGTACTTGCATACATTTTCAGCGATTTTGTTGTAAACAAAGTAATTTTTGGACCTATTTCAAAAGATTTTATAACCTATAAAATTTTGTGTAAACTTAGCAAAGATTCATGTTTTGAAGGGTATAATTTTAAAATTATAAATACAAATGTTACCGGGCAATTTATTATAAGTTTAACAATTGCATTTATAACAGGGCTTATACTTGCATTTCCTTATATAATATACCAATTCTGGATTTTTCTAAAACCTGCATTAAAACCAAAAGAAAGAAAAAAAACTACGGGAATTATACTCATTAGCTCGATACTTTTTTTAACAGGGGTATGTTTTGGTTACTTTTTATTATCTCCAATATCATTGTATTTTATGGCATCGTTCAATATTTCTGACCAAATTAATAATACATGGACAATGCAAAGCTATATTTCGTTTATGTCAATGCTTACTATAGCAACGGGATTAATATTTGAATTGCCACTTGTAATGTATTTTCTTGCAAAACTCGGTTTGATTACATCAGGGTTTTTGAAAAAAAACAGGCGTTATGCAATATTAATAATTGTAATAGTTGCAGCTATTGTTACCCCTCCCGATGTTGGAAGTCAGATACTTGTATCTATCCCATTATTGGTATTGTTTGAAATTGGAATTTTGGTGACAAAAAGAGTTGAAAAAAAAATTTAACCGAAAATTTGTAAAACACTATTTTCGTAAAACGATAACAAAAAAAATGTACATTTAGTATATATGGAAAATAAACTAAAAATTGCTTTTGGCAGCGACCATGCAGGATTTGAACTCAAGCAAAAATTAATTGCATCAATAAATGGGCAATTTGAAATAAAAGATTTTGGTTGTTACTCTGACAACCCCGTTGATTACCCTGATTTTGCACATCCGCTTTCTATGTCTGTGGCAAACAAACAATACGATTTTGGAATTTTAATTTGTGGAAGTGGCAATGGTGTATGTATGACAGCAAATAAGCATCAGCAAATAAGAGCAGCATTATGTTGGGATACTGAACTTGGTCGTTTGGCACGCTTGCACAACGATGCAAATATTTTGTGTATCCCAGCCAGATTTATAGACGAAAACAAAGCCGTTGACATTTTAAAAATATTTTTAACTACCGATTTTGAAGGTGGCAGGCACAAAAACAGAGTTAAAAAGATACCTTTAGTCTAAAATTTTATGGTTTAAGGATAACGGTTTGGGTATTGGCAAAGGTGGAGCTTTGAGTTCTACCGTTTATTAGGAAAACTGCACTATAATTATACTTAAATCTGTCATACGAAGCACTGAACCTCCGCTTTTGCCAATGTGATGATAGCAGTAATTATACATTAAATTTGTAAATTTGTCATTTTGGAAAACACATAAAGTTCATATCGTCTGATTACATTGATGCATACTCGTCAAAATGTAAAATTGACTGGTTGGAGTTGTTTCATAAATTAAGGTCAAATTCAAGCTTTACAACAGAGGATTTTGAATATTATATTATTGCATCTTCGCTATATTCGTCAAAGATTGAAGGAAATACACTTGATGCTAATAGTTTTTTCAGAAACAGGAGAAACAAAAGTTTCCCAAAGAAAAAGGAAGTTCAAGAAATTGAAGATTTAGTTAAGGCATACAAATTTGCCTCTGAAAACAATTTTAATAAAACCAATTTTCTTAAAATTCACGAAATACTTTCTAAAAAGCTTTTGCCTGTCAATTTGCGTGGAAAAATACGAAATGAACAAGTTGGCATTAGAGATTCAAAAACGCTCAAACCTGTTTATTTAGCTGTCGAGCCACAATTTATAAATCAAGAATTAAGCAAATTATTTGCTGACATTTTAGAATTATTAAAACCGAATTTGTCTTACAAAGAAGTATTTTACTATGCTTCGATGATTCATTTATGGACTGCAAAGATTCACCCGTTTATGGATGGTAACGGTCGGTCGGCACGCTTACTTGAGAAATGGTTTTTAGTTTCAAAACTTGGCTTGTCTGCTTGGTCTATAAATTCTGAAAAATATTATTGGGATAATCGTCCTGATTATTACCAAAATATTGCTTTGGAGAATAATTACTATGCTCTTTATTGGAACAGATGTTTACCTTTTTTATTGATGTTACCGGAGGTCGCTTAAGAGTCAATTCGATGTTGGCTATTTTCTGTATATTAAGGGACGTGGTCAAAAAATAATTACCGTTAACTTTAAATTGTTTTATTTCCATTCGGCTATTGCAAACCTTTCATTTCCTCTGTAATCATTTTTTATCAATACGTTTTTAAAACCACCACTCAATAACATATTTGAAATAGTATTGGAATATTTTGGATTTATCTCCAAAAACAATTTTCCATTTTTGTTAAGCATTTTGGCAGAATGAAAAATTATGCACTTATAAAAATTCAATGCATCACCTATGCTGAACAAAGCAATATGAGGTTCAAAATTTAAAACATTTGGTTTTATTTCGGTTTTTTCATCTATGCCTATGTATGGTGGATTGCTTATAATGATATCAAATTTTGAATTAAATAACGCATGAAATTTTTTATTTAAAATATTAGTTTTCATAAAATGAACAGAGTTTTTGCCAGTAAGCAATTTTTCATTTTTTTGTGCTGTTTTTAGTGCTTTTGCCGATATATCAACTGCGTAAATATCTAATTTTGGATAGTGTTTTTTTATTGTAATCGGAATACAACCGCTACCGGTTCCCAAATCTATTATTCGTGTTTTTTCATTTTCAATTTCAATTTCATTTAAAACCAAATTCACAAGTTCTTCGGTTTCGGGACGCGGAATGAGTACATCGCGATTTACTTCAAAAATTTCGGAACAAAAATAAGTTTTACCCGTAATGTATTGAATAGGTTCATTATCAATCAACCTTTCGATAATTTTCATCAAAAAATCAATTTCACTTTTTGTGAAAACATACTGGGGATTAATAGCAAAAAATTCTCTGTTTTTTTTAATAATAAAATCTAAAATCAAAATCCAAATTTCATTAAGTTCATCAGAACTGTAATTATTTTGAAGTTTTTTGTAAAAAACACTTTTAATATCTCTGTAAAACACAATCAGAATTTAAAAATTCGCAATATACTTAATATATTTGCATTGATGGAAAACTACGAGATGTATATGCACAGGTGCATTAGGCTTGCACTCGAAGCCAAAGGAAAAGTTTTTCCAAACCCTATGGTTGGGGCAATAGTTATTAAAGATGGGAAAATAATTGGCGAAGGATATCACCACAAATTTGGCGAAGCACATGCCGAAGTAAATGCAATAAAAGCGGTAAAAGATAAAAGCAAATTGATTGGTTCAACTTTAATAGTAACCCTTGAACCATGCTGCCATAAAGGTAAAACACCGCCTTGTACAGATTTGATAATAAAATCGGGTATAAAAACTGTAGTAGTCGGCACCTTAGACATTAACCCGCTTGTGGGGGGTAAGGGAATAAATGTATTAAAAGATAATGGAATTGAGGTAATTTTTCCTGTTCTTGACAATGAATGTTTGAAACTCAACTATCAATATTTTCAGTACCACAAATTGAAAAAGAAAATGGTTAGGTTTAAAATAAAATGGGCTGAAAGTCTTGATGGGTTTATGGGAAAAGACAAATATAATAACCCTGAAGAAAGATTTTTATCTAATAAAATAGCAAACAGACTTGTTCACAAACTACGAAGCGAATCTGACGGAATACTTATAGGCACAAACACAGCACTTATTGACAACCCTCACCTTGATACAAGATACTGGAGCGGCAATTCACCAAAACCGATATTAATTGATAAAACATTAAAAGTACCAACAAGTTTAAATTTTTTTAATCAAAAAAGAGAGGTTATAATATTTAATGGATTGAAAGATGAAACTATTGAAAATATTAAATACATAAAAATTGATTTTGGCAAAAGCGACAAACATATTTGGGACGAAATAAACAACAAACTTTTAGAAATAAATATAAACACTGTATTAATTGAAGGTGGCAGCCACACAATACAATCGTTTATCAATTCCGGATTACCATGCAAACTATACCACATAATAACCAAAAAAATATGGCATAATGGTATTAAAGCACCTCGAATTAAATCTGATGCAAACGAACATTTTTATTTAGGCGATAATTTGATTAAAATATATGTAATGTAATGCTTTTCGGAAGCGAATATAAAACAATATCAAATTTTCCGGAAGCTACAATTACAGAACAAGGGAGTAGGTTTTTGGCTTATGCTTTCTGCGTTTCAAACGAAAAAGAGCTAAAAGATAATATTGAAAAAATTAAACTAAAATTTCCCGATGCTACACATCATTGTTTTGCTTGTATATTGCACCCTGATAAATCATTTATAAAAATAAATGATGATGGAGAGCCTTCAAATACTGCAGGAAGACCTATTTTAATTCAAATAAACAAATTGGATATTACAAACATTTTACTTGTTGTAGTGCGATATTATGGCGGTAAAAAACTTGGTATTCCTGGTTTGATTTCTGCTTATGGAAATGCGGCTTCAAAATGCCTTGAAAATGCTGAAGTAATAGTTAAAAAACTTTATGATTATTATAAGTTGTTTTCAATACCCGAAAAAGATTTTGAAATTTACAATATTGTAAAAAAACACAAAGCAAAAATTATTAAAATAGCAACAAATAATAAAACAGAAATTGAAATAGCCATTGATAGAGAAAGTACAGATAAATTTCTTAAAGAATGCCATTTTTTGCCTAACTTTGAAGTCAAATACATTAAAACTGAATGAAATTAAAAATATCTATTTTTTTTGTTCTAATAATTTTTGCGGTCAATTTTGCTTATTCATTTAAAGAAAAAGAAAGAATTGTAAATAGTGAAACTCATTATTTTACCTATACAAATTCAAACCAAAAACTTGAAAGTACCGAAATAACAACAAAATTCTTACAACAATTTCTAAATAAAAAATACAATAGGCAGGAATTAAAACTTTTAAAAATTAAAAAATCACCAATTGGAACTCATCTGTTTTTCAAGCATTTTATTAATGAGATAGAAATTTTTCAATCATCTGCACAAGTAATTTACGATAAAAACGGGCAACTCATTTCAGCAATTATTTCATTAGCAAATTTTGAAACCATAAATGAAGAAAAATTTGAAAACCCAAATAAAATATGGGTTAACACAAATTACGGATTAAAGCTTTCATATTTTAAAACCGAAATTCAAAACAACGAACCGGTTAAAAACATTTACACTTCAGATGGTAAATTATTATTAACATTAAACCAAAGACGATATTATTTGAAATACGACAGTATGATTTCTGCAATGGTATATTTGCCCAATCCAATAGTAGCTGCAAATGCCAATTATGGCGGTGAGTATAAAGATAACAATGATTTAGATAATACTTCGCTCCAAAATGCAAGAAGTAAGGTAAGAGTACCTTTGAAATTTGAAAATGGTAAATTTTATCTAACAAATGGTTTACTTACCATAAAAAATCTTCACGACCCATCAATTGAACCTATTACCCCGACTGATACTTTTTTGAATTACACCCGAAATCAAAGTGGATTTGAAGACATAAATGTTTATTACCACATAAACACTATGTATAACTATCTGGATAAATCAGGTTTTGCCGATATGCTTGATTCTGCTTATGTTGATAGTCACGGTTCAAATGGTGATGATAATAGTTTTTGCGACCCATCGCAATATCCATACGAAATAGAATATGGGACAGGAAATATTGACGATGCCGAAGACGGACAAGTAATAATACATGAATTTGGGCATTTAATTTCGGCTGTTTCTAATATTGCTGATGTAATTGGAGCACAAAGACTGGCTATGGAAGAAGGGCAGTCTGACTATTTATGTATGTCATATACAGGCTCATTAAGCAATAATAAAAAAGGTATGGTTTTCAGTTGGGATGGGCACAACGAATATTGGGACGGATTTTGGTGTAACACATCAAAACAATATAAAGACCTAATTGGAATTAAAGACAATGACCGCGAAGTATGGTCAACCGCTTTAATGTGTATGTATGATAAACTTGGCAGAAACAAAAGTGATAGCCTTGTTTTAACTTCTTTTTTTCAGCAAAGCCCAAACAACAATATGCCGCAAATGGCAAGAGCAATATTGAAAAACGACAGTATTTTGTTTAATGGCAAACATTTGGCCGCAATTTGGCAATGCTTTACAGATCGCGGTATTTTAGATACAGTACCATGGTACCTAATAAACACTGATAAAGTTGAATTGAAAGATATTGTAAAAATTAAAAATAGTTTTGGTTTTGCTATTGGAATTGCTCCATTAACTATTGAAATACTTAAAACTTCATTAATAAACAAAATTGAAGTTTATAACCCGAATGGTAAACTTATAAAAAATTATAATTCAAATAATGAATGTTTTATAATGCCAGATGAATTTGCTTCGGGAGTTTATTACATAAACTTTGTTTCAAAAACAACTGTACGAGGAAATAAAATTAAAATAATAAAATTTTAAAAATTACTAAGCCATTCTTACCCTTACTGCTTTGGCTCTTACAGGTCTAATATATTCATTTTTATCAAAAACATTTACCGATTTAAGTTCAAGAAGAATTTTATTTTGAATTTCGGTATTTCTTTTTTTTACAAGTTTTTTAATTCTAAAAATATCAAATATCCACCAAATTCCTGCTCCGCCAAGTGTTAACCAAAACAACACCTGCATTTGCCATTTTCCTAAAAACGCATAATGAGTACAAGGAAAAAATATCACACAAATTACTGCAATAGTTTGCGATTTGTGTCTTTCGAGGTATATTTTTTGAAATTCAAATTGTGATTGAGGACAAATTTTTCCTAACTCGTATTTTACTCTTTGATTGAGGAATTGAGTAAAAACGGCATTTAGAATTAAGTTATGGTTGCGTAAATTTACCAATACAAAAATACTCAGCCACAATTATATAAACTGTGGATAAAATATGCAAATCTTTTTTTGCTAAATTTACAAAAATTTAAAGTTAAACTGTAATTAAGCTTTTGCAGCTTTTCTATTTAACTTGTTTACAGCTTTAATCAAAATAAAAATACAGAAAGCTACAATTAAAAAATTGATAACAGCCTGTATAAACGAACCATATCCTATTACAGGTGCACTTGCTGCTTTTGCTTCTTCTAAAGTTTTGTATGTATTGCCGTCAAGCGAAAAAACCAAATCTGTAAAATTCACACCGCCAATCAACTTACCTATTGGTGGCATTATAACGTCATTTACCAGTGAGTTTACAATTTTGCCAAATTCTGCACCGATGATAATACCAACTGCAAGGTCTAAAACATTGCCTTGCATTGCAAATTCTTTAAATTCTTTTACTATTCCCATTTTTTTAATTATTTATTTAGCAAATTTAAAAATTGAAATAGAAAAAAAAAGGATTACATTAAATATCTTAAATATCTTTGCCAATTAAAAAAAATGCAAGATATCTTAAACAGTTTCTTAGGTAATGACATTGAAGCAACTTTGTTGTTGGTAATAAATATTATTGTTATAGAAAGTTTGCTTTCAATAGATAATGCAGCAGTATTGGCATCAATGGTTATGGAACTTCCAGAAAAGCAAAGAAAAAGAGCGCTTTTTTGGGGAATGGTTGGTGCAATTGGCTTTAGAATAATTTGTTTGTTTTTAGCTTCGTTTTTGTTAAAAATATGGTGGATTGAATCGGTAGGTGGTTTTTATTTGCTGTTATTATCATTTAATTATTTCAGAAAAAAATCAAGAGAAAATTTAAAATCGAGTAAAAAAGAAAAACACAGCAAATTGTACAACAACATTACAAAATTTATATCACCATTTTTAGCAACAGTTATACTAATTCAGTTTATGGATTTGGCATTTTCTATAGATAATGTACTTGCAGTTGTAGCATTCACCAAAAATATGACATTAATAATTACTGGTGTTGTTATTGGCATAATAACTATGCGTTTTGTAGCTGTAAAATTTGTAAATTTAATGACAAAATATCCTTTTTTAGAAGGTTCGGCTTTCTTAATTATTGGCTTACTGGGTTTTAAATTGTTTATTTCTATTTTCACTCATTTAAATCCTGATATATATCTTCTAAAATACATTGGCTCGGGTGGCAATGTGCCTATTCATCAAAAAGAACAAATTGATATGATTTTTTCTGTTTTTACTATCTTTATATTTTTATCGCCCTTAATTACATCAATTGCCTTTAATTACCCAAAAAACAACAGAAAAAAGAAAAAAATCAGTAATTCGTAGCTTTTTCGGCTATACCTTTAATATCTTGTAAATTCATACAACTAAAGTGTTTTTGAGGGCACTTATCAAAACCTATTTTCGAACAAGGTCTGCAGTTGAGGTTTTGCACTTCAAAGTTTTCAAAAAAAACATCAATTTTTCCATAATACGGGTACATGCCAAAAGCCGGAACTGTATTTCCCCAAACAGTTATTACAGGTTTTTTCAAAGCTGCTGCTATGTGCATCATTCCTGTATCGTGTGAAATTAAAATTTTGCATAGGCTTATTGCCAATGCACTTTGAGTTATTGTAAGTTTTCCTGTGAAATTTAGAATATTTTCATCTAAATTATCTGCTATCTTCGAAATTTCAATTGCATCTTCTTTGTCACCAATCAATACAACTTTGCTTTTAATACTCGATATCAAAACCTGTAGTTTTTCAATTGGAAGCTTTTTGGTAAAATGTTGCCCGCCAACTGCAATACAAATAAAATCTGTCCCCAATTTTTCAATTAAATTGAATTTATCTTTTAATGTTTCATCAGAAAAAAAATAATCTAACCCCTTGCCATCATTAATTATTCCAAGGTTTCTTACAGTATTCAAATATCTGTCAACAATATGTAAATTGGGCATTTTATTGATTTTAAAATTTACCAACAGAAATTTTCTAAAATTCAATTTATCAAAAGCTACAGATTTTGTATTGCAAAATATTTTAAAAATGAAAGTTCGTAAATTGTTATGCAAATCAATTATCAAATCGAATTTTTGATTTCTTATTAGTTTTAAACATTGCAATAGAGAATTTTCGTAAAACCAAAGTTTATCAATATTGTGATTAAATTCAAGTAATTCAGTATAGCTTTTTTTTGTTAAATAATGAATTTCTGCATTTTTAAGTTGATTTTTCAAACATCTTACTACAGGAGTAGTTAAAACTATATCGCCTATTGAACTGAATCTTATAATTAAAATTTTCAAAATTTAAAACTGCTCTTTTATGTATAATAAAATGAAAAACATGGCAAAATAAGTTTAAATAGTAATAATAATCAGCAATATTTTTACATTATATTCGTATTGTATTTTTATGATGAAAAAAATATTATTTTTAATTACAATTTGTATTGGTGGTATGGCTTTGATGGCAAATTCTGTTGACGACTCAACTGGTGTTATCTTAAGAAATAATCAAGTTTATATTTTGCACAAAGTTGATGCCGGACAAGGTTTGTTTGCCGTTGGAAGGCGTTATAAAATTCACTGGACAGCAATAAGAGATGCCAATCCGGGTTCGGAAACAAGCCTATACCCAGGTAAAATTTTATATGTGCCTACCGGCAAAACTGAATCACAATTTTGGGGAAAGAAAAAACCAATATATTCAAAAGATAATAGTACTTACAACAAACCAAAAGAAAAAGTTAAGCCCGAAAAAGAAAAAAAGTCAATAGCTGATGAAACAAGCAACTCGCCTAAAACTTCATTTACAGTTTTTTATACCGTAAAAAAGGGAGAAACGCTTTTCAGCATAGCCGAAAAATTTAATACAACCGTTGAATTTTTAAAACAACTAAATAATCTAAAAACCGAGAAGGTTAAAGAAGGAACTGATATTTTGGTGCCGTTTGCCGAAGAAACTAAAGAAAAAGTTACAGAAAAAACAGAGTCCAAGCCTAAGGAAACAATAACCGAAAAAACAGAAGAAGAAACCAAAAAAGATAATGAAAATGAAAGCAATTCAAATAAAAACAATGATAAAGAATCTAAAGAAAATGCCGAAAAAGATAAAGATGAAATATTGATAGAAAAGAAAGAAGAAACCAAAAAAGTTGAGAAAGAAATTGAAGATATATCAAAAAAAATAGAAGAAGAGAAAAATAATGAAAAGAAAGAAAATGATAAATCTAATGATACAGAAGATATTGAAAATATAATTAAAGAAGCTGATAAAAACAAAGAAAAAGAAACCAAAAAAGATGAAGTACCTAGCGAAGAATCAGTTAATATCCCATGGAAATACAAAATAGAAGTTGAATCATTCCCGGAATATGATATTGAAAAAGTATCAGAAAAAGGGCAAGGAAAAGTAATGGACGACAAAACTATTGACCAGACAAAAGACTGGGTTATTCATCACAATGCACCTGAAAACACAATTATATTGATTACAAATCCCATAAATAACAAAACTGTATATGCAAAAGTTGTAAAAAATTTTAATCGAAAAGATGACAATCAAGTAATAGTTTATATTACAAAAAATACTGCAGATTTTCTCGAATTGAGTAAAAAAGATAAATTTAACATCAAACTCAGTTTTGCAAAATAATAACAGTTATTTACTAAAGTTTTTAAAAGTTTTAATTCTAATTTTTATAGTTTCAATACCCTTTTCAAGGGCATTGTTAAGCATTTCGGGAATATTGATTGCAGCCGTATCTTTGGCATTTGCTATTACAAACAAGAAAAAAATTTCGTTAGCCAATCATTACTATATTTTGCTATTAGTTTTTGTTGCACTTTGCACTATAGATTTTGCAAGAGTTTATGAATTTTCGAACTGGACTAGAGAAATCTCAATAAAATTACCATTGATTTTGTTACCTCTACCCTTTTTACTTGCAAAGCAGATTTTTGATAGAAATTTTGTTAAATACATTTTAATAACTTTCGTTTTTACAATTTCAATATCGTCGAGCATTAGCGTTGTAAATTACTTTTTAAATTATGAAGAATTGAATAAACTTGTACTACAATCAAAAAACATCCCGGTTGCAGGCGGAATGCACCATATCACTTTTTCAGTTTATTGTGCATTGTCGGTTTTTTTAGCTGTAATAGCTGCATTTGATTATAAAATTAAATGGCTACATTTTTTTGCAATTATTAACTTAATAAATCTTCATATACTTAGTGCCCGTACAGGTTTAGCCGGATTTTACATCACTGCATTTTTTTTAATTTTTGTAATAACTTTAAAAAATCGTAAATATTTGAAATTTGCTTTGCCGAGTTTAATTATAATATTGATTTTGCCGGTAACGACTTTTTTTACAATAAAATCTTTTAAAAACAGAGTATTAAATACTGTTGACGACCTTAAAACCACCTTAAATCAAAAAGACGCAAACTACAAATCAATGGCTATGCGGGTTGAAGCAACAAAAACTGCTTGGTCAATATTTGAAAAAAATATTTTATTTGGCGTAGGAACAGGCAATTTGCGAAAACACATGGATATAGAATACGAACTAAAAAATACAAATCTTTTCCTTGAAAATCGCATTTTGCCTCACAACCAATTTGTATATGAAGCAGCTACACATGGCATTTCAGGCTTATTAGTACTTTTATTATTTATATTTTTACCTGTTTTTTGGGGTTTTAATAAATTATCATTTTCATTCGTTTCGCTTTGGATGCTTTTATTATTTGGTATGTTTTTCGAGTGTTTTTTCGAAAGACAACATGGCGTTGTGCTTGTATCTTTCTTCTGGTTTTTGTTTTTGGCTTACAAAGAAAATTTAATACAAAAACTTGAATAACATTTTATCTGAAAAATTCGTTTATACAAAAAAATGTGATGTTGAATTCAAATCAAAAATTTTAAATTTGAAACATTAAATGAAAAAATCATTAATATTATTTATCTCGTTTGTTTTATATAATACATTCATTATTGCACAAAACAATAGTGAAGAACAAAAGGAAAACTCAAAATCAAACAAAAACGATTTTGCCAAAAAATTTTTTATTGCTTTTACAACTTCAACTTATACTGATATATTAATTACACCATTAAAATTACATTGGGATTTTACGGGAAATACCGACAATCAAGGCAACAAAAAATACGATTATATTCCTTACCAATCAATGCAAACCAATATTGTTTCAATTGGTTTTGAGCCAAGATACAATTTAAAAGAATTTGATGAAAACAATTCATTTTCGGTTTCAATACCATTTAGTTTTGGTTTAGGTAGCTCGTATTCGGCTGCAAACGATGATTTACAAGTTAAAGGAAACGAAGGCTTTGGTTCATTACAGTTTCCAATTTTGTTTAAATATAATACAGGTAATGGTGCTACATACAAAACACAAAAAGACTTTGGTTTTAATATTGGAGCGGGGGTTGAATTTTCGAAAGTTGGTATTATTAATATGACTGCAACTTCAAACAAATACAACAAATTTTTTGCATTGCCTTGTGCTACATTGGGTTTCGTAATGATGAGAGGCGACAGCCCAATGGAAATTAATTTGAAATATGCACTTGGAAAATTGACTACTCAAACTACCGATACACAAGGTTTGCAATTGACAACTAACAGGGTAACCAGAGCACAAACCTTAAAACTATCATTTATATACTTACTTAATTATTAAATTTTTGCCATTATCAGGCCTACCCATTCATGAATAATGTTTTCCCATAAAGTCAAGGCTTTTGCACTGGGTAAAAAATAATCACCAATACTAATTCTCTCATCTTTTCGTAAAATGAGAAAATCAACCGGGTAATAATCACACGCTATACCATATTGACTAAATAAATATTTACTACGAGGCATGTGTAGAGCCGAAGTTATCAATAAAACATTTTTTAATTCAGGATTTTTATCTAAAATTATTTTAACATATTTGGCATTTTCAGATGTATTTCGCGATTCTGTTTCGATAATAATATCACTGGGAGAAACACCCATTTCGAGCCAAAATTTTCTAATATAAAACGCTTCTTTTTGATATGGGGGAAAAACCTGTGCAGAGCCGCCGCTTATAAGAAGTTTTTTAATAATTTTTTTTTTATACAGCAAAAGAGGCTCTGTAATTCTTTCTGCCGATTCGTTAAACTGCAATCTCTGTGAAAAACTATCATAAACTGATGCTCCGCTTAATACCACAGCACAATCATAAACTTTATCTTTGGAAATAGGGCGATACGGCATTTCAAAACGCTCTATACACTTTTTTACAACAAAACTATTTGTAAAGCCAAAAACAAAAATTATCCATATAAAAATTAAATATTTTTTCTTTTTTGCATTTTTCGTTCGCCATATAAAAAATAGTGAAATAAGCAGCCAAATAAATGGTTTTAATAAAAATGCCGAAAATTTTGCAATGTAAAACATCTTTTGATTTATTAAAAATTGTTAGCAAAGTAAAGAGAGTTTAAGCGTTTTGCAAACAAAATATTAATTTTGTGAAGTGACTCAAGTATCGTGGAAATGCCCATCAAATATTGCTCTGATAAAATATTGGGGAAAAAAAGGAAATCAATTGCCTGCTAATGCCTCTTTGAGCTTTACTTTGAATGAATGTTTTACAAAAACTACAGTTAAACTATTGCCCAAAACAAGTAATGAAAAATTTGAATTTTCATTTTTCTTCGACTTAAAACCCAATCCTGCATTTGAACCTAAATTAAACAGTTTTTTTAAAAACATATATGAAATGTTTAAATTTTTGAATGAATACAAACTCGAAATATTTTCTGAAAACTCATTTCCACATTCAAGCGGTATAGCTTCATCAGCTTCGGCTTTCGGAGCTTTGGCATTGTGCCTTTGCAGTATTGAAAAACAATTTGGAGTAAATTTTGACACAAATGAGTTTTATAAAAAAGCTTCAAAAGTTGCTCGTTTGGGCAGTGGTAGTGCATGTCGCTCAGTTTTTGCACCTATTGCACTTTGGGGTAAAAATGAAATTTTTGAACAAGCAAATGATGAATACGCAATACCCTACAATTTTGCTCATAAAATATTTGATAATTTTTGCGATACTATTTTAATTGTAGATAGTGGTGCAAAAGAGGTTTCGAGTAGTATTGGGCACTCGCTTTTAAATAATAACCCATTTGCCATTAATAGATTTAATGAAGCAAACAAAAATCTTAACTTTTTAAATATTGCATTGCAAAGTGGAGATTTTGAACTTTTTAATTCTACTGCCGAAAGTGAAGCTTTGATGCTTCATGCTTTAATGATGACGAGTAAACCTTACTTTATACTAATGAAGCCAAATACATTAAATATTATTGAAACCGTTTGGAAATATCGTAAATCGTCAAAATTAAATTTGACAATTACCCTCGATGCCGGTGCAAACGTTCATTTATTATATCCTTATTCGCAAAAGTTACAAGTAAGAGATTTTATAAATGACGAACTGTTAAAATATTGCTCAAATGGTAAAATTATAAATGATTTTGTAGGAAATGGTCCCGAAAAGGTTGAAATAGCTTGATTTATTAATGTTTTATCAAATAGAAATTAACTTTAAAACATATTAATTTATCACCTCATTAGTTTTCAGGTTTTTTATAAATTTTAAAGCATCATTTATTGAATGAATATTTTCACATCTCAATGAAAGTATTTCATTAGTTTGTTTTAAACTCATTTCATTTGGATTATGTCTTAAATATTCTATTATTTTTCCAAAATTATCAGACTTAAAATAATTTTCGTTTTGAGTGAAAATTCCGGTTAATTTTCCTTTTTTCATTATTATTTTTTCAAAACCTGCTTCTTTTGCTTCCCATTTAAGTTTTACACTTTTCAACAAATTTGCAACCTGAACAGGTATTTTTCCAAATCTATCTTCAAGCGAAAGTTCAAAAATCAATAAATCTTCATTATTTTCAATTGCTGCAAGCTCATTGTACAACCTTAATCTTTCGCTAATATTTCTCACATAATTATCGGGTATCATAATATCAAAATCTGTTTCAATCTGGCAATCTTTAATTTTTTCAAAATCTTTTTTTTCAAATAGCTCGCCAAATTCAGTTTCTTTAAGCTCTCTAACTGCTTCATCAAGAATTTTGTGATACATATCAAAACCAATATCAGCAATAAAACCACTTTGTTCACTACCCAACAAATTGCCGGCACCTCTTATATCGAGGTCACGCATTGCTACATTAAAACCAGAACCTAAATCGCTAAACTCTTCAATAGCTTTTAGTCTGCGTTTAGCTTCATCATTAAGTGTATGCAAAGGTGGGCTGAACAAAATACAGTAAGCTTTTATATTGCTTCTGCCCACTCGTCCACGCATTTGATGCAAATCGCTCAAACCAAAAAAATGAGCATTATTTATTATAATAGTATTAGCATTGCTAATATCAAGACCAGATTCAATAATATTAGTTGCTACAAGCACATCAAAATCTCCCTCAACAAATTTTAACATTACATCTTCAAGTTCATCACCAGACAAACGCCCATGCCCAACACAAACTTTTGCTTGTGGGCAAAGTAGCTTGATTTGCAATGCCATTTCTTCAATATCTTTTACTCGATTGTGAACAAAGAAAATCTGACCGCCGCGTTTCAACTCATTTTCTATTGCTTGTTTTAAAATCTGCTTATTGAAAGTGTGTAATGTAGTATTTACCGACTGCCTATTGACAGGAGGAGTATTAATAATTGACAAATCTCTTGCACCCATTATGCTAAAATGCAGTGTACGCGGAATTGGGGTAGCTGTAAGAGTAAGTGTATCTACATTAATTTTAAGTTCTTTTAATCTATCTTTATTTGCTACTCCAAATTTTTGCTCTTCATCAATTATGAGCAAACCCAAATCTTTAAAATTAATTTTTTTACTTAAAATCTTATGGGTAGATATAATAATATCAACTTTGCCTTCGGCAATATTTTTAATAGTTTCTGTTTGTTTTTTTGCAGAACAAAATCTGTTTAAATAATCAATTTTTACAGGAAAATCTTGTAACCTTTCTTTAAAAGTACGATAATGTTGCTGTGCTAAAATTGTTGTTGGAACTAAAATAGCTACTTGTTTACTATCGCATACTGCTTTAAATGCAGCTCTTATTGCTACTTCGGTTTTTCCGAAACCTACATCACCGCAAATAAGACGATCCATAGGATGAGGAGATTGCATATCGGTTTTTACATCTTCAATAGCTTTGGCTTGGTCAGGAGTTTCTTCGTAAATAAAACTTGCTTCAAGTTCTGTTAATAAATAATTATCATTTGAAAAGCTAAACCCTGGTTGTGCTTTGCGAAGTGCATATAGCTTGATAAGGTCTCTTGCAATATCTTTAACTTTTGATTTAGTTTTGCGCTTCAGATTTTGCCATGCATCACTTCCAAGCTTATTGAGAACTGGCTCTGCGCCATCTTTTCCGGTATATTTTGAAATTTTGTGAAGCGAATGAATATTTACATAAAGTAAGTCATCATTTTTATATCTTATTCTTACAGCTTCTTGCATTGTACCTGCCATTTCAATTTTTTGCAAACCTTCAAATTTTCCAATGCCATGGTCAATATGTACAACATAATCACCTGGTACAAGGTCTCTCAATTCTCTTAAAGTCAAAGATTGGCTTCGTGTATAGCGTATCTGGGTTTTATATTTATAAAATTTATTAAAAATCTGATGTTCGGTATAATACGCCGTTTTGCCTGTGGTGTCAATAAAGCCCTTTGATATGCCAATATATACAGGAGTAAAAGTTATATGTGCATTAATATCTTCAAAAATAGAATGGAGTCTTTCTAATTGCTTTCCCGTTTCCGAAAAAACAATATTTTGTATCCCCAAATGTTCATTTTCGGTAAAATTATTAATTAAAAGTTCGAATTTTTTATCAAAAACAGGTTGGCTTTTTATATTAAAATCAACAACCTGATCGGTATTAAAAACAATATTGCTTCCAGTTTCAATTATAGTATGATTTGACATTCTATTCCTAATAAATTCAGGAGTATCAAAGCTATTGACTAACTCAGTTTTTGAAAAACCTTCTTTTTCCGAAAGAGTTATAATTCCATCTTTTATTTTATTTATAGATAAATCAAAATCTTTTAGAAAAATTAAAGTATCACTTTCTATTATGTCCCAAATACTAACTTTTTTCTTAAAAATTACATTTTCAGAAATATTTGGGATTATGCCGGCAAATGCAAGATTGGCAACAGAAAGCTGAGAATAAGTATCAAAAGTTCTTAAAGATTCAATAGTTGCTCCATCAAGTTCTATACGGTAAGGATATTCGTTTGAGTAAGAAAAAACATCAATTATGCCACCTCTAACCGAAAATTGCCCGGGTTCGTACACAAAATCTGTTCGCTGAAAATTGTATTCGTTCAAAAACTCAATTAAAAAATCAATATCAAACTTTTCACCAACCTTTATTTCCATCATTGAATTATTGATTTCAGATTCTGAAACCACTTTTTGACAAATAGATTCGGGGTAAGAAATTAAAATAAATGGCTTTCGCTTTTTTGAAATAATATTAATGGTTTCAACTCTTTTTTGAGTTTTAAAAGTATCAATTTTATCGGGTTCAAAAGACCTAATATTTGGGTCAGGCAACAAATATGCACAGTTTTCACCCAAAATATTATCTAAATCTGACTTAAAATAGCCTGCTTCTTCAGCATCAGATAAAATTACAAAAATGGATTTATAAGATTTTAAAAAAATACCGGCAATTATAAAAGCCAACGAACTACCATAAGCATTTTTTATATTAGATACTCTGTAAGCACGCAAATTATCCATTAGCAATGGCAATTTACTGCTGCTGCAAAAATGCTCTAAAACCTGCCTTACATTCAAAAATCCCCTATTAAAAAAGCGTTGCAAAAATATAATGAAAAACGAAGATTTTAACTTTTAAAAAAATATTTGAAAATTTTAATTAAAAGCATTTATTTTGCAACCCTAAAATTTAAAGATGATATTAGTTAACGTAAAAGAAAACGAAAATTTAGACAAAGCGATTAAAAAGTTTAAGAAGAAATTCGAAAAAACAGGTGTTGTTAGAGAGCTAAGAGAAAGACAAGCGTTTACCAAACCAAGTATTAGACGCAGACAGCAAATTATAAAAGCTTCATATAAACAATCGCTGCAAAGAGAGGAAAATTAAATTTTATTATTTCTGAAAAATATAGTAAATTGCCCATGCTAATTAGTATGGGCAATTTGTTTATAAATGAATTTCTTCAATATATTATTAATCAGAAAAAATACAGTGAAAATACATATTTAGCTTATAAAAATGATTTAGAAGAATTTTCAAACTTTTTAAATCAAACATATAAAATTTATACTCCAACCGAAGTTTCAAACGAAATAATAAGAACTTGGATAAGTAATTTGTTACTCGGTAAAATTGAAGCAGTATCAGTAAAAAGAAAGGTTTCTACTTTGAAAACTTATTTTAAATACCTAAAAAAAAATGAAATTATTAATAAAAATCCATCATCAAATATTGCAAAATTAAAAACCCCAAAAAAACTTCCACCAATTTTAAATCCCGAAACAATTGATAAAATAATAGACAACAAACCATTTAATAATTACAATAAAATTCTTGAATATATGGTTGTTTGTATGCTATTTGGAACAGGAATTAGAAGAAATGAACTAATAAATATTTTAGAATCTAATGTAGATACAAATTCAAGACTTATAAAAGTACTTGGCAAAAGAAATAAAGAAAGAATAATCCCAATACCTATTGAACTTGCTGAACAAATTGAAGAATTCAGAAATTTAAAAAAACAATTAAATTTAAATACTGAATATTTATTTGTTTCGAAAAAAGGAAAAAAATTAAACCCCACATATATTTATAAAGTAGTAAAAAACAAACTTACTCAATACAATGTTAATGGAAGAAAGAGTCCTCATATATTAAGACATGCTTATGCAACAGAATTATTAAAAAACGGAGCCAGCTTACTAAGCGTAAAAGAATTGCTCGGGCATTCAAGTTTAGCATCTACACAAGTTTATACACATGTAAATATTGAGGATTTAAAAAATATATATATAAAAAATCACCCCAAACAATAACAATTATGAACATTAAAATTCAATCAATCCACTTTGACGCAGACAAAAAATTATTAGATTTAATCACAAAAAAACTAGAAAAATTAGAACAATTTTCAGGTAAAATAATAGATGCAAATGTTTATCTGAAACTCAACAACCATAAAGACAAAGCTAACAAACAAGTAGAAATAAAACTTAATACATCATTGGGTTCAATATTTACAGAATATGTTTCTGATAAATTTGAAACTGCAACTGATAAAGTAGTTGAAACACTTAAAATGCAGATTGTAAAGAGAAAAGAACAGCATTTATAAAAAAGAAAAAATATTTTTTTCATTGCTTGAACTTTTAATTATTTAACCATACTTTTGCAGTCCTTAAAAATATAGCAGAAATAAATTTGCATTTTTTTAAGAAAAAAGCCACTTTAGCTCAGCTGGTAGAGTCCCGCAGTTGCGGGATAATCAGTCGGTCAGCTAAAGTGAAAAAAAAGCCACTTTAGCTCAGCTGGTAGAGCCCCGCAGTTGCGGGATAATCAGTCGGTC
>JABWCE010000001.1:274403-330975 GCA_013359235.1 Bacteroidota bacterium
AAAGCCACTTTAGCTCAGCTGGTAGAGCCCCGCAGTTGCGGGATAATCAGTCGGTCAGCTAAAGTGAAAAAAAAGCCACTTTAGCTCAGCTGGTAGAGCAACTGATTTGTAATCAGTCGGTCATTGGTTCGATTCCGATAAGTGGCTCAAAAAAGTGAGGAGTAGGACAACAGAGAGGGATACGTTTTTTTGAAATATTGAAACATATCATGGGGAGTTACCAGAGTGGCCAAATGGGGCAGACTGTAAATCTGTTGGCTTACGCCTTCGGTGGTTCGAATCCACCACTCCCCACGGTTTAGTTTAAAAGAATGCGGGAGTAGCTCAGTTGGTAGAGCGACAGCCTTCCAAGCTGTAGGTCGCGGGTTCGAGCCTCGTCTCCCGCTCATTTTTTACCAAGCCGTTGTAGCTCAGGGGTAGAGCACTTCCTTGGTAAGGAAGAGGTCGAGAGTTCAATTCTCTTCAACGGCTCTAAAAAAATGCATACCGTGGGGATTAACAAAATGTTTCAATTTAATATATAATTAAGATATAAAAATAATAAAATAAATTAAAAAATTTAAAACAACTTAAATATATACCAAAATGGCAAAAGAAAAATTCGACCGTTCAAAACCGCACGTTAACATTGGAACAATCGGACACGTGGATCATGGTAAAACAACCTTAACCGCTGCAATCACAAAAGTATTGGCAGAAAGAGGTTTATCTGAAGCAAGATCATTCGAATCAATTGATTCGGCGCCTGAAGAAAAAGAACGTGGTATTACTATCAATACTGCTCACGTTGAATATTCAACGGCAAATCGTCATTATGCTCACGTTGACTGCCCTGGTCACGCTGACTATGTAAAAAACATGGTTACTGGTGCAGCTCAGATGGATGGAGCAATTATTGTAGTAGCAGCTACTGACGGACCTATGCCTCAAACAAAAGAACATATTCTTTTGGCACGTCAGGTTGGTGTTCCTCGTTTAGTTGTGTTTATGAATAAAGTTGATATGGTTGATGATGAAGAGTTATTGGAAATTGTAGAAATGGAAATCAGAGACTTATTGAAATTCTACGAATTTGATGCTGACAATACTCCTATTATTAGAGGGTCAGCACTTGGAGGATTAAATGGTGAACCAAAATGGGTTGAAAAAATTGTTGAATTGATGGATGCAGTTGATAATTGGATACCGATACCTACTCGTTTGACAGACAAACCATTTTTGATGCCGATAGAAGACGTATTTTCTATTACAGGACGTGGTACTGTTGCAACCGGACGTATTGAAAGAGGAGTAATAAATGTAGGAGATGGCGTTGATATTATAGGAATGGGAGCAGAAAATTTAGCATCAACTGTTACAGGTGTAGAAATGTTCCGTAAATTATTAGACAGAGGCGAAGCTGGTGACAATGCTGGCTTATTGCTTAGAGGTATTGATAAAGACCAAATCAGAAGAGGTATGGTTATTTGTGCTCCAAAATCAGTAACTCCACATAAAAAATTCAAAGCAGAAGTTTACGTACTTTCAAAAGAAGAAGGTGGAAGACACACACCATTTTTCAATAAATATCGCCCTCAGTTTTACTTCCGTACAACTGACGTTACAGGAGAAATTTCATTACCTGAAAACACAGAAATGGTAATGCCTGGCGATAATTTAACTATCACCGTAGAGCTTATTAATCCAATTGCAATGGAAAAAGGTTTGAAGTTTGCTATCAGAGAAGGTGGCAGAACTGTAGGTGCCGGACAAGTAACTGAAATATTAGATTAATTATAATATTTTAAAAACGGGTATAGTTCAATGGTAGAATAGAGGTCTCCAAAACCTTAGATCAGGGTTCGAATCCTTGTACCCGTGCAGAGAAAAAAAATGGAAAAAATAAAAATACTGTGGCGTAATACAATTGATGAACTTCTTAACAAAGTATCGTGGCCTACATGGGACGAGTTAAGAACAAGTACACTTATTGTATTAGTTGCTTCACTTATCTTTAGTATAATAATTTATGCTATTGATACATCTTTCGGTTTTGTTACCGAAATGTTTTACAAGTTTATGGAGTAATTTCAAAAAATGGAAAAATCACTGGAAGAATATAAATGGTATGTAGTAAGGGCTATTAGTGGCAAAGAACGAAAAGTTAAAGCCATTATAGAATCTGAGCTTATGCGTGAAAACTTAAGCCAATATGTACCTACTATTCTTATTCCTATGGAAAAAGTTTATGAAATAAAAAAAGGAAAGAAAACTTCAAAAGAAAAAAGCTTTTATCCAGGTTATATTTTAATAAATGCTTTGCTCGTTGGTGAAGTTGTACCAGTTATAAAATCAATAAACGGTGTTGTAGGTTTTTTGGGTAATCAAGGAGAACCAACTCCATTAAGACAATCAGAAGTAAACAGAATATTAGGAGCCGTTGACGAAAGTAATGAAAAAGGAGAATCACATGCAGAACCTTTCATTGTTGGGGAATTTGTAAACGTTGTGGACGGTCCTTTCAATGGTTTCAGCGGGGTTATAGAAGAAATAAATGAAGAAAAGAAAAAGCTAAAAGTTATGGTTAAAATTTTTGGACGTAAAACTCCATTAGAATTAAATTATTTACAAGTACAAAAAGAACAATAAGAAATTATGGCAAAAGAAATTTCAGGTTTTGTAAAATTACAAGTTAAAGGAGGACAGGCAAATCCTGCACCACCTATTGGTCCGGCATTAGGATCAAAAGGTGTAAATATCATGGAATTTTGCAAACAATTTAATGCAAGAACTCAAGATAGGCAAGGAAAAGTATTACCGGTTACTATCACAGTATATATTGATAAATCTTTTGATTTTATAATTAAAACTCCTCCGGTAGCCGCCCAACTTCTCGAAGCTACAAAAATTCAAAAAGGTTCTGACCAACCAAATCGTAAAAGAGTAGGTTCGGTTACTTGGGAGCAAGTTAAAAAAATTGCAGAAGAAAAAATGCCCGATTTAAATTGTTTCAATGTAGATTCAGCAATGAATATGGTTGCCGGCACAGCTCGAAGCATGGGAATAAGTATTACAGGTGAAAGATAAATAATAATTTATTCAGAAAAGAAATGAAAATTACCAAAAACAGAAAAGCAGTAATTGCAAAATACGATAAGACAAAATCATACAGCCTGAAAGAAGCTTCAGAAATTGTAAAAAACATTAGCTTTACAAAATTTGATTCTTCAGTTGATATTGATGTTAAACTTGGGGTTGACCCACGCCAGGCTAATCAAATGGTTAGAGGAAGCGTTTCTCTACCACACGGTACAGGCAAGCAAATAAAGGTTTTAGTATTGTGTACCCCTGATAAAGAGGAAGAGGCAAAAGCAGCAGGTGCAGATTTTGTAGGACTTGACGACTATATTGAAAAAATTTCGGGAGGATGGGTTGATGTAGATGTTATAATAACAATGCCAAGTATTATGGGAAAATTAGGAAAACTTGGAAAAATTTTAGGACCACGTAACCTTATGCCAAACCCCAAAACCGGTACTGTTACCGTTGAAATTGGTAAAGCAGTTCAGGCAACAAAAGCAGGTAAAATTGATTTTAAAGTAGATAAAACCGGCATTATACATACTTCCGTTGGCAAAACCAGTTTTAACCCCGATAAAATATACGAAAATGCAAAAGAAGTTTTAGATACAATTGTAAAATTAAAACCTTCTTCATCAAAAGGCACTTATATGAAAGGTATAACAATGTCAAGTACAATGAGCCCTGGAATTAAAATAGATGTTAAATCAGTTATTTAAAAAAACAGAAAGAAATGACTAAAGTAGAAAAAAATCAAGTTATTGACGAACTTTCAGAATATTTTTCAAACTATAAATTTGTATATGTTGCCGATACTTCTGATATGAGTGCAATAGATACAAACAAAATGAGAAGAGTATTTTATAACAAAAATGTAAAAATGAAAGTTGCAAAAAATACACTCATCATAAAAGCTCTCGAAAAATCAAATGTAGATTTTAAAGAACTCACCGATACATTAAAAGGATCTACAGCATTACTATTTTCAGAAAATGCCAAAGATGCCGCAAAAGCAATTTTAGAATTCAGGAAAAAAAGTACAAAACCTGTTTTAAAAGGTGCGTATATTGATACTGATGTATTTATTGGTAACGATAAACTCGAAACACTTAACAATTTAAAGAGCAAAGAGGATTTAATAGGTGAAATTATTACAATTTTACAATCTCCGGCAAAGAATGTTATATCAGCATTAAAATCTGGAGGAGGAAAATTAGCAGGAATAATTAAAACATTATCAGAAAAAGAAAGTTAAATAATAATAAAAATAAAACAATTAAAATAAAATAATCAGAAATGGCAGACTTAAAAGCATTTGCAGAACAATTGGTTAATTTAACCGTAAAAGAAGTAAACGAATTGGCTTCTATTTTAAAAGATGAGTATGGAATTGAACCTGCCGCAGCAGCAGCAATAGCTGTAGCAGCACCTGCCGGAGGAAGTTCAGATTCAGGAGCTGCAGCAGCAGAACAAACTGAATTTACTGTAATATTGAAAAGTGCAGGACCATCAAAATTAAACGTAGTAAAAACTGTAAAAGACATTACAGGACTTGGGCTAAAAGAAGCCAAAGATTTAGTTGACGGAGCTCCAAAAGAAGTTAAAACCAATATTTCAAAAGATGAAGCAGAGCTAATCAAATCGAAATTGGTTGAAGCAGGAGCTGAAGTTGAGCTTAAGTAATTTAATCTCAAAAGTTTGTTGATAGACCCCGGAAATATCCGAGGGTCTGTCATTGTTTATATATGTTTTTAATTTTAAATTTTTAAATTTTAAAAAATTGTCAAAATACATCACACCAATCGAAAGAATTAATTTTGCTAAAATTGAGAAAGTAATTGAATATCCTGATTTTCTCGACATCCAATTAAAATCGTTTGCAGAGTTTTTTCAACTCGAAACATCTTCTGAAAACAGAAAAAACGAAGGATTATTTAAAGTTTTTGCAGAAAATTTTCCCATTACTGATACAAGAAACATTTTTGTTCTTGAATTTCTTGATTATTTTATTGACCCGCCAAGATACAACATTGAAGAGTGTATTGAAAGAGGTCTGACTTATGCTGTACCATTAAAAGCAAAGTTAAAATTATCGTGTAATGATATTGAACACGAAGATTTTGAAACCATAGTTCAAGATGTTTATTTAGGACCAATTCCTTACATGACCCCACGAGGCACATTTATTATTAATGGCGCCGAACGTGTAATTGTTTCTCAATTGCACCGCTCACCAGGGGTGTTTTTTGGTCAGACATACCATTCAAACGGAACAAAGTTATACTCGGCTCGTATAATTCCATTTAAGGGAAGTTGGATTGAATTTGCTACTGACGTAAATAACGTGATGTATGCTTACATTGACCGAAAGAAAAAGTTTCCAGTAACTACTTTACTTAGAGCAATAGGTTACGAAACAGACAAAGATATTCTTGATATTTTTGGTCTGGCAGAAGAAATTAAAGTAAGCAAATCTGGATTAAAAAAACTCGTAGGAAGAAGACTTGCAGCAAGGGTTTTAAGAAGTTGGATTGAAGATTTTGTTGATGAAGATACAGGAGAAGTAGTTTCAATTGAAAGAAATGAAATTATTATAGAACGCGACACTGTAATTGAGGATAAACACATTGACGATATTTTAGATTCAGGTGTCAAGACTATTATTCTTACCAAAGAAGACGATAATAAAAATGATTTTGCAATAATTCAAAACACTTTACAAAAAGACACTTCAAACTCAGGAAAAGAAGCGGTAGAACATATATATCGTCAATTGAGAAATACTGATCCACCTGATGAAGAAACCGCAAGGGGAATAATAGAAAGATTGTTTTTCTCTGACAAAAGGTACGATTTGGGAGATGTAGGTAGATATAGAATAAATAAAAAGCTCGAACTTGATATACCAATGGAAACAAAGGTTCTAACAAAACAAGACATTATTTCCATTATCAAATTCTTAATAGATTTGAGCAATTCAAGAGCCGATGTAGATGATATTGACCATTTGAGCAATAGAAGAGTAAGAACTGTTGGAGAACAATTGTACTCTCAGTTTGGTGTTGGTTTGGCAAGAATGGCTAGAACCATTCGCGAAAGAATGAATATTAGAGACAATGAGGTATTTACCCCTACCGATTTAATTAATGCAAGAACTCTTGCATCAGTTATAAATTCATTTTTTGGAACAAATCAACTATCGCAGTTTATGGACCAAACAAATCCATTAGCTGAAATTACGCATAAAAGACGTATGTCAGCCCTTGGACCTGGAGGTTTATCACGTGACAGAGCTGGGTTTGAAGTGCGAGATGTACATTATACCCATTATGGAAGACTTTGTACAATTGAAACCCCTGAAGGTCCAAATATTGGTCTTATTTCATCATTAGCAGTACACGCTAAAATAAATTCACTCGGATTTATAGAAACCCCATATCGTAAAGTAACCGAAGGAAAAGTAGAAACAGAAGGCGGCGTAACTTATTTGAGTGCAGAAGAAGAAGATGGAAAAATTATTGCACAAGCAAATGCACAAATTGATAAAGATGGAAATTTTATAACAAATGATGTAAAAGCGAGATTTGAAGGTGATTATCCAATGGTAGAGCCTGCAAAACTCCATTTTATGGATGTTGCACCAAATCAAATAGTTTCAATTGCAGCTTCATTAATTCCATTTTTAGAGCACGACGACGCAAATAGAGCCTTGATGGGTTCGAACATGCAACGTCAGGCAGTTCCGCTTTACAAACCCGAATCGCCAATTGTAGGAACAGGTCTTGAGAAAAATGTAGCTTTAGACTCAAGAACACTTTTTATTGCCGAAGGTGAAGGAATTGTTGAATATGTTGATTCTACTGAAATTAGAATAAGATACAATTTGACTGACGAAATGGAACTTGTTTCATTTGGCGGTGAAGTAAAATCATATAAACTTACAAAATTCAGCCGAACAAATCAAAATACTACTATCAATCTTAGACCAATAGTAAGAAAAGGACAACGTGTAAAAGCTGGAGATGTATTAGTTGAAGGATATGCCACAGAAAAAGGCGAATTAGCTTTGGGTCGTAATCTAATGGTAGCATTTATGCCTTGGCAGGGTTACAATTTTGAGGACGCAATTGTTATTTCAGAAAAAGTTGTAAAAGACGATTATTTTACTTCATTACATATTACCGAATATAGTCTTGAAGTTAGAGATACTAAACGCGGTGAGGAAGAATTGACAAACGATATACCAAACGTAAGCGAAGAAGCCACAAAAAATCTTGATGAAAATGGTTTGATAAGAATAGGTGCAAGAGTTAAAGAAGGTGATATTTTGATTGGAAAAATTACACCAAAAGGCGAAACCGAACCATCACCAGAAGAAAAATTACTACGAGCTATTTTTGGCGATAAAGCCGGTGATGTGAAAGACGCATCATACAAAGCACCTCCAAGTACAGAAGGAATAATTGTTGACAAAAAACTTTTTTCGAGAACCAAAAAAGATAAAAACTCAAAAGCTGAAGAAAAAGGTTATTTAACTAAAATTGATGCTGAGTTTGAAAAAAATGTGGCAAAACTAAAGGTTACGTTAGTTGACAAATTATTCAAAGTAGTAAATGGTAAAACTTCGCAGGGAGTATATAATATTTATGGCGAAGACATTATTCCTAAGGGAACAAAGTTTTCGATGAAAAATATCGGAGAGGTTGATTTTTCGATAGTTTCATACAATAATTGGACTACTGATTCAGAAAAAAATAATTTAATTGTACAGATTTTTAATAATTTCAAATTAAAACTCAATGAAATCACTACAGAATACAAGCGTAAATACTATGCAATAAGTGTAGGTGACGAATTACCAGCAGGTATCCTAAAAATGGCAAAAGTTTACATTGCACACAAAAGAAAACTCAAAGTTGGTGATAAAATGGCTGGAAGACATGGAAACAAAGGTATTGTAGCTAAAATTGTACCTCAAGAAGATATGCCATTTTTGGAAGATGGTACACCAGTTGATATAGTTCTCAATCCGTTGGGAGTACCATCAAGGATGAATTTAGGACAAATATACGAAACAGTACTTGGCTGGGCAGGAAAAGAATTGGGGTTAAAATTTGCAACTCCAATTTTTGATGGAGCTACCGAAAAAGAAATTTGCGATTATGTTGAAAAAGCAAATTTGCCCGAATGGGGTTATACATATCTATACAATGGTTTGACAGGTGAACGTTTCGACCAAAAAACTACAGTTGGAATAATTTATATGCTTAAATTAGGACACCTTGTAGATGATAAAATGCATGCCCGAAGCATCGGTCCTTACTCATTAATTACACAACAACCACTTGGAGGTAAAGCACAATTCGGCGGTCAGCGTTTTGGTGAAATGGAGGTGTGGGCATTAGAAGCATTTGGAGCATCAAACATTTTAAGAGAAATTTTAACCATAAAATCTGACGATATAATTGGCAGAGCCAAAGCTTACGAAGCAATTGTAAAAGGTGATAACCTTGGCGAACCCGGAATTCCGGAATCATTCAATGTACTTGTACACGAATTGAGAGGTCTTGGTTTAGATATAACATTTGAATAAATTTTTGATAATTTTTAAAGAAAAAATATGTCATTCAATAAAAAAGATTTAAAACTAAAAAGTAATTTTACACAAATTAGAATAGGGCTTGCATCGCCCGAAACCGTTCTACAAAGGTCGTTTGGAGAAGTAATAAAACCCGAAACTATTAATTACCGCTCATATAAACCCGAAATGGGAGGACTTTTTTGTGAAAGAATTTTTGGTCCCGTAAAAGATTACGAATGTCATTGCGGCAAATACAAAAGAATTCGCTATAAAGGTATTGTGTGCGATAGATGCGGAGTAGAAGTTACCGAAAAAAAGGTAAGAAGAGAAAGAATGGGACACATTGAACTTGTTGTACCAGTTGCTCATATTTGGTATTTCCGCTCGTTGCCCAATAAAATAGGTTATTTGTTAGGTATGCCTTCCAAAAAACTTGATATGCTTATTTATTACGAAAGATATGTTGTAATTCAACCTGGTATAAAAGCTCAAGATGGTGTAAATTATCTTGATTTTTTAACGGAAGAAGAATATTTAGATATATTAGACTCTTTACCAAAAGAAAATTATTACCTTGATGATAAAGACCCCAATAAATTTATTGCCAAAATGGGTGGTGATGCACTTTGGGAATTGCTTTCAAGATTAAAACTAGATGAACTTTCTTATCAGTTGCGTCATCAAGCAGCAAATGAAACATCTCAGCAAAGAAAACAAGAAGCATTAAAGAGATTAAAGGTAATAAATAGCTTTATAAACTCTAATCACAAATACGAAAACCATCCTGAGTGGATGATAATAAAAATGCTACCCGTAATTCCACCCGAACTTAGACCATTAGTGCCTTTGGAAGGGGGAAGATTTGCTACTTCAGATTTAAATGATTTATACAGAAGAGTTATAATTAGAAACAACAGGCTAAAAAGACTTATTGAAATTAAAGCTCCAGAGGTTATTTTAAGAAACGAAAAAAGAATGTTACAGGAATCTGTAGATTCTTTGCTTGACAATACCCGAAGAGCTAATGCCGTAAAATCTGAAGGGAATAGACCTTTAAAATCTTTGAGCGATATGCTTAAAGGAAAACAAGGGCGTTTCCGTCAAAATTTACTTGGTAAAAGGGTTGACTATTCGGGGCGTTCAGTTATAGTTGTAGGACCATCGTTAAAACTAAACGAATGTGGCTTACCCAAAGGTATGTCAGCCGAGTTATTTAAGCCATTTATCATAAGAAGACTTATTGAACGCGGTATTGTAAAAACAGTAAAATCAGCCAAAAAAATTGTTGACAGAAAAGACCCAGTAATTTGGGAAATTTTAGAAAATATTCTTAAAGGCCATCCGGTATTACTCAATCGTGCCCCAACACTTCACCGTTTGGGAATTCAGGCATTTCAACCAAAACTTGTTGAAGGCAAAGCTATACAACTTCACCCATTAACATGTACAGGATTTAATGCCGACTTTGACGGTGACCAAATGGCTGTGCACGTTCCATTGGGCAATGCAGCAATTTTAGAAGCACAACTGTTAATGCTGGCTCCTCACAATATTTTAAACCCTGCAAATGGTGCTCCTATAGCTGTTCCTTCGCAAGACATGGTTTTGGGGCTATATTACTTGACTAAAATTAGAAAGAGTACCCCAGAAATACCTGTAAAAGGCGAAGGAATGACTTTCTATTCTGACGAAGAAGTAAATATTGCTTTCAACGAAGGCAGAATTGATTTACATGCTCCGATAAAAATAAAAACATTTATAAAAGAAAACAAAGAAATTGTTTACAAACTTATTGAAACTACAGTAGGACGAGTACTTTTCAACCAAATTGTTCCAAAAGAAATAGGTTTTTTAAATGTATTATTAACTAAAAAATCTCTAAGAGAAATTATTAATGAAATTATAAAAATTTCTGGCGTTGCAGTTGCCGCTGAGTTTTTAGATAATATTAAAGACTTAGGATTTAAGTTTTCTTTCAAAGGAGGCTTATCATTCAATATTTCTGATATTCCGGTTCCTGATGAAAAAGATAATCTAGTATCATTAGCAAAAGAAGAAGTTGAAGAAGTATGGAACAACTACAATAATGGATTTATTACAAACAATGAGAGATACAATCAAGTAATTGACATTTGGACAAGGGTAAATTCAAAAGTATCTGACGCACTTATCAAAAAACTAATTTCAGACAATCAAGGATTTAATCCTATTTATATGATGTTAGATTCGGGAGCGAGAGGTTCAAGAGAGCAAATCAGACAATTAGGAGGTATGAGAGGTCTTATGGCAAAACCGCAGAAAAAAGTTGGCGGTGGCGGTGGTGAAATTATCGAAAATCCTATTTTATCAAATTTCAAAAACGGATTATCTGTACTTGAATATTTTATTTCAACACACGGTGCACGTAAAGGTTTGGCTGATACTGCTCTTAAAACAGCTGACGCAGGTTATCTCACAAGAAGATTACACGATGTGGCACAAGATGTAGTAATTTCAGTTGACGATTGCAATACACTCAGAGGTATAGAAATGTCAGCTTTAAAAGACAACGAAGAAGTTGTAGAAACACTTTACGAAAGAATTTTGGGAAGAACTTGTTTGTACGACATCATAAATCCATTAAACGGTGAACTTATTTGCCCAGCAGGAACAGAGTTAAACGAAGATATTTGCGAACAAATTGAAAATTCGCCAATTGAAACAGTAGAAATACGCTCAGTGCTTACATGCGAAGCAAAAACAGGTGTTTGTATTAAATGCTATGGTAGAAATTTGGCAACAGGCAGAATAGTTCAAACAGGCGAATCAGTTGGAGTAATTGCAGCTCAATCTATTGGAGAACCTGGTACCCAGCTTACTTTGAGAACCTTTCACACTGGTGGTGCTGCAGCCGGTATAGCATCAGAATCAACACTTTTTGCCAAATTCAAAGGCAAAATTGAATTTGACGGAATAAAAACAGTAAATACAACTAATGATGAAGGAGAGCCAATAGTAGTAGTAATTGGTCGTTCGGGAGAAGTTAGAATTATGGATTCAATTGAAGCCGATCCAATTATAACTATGAATATTCCTTATGGGGCACATTTACTTGTAGAAAATGGTCAAAAAATTGAAAAAGGTGATGAAATATGCAAATGGGACCCATTTAATGCAGTAATTGTAAGTGATATACCAGGTAAAATAGTTTATAAAGATGTTGTTGATGGTTTAACTTATAGAGAAGAAATAGATGAACAAACCGGTCACGTTGAAAAACTGATGATCGAAAGTAAAGATAAAAAACTTATACCTTCACTTCACATTTTAGGAAAAGGCGATGAATTAATTAAAGAATTCAACCTGCCGGTAGGTGCTCATATTGTTGTAGAAAACGGTGAAAAAATTAAAGCAGGTAAAATTCTTGTTAAAATACCAAGAACATTAGGCAAAACAAGCGATATCACAGGCGGTTTGCCAAGAGTAACAGAACTTTTCGAAGCACGAAATCCTTCAAATCCTGCAATAGTATCAGAAATAGAAGGTATAGTACAATATGGTGGTATAAAAAGAGGAAACCGAGAAATTGTAATAGAGCCAAAAGATGGCGCTAAGAAAAGATACTTAGTTCCATTATCAAAACATATTTTGGTACAAGATGGCGACTTTATAAAAGCAGGGTACCCATTGTCTGACGGAGCTATTACACCTCAGGATATTTTAAATATTCAGGGTCCAGGTGCCGTTCAAAGATACATTCTCAATGGTATCCAAGAAGTTTACCGCTTGCAGGGTGTAAAAATTAATGATAAGCACATTGAAGTAATCGTTCGCCAGATGATGCAAAAAGTTCAGATTGTAGAACCAGGTGATACTAAGTTTCTTGAGGGAGAATATGTTGAAAAATTTGAATTTAAAGAAGAAAATGATTGGATTTATGACCAAAAAGTAATTGTAGATGCTGGAGAAAGCATAAATATGAAGCCAGGACAGATTGTAAGTCTTCGTAAACTAAGAGACGAAAACTCAATGCTAAAACGCAGAGATATGAAGACTATTCAGGTTAGAGATGCAGTTCCTGCTACATCATCGCCAATACTTATGGGTATAACTAGAGCATCGCTTGGTACATACAGTTGGTTAAGTGCAGCTTCATTCCAGGAAACAACAAAAGTATTAAATGAAGCAGCCATTGCCGGAAAAATTGACTTAATGCTCGGTTTGAAAGAAAATGTAATTACAGGGCATTTAATTCCGGCTGGTACAGGTTTAAGAAATTATCAAAATATTGTTGTTGGTTCGCAAGAAGAATATGAATTGTTAATGGCTTCAAAAGGCAGCGATAAAGAAGAAGAAATAGAAGTAAGCAATTAAAAAAAGCTATGTCAAACAAAGAACAAAAAGAAAACCAATTAGAAATAGAATTGTCAGAAGAAATAGCTGAAGGTACTTATTCAAACTTCGCTATAATTTCACATTCAAATTCAGAATTTATTATAGATTTTGCCAGAATTCTTCCTGGAGTTCCAAAAGCAAAAGTTAAATCAAGAATTGTACTTATGCCTCAACATGCTAAAAGATTATTGTTGGCATTGAGCGACAATATCAATAAATTTGAGGACATATTTGGAACTATTGAAATTCAAGAAGGTAAACATGGATTTCCGATGAATTTTGGTGGTCCCGTTGGCGAAGCATAATTCAATTTGTTTTTGTTTTCTAATTAATTTTTAATTCATATTTTCATAAATTAGTATTTCTTATTTTTATTTTAAACTAATTATTATTAGGTTTGTTTAAATAAGTTCAGTAACAAACTGAAAAATGAAAATTAAAATACTATTACTTATCTTTTTACTGTATCCATACCTATCATTTTCACAATCTGTAAAAGTAGGTCAAGGCAGTTACACAGGTTCTAATGCTTATGGGCCAATGTTTAATACACCTTTGTACGACACGGCTTTCAGCATACAAGCATTTATTTACAATAATTCAGTTTTAATAGGATTAAACCATGGTGACTCTATTAGCAGCCTATCATTTTATGCAATTGCAGATAATCCTGGAAAAGGATATATGAATTTAAAAATATACCTAAAAATTACTGGAAATGATACCTTTTCAGCATCAAATCTCAATTGGACAAACGAAAAAAACACAGCGATTTTAGTTTACGATGAAAACCCTATATCATTACTGAATGGCGTTACTGAATATAAAACATTCTTCTTTAACAAAAACAAATTTAGATTTGATACCACAAAAGGAAAAAATCTTGAAATTTTGTTTTCTTACATACAATACTCAAAACAAGTTACAAATACTTACTGGGCTTACGAAAACAATTTTACGGTTCCTGATTTTAAATCGCGAAACGAAGGAAAATACAATATTGGTGCAGGCTTTGCCCCTGATACAACCAAATATTCGGATGTGAGAAAACCACATGTAATTATTAATTTTCCACGATATCAAAATAATCTTGAAGTTTTAAAAACATATTGTTTAGGTAGAGTTCCACTGCTTGCAGGAGTATACGATTCAATAAAAGTTTTAATTGGCAACCGTGGTAAAAAAATTATTAAAAACTCTAAACTTTACTTAAAAATTGAAGGAGCAAATACACATTATGATACAATTAAAATTGATTCTATATATCCATGGAGCGATAAAATTTTCAAATTTGGAAAATTCAAACCCGATTCGTCAGGCGAAGATTATGTATTAATAAAACTATCGGACGACGATTTTAAAGACAATAATTATGATACTATAAAAAGATTAATAAATTATAATGTGTATTCACATGCCGACCCTTTTACAAGCAATGCAGGCGGGATAGGATTTAATGGTGCAACTGGTGACTTTGTTGCTAAATTTTTTACAGATACAGGAAATTATATTAATCAGATTACCGTAGATTTTAGTTCAACAGGACGTGGATTCAGAGTAGGCATTTGGGACGATAGCCGTAAAGGTGGTTTCCCTGGCAAAGTACTTTTTATGTCAGACTCTCTTACCTCAAAAGCAGGAAGCTATATTTTACCTGTAAATCCAAGAGTGAAAGTAAGTGGAGGTTTTTTTGTAGGTATAAGGCAGAACACTACATCAAATGTGGCATTTTCGTATCAAGAAGAAGACCCTGTTAGACCCGATGCATTTTATTTTACTGAACCAATGGGCGATACAGTATGGACACCTTTTTATCCGGGTTTCCCTTATAAATTCAATATCCAACCAAGAATACAAGTAAAAAATGATGTTTCGCCTGTCGAAATTTTATTTCCAAAAGCAAATCAAGATATTGAATACAGTATAAAAGACTCAATTGGCCCGATTGCAAAAATTACAAATTTTGGCATAGATGACCAAAATTCACCCTTCGAAATTGAATGTAAAATTGAAAATATTTATGGTATTACCGAGTACAAATCAATCAAAAAAATAACACTAAAATCAGGCGAAACTAAAACTGTATATTTTGATACACTTTTCAGGTTATATAATTTAGGCGATCATAAAATTACAATTACAGCTAAATTACCAAACGACAGAGTTACAGATAACAACATTTTAAGCCATTTATTTAAAGTTTCGGTAAGGCACGATTTAGCTGCAGATATAATGTACTCCCCTGCCGACTACAGTATTTTCGAATACAATATTGATACAATTTATCCGACGGTAAGAATAAATAACTTGGGAACTGTATCAAAAAGTAATTTTAAAATAACATTCAGACTTAAAAATGACACATCTGTAATTTATACCGAAACCCTTGTAAAATCACTCCTTGCAGGCAAACAAGATATCATAACTTTTAGCAAATATGTTCCAAAAAATATTGGGGTATTTGTAGCCGAATGCTTTATAACTATAAAAGATAGTATTCCGTACAATGATACAATAAGGAACAATGTAGAATTTCAAAAATCAAACGATGTTTCTCCTTTGAAAATTGATAATCCACTTGCTACATCAGTTTATGCAATGGGAGCATTACTGCTTCCAAAAGCTACAATAATGAATTACGGACTAAAAACTCAAATAATACCATTCAAAACACAAATTTTTATTTACGACCACACAGGCACTGAAGTATATAACGATACATTATCTACTCAACTTGGCGGCTATTCTCAAACACAGTTGATATATAAAAAATTTGTAATCCCAATGAAATATGGCATTTACAAGATTTTTATTAAAACAATGCTAAATGCTGACCAAGAAATATCAAACGATACACTTACATCTTTTTTTAAAGTTTTACCCAACAGAGATTTTTCAATAACTAAAATTATTTTACCGGCAAATGACTCAATAATTTCAATTGAATCATTGCCCATAAATCCTGTAATTTTAGTAAAAAACGAAGGTTCTCAAACAATATCAAATCCTGGTTACTTCTATATTGAAATTTCAAATACAGATTCTGTTTTGTATAAAGATTCGGCTCGGCACATCGGCAATATTTCATATAATACATCTGTTTATATTACATTTCCGAAACAACTTTCAATAAGCCAAACCGGTTCATATAATTGTAAAATTATTAATAAACTTCAGGGAGATATTAATAACACAAACGATACCTTAATATCAAAATTCATAATTCGACGAAATTATGATATAACCATTGATACAACTGGAAATATATCTAAAGGGCAAGTTTTTACATACGAAAACAAATTTTTTATACCACAAATTCTTATTAAAAATTATGGCTCAAATTCTTATTCTGATACCTTTAATGTTATTTTAAAACTATTCAAAAATGGCAATATTTATAAAACTATTATCAAAAATTTTGATTCCTTAGGAAAATTTGAAAGCAACTCGTGGATGCCCGATAGTTTTATTAGCCTAAAACAAACCGGTGATTTTGAACTAAAAGCAATATCTAATGCACCATTAGATCAAAACAACAGCAACGATAGCACATCGTGGAACTTTAAAATTATAAAGCCTTATGATTTGTCGCTTGACAGTTTTTCGTTTCCTGACAAATACAATTATTGCTATAAGGATAAAATTTACAAACCGCGTTTAAAAATCTCAAACAAAGGCTTAGTTCCAATTGTAAATACTTCTATAAACCTAAGAATTTATGAAACAACAAATATAATTTGGCAACAAACAGTTGATATTGATTTAGGCAAAGACGAAACTAAAATTATTGCTTTTGACAGCACTTTGAAGTTTGATTTTACAGGTGGAGCTTGGGCAAGAGCAGTTGGGTATTTAATAGGTGATAACGAAAAAAACAACGACACTCTAATTTTAAGTTTTAAAGTAGATTTCACATCTTTTGCAGATTTAAAAAATGTTAAAAATTTCAATATTTTTCCAAACCCTAGTTTTGATAAAGTGACATTGATTTTTAATGATTTAAACAATGATATTGCTTTATACGATAGCCGATCAAAACTAATTTATAAAGCACATTCAAATAGTGAAGAGTTGACTATTGATTTTAAAAATGAGTTAAAATTAAGCCAAGGCATTTATTTTATAAAAGTACAAAACTCAAAAGGAAATTTTGCAACTCGTTTGGTTCTTTATTGATACGAATTCTATATTAGAAATTATTTGATTTTTTACATTTAGCCAAATTTTCTGATTTTATAAACCTGTTGAAATAACGATAAAATCACCAAGTATGGTCAATAAAAATCAACCAATTGTTTTTATTTTTTCGTAAAAAAACAGAAAAAACACTACCAAAAGCAGTATCAGTTTGCACTTGCCATTTACCATAAGCCTGAGCAATGTTTTTATTTAAAAATCTTACATCAATTTCACTAAAATTAAGTTTGCCCATTTTCTTCTTGTCTGTATAGTGTTTTTTGTATTTTTTAAAAATATTGTTCCATCCCCACACTCTTCCTTTTTGGGTTATAAATTGAGTAGAATCGTTTTTTTCGTAGCCATTCATAAATTTTTCAAGATTGCCTTCGTTCCATGATTTAGCTTGTTTTTCAAGTACATTTATTACTTTAGCTTTTTCTTTGGAAAAATCATTATTACAAACTTTATTACAATTTCCTAAGACTAAAATTATTAAAATTAGAAATATAAAAACTATTGGAATTTTTCTCGACATTTAAAATATTTTCGGCTAAAATAAATTTTATTATAATAAATATCATAATTTTATTTAAAATTAAATTTTGATTTTTAAAACTTATTCATATATTTGCATTACCCTTTGTGAAAAGGTATCATCGTAAGTAGTAGTTTAGTATTTATCTCAGAGCTTGGGTCCTGATGCAAATCAGGACCTTCTTTTTTTATAAAATATCATTTTTTTGTACAATCAAATTCTTTACTTTGTAAATATTGAAGAGATTAATTTATCTTAATATTTTTTATTTATTTTTCAGTTCGAATGTAAAATCGCAAATTGATTTCAATTGGCAACAACACATTTTTAATGTGTATTTTAATAAAAATTCTGATTTATTAAGTAGCGAAAGTTCTAAATTAATAAGGCAGTCGCTTTTAAACATTGGAACTGTAAATATCAGAAAAATACAATTAAAAGGTTTTGCAGATTCTGACAATACCGATTCATTTAATCTTCAATTATCATCAAAAAGGGCAAAAAAAGTTTACAATTTCTTAATTACACAGGCAGTTCCACAGAGTATGATAGAAATGGAATCGTTAGGCGAAACTATGCCCATTTCTGAAGTTAAAAGTTTGAACCGCAGGGTTGAAATTATTATAAGTTATGAAGTTTTGAATTACAGAAATTTAAACCAAAAAAGTAGTAAACTCATAGTAAAAGGCAAGGTAAGTAACAAAAATACAGGACTACCACTTGCATCAACAATAGTAATTGATTATAAAAAACAAACGTTTTTTTCTTCATCACCATCAAATGGCAAATTTTTGCTTTCGCCATATTTGGGTGCTTTAATAACCTTTAGCAGAGATGGTTTTTTAAATAATTCAATAATTTTAAACGATTCTATAATAAAACAAAGCAATGATACAGTTTTTCTCGACATAAAATTAAAACCAATAGAGGTAACAGAAAAAATTGTATTTGAAAAAATTTATTTTTATTCTGATTCTGATTCGCTTAAGCCTGAAAGCAAGCCTGATTTATTACATCTTTTAAATATTATGAAAAACGATAAAAATATAATAATTGAAATACAAGGACACATGAATTGCCCACTTTCATATCCAATGAACAATTTTCAGAAAAAATACAATCACGAACTTTCTTATAAAAGGGCAAAAGCAGTTTACAATTTTCTTGTAAAAAACGGTATTGCAGCCTCAAGGCTAACATATAAAGGCATGAGTAATTTTAAAATGATTTTTCAGGAACCTAAAAACGATGCCGAAGCAGACCGCAATAAGCGTGTTGAAGTATGGAAACTTAAAGTAATTGAAAATTAACCGACTTCGTAATAGTCGAGGTCTTTATGATATGTTTCTTCAATTGTTAATGATGAATAAATTGCAAGTGCAATAACCACAACCCCAACTACTATTGCAGCACCTATTATACCAAGCGAACCAGATTTAAGAAATGTAAAAGCATTTGTAACAACTACTGTTGCACCTCTTACAAAATTGGGAACTGTAGTAGTAACAGTTGCTCTGAGATTGGTACCGAATTGTTCTGAAGCTGAAGTAACAAAAACTGACCAATAACCGTTTGGAATACCAAGTAAGAGAAGTATTGTGTAAAACCAAAGACTTGATGAACCTGTAGAAACAAAAAATACTACTAATATCAAACTTAACAAAACTAAGGAAACCAATAATGCTTTTTTTCGCGATTTTATAAGTTGGCTGAAAACTCCTGTAAAAAACGCACCTAACGAGGCTCCAATGTAATGATACATTACAGCTTTGCCCGCCACTACTTCGCCATCAATCTTAAAAGCATTTGCCGAAGCAAACTCAGGAGCTAAAGTCACCAAAATACCAATTATATACCATACAGGCACGCCAATCAGTATGCATTTTATATACTTTATAAATCGTTTTCTATTGTTGAATAAACTCATAAAGTTACCTTTTTTCACATCGCTTTTTTTGGTTTTGTGATACATACCAGATTCATACATCAGCACTCTTAGAGCAAGCAACATCAATCCCATTCCACCACCAAAATAATAAGCTACACGCCAATTGAACAAATCTGCAACCATAAAACCAATTACTGCACCAGCTATACCTAAGCTCGAAACTATTGTAGTACCGTACCCTCTGGTTTCTTTGCTCATTACTTCTGAAACAAGTGTAATTCCTACACCAAGCTCGCCTGCCAGCCCCAAACCTGCAAAAAACCTACAGAAATAATATTGTGGGAGATTAACCACCATCCCATTTAAAATATTGGCAAGAGAATACATAAGAATTGTAAGAAAAAGTACCGATAGTCTTCCTTTTTTATCTCCCATTACTCCCCAGATTATTCCACCAAGCAGCATTCCAACCATTTGAACATTGAGTAGATTTATACCTGTATTGGTAAGTTCATCGCCCGAAAGACCCAAATCTTTTAAACTTGCAACTCTTACAATACTGAAAAGTATGAGGTCGTACACATCAACAAAATAGCCTAAGGCAGCTACAATTACTGCTACATTAAAAATTTTATGAGTTGAATCCATATCGCTGCTAAATTATAATTTTTTATAAAATGAAAATAAAATTTTTAAAAAATTACCCGAAAACAAACTTATGGCAAATAATAGCTGCAGCTATTGCAGCATTTAGGCTTTCGGCACCACCCTTTCGGGGTATTGTAATTTTTAAATCTGTACTTTTTATCAACTTTGAGCTTATCCCTTTTGATTCGTTACCTATTAATATTATTGCCTCACTTTGCTTATTTATTGTTTCAATTGAATTGCCATTCATAACACAGGCATATTTTTTTATTTTGGTTTTATTTAAAAATTCAGATAAATCTCTGTAAAATACATTAACTCTTGCAAAAGATCCCATAGTGGCATTAATAGTCTTAGGATTATACATGTCAACTGTGTTTAGCGAACAAATTAAATTTTCAATACCATACCAATCTGCTATTCTTATTATAGTTCCTAAATTGCCTGGGGCAGAAATATCATCAACTACAAGTGTAATTTTGTTTTCCAGATTTTTTAAATTTAATGATAAATCCTTGAAATTAGACACAGCAATAATACCAGGAGGGGTATCAACTGTGCTTATACTTTTCATGTCTTTTTCGCTTATAATCAATATTTTTGATTTATCAAATTCGATTTTGCTCTTTGTAAAATAATTTTCTGTAAGTAAAATTTCGGTGATATTAAAATTACTATTGAATAATTCGCAAACTGATTTTTCGCCTTCAACTAAAAATTGCCCGTATCTTTGCCTGAATTTTTTTTGTTTGAGACTTATTATTTCCTTTTTTCTTTTGTTTGAGAGCATTTTCAAAACAAAATTAACATTATTCTGCTTTTTTCTATTAGCAGTATTTAGCTCATGCAATGTTTTAAAATTTGTGCCAAACGACAAATCTCTTGTTGATGCAAATAGAATTAAGATAGATAAAAAAGTGAAAATTGACGAACTAAAAGAGCAAATTACATTTGTGCCAAACCGAAAAATGTTGATGATTGTAAAATTTAATCTATGGTCTTACTACATTGGCAACAAACTTTTTCCAAAAGATACAATTAAAAGTAAAATAGGAAGAAAAATTAAACATTTGCTTGTTGAAACAATGGGCGAAAAACCAATTTATCTCGATAGTTCATTGCTAAAAAAATCATCAGATAATTTACACAATTATCTTTTTCAAAAAGGCTATTATTACAATACTGTTAATTACAAAGTAAACACATATTTAAAGCGTTCAATTATTACTTACAATATAACTTTAGGACCAACTTATAAAATAAAAAGCATTGTTTACAATGGTTCTGATAAAATTTTAGACAGTTTTGTAAATGTTTATTCATTAAAAAGTTTGCTAAAACCTGGTGATGTGGTAGAGTATGAAAAACTTTCGCTTGAACGCGACAGAATAACTACCGAATTTAGGAATAATGGCTTTTATTACTTTAATAAAGCATTTATTGAAATAGAAATAGATACCGGCGGGCACAACAAAATGGCTAATATAAGTTATAATATTTCAAATCCGGGCGAAACAAAAAATGCAAGGCAGCAAACCATAAACAAAGTAGTAGTAGAGATGAATTTTAAACAAAGATTTGGCAGACGCGATACTTTAAAATACGAAGGAATACACTACTTATTTAATGGTTTCAGTATTAAACCAAATATAATAAACCGCTCTATTTTGCTCAAACCAAATAATTATTTTTCGCAGGCAAATCTTGAAAATACTTATAAAAAACTAATTGGATTAGGACTTTTCAAATCTGTAATTATTAGAGTGCTGCCTTATAACTTCGACTCAACTAACCGCCTTATAATAATCATTAGCTTAACACCACGTGCAAAACACGATTATACAATTGAACCACAAGCAATAATTTCTGACCGCCAAACAGACCTTATAAAAGACAATAATCAGCGAAACTATGGTATTGCCGTTTCAATGATTTTAAATAACAAAAATATTTTTAGAAATGCCGAAGATTTTAATATTAGATATAAACTTGCTACCGAGACCCAGTTTGGAAGCGGAAAAGGCGTGCCCGTAGAAATTTTCGGGAAAAAATTTAATGCAGGTAACTATGAAAGCAATCTTACATTTGAGCTTCTTTATCCCAAATTAATTGCATTTAGAAGTATTGATTTAAATAAAAAACTCAAACAAAACCGAACTTCGATAAATATTAACTATTTGATTGAAAAAAATACAAACTATACCAGAAACTCAATACCAATAAATTTTACATATCGCACAAATTACGAAAATCATAAAAAGAACAATTTTTACTTTGATTATTCCCCAATTCAATTGAGTTTTAACAATGCTATTTTACAACCTGAATTTATTAAAAAATTTACAAACTCTTATGATAGTTTTAGGCTCGTAACACTTTTCAGAAGTTACATAAAACCTGCTCAGCAGTTTTCGTTTTTGTTCAACAATAAAAACTCCAATAAATACCGATATTGGAATATAAGAGGCAATATTTTTGAGCTTTCAGGCAATTTATTAAACTTTGGTTATAATATGTTTTTCGACAAAAAATCAAAAGACAAATTATTTTTAGGATTTCCTTATTTTCAATATGCCCGAAGCGAAATAGACTTAGTTCGTTATATAATTTATGGGAAAAATAAAACTTTGGTTTTGAGAACAAATGCAGGAATTGGTAAAGCATACGGAAACTCTACAATTATGCCTTTCGAAAGACAATTTTTTGTTGGCGGAAGCAATAGTTTAAGAGCTTGGAGACCTCGTTTATTAGGACCTGGATTACTAAACGATACAAAAACATTTCAGATTGATAAAACCGGTGATTTAATGCTTGTTTTCAACACTGAATACCGCTTTGCAATTGCCCCCGGAGCTCTTGATGGCGCTTTTTTTATTGATGCCGGAAACATTTGGCTTTTAAACGATAGTGCCAAAAAAGAAACAAAATTCTATTTTAATTCATTTTATAAGCAAATGGCTTTGAATACAGGCATAGGATTTAGGTTTGACCTCGATTTTTTCACAATTAGAATAGACTGGGGCATTCCATTGCACGACCCTTCTGAACCAAAAGATGGAAGATGGGTAATAAAAAATTTTTTAGAAAAAAAATGGTTATTTGAAAGAACTGTTCTTAATGCAGCCATTGGATTACCATTTGAATTTTAGTAGATAAAAACTTAAATAAATAATTAAAAAAGCAGAAGTTTGCAAAATACCATTTTTTTAAAATGCAATTAATAAAAAACAAATATTACTTTGGTGGTGTTGATTTGCTTGAAATAGCCGAAAAATATGGAACTCCACTTTATGTTTATGATACCGAAACTATTAGCAGGCAGTATAAAAAACTCAGCCAAGCTTTTTCAGGAGTTGATTTAAAAATAAAATACGCCTGTAAAGCATTAAACAATATAAATATTATTAAATATCTTAAAAGTCTTGGTGCGGGCCTCGATACTGTATCAATACAAGAAGTAGAAATTGGGCTAAAAGCCGGATATAAACCTTCAGAAATTTTATTTACCCCCAATTGTGTTGATTACTCGGAAATTGTAAAGGCAATAGATTGCGGAGTAACTATAAATATTGACAATATCTCTATTCTTGAACAATTTGGTCATGATTATGGCAACAAAATTGATTGTTGTATAAGAATAAATCCACATATAATGGCAGGTGGAAACAGCCATATTTCTGTTGGACATATTGATTCTAAATTCGGCATATCAATCTATCAACTTCCGTTGATTGACAGAATTGTAAAAAACAACAAAATAAAAGTAACAGGACTGCACATGCACACTGGTAGCGATATACTTGATGCTGATGTATTTCTTAGAGGTGCTGATTTGCTTTTTGATGCAGCTAAACACTTTGCCGACCTTAAATATCTTGATTTCGGTTCGGGTTTTAAGGTGGCATACAAAGAAGGAGATATAACTACCGATATTGGTAAAATTGGGAAAAAAATCACTTCAAATTTTAATAAGTTTTGTAAAAATTACGGTAAAAACCTCGAGCTATGGTTTGAACCCGGAAAATTTTTAGTAAGCGAATCGGGCGTTCTTCTTGTAAAAGTAAATGTTGTTAAACAAACACTTTCTACAATTTTTGCAGGTGTAAACAGCGGACAAAACCACTTGCTAAGACCAAAATTATACGATGCCTATCACAATATTTTAAATATTAGCAATACCAAAGGCTCTAAAAGAATTTATTCGGTAGTTGGGTACATTTGCGAAACCGATACACTTGGCTACGACCGCAAACTTAACGAAGTTAGAGAAGGCGATATTCTCGCAATTTTAAATGCAGGAGCTTATGGATTTACAATGAGTTCAAATTACAATAGTCGTCCACGCCCGGCCGAAGTTATGATTATAAATGGTGAGGCAAAATTGATTAGGCAAAGCGAAACTCTCCAAGATTTGTTAAAACACCAAATTGAAGTTTTGTAAAATTAATTTTTATCAACTTCTAAAAACATAAGCAAAACCTTATTTTGGGGTTCTTTTTTTAAAATTAACCTTGCCATTTCGGTAGCTTTAGGTTTGTTATTTTCGGCTATGTAATAATCAAACATGTTTTTTAAAACCGGCAAAAAATCAGGATTTGTTTTATATGAATTTTTATAATATCTAAAAGCTAAATTTCTATTTCCGTTTTTAAAATAATAAAACCCAATATCATTCAATGCCTGCGTGTGATAAGGGTTTAAAGCAATAACTTTTTTCAGAAGTTCTTCATGTGTAGAAAATTTATTAAGATTTTGTTTTATCTGACTAAGTTTATACAAAAACTCAAAGTTAGTTTTTTGTAAATCGCATGAGTTTTGCAAATAAAATTCAGCATGTTGCCATTTTTTTAAATTCATATACGATTGTCCTATTCTGTAAAATGCCCATGCGTCATTAATGTCATTTTTATTAATAGTAGCAGCTATTTCCACTACTTTTTTATAATTGCCATTAAGATAATAATAATGAATTTCTGATAGTTTGTCTTTTGCTTTATCCATTATTTTTCGTGCATTTATTAAATAAATTTCATTTGCATCAAACTTTTCGTAATAACTCAAATATGCTTTAATAAGGTTTTTATCTTCAGGTTTTGGATTGTTTACACAATACAAACCTTTAATTTTACTCTCTGTGTTGTTTTGTAATTGGTAATTTTTTCTGATATAATGGTCGTGTATTTGCACGTGTGGTATATCGCTTGTTTTACTTGTGGGCAAATGACATTTTATACAGTTATTATTTAAAGAATTTAATAGTTTGGGGGGGGCGCTGCACTTGTTTTTTCCATGACAACTTTTACAAACATTATTAAAATTGTCTGTTTTGGTAATTTTTACCGATATATGCGGATTATGACAAGTAATGCAAGTGAGATTTGATTTTGTAAAACATTTGCTTTTTTTAAGCCTTTGTGCATGCGAAGCCATTATAAAATCTGTTTCACTGTTTTCAAAATCAGGCATATATACTTCGTAAAAATCTGATAAAACCATTCCGGGTTTAAAATCTGTAAATTTTTTATTTTCTTTCAATATGGCATTTCCCTGTAAGTGGCAGCGTTGGCATACATCAATTTGCCTTTCTCTGTCAAGTTTTGCAGGGTTTACAATAGTTCTGTCTATCCCGTTTTTGCTTTTAATAGAAATTCCTTTATTGTGAATATCTACATGTAGTTTGCCGGGACCATGGCACCTTTCACAATCAATGCCCTCTCCTATTTTTAAAAACTTGTTTTCGCTGTTTTTTTCGGTTACAGGCATAGAGTTATGACAGCTTATACACTCATCATTTACAATGCGTGAAAATCTTGAATTATTTCCTTTTTCAAAACCCGGTGGCAAATCCCATTTTTGTTTTTGCGAATACCATGTAAGGGGAGCTTGAAAAATATATCCGTTTTGCAATATAAGATGTGAATTTGTGTGTTGCCCTGAGCCTATTATATAATCAATTTTTCGTGTTTGGCTATAAATGGTATCGTTTTTCAGCATTCTATACTCTTTTATAAAAAGTTCATTATTTTTCCAAAACGGTGTATAATAAAAATCGTTAAACGAATCGTAAACCACATGATTTTTGCTAAAATCGGCTACACTTTTCTTTTTGGTAGCATAAAAAAATGATTGTCCCATCCCGGTTTGATTAAAAGATACAAACTTATCAATATGGCATTTTTTGCAAGTTTCAATTCCAACATACTTTACAGTATCGCTGTGATTAAGGTAAAAAAGTTCTTTGTTTTTAGAAGTATTTTTACAGGAATAAATTAAATTTATTGTAACAACCGTTATTAAAAATACCGGGTATTTCCTGCCCAATTTCATATATCAATTTTAAGGAAATTTGCTTTGCCAATCAAGCATACCGCCAATAAGATTCTTTACATTTGAAAAACCTTGTTTTGTGAGAAAATCAGTAGCTGCGGCACTTCGGGCTCCTGAACGGCAATGTATTACAATTTCAGAGTTTTTATATTTTTCAAGTTTATCAAGTGATTCTTTCAAATCGCCAAGTGGAATTAAAATGCCATTTATATTGTACTCGTCAAATTCGTATTGTTCTCTTACATCAATTATTACAGGTGCATTTTTACTGTCAATTCTATTTTTGAGTTCTTCTGCCGTTATAGTTTGCATAATTTAATTCAATTTTATAATTTTCTGAAAATAACTCTTACTGTTTTGCTCAAAAATTTGCATTGTATAAACTCCCGCCTTTATTCCACTTGCATCAATTTCGCTTTTATCTGTGGTTAAAACTAATTTACCGGCATTGTCAAATATTTTCACAAACTTTAATTTATCGGTAGTTTCAATATAAATTTTGTTTTCAAAAGGATTAGGAAATACTATTATTTTATCTTTTACATACTTTGATATTTTAGCATTACCATAAATTATTTTTTTGCCGAGGTATGGTCGCATCATTAATGCTCCTTTGAATGTAACATTTTGCCATTTGCCTCTATCACTCCAAAATAAATTGTCGCTTGACTCGGTTTGGTGGTAGCCATTGTTTATATCATAGCCTACATCAAGGTGATAATTGCCAACCTGCTCCCAACCAATGTAAAAATCTCCTTTGGGCAATAAAATCGGAGTATCAAGATAAAAAATATGAAAACCATTGATAGAATCAGTATATTTTGGAGTTTGATTATAAATAGAAAACAATTCTTCATCGTCGTTTCTAATTGTACCAAGTTGCGATATTTTTTTCCAACCTTTTATATCAAAATTAATGTATTTTGAACTTTTTACAGATTGATTGAAAAACATGCCTATAGCCCATAGTGTATCAGCTTTTATGAGGTTAAATTTATATGCAATAGCGCCATTATAAAACGGGTCTATCACATCGTCATTATATCCAAAACCATATTCTGCAGTTCCATCATCGTAGGCATAGCAACTTCCAAATTCCTGAATTGTAGTAATTTTATCATTAGATGGATTTAAGGTTGTAAAATTTGCATCTATTATTTGATATTCTCTTGTTATTTTAAAACTTTCGCCCGATAATGTATTTAATCCAAATTTTTTAAATCTTCTTTTAGCATTGCTCATTGGTTGAATATTTGCCGAGTTACTCAAAAAATTTGTAGAAATAATTGTATTTCCATTCACTGTTTCGGTATGTTTTGCCTGAATGTTCATTCCGTTTTTATGCAAATTTGAAGCATAGAAAAATATTGAATCAGCAATTTGATTTGACGAGTCAGCCAAAAAATGCTTGTAAGGCAACTGAGAGTAATTTTTAAGTAACGAGGTAGGCTTGCTTTGCACTGCAAAATCATCGTAATAATTAATATTTGCTTGTCTATGACGGTCGAGGTGTATATAATCTATATGCCATTGATTCATATTGCCCGTATGTCTTGAAAAATTTATAAACCGAAACTGAAAACCCTTGAAAAAATATTTAATATTATTTACAGGAAATATTTGAAATACAAAAGGAGTAATTGTGCCTCCTCTTGCTTTCCACATTGTATTCCATTGCCCTGCATTGTCTTTAAATTGAAGAATTATTGAATCTTTAGTATCAGAAGGGTCGCCATTTCCCTGTCTTTGGTAAAAAAAACTGAAATAAAAAGAATCGTCAATATTGTATAAAACTCCGCTTGAGTCTTTTAGATTTATGCAAAGTGAAAGCAATGTGTCGCAAGCTCCAAAAACTTGATCGTTTAGCTCTTGATAAGGGTTCCCATAAGGGTCGAGGTCATCAAAAGTAGCAACGCCAAAGCTTGGAGGGTTTTGTGCAAAATCATTGTTTATATACACATAGTTATTTTGCCAACGTGTAGAATCGGGATAAACTTGTGTTGAAACAAAATCATCAAAAAACGGAATTTTCAATGTATCGCTTTTGCCCCATTTATATTGTTTAGAGGTAATATTCCACGATGGGTGAGTACTATTGTATATTTTAAGAGTAGAGTTTGAATTTTTCCTTAAAACAGGTTGTGCAAATAGCTGCCAACCCGTTAAAATAAAAATTATTAGAAATGTATTTCTCAATTTATTTATATCTTTTACTAACGTATTTTTTTTCAAAATTATTCTTAATTAATTATCAATTCCGTCAACCTTTGAATTTTCCATTAATGGGTCTTCGGGGTCGGTAATTATTGATGTATCTTCAGTATTGTTGTTTATCATTACTCCTATCAACAAATCAATTTTTGACTTTCTTTTGATTTTTGTTCCTGGTAGTATTTTGCTTCCTTTGTAAAATTGTTCAAAAACAGGTTTGTCTATTTCTGAAGTAATGGATGGGTCTGGTTGTTTGGTAACTTCTCCCAAAATCAAACCTTTGCTTTCTAATGTTTTCTGGGCTTGTTCAAACGACATTTTACCTGCAATTTCGGGCATTTCTACTTCGGGTACATCAAGCGAATTAACGGTTAAATATATTTTTCTTCCACTTTTCACTTTACTTAACGATAGCGGTTTTTGGTCAGTTACAAAATTTACAGGAAAGTTTTCGTCATATACTGAATCTACTATTGCATAGTCAAGATCGTTTTCGGCAAGTTTTTCAATTGCATTTTTCACGTTCATGCCTGTAACCTTTGGAACATTTACGCTTTGTCCTTTTCGTGTGTAAATGTTAATTGCAAAAAACATAATTACAAAAATTATAGCCAATACCAGAAACATCAGCAAAATATTTTTAATAATTAACCAAATTCCCTTAAACATTCAGGTGTATTTTTATTCTTTTACAATATTAATCAAATTTTTGTTGAAGGATTTGTTCTTCAATCAATTTATTAATAAACACTGAAACATCCATTCCTGCTGCTCTCACTTGCTGCGGTACAAGGCTTTCGTTTGTCATTCCCGGTGTTGTATTTACTTCAAGAAAATAAAATGTGTCATTATTTAATATAAAATCAACTCGTGAAAGTGTACGGCATCCGGTAGCATTAAAAATTTTCACTGCCCAACTTTGCATTTCTGCTGTTTTTTCTTCGCTCAGGTTTGCAGGTGTTACTTCGCTTGATTTTCCCATGTATTTTGCTTCATAATCGAAAAATCCTGTCTGGCTTATAATTTCGGTAGGTGGCAAAGCTGTGGTTTTGCCATTAAGTTGATAAACTCCACAAGAAAATTCTCTACCTTCTATATATTCTTCAACAATTACTTCGTTATCAAAGTCAAATGATTTATCTAAGGCTTCCGAGATATTTTCTTTTATCAAAACTTTTGACACACCATAACTTGAACCATTTTTGTTTGGTTTTACAAAAACAGGTAATCTTAGCTCTTTCTCAATTGTATTTAGTTGTTCGGTTCTTAATTGTTTTTTATAGCAAATTATTGATTTTGCCATTGCTACTCCTGTATGTTTAATAAAAGTTTTACATGCTTGTTTATCAAATGTTATAGCTGAGGCAAGCACACCACAGCCCGTATAGGGTATTGAAAGCATTTCGAGGTAACCTTGCAATTTTCCATCTTCGGCAGGCGTACCATGCAGCGGAAAAAATACAGCAAGGTCAAAACTAATTTTTTTATTGTTTGCCGTTAAAGAAAAATCGTCTTTGTTTACATTTATTTCATTATTAGATTCATCAACATAAAACCATTTATCATTTGTAATATATATAAGCCAAACATTGTATTTGCTTTTATCTATCCATTCAAAAACTTTTTTGGCACTTAGTTCAGAAATATTGGCTTCTGCCGAAAATCCGCCTGTAAGCAATGCAATATTGGGCTTTTTCATTTAATGTTTGCAAAAATAAATAATAGAATTTTGTGAAATTAAATTATTTTTCATTCAACATTTACACTTACAGCCAAAATAAATCAATGCACATTTTCTAATTTAAAATCGCTTGTTTCATGAAAAACAATTTCGGGGTTGTTGGTTTTAGCCATTTGAAGTACAAAAGCCGTTTGTGCAAGGAAAACGCGGTTTTTATCTTTGTCAAAAACAATATCTTTTTGCCTGAAACGACAAAATTCTTCAATTTTTGTTTGATTTCCTGTCATCCAGCAAGCTTTATAAAAATTGAGATGATGAAAAACACAAGAAGCGTTATACTCATGCTTCAAGCGATGTTGTATTACTTCAAATTGTAGCTCGCCTACTGTGCCAATTATTTTTCTATTGCCAGGTTGCTGTGTGAAAAGCTGAGCTACACCTTCGTCGGTAAGTTGTTCAATGCCTTTTTCCAATTGTTTTGATTTCATTGGGTCGGCATTCACTACCTCCTTAAACAATTCAGGCGAAAAGCTTGGAATTCCTTTGTAAATAAAATTTTCACCATCGGTAAGTGTATCGCCAATTTTAAAATTTCCTGTATCATAAAGTCCTATTACATCACCGGGGAATGCTTCATCAATTACATTTTTGCTTTGTGCTAAAAAATTGTAAGGATTATTAAAACGGTATTCTTTGTTCAACCTCACATGATGATAAAACTTATTTCTTTCAAATTTACCTGAACAAACTCTTAAAAATGCAATCCTGTCGCGGTGTTTGGGGTCAATATTGGCATGAATTTTAAAAACAAATCCGCTAAAATGTTTTCCTTCGGGATTTACAACCCCTTTGCTTGTTTGGCGAGGAAGCGGAGGCGGAGCAATTTCAACAAATGTATCAAGCAATTCTTTTACTCCAAAATTGTTTATAGCCGAACCAAAAAATACCGGAGCAAGGTATCCTTCGGTGTATAACGAAATATCGAATGGTTCAAAAAGTTCGTTTATAGTAGTTACATCTTCTATTAATTTTTCGGTATTTTTTTCGCCAATTATTGAAGGTAATTTAGGGTCGTTTATGTTTTCAATTTCAATTATATCATCGGTTACTTTTGTTTTGTTTGATTCAAAAAGATTTAATGAATGGTTGTAAAGCAAATATACTCCTTTAAAATCTTTTCCTTTGTTTATGGGCCAACTCAAAGGTCTTACAGAAATGGCAAGTTCATTTTCAATTTCTTCGAGCAAATCAAACGGGTCACGTCCTTCCCTATCCATTTTATTTACAAAAACTATTACCGGAGTATTTCGCATACGGCATACTTCCATTAGTTTTCGGGTTTGTTCTTCTACCCCTTTTACACAATCAATCACAAGTATTACACTATCAACAGCGGTAAGTGTACGGTATGTATCTTCAGCAAAATCTTTGTGACCAGGTGTATCGAGTATATTTACCAAATGATTTTTATACTCAAAAGCCATTACCGATGTAGCAACCGATATACCTCTTTGTTTTTCAATTTCCATAAAATCTGAAGTTGCTGTTTTTCTTATTTTATTGCTTTTTACAGCACCTGCTGTTTGTATTGCACCTCCAAACAAAAGCAATTTTTCGGTAAGTGTTGTTTTGCCTGCATCGGGATGGCTAATTATACCAAAAGTACGTCTTTTGCTTATTTCTGTTATTAATGACATTATTTTATTCTTTTACTAAAAAAAGTTTGCAAAGATAAATTTTGATAAAGGCTTAACAAACCAAAAATGTACATTTGCAGGATGCAATTTAAAATTCTCTTAACGTATTTTATTTGCCTGTTTCTTAGCTCATGTTTTTCTGCTAAACAAAAAGAATTCAGAAAAAATGGATATAAACATGGAATTTTTGCCGAAATAACTACTCAAAAAGGAGTAATAACCGCAAAACTTGAATTTGAAAAATCACCATTAGCTGTAGCAAATTTTATAGGTTTAGCACAAGGAATTATACCAAATATAATAAAAAAAGCGGGTGAACCTTTTTATGACGGATTAAAATTTCACAGAGTTTTGCAGGGTTACATGATTATAGGCGGATGCCCCAATGGCGATGGAACGGGCAACCCTGGCTATTATTTTTTTGATGAGTTTAATGAATTTTTAAAACACGACAAACCTGGTGTTTTATCAATGCAAAATATTGGAGCAAATACAAACGGGAGCATTTTTAATATTACACTTAAATCAACACCGGTTTTAGACAACAAAAATGTAATATTTGGCTATGTAATTAATGGAATGGATGTAGTAAACTCAATTCAACAAGGCGATATTATTTCTAAAGTTGAAATAATAAAAATAGGCAGAAAAGCAAAGGCATTCAATCCATTAAAAATATTTAAGAAAAATGGATTCGACAATATGATACAACTTAAATAATGGAAGAAAAATTATTAAAAAACGAACTTAAAATTAATGGTAAAAACGGCAGACCAATAACTTTTGATATAAATTACCATAAACAATCAATCAAAAAACCTATAATTATTTTTAGCCATGGTTTTAAAGGGTTTAAAGACTGGGGAACATTTAACCTTATGGCAGATGAATTTGCAAAAAACAATTACTTTTTTTTAAAACTCAATTTCAGCTACAATGGTACAAGCCCTGACAATATTGACGAGTTGAACGATTTTGAAGCATTTGGAAACAATAATTTTGAAAAAGAATTGAACGACCTTGATTGCATAATTGACTGGCTATACGAAAAAGATAATATTTATGCAGATTTTTTTGACAAAAACGAAATATACATGATTGGGCATAGTCGCGGTGGTGGAATTTCTATACTCAAAACAATTGAAGATGCAAGGATAAAAAAGGTTTCGGCTTGGGCAACAATAAACGATTTTGAAAAGTATATGTATTTAAGCGATATTGAAAAATGGAAGCAAACGGGTGTAAGTTTTGTTGAAAATAGCCGTACAGGCAAGCAAATGCCTTTGTATTTTCAGTTTTATGAAAATTTTATACAGAATAAAGATAGATTTAATTTACAAAAACAGCTATATAAACTTGATAAACCTCTGCTTTTGGTACATGGTACAAATGATAAAACAGTAGATATAACAGATGCTGAATGGATTTATGAAAATATTTTGCACTCAATATTAATAAAAATTGAAGATGCCGATCATACATTTAACAGTAAACACAAATGGAATGAAAAAAATTTGCCCGAAAAGCTTAAAATTGCAATTGAAGAAACCATAGAATTTTTCAGAATATAAAAATGATTGAAGGAAACAAAAAGGTAGTAATAATTGGTGCAGGAATAGCTGGATTATCAGCCGGAACATATTTAAAAAAAACAGGAAAATACGATATTTTATTTATTGAAGCATCAAACAAACCAGGCGGCAGAATAAAAACTGAAAATATTGATAATTTTATACTCGATAACGGCTTGCATTTATTTTTTACAGCAAACCCATATTTATTAGAATTGCTCGATATAGATAAATTAAACTTAAAATACTTTGAATCGGGAGCTATAATTATGAAAAACCACAGCTACCGAAAAATATACGACCCATTGCAACATCCAAAACACTTGCTAAAGTCAATATTTTCGAGTATTTGCACATTGGGCGACAAAATAAAAATAATAAAAAGAAGAGCCGAACTTAAAAGTATAAGTTTTGATAAAGTTTTTGAAAAATATGAAGTAAAAACTTCGAGCATTCTAAAAAAAAGAAAATTTAGTTCATTAATTATAAAAAATATTTTCCAGCCTGTTTTTTCTCAACTTTTTATGGAAAATGAGTTGACAACTTCACGCCGTATGTTTGAATTTTACTTAAAATTAATGGCTGATGGAAAAATGGCTATACCTGCCAAAGGCACTGAAGAAATACCTAAACAACTCGCTTCAAATTTTGAAAAAGAAAACTTTATTTTTAATACCAAAGCCGTTGAAATAAATGAAAATATTGTAACACTTGACAATGGCGAAAAAATACAAGCCGATGCTTTTTTAATAGCCACAGAACAAAATGGTTTTTATTCAAAAATTAAAAATACCGAGATTAATAATAACCAAAGAGGCGTTACATGTTTTTATTTCTCGGCAAACAAAAGACCTTATAAAGAAAAATTAATTTGCTTTAATGCAAACAACCCAAAACTTGTGAGCAGCATGATTGTATTAACAAATATATCACACCATTTTGCACCACACAACAAAGTATTAATTGCTGTGAATATAAATGGAGTTTCGACAATTGACGAAAACGATCTTGAAACCGAAATAAAAGATGAAATAAGCAAAGTATTTGGCTCACAGGTTTATGATTGGCAAAAAATTAAATCATATAAAATAAATAATGCAATACCCAATCAAGATTTTGTATTAGGCAAAAGACAAGCTTCGGAAATTAAAATATCTGATAACATTTATGTATGTGGTGATCATTTAATAAACAGTTCATTGTACGGAGCTATGAGATCGGCAAAAGTAGCAATTGAAATGCTGCATAACGACTTTTTTCCTTCAAAAAAATCAAGCTCCAAAAAAAATAAATGAATTTTAAAATAAACATTACCAACTTATTTTCTGTTTATAAACTATAATATTTACAAAGCAAAGCATCAATGAATTTAAAATCCTTGCAAGAAGTTAATTCTACAGTAAATACTGTTCAAAAGAAAGGTTTTGCAAGAAAATTGTTTGCTTTTTTAGGTCCTGCATATCTTGTAAGTGTTGGCTATATGGACCCTGGAAATTGGGCAACGGATATAGCTGGAGGCAGTAGTTTTGGATATAAACTGCTATGGGTTCTTTTGATGAGTAATATTATGGCATTGCTGCTGCAAAGTCTTAGTGCAAGGCTTGGTTTGGTTAGAAATTTGGATTTGGCACAGGCTTCGAGAGTAAGTTACCCGAAAATCGTAAATTTATGTAATTGGTTTTTGGCTGAAATAGCAATAGCTGCTTGCGATTTGGCAGAAGTTTTGGGAATGGCTATTGGTCTTCAATTGCTTTTTGATATACCTCTTTTAACAGGTGTTTCAATTACAGTTTTAGATACTTTCCTACTATTGTTTTTGCAGAGGATGGGAATTAGAAAACTTGAAGCATTTATTTTATTGCTAATAGCTACAATTGGTTTAGCTTTTATCTTCGAAATGATTTTTGCACAACCATCGGCAAAAGAAATTTTCAAAGGTTTTGTACCTCAAAAATTAAATGGCAGTGAATTGTATATTGCAATAGGCATAATAGGAGCAACCGTAATGCCTCACAATTTATATCTGCATTCGTCTTTGGTACAAACCAGAAAAATAGAAAGAAGCAAAGAAGGTATCAGCCAGGCTATAAAATTTAACTTTATTGATTCATTTTTCGCTTTAAACATGGCTTTATTTATAAATGCTGCTATACTTATACTTGCCGCCACTGCATTTTTCAAAAACGGACTGCACCATGTAAGCGAAATTCAAGATGCTTATCATCTGCTCGAAAATATTTTAGGTACTTTTTGGGCACCAACCCTTTTTGCAATAGCATTAATTGCTGCAGGACAAAGTTCTACCCTTACCGGAACACTCTCAGGTCAAATAATTATGGAAGGGTATTTGAATATAAGGTTACAACCTTGGCTAAGACGACTTATAACAAGGCTTTTGGCAATTTTACCTGCATTTTTTACAATACTTCTTTTAGGCGAAAGTGCTACCGGAAATTTATTAATATTGAGCCAAGTAATTCTAAGCCTTCAACTTGGTTTTGCTGTAATTCCGCTCATACATTTTACCAGCGATAAAAAAATGATGGGTGAATTTGCAATAAAACTCTGGGTAAAAATTGCAGCATGGTTTATAGCTTCTATCATTGTTTTTTTAAATATTAAATTGGTTATCGAAACTGTTTCAAAATGGTTAGACGAAGCTAAAAATCCTATGATTTTATACCTAACAGTAATACCTTTGCTAATAGCATCAGCATTATTATTGCTATATATTACTTTCAGTCCTTTGGTTAAAAAGAAAATATACAGAAAACACAAATTACCTGATGGTTCTCCTGAAAAATTAATTATTACAACTGGCAAAAAATATTCAAAAATTGCAGTTACAGTTGACTTTAGCAAAAGTGATACAATAGCAATAAACAATGCCATTTCGCAAGGTGGTACAAATGCCGAATACACCCTGATACATATTGTAGAAACTGCCGGAGCAAGAATGATGGGCAACGAAATAAGCGACTTTGAAACCAGTGAGGATATGCTGAATTTAGAAAAATATAAAAATGAACTTGAAAAGCTTGGATATAATGTAAAATTAAAACTGGGTTTTGGTTCGCCAAAGAAAAGTATTCCTGAAATTGTAAATAATACCGAGTGCCAGCTTTTGGTTATGGGAGCTCACGGACATAGAGCTTTTAAAGATGTTTTGCTCGGCACAACTCTTGATTCTGTAAGACATAATGTAAAAATTCCTGTGCTGATTGTAAAAAAATCTTAATAAAACTTGAAAAATGTAAAAGTAATGTAAAAATAATCACTTACATTTTGCAACTAATTACCAAAAAATTTTATCTTTACAATAAAAAAAAATGAATAAGAACTTTACCAATTTAATTACATTTCTTCTAATTTTTATTGCTACCAATGTTTTTGGAACTAATGTTTCGAGTGGTGTTATACAGTACCGAAATATTGGCAATTTAAAATTTGAAATTACTTTCAAAATATATAGAGATTGCCGAGGCTCAGCCTTAGATACTATAAATTCTGAATTAAAATCGAACAGCTATTCGCGAAAATTATCGCCAACACGCATTAGCATAAAAGATGTTTCAACAAATTGCAAAAAAGCAGGCAACCCTTGCTCATCACCCAATACATCAAATGCCGGATTTGGAATAGAAGAACATATTTATAAAGACACCGTAGATTTTAATAATACTCAAGACTCGGTTTTAAAAAAATATTGCTGGGTAATAATAACAGCAAAATTAAATTACCGCTCAGAGTATATTACAACAGGCGGCAAAAACACTACGTTTTTTATTAATTCAAAATTTAATATTTGCGATGCACCAAACAACAGCAGTCCATCAATGTTTATTGTACCTGTAAATTACCTTTGCGTTAATCAACCTGTTTATTTAGCCGACAATGCTTTTGACGAAGACAACGATTCTCTTTCATACATGGCTACACCAATATTGACAGATGATACAACAAAAATCAAATGGAATAACGGATTTTATTTCAATAGCCCATTCAAAACTTATTACCCCTCAGGTTATGATAAATCAAAAGGTCCCAAACCTTATGCAAACCCACCAATAGGATTTTATTTAGACCCAGAAACCGGAGAAATTATATTTACTCCAATAAATTATAATGAAACATCTCCAATTTGTATTAAAATATCGGAATGGAGAAAAGATAAAGACGGAAAATACAATTTAATTGGTGAAATAAACAGAGAAGTAATTTATAATTTTATAACTTGTAATAATAATAATATTCCTACCCTTGAAGGTTCGTACTATTATCAAGTTTGCGAAAATGATCAAATTTGCTTTAATATTAATTCAAATGATAAAACTTTTATTCCTCCTCCACCTTCAAAACCTATTTACGACACGACAACATTAACATGGAACAATCCAATTAAAGGTTCAACCATTACAATTGTTGATACTACTGCGAGATTAAAATCAGCAAAATTTTGTTGGACTCCACCTCCGGGTAGTGCAAGAGATTTACCTTATTCATTTGTAATAACGGCAAAAGATAATGCTTGTGATTTTCCAGGAGTTGTTTCAAAAAATTTCAAGATTAAAGTAACTAAAAATGCCAAAGCAAGTTTTTCAATTAAATATTTAAAAAATGGAGTTTATGCAGTAAATGCCGAACCTGAACAAAATTTCAAAGGACAACCAAATTATTTTTGGGAAATTTTTGATAGCTCAAATAAAATATCAAGCGGTTATTATTTTGGAAGTTCAAACACATTTTATTCAACTAAACAAATTGATACCATATTTTTTTCTAATGGCGGAAAATACTTTTTACATTTTAGAATAAACAACCTGCCATATAATTGCCCTGTAAATTATTTTGATACTTTATTTGTCCCTACATCAAAGCCGTTTATGTATATTTTGCCTACACATCCTTTTGATACAACTGTTTGTCGTAATACAATTGACACAATTTTTCCTATTATAAAAAATGCTGTTTACCCGGTAAAGTTCAGGTGGAATACTTCACCAGCCGATACTTTGCCCTATTTAATTATCAATAATAATAAAGAACAAACATATAAACTCGATGTTTACGATGCTGACTCATCACATAGAAGTGCAATTTGGCAATATCATTTGTTTTCTGACAATATAGAAGTAAAAACCATAAATGATGTCTTATCGTGTGTTAATGATACTGTTAACCTGATTTCTAATGTAAAAAATTATGTTGATACCGTAATTTGGAGGTGGTATTTTGATGGTAATGCAATAAGTGACAAACAAAATATAAATGTTACACAGCCCGGAAAATATATAATTGCTGTAAATGATAAAAACAATTGTAAAATAACATACGATACAGTTGAAATTAAAAATATGAAAGTTACAGTTTTTGCCGGTAATGATTTGTATAAATGTACTGGCGACACTATTGAATTTGCAGCAAGTGGACTTGATACAAGTAATCAAAAAAAAGGGAAATATTATTGGTATTACGATAATCTATCAAACACACCAATATCAACACTAAAAAATGTAAGATTCAATGATATAAAAGATGGTAAAATGATTGTTAAACTTGAGCAAACGCAAGGTAGTCTTACATGTTTTGCAACAGATACAGTTAATTTTTATTACAGAAATATTCCTGAAGTAATGCTAAAAGATACTTTTGTTTGCCAAAATAGAAACATTATAAATCTTATGTCATTAATTAAAAAACCAAAGTACACCGAAAAGGGAATTATTAACTGGAGCATAAGTACAAAACTGAAAAAACCGGACGGTAGCATATTAAAAACTTATGATATTATTTACGATTCTGACACAAGTGAAAAGAACAAATATTTTTTAGATTTCAGCAAATCTAAAATTGACCTTAATCAAAACTTTAATGATTTTTTAACCCTTAAATTTTCTTATATTGATACCTTTGGATGTAAAAGTAATATGTCTGACAGTGTAAAATTCACTATAAACAGTACATTAGATATTGAATTTTTAAATTCTGAAATAAAAATTTGTCATGGCGATTCTATATCAAATTTATCAGATAGAGCAGGTGTGAATTATTATGGAGGCAATTGGTTTACAAACAATGATTCAGCAGGATACGAAAAATGGGACGTGGGGAATAAATTTAAATTGTCGGAAAATATAAAAACAGGTACGCTAAAAAAAAGCGGTGGAAAATATCTAATTAAATATGAAATTGAAAATAACAATTGTACATCACAAAAAGATATTGAACTAAACATATTGCCAATACCAAAAATTTCATTTAACCAAACTACAAAAGATGATTCGGTCGTATATGAAGATGTATCAACTTACTCCACTAACCGATTATGGTTTGTAGAAAAGAAATTAGTAAGTAAAAATAAAACACTAACACTTTCAAAAAATGATGCTTTAAAAAAATTGATTATGATAAAAGCATTTAATGAATTATGCGAAGCCGATAGTTTTATTAAAACCAAAGTAACTTGGAACATTGCAGATTTAAAAGGTCAACAAGATTTTAAAATTTTGCCAAACCCAGTTGAAAATATCTTAAATATAATATCTGAAAAAAATAAACCATTTAGTTTTACAATTTATAATGAATTTTCGCAAAAAATAATACAAAATGATTTATTAAATAGCTCTGCAATAATTGATTTAAGTGAATGTTCGTCGGGGATTTATTTGATTTTAATAAAATGTGAAAATAGAATATTTACATTAAAATTTATGAAAAAATAGTTTTTTAAATGATATTTTGCAACATATTAAGATTTAATGTGTCTAATCTGTAAACTTTAATTATTTATGAAAATAAAATTACAAATTTCTATTTTTTTACTTTTAACTTCCTTTTTATCAAATGCCTCCCACTATATTCAAGGCGAAATCAATTATGTTTATCTTGGAAACGAAAAATATGAAATTAGACTACTATTAAGGCGAGATTGCAGAGCAGTAGGTTTACCTTTGCCTTCATATACCTTGAAATGTGAAAATACAGGCAAAACAAAAAGCCTTTCACTTACATTGTTTTCAATAAAAGAGGTTACAGAATTATGTAAATCGGCCTCAAAACAATGTAATCCACCCAATACTTACGGCACAGGTAATGGAGTTGAAGATCATTTATATGTTGATACAATTGATTTTGGTGGTGCTGATTCAGCATTTGCTTCATGTTGTACTCTTTCATTTCATTTTGGAGCATGTTGCAGAATGGGATCAATAACAACCGGTGGACAATCATATAATTTTTATATTTATTCATTTTTAGAAAGATGCAAGGCAAAACAAAATTCTTCACCCGTTTTTTTAAATATTATACCCACAACATATACTTGCAATAATCCTTTAAAAATTAGTTACCTTGCTACTGATGCAGATGGGGATTCATTATCCTATTCATTAGTTAACCCACTTTCAGGATGGTATTCATCAATTTCTTGGAATAAAGGTTTTAGCGCCAAAATGCCATTAACGCCATATTATCCGGCAGGGTATAATAAATCTAAAGGACCCAATCCAAATAATAATCCCCCAATTGGTTTATATTTTGATTCGCTAAGTGGTTTCTTAATTACAACACCTACCGATTGCAATGAATTTACTAATCTGGCAGTAAAGGTTGAAGAATGGAGAAAAGACAGTGCCGGCAAATACAATAAAATTGGTGCAATAACAAAAGATATGGCTCTTGCTTTTGTAAGTTCAAATAATAATACGCCTTTAGTAACTTCTAATACAAAGTCTCCGGTTTCTGCATGTGGAGGCGAAAAAATAACTTTTAATGTTTTTACATCAGACAATGCCTTCAAACCTACTCCACCCGGCAAACCAATTTTAAACGATACTGTAAAATTAATTTGGAACAATCCAATAAATAATTCAAGTATAAAACTTGACAGTAGTTATGTTAAACAACAATCTGCTATTTTTGAATGGACACCTAATGTAGCTGATACTAACAAATTGCCATTTCATGTTTCGTTCAAAGCTATTGATAATGCATGTAATTATAGCAGTTCGTCATATTATGATTTTTCAATAAAAGTATATCCAAAAATTAAAATTTCTAATACAATTAATAAAATTAATTCGAATGTTTTTGCTTTAAAAATAAATATAGGAAATAAGAAATATCCTTATATGGTAACAAACAATGTAAAAACAAGCTATCCCTATGATACTCGTGCTTTTTACTTTAAATCGAGCAAACAAGTAACATCTGATTTAGAAAATGATACGGTAGTATTTTTGAAAAACGGTACATTTATTATTAATCAGTTTTTCATTTCAAATATTTTATGCAACCAACAAACAATTTCTGATACAGTTACTGTAAGCAATTTAATTGAAGCTTCAATTTCCAATAATTCTGATACAACAGTATGCAACAACATAAATACCAATTTTTATTGCAAAACATATAATGCACAAAAACCAATAACTTTTACTTGGAAAACTAAAAACACCACACAAATTGATACACTTGGATATTTCAGTAGTTCATTCACACAACCTGATACAGTTTTTGTAAGCATAAAAGACGCTAACGGACAGGTTGCAAATACTTGGGTGAAAATTAAAATTATTGATTTGCCTCAGATAAATGCTGGCGAAGACAAAACAATTTGTGTTGAAAACCAAACTCAATTAGTTGTAAAAAACATAAACAGAGATACTTTAACATGGAAATGGACTTTTAACAAAGCTTTTTTATCTAACAAAGACACATTAATTGCAAATGCAGAAGGATTGTATATTGCTTGGGGAACGAATAAATACAAGTGTACAAACTCAGATACTGTAAAGTTAAGCCATTTTGTAACAGAAAGAGTTTCGCTTATTTCAGGCAGATATTGCCAAGGAATTAAATCAATAAAACAAAATGAAATTTTTACAAACGACCCTAATATTTTTCCTGTTTTGCAATGGTCAACCCTAAAACCATTGAAAGATAATTTTGGAAATAGTATTGCTCTAAACAAAATTGTTTTTGATGAAGACCTTGGTGCAGGTTACAAATATTTGCTTTATTTTGGCAATGACCTTGTTGACCTTGATACACTCTGGGAAGATTCGCTAAAATACATTGTAAAAGCATGGGATAAAAACAACTGTTTATCTATTGATACCGCTACGATATCAATTATAAAAATGCCCGAAATTGAATTCGGCTTGCCAAATTATTCTATTTGCAGAAATGATACTCTTAATTTAAACAATCTGGTAATTACTAAAGGGACTAAATCATGGTTTCCTATAAATAATGCAGGTTTTGAACAGTGGCCTATTCCCGTATCAACTGAAATAAACAATGGATTTTTAAAACCAAAGTTTTTTAAGCCTTCGGGAGGAAAATATCAAACAGAATTGATTTCAAAATACGATAAATGCTTTGAAAAAGACACCTTTGATTTGATAATATTTCCTAATCCTGTTCCTGTTTTAAATTATGCAACAGATAAAGATTCAATTATAATACTCGATAATTCTTTGCATACAGATTTTCGTAAATGGTACTTGAACGGAACAGCAAAAGGTACAGGAAAATCAATTGTTTTTTCAAAAACCGATATTGATAAAAAACCAATAAAATTAGAACTTGGAAATTCATATAGTTGCTATGCTGATACTGTATTTTTTATAAATAATGTAAATGTTGCAGGTATTAATAAAAGTAATATTAAAATTTACCCCAATCCGGCAATAGACTATCTTCATGTACATTTATTTCAATCTGTTGTTAATGCTAAATGGAACATTATCGACATTACAGGCAAAACTATATTAAAAGGGGAAATTACAGGTTTTGAAAGCACTTTGAAAATATCAAAACTTAAAGCAGGATTTTATTATCTTAATATTTTTAATAACGATTTAATACTTTCAGTTCCGTTTATCAAGATTGAAAATTAACTTTTTTTAATTAATTCACTTTAATTTTTTAAAAATTAGTAAAAAAACCAATATACAAAAAACGAAATAAGGAACAACAGATATAACAATTTTTAAATTTTGGCTTAAAATTCCGGTTAACAAAATCATTAAAAACAAAATTGCTATTGATGTTAATGCTATAATTGTTAAAGGCTTGTTCGGTTTGTTTTTAAATATTAAAATTATGAGCAAAATCTGCCCAATGAGCGGTATTACAGTAAATGGATGAATAACAGATATGGGATTTGTAAATATTTTTGAAAAAAATAAAAACTCAATTTCATAAATAAATGCATTATTATTTCCCCATTCTAAATATCCAACTAATGAAGCAAACAAAGCAAATACTAAATATAATTTGAATTTCATTAATAAAAAATTTTCAAATTTTAATTACAACAAATTTAAGAAACATGCCAATTGTTATATTCTTCACAAAATTAGAAGGATTATTTGACAACCCTTTCTCAAGTGATTTTGTCTCTGTAACAGCTCTTGCTTGCTCAAAATAAGCCCAAATTTTGTTATTATGTGTTTTTACAATTTTTCAAAATTGTTATACATTTACAATTTAACACCTCTCTGCACATGCCATCCCATCAATAGCTGCTGAAACTATTCCACCAGCATATCCTGCACCTTCGCCACATGGATAAAGTCCTTTTATTTCGGGATGCTCAAAAGTTGTTTTATCTCTGGGAATTTTTACAGGTGATGAGGTTCGGCTCTCAACACCTACCAACACCGCATCAGAACTTATATAACCCTTCATTTTCTTACCATTTTGTTCAATTCCATTTTTTAATGCTTTAGCAATGGAATATGGCAAAATACTTTCGAGGTTTGAGGCACAAATACCTGGTAAATATGAACATTCGGGCAAATTTGAGCTTTGTTTTCCATTCAAAAAATCTGTGAGTTTTTGGGCAGGTGCCATTAGTTTGCCGGGTGAAGCATTAAATGCTTTTTGTTCTATAAACTCTTGAAATTTAAGTGCCGAAAGCGAACCTGCATTTTCAAACATTTGCCAGTCGGCAAAGTTTACGGTTACTACCACTCCTGAGTTTGCAAAATAACCATTTCTTTTAGACGGCGACCACCCATTTACAACAATTTCGTTGTTCGAAGTAGCAGCAGGTGCAATTATTCCTCCAGGGCACATGCAAAACGAAAACACACCTCTACCACTGGCCTGCACTGCAAAACTATAACTTGAAGGTGGCAAATAATTTCCTCTATTTTTTGTGTGGTATTGAATTTCGTCAATTACATGTTGAGGGTGTTCTATTCTTAGTCCCAAAGCAAATGGTTTAGGTAATATTGCTATACCTTTTTTATTTAACAAATAAAATATATCACGCGACGAATGCCCAGTGGCAAGTATGAGTTTTTGAGTTTCAATTTGTCTTCCTGAGCTTAACAAAACTGATTTTAATTGTTGATTTTCAACCTCAAAATCTACAAGTTTATCTTCAAAAAACACTTCTCCTCCATTATCTATTATGGTTTTTCTTAATGCCTCTATAATTCCCGGTAGTTTGTTTGTACCTATATGTGGATGTGCTTCGTACAGTATTTTACTTTTAGCACCATGATTTACAAAAATTTCTAATATTTTGTTTACATCGCCTCGTTTGTTGCTTCTTGTATATAGTTTGCCATCGCTAAAAGTGCCGGCACCACCTTCACCAAAGCAGTAATTTGATTCTGTATTTATTATTCCTTCTTTGTTTAAAACGGCTATATCTCTTCGGCGTTTTTTTATTTCCTTTCCTCTTTCTATTATCACAGGTTTTATTCCTTTTTCCAAAAGCCTAATTGCTGCAAAAATACCAGAGGGACCAAAACCTGCTATAACAACTGATTTGTTTTGTTTTATAGGTTTAAAAGAAGGCATCCAACTACTTTTTTGTTTAATGGTAGAATCATCGTGTATTTCTGCCAAAATTCGGTATTTTATATTTGAATGGCGGGCATCGAGCGATTTTTTTACTATAACCGGAATTTTTTCTTTACCATACTTTTCTTTTAAAATTGTTATTATTCCTTCTTCGGTAAAGGCTTCGCGTGGATTTAGAAAAATTTCAACTATCTTCTGTGTCATTTGTTAAAATCATTGCTTAAAACTTGCAAAAATGCCTTGCCTAAATCACCATTTTTATCTTGCGGGCATGTATTTGTCCAATATTTTTTTGAAACATTATCAAAAATAGAAATGCAATTTCGGCTTAAAAACCCAAAGCCATTATTAAAAAAATATGTAGCAAAGGGAATACTTCCGTTTCTGAAAACTGAATTTGAAAACTTGTATTTTTTTTTAGGAGCAATACCACATTGGTCAAGCAACATAAGAGGGAAATCTGTTTGCGAACAAATTTTATCAATCTTCTTTGATTTTTTTAAAACACCCCCTGTCCAAATCAAAGGTATATGAAATTTTTCGGGTATTTGCATTTCATTAATTCCAAGGCGTGCAACTCCGTGGTCAGCAGTAATTACAACAAGAGTATTATCCCAAATTTTAGATTTTTTAAGTGAATCAATAAAATTTCCGATATGGGTATCGGTATATTTTGCAGCACTCATATATTCTTGGTCTCCATTTTCATTTCCAAAATAATACTTTTCGGGCAAATCAAAAGGTTCGTGATTGCTCAAAGTAAATATGCTTGTGAAAAATGCTTGCTTTTCATTTTTCAAATCATTAAACAACCTGTTGAAAGTAAACTCATCATGCACCCCCCACTTACCTTTTAACAATTTGCCATTAAAATCATTTTCGCCAATAATTTTATCAACTCCTGCCGAAATAAAATATGAGCGAAGATTAGCAAAATCGAGGTTTCCGCCGTAATAAAATGATGTTTTATAATTGTATTTTGCAAAATCTTTGAATAATGAAGGTAATTTAGTGAACTTATCAGGAAACTGTACAATTGCCGACTTGGGCATAGCCGGATATCCGCTGAAAATAGCTACAAGTCCACGATCACTTCTGTCACCTGTTGAATAATATTGAGTAAACATTACGCTTTCTGAAGCTATTTTATTCAAATTAGGAATTACTTCTTTGTTGTTGTATTTATAGTAAAACAATTTTTGAAGGTAGCTTTCAAGTACTATAATTATAATATTGGGTTTTGAAGCGTTTATAAGTTTTTCATCATCTTTCAGTTCGTTTTTTTGTGTAAAAAGCGTTTTAAACTTTGTTTCTGCTATGCCGTTATCCATAAATTTATAGTAATTTTGGTTTGATGTGTTTGTAAAAGAATAAAACACGTTCCATACAGGATTGTAAGCTGCATGATTGGGATAAATTTCTTTATAAAAATAAACTTTGCTTAAGTTTATTGGTACTATGCCAATACCCCCTCTCACAGGTATAACCAAAACAAATGCTATGAAAACATTTAATAAAACTGATTTTAAAACTCCTGAAAAAGATGCTTCTGTACTTCCAATTATTTTAATTTTTGTCTTTTTCGAAAAATATATAAAAGAAAATGTAAGTAAAAAACCTGTTATAACAGGTATTATTATTTTAAGCCAATTTATTGATGCTACTGCTTCATTGGGGTTTTTCAGATACCTCAAAGCATTTATATCAAGCGGCGTAGCCCAAAAAGTGTATAGGATGGCATTGCCTGTAATTATTACTCCCGAAACAATTATGAAAAAATAATTACAAATTGTAAAAATCTTTTTTGAAAATTTTGGTATAAAAATTCCCGTAATATTAAATACAGTAAATAATAGAGTGAAATACCCCGAAACAGAAGCATCGAGCCAAATTCCATTTATCATTGAATTTAATAAAATGAAAAAGCTGTAGTTTGAAGAAAACCTATATGTTATTATTAAAAAAAATACCCTTGCAAGTTGGAAGAAAACAAGCCAAAGTATAAAATATTTTAAAATATTGATTATTCTTTCTTTCATTTAATTCGCGAAATATCACATTCTGATGGGATTTTTCCTTTGCCCGAAATATAATTTATAAAAACTTTTGACAAGTACGGCACAAGCGAAACTCCTTTGCTACCCATACCTCCAAAGATAAAAACATTTTCGTAGCCGGGATGCTTGCCCAAAAAGGGTCGGCGGTCGTTTGTTGATGGTCTTATACCGGCAAAATGATTTACAATTTTAAATGGTAATTTTATAAGATTAAATAGTTTTTTTTCAAGTTCATCTCTACCATTTTGTGTAGTTACGGTCTCTTTAATATTCCAATTATACGTTGAGCCTACAATGTATTTGTTTTTGTATTGAGGTATAATAAAAATGCCTTTATTAATCATTCGGTCATTATAAAAGTTTTCAATTTCTACTTCAAGCACTTCGCCATGTACCGGTTTATGCGGCAAATACGAAAAATAATGATTTTGCGTAGCAAAAGTACCATCACAGTATATTACAGCTTTAGCCTTTTCTCCATTAAAAGTCACTGAATTATTTCCAATTTTTAAATTTTCTACCATACAAAATTCAATCGAGTTTTGATTTAGAAGAAAATTATGCAACGTATTCAAATATTTTTTCACATCGAGTTTTGCAGTTTCTTTAATTAGTAAAGAGCCGAATGGATTGTTAATTTTGCTTTGGTCGAGATATTCGGGAATATTTTCAAAAAAACAATTGTAATTTTTTTCTGCACTTTTATTCAACCACTCATTTTGCTCAAACCGGCTTTCAAACAGTTTATATGTAGGCATTAGTTTAAAAAAAGAAATACCTGTTTTATTTTCGGTTTCAGGGTAGAATTTGTGTAATTCGTCAAATATATCATGTGCTTTCCATGTTAAAGCTGTGCGTTTGCCTGTCAATGGATTTATTATACCGCCTGCAATATTACTCGATATGTTTAATTTGGGTTTATCAAAAACTTTAATTTTGTAACCTCCATTTATCAGCCTCCAAGCAAGTGTGCTGCCTGAAAGCCCTGCTCCTATTACAAAAAAATCAAACATAGGTGCGAAAATAACCATTTAGTAATTGAAGTCTTCACAATATATTTGCAAATGAGTTTTGAAAATCTATAAACTTACATTACTGGTGATATTTCTGGCAGGCAAAGCCCTTTCGGCTGCTCAACATGATACTTCGTTAAGCAAAAAAAAAATCAGACCACTTTATATTTCTATTAAAGATTTTGAAAATTTCAAACCCGAAATTAAAACTTTTGACACTTCGCTTTTTAATTTAAATTTTATAAATCCTATAAGTAAAAACAATTTATCATTTCAAGATTTGGGTTTGCCTGGTACTCCTATTAAAATTTTAAATATTGAAAGTTATAAAAAAACGGGATTTGACCTTGGATTTAATAATATGAATCATTGGTTTTATGATATTAAAAACAGTAATGATAAAATTATTTACGCCCCTACACCTTACACTGATTTGAATTTTTCGCAAGGCGAAAAAGAACTTATTTTTATTGAAGCTAAACATACTCAAAACATAAACAAAAGATTGAATGCAGGAATTGATTACAGACGAATAAAAACCAATAATTACCTTTTTTATAATTTTGATAACCAAACGTATGATAGAGTAAGGATCCCGAATATCTACAACCTTAAACTATTTTCGAGTTATCATTCGAAAAATGACAAGTTTTATTTGTTGAATAATTTAATATTAAATAAATCAACGTTACGTGAAACCGGTGGATTGAAATATCCCGAAATGTTTGACACAACAAGCGGAAAACTAAGAGCATTTGAAAATAACCTGTCAAACGCTACCAATAAAATAAACCAGTATAGTTTTGAAATAAAATCGTATTACAGAATTGGTAATTATGAATATTTTACTCAAAAGAAGGACTCAAATAAAACCGATACTTCGAGTTTTGATTTTACTCCAAAAAAATATATTTACCACTGCATAAACCTTTCGATAAACAAATACACATATTATGACCCCAATGCCGATACACCATACTATAATACAACATTTTTTGGAAAAACCAATGCTGATTCAATTGTTTTAAAAGAAATGAATAATAGGGCGGGTATAGCTTTTAATTTAAAAAACATAATATTTAAAACCAATGCCGAACTGAGTAATATTGGCGTTTTCAATAGATTTTACGGACAACAATATTTTTATAATCTATCTTTAAACAGTAATATTTTGTACAATTTACCTTTAAGAAATTTAATTATTAAAACAGGGGTAAACGCTGTGTATTATACTGCCGGGTACAATAAAAACGATTTTTTAATAAAAGCACATTTAAAAATTAAAATCAAAACTCAAACTTCGTTTTTTGCCGAAATATTTAGTCAAAAGCACAAGCCCGAATTTGTACAAAGTACATATTATTCAAATCATGCAATATGGAATCAAACACTTGATAAAACTAATAGAAACGGCTTTTCATCAATTGTGTTTTTTGAACGATTTAAAACAAAAATGTCAGTAAATATTTGCCATTTTTCAAATTATATATTGTATTATAAAAATACCGCACCACAGGGCATTGATTTTAATTATTTGAATACCGATATTGAAAATAAAACAAATTTTAAAAAGGTATTTTTTGTAAACAGAATAGTTTATCAAAAAACCAGCAAAACATATAATGTGCCAGAGTTTTCACTAAATGGACAAGTTTATTTTGAAAGCTTTTTATTTAAAAAAAATATGTTTGCTCAGATTGGGTTTGCTTACAATTGGAACAGTAATTTTTATGCTGATTTATATGTTCCATACATAAGGCAGTTTGTTTGGCAAAATCATATAAAAACAGGCAACTATCCCTATTTAGGAGTGTTTATTAGAGCAACAATTCAAACAGTAAACTTGTTTTTAAAATTTGAACATATAAATCAAGGAATGCTTAAATCAACCTATTATTCAACCTATTTGTATCCTAATGTACCGAGATTTTATAGTTTTGGTATAAATTGGAGATTGTTTTATTGATAATGCACTACCATTATAGGCAATAATTGATGCTGCAAAATTTCACCAAAAATATTGCGGTGAAAAAGTTGTTCTACAAGTCCATAATTTCTTTTAATGATTATTAAAAGTTCTATATCATTGTTTTTGCAGTATTTTGTAATGCCTTTTTCAACAGTTTCAGCTTTAAAAATTTCAATATTAATTTTTTTGCCATCTTCAAGAATAAAATGAATTGGCTCTATTACGGTTTTTCCGGTATTTATATAAAACCAATTTACTTCTGCATCAAATATTTTGGCAAAATCAACAATTTTTCTTACAACATTATGTAATTCGTTAAACTTGTACTTTATATCAACCGGAACTGCAATTTTATTAATATTTTCAAATTTGTGTTCACCCTCAATTATAATTACCGGACATGGTGAATGTTTTGAAACACTCTCGGCAACGCTGCCAAACAAAAACCTGTCTGCACCAGTTGTTCCTCGTGTGCCCATTACAACATAAGCAAAATTTGATGTTTCAAGATATTCTTTAATAGTAATTGAAGGTATGCCAAACGAAAAATGTTGAGAGATTTTTATTCCTTTGTATTTTGATTTAATGTCTTCAACAATATTATTTAACCTCTCTTTTGCCATTTGTTCAATGCTTTTTATAAGCTCTACAGCCATGCTGGCATCGTCATTGGCAGGTAGGCTTTGAATGTTTATTAAAAATATCTCACATTCTGTTTTCATTGCTAATTGGCAGGCGTAATGCAAGGCATTTTCGGAGATTTTGGAAAAATCGGTCGGTACAAATATTTTTTTCATAAATTCTAAATATATTTCAGCATACAAATTTCAACTTCAAATTCTATTAAACAAACCTTTTTTTTATTGAAATAAATTTGATATTTGTATTTTTAAAATAATACATCAATACAAAGTAAATCAAACAAATTGATTAAAAATTTAAAATTTGAAGCAACATATTTAGATTGATAATAGTCTTGAACCTAAACAATCAAAAAAATAAAAATGAACAATTAAAATTGATGAGTGATGAAGAGCTTATTAAAGGTTGTGTCAAAGGTAATGAAAAATATCAGTTTGAAGTTTACAAGCGGTACTCACCCAAAATGTTCGGTGTTTGTCTCAGATATTGTGCAAACAGAGAAGAAGCACAAGATGTGTTGCAAGATGGATTCATCAAGGTTTTTAACAAAATTGATACATTTAGATTTACAGGTTCGTTTGAAGGCTGGATAAGAAGGATCATGATTAATACTGCAATTAGAAATAAATATATACATTTCAGAAGTCACGAGTTGAACAATATTGATATTATTGAACCACCATCGGTTGACGAAAAAATCACATCAGATTTGTCATATACAAGCCTGATGAAACTCGTAAACGAACTTCCACATGGTTACAGAATTGTTTTTAATATGTTTGCAATTGAAGGATATTCGCACAAAGAAATAAGCGAAATGCTTCAGATACAAGAAGCAACATCACGTTCGCAATATTTGAGAGCAAGAAAAATGTTAAGAGATAAATTAGAAAAGATAGAAAGCAATGAGTTCAAAAATAAATAATGATATAGAAAAAATACTTTTGCAGGGTGCAAAAAACTATGAAGAACTGCCCCCCGAACAAGTATGGCAAAAAATTAAAAAAGGCAAAAACAGCCGCTATGTGTTCTTTTTAAGATTTCATAAATGGCGTATAGCAGCATTTATAGCACTTGTAGCAATGGTAAGTTCAGGGTTTTATTACTTTAAAATTTCACAAAAAGTGAAAATTTCAAAAACAGAAGTTAAAAAAGAAAGTTTCATAATTAATACTCCTGAAATTGTTTCTCAAAACCAAATTGATGATAATAATTCAATATCTTCAAATAAATATTCAGAAGAATTTATTGATAAAAATGTAACTAACAGTAATCATACCGCGAAAGAAAATCAAAATAACATTTCAGTAAATAATAATTCAGAAAAAAACATTGAAGAAAACCAAGATAAAAATATTGTAATAACAAATGAAGAAATATTTGAAAACACTAATAAATTCAACATTTACGAGATAATTTCAAAAGAAATAAAAGGATTGAAATATTCAACCATTCCCATTTTTGAAAAATATACACCAGTAAACAAAAAATTTCATAAAAACTGGATAAAAAACAAAAATGAAGGTAAAGACAAAATTGTACCTAAAGGCTTATACTCTATTGAAATTGGCGGAGGTCCATCGTATGCTTTCAGAAACTTATCAGGCGGAAATTACCTATTGAGAAACGAATCTGAAAAAGCAATGATTTCATTTCAAACAAATGTAAAAGTGAATTATCATTTGAACCCAAAATTTTCTGTTCAAACCGGTATTTCTGTTGAAACACGTAACGAAAAATTAAATTACAACCACACCGAATTACAGAAAAAACTTGTAGAAACACCAAGGGTAATTACAGTTTTTCACCCTGTTTTGCCTCCTAAAAATATTACAGTAATAGATACAAGTTATATAAATCAAACAGTGAAATACGATTTTGAGAATATAAATAAATATACAACTTTCAATATCCCGTTACTTTTTGGTTATAACTTTGGAAACAGCAAACTACAATACAGAATTTCGGGCGGTACTTTAATTAATATTTTTTCATCAAACAATGCAAAAATTGTTGAAAAAAACACAACAGAAACAACATTGGTTAATTACAAAGAAGCAAAAAAAATTAATCCTTCGATATACACAGCCGTTGGGTTAAATAAAGTAATAAACAATCATTACAGCATTGTATTTGAAATGTCGTATTACCGAAATATGCTAAACAGACTTGGTAGCGAATCAAACATAAAACAAATAAATTCAGGAATTAATTTTTCATCAGCAATAAGATACAATTTTTTAAAATGAGAAAGACATTGTCAATATTATTAATTATGGTTTGTTGCGGATTGAACGCCCAACAGGATAACTGTATTTTAAAATCAGGACAATTAAATTTAAGAATTAATTCTGACGGAAGACTTGCCGTTTACAATTCAGAGCCATCTTCAGAATTTGTAGAAGGTAGCAATAACCATTTATTCAAATTTATAAATGTTTGGATTTCGGGATACGACACATTAAGCAACTTGTACATTACTACTGTAAACGAATTTGCAAACAAAAATGATTACAGCCAAGGACCTATTGATAGTCTTACAAGTACAGGTTCAGAGCCTGATGATTTTAGAAAAGTATGGCATGTAACTTCTGCCGACATCAATCAACATTTAAAAAATTTCGCAAAACCAGGTTACACACCCAAAGATGATATAAAAACATGGCCTGCAAATGGATTTGCAAGATTTAACAAATACCTCGCCCCATTTGCCGATAATGACAAAAATGGAAAATATGAACCCGAAAAAGGCGATTATCCTTTGATAGAAGGAGACAATGCCGCATTTTTCATTTTAAATGACAATTATGCTGAACATAAAGCATCGGGCGGTCAACCATTGAAAATTGAATTGTACTGTATGCTTTATTCTTACAACAATTTACCAAATACGGTATTTGCTAAATATTACATCAAAAATCTAACAAGTACTGATTATGAAGATATAATAATATCAATAAACACCGCTTTTGAACTTGGAAATTCAAACGACAATTATTGCGGAACATCAGTTACGGCAAATTCAATATTTACGTACAATGGCGATGATAACGATGAAAATCATTTCGGAAAAAACAAACCGATAGCATTTATTTCATTTTTAGGAAAAAATATAAGTTCATCAGCTTACATTACAAACGATACTGATACTTTATCAGGAATGCCAACTACACCCCAAAGCCACAGATATACAATGGAGGGCAGATGGAAAAATTCAAAAAATATAAGTTTTGGCAATGATGGCAAAGGAAATAATCAAACTTCAAAATACGTTTATTCTGGCAATACAGACCCAAACTTTGCATCGCAAACATGGGTTGAAAATTCTTTAGCCGGAATGAGAACTATGCTTGCAAATACCGAAATAGGACAACTTAAATCAAAAAGCCATATAACCCTTGATTTTGCCATTAGCGGAATTGATAACACAGATAAAAATCCATACGATTTTGTATTTGAAAAATCAAATGAAATAAAAAATGTATGGCTTGCAAAAAGTGCAACAATAAAAAAAGTAGAAGATGTAGAAAAATTGTTAATAGTAAAAAACCCAATACATCAGGGAGAAAATATTTACCAATTTGAATATAAGAATTTTGATAAGATATCGTTGATAAACAGTTATGGAGTATTGATAAAAGAAATAAATCCAAAAATAGAAAACGAGCTGAAATTGTACGACACGGGATTGTGTTTCATCAAATACTATTATGAGAATCAAGTTTATATAAAAAAATTAGTAATAATTTAAATAAAATTTTTAATTTAGCGCAGTTTATGGTAAAAACATTACAAAACAAATTCAAAACAAACTCAAAAGGTTTTATCCTAAAAATTTTAGGAATTTTTATGCTCTTAGGTGTATTATCATCTAATGTGAAAGCAACACACATGATGGGAGCTGATATAACATATTATTGTCTGGGAAACAATAAATTTAATATCATCATAAAGCTATACCGAGATTGCAGAGGTGTAGCTATTGGAGCTCCTTCATCAACTATAACTTGTGCAAGTAACAACAATACTATCGCTTCTTTTACCCCTACAGAAATAAAAGTAAGAGATATTACTCCTACATGTTCATCAACAGGTAAGGCTTGTAATCCTCCAAACACTTATGGAACCGGTAAAGGTATTGAAGAGCATACGTATTCATATACTTACGATTTTACAACTGTGAAAAAAAATGGATGTTGCAGAGTGAGAATCGGTACAGGTCAATGTTGCAGAAATGGAGCTATTACAACTGGTGCAGCAAGTGCTAATTTCTTTACTTATGCAGAGTTTGATATATGCAATGCAAAATGCAACAGTTCTCCATCACTTACTACAGAGCCAATTGCTTTAATATGTTGTAACCAACCATATTACTACAATAATGGGGCTTCAGATACTACAGATTTAGATTCTTTATCTTATGAATGGGGAAACCCTTTACAAAGCTGGGGTTCAAATACAACATGGAGTGGTTCATTCAGTTCAAAAATGCCATTCTCGGTTTATTGGCCCTCAGGATATGATAAATCAAAAGGTCCAAAACCGGATGCTAATCCACCTATTGGATTATATCTTGACCCCGAAACAGGTGACTTGATTTTTACTCCCACAGATTGTAACGAAAGTACTGTTGCAGTAATACAAGTAACAGAATGGCGAAAAGATTCATCAGGTAAATGGAAAGATATAGGTGTTACAAGGCGTGACGTACAGTTTTGGGTAGAAACCTGCCCCGGAAATAATCCTCCAACTTTAAACGGACCATATAAGTATGATGTTTGTGCCGGTAATGCAATTTGTTTCACAATAACATCAGACGATAAACAATTTATACCACCACCTCCCGCCAAAGCAAATCCTCCTGACACAGTGCGATTGACATGGAACAGAGGTATTCCTGGCGGTACTTTCACCATTGTTAACACAAAAGCAAGATTACAAAGTGGCAAATTTTGCTGGACACCCAAAAAAAATCAAGCCAGTGATTTGCCATATACTTTTACAGTTACAGCCCGCGACAATTCTTGTCCTTTGAATGCAGTAACAGTAAAATCATATTCGGTAAAAGTAAAACACATAGCCGAAGCAGACAGAAATGTTGATACATTTGCCTGTGGTAAATATTATGTAGAAAGCAATCCATTTCCCAATTTTAAAGGTTCACCTTCATATTTTTGGGAGGTAACAGATACCAACAATCAGCTTTTGAATAAAAGCTATTATTACTTTAAGCCGAGCAATAGCTTGTATTCAAACAAAAAATCAGATACAATTCAGTTTCGCAAAGGTGGCAAATACATTATTCATCACCGCATA
>JABWCE010000023.1 GCA_013359235.1 Bacteroidota bacterium
ACTTTTCTTTATAAAATGTGCAATAGTTTATCGCTTTTTTCTTCCAATACACATTGCCGCTTGAATATTTTAATTTTACTTTTGAGTTTTTAGACAAACATAATTTTATTATGAACAAAATTGAAAAACTTGTAAAGGACTACAGTTCCCAAAAACTAAAAGAAATTATTGGGCAGCAATCTTCTTCATTCAGCGAGACATTCATTGACTACGCTAAAGACGAGTTAATAAGACGAGGCGAAACATTTACTTTCAATGTAGAACTTGAGAAGGAGGTTGCAGCTATGACGGACACTGATTTGAAAAATATTGTAGAGAAAAAATGGAACGACTTTCATTTGGAATATTTGGAAATAGCCCGGAAGGAATACTTAAAAAGAGGATTTAAAAACACAACAACTGACGAAGAGCAAGATGAAGATAAATGGGCTGATGAAAAAAGGTATCCTGCATTAAGAACAATTGCGGGAATTTATTATGCGTTTGCTTGGATTATTGGAATTGTTGCTGTAATCATCGTTTTCATCTCTTGGAGTAAGGGTGACGAAACTGGAAAACTTATGATTGCTATTCCAACATTGGTGGTTGGAGCACTTATTGTTTTAGGATTATTAGCTACTTCAGAATCAATAAAAGTATTTATTGACATTGAGGAAAACACACGCAAGACAAATGAGTAACTTGACACGACACATCTTCGGACAGACAGCACAGCAGCAGCTAACAAGGTATTATCGTAAATAGCTATGGAATAGCCTATAAATAAAGGGTTTACAAGTGTTATACTTAAATTAGTACAACATAAGTACAACATTTTACACCTACCCTATAACCTTGAAATGTATTTGAAAAGTCCTTGTTTTTTCTGCATTGCTCTAAGTTGTAAGGCTTGATATTTAGGCAATTCAGCACAATAATAATCGCCTGTTGCTCTTGCATATCCATTGGCTACTATCGTTTCATTTAAGCAACTGCCATCAGGTAGAATAACATAGGCTAAATGGCGTTTATAGTGGTCTAATTCGTTTCCTTTTTCAATTTGTAGTGTTACACTCGTTCCGACTGGTGCAACGCTTAAAACGAATTTATGTGCTTCTTGACCTAAGCCCAAAAGAAGTTGTGCAGGTGTATGTAGTTTCTTTTCATCTTCTACCATTTTTCTATTATACTTATTCTCTGGGCAGTCTATCCCATAAAGTCGTATTTCTTTTTCATCTTTATTAAAGATTGAACTAACTTTTATACTGTCTCCGTCTATCACTTCTGTAATAATAAAATGAGTTTCTACCTGTATCGGTGCTTTTGCGTTGTTTTGCATTGATTATCAACTATTTATGTATTAAATATTTGCAAAGTTAGAGTTATTTTTGTATCGTAATAATTTAATGTTTAACGCTTAAAAAATTTAATAAAATGGCAAAACAAACAGGTCTATTAAGATACTCTGGCTCAATGGGTGGGGTAAGACATTTCAAAATCAAAGGACTGCAAGGCGACTTTGCAGGACTTGTAGGTGGTCCTACAGCAGAACAAATTTACAATGACAGTGCATTTGAGAGAACTCGTGAAAATATGAGTGAGTTCGGTGGGTGTGCATCAGCTGGTAAAGCTGTTCGTGTAGGGTTGTCGCAAATCATTAAGCAAATGAGTGATAGTCGTTTGACTGGTCGCTTAACTGCAATAATGAAGCAAATCAATTTAGAAGATACTGCAAACCCAAGAGGTCAAAGAAGTATTGAAATTTCAGCTTATCAAAATTTGATTGCTGGTATTAATTTCAATATCAATGTGAGCTTGTCAGGTATTTTCAATGCACCTTACACACTTACCAATAATACGGCAAGAGATAGTGCAACTTTTACAGTACCTGCATTTAATCCTGCAAGTTTGGTAAATGCTCCTGCCGGTGCTACACACTTCAGATTGGTAAATGCAATTGTGGGTATTTCTGACTGGGTTTATAATCCTGCCACAAGCAGTTATGAACCAACTGATCCAACACTAAATTCATTAAGTGATATTAGCTACTCTGCTTATTTGCCATTGAATGCTACTACTCCTGCAACAACTGTAACTACAAATTTACCTGGTACTCCTACAATGACTGCAACAGTTAGCGTATTGAATTGTATCGGTATTGAGTTTTACCAACAAGTAGGTGGTAATTATTACCTATTTGCTCAAGGTAATGCACTTCGTTGCGATACTGTATTTTAACATCTTTCTACTGCTTCAAAAAGCCCTGCCCTTGTTGGTGGGGTTTTTTGTTTTATGGCCGTGCCATAGCTAAAAAAATATTCGCCTTGTTATGCCTTGCATCCTATTTCTCAAATTTGTGTAGGGGGGTTAAATATATAGGGCTTATGTGTGCTTTATATTGCTTTCAAATAGCAATTAAATCAAATTTAATATCGTGGTCTAAGTAGTCTAAATAGTCTAAGTAGTATAGTTAGTTTAAGTATAGGTTTGTGTTGGACTTGGGTCATAGTCTAATTGTAGTAAAGCCATTAAATAGTTAGACTGATTAGACTTGTTGGACTTTGTCAAGTCGTTAAGCTGTGGGGATAGGGTCGGTATGCTTTCCTTTTGGGTGCTTCGGTCTGTTTGGATTGTTTCAAAGTATCGCCAATGCCCTAAAAGGGCAAAGACGAAACGAAACGCTGACCTGAGGCATAAACCCAAAGAGAGCAACCACAAGCCAAATGATAAACACGGCAACCAAGAGAAGGCGACCAAGAGAAAAAACGCCTACGAACCCTACGCTGGTGGGCAAAAGGCGAAACGGCTACTAAAGAGCCTGAATGACAAGAGCCACAACGGCAAACTGCTGAACTGGTGGCTGACTGTGAAATGTGCTGAACTGACATAATAAAAAAAATTTAATATGCTTTTCATAGCAAGGGTGATAAAAAAACCAAAAGGAAACGGAATAAGTCCCGAAGGGTGCAAAAAAATAGGTGCAAATTTGGCTTTGCCTTGCAACTATTTTTTTTGCATTATGCCGTAGTCTTTTGGTTTTTTTTGGTTGGCTTTGTGCGTTGCCACCCTTGCTACTTTTGCATATTTATATTTTTTTTATGGCAGGGTTCAGCATCATCAGTCCACCTTTAGCGTTTGCTGTGGAAATGCCTATATATTAAGGCTCTTTTGACATCGTTTAGCAATGCCATTTGTTCGTAAATCTGTTTTTGCTTACGTTCTATTAGTTTGAACTTGTGTACATCTTCTATAAAATCTTGTGGCTTTATGCTTACTCGGTTTGCTTGTTCTTTTACTATTTGCTTAAAATCGGAAATTCTTATAAATGGAATAACTGACCCTGTATGATATGGGTAAAAGTGCTTTATTTTCCATAAGCCAAAAAGTAAGGTAGTGTAAAAGTCTTTTTCCTCTTGATTTTTACAAGCTACTACAAAGGAATTAGGGCAAGGCTTTTCAAGTGGTTTACCACTATTTAAGCCCTTGCATAAAACGAATACATCAAATTCATTGATTTGATTTTTAGGATTGAAAGTGTAAATTTTTACTAACTGCATAAGAAACATTGCTTTAATTGTTACCTGCTTTGTTCCTTGCTGTGGCGAAAACCAACAAATATTTTTACAAAGAAAAAAACAGAAAAAAAAGAAAGCATTCAAAGAGGTGGCGAAGGAAAAAAACCAAAAGGAAACGGAATAAGTGCCGAAGGCTGAAAGCCAAATACCAATAAAAAACAATAGATTATTTGGCTTTCATTATGCCGTAGTCTTTTGGTTTTTTTGTAGCGTTGGCTTGTGTGAGCCACCTAACTTTGCTTTCCTTTTTATTCCTGTTGTTTTTTTTCTTTGGAAACTAATTTTTACTTAAAAAACCTTTTCAATATTCTATTTAATCAAAATGAAAATCCATTAATGAAGCGTTGGATTGGGGGTAATATGACGTAGAAAAAATAAAGCATACCTACAGTAGTGGCGTTGGTTGAAAGCAAGTGTATGAGGTACGAAATACTCTTGCTGTGGGGTGCTAAAAATAATGTGTGAAATTTATGTAGTGCAATGAAGTGAAGGCAAATTTGCGATAGCCTGCCGAAACGAAATGAAATGCAATAAATGAACACTTTATTTAGCACATTGGCATCAATAGAAAATGCTTTATTTTTTACTACACGTTTGAAAGGGTGGTTGGGGTGTGTGGCATAGGGGGGTGAAGCGTTGGCAAAAAATACGGCTTCACCCTTGCATTAAAAAGAACCTTTGAAAAATAACTACTACCCTTTTTAATGCAAGGGTGCTAAGGTATTGGCTATTTAACATAATGTTCTTATAGGACATTTTTTGCGTTGGCATAGTCGCCTATTAGCGTTGGTAAAATGTACTATAAGGCAACATTATGTTATTTAGCTTCAGGCAGTTTTTATACTGGCATAAGCGAAGTGGTGGTGGTGGTTGGAACGAAGCGTTTTTTTGTTGCTATGCTGTGTGCTGGCTTGGCTCTTTGGCTGTGGAATGAAATGGAATAGGCAATGTGCCAAGTGCTTTGGTAGCATAGCCACAAAAAATATGACAGTTAAAAACTGACTGCAATACCTTAGAGGGCTTTGTGTGTTGGCTCTGTGTGTTGGCAAAGCCCAAAGCCGTATTTTTTTGTGGGTTGGCTTGGGGGGTGTATTTTATAGAAACCACAAATTATCTAAGCCAAAAGGTGGTACATCCATATTCTCAAAGAAAGGTACTTTTTGGGCTACCATTTCAGGGTAAAGGATTGTTACTGGTATTCCGTTTTGCCTTACACTTTTCCAATACATTCTGCTGAATTGATATACTTGGTCTATGAGTTCTTTTATTGTTTCGGTGTTGTCTATTATGCCTTCTTTGTTGGCACTAAATTTTAATTTGATTGGAAAGGGCAAACCGTCTGTTGCTCTTGGTTCTTTTTTAGGATAACGAGTATTATTGCATAGCAAATATTCATCATCGCCAATACTTAAATATGTACCACTTAATGGCATTAGTTTGTTGTACGCTGTATCAAATATTACAAGGTCTTTACTTTCCGTTTTATTGATAGTGATAATGATTACAGGTATATCATCTTCTATTTTTTTTATTTCATCCTCTATTGGTTTGAGTTCTGCATAGGACATTGATTTGTAGAAGTGAATAATAAGTCTTTCTGCTTTTTCGTTTTTGGCTTTGAAAGTTCGTATTGCTTTAGCAATAGAACCGCCCAAAAGGTCGGGTTGATTTGCTGGCAAACATTCAAAACCTTTGAAGTGTCCATCATTTGAAAAACAAAAGGCACTACCAATAAAACGCTGTCCTATTTCTTGATTTTTGAATGCTCCTACACCTACTATTAGTTCTTTGTCAGGGTCTCTTTTTAAACGCCACGGCACACCACCTAATTTAGCAATTGTGGCTACCGATATAGGTGGAAAGAAAAAGTTGAAATTGTATTGGTAGAATTTGTTACTATCCATAGCTTGGGAAGTAACTCTATGCCTTAGTAATTCTTGTTTTACTAAATAGTATTGTAGCTTGTGTATTGGGTCTTTTTCATCACTGCCAAATGGCGTAATGTAAAAGGCAATGTAACGACTATCTTCATCTAATTTGGCATCAAAAAAATGGTCTCTTACTTCATCTATAATCGTATCTAAGGAATTAAATACAATATTGTTTGCTGTATCTTCTGAAAATAAAAGTCTAGCATAAGTAGTTATCCCTTTAAAGCCCTTTTTCTCTCCTTGTAGCCATTGTTTAAGTAGCTTGTATTTTGGTTCATCGTCTTTGTGATAAATGAAAATGAATTTTATGTGCTTACTGGTAGGCAGGGTACAAGGACCATATTCCTTTACACCCTCGTAAGGGTCTTCCCACGGCTTGTCTCCTCCAAAAATTAAGGTGTTCATTTCATCGGAAGTGTGTTTTTCTTCTCCTTCTTGTACTGAAATATAACTTTTAGAAGTAATAGGAATAACAGCCTTAAATTCGTCTGTATTTAGAAATTTAGTAAATAAGCCCTTAATATTTTTTAAATAAGTGTTGTATTTGTCATCGTCTTTGTTGGGTTTAAATTCTACGCCTAAAGGTGCATATAATTCATAACGCATTTTAGGATATACATTTTCTAATTTATAGTATGCTTCATCAGGTAAGCTGTCGTATTTGTATAAACTGCCTTCATATACCACCCAATTGTATAGCTTGGTATCGCAACCTATTTCGGTTACACTCTTTTTGGCTATTTTAGAAATGCCTTCATACGATATTACTAACTCTGGTGTTTGGGTAATTTTTGCAATTTGAACTTTGATTGTAAAAACAGAATAGCCGGTATAATTTTCATTATCAGATTTAGTGTGTGTAATCCATATTTCGTTATCGTGTATGAAGTTTGACTTTATTAAATCTACTTTGTCTTTAAAGTAATTGTAAATAAGATAGTTGTAATAGTGTTTTGCAATGCCTGGACTAATCTCAAAATCTATTTCAGTATTTAAGATTGGGTCTGCATCTTCTTGAAAATTAGTGTATAGTTTATACAGTTTTGCTCTCCTTTCAACAGGATATTTATTTAATAAATGTTCTGGTATTTCTTCTTTCTTAATAGGATAGTAACCCTCTTTCTTTTCGGCTATGAAATGAAAAGATTTTTTAGTAACTGGGTGACTAAATTGTAAAACATTTAATATTAATTTCTGACTGCTCACTATGCTTTCATTTTAACTGTTTAATTTATTTCTGTACACTTCATCTAAGGTTTGCCCTTTGGCTGTTTTCCATACTATCCACCCATTTTGACTACTGCCTGAACAAAAATCGCAAGCTGTACTTGGGCTTGAAAAAGTATTGTCAATATGTAATACCAATTTATTGCCTTGCTGTTCGGTAAGTTCTTGCAATAGCTTGTTTCGCTTATCAGGCCATATAAATGAGGGTACATTATCAGGATTTACGGTACTACCTTTTAACACTGTAAAACCGTTTTCATCATAAAAGCCTTTGGCTTCTATACCTCTGCTTTTTAGGTGAAATATTGTTTTGCCTTTTTGCTCTATTTTCTCAAAAATCAAGCATCCTACAAATGAGGTCAATAGTTTTACATCTTCAAAAAATTCTTCTGTACTGCTTTGTATATGCTCTGGCAAATTGGGTGCTTTGGGTATTTGTTTGTTTTCGTCAGTATTGTAGCGTTTGGTTTGGTGGGCTAAGGCTACAGCCAAATGCTCTAAGTATTGCACATTGGCTTTGTGTAAACTGCTATCATTACTTATAAATACCAATGCTCTTTGCCAAAAGTCTTTTTTATTGTCGTGGTGTTTAATTCTATCTGCAAAGTTTTCTGTTTCGCCTAAATAGGCTTTTGGTAGCTGGTTTTCATCTTCGCCCAAGAGTATATAAAATGCAGGGCTTTTGAGTTCTGCCCTTTTGTTTACTATATCTAACTCACTTCTTGGAATAAGTAACAGTTTACAGATTTTGTTATCTATAAAAATGCTTCTTACTCCTTGTGGGTTGCCATCTATGAGGTATGTTGTAATTGTTTTGCCCATTAATTGATTGCCTTTATTTGTAATAAAATATCAAAAAGTGGTTTAAATCCATCAAAATCAGACTTAACGAATTTTGAAGTATTGTAAGCCAAGATATTTTTTGATTTTAGTTTTATGTCAGTTGCAACATCTTCAATTGGTTTAGCTTTAAAATATCCCTTTGTTTTGTCTAATGCTTCTATATATGCTTCCTCATATTTAGAACCATCATAAAAGTTCTCTACCGTAAAGTCTCCTTTCCAATTCTTTGGTACTGGATAGAGCAACCCAAAAAATTCTTTTGAAGGTGGTGCATCATTATTTGATTTCAATTGCAAAATGGGGGCATTTGTTTTATCAAAATTTGCTTTTACAGCTTCTCTTCCTTCTTTATCTTCATCGTATAAACCAATTACCTTTTTATTTTTTATATAACCGCTATTTGATAAGCCAATGAGTAACTGTTTGATATTCGTAGCTCCATTCATATCAAATATGTCAAATTTCAAAGTAGGGAAATCACTAGATAAGTGTTTCAATGCCTCCTTTATATGTGTTTTATCGTGCCAACCTTCAACTAATAAAATATCATTTTTTGCATTTAGAAATAAACTTTGCTCTTGATAGCTCCAAGTGCCATTTGTAAGCTTTTCAATTAATTCTATTTTATCATTCTTTTCAATAGAAACTTGCCCTGCCTCTTTAACAACAGATATAATATGTTTAATATCAAAATTGTGTGTAAGAGTTGGACTATGTGTTGTTAATACATTTTTTCTCTTGCTGTATTTATCTATCAAATCTTTGATTAATTCCTTTCTTGAAATATGTATATGACTATCAGGTTCATCTAATAAAATTAAACTTTCATCATCTGCCAATATTTCTAAAATGAACTGTAATAAGATAAGTTTCTTTTCTCCTTCACTAAAACAAGTGCTATCTATAGTGCCGTTAAAATCTATTCTTATTTCGGGCAGTATTTTTTCCTTAGCTGGCATATAAGCCGTAGTAAGCAGGTTGAAAAAATACTTATCTGTATTGTTGTCTAAAATATCTGTTAGCTCTGCAAGTGTAAGTGTGTTGCTTTTCTTTTTTTGTGGATTGAGTTTTGTTACTAATTGTATGGTTTCGGTTTGTGGGTACTTTTTGTATTTTACAGGATTAAATGAAAAATGAATATTATCTACAGTTTGGATATTTAAAACATCTTTTAAGAAGCTGTCTAACTCTTTATTTACTTGCCCTTGTCTATTGTTTAGCTCTTGGCGATAAAGCATAGTAAGCAAAGCTAAATCCCAATAGTATTTATTAACGAAAAACAGTTTTTGCGTAATGGAAGGCAGTTTGCCAATGGAAAGAAACTCGGCTGTGAAACTGCTGTAAAATGGCCAATAAAAAATATCAAACAACCTGCCTTCTTCTCCACTATAATTGGCTATGACTTGAGAGGGCAATAATTCTTCTGACCTTTTAAAAAAATCGGAAGGTATCATATCTATATCATCTACTTTAAAACTAAAACTTGTAGCATTGGTGTATTCAGCTTTTATGTTTTTAGTACCTATGGTATATTCAATTTTATAATCAAATGGCGACTGTGTGCCTTTGGGTTTATTGGCTTTACGAAATATTTTATGTGGGTCTTGTAGATACAAACCACCAAATATGCCACTAATTGCCTCTACAATATTACTCTTACCACTTCCGTTATTACCAATAATCACCGATACATTTTCATTATCTGAAAAATCAATATCTAATTGATTGAGGTTTTTATATTGCTCTATGTATAATTTAACTAATTGCATAACACTATAAAAAAATTGTTTCTTCAAATTCAAGAATAGCTTTTTCCTTATTGTTCTTAGAACTTTTATGTAGCTCCTTAATTTGGTTTTTTAAATTGCTTATGTATTTATTTATTTCATTTTGTTTTTTAATTGGTGGAATAGGAATTAAAAGTTCATCTAAAAAACTTTTTGGCACTCTTTGCTGACCTGCTGAACCTGTGAAAGTTGAAGTTGCTTTTTCTCTTACTAATTTTGTTCTTAGAAGATTGTAAATAAACTCAATGCTTATTCTTTCACTTTGTGCTCTTAAAACGTGATATTCAGTAGAACCGTAACCATAACCATTAAGTAAATTATTCGTTATTGCACTCTTTCCATTTTCCATACAAGGTGTAATTTTTGCCCATAACAAATCACCATTTTTAAACTTTGTATATCCTTTAGATTTTTGTATTGTTCCTGTTTGTGTATAGCTAATTTCTCCATATTCATCAGATATACATTCCATAGGTATAAATGACAAATCGTTAAATGACAAATCGTTAAAATTGGTTGAAGGATTTATTTCTACATAATTCTTTAATAAATCATTATTGTAAATTGAAGAGTGTAATATTTTATTAATTGCAATACCACCAATATTGTACTCAACACCCCACTTTGATAACTCTTTGTAACGAATAAAATTAATACCTTTTCTTTTTTGCTCTTTTTTAATTTCTATTCCAAGTTCTTTAAATAAAAATTTATCAATTTCTATTTGCAATTCACTTGCTTTATTGTTTTCAGCAATACTCTTATTAAATAGGTTAAAATATCCATCGGATATTTTAGTTTGTTTTTTTAATGGTGGCAATGGTATTTCCAAATTCAAAAACTTTTCTTCGTGGAAACGCTTTAATGCAGAACCTGTATTGAAGTCGGCTATTTTTTCATAAAATCGTTTTGAGGTTAAAACAAGGTTGAGGTATTGGGGCGACACTCTATCAGTATCAATAGTAAAAGCTGGAAACTCATTACTAACAAAGTAATTATCAAAATCTTTATTTATTAAGCCAAAAGAACCACTGGAAGCACCTAAACGAGAATAGACTAAATCACCTTCTTTTAATTCCCATAAATACTTGGCTTTAATATTGTTTCCTTTCTTTGTTTCTCTGTGAAATACACCCAAGCCATACGATTTTACCCCTAAAAGATTATAATCCTTTGTTGGTTGTAAAAACTCAACTCTTTTTACCTGTGTTAATACATCGGCTAACCTTACAAAATCGTAATCAGAATTTTCTTTGTTGTCAAAAATTCTATTCTTTTTAACATCCCAAAGTGATAGGCTTTTGAACCGAACAAACTGCAAATAATTGTATGTGGGAAGGTTTGCTGTCATATTATTTTTCATAGATAGTTTCAGGTTCACAAACTACATTGCTAACTACTCTTGTTCTTTTCATTTCTCCATTTATTTCATCATACTTTACATAGCCATCCAAATGCTTCCATAAGTTGCTTTCTTTGGCATATACTTTAAATTCTTTGGCTACATCAATTAACTCATTCTCACATTCTGCACCTGTGCTAGTTATACCTGCTTTCTCTACTTCTACAATGGCAATTTCATAGTCAAATTTATCTTTGATAATCAACTTTAAATCTTCTTGTCTTTGAAGTTCTAATTTCTTTAATGCCTCTGTATATTCTTTTTTATCGGCTTTCTTTTGTTCTTTGGCCTTGGCATTGTATTCTGTTTCTAAAGCTTCAATTAGTGGAAGATATTTTATATCTAATTCAGCATTGCCATTAGCCACAATTGTATTATACTGCTCTGTTTCGGTATCTGTAAACTTTTTAAGGAAAAGCAAACTTGGTTTTACAGTAGCACCACTGGCAATGAATACATCTTGAGGTATGGAAGTAATATTTAAGATTTTTGCTTTGCCTTCTACATAATCTCTAATACTTTGTAAACTACTTGTATTTAGAACACCCTCTGGTAATACTATGCCCATTCTGCCACCTGGCTTTAATAAATTAAGACATCTTTCAATAAATAAGACTTCTGTAAGACCTGTTCTTTTACCCACTTCAAATAGGTCTAATATTGGTTTTCCTTTTCCTTTACCATTGTCAAAATTTGCCCATTCTTTTAGTGGTGCTACTACATTATTTAAGTAGTCGTACTCTTTGTATTTTTCTGTATAGTATTTTACTTCCTCATCTGTTGGAATATCTAAAGGACTAACGACTAATGTTTTTTCCACTCTTGCACCAAATGGTGGATTGGTTAATATGACATCAAAACGGTTGTCAAAAATTCCGTTTACATTTAACAAACCATCGTGGTGGTGAACGCCACCGTGTCCATCACCGTGCATTATCATATTCATTTTTGCAGTTCTTGCCATACGAGGGTTGGCATCTGTACCGTAAATACAATTATAGCTTAGTGTTCTTAATCTACCTGTAGGATTTTGCAGGTCTAATTCGTAATTGATTTGGTTAAATAGTTCTTCTACTTTTTTTGTAATCGCTTCTTGCTTTTTCTCTGAAAGGTTTGCAAAATCATCGGTATAGTATTGCTCTCTTATGGCATCTTTAGACTTTTGAATTTCATTTTCTATTTTTTCTCTAACATATTCAAATGCTCTAATCAAAAATCCACCACTACCACAGCAAGGGTCGCAAATGGTTTCTCCTTCTTGTGGATCAAGTATATCAACAATATAATTAACTATTGTTCTTGGTGTAAAAAACTGCCCTAATTCACCTCTAAATGTTTTGCCTAAAAATTCTTCAAATGCAATTCCTTTTATATCATCGCTGGTATCAGATAGGTTGTATTTTTCTAATTCCTTAACAATTTCTAAAAAGCTGTTTTCTCTGATTTTGATACTATCGTTTTCATCAAATATTTTATCGTTTTCAAATACTTTTTTTGTTCTATCAAACAACTCTTGATAAAAGGGTTTACCCACACCGCCTGTAATTTCATCGTGTGCTTTTTTAAGTTCAATAAACTTAGATTTTGAAAATAGTTGTCTTTTGGTTGCTTGTTCTCTTTCATACCGAATTTTCATAAAGAGAATTTTGCTGATTTCATCAAATGCACCCTCTGGACTTAGTTTATCATTATTACGAATAATATTGTGGCATCTAAAAAGTAGTTTTGAAAAATCATCTCTTGTAAAAGTCTTGGTTTGATTAGCTAATTCTTCAAGCCTTTTTTTATCAGTTAACTCATTTGCTTTGGGAATTTCAATAATTTCATCTAATTCATCAGGTAGCAATTCTTCATTAACCCTAAAAAATTTTGTATTCTTTAGATTAGTTGTAACAAAGAATTTAGCTTTAGCCCAAGAAGCATAGTTTGCACCTTGATAGTAGTCGTCTTTACGGATAGATACTTGTTCGGCTTTACACTCTATTACTATGATAGGTTTTTTTCTTCCTTTCTTATCTTCTGCCGAAGCCCATATTAAAATATCTGCCCTTGCTTTACCTAGCCCTCTTTTGGAATTATTTACTTGCACTTCTTGAGCCATTTGGTCTAATGAATAGCCATAATATTCAACCAAGTGTTTGATATACTCCTGTCTTACTGTTTCCTCTGGGGTTTCAATAAGATATTCATTTTTAAGTGGTGCAAATATTTTATTGCCTTTGCGTTGTATATCCATTAATCTTTCTTTTTTATTTTTTTAGTAAGTTGTTTAATTGCTTCATTCGCCAAAGGCTCGCCATCAATGACACTATACATTTGGTCGGCTAACCACAAGGTGGTTAACTCTTTTTCGTCAGTTTTTAGGATTTTGGCTAAATGAGGGATTTGCTCCTTTTTTAGTGTTCTTTCTCCTCTTTCAATTTTACTTAACAGAGGCGTATCAATATCTATAAATGGGGCAACCTGCCTAAGTAGCAGGTTGTTTTCCTCTCGTAATTGCCTTATTTTAGAACCAAAATGATTAGACATATTTAATTGCTTATTTTGACTTGCCAAATTTTGACAAATATAAGCATAAAAAAGCAAACCAAAGTAATGAAGTGCAAAACTTTGAAAAGTCTAAGTAGTCTAAGTAAAATGGAAGTGGTGGTTATAGCTTGGACTTGTATTGTCCTTTTGCTGGCTTGGTGATTTTTTCGTCTTTCTGTAGCTTATTAAGACCGTTGTGTAATGTGGCTTTTGACATTACTTTGCCTGTAACGAAATGCTCAATTAAATCTTTCAGGTAGCAACCACCTTGCTCTGAGTTAGATTTTTCGTCAATGTATTCAAAAATAGCATCAGTATTGGTGCTGTCCTCTCTGCCGTCTGTTTCTTTGAGTAAAACTGTTTCAGGCAATTGTACTCCTTCTATCGCAAACTGATAGTTGTTCAATTCAAATGTTAGTACATTTTCGCTATCTTCTTGTTTGTAACGAAAGGCAACATCTTTGATATATCTTTTACCCTCTGGGCTTCTGCCTACGCCTATCATAAAATCGGCTTCTTGGGCTAACATACGACTACCTGCAAGGCTATCTATGGTAATGGGTCTGCCTATTTGCTTTGGTGTATGGTGTATGATAATAAGGGTTATAATTAGTCTATTTGTCAATTCTCGTAGCCTTAGAGCCAAGTTTTTTGCTAATCCGCTATCTTCTATGCCACCTGAATATAAACGGCTTAAACTGTCTATAATTACGATATTAGCACCATCTTGTTTTATCAACTTTTCTAATAATAGCCATTCTTCTTCTGTTGCAATTTGCCGTGGTACATTTTCATCAATACAATGGTAGTTATTTAGCCAATTATCATTGCCTATACTTTCACTAAGGTATTGTACTTGTTTAGCATTTCGTTGGCTTCGTGGTTTCCAATACTCCTCTAAAGAAATGAACAATACTTTGTAATTACCTTTTGTAATGGATTGACCCATAAACTCTGTAAGACCTGCAACCAATGACATAGCCAAGTTTTCGCAAATGGTAGTTTTACCACTTTTGGAAGGTCCAAAAATAAAACCAAAGGAATTTTCCTTAATGCCACTCCAAATAAAAGGTGTATCGGGTTCGGTGTTGGCTCTGTGAATGAGTTGTTTTAATGGTACTGCACCTGACTTTGAAAAGTCCTTGATTGGTGGTGTAGGTGTGGTATTCGTTGCAAACTTGCCGTGTTCTGCTGAATGGCTTTGATAGGCACTTTTGATTGTTTGGCTTACTTCTGCATCGTTGTAATTGTAGTGTGATTTTATGTATTGGGTGGCTGATAGTTCGGATAAGCCATTACGATTGCAGTTATTGGCTAATAGATTTACATAGTTGTTTCTGCTACCCTCTACATAAGCCATTTTGTTATTGGTAAGCTGTACACATTTTTGAAAAATACTTAGGTCGTCTGTAGTTTGTGTAAACTGTTGCACTGGTGCAATAGTAGTTTGTTTCACTTCTTCGTGTTGTACTAAATATTTTTGAGCTTCGTAATTGATAACAATACTGCTATCGCAACTAAAAAAACATAGTCGGTTTATATCCTTGCCTGACTTATCAATTTCTACACCTGTTGTCTTTTCGTAGATTGTTTTTAGCTGGTTGAATGCCTGTAAATGCTCGGCAGGATTGGAACTAACTTTTACAATGATTTTTAAGCCTACACCTGAAGGACTGATAAAACAAGCAAACGTAAAAGGTACTTCGGCAATTTTTTGTTTGTAGTTTTTGATTTCATCTTTAGGCAATTTGTCTATATCCAAAATGATATATCCTGAATATTCTTTGAGGTTTTCGGCTTTTCTGCCACCCTCGTAAGTTCCTGAGATAATGAATGAAGGAATTTTCTTTTTTAGTTCTGCATAAAGCTCTGTGTTGCCCTCTTGGAATGCCTTTGTAGCTGGGTCAACTAAATGCTTGTATGTACCGTTATTGATTTTGAATAAAACCTGTAATACTGGGTTTTGCTCAAATGCTGTGGTGTCCATTACTGTTTTGTATAATGACACTAAGGGATAATCTTTTATATCTTTTGACATCTTTCTACTGCTTTTTAATAAGTGAATAATTCAAAGTATTTAAGGGTGCTTATTTCTTAAATGCTTTGTTGTAATGCTTTTTCAATAGTTCCTCTACATCGTTCATACGATAGTAAATTTTGCTACCTACTTGTGAGAAAGAAATCATCCCTGTATCTCGGTAATGCTGTGCAGTACGCTTTGAGATTTTGAGTAATTGAATGAACTCTTGATTGTCTAACCAAATTTCTTTTGGTTCTTTTTCCTTAGCTGTTAGTTTGGTTTGGATTTCGTCCATTTTCTTTACTAACTCTTGGAAAGCTTCTGATTGGATTGTTATTACTTCCATTGCTTAATAAATTTTATTTTTTTGCGATATTGCAAGGCAAAAATGTGAATGGAAGTGCAGTAAAAGAGGTGGCATAGGGTGATACCACCCTAAGCAAAACCCTTGACTATAAAGGGTTTGAGAGGATTAAAATTTGTTGAATTTCTTTTTATCGGTAAACCAATTAGCAATAATTCCGTACCAAAATGCTTGTGCATCTGGGTCAGGTTCGTTGAAATATTCAGCTAATTTTTTGATACTAATTCCTTTTTCTGTAGATTTTTTAGTAGCAAAATTTTGAGAAATAAAATTGTATAGTTCTGTCTTAGTTTTAGTTTCTATACCTATTTCGTTATGCTCTGATAGTATCTTAAATAGGAAAGCAATTTGAGGAACTGTAAGCCCTGTTTTGAGTGGATTGGTTTTAGGTTCTGTTATTTTTGAAAAATCAATACTTAGGTTGGCTTCAATAGATTTAGTTTTAATTTCTAAAAATAGATTTAATCTTCTTGGAATGGATTGTAAATAAGGTAGATTGTCAATTTCAATATCGTAATTTAGGAAACCTAATTTTTGAATTTCTTTAGTGATTATATTTAGCCTCTTATCTGCAAAGTTGTGTTTTTCTATGTCTTCTTCTATATCTTGGAAAGTATCGTTAAATATGGGTTCTACTATTTCAGCATCTAATAAATTAGTATAGGTAATATTTTCTAATTTGATTTTATAGTGTTGTACAAAGTATAAGTTTTCTAATGCTTGTATATCTTCCAATAGTATTTTCTTTCTCTTGGCTTCCTCTGTATTAGTGGTATCGTTTTGAAAATATTTAGCATAAGTTTCAAGGCTGTACAAAATCCATTCTAAGGTGGTTTCTTTCTTGTGTTTTGTTTGGTTGATATAATGGCTTACTTTGAAATGATTAAGCCCTACAGTGTCTTTTATATGGCTTTCTGTCGGTTGTGGTTTCTTTAGTATAGTGCTGTAAATTCCTGCTTCATCATATACATTTCCTGCTACATAGTTTTCAAAAAGCTCTTTTACTTCTAAATGCAAACGAATGAGTGTAATCTCTAAATAGTCAAGTATAAAATAATTATTAGGGTCTTGGTTGTAGGTACTGTTTTTAGATATTTGTTTCTTTTGTTGTTCCTTTCTCTGAATGAGTGCATTGATACGATTTACTGCACTGATTAAAGTATTTTTCTTTTCGCTTTCGTTAATCTTTAAGTATGAAAATTTATAGAGGTTGTTTATTAATCTTGTAGCTTCGTTCTTGATTAGATAATAGTAAAATGTAGCTTTGTTGTTGGTGGGTTCATCGCTTTTTACTTCAATTAAAGGGTATAAAATTTCATCTACAACTCCGTTAAATTGCAGTTGGTCGTCTGCTAATTCAAATAGGTAATCTTCTTCATTTAAAGTGCTTTTATAGTCAATTAGGGCTTTATTAATGGCATTATCAAAGTCGGTTGAGGATTGAGTAGGCTTTTTGAAATTAGGGGTTAATTTAGCCTTAAAACGATTGTCGTCTTTGTTAGTATCAAGCCACGGTCTTAAATCGTTGTGCAGGATACTTTGATATATGCTTAAATCTATTTTCATCTATTAAAAATCAAAATGCAAATTTACCAATATAACTATACTATTTAGACTATTTAGATTTTAGACTACTTATTTGATATATTGATCTACTGCCTTGTCTAATTCTTCACTAATAATTTTTGCGTAAATCTGTGTGATACCAATATCTGTATGGTCAAGCAATTTAGAAACGTGCTCAATTCTCATTCCATTGTTTAGAGCATTGGTAGCAAAAGTATGACGGCTTAAATGGAAACTTAATGTAAAGGGCAAACCAATTGCCTTACCAATACTTCTTAAATGCCAATTGGCTATATGTCCATTTCTTTCTGTTTCAGTGTACTGGTAACGAATATCTGCAAAATATCTTTCCTTGTCTGCTATCAATGGAAAAACCAAATCATCTGCCTTTGATAGTGGTGTTTTGTACTTTCTTAAAATGCCTAAAGCTGTTTCGCCTAATTTGAAACTATGCTGTCTGCCTGTTTTACGAATGGTTTTAGTTATTCTGTTTTCAACTTCATTAAATGATTTCCATTGAAGCTCCATCACATCGCCAAATCTTAAACCGCCTCCAAAGACAGAGAATAAAAACATATCTCTACAAATTTCGCCTTTGCCCTCTGTAGTTATTTTGTAGCTTCTAAATTGTTCTAACTGTTGCTGGTTCAAAAATAATCGTGTGCCTTTTTCTTTCTTTACTTTCACACTTGCAAAAGGATAAACATTGGCTGGTATAATTTCCTCACGGATTGCCTCTTTGAACATTATGGATAAAATGAGCAACGAATAATGAACAGAAGTATTGCTATTTTTCAAAGTAGTACTGCAATAGTTAGCATAGTCTTTTAGCATTGTAACTGTAATATCCTCAAAATCCAATTCTTTTGTGCCTGCAAATTTTTCAAATTTTTCTGTGTACCTTTTGTAATTCATTTGGGTTCTAAGGCTTAATGTGCCTTTGATTTTTTCGCAACGGTCATAAGCATAAGTAAAAAAATTAGTACGGTCTTTTCCCTTGATAGCTTCTTTCAACTTCTTAGCTGAAACTGATTTTTTCTTTCTTTCAAGGTCTGCAACTTGCCCTTCTGCATCTGCTACCTGTTGCGACAAAAAAGCATTCATCCTGGCACTATTGGGGTGGTTCTTTTTTATCTTCTGTTTTGCTTCGTCCCATTCGTTAGGTAATAGCTTTACGCCTGTAGTAATGAATTTAGTTTTACGGTCTTTGATAACTCGCAAATACAATGGACTATGCCCTGCCTTGTCTGTTTGGTGCTGTCTTAAAATTAGTTTTACACTTGCCATATATTGAACCTTTAGAAGTTAATCGGTATAACATCTTCCTAAATTTCGCCTTGATTTATTGGGCTATGCAATAGGAAGAAAACCGATACAAAGGTACAACATTTAGTACAACAAATCAATATTTTGTGTGCTTTTATTTGCTTTATTTTGCAGTAGATATTTTTACAAATCCTTTATTTACAAGCATTTCAGAGAATTAAATTACACAAGGTTGATTATATACGCTAACAAGGTATTGCCAAAAGCGGGGGTGAACGGCTTCGATTTGACATTTGTGCAAGGTTCAACATTCGTTCTTCGATTGAATCCCGAAGCTTCGGGATGCTAAAAATCCGTCACATCGTCAATACGCAAAACGTCAGACTGTCTAAAAACTCATCACTTTTCTTTATAAAATGTGCAATAGTTTATCGCTTTTTTCTTCCAATACACATTGCCGCTTGAATATTTTAATTTTACTTTTGATACTTTTGAGTTTTTAGACAAACTGACGTTTTTAAGTATTCTATATAATTATTGAAATTAAAATAAAACCCCGAAAAAAATATTTCGGGGTTTTATTTTTCCGAAATTTTCAATTAGTAAAATGGGAGTAATAAATACTAATTTTGCAATGAAAATATTCAATAAAAATGAAACCGGAAAGTTTGATGATGTCTTATGGTTACAAGCCTCACCTTTCGGAAGGTGCAGTAAAATGTCCGATTTTTCAAACTTCAACATTTGTATTTAAAAGTGCTGAAGAAGGAAAATCATTTTTCGAAATTGCTTATGGCTTGCGTGAGAAAAAAGAAAAAGAAGAATTGGGTCTTATATACAGTCGTATAAACAACCCCGACCTCGAAATTCTGGAAAACCGCCTCACACTTTGGGACGAAGCCGAAGAATGTGCAGTTTTTGAAAGTGGTATGTCTGCCATAACAACTGTTTTATTCGAGTTTTTGAAACCCGGAGATTTGCTGCTTACAAGTTGCCCATTGTACGGAGGTAGCGATCATTTTATTAAAAAAATTCTACCAAAATTTGGAATTGATGTTGTAAGTTTTAAGGTAAATCAAACCAAAGAAGAAATTATAGAAATAGTAAAAAATACCGGTAAAGCTGATAAACTTTCGCTTGTTTATCTCGAAACACCTGCCAATCCTACAAACGACCTCATTGATATAGAGATAGGGCGAGAAATAGCAGATTATTTTTCGAAACCCGATAAAAAAATTATTGTAGCTGTTGATAATACCTACATGGGACCACTCTGGCAGCATCCTTTAAAACATGGAGCCGATTTAGTTTTATACTCAGCTACTAAATACATTGGCGGACACAGCGATGTAATTGCAGGTGCCTGTCTTGGAAACTCAGAACTTATGAAAAGGGTTAAGGTTTTAAGAACTTTTTTGGGAAATATGGCCGGGCCTTGGACAGGATGGCTGCTTTTGCGAAGCCTAGAAACATTAAAGGCAAGAATGGACATTCAAGCATTTAATGCAAAAAGAGTTGTAGATTTTTTAAATAATCATCCAAAAATTGAAAAAGTATATTTTCCCGGAAATCTAAAAGAAAGCGATGGTAAACAATTTATAATAAAGCAAAAACAATGTAAAACCGATGGAGCAATGATTTCGTTTGATGTGAAAGGTGGCGAAAATGAAGCATTCAAGTTTTTGAATAGGTTAAAGTTAATAAAACTTGCTGTAAGTCTCGGAAGTACTGAAAGCCTTGCCGAACATCCCGATACAATGACTCATGCAGATGTTGATGCTCAATTGAAAAATGAAATGTCAATTACCGAAAAAATGATTAGATTATCTGTCGGAGTTGAATGTTATGAGGATATAATTGCAGATATTAGCCAAGCACTTGATTGCATATAATAAAACTTAAAAAATATATAAATGTAGTTGAATTGGTTTGGTTACACCAATAATTTTAGGAATAAACTTTACTAATTGTTTTTTTTAAAATTTAAAAATAATAGACAATAGCACATTCGTGAATTAATGGTTTACCATCAAAATTATTCAAGCGGCGTATGTTGTATTTTAAACTACCAATACCATTAAAATTTTCAGGATCAATTCTGAAACCAACTTCAAAAACAGGGTTCAACATTTTGCTTTTAATTGTTGAAACTTGATTTGTTCCTGTAACTCTGGGGTACCATGTAGTTATTAAATATGACAACCCTGTACCAACAAAGAATCCTTTTTTGTATTCAGTATCTTCGCTTGCCAAAGCACCAATTTGATATTGAAATATTAATCCAAGGTCTGTGTAAAGATTATATACTTCTGTAGTACCAATTGTTACAGGAATATCAATTGCAAAAGAAGATGGTATTGATGATTTTAATTTAATAATATTTTTTTTAAATGCACCTGTTATACCAGCACCGCTTGTATAGCGATTGAGATTATTTTTTATTCCGAAAGAATCAACAAAATTTTGTTTTTTTGATTCTCCCCAAAACAAAGTTAAACCAATTCCAAAATTTGATTGTGAAAATACATGATTTCCTGAAAGAGTTAAGGCTAAAATTATTAATACTTTTTTCATAATTATAATATAAATTGAAGCAAACTTATAATGATTTTTTTAAAAAAAAAAATTTACATACCAAATTTTATAACTCTATTACATTTATTCAAGATATAATCATCATGCGATACTATTACCGTTATTAAGTTTTCGTTTACAGTGAGTTTTTCTATCAATGATATAATTTCAATTTTATTTTCATTGTCAAGCGAGTTAGATGGCTCGTCTAAAATTAATAAATTAGCGTTTCTGTAAATTGCACGAGCTATTGCAAGGCGTTGTTTTTGTCCACCACTGAGTTTATACCCCATATCCCCTATTTGAGTATTAATACCATCAGGTTGTGAGGCAACCCATGAGTTCATGTTTACAGAGTTTATACTCCACATTAATATTTCTTTGCTTTCGGGTAAACCGAAAGAAATGTTTTGGGCTACTGTACCGTTAAAGAAAAAAGGCTCTTGAGTTACAAAAGCAGTTTTATGAATTATGTTGTTTCTTATTTTTTCAGTTATTAATTCTTTATTAACTAAAATACTGCCAGATTGTGGCTCTAATAATCCTGAAATGATATTTACCAAAGTACTTTTGCCGGTGCCAGAAGCACCTGTAATTCCCACAATTTCTGATTGCAAAAGTTTTAATGAAAAATCTTCAATTACTTTTAATGACGAATATGAAAAGCTAATGTTTTTAAGCTCTATGGATGAAATTGAAGTGCTGTTTTTTTCATTATTTTCTTCGTAAATGTAGTCGTGTTTTAATGCTTCATGAATAAAATCAATGTAATTTTTGTAAATTTTAAGATTGTTAATACTGCTAATTATCCTGTTTATAGATGGTACAATTCTGAAAGAAGCAGTAGCAAATGCTGCCACCAAGCTCGAAATATCCTGATAATTTTCAAGCTGATTTGAAATAAAAAATAAAACAGCAATGCCAAGAATTATTGCAAATTCAAAAACTTTTTGAGGAAAAGAATTTTCGAGAACAATTACTTTTTTGGTTTGATGAAGTTGCGAAATTTTATTGTAAAATTCATTGTAAAAATGGTTGAAAGTTCCTGCAAGTTTTATATCAAAAATTCCGTTTATCAAATTGCTCACTGCTTGATGATAATCTACATTATTGTTCATTAAATTATCGCCTGTTTTTTTTAGTTTTATTCGGCTTTTGTGTAACAGAAAATAACTTATTGGCAACAAAATCACAATAAGTAACAGCAATATTTTATAATTGAAGACAAAAAGTGAAGTTAAAATTAAAATTGATAAAATTACCTCTGTAAAAAAAACAATTACAGGCTGCTGAATAAGTTCAGAAAAAAAGCCGCCAATTGTAAAAATTTTGTTTAATGTATCAGAAATCTTACCCGATTTATAAACTTCAGGCTTTAACGAATAAAAGTATTTTATAAGATGAGATGTAATTTTGCGGTTTGATTCAAAGCAATATTTTATCTGAAACCTTTGAGTGTAAATTGAAAAAAGGAATTTAAACAAAAACAATAAAAGTAGCAAAATAATGGCTTGCTGCATAGTAAAAATAACTCCTGTAAAAAACAAATGCACTGTTTCGCTGCTTTGCAAAAGGTTGTTTATTACTACAAAAAGAAAATAAAGCCCTGCTATTTCAACTATCATAGAAACAAACGAAATAAACAGAACAAGTAAAAAATTATTTTTCCCGGTAATGAAAAAAAATTTGACAACCTTATTTAAACTGTCAAAAAAGTCCATCAGATATTATTTCAACTTACAAGGTTTTTAAGATAAGTACCATAGCCGCTTTTCAATAGTGGCAAAGCAAGTTTGAGCAATTGCTCCTTATCAATGTATCCCATTAAATATGCAATTTCTTCAATACATCCTATTTTCAATCCTTGTCGGTCTTCAATTGTTTGAACAAATTGCGAAGCCTGCATCAGCGAAGCAAATGTACCTGTATCAAGCCATGCTGTACCCCGGTTTAAAACAGCCACTTTCATTTTGCCCATTTTCAGATATTCAATATTAATATCTGTAATTTCATATTCGCCACGTGCCGAAGGTTTTAGAGATTTTGCAATTTTTACTACATTATTATCATAAAAATACAAACCAGGCACTGCATAATTAGATTTGGGATTTTGTGGTTTTTCTTCAAAACTCAATACTTTGTAATTTTTATCAAACTCTACAACACCATATCTTTCGGGGTCCGAAACATGGTATGCAAATACAATTCCACCATCAGGGTCATTACTTTGGCTTAGTAATTCGTTAAGATTGCTACCAAAAAAAATATTATCGCCAAGTATTAATGCAACCTTATCATTTCCTATAAATTCTTCGCCAATAACAAAAGCTTGTGCAAGCCCATTAGGAGTGTGTTGAACTTTGTATGAAAAACTGCAACCGAGTTGTTTTCCATCACCAAGCAATTTCTCAAATTTTGGCAAGTCATCGGGGGTGCTTATTATCAAAATATCTTTAATGCCGGCAGTCATAAGTACCGAAAGCGGATAATAAATCATAGGTTTGTCGTACACCGGCATCATTTGTTTGCTCATTGCAAGTGTAAGAGGATGCAATCGCGTACCCGAGCCACCGGCTAAAATAATTCCTTTCATATTAATTTAGCAAACTTACAACAATTCAAAAAATAAAAAACAGGCATTAACCATTATTAATTAATTTTGCCGTGTAATGTCTGTTACACTCAACCAGATAAAAGCTCCAATAACTGCCGAACTTGAAATTTTCGAAAAAAAATTTCGTGAAAACATGAAAAGCCGGGTTGCCTTACTTGATGTGATTATGAATTACATTGTAAAGCGAAAAGGGAAACAGATGAGACCTGTATTGGTTTTACTTTCATCATATATATTTAATAGTATAAACGAAAAATCATACAGAGGAGCAGCTTTGGTAGAATTGCTTCATACAGCTACACTTGTACACGATGATGTTGTAGATGTTTCTTATACACGGCGTGGTTTTTTTTCTATCAATGCTCTTTGGAAAAATAAAATTGCAGTACTTGTAGGAGATTATCTGCTGTCAAAAGGGTTGTTGCTTGCACTTAAAAACCATGATTACGATTTGCTTACAATACTTTCAGAAGCAGTAGAGGCAATGAGTGAAGGAGAATTGTCTCAAATAGAAAGAGCACGCAGACTTGATATAACTGAAGAAATTTACTTTGAAATAATTACCCAAAAAACAGCTTCGTTATTTGCAAGTTGTTGTGCTATAGGTGCTGCATCAACAGGTACTTCGAATGAAAATATCGACAAAATGAAAAATTTTGGGCTAAATGCAGGTATTGCTTTTCAGATAAAAGATGATTTGTTTGACTATGGAAACGACAATATTGGCAAGCCTACATCTATTGATATAAAAGAACGAAAAATGACCTTACCATTAATTTATTCGTTAAATAACTCTGACAAAACATCTAAGCAAAAAACTATGAGTATTATTAAAAACAACAGCAAAAACAAAACTGAAATAAAATATGTTCTCGATTTTGTTGAAAAAAATGGAGGGATAGAATATGCAATAAATAAAATGAACGATTATAAAAACAAATCAGTTGAAATATTAAACTCGTTGCAAAAACCCGAAAAAACTCTTTATTTAAAACATCTTGTTGAATATGTAGTTGAAAGAAAACTATAAAATTTCAGAAGTCCTTCAATTAATTAAATAATTTTTTTACATAAAATTTTACAATCTTTTTTCAATATTTAACCTACCTTAAAGCTAAAAATCAGTTTTACAATATATTTGCAACAAAAATTTGAAAGGTACATTTATAGAAACAAAAATACAAACCGAACGAGCTGTTTTAGCAGGTGTAGATTTGCACAGTTATAAAAAAGGAAAAAGTGCCGAATACCTTGATGAACTTGCTTTCTTGGCTAAAACAGCCGGGGCAGATGCTCTTAAAATTTTTTCGCAAAAAATGGAAATGCCCAATCCCAGAACATATATGGGCCAAGGCAAACTAAACGAAATGGCAGAATTTATAAAGGAAAATGAAATAGACCTCGCCATTTTTGACGATGAACTTAGCCCATCACAAACTCGTAATATTGAAAATATTTTAAAATGTAAAATCATAGACAGAAGTATGCTTATCTTAGACATTTTTGCAAAAAATGCCAGAACAGCCATTGCTAAAACACAAGTAGAACTTGCACGAAACGAATATCTGTTACCTCGATTAACCAGAATGTGGACACACCTTGACAGACTAAAAGGCGGTATAGGACAAAGAGGAGCAGGTGAAAAAGAAATTGAAACCGACCGTAGAGCAATTAGAAATTCTATATCATTATTAAAAGACAAATTGAAACATATAGGAAATCAAAGCGTAATAAGGAGAAAAAATCGCGATTCTATGTTCAAAGTAGCCATTGTAGGATATACTAACGTTGGAAAATCAACACTTATGAATTTATTAAGCAAAGCAGGTGTAGGAGCCGAAGACAAACTTTTTGCAACACTCGATTCCACATCGCGAAAAGTTGTAATACCACCTAAAAACCCAAATGAAAAACCCACAGTTTTTATTTTATCAGATACAGTAGGTTTTATAAGAAAACTACCTCATCAACTTGTAGAAAGTTTTAAATCAACCCTTGACGAAGTAGTAGAAGCCGATGTTTTGTTGCATGTTGTAGATATTTCGCATAATGGATTTGAAGAACAAATGGATGTTGTAAACAAAACTTTATTTGAAATAGGTGCGGCTCAAAAACCTGTAATAATTGTATTTAATAAAATAGATAAATACAATCCCCTGCCAAGCAACGAAGATATTTTTGAAGATGAAACAATTTACGATTTAAACCTATTGAAAAAAAGCTGGATGGCAAAAGAAAACAATCCGGTTGTTTTTATTTCATCATTGAATAAAACAAATATTAACGAACTAAAAGAAAAAATCACTCAACAATTAAAATTATTTGAAAATCAAAAAATAAATCAATTTAAAAACTCGAATCAAATAAATTAAATTTGCACTTTTTTATTAAAGATTAATGATTAATGTAACACTTCCTGATGGTTCGGTGAGGCAATATTCCGAAGGTACAACATCACTCGATATTGCCCTCCAGATAAGTGAAGGGCTGGCACGCAATGTTCTTGCAGCTCTTGTAGATGGCGAGGTTTGGGATAGTTTCAGACCTTTGAAAAAAGATGTAACATTAAAACTGCTCACGTGGGACGATAAAGAGGGAAAATCTACTTTTTGGCATAGTTCGGCTCACTTAATGGCTGAAGCCTTAGAATCATTATACCCGGGTGTAAAATTTGGAATAGGCCCACCAATTGAAAATGGTTTTTATTACGATGTTGATTTTGGCGGAAAACCATTTACAGCAGACCAATTAGAAGCTGTAGAAAACAAAATGAAAGAACTTGCTTCGGCTGATAATACATATAAAAGACAAGAAATATCAAAAAAAGAAGCATTAGAATATTTTACAAAAAAAGGCGATGAGTACAAACTCGACCTTATTGATGGGCTTGAAGACGGACAAATTACATTTTATCATCAAGGAAACTTTACCGATTTGTGTAAAGGACCACATATTCCTTCAACAGGAAAAATTAAAGCAATAAAACTTTTAAATATTGCAGGAGCTTATTGGCGAGGTGATGAAAAAAACAAGCAGCTAACACGCATTTATGGAATTACATTCCCAAAAGCAAAAGAACTTAGTGATTATCTTTTTATGCTCGAAGAAGCAAAAAAACGCGACCACCGCAAGCTCGGAAAAGAACTTGAACTTTTTATGTTTTCTGATAAAGTTGGTCAAGGTTTGCCAATTTGGCTACCTCGTGGTGCAATGATAAGAGAAAGACTTGAACGCTTTATGAGAAAAGAACAAACAGATAGAGGATACGTGCAGGTTGTAACTCCTCATATTGGCAAAAAAGACCTATATGTTACATCAGGGCATTACGAAAAATACGGCAAAGATTCATTTCAGCCAATTCATACTCCCGAAGAAGACGAAGAATTTTATCTAAAACCGATGAACTGCCCACATCATTGTGAGATTTATGGTAATAAGCCCAGATCGTATAAAGAATTACCATTGAGAATTGCAGAATTTGGTACAGTTTACAGATACGAACAATCAGGCGAACTTAACGGGCTTACAAGAGTAAGAGGATTTACACAAGATGATGCACATATTTTTTGTACTGACGACCAGATAAAAGACGAATTCAAATCTGTAATAGACCTTGTTATGGAAGTTTTTGTAAAATTAGGATTTGAAAATTATACTGCACAAATTTCGCTAAGAGACAAAACAAACTGCGAAAAGTATATTGGAAGTGATGAAAATTGGAATAAAGCCGAAAAAGCCATTACCGAAGCAGCAGAAGAAAAAGGCTTGAAAACTGTTACAGAATATGGCGAAGCAGCCTTTTATGGACCAAAACTCGATTTTATGGTAAAAGATGCAATTGGACGTTCTTGGCAACTTGGAACTATTCAGGTAGATTACAATCTACCGGAAAGATTTGAACTCGAATACATAACAGCCGAAAATACAAAAGCCCGCCCTGTAATGATTCATAGAGCTCCGTTTGGCTCACTCGAAAGATTTATAGGTGTTCTAATTGAACATTGCAATGGGAATTTTCCAATTTGGTTAACACCCGATCAAGTTGCAATATTGCCAATAAGTGAAAAATATGAAGAATTTGCAAAAAATATTTTAAAATATATCGAAAAATACGATATTCGCGGACTTATTGATAACCGAAGCGAAAAAATCGGTAGAAAAATAAGAGATGCAGAGATGAAAAAAATCCCGATAATGCTTATAATCGGTGAAAAGGAGCAAGAAAACAACGAACTTTCAGTAAGAGAACACGGGCAAGGCGATATTGGAACAATGAAAACTGACGAATTTGTTGAATATTTTAAAAAGAAGCTAATTTAAAAACAGTATAGAAAATTTAGAAAAAAATAAAAGTCCTGAAATCGTAAAATCAGAACAAAGTGAGAACAAACAAGCACCCGTTGTTCAAAATAGATTTTTAGGATTTAGAAGGCCCCCGATAAAAGAGGTACTTCACAAAATAAATGATAAGATAACCGCTGACCCTGTGAGATTGGTAGGAGAAAATGTAGAACAGGGCATAATTAGCTTACAAGAGGCTATTGAAATTGCAGAAGAAAAGGGTCTTGATTTGGTAGAAATTTCGCCAAAAGCTACTCCTCCTGTTTGTAGAATTGTTGATTACAACAAATTTCTTTACGACCAGAAGAAAAAAGCTAAAGAACTTAAAGCCAATTCAACAAAAACCGAAATAAAAGAAATCAGGTTTGGTCCCAATACTGATGAGCATGACATTGATTTTAAAACAAAACATGCAATGAAATTTTTGGGTGATGGTCATAAGGTTAGAGCCTACGTGTTTTTTAAAGGACGTACAATAATATATCAGGACAGAGGATTTAAGTTGCTTAACGACTTTTCCGAAAGACTGACAAATGTTGCAAAAGTTGAAATGGAACCAAAATTAGAAGGCAAAAAATTGTATATTTTGCTTTCACCAAAAGTTAAAAAATAAAAAAGAGAAAAAAATTATGCCAAAATTAAAGACAAATTCAAGTGCTAAGAAGAGATTTAAGCTTACAGCAACAGGAAAAGTTAAATACAAGCACGCTTTTAAAAATCATATTTTAACAAAAAAAGAACACAAACGAAAAAAAGGTTTAGGTTCGCCGGCTTATGTTGATAAAACTAATATGCCTAACGTTAAATTTATGTTAAATATATAATAATTAAAGACTAACACGGCGGGCAACTAAGATTGTTTACAACAAACAACGCCTGTCATTAATCAATAATAATAATAAAAAATGCCAAGATCAGTAAATCATGTAGCCTCAAGGGCAAGAAGAAAAAAAATCCTCAGTTTTGCAAAAGGATACTGGGGTAGAAGAAAAAATGTTTGGACAGTAGCCAAAAATGCAGTTGAAAAAGGTTGGACTTATGCCTACCGCGATCGCAGAACTAAAAAACGCAATTTCAGAGCATTGTGGATTCAGAGAATTAATGCAGCAACACGCACTCATGGAATGTCTTATTCAAAATTTATGGATTTATTCCACAAAGCAAATTTACAACTCAACAGAAAAGTTTTAGCCGATTTGGCAATGAACCATCCCGAAGCATTTAAATCTGTAGTTGATTTTGTACAAAACCCTTCAACTCAAACAAAAAAAGCTAATAAAGCCACCAAAAAAGAAGTTTTGAGTAATGAAGAAACTCCAAAAAAGAAGGTTGCTGTTAAAAAATCAACTCTTACTGCTTCTGCTGACGAAACAGCAACAAGTAATGCTGAAATTAAAACAGAAGACACTTCAGAAAACACAAAAACAGAAGAATAAAAAAAGTTTAAAATATAATTAAAGTAAAAAGCCATGTTGAAATTTCAACATGGCTTTTTTGTTGAGGTCCCGAGCGGATTTGAACCGCTGTAGAAGCTTTTGCAGAGCCTTGCCTAACCCCTCGGCCACAGGACCTTATTTTTTTTCAATTAAGGTGCAAAAATATTATATTCAAATGGCATTTTCAAATTATTAAACCAATTAAAATTAATATTAATTTGTAATATGTATTTTTTCAGAATTTTTATTACACAATTGTTTTTTTTATCAGCTTTTGATGCATTTTCTCAAAACAATTCTGAACAAATTATTAATAATGAAAAGAAACAATTAGAAAGTAAAATTCAATATAAAAAATCTTTACTTACAGAAAGCTATGAAGTGGTTTACAACAAATTAGAGTTCGATTTGCAACTTCACAACCATTATCTTTATGGAAAAATCACAACCTGTTTTAAGCCATTGATGCCCGCTTTTAATATAATTCAGTTTGATGCCGAAGATTATTTGAAAGTAGATTCTGTAATTTACAAAAACAAAAAAATGAATTTTTACCACAGCAATAAGCAACTCACCGTTCAACTTACAAATAGTATTGCAATAGGAAAATTAGACACAGTGATTGTTTTTTATCAAGCAAACCCAGGTTTGAATAACCCTTATAAAAGTTTTGTTTTTGATGCTCACAATATAAATAATACGCAGCCTATTGCCTGGACACTTTCGCAACCTTACGGAGCTAAGGGATGGTGGATATGTAAAGAGTCTCTTTCTGACAAAATAGATTCATTAGATGTGTTTATTAAAGTTAAAAAAGGATTTACAGCTGTTTCAAATGGTATTTTAATATCGAAAGAAAGTGTGAATGATTCGCAAATTGTTTTTCATTGGAAACACCGCTACCCCATTGCTACTTATCTTATAGCTTTGGCAGCAACAAATTATATATTATATAAAGATTACGTAATTTACCCCAATGGCGATTCGTTGGTAATTGAAAACTATGTATATCCCGAAAGTGAAGCCGATGCAAGGGCAAAAACACTCCAAACAGTAAAAATTATTAAACTTTTTGATAGCCTTTTTGGAAAATACCCTTTTAGTAAAGAAAAATACGGACATGCACAGTTTGGTGTAAGCGGAGGTATGGAACATCAAACAATAAGTTTTATGGGGAGTTTTAATTTTGACTTGATTGCTCATGAACTTGCACACCAGTGGTTTGGCGATGCAACTACTTGCGGCTCCTGGCACGATCTATGGCTAAACGAAGGGTTTGCTACTTATTCAAATATGTTGTGTTACGAAAATTTTAACTCAAAAAAAGATTTTATAAGCAAAATGGATGATTTGAATATACAAATTACAGGTTTGCCTTATGGCTCGGTTTATGCGAAGGATACAGTAAATACTTCAAAACTTTTTGATGGGCGTATGAGGTATTCAAAAGGTGCTTTTTTATTACATCTGCTGCGTTGGAAAACAGGAGATAAAGCGTTTTTTGAAGGAATCAGAAATTATTTGAATAATCCTCAATGTAAATTTGGTTTTGGTACTACTGAAATTTTAAAAAATGAACTTGAAAAAAGTTCAGGATTTAATCTAAATGAATTTTTTAATGATTGGTTTTTAGGCGAAGGACATCCCGAATACGATATAATTTGGAGTTACAAAAGTGGAATTTTATCAATTAGAATTAAACAGAAACCAAGCCACGAAAGCGTTTCTTTTTTCAATATACCTCTTCAGTTTTTGGTAAGTGGCATAAATGGTGATACTGTTTTGGTTTTTGAACCGATAAGCAGAGATAACACTTTTACTGCAAAGATTGATTTTTTGCCAACAAAATTAAATTTTGACCCAAATAAATGGGTTTTGTGCAGATATAATGTTACACAACAAATAAATGATAACTTGCCTGAAGTATCAATTTTTCCTAACCCTACATTAGATTTATTAAATGTTTACAATTACAAATCTGTGATTTTAAAAATAGAAGTGTATGATATTGAAGGGAAAAAAATATTAAATTCAGATTTTGAACAAGATAATAATAAGCAAAGCTTTCAGTCTTTAGATGTTAGTTTTTTGAAAAGCGGTTTATATTTTTCTAAAATAAAGACTTCTAATGGATTGTTTACACTAAAATTTATTAAAAAATAAAATTATTCATACTCTACAGAATCTAATTTATCATCACTATCAAATATTAAATAAAACCCACGGTTTGAATAAAAGTGTTTACCATTTTCAATTTTATCTGCTTTTCCTATGAGTTCTACTATAATTTTTTTTGAAATTCCAAGACTATAAACTCCCCAAAAATAACCCTTGTAACTGTTCCAAATCAAATCGTTTGAGTTTTCATTTTTTCCAACCAATACAACAGAAACAATTGTATCGTTTTTAAGAGTATAACGAATACCTGTAATCGGGCAAAAATATTCATCAAAAGCAATGGTTTTGTAATTTTCATTATATTCAACTTTAAAGTTGATACAAGTTCCTTGAATATATTTTTTAAAAATAGATACAGATTTGTCAAAAATAGTTTTCCCGGTAATATCAAAAGTTATAGGATACATTGGTAAAGGCACAACAGATTGCAATTGCCAGGCAGCTTCGGCAATAAGCGAAACAATCACCGGAAATTCGGCATTATCAATAAAACTAATAGAATATCGCTTGTCTGTTGATGTTACAGTTATTAGTTTAAACTTGAATTCGGCTCCTGAAACCGGGAAAATATAATCTTCGGTTTTGCTGTGTGAAAAAACTGCTTTACTATTATCTATTATTGCATTAATCTTCTTTTTTGATTTGAATAGTTTAAACGATTCTTTCGATAAATAAATAAAGTTGCAATTTTTATTTATTGTAGAATCATCAAGGGCAGTCGAAAAACATACAATATTCTTATCACTTAAATTCGCTTTTCCCCATTTTGTATCTTCATTTCCCAGTTTCCAGTAAAAAGTTGTTGAATTTTCATTATTATCATAAATAAAAACTGCTTCGTTAATCTTATTGTTTTTTGAAATTCTATATGTAAACTTATCACCAGGCTTGGGCTTGTAAATATAAAGAGCAAAGCAATTGTGCATCAAAATACTAAAAATAAAAAATAATATTAAACTCTGTCGCTTCATTTAATAATTGCAATATACAAAAATAAGTTTCGAATTGAAACAGGGCTTTAAATTTTAACAAAAAACCTTGTTTTATTATTTGATTAAATTTAATATTTTCGCGGAAAATTTCACAACACAAAAAGCAAATGTCGAACAAAGGAAAAATTGTACAAATTATAGGTCCTGTAGTGGACGTAAGTTTTGAAGGCGAAGGTTCAAAACTACCAAAGATTTATGATGCATTATACGTTACACGTGAAGACGGAACTAAAATAGTACTCGAAGCACAGCAGCATTTAGGTGAAAATATTGTAAGAACAATTGCAATGGATTCTTCAGAGGGGTTACTCAGAGGTATGGATGTAACCGATACAGAATCAGGAATAAAAATGCCAATTGGCGAAGAAATAAAAGGTCGTTTGCTAAATGTTATCGGCGAAGCAATTGACGGAATTGGTGAATTGGACAATATCTCAGGCAGAGAAATACATCAAGAAGCACCTACTTATGAAAAACTATCAACCCAAACCGAACCACTTTACACAGGAATAAAAGTAATAGACCTACTTGAGCCTTATGCAAAAGGAGGAAAAATAGGATTATTTGGTGGTGCAGGTGTAGGCAAAACTGTATTAATTCAAGAACTTATTAATAATATAGCAAAGGGACACGATGGGTATTCAGTTTTTGCCGGCGTGGGAGAACGTACACGTGAGGGAAATGATTTGTTGAGGGAGATGATTGAATCAGGCATTGTAAAATATGGTGAAAATTTTAAACACTCAATGGAAAATGGTGGGTGGGATTTGAGCAAAGTAGATAAAGCAGAATTAGCAAAATCACAGGCTACATTTGTGTTTGGTCAAATGAATGAACCTCCGGGAGCTCGTGCTCGTGTGGCTCTTTCGGGATTAACAATGGCAGAGTATTTTCGCGATGGTGATGAAAAATCAGGTGGACGTGATATTTTGTTCTTTATTGATAATATATTCAGATTTACACAAGCAGGTTCAGAAGTATCAGCTCTTTTAGGACGTATGCCTTCTGCCGTAGGATACCAGCCAACTTTGGCTACCGAAATGGGTTTAATGCAAGAAAGAATTACTTCTACTACAAGAGGCTCTATCACATCAGTACAAGCGGTATATGTACCTGCTGACGACTTAACAGACCCCGCACCGGCAACAACTTTTGCTCACCTTGATGCAACTACTGTATTGAGTAGAAAAATTGCAGAATTGGGCATTTACCCGGCTGTTGACCCGCTTGATTCTACATCTCGTATCTTAAGTCGTGAAATTTTAGGTGATTCACATTATGAATGTGCTCAAAATGTAAAACAACTTTTGCAGCGTTACAAAGAATTGCAGGATATAATTGCAATACTTGGTATGGACGAATTATCTGAAGAAGATAAATTAGTTGTACACAGAGCACGCAGAGTACAAAGGTTTTTGTCGCAACCATTCCATGTTGCCGAACAATTTACAGGCTTAAAAGGTGTGCTTGTTGATATAAACGACACTATAAAAGGATTTAACATGATAATGAATGGTGAAGTTGACCAATATCCCGAAGCAGCATTCAACCTTGTAGGAACCATAGAAGATGCAATTGCCAAAGGCGAAAAATTACTTCAGGAGGCTAGTAAATAGTAATTTATGTATATCGAAATTATAACACCCGATACCAATCTATTTTCAGGCGAAGCATTATCAGTAAAGTTTCCCGGCTCAGGAGGAAAATTTGAAACTCTTAAAAATCACGCAAATATTATTTCAAGTCTCGAAAAAGGAAAAATAATTGTTAAAACAAGCGAAGGGAACAAAGAATTCAATGTAAGCGGAGGAATTGTAGAGTTTTTGAAAAACAAGATTATAGTATTAGTTTAAAAATTTTATTTAAGTTTTTAGATAGATTAAAACCCCTTACTAAAATTAAGGGGTTTTTTAGTTTTAAAAATATTTCTAAAAATATAATATTTGAAAAATGAGAAAAAACAAAGCGATTATATACGGAGCCTATGGATATACTGGAAAACTCATAGCTTATGAATTTAGAAAGCGAAAAATTGATATTGTGCTTTCGGGCAAAAATGAAGAAAAACTCAAAGCACTATCAGCCGAAACAGGTTATGATTATGCAGTTGTAAATATTGATAATCACCAAAAACTCGTTGAAATATTTTCCGATGCAATATTAGTTATTAATGCTGCCGGACCTTTTATTAATACTTGTATTCAGTTAATTGAAGCATGTCTTCAATCAAAAACTCATTACATTGACATAAATGGTGACATAAAAGTATTTGAATTGATAAAAACTTTTGAAACAAAAGCAGTTGAAGCAGAAATTATGCTTTTGCCAGGTACCGGATTTGATATAGTACCAACTGATTGCCTCGCAAATAAATTAAAAAAAATAATGCCCGATGCCACACAACTTAAAATAGCATTTGCAACCATTGGTGGTGGAGTATCGCATGGCACAGCGGCAACCGTAGCAAGCAGGCTTGGCGAAAAGGCTTTCAAACGAGAAAATGGCAAATTAATACCAATACCATTAGGTAAAAACTCTATGGAAATTGATTTTGGTCTAAAGAAAATGTTTGTAATGAGCATTCCATGGGGCGATATAAGCACTGCATGGACAAGTACAGGTATTCCAAACATAGAATGTTTTATGGCTGTAAAACCAAAAGTTTACAAGTTTTTAAAGTTACAGTTTGCAATAAATTGGCTATTAAAAACAAATCTTGTAAAATCATATATTAGAAAAATAATTGATAAAAAAATTACCGGACCTGATGAAAATAAACGTTTTAATTCTTATTCACTTGTATGGGCAGAAGTGAAAAACGATAAAGATGAAACTAAAGTAGCAAGACTTAAAACCCATGATGGATATACACTTACCGCAATAGCCACAGTAACAATTGCAGAAAAGATATTTAGCGGAAATTACAAAAAAGGGTATCAAACACCTGCTTCGGCTTATGATTATAATTTAATTGAAGAAATTGAAGGCATAGAACCTCTGTAACTCATTTCGTTTTTATAAAAAATGATGATTAACTAAATTGTATTATGTTTTTTTAGTTCAAAAAATTCTCTTATTTGAAATTAAACATTAAAGGGAAAAAGAAAGTAACAAACACTGTCCATAAACAATAAATTGGTAGAAAAGCTGCAATACTTTTTTCAACATTTTCTATTTTGTAATTATCTTTAATAGCTTTTAAAAACCAGTATGTTACAATACATAGATTAGTTAAAATTAAAATGTTTCCACCCAATACAGCAAGCCTGTTTGGAGTAAGTCCCCATTCCGAAATTCTAAATAAAATGGCAGTTAAAGCTATCCCATTTACTAAAATTGTTACAATTGATAATACAAATAAGAGCAATATTGCAAATTTACTTTCTGATTTTTTTGAAGTTTCTGCAATAGAGAAAAGTATTATTGCCATTACGCCAATAAGCAGCATATTGAAAATTAAAAGAAATTCTCTGTCATTGTAAGGGTCTTTTCCTGTTACCATTACAGCGATAAGATATATTACAAGTGTAATTAACACTAATGGAGTAAATACCTTTGCTATTACAGGCGAAACTCTATTTACTAAATGTGGGTTTGTTTGTACAAGATATGTACCTACAATTGGTGAGGCTGCAAGCCCCCAAACTACAATATATTTAAAATAAAATTCTTGAATTTCTATTTTTATAAGTGAAAACAATCCAATAGTTATACCGGTTAAAATTCCGCCTGCTATAAGAATAATTGTAGTCATAACTACCAAATCACCATTATATCTGAGAAAATCCAATCGTTTGTTGTAATTTTTTAAATTATTCCCCATAAATGAGAAACCCAAAATAGCCCATTGTAACAAAGGCAAATGAATGCAAGCAAGTAAAAGAGTATCGCTTTTTGAGTAATTTGGAAGAAAATTAATATATATAGCCGAAATAATTACAGCAACTGAAATTACAAGTGTTTTCATTATTTGAAAATTTTGTTTCCACAAAAAATAACTTGCCAATGCAGGAAATACAATAAATGCAATATTTCTTTGGTAAAAAAAATCTTCTTTAATTGAAGTAAATTCGGGTATTTTAGCAATAAGCCCAGCAATGAAAGCTGCAACAATTACAAATATCAATTCTTTGCTTGTACCCCATGAAATATCTTCATTTTTATAGTTTAATCGTTCATTCCAAACTTGAGCAGTTAGATTCTCTTTAACATCAGGGTAAATTAAATTGAATTCTGTTTTAAAAGTTGTTTTGTTTTCACGATACAACCTTTCAAGTTGATTCGGTTTATCTAAGTTCTTTAAGATTTCTTCTTTCATGATGTGATTTTTTTACTCTTTATTTGGGATTTTTCTTTACAGAATCTTTTTTTTGATTTTTTTAAGTTAAAAAAACTCTATTTTGAAACAAAAATAATCAAGATTTGAAATAACAGAATAAATAAAAAATGAGAATAAATGTTTGGGCAAATAAAAGCCTCTTAGCAAAATAACTAAGAGGCTTTTTAAAATTTGGTGGGCCCACCTGGGCTCGAACCAGGGACCACCTGATTATGAGTCAGGTGCTCTAACCGACTGAGCTATAGGCCCAATTTTTTACCTATTTCAGCAGGTTGTTTATTGAAGTTGCAAAATTATATTTTTAGTATTTAAAATAAAAATAGAATAGCTTAATATTATTTAAAATTAATTTACAAAGGGTTTTGCCTTTTAAAATAATTTGCATTTAAAATGTAAATAAGTTGAATTATAAGGTAATATTAACCATCTTTGCATCGTTTTCATAAAGAAAATGAAATTAAATAAAGTAAAATTTTTCTCAATTATTATAATTTTTTTGGTGTCAGCATTTTTTTCTTCATGCAGCAGCACACGTCATCATAAAAAACCCAAAGGATACTTGAAAAGCAATAGTTGCAATTGCCCTTTAAAATTTTAAATTGAGAGAATAAAATCTTTAATCAACAAAAAAGATTTATCGTAATATTCGCCAAGTTTCAGGTTTTCTGCAGTGTCATTTATATCGTGGTAATGGCTGTAAGAACCCATTAAATAAAAGAAAAAACATTTAACTCCTCTTTCTGTAAACCAGTAATGGTCGCTGTTTGCAGCTTTTCCACGCACTTTAAAACCTGAAAGGTAATTTTTATCTTTATTAATACTTTGAATTTTATTGAAATAATCGGGAAAAATTGTGGCATTTACTACAGCCATACCTTTTTCGCCCGAACCCATCAAATCTAAATTTATCAGAAATTTAATTTTCGAAAGTGGTAATTTTTCCAATGGATTATCTGTATAGTGTTTGCTTCCAATCAAGCCGGCTTCTTCGCCGGCAAAAGCCATAAAAACAATTGAATATTTTGGTGGATTTTTGGCAAAATATACAGCGAGGTCAAGCATCATTGAGGTTCCGCTTGCATTGTCGTTTGCACCCGGAAATATTACATTTCCCATCATTCCCAAATGATCGTAATGAGCGGTAATTGCAATAAAAGTATCTTTTACCTCATGCCCTTCAATATAGCCGATAACATTTGAAGCTGAATGTTGTTTAATTCTCGATTTTATTTTAACTCTTATTTTTTTATGTTTTTCGGGAAATGAAGTATTTAAAATTTCTATTCCTGCAACATCATCATAACCTTTGGCAACACTCCAAGTAAGTTTTTTTTGTAATGTAATTTTTAATTTGTATTTATTTGATTGATTAATATGATTTTTGTCTTGCCTGAAAGAAGTATCGTAAAACAAGGCTCTTCTGTTTTTCGAAGGATAATCGTTTAAAGTTTTAATTTGAGTTAGTTTAAGCCGTTTGTTTATTGACTTACAACCGGGATTTACTATAAAATCTTTGCCCGCAATTAGTTTGTGATTGTCTATTTTTACTTTGCATTTTTTATCAAAAACCACAACCGGAAATTTGAATTCGTATAAAAAACCTGTTTTTTTAAAAGATTTTAACCCAATTTTTGAATATTGATGAGCTAAAAATTCTGCTGCTTTTTTATCTCCATTATTTACATATCCCCTTCCGTAAAATGCTTTTGAAGAAAGTGTATCAATCAATGATTGAGCAAAGGGTCTGTTTTGAGAAAAAGATATTTTTGCAATAAGACAGAATATTGCAATTGACGTAATTTTATAAAATACCCGAATAAAGTAAAATTTAATCATTAACAATGTACTTCTTTGCAAGATAATTCTGCATTTGTGTTTTCAACTTTAATGCTTCTGCTTGGGCTGCATCAGCAAAGTTTTCATTATTTGAAGCGTAAATTATACTACGCGATGAATTTATAAGTATTCCACAGGTTTCATTCAATCCAAAATCAGAAACTGCCTCTAAATCGCCCCCTTGTGCACCAATACCTGGCACTAATAAAAAATGTTGGGGAACTATTTTTCTTATTTCGATTAGTTCAGAAGCATTTGTGGCGCCGGCAACAAACATCAAATTTTCAGGGTTGGCAAGTATTGATATTTTTCTTAAAACATTTTGGTAAAGAAATTCATTGCCAATTTTCAGCATTTGAAAATCTCTGCTTCCATTATTGCTTGTAAGAGCAAGTACAATCGAAAATTTATTTTTATACTCTAAAAAAGGCATTATAGTATCAGCCCCCATATAAGGCGAAAGAGTAACTGCATCAAATTTGTAAGTTTCGAAAAAAGTACGTGCATACATTCTTGCTGTATTGCCAATGTCGCCGCGTTTTGCATCGGCAATTTTCAAAAAATTATCAGGTATGTGTTCTAAAGTTTTTTTGATAGTATCCCATCCGGTGCTCCCATATTGCTCATAAAAAGCAATATTTATTTTATATGCTACACAATATTTTTTTGTAGCTTCAATTATTGCTTTATTAAATTCGAGAACAGGATTTTCAGAATTTCGTAAATGATTCGGAATTTTATCAATTTCGGTATCAAGCCCTACACACAGATAAGTTTTCTTTTGTTTTATTTCGTTTATAAGTTCTGCTAAATTCACCTGTAAAATGAATGCAAAAATGCTTAAATTTTAGCAATTATTTTAAGTTTTTTTATCCCGCCCAGTTGATTTATCGGCTTATGTCATCACAAACCGTCTCTTTAATGATTTTTCTGTTTCGTCAGGTGAAGACAACTGACGATAAAAAAAGGTATTCAATGAAAAGATTTATATTTGTGTGTAATAAATTAAGTGAAATTATTACTTAAAATTTTAATTTTTGTTTTCTTTTCTGATTGTTTCGCCCAAGGAGAAACATGGAATTGGTATGTTGGTAACAATGATGGGATAGCTTTTGTAAACGGGAAATACCCTCAACAGAAATATTTTAAAGCCGTTGGTTTTTGGGAATCTACAGCAACCTTGAGTGATTCTGTAGGAAATTTACTTCTATATTCTTCCGGAAATATGATTTTGGACAAAAATGGTAAAACAATTATTGATACACTTAAGACACATATTTCATCAACACAAGGCAATCTGTTTCTAAAACATCCCAAGTCTGCTGATTTATTCTTTGTTTCAACCTCTGCACATGAATCATATCAGTTTGGCACAAGATTTACTATCTTTTCCTTGAAAGATGACACGGTAACACTTAAAAAGATTAATATTCTCATATATCCTAATACTGCAGAAAAAATGAGTGCAGTCAATCATAGGAATAATAATGATATATGGATACTAAATCATTCAGAAAATGAAGATACTTTTTATCTTTTTCTTTTGAAGAAAGATGGGATGATTTGCTGTCCCATAAAAAATAAGTGTGGGTTAGTATATACTGGCAATGGATTAGAGGGAGCCGCTGATGTTATTTTTTCTCCTTCTGGTACAAAAATACTTAATACCACATGGTATAAGAATAAAACAGAAGTTTTTGAATTTGACAATCAGACGGGCAGAATGACTCTTAAAGTGTCAATTCCTTCTTTATTTTCATTGAATTCAGCTTTTGCTAAAAATGAGAAAATCTTTTATGTAAATGAAAATACCTCATCTATTGTACAATATACAATAGACAATAACTATAAGTATAAATCTTTCGTCATCAAGGAAAGTGATCATGAGTTTTATTCTCTCGAAACCGGTCCTGATAAAAGGATTTATATAGTTGATATAAGTAAGGGAAATTATTTGTCTGCCATTCTATATCCTGACAGTAGTGGTTCAAAGTGCGGATATAAAGATTCTTTCCTCAGACTATCTAAACCAAAGGAAACACCTGGCTTACCTAACTTTAATCAAAGCTATTTTTACACTCCTTCCATAGATTATTCTTATGAACAAGACTGTCGAACAAACACTATAGCTTTTGAGGGAAAAGATACCATTAAAGCAACAAGCTTTAAATGGATATTCAGCAAAGGAGCTAAAGCAGAAACCCAAACAGGAAAAGATGCCAGCTATACTTTTGCCGATACAGGGAAATGGAAGGTAAGTTATATAGCTGTTAATGGAAGCAGAAGCGATACGGTTATAAAAACGATTACCATACATCCCAAACTGGAACCAGGTTTTTTAGGTAAAGATATTGAGTACTGCCAAACTATTCCGGCTATTCACGCCCCAAAGAACTTACATTGTATTCATTGGTACAATGATACTCTTAAAGAATTAGGGAAAACGGATTCTTTAAAACCAGTAAAGGAAGGAATCTACTATGCCAAAGCCACTAATCGTAGCTTTTGTATCGAATGGGATACCATAAAAATATTGAAAACAAATCCTAAAGCTAATTTTGAAACAAAGGATGTTTGCGAAGGCGATAGTGCAGTATTTGTAAATACATCGGCCAACGCCAATAGTTATACATGGAAATTTGGTGATGGGAAAACATCCCAACTTAAGCATCCAAGCCATAAATATCCAATCACAACATCTACTACGTTTAATGTTACTTTGATTGCTCAAACAGACGTATGCAACGATTCAGTAATTAAAACGGTTACGGTGAATCAAAATCCCGATGCAGATTTTACTTATAAATTGGTTGGTTCTGATATTGAATTGAAAGCTAAGTCAGGCGGAATAAAGTATGAATGGAAATTTGGAATGACTGATAGTGTTGCTACAAGTTTGCCCGATTACAACAGAACGATAAATATTTCCACACAAAAGAATGTATGCCTTAAAGTAACGAACCTGGCAGGATGCGTATCGGAAAAGTGCAAGGATGTAACTGTGGGAATTGCTAAGGTGATAAAGGAAAGTGATTTTAAAATTTATCCCAATCCTACAAAAGGCAAGTTGACAATTGAAATAAACAGAGTCGGGAATTATAATTTGAAAATATATAATGAAACCGGGCAATTGGTATTAGAACAATATATTAAAGGATATCAAACAAATTCTATAATATTAAATCAAGCAAAGGGTATTTTTATAATTGAAATTACAGAAAGCTCAGGTATTAATGTGAGTAAAAAAATAGTATTTGAATAAACATTATAAAAATTTATCCCGCCCAGTTTTCGCGGTCAAGACTACGGTACTGTATGGCTTCGGCAAGGTGTTCTATTTTTATTTCTTCACTTTGTGCAAGATCGGCAATGGTGCGGCTAACTTTCAAAATGCGGTTATAAGCTCTGGCACTAAGATTGAGCCTTTGCATAGCAGTTTTTAAAAGACTTTGTCCCGCCTGATTTATTTTACACACTTCCATTACCATATTTGAAGGCATCATTGCATTATTGAAAATTCCTTCGGTTTTTTCAAATCTCTTTTTCTGAAACTCTCTTGCCAATAGTACTCTTTGTCTTACATCGTTACTTGTTTCGTTTTTAACCTTTCTGTTTGATAGTTCGTCAAACGAAACCGGTGTTACTTCTATATGAATATCTATGCGGTCTAACAATGGTCCTGATATTTTGCTTAAATATTTCTGAACAACTCCTGCTCCGCAAACACAGTCTTTTTCGGGATGGTTGTAATATCCACAAGGGCAAGGATTCATGCTTGCTACAAGCATAAAATTTGCAGGATACTCAACGGCAAATTTAGCACGTGCAATAGTAACTTTTCTCTCTTCAAGCGGTTGCCGCATTACTTCGAGTACTGTTCTTTTAAATTCTGGCAATTCGTCTAAAAACAAAACTCCGTTGTGTGCCATTGAGATTTCGCCTGGCTGTGGAATTCCTCCACCTCCAACTAAAGCTACATCGCTTATTGTATGATGAGGACTTCTAAAAGGCCTGTTTCCGACAAGCGAAGCATTATTGCCCAATTTGCCTGCAACAGAGTGAATTTTTGTGGTTTCAAGTGCTTCGTAAATTGACATTGGTGGCAATATAGTTGGAAGTCGCTTTGCAAGCATGGTTTTTCCTGCACCCGGCGGTCCAATTAAAATTATGTTATGTGAACCTGCAGCAGCTATTTCCATAGCACGTTTTATGTTTTCCTGACCCTGTACATCAGAAAAATCTACTTCAAAAACTCCGTTTTGTTCATTAAAATCTTTGCGTGGTTCGGCAATTGTTCTTAAAATATTTTTTTCACCATTCAAAAAATCTACAAGTTGCATTAGATTTTCTACACCATACACTTCCAAATCCTTTACTATTGCAGCTTCTTTAGCATTTTGCATTGGCAGTATCATACCTTTAAACCCGTCTTTTGCAGCTTGTATTGCTATTGGCAAAGCACCTTTTACGGGCAATACTCCCCCGTCTAATGACAATTCGCCCATTATCAAAAATTGCTCGATTTTATCGGTTTTAACTTGTGATGATGATGCCAGAATACCCGCTGCTATAGGCAAATCATAAGCTGAACCTTCTTTTCTGATATCTGCCGGAGCCATATTTACCACAACCCTTTGACGCGGCATTTTAAAACCATTGTTTTTTAATGCGGTTTCTATTCTTAGCTGGCTTTCTTTTACAGCATTATCAGGCAAACCAACCATAAAATATTTAATTTGGCCAGGTCCTATATTTACTTCAATGGTAATTTTATGAGCATTTACACCATATACAGCACTTCCATAGGTTTTTACAAGCATAGAGACAAAAATATGTAATTATATATTTTGTTATAATATTTATTTTTTTATGGAAAGAGATATGCCGTCTCTTATAGGCAAAATAACAGTTTCAAATGATTTATCATTTTTAAGCATTTCATTAAAGTTGTGTATGGCTTTTGTAAAAATGTCGTTTTTAATTTCGTTTTCATCAAGCACCTTTCCGCTCCACAACACATTATCGGCTATAATTAAACCTCCATTGTTTATTTTATTTTTAAGTAAATTAAAATATATTGGATAGTTTTCTTTATCTGCATCTATAAATACCATGTCAAATTTATTTTCTTTAAATTTTTTTGAAATTATTTCAACTGCATTGCCCATTATAAGTTTTATTATGTCACTTACATTGGCTTTTTCAAAATTTGCAATAATTGTATCTTCAAGTTCATCATCAATTTCAATTGTATAAAATTCCGATTTTTTTTCGAGAGCCAATGCAATACAAATAGCCGAATAGCCAGTAAAAGTGCCTATTTCCAATATTTTTTCAGGTTTGTGCAATTTTGTTATCATTTTCAAAAAATCACCTTGCAAATGCCCTGATAACATACGTGGATTTATTTGTTTCAGATAAGTTTGCCTTTCTATTTCCTGCAAAACTTTTTGTTGCTCAGTGCTGTGTTCTGAGCAGTATTTCATTATTTTTTCATCTACAAAATTCATTTTAATTTTAGTTTAATTTTATAAGAGTTTCAACCATTTTGTGGTCTGATTTAAAATTTTCACCAGTATGGTAATTGTACGAATTCATTGATTTGTCATGCAAAATATAATCTATCCTCAGTGATGGCAATGGACCGGTATAAGTACCACCAAATCCATTTCCACTTTCAATAAAACAATCATTCAAATCATCGCTTATTGTACGATATGAGTAAGATTGAGGAGTATCGTTAAAATCACCGCAAACAATTAATGGGTATTTGCAATTCTTAATATTATCGTTGAGCATTTCGGCTTGTTTGCCTCTTTGAATAAAGGCAAATTTTAATCTTCCAAAAATATTTTTTGAAACTAAAAAAGTAGAGTCTTTATCTTCTCCTATTTTTTTTAACAGTTGATAATCTGATCGGGCTAATTTGAGCGACTGGAGATGCGTATTGTAAACTCTGAAAATTTTATTATTATAATTAATATCGGCATATATACACAGGTTTACGGTATTATTTCCAAAATCAAGGTCGCCGTAGTTTAAAATTTTATATTTTGAAAAAACTATTATTCCGTATTTTGATTTTCCTTTTTTTCGTTTCAACGAATGGAAATAATGGTATTTGAATCCGGCATTTTTCTTTATTTCATTAATTGCATCAGAACCATTAATACCAATATTGTAAAACTCTTGAATGCACAGTATGTCATAATTTTTTTCCTTTATTGTTTGTAAAAAATCATCGAAAAAATTTTGGTCATCATACACACCAAATAATTTTGAATTGAACGAAACTACTTTTAAAGTTCCTTCGCGTACAGGTGAAGTTTTCGAATCAAAAGTTACTATTTTTTTTATACTTCCCAATCCCATAATCAGCACAAGCAGATTAATGATAAATCTTAGTTTTACTTTTATAAGCCAAATTATAAGAAATAAAATATTTAAAATAACGAGAACAGGGTGAAGAAGCCCGCTAAAAGCAAAGGGCCAAAAAATTTCGGGACTTATATATGGAGCAGCGTAAGACGATAGCAAAGCTATGATTACAATGTAATTTAATAATTTTAATATGATGTTAAAGAAAATCAAATTCTAATTATTCACTTGCTCTGAAAAGTGTATCTTTTTCGCTTTTGGTAAGACTATCGTATCCCGATTGTGATATTTTATCTAAAATAGCATCAATTTCTAACTGGTTGGGCTTTGTATTTTTATTGTTCTTAGCGTTTGAATTTGGTTGATGTGGTTGGTTTACATATACCTTCTTTCTAAAAATTTTCTTTTCATCAACTTTAGTTTTTTGAGCAAAATATTTGTTGAAATTTTTAAAATACAAATTAAAATATCCTTTGTAATTGAGCATATAAACAAAACCAAACAATGTACCTCCCAAATGTGCAAGACCGCCACCTGGGTTGGAAGTAGGAATACCCGAAATATCAATTAATATAAGAGCAAAGGCAAGCCACTTAAGTTTTATACGAAACAAACCAAAAAGAAATACTTCAAAATCGGGCACCAAAGTGGCAGTAGCCGCTACAACAGCCATAACACTTGCCGAAGCCCCGACTAAATAGCCCAAATTGGCTGTATTTCTGAAAACCGGAAAAAAATTAAAACTCAATAAAAATACTATTGCTCCGCTAATTCCACCCCATAGATATATTTTCCATAGTCCTTGTGATTTTAAAAAATTGTTGTAAATAATTGCCATGTAATAAAACATAAGCATATTAAACAATATATGAAAAAAATCAACATGCATAAATTGATAGGTGAGTAGTGTCCATGGGCGATAGATTAAAAGTTTTGCATTGCCTGGTACATATAAATAACTAATAATTTGTTCGGAAAAACCTTTGAGATTGAACAAATACATTATTAATTTAAATACTGAAAAACTTATGAAAAGCCCAATATTTATAAGTAAAATACGATTTACAACTGAACTGCTGGCGATAAATCTTTTAAAAATAAATTTAAAATCTTTCATTTTTTAATAAAACGTATTCCTATTTGTTTTATTCCAATACAAAACTAATAAAAAACCAAAAAGCAAGCCCCCAACATGTGCAAAATGTGCAATATTATCGCCCGAACGGTTTGCGATTCCCTGATAAAGTTCAATCAAACCATACCCAATAGCAAGATATTTTGCTTTTACAGGAAAAGGAATAAATAAAATAAACATTTCGGTATTGGGAAAAAGCATTGCAAATGCAGCAAGTAAACCCATAATAGCACCCGATGAACCTATTGTTACTTTTAAATAAATTTCTATAATGCTTTCGGGCAAAACATCAGAATAGCTCAATGGATTAATACTGCCTGTAATTCTATAAATACTTATTGCATCGGTAATAAACAAAAATATTGCAGAACCTGCTACACAAATAAGATAAAAAAGCAAATAGCGTTTTTCGCCCCAAACCCGTTCTAACTGGCTGCCAAAAATGTACAACCCAAACATATTGAAGAGCAGATGAAAAAAACTACCATGTATAAATTGATAGGTAAATATTTGAAAAGGTTTAAAATACGGACTACTTATGTAATGCAAACCAAGAATATTTGTCAGCTCGATGCCACGCATTTTCAAAAACCAAATAATTATAAAAAAACCTGTATTTATTATCAATATATTTTTGGTTATTGGCGGAATTGATGGCATATATGAGGCTCTCATGTACTTAAAAAATTAAATTTTTGCCAAACTGTTTTTACTATTTTGTATCGAAATTTGCCTTGCAAATTCTTCTGTGATTTTTATTAATTGCTCAGATGCTGCATTGTTTTGCATAATAGGGTTCAAACCTTCGTCGGCATTTGAACGGAGATTTTCAAAAATTGGAATTTCTCCAATTACAGGTACATTGTACTCTTTCGAAAGCTTTTCTGCTCCACCCTTTCCAAAAATAAAGTATTTTTTTTGAGGTGCATCATCAGGTGTAAACCAACTCATATTTTCTATAATTCCAATAACCGGCGCTTTTATATTTTCTGACAAATACATACTCAAAGCTCTGCGACAGTCTGCAATTGCTACATCTTGCGGAGTTGTTACTATAATTATTCCGGTTAAATTTATATGTTGAACCATTGTAAGATGTATATCTCCTGTGCCAGGCGGCAAATCAATTATTAAGTAATCGAGTTCGCCCCATTCTGCATCGTTTATCAATTGCTTGAATGCTGATGAAATCATTGGTCCACGCCAAATTACCGGTTGATTTTCTTTAATCATAAAACCTATTGAAAGCACTTTTATTTTGTCTTTTTCAAGAGGTATCATTTTTCCTTGCTCGTTTATTTGAGCATGACTACCTTTTAATCCCATAATTATTGGCACAGAAGGTCCGTAAATATCAGCATCAAGCAAACCTACTTTTGCACCAAGATGCGATAAACCATAAGCAAGATTAGCAGCTACAAGGCTTTTTCCCACACCGCCTTTGCCCGAAGCTATTGCTATAATATTTTTAACTTGTGGTAATATTTCTGATTTGTTTCTTACACTGCTAACTCTTGAACTCATGTTAATTTTAATATTTTCTGCTTCTTTTACAAAATGTTTTACAGCATTGCGGCAAGCTCTTTCTATTTCATCTTTCAATGGGCAAGCGGGTGTAGTTAACTCTACGGTAAATGAAATATCATTTCCAGAAACTTCAATTTCTTTTACCATTCCAAGAGATACTATATCTTTTTTAAGGTCGGGGTCATCAACATGGCTCAATGCCTGTAATATTTGTTTGATTGTAATTGTAGTCATTTTTCTTTTCGTTTAAATATATAAATAATTTTGCCGAAAAAACGTTTTTCAAAATCGAGAAAAAAACTGAATTTTCCGAACAAAAACCCAAAAATCAATAACAATATATTGTAAAAAACCAAAACACTAAAAATGTAAACAATTACATTCAGCCATTGAGGTTCAATTTTATTAATTCCTAAAAAATGAAATATTGGTTTTTTAACAATCAAAGATGAAATGCCTGTAAAAGTGAAAACTATTAATATAATAGCTACATCTTTTACCGAATTTACATTCCACCGTGCTTTAAGTTTTCCAAAAAAATTCATAGTGACAAAATTAAGCTAAATAAAACTAAGAGCCTTTAAATTTTTGAAGTTAAAATTAATGTAATTTCACAATAAATTTCCATTTTCAAACTACAAAAAATGTCTAAAACTGAATTTATTGAAATAATAAAAGAATAAATTTTAATTACATACCCATTCCAAAGTTTAAAACTTTGGAATGGGTTAAAACTCCCTCAAAAAACCAAAACCCTCTGCACAAAAACATCATTGCCGGCTTTTATTTTTACAAAGTAAATACCTTTACTTGTGTGGATTTGGATAGTTTTTGTGTTTTGATTTATTTGTGTTAAA
>JABWCE010000010.1 GCA_013359235.1 Bacteroidota bacterium
ATTTCGCACCTTATAAAAAATAAAAAATCTAAAGCAATTGATTACATTTTTGAACCGGGAAAAGCTGAAATATTGCAATCACTGATACCGCATGCAATAAAAACTCAATTATTAAAATCAATCTACGATTCATCTGCTTCAGAACATGGTGCAAGAATGGTAGCAATGGATAAGGCAACAGAAAATGCAGGAGAGTTATTAAAATCATTGCGTTTGCAATACAATCAAGCCCGTCAGGCAGCAATCACAACCGAAATTTCTGAAATTGTTGGTGGTGCAGCAGCCATGAGCAATGGTTAATATTAAATTATTAATTACACTTCGTTTTCGTCTGTAAGGCTAATTGTTTTATTCTGTGATTTTTCGATATAATACTTGTTAAAATTGCACCATTCACAGTCTTTTTCGCCACACCCCTCATTAAATTTTTGACTTTTTATATTGTTGTAAACATCGCTTATGAGTTTTTCCATAAATGATATTTGCTCATTATTAATAAAGATTTTATTTCTTTCAAAATCTCCGTTTTCTTTAGGTTCTACAAAAATCACTTCACCTTCGGCAACATTGTAATTATTGGTTTTATCAAAGTTTGTCAATAAATAATAAAATGCAATTTGCCTCCAGTATTTTCCTCCATACATATTTGTATTGTTTCCATTTTTATCAATATTATCAAGCAATGGCGGTTCAAGGTATTTTAACTTCTCTTTAGTAAATTTTCCGGTTTTAAAGTCAACAACTTTTACTGAATTTTTATCAAAAAACTGCATCAAATCTATTTTACCTTTAATAGGAACATTGTTTACAACAACATTTCTTATATAACTCTCGGTAACAATATTTTTATTTGCATTCCACTCATCAATAAATGCTATATACAGTTTGGGGAACAGCATTTCACCAAGTTTTGTGAAGTTTTCGTATTCTTTAGATGTAAGATATTCACGGTTTTTATTCATTTCGTTCTTAAAAATTTTAATAAAAAAAGTAGCATCGGGATATTGTTTAGCTGAGTTTTGAAGCATAGCATCAAAAAACATTTCTAAAGCCTTGTGTACCGAATTGCCAAAAACTAAGTAAATACTTGGTACAACAGGCAAGTTTAGTACATATTTGTAATAAAACATTACAGGGCATTGAAGATAATCATCCAGATGAGTAGCGCTCAATACGTAGTTTTCGGTAAAAGTATTTAAAAGCTCAGGTTCTAAAGTTTTAAAACCGGTTTCTGAAATATTATAAGTCAAATTTGCAATAAGAGTATTTGTAACATCATCATTATTATCTTCAAATTTTATATTTGGAATATCTTTAAAATGGTTTAATTCTGATATAAACCCTGACTGACTCAAGCCTTTCTGATTTTTTTCAGTTTCAAAATTGTTGTACGATAAATATAAATATGATTTTGCTCTTGTACATGCTACATAAAACAATCGGCGGTTTTCTTCAATTGTTGATGTTTGGTCGTCAAAACCCAAAATATCTCTCAAACCCAGAAAATTTCGTTCTTTATCTTCTTTGTCCCAAATTTCATAATTACATCCTGTGATAAACACCGCTTCAAACTCAAGCCCCTTGCTTGAATGAGCTGTTGTAAGGCTCACAGCATCTTTTTTTTCAAAAATTTCATTAGTTTCAATTTCAATTTTTTCATTTTCAATTGTATTTAGTAAATTTAAAAAATCAATTAATGAATACTGTGGATTTTTATGAAACACATCTTTCAATAAGTTAAAAAAAGTGTTCAAAGCTTCGAGCAAAAATTTCTTGTTTTCAGATTTTAATATGTAAGATAATAAACCTCCGCCCGAAATTATTTTTTCGGCAAGCCTTATAACAGGAATATTAAAAGATTGAGTAATCCAAAATTCGAGTTCTTTTGCCAAAGTATTAATTTTTTCAATACTTTCGGCAGTTATCATTTGCTCAATTTCCTTGTTATGGTTTATATTGTTTAGGCAATCACGCCACAAAATTTTATTTGTGCTAATGTAATAAGCGAGTTTGGCATTATCAGATGAGTTTATAGACCAAAAATCAAAATGTAAAATTTCAAATAAAAAATGTTGTCCGCTGTATGGTCTTATATGTTCAAGGCTAATGTAATTGAGAATTTTTATAATATTTTTTACTATGTCAACGCTGAAAATATTAACTTTTTTCTTCAAATAAAAGGGAATATTTTTTTTAGCCAGAATCTTTTGAAACAATTCTGATTCTTTGTTTTTTCGGTAGATAACAGCCATTTCGCCGTAACCAATACCTGTTTTATATAGCCTTTCTATTTCGGAAGTTACAAAAGCTGCTTCGTAATATTTATTTGTACATTCAATTATTGAAATATTTGCATCTTTCTTAATAAAATTGCTTTTTTCTATTAGGTTTTTCTCATTCAGCAATCTGGTTTTATTATTTTTTATAAGCAAAGCCGCCGCATTGAGTATTTGCTGCGACGAACGATAGTTTTCGTTCAAAATCACTTTATTCAATGTATTTGTGAATTTATTTTCAAAATCAATTAGGTTTTCGAGATTTGCCCCTTGAAATTTGAAAATAGACTGGTCGTCATCGCCAACAATCATCAAGTTTGGCGAATCCCAATATGAAGCGAGTAAAAGTGTGAGTTCAAACTGAGTTTTATTATTGTCCTGAAATTCGTCAACCATTATATATTGGTATTTTTCTTGATAGTTAAGCAATATTTCGGAGTTTGACTTGAAAAGATTTATAACCCAAATAATCATATCATCAATTTCGTAACGACCATTGTTTTCGAGCATTTCGCGATATTGATAACATAAATCTGTTGCTGCTTTAAGTTTATTTACTTTTAATTCTTCCTTTTTAAAAGCATTTTCTTTGAAATCGCCTTTATTGTTTTCGCCTGATTTTTTTTTGAAAAACATCTTTTCATCTGTTTTCAAATTTTCTAAATACTTTTCAGATATATTATATATTGTATTTCGGTCAATATTTTCTTTTTTAAGGTAATTATTAAGTTTTATTAAGTTGTTTCGCTCTTTGTAGGGAAATTTATAGTTTTTCAATGGGTTGTCGTCATCCAGTGCATCAAAAATTGAATTGTAATACAAAACCTGTTCAAGTTTTGATATTGGTTCGAGATTTTGAACATTTAGTTCGTTTTGATATTCTGTAATAACTTTTTGGCAAAAAGCATGAAAAGTGCTTATTTCAACACGGTGAGCTGCACTTCCCATAAGTTCAATCAACCTTTTTCTCATTTCCGAAGCTGCAGCATCAGTATAAGTAAGACAAAGAATATTTTCAGGATTCAGACCGGTTTTTTCAATTATACTCAAAACCCGATTAGTCAATATCCTTGTTTTGCCTGTACCAGGTCCTGCAATTACCATTAATGGTCCTTCAATAGCTTCTAAAGCTTCAGTTTGAGCCTTATTAAATATCATATTATTGTCATAATTTTTTTTATTAGTATTAAAAATCAATCATATAGCTTTTTTCTAAATTATTTTTTAAAAAAATTTGAAACTAATTTTAAGAAAGATGTCAAATATATTGATAGTTTTCTTATGTTTGAAAACTCTAAAAGAATATTTAAAAATTTAATAAAAAACGAATATGTCAAACAAATTTACTTTTAAAAACAATTTATTAGGATTTATCCTAATCTTATTAGGTTTGGCGGCTTCATCAGCTTTTACAGAAACAAAAGCTCAAGCCCCATACTGTATGGCAAACTCTTACTATGGTTGCTATTACGGTAGTTACTGGTATTTCCCAATCGAAAGATTGAGAATGAAAGATATTTCCGGTAACATACTTTACGAACACGCTGCTGATGCATGTACTTATGGTACAGGCGGTACACCCGGCTCATCAGGAAACGGGTATTCGCTTATGTCAAGCAAACCATCATTCTCGCTTTCAAGTGGTAGTAAGTACACCCTCGAAGCAAGTTCTTCTTATGGTAGTTCTACTTATACATGGTCCTATGCAGTTTATTTTTATGTATGGATTGACCTCAACCGAGACAATGTATTTCAATCAAGCGAATTTATGTCAACAGGATGGGCACCAAGTACTTCAGGCGCACCGATGACAGGAGGTAGCTTAATGGCTAACACATTTACAGTGCCTTGCGGAGTTACTTCAGGTACTAGCAGAATGAGAGTACTATCTTCTTATCAGAATTATCAATTGAATGCTAATGCAATGTGCTATTCTTCAAGTTACAGTTGGTATTATGGCGAATGTGAAGATTACACTATTAATCTTGCTAACCCAACAAGCCTTGCAGCAGGTTTTTATATGCCAAGTTCAGCTTATGAAGGTACACCTGTAAAAATGACTAACAATAATCAAACAGGTTATATTTCGCACGAGTGGGATATTAATGATGATGGTTCAGTTGAGTATATGACAACAAATGCTACTCATATTTTTAATACACCCGGAAACAATTGTGTTCGCTTAAAAAGCCAAAACTGCTTAGGACGCGATTCTGTATTAAAATGTATTAATATTGTTTCTCCATCAAACCCACCGGTTGTAGATTTTGCTTCAAATACAAACGAAGTTGAAAAATTTGGAACCGTTAATTTTATAGATTTATCAACGAACGGACCAACTTATTGGAGTTGGTATATGTATGACCCGGCTGACTCGGCAAATACAAGAAATGATGTTGAAATATACAATTCAAATCTTGTAGGAAATGACCCATATCAAAATGCAAATCCTCCGGTTTTCTTTAATATGACCGGTAACTATACTGTTTGTTTGCAAACATCAAACAGTAAAGGACCATCAAAATTATTGTGTAAAGATAAATATGTGAGAGTAACACCTTTCAAAGACAACAATCTTGGAGCTGGTACAGTTCAGCCAATATACGAATCAAATGGAAATTTGATTGACGATGGAGGCAGAACAGGTAATTATTCAAATAATAGAGTTGACTATGCTACAATTATTCCATGTGGTGCAAAGAAAATTTCGCTTACTTTCAGCCAATTTAAAGTAGCAACAGGTGATATTTTAAGAATTTATGATGGTACTGATGCAACTGGTACTCCTTTACATACAGGAAGCGGTTTTACATTAGGAAATGTTCCTTCTAAAACTACTCCAATAGTAGCAACATCAGGTGCTATGTATGTATTATTTACAACAAATAGTTCAGGAAATGATTCAGGATTTATTGCATCTTGGACAACAGAAAAAGGACCGATAATCGCACCAGTAGCTGATTTTGTTATTCCAGATACATTATACAACCCCAATACTTATACATTTAAAAACACATCATTGAATGTATTAGGTAAAACAGATTATGTTTGGGAGATTGAACCAGGTTTTGGAGAAGTAGGTTATTCAAAAGATTTGGATTATTCAATTCAAACTGATAATAATTATGATGTAACATTAACTGCAACAACATGTATGGGAACAAGCAGTATAACCAAAAAAGTTGTAGTTGTTACACCTCATACTAAAACAGAGATTGATTTTACAGCCGATAACCGTCGCCCCAATACAGGTGATGTTGTAACTATTAAACCATTCTGCCCGATTGCAGGTAAAGCAATGAAAGCTGATAACTTTAAGTGGAATTTCTTCCCTTCAACAGTAAGTGTTGTAAATATTGACCCATACACAGGTGTAATACAAATTAAATGTAATGCAAAAGGTAAATACACAGTTTCTTTATGTGCTTGGAATACTCTTGATTCAGCATCAACTCGCAACTGTGTAATTAAATCAGATTATGTAATTGCAGTAGAGCATTGCACTCCTATTTTGGGTGTTTCTTCATCAACAGATATTGCTATAAACAATGTAAAATTGACAGATGCTAATAACATTGTTTTGATAGATAATACTTCGTCAAACAATGTTAATGGATACGATGATTACACTAATTCAAACTTTTTTGCAAATGTTACATTTGGTGCTACATACAACATTAGTATCAGTAGAAATACTACAGTGAACCCAATGTCACGTAAAGTATGGATTGACTGGAACATTGACGGAGATTTTGCTGATGCAGGAGAAGAAGTAGCTTACGAAGCTACTTCAACTTCATCATCTTTTTCAGCTAACTTTACAGTTCCATCATCTTCAGTAGCTTTTGAAGGTAGAACAAGAATGAGAGTAGGAACAAGTTATAATACAGATCCAAACGAACCATGCGGAGCTTCGAGCGGTGTAAATAATGCAAACAGACTTGGCGAGTTTGAAGATTATACAGTATTTATTAAAAATGATAATTTAGCACCAACTTTAACATTAAATAATGAAGATACTTTATATCTTGAAGTAGGTTCTACATATACTGAATATGGTGCAAAAGCAATTGACCCAACAGAAGGTGATATTAGTTCAAAAATAACAATAACTAGTGATTTGGATATGAATTTTACAGGCGTTTATTATATTACTTACAATGTAAAAGATGCTGGTGGAAATCCTGCAATGCCAATAACTAGAGTTGTTTATGTTGTAAAAGACCAGACAAGTCCTGTACTTACTCTTAATGGTAGTGATACAGTAAGAATAGAAGTATTTGGTTCTTATACTGAAGATGGTGCAACTGCAATGGATAACAAGGATGGTAATCTTACAAACGCAATTGTAATTACAGGAGCAGTTAATACAAACATATTAGGAACTTATATTGTAAAATATTCAGTAAATGACCTGGCTTCTAACAATACAACCAAATACAGATATGTGATTGTACAAGATACAAAAAAACCTGTTATTTCAAACAGCGATGCTGATGCAGGAAATGTTGTTAAAGTACAGATAGTATCAGTATTTATTGACCGTACAACAGTAACTGATAATTATGACAATCCAACTTTAGTTGTTACTCCAGGTTCTTCTGGTAATGTTGATACACGTTTCAAAGGTTCATATCCTATGATTTACAACGCAACTGATGGTTCAGGAAATGCTGCTGATACAAAAACTTACACATACATAGTTGATGATTATGTAGGTCCAGAAATTAATCTTAATACTCTTGACACTGTGATTTGGAGAGTTGGAAATGCTTACACACCAATTCAGGCAAGTGCAAAAGATAATTATTATGACAATTCTCAAGTTTCAATTACACGTACAAGCAATGTAAACCCATACGTTTTAGGTTTGTATTATGATGAATATACAGCAACTGACGGTTCTCTTAATGTAACTAAACGTAAGCGTTTTGTAAGAGTTGTTGATGATATTGCTCCAATTATTCATGGTGCTGCTATGAATGTAGGTATTTTCTCTCAGATTGATGCTTCAGAAGGTTTGACAATTACTGATAACTACGATGCACCAACCGTTCTTCGTTCAAGACTTCAGGTTATTTTCAACAACCTTAATACTTACGAAGAAGGATTATATACTGTTACATTCAGAGTAACTGACTTGAGTGGAAACATGAGCCAGCCATACGAAAGAAATATTTGGGTTAGCCGTATGTTTAAAACTATCAATAGTGTTAATTCTATTGATAAAGATCAAAACATTAGCGTTTATCCAAACCCAAGTAATGGTATTGTTAATGTAAGTTACAATTTTGCAACTCCAACTAATATGAACATTAGTGTTTACAACTCAACTGGAGCTTTAGTAACTTCTACTAATAATGTATTTGGACAATCAGGTATTCATAATATTGACCTTAGCAATCAGGCAAACGGTTTGTATCATGTAAGAATGATGATTGACGGAAAACAAATCACAAGAACAATTTCTTTAAACAAATAAAAAAGAGATATTTTCAATTAAAAAAAGGGGTTCAATTTATGAACCCCTTTTTTTATTAATTTTGATATCTTATTATGCAACCTTTTTCATTTTAAAAGTCTATAAATACTGTAAACATTGGACAAATCCAAGATTTATGAAATTATTGAAGGATGTAAAAAGAATGACCGCAATTGCCAAAAACTGTTGTTCGAATTTTATTCAAAAAAAATGATGGGTGTTTGCCAAAGATATTGCAACAATAGTGAAATAGCCAGAGACTTGGTACATGATGGTTTTATAAAGGTTTTTACCAAAATTTCAAGTTTTAAAGGTGATAGTTCTCTTGAAACATGGATGACAAGAATTTTTATTAATACATGTCTTTCTCACCTTAAAAAAACTGAAAACCGACAAGTGTTTATGGATATTGATGAGAATATCCATTCAATAAAAGATGATAATGAAAATAAAGATGAAAATGAATTTGCAGTAATGATTAAGAATATGCCGGTTTCAAAAATATTTGATTATATAAATTCATTACCCGAAAAATATAAAATTATTCTTAACATGTATTCAGTTGATGGATTTTCACATAAGCAAATATCCGAAACTCTAGGTATTCAGATAGGTTCTTCAAAAAGCCGTTTGAGCAGAGCAAGAACTATGCTTATTGATAAAATTAAACATAACGAAAGCAAAAATTGAGCAAAGGGGATTTAAATATTGATAATATTTTAAAAGACAGATTGTCGTCTTTTGAAGGTAAAATCCCTTTATCTGACTGGAATATTATTGAAAAAAAGCTAAACCGAAGAAAACGAATTTTTATCTTTTATTGGTCGTCAATTACCCTATTATTATTAATCGGAAGTTTTGTTTTATATAATTCAGCAACCAAAAATTATAAAGAATATAATTTGAAAACTGAAAATTTGAGAACATTTAAAAAGCCTATAGAAAAAAATACTTTGAATAAAGAAATTGAAAACAAAATTGTATTAAAATATCCCAAAACGGAAAAAAACAATAAAAATAGCAATTTAAATAGTATTGCCACAGAAACATATAACAGTAATGAACAAAAATCGAATATTGGTATTGAGTATATTCAATTGGATTTAATATCAAAATTTGTTTCAGATTTATACAATTTTAATATGTCATCAATAGAAAAGTCGAAAATATTAAACTTAAACAAACCTATTTACAATTCAAATAAATCAAATTGCAAATTTTCAATAGAAATAGGTGTAAATTTTTCACCATCAATTGGTATGGAAGCAATTAAAGAAAATGCAAAGATGAATAAATTCATAAATCATTCGTATTTTAATGCAATTGCCGGTAGTTCTTCATTTGGTAACGGTATGAATAATGGGCTAAATATGCAGATTAATTATAACAAAAAATGGTTTATTAGTTCAGGAATAAACTTTAAAGAATACAGTGTTTATCATTCATTTGATTACACAATTTCAGAATTTCCTAATGTAGATATACTTCAAGGTATATTAAAATATCTACCCAAATCGCCCGAAAATGTGAAATATGAAGGCAAGGGATTGTTAAAATTTATCAATATTCCATTATTATTTGGGTATCGTCATTATTTTACACCAAGTTTGGGAATAGAAAGCAAAACTGGTATAAATCTATCAAAATTCAGTACAGGACAAGGAAAATCAGTAAATCCAACATATCTGCATTTAGAAGATTATTCAAGAGAAAACATCAGAAACTGGTCAAAAGGTTATACATTATCAACCGGAATTTTTTATAAGTCAAAAAGAAATTTTATTTTTACACTCGAGCCAAATTATTCGTCAATGATAGGTTCGGCATACAAAAAAAGTTATCCCGTAAAAAACAGATTATACAATTATGGATTGAACTTTAATATAAACTATATAATTAAATGAGAGGAAAATTGAGAAATATAATTTCAATATTAATATTATTGAGCATAGCTGTAACATACACAGCTCATGCACAAGTAATTTTGCCTCTTGCCACAGGGCAAAAAAACTCTATAAATGTAATTTGTTCTTCAAACGATAAATTTTATGTAGTTACAAAAACTGCAAGCAAATATGAAATAATGAAATGGGATGGTAATTTTTGGATAAATTCATATTCAATTCCTCAAAGTTATTTTGATAATCTCTCTTCTGCTTTTGATTCTATTGCAGCAAAAAGTATTTGCAGGTTTAAAAATGAAACTTATGTAGCTTTTACAAATATTAATAATGGTAAGTTATTAATTATTAAATCAAAAGATAAAGGTTGGGAAAAGATAAATACTGAAAATTTTACAGCAGAAAAAAATCTTGAATTTTTAAACTCCTCAAAAGATTTGCTCTTGTGCGGCAATATCACCGCAAATAATGTATCAGTTTCAATAATAAAAATTGAAAATGAAAAATGTACAGTATATGCTCCAAACCCGCCAGATCAAGGAATTTCTGATTATTTTACTGATTTTGAATACAGTGACAACAAGATTTGGGCTATTGGACTATTTGCGACACCTTTTGACCCATACAACAAATCCTTTAAAGTATTTGAAAACAACACGTGGAAATCTATTACAAACTCGCCATACAACAATGGTTTTGAAGGTTTCGGAAAATACAATGACAGTTTGATTGTTACAGGCGTTGATTTTGATGGTTATATAAATTTTAGTATAAAATCCAACAACTGGAAAGAAATTTCGAATGGAATGAACGAATGGAAAGTAAAATCGGTTTCGGATATTCATCAAGTAAAAAATCTCCTTTGGGTAGCGGGACGATTTGAAAACATCAAAACCGGTAAATTTGCTAGTATTGCATGTTGGAATGGAAATTTGTGGACTATACCTTCTTTAGATTATATTGGTAATGATTTACAAATTGCGGGAGAAAATGAAATATATCTTTCGGGAAGTTTTTTAAATCACCAAGGATTACTATTGAATAAAACAGGAAAGATTGAAATAGACAAGGGTTTACTTGCCGGGAAAGTATTTTTTGACAATAATCAAAATTGTACACAGGAAATTGACGAAAACAATTTACAAGGAGTTTACATTAAAATATTGCCCGAAAATATATATGTACCAACTGATTTCAATGGTAATTACACAATACCTGTTGATACAAAAATTACACAACATTTAATTAGTGTTGAAGCACCAAAATATCATATTTCTACATGTGGAACAAAAATCATAAATCATAATGGTCAAAATACAAATGCCGGGATAGATTTCGGTATATTATCTTATGGTTCACATAATGATATTTCAATTAAATTGAGCGATTTCACAGGATGGAGAGCCCGACAGGGTTTTGATGAATTTTATCAGATTTGCGTTACAAATAAAGGAACTCAAAATATTGACGAATTAAAAATAGAATTTACACCCGATGATGCTGTTAACTTTACTGAATTTAGTATAATTCCCAATGAAAATACAGGCAAATCGTATATTTGGAAAATATTAAATCTTAAAAAAGGTGAGTCAATTCTTATTAAAGCAAAAGCCAATATTCCTGTAGAATTAAAGCTTGATGAGAAAATAAGACATTTTGCAAAAGTTTCGATTATTGAGTTGAATGACGAAGATATAACAAACAATTTTGATACCTTAACACAAAAAATTGTTGCAGCAATAGATCCAAACGATAAAAATACAAAACAGGAATATAAAATAACTCCTCAAACAAATCTGATTGATTACAAAATCAGATTTCAAAATACCGGTAACGATACAGCTTATAATATTCAAGTTATAGATACCTTAGACCCTAATTTTGCTATAAGTATGCATGGTGTTTATATGAGTTCGAGCCACAAATACGAACTTGCCCCTGTTGCTTGGCTACAAAACGGAAAATATCGCTATAAATATGCATGGATTTTCAGAGATATTTTGTTGCCCGACAAAAACACAAACAATGAACTTAGCCAAGGATTTATTGATTTTAATATAAACTTAAGTGATAAACTTGAAATAGGTACTTACATTAAAAACAAAGCATACATTTATTTTGATTTTCAGGAACCTGTAATTACTAATGATGCAATAAATCTGGTTTCTAATTCAACAAACACATTAAAAATAAAAGCAGGCAAAATAACTGTTTTGCCCAATCCGGCACACAATTATTTAAGTATTTCGAATGCTGAAACTAATGAAATTAATATATCAATAAAAAATATTCTTGGCCAAACTCTTATAATAAATTCAATTCCACGTAAAAGTGCCATTAATATTGATATTTCAAAATTTAATTCAGGAATTTATTTTTTACAAGCAGAAGGATTTTTGCCTATAAAATTTATCAAAAATTAACCTGCCACAGCCAAAAACACTAACCCTATTTTAACATTATTAATATTTATCAAAGGCTGGCAACAAGCCTCAATTGTTGCTCCTGTTGTAAAAACATCATCTACAAGCAACAGGTTTTTGTCTTCAAATAATGCAGGATTTTTAACAATAAAATTTGTTGAAACATTTGTCCAGCGTTCAAAACGTTTTTTTCGAGTTTGAGTTTGAGTATTTGAAATTCGAATAAGATTATTTTCCAAAACCGGAATTTTTAGAACCTCACACAAGCCTTTTGAAATTTCGGCACTTTGATTATAACCGCGTTTTCTTAGCTTGGTTTTGTGCAATGGAACGGGTACTATGTAATCAACTTCTTTTATAAATTTTTCATTTATAATCATAAATCCAAGCCTTTTACCATAAAATATACCTATATCTTTTCTGTTTTTATATTTCAAAAAATGCAGTATTTGTTGAGTTATTCCACCTTTTTTAAAATTTAAATAATATGCCGCAAATTCAATATTTACTCTGCCCCATAAAGATTTAATAATTTTATTTTCTGTAAAACTTTCATTATCCGAAACAGGAAGTTGAGCTTCGCAAAATGTACAAATAATCTTTTCGGTTTTTACAAGATTTTGATTGCAATAAATACATATTTCGGGAAAAAATAAATCAATAAGACCCTTTAGAAAATTCATATCTTTATATAATTTCAACATTGTAAATAAAGCATATTTATTTCTTAAAAAACAACTGTAAGCAATTAAATTTGCGTAATGTTTGAAAATTCTGAAAAAACGAATATCGAAAAAATAGGCAAAAACAAGCTTATTGCGCATATTTTGTCATTAAATGAAAATAAAAACCCACAAGTGATTGTACCGCCTGGTGACGATGCAGCAATTATAAAATTTTCTGACAATGAAAACCTTGTTGTTTCATCAAACATAATAGTAGAAAATGTAAATTTTGATTTAGTATATACTCCATTGAAACACCTGGGGTATAAAACAGTAACCACTACTATTAGCAACATTTATGCTATGAACGCCAAGCCTGAGTACATATTAATTAATATAGCTTTTTCGAGCAAATACACTCTCGAAGCTATTGAAGAAATTTACAGCGGGATATATTTTGCTTGCAATAAATACAATATTATTCTTGCCGGAGGAGATATAAACACATCAGTAAAAGGACTTACCCTATCTGCAACAGCAATAGGAAAAATATGCCCAAACAAAGAGGTATTAAGGCAAAATTGCAAAGTTAGCGATATACTTTGTGTAACTGGCGATTTGGGAGCTGCGTATATGGGGTATCATTTGCTCGAAAGAGAAAAAAGAGTTTTTTTGGCAACACCAGATTTTAAACCCGATATTGAAGGATATGATTATATTGTGTCACGACAACTAAAGCCCGAAGCAAGAAACGATATTATTGAACTTTTTGAAAAAGAAAATATTTTGCCAACTTCTATGACTGATTTGAGTAGCGGGCTTGCAGATGGATTAAAAAAAATATCAAGTAAATCAAAAATCGGATTTGATGTATTTGAAGAAAAATTGCCAATTGATGGCCAAACATTGCAGCTTGCAAACGAAATGAACCTTGATGCAACAATGTGCATTTTAAATGGAGGCGAAGATTATGAGTTACTTTTTACAATAGGTCAGATTGATTATGAAAAAATTAAAAACAATATAGATATTACTGCAATTGGTTATGCTACATCAAATGAACACTCGTGCAACCTTATAACAAAAGATGGTTCAAGAAAAGAAATACGAGTATTAAATTGATATAAATAGCCTGAATTACAACAAGATTTAAAAAGTTTACGTTTTTTTTTAGTTATTTAAAATATAAACTTTGAAAATTGTTTAAAATAATGCAAGTTTGAAAGTTAAAATAAATATAAAGCTAAAAGAGTATGTTTAACTCATTTACAAAAACAACAATATTATCACTGGCTATTTTAATTATATTGGGATCGTGCAATCCGCCCAGCGTTCAAAAAGCAAATCAGCACTACAAAATGAAAGAATATGCAGTAGCGGCAGATATGTATGCAAAAGTTTATAAAAATTCAAAAACACCCAAAAAAGATAAACTTACATCAGCCATTAATGCAGCCGAAGCTTATTATTACAACCACGATTACAAAAATGCTTTGAAATGGTATTCTATTGCCATACAAAAAGGAGCAAAAGACCCAATGTTTCACTACAAAATGGGCGAATGTCTTAAAATGACAGGTAAATATACTGAAGCTATCCTCAAATTTCAGGAATACAGAAAAATGCAGCCCGAAGACCCAAATTCTGCAATAATGATAGAGGGTTGCGAACTAGCATTGAAATTGAAAGATGCCAAAACAAGATATCATATTCAAGAATTTAAACCAGCAAATGAACCATCAGGTTCAAAAGTTAAATCAGATGATTTTTCGCCAATGTGGGCAAATAAAAAACGTACAGCAATTGTATTTACTTCAGACCGTCCTAAAGGTGAAAGCTCAGCCCAATATAAATGGACAGGCAGAAAATACACCGACCTTTGGATGATTGAAGGACAAGGCAAAAAAACAACAGTAAAATGGGGCGAAGCAGTTTTATTACCAGGTGCAAATACCGATTACAACGATGGTACAGCAACATTTGATGAGAAATTTACCAAAATGTATTTTACACAGTGCAATGGAATAAAAGGAAACGAAAAAAAATGTAAAATATACGAAGCCAGAAAAAGTGGAAAAGAATGGGATATTACTCCCAAGCCGCTTCCTTTTTGCACTGATAAATACAACTACGGACATCCCTCGCTTTCGGCAGATGGAGAAAAACTCTATTTTGCTTCAGATATGCCAGGAGGTTTGGGCGACACAAATACACATGATATTTGGGTAGTAAATTATGTTAAAAGAGGTAAAACATGGGGCGATCCTGTAAATTTAGGACCTGTAATAAATACAAAAGCTAATGAAGTTTTCCCATATATTTTTGAAGACGGAACATTGTATTTTTCATCTGATGGGCACCCCGGTTTAGGAGCATTAGATATTTTTTCGGCTAAGGGCAGTGGACTTGACTGGGAAAAGCCAGAAAATATGAAATCGCCACTTAACTCTGCAGGTGATGATTTTGGGTTAATTTTAGATCCAACAAAAGAAAAAGGATATTTCACATCAAACCGCAGCGCTTCTGGTAAAGCTGATGATAATATCTACGAATTTTGGATGGATCCACTAGTATTTACTCTTTCGGGCGTGATTACCGATTGTAAAGATGGAAAAAAACTTACAAAAGCATTAGTAATAATCAGTAATAACCACGACTCTTCTAAAATTAGAGTATATACCGATAAAAACGGATATTACAAGGTTACTCTTAAAGTAAATACAAAATATGAATTATTTGCATCAAAAAGAGATGAATATTATTACGATAGCAAAGAAGAATACGTTTCAACTATGAATCTTGAACAATCACAAGATTTCAAAAGAGATTTTTGCTTGAAAAATCAGTGTAATGATATCTTTATACTTCCAATTTACTATGGCCTCGACTCTTCCAATATTTACACTCGTTCAGAGTCTAAAAGAGTACTCGATGATTTGATAGCAACACTTAAAAAATACCCCAAAATGGCAATAGAGCTTGGTACACATACCGATTGCCGTAATACATTTGACTATAACAAAGCCCTGTCACAACGCAGAGCCGACTCGGCTGTTGCTTACATTATTAAAGGCGGAATTAATCCATTCAGACTTGATGCAAGAGGATATGGAGAATCTCAATTGGTAAATATATGCGAATGTGAAGGTGGTAAAGTAGTTCCATGTACCGAAGATGAACATCAACAAAACAGAAGAGCTGTTGTAAAAGTAATGAATTGCGATTTTAAGTGGACAAAAGAAACTATAAAAGTGATGAACGATTCTGCACTTACCGGAGGTCCCATTAACAGCCCATTTCTTGCAGATGCACGGAAAAAATATTTAGAAGATAAGAAAAATTTACCTAAACAAGAGCTAGACCCCAACAGCAAAGAAGCAAAACAAGCTTTGATTGACGAAATGAAGGAGAAATACGATATGATTCCCGTTACAAAATCGAGAGATAAATACAGTGTAATGGGTAAAATTGGAAAAAAATCAATAAAATTTGATTTCGATTCTGAAGAAACAGGTATTATAATTCCCGAAGCTACAGTTGTACAACTTATTACATCAAAAAGCATAACAGTTAATGATTTTATTGAAAGTGCAAAACCTTACCAATTACCTGATGGTACAAAAATTAAAGGAAAATCATTTGATGTAAAAGAAATAGCTTTTGGCGATATTAAATTTACTAATGTTAGATGTGTTGTAGGCACAGGTAGCATTAAAAAGGCAATTTTAGGAACATCTATTTTTGAAAATTATTTATCTGTTACCATAGAAGGCAATAATTTGTTACTCGAAAAAAAGCCTAAATAGTAGCAAAATAGAAATTTACTCTGAATGTCTGAAAAATACCTAAAACGCGGTGTTTCATCGCAAAAAGAAGATGTTCACTCGGCAATAAAAAATCTTGATAAAGGTTTATATCCAAATGCTTTTTGTAAAGTTACCCCCGATTATTTAGGAAATGATGAAGAATGGTGCAATATAATGCACTCTGACGGAGCAGGTACAAAATCGAGCATTGCTTATATATATTGGAAAGAAACCGGTGATTTATCAGTTTGGAAAGGTATTGCTCAAGACGCATTGGTTATGAATCTTGATGACCTAATGTGCGTTGGAGCTTCAAGTAATTTCTTACTTTCATCTACTATTGGTAGAAATAAATTTAAAATTCCGGGTGAAGTGATTTCGGAAATCATAAATGGTACCGAAGAATTTTGCCAATTGATGGAGTCTTATGGTATAAATATTAAAAATATGGGAGGCGAAACCGCCGATATTGGTGACTTGGTTAGAACCATAGTGGTTGACAGCACATTTACTGCAAGATTAAAGAGAAAAGAAGTAATAGAGATAGATATTAAACCAGGTAATGTTATTGTTGGTTTATCATCTTTTGGAAAAACAAATTACGAAACAGAATACAATGCAGGTACTGGAAGCAATGGACTTACATCAGCCCGACACGATTTACTCGATTCATCTTACAAAACCAAATATCCCGAAAGTTTTGATACTTTATCCAATTCAGATTTATTTTACACAGGAAAATTCAAACTTACAGATAATTTACCCGGAACAAATATAAATATTGGTAAAGCTATACTATCGCCAACCCGTACATATTCGCCATTTTTAAAAGAAGTTATTAATGAGTATCGCGGTAAAATAAACGGAATAATTCATTGCACAGGAGGCGGACAAACTAAGGTAATGAAATTTGTAAAGAATATTAAAATAATAAAAGATAAATTATTACCCGTTCCACCATTATTCGAAACTATACTAAACACAACTCAAACCTCTGCCAAAGAAATGTTTGAAGTATTTAATATGGGGCATCGTATGGAAATATATACCGACTTGAAAACTGCCGAAAATATTGTAAATTCTTCAAAAAAATGGGGTATAGATAGTAAAATTATTGGTGAATGTTTATCATCTAAAAGTAAAGAATTAAAAGTTTTTTATCAAAACGAATTTTTAACTTGGAATTATGAATAAATTTTATATAAATTTGAAATTTAGAAATCATTAAAAAAATATAGAAATGAAAAAATTACTAGTTTTAGCAACAATTGTTAGTTTAGCTTTATTCTCATGTAAAGATAAAGGTGGTGACGGTGATGGTACAGATGATGGCAGTGGAAAAGCTCCGGAAACTTATACATCAAAAGTATTATTAGAATATACTACTTGTGCAAAATGCCCGTATTGTCCTGATGGTCCTATTTATGCTGATAAACTTGTTACTTCTTATGGTGCTGATGTTGTATATTCAGTAGCAATGCACAACACATACCAAGGAAATGATGCTATGGTTACCACAGAAAGCCAATCTTTTTCTGATGCATACTCAGCAGGTAATCCTACTGGAATGATTAACAGAATTGGTGGAAAATGCGAATCTCGTTCAAATTGGTCTGGCAAAGCAGCAGGTGTAACAGGTGAAGATGCAAAATGTGGATTAGCAATTGATGCAAGCAAAAAAAATGGTGCAGTTTATACTGTTAAAGTAAAAGTTGGAGTAGGTAAAAATGATTTACCTGCAGGTAAATATTATGTTATTGCTTACTTATCTCAAAAAGAAATGACAGGTTCAGGTGATGGTTGGGATCAATCAAATGGATACAATACAACATCAACACATGTTTTGTATAATAAAGGAAATCCTCTTAAAAATTATATTCACCATAATGTTTTCAGAAAATCATTAAACACAATGAACGGTACATTGATAGCTTCTGATAAAATGAAAGCAGGTTCAATTAGCGAATATAGTTTTGACTTAGATATGGCAGGCTTAGATGCTGCAGGACATGATATTACTGCTTTTGTTTATTTCAAAAGTGTAAGTGCTCCTTATGTTGAAAACGTTCAACGTGTAGCATTAGGCAGCAATAAAAATTTCGATTAATAAAAATTTATCATAATTAAAAAGCCTGCATTTTCAGTGCAGGCTTTTTTTTTGTATTAATTTTTTGTGTAAAAATTATAATGGAATGTTTCCATGCTTTTTTCGAGGTAGATTGTCAACTTTGTTTTCAAGCATTTTAAATGCTTTTATTAATTTACTCCTTGTTTCTTCTGGTAATATTACTTCATCAATAAAACCCCTTTCGGCAGCACGATAAGGATTTGCAAAAATACCGCCATATTCTTCTTCTTTAGATTTTAAAGCCATTTCTTTATCGTTTGCTTCGTTTATTTCCTTTTTAAAAATTATTTCGGCTGCACCTTTTGCACCCATTACTGCTATTTCGGCTGTGGGCCAAGCAAAATTTAAATCAGCTCCAATATGTTTACTGTTCATTACGTCATAAGCTCCGCCATAAGCTTTTCGGGTAATTACGGTTACTCGTGGCACCGTTGCTTCGCAAAAAGCAAATAATAATTTAGCACCGTTTGTAATTATTCCATTCCATTCCTGATCGGTACCGGGTAAAAATCCGGGCACATCTTCAAAAACTAATAAAGGTATATTAAATGCATCGCAAAATCTTACAAACCTCGCAGCTTTTTGGCTGCTTTTTACATCTAAAACACCCGCCAGAAATGCCGGTTGATTTGCAACTATACCAATATTTCTACCTGCCAGTTTTGCAAAACCTACAACTATATTTTCAGCAAAATTTTTATGAATTTCAAAAAAAGTGTCGCAATCTATTGTTCCATTTATAACTTCTCTTATGTCATAAGGTTGATTTGGATTTTCGGGTACAATATGTTTTAATTGCTCACGGGTTTCATCAGGTAATATTGAATAATTTATTTCTATAGTTTTGTCTTCGCAATTTTGAGGCAAATAGCTCAAAAGTAATTTTAAATTATTTATTGCATCAAGTTCGTTTTTTGCCGAAATATGAGAAACTCCGGATTTTGAACTGTGAATGCTTGCCCCACCTAATTCTTCGCTGCTCACTTCTTCGTTTGTAACAGTTTTTACTACGTTTGGACCTGTAACAAACATGTATGAAGTTTTTTCTACCATTATTATAAAATCAGTAATTGCCGGGCTGTAAACTGCACCTCCCGCACATGGTCCCATAATTACAGATATTTGAGGAATAACGCCACTTGATAAAGTATTACGATAAAAAATATCAGCATAACCTCCAAGTGATACAACACCTTCTTGTATCCGTGCTCCACCACTATCGTTCAATCCAATTACTGGTGCCCCGTTTTTCAAAGCCATATCCATAATTTTACAGATTTTTTCGGCATGAGTTTCACTTAGCGAGCCTCCAAATACGGTAAAATCTTGTGAAAATATAAATATCAATCTGCCATTTACTGTTCCGTAGCCTGTAACAACACCATCACCCGGATAATGTATTTTTTCCATTCCAAAATCGTAACTTCTATGTTTTACAAACGCATCTATTTCTTCAAAACTTCCTTCGTCAAGTAGTAATTCTATTCTTTCTCTGGCTGTAAGTTTTCCTTTTTTATGCTGCGATTGTATTTTATCAATTCCGCCTCCAAGCTTGCTTTGCTCACGCTTGGTTAATAATTTTTGTCTCTTGTCCATTTTTTACAAGTTTTTTTACTTTTCAAGTTCTTTTTTCAGTTCATCGGTTAATTCAAGGTTATGGTACACAGCATTTATGTCTTCATCATCTTCAAGTTTTTCTATCATTTTCAAGAATTTTAAAGCCTCAGTTATGGGTAATGTTTTTGTATGTAAACAAATTCTTTGAAGCGATGCATTTTTAGCTTCAATACCTAATTCGTCAAGTTTTTTTTGCATTACTCCAAAATTTTCGAATGTTGTTGTTATTTCCAAATGGTTTTCATTTTTCTCTATTTCTTCGGCACCTGCGTCTATTAACTCGATTTCTGTATCTTCTTGTTCTTTACTTTCTATTGATTTTAGTGGAATTAAAAATACTCCTTTTTGAACAAAAATATGATTTAACGAGCCATTGGTGCCAAGATTACCTCCGCTTTTTAAAAAAATGCTTCTGATATTGGCAACGGTGCGTTTGGGGCTATCGGTAGCTGTTTCTATAAAAACCGCTACTCCTCCATTGCCATAACCCTCGTAGGTAAGTTCTTGATAGTTTTCACCATCTTTGCCAAGTGTTTTTTTAATTGCATTTTCAATTTTATCTTTTGGAATATTTGCTCCACGTGCATTTTGCAATGCTAATCGCAAATATGGATTGCCTTCGGGGTTTGCACCTCCATTTTTTACTGCAATTACTATATCTTTTAGAATTCGTGTAAAAAGTTTTGATTTACGCTTGTCTTGTGTGCCTTTGCGGTGTTTTATATTTGCCCACTTACTATGACCTGACATTTTGTTTGGCAAAGATAAACCTTTGTGTTTTTTTTTATTTCAAAAAAAATTAAATAAAAAAAAATCCCTATGTATTACAAAGGGATTTCTTATTTATTGGCTAAATAAAAATTAATTTATTAAAACTTTAAATCTTTTTGATTCGTTTCCAACTTTCAATTCATAAAAGTAAAGTCCAGATTGAAGTTCTGAAGTGTTTAATTTTATTGAATTTGAACCTGCAGTTTGTTTATCGTTTTCGGTTGAGATTACAACTTTGCCGTTCAAATCGTATAATGATAGGCTAACGGTATTGGGATTTATCAATTCATAGCTTATTTCAACATATTCTTTTGCAGGATTTGGAGAAGCATTAACGTTGGTAGCTAAAGCATTTATATTTCCTATTGTTTTTGCATCAGCACTCATATTTACAGTAGTACATCCGTTGTTGTTTGATGTGTTTGGGTCTGAAACTTCTTTTAAACCGGCAATTCTTTTTTGAATAATAAACCCTGCACAAAAATTTGCATTAGAAACTTCTTGACCAAAGTTTAAAGCAAAATTTGGGTATTTGAATACAATTGATGAATCTTTCATTATATCTTTATTTAATACACTGCCCATCAATGTACCATTTACAAGTACGTTGTTGATAGATAAATACCAGAAAATAGTATCGCCAGTGTGCAAATTATCTGGTCCTAAGTTTTTAAACTCATAATGCAAATTGAAAACTTGTTGTGCTTTAATTAACTGACCATTTGAAGGTGAAACCATTTTGCCTTCCATATCGCATGAACGCTGCGAAAATGCAGCAACAGTGATAAATAATAATAGAATTGTAAGTATATTTTTCATTTTCTTTAAATTTTTTTACATCTCAAAAATACTAATAATTATATTTAAAAATAATATCACTCTAAAATATTTTTAATGTCTTCAATCTCTAATTTTTTATAAAATGATTCTTCGGCAAGTATCAAATCCGAAGCTAAGTGTAGTTTTTTGTTCTGTAGGTTGAGAATTTTTTCTTCAACTGTATTTTTTGAAATAAATTTATAGCTGAAAATTTTTTTAGTTTGCCCAATTCTGTGAGTGCGGTCAATTGCTTGAAGTTCTACCGATGGGTTCCACCATGGATCTACAATAAATACATAGTCGGCTGCTGTAAGTGTAAGACCGGTTCCTCCGGCTTTAAGCGATACAAGAAATATTGAAATATTGCTCGATTCCTGAAATATTTTAACTTGTGATTGTCGTTGAGCAGCGCTGTAACTGCCATCAAAATAGCAATAGTTCAAACCCTCAGCATCAAATGCCTTTCTTATGATTTTAAGTTGCTCAACAAACTGCGAATAAATAAGAATTTTATGTCCGCTTTCTATTGCTGTATGAGTTCTATCAAGCATTTCAATAAATTTTCCTGAGTTGCCATTGTATGTATTATCGGTTAATAACGGATGGTTGGCAATTTGTCTTAGTTTTGTAAGTCCAACAATTACATTCATTTTTTCTTTGTTCAATCCATTGTTTTCAATGTTTTGAAGTATTTGGTTTCTAAACTTAGATTTGGTTTCTTCATATATTTTTTCTTGCTCGGGTGTCATGTCGCAATACAAAATCTGCTCGGTTTTTTCGGGAAGTTCTTTTGCTACTTGTAGTTTGGTACGCCTTAAAATAAAAGGTTTAACTATGGTTTTTAGTTCATCAAGTTTTTCTTGATTATTGTCTTTTTCAATAGGATTAACATAATTTTCTTCAAAAAATTTTAAACCACCAAGCAATCCGGGATTTGTGAATGAAAGTTGCGACCAGAGGTCTCTTACCGAGTTTTCAACTGGTGTACCCGTCAACACTAATTTATAATTGCTATGCAAATTTCTTACAGTTTTTGAAATCATACTGTATGGATTTTTAATGTTTTGACTTTCGTCTAAAATAATGTAATGAAAATTAAAGTTTTTAAATAATTCTTCGTCGTTTCTAAGAGTTCCATAAGTACTAATTACTAAATCGTAGTTTGCAAAACTCTTGTTATTTTTTAATCGCGATTGTCCAATATGCTCATAAGTTTTGAGTGTGGGTGTAAATTTTTTTGCTTCGTTTTTCCAGTTGTAAATTAACGATGTAGGAACTATAAGTAACGAGGTTTTTCGGCTGTTTTCAGCATTTTTATTAGAAAATAGATTTAATTGATTATTTGTAATAATATTATTTTCATCTCCAGAAATTACTTTGTTTTCTTCTTTTTCATTTTGTAAAAGTGCCAGTGTTTGTATGGTTTTTCCTAAACCCATATCATCAGCAAGACAACCTCCAAAACCAAATTTTTTTAGAAAGTAAAACCAGTTGAAACCCGCTTTCTGATAATTTCGCAATTCGCCTTTGAAGCCCGCCGGCAGTGGTTTTTCTTCTATTTCTGTATATTGTCTTAATCCTTCAAGTTTTGTTTGTATATTTTCAGTTGTTTCAAAGGTACCAAGCAAACCCCAATGCAGTTTTTTTATTTTTATAGAATCGTTGCCTTCGTCAAAATTAAAAATAGTTTTAAATTTACTCATCCATTCTTCGGGTATCAGGGCTATTTCGCCATTGGGCAAAATATATTCACGATTGTTATCAATAATATTTTTTCTGAGTTTTATAAATGGTATTTCAAAATCACCAAACCATACTTTTGTAGAAATATCAAACCAGTCGCGGTGATCGCTTATTTCAATTTTTAAATTTTTTTGCCCTAAAAAAAAGTTGTTTTTACCAATGTTTTGTATTATTTCAAAGTCGCGTCCTTCGAGGTTTTTTATGTTTTTTTCAAGCCAATTGAGTACTACGTATTTTTGTAAAGTTTCATCTTCTAAAGTATCTTCAAAATAGTTTTTATTTAGCACAAAAACCGAACCTTCAAATTGTATAAGCCCTAAAGATTCAATAAATTGTCGTTTGTGTTCTTCCCAATCGCGGCTTCTTTTGTATTTTTTGAATATAAAATTTTCTCCTTGTTTTTCGTAAATAACATGTGCTATTTTTTTTGAGTGATATGGAAAAATGTGTCCATCGTAACAGAACGAAAGTATAAATCCATATTTGTTGTTAAGAATTTTTTCAAGTTTTAAAATTGCCGAAGCCTTCTGTTTTTCTTGAATTATTTCAAATCCATCGGATTTTACATTGAATTTTTCGATAATATCAAGCCCAAATTTTTTAAAGAATATTTCTTCCGACCTACGGTTTACTGAAATATAATATTTCGAAAAAAATGGTTCAATTTTTCTCCCATCAATATTTTCTATCGTAAGCAAATTGTTGCCTACTATAATATTTGCCGGCTCGCAGGTGAGCAACAAACCATTGCCGTTGAGTTTTAGCCTTTCGTCATTTAATTTTATAGTTATGTAATATCTTGTTTCGGTTTCGTTTCGTATAAAGTGAAAAAGCACGTTAATATTATTGGTAAAAACATTTAGCTTTTTGTAAGTTGGGTTTTTACTGTCGCTTGATAAATATATGTTTTCTTTATCAATAAAATTCAATGCTTCATTTAGTTTTCTTTCAATAAATGGACGAATTGTGGATTGATAAAGTTTGTCATCGCATTTCTTTTCAAAAAATTCTTTTGGGCGTAATTTTTCTTTTCTGTAAAATTTTTTAGTAATGTTTTCGGCAGAAATTTCATCTAAAATTTTTATAGCCTGAAAGTCGTTTTCGTTTAAAATATTTTTATATAAACCGGCATTTGCAAATATCAATTTTTGATTAGTAAGCGAAAATTTACCATTTTGCATTTTTTCTACCAGAAAAGGTTCTATTATCAAGCCTAAATACTGGTTTGAAACTACAGAATAAACAAAGCCTATATTAGCCTTTTCAGAAATTTGCATCTATTTTTTTGAGTGATTACAAACTTTCAAAAATAATTATAATTTTAAAGGCATTAAAAAACTATTTAATTTGCCTTTATGATAGTTGATTTAAGAAGTGATACTGTAACAAAACCAGGCAAAGAAATGCTTAATGCAATGTGTAATGCCCAAACAGGCGATGATGTATTTGGCGAAGATTTAAGTGTAAACTTGCTTCAAAACCGTACTGCAAGTTTTTTTGGAGCCGAAGCCGCACTGTTTTTCCCAAGCGGTACAATGGCAAACCAGGTTGCAATAATGGCTCATACAAATCAAGGTGATGAAGTAATTTGCGATTATACTTCACATGTTTATCGGTATGAAGGGGGTGGCATTGCTGCAAATGCTGGTGCTTCGGTTCGGTTGTTAAATGGCGTTAGAGGTATTTATGGAAAAAAAGAAATTATAGATAACATAAATTCTGATGATATACATTTTCCAAAAAGCAAGCTAATTGTAGTTGAAAATACTGTAAATAAAGGTGGAGGAGCTTGTTGGAAACAAAATCAGATTGAAGAAGTGTGGGAAACATCAAAAAAATATAATTTAAAACTTCACTTAGATGGTGCAAGGCTATGGAATGCTTTAATTGCAACAAAAATAAAACCTTCAAATTTTGGAAAATGGTTTGATAGCATTTCGGTATGCTATAGCAAAGGCATGGGCTGCCCGGTTGGGTCTGTTTTAATGGGCAAAGCCGATTTTATAAATAAAGCAAAAAGAATTAGAAAACGTATGGGCGGTGGTATGCGACAAGCCGGATACCTTGCTGCTGCTTGTTTGTATGCTTTAGAAAATAATTTTTTGCGAATAGAAAATGATCATATAAAAGCAAAAACTATTGAAAACGTATTGAAAAACATAGATTGTGTTTTAGAAATATTGCCTGTTGAAACAAATATTATTCTATTTAAGCTTGAAACCGTTGAAAAAGCAAATAGCTTTATCAATATTTTAAACAAAAAAAATATACTTGCTCTTTCTACGGGTGGTGGTTGGGTTAGGTTTGTTACACATATTGATATTACCGAACAAATGATTTCTTTTTTAGTTAAAGAACTCAAGAATTTGAATAATATAAAATTTTAATCAATATAATTGAAATTTATTAATTTATATTTGAATCAATTTATTAAAAATCACAATGTTCATTAAAAGATTACAAAACCCTTTTCTTGTTTTATTTATTACAATTTTTACACTTTTACCAAAAAAAAGTTTTACTCAAGATTTAAAGCCAAAAGACTGGCGAAACCTTACAGGATATTGGAAATTTCAAAATGCAAAAAACTTAACAAAAGCTACTTTTGGCAACGACCTTATGCTTATAGGAACTCATTCGTGGGTCAAAGGACCTTCTTATGATGATACAGCTATAAGAATAGGGATTGGAAGTTATTACAAATGCAAACACAATATTGCTCCTAATGGAGGCGGAGATTCTGTAAATCGCTATACTATGATGTATGATTTCAAAATTTTAAGCTTAAATAAATGGCATACTTTTTTTCAAACAGATACAACAAACAGCAATGATGGCGAGTGTTTTATAAGACCCAATACTGGTACAAACCCTGGTAGGATAGGCACGGCAGCTACTTCTTATACTAATGATTCTGTTTTTCCAAATAAATGGTATAGACTAGTGATTTCGGTTAATAACGGAAATTTTTATCGGTATTATCTCAATGGAAAATTAATTTTGGAAGGCGATACACAAGATATAGATGACCGCTTTGCGCTTACGCCAAAAGTTTTGTTTTTTGCAGATAATAATCAGGAAGATGATACAATTGATATAGCTTCAATTGCCATTTTTGACACTTGTCTTTCTACAAACGATATTTCAAAAATTGGCACTATTGAACCTTGCATTGCAAAACCACCTATTGTTGATATTGGAAACGATACATTTTTATGCCAGAATGATGAAATAAACCTTAATGCAGGTAATAATTTTGTAAAATATCAATGGTCAAATGGCTCTTCACTTCCTTTTGTAAGTTTTTCAGGCAATTCACTTGGATTAGGTAAAAAATATGTATGGGTGAAAATTGTAGATAAAAACGGCTGCTCCGCTAGCGATACAATAATGCTTAATGTAATAGCTTCGCCCAAAAATGATATTGGCAAAGACACATCTCTTTGCGAAGGAAACAAAATAAAACTAAATGGCGGGACAGATACTTCGTATAAATATGTATGGAAAAATATTTTTTCTAATAAAATTATTTCTACTGCAAGTAGCATTATCATTGATACAACAGGAAAATATTGGTTGCAAGTAAAATCAAAAGATGGCTGCATAGCCGAAGATAGCATAATTGTTTCTTATTATAAAAACCCACCAAAGCCCGAAATTAAAATAATGGGAAATAAATCATTCTGCACGGGCGATAGCGTTAAACTTATAGCACCAACGGGCTATTCAATTTATTCATGGTCTAATGGCAAAAATGGGAATCCTATTTTTATAAATTCAAATAACTTTATTTCTTTGCAAGTGACAGATAATAATAAATGTACCAGTCTATGGTCTGACACTTTAAAAATAACAGTATTTCAAAACCCCTCACCCCCTATAATTGAAATAAAACCCGATACTGTTTTTTGCAGTGGAGATAGCGTTACTCTTAGTGTAAACAATGTTTTTAAAGAATACAAATGGAACAACGGTACTTCAAATAATTCAATAGTTGTAAAGCAATCAGGCTGGTACAATTTAATGGTTATTGATTCAAATGGCTGTAAAAGCAATTATTCAAAAAATGTAAATATTTATGAACTTCCAACACCCGAAAAACAAAAAATCAATATTTTGGGCAATACAGAGTTTTGTAGTGGCGATTCGGTCGTTTTGTCAACAAAAGAAGGATTTTCTGGCTATGTATGGAATGATAGTTTTTCAAAAATTAAGAGAACAATATACAAAACAGGAAATTTTAAAGTAAAAGTGCAAAATGCCGATGGATGCTTTAGCAATTGGAGCGATGAAATTGAAATAATTGTTAACCCTACACCTCTTAAACCCACTATAAAAATTGAAAAAAACGATACCTTAATGAGCAGTATAATAGCCGAAGATTATTTTTGGTTTTTAAATTCTATTGATATATCAAATAACGATTTTAAAATTTATGCTCCACAAAGTGGCTATTACAAGCTTAAAATTGCAGATAAAAACTGTTTCTCATCATTTTCAGATTCTGTTTACTACAAAAAATTGAATATTATCAAATCACAAAACAAAGAATCAACATTACTATTTCCAAATCCTGCAAATGGTTTGATAAGTGTTTATTTGAAAAATAAATCTGCATCAAATAATATAAATATTGAGATTTATGATATAACAGGTGTGAAAATTTGCTGTAAAAACGAGTTAAACGCTAATGATAATTGTTTAAAAATAAACACAACAGATTTAAAAAACGGAATGTATTATTTGAAAATATATTTCGAAAATTTTACAGAAACCATAAAGTTTGAAAAAAATTAGTTTAACACAGATAATTAAAATTTTTTAAAAATCAATTTCATTTTTTTCGTTTAAAATCTCCTCTTTTCCATGCTTTTACAAATTCGCTCCAAGCAATTGGACTCAATATATTCATAGGCTGCATTTGTCCGGCATAATACAATTTTTTAACTTGTTCCTGCATGTAATAACTTTGGTTTTCTTTGCCATCCATAGACAATATTTCATCTCTCAATGCTTCGCGTTCCATATTATCACGTGCCCTCTCAAGGTCAGAATCTGGTATGTCAGTTTTTACAAAATATTGGTCAAAAAGTTCACGGTTGGGCAAAGGGCTAATAACAACCTCGTCAAGATAAATGGTATCAGGGGCAAGCAGTTTTATTAGTGAGTATTTGTATCCTTGAAAGGTATCGGGAAGCAAAAATTCAGAAATTTTATAACCTAAAAGCTCAAAAACTAGTTTTTCACCCTTTTTTGCTACAAGAGTAAAATATCCGTTATGGTCTGCAACTGTGCCTCTACGTGTGCCAGGTATTGTAATTACTGTATATGAAAGTGGCTGAAGACTATCAGCACTAAGTACTAATCCCGTAAATTGAATATATTCTTCTTTGGCAGACTGGCTATAAAGATTACCACCAAAAAACAAAAACAAACTCAATAAAACATAACTCGAAAAATTGCTTTTTAAAAAATTCATATTATAATACCTGCTAATATTGCCAACAAAACCCATACCGGGGTACTAATTCTGGTTTTAAACATCAAAGTACAAATTACGGCAATTATCGCCACATTTATCCAGTTAATTGGGTTTTGGTAAACAATATTTGTATAAAAAAAATTATTGGGTTCTTTCCAGTTTATACATAGTGGCAAAAAAAGCAAATATGCTGATGCTGCTACAAGACCAGTTGATGTTGCAATTATTCCATTGAAAGAACGTTGAAAAAACCTGAATTTTTTAATGCTGTTCCACACCGGAAAAAGCCAGAACGCAAGCAAACTACCAGGAAGAAAAATTGCTGTAATGCCTATAAAACAACCTGCTAATTGACCCACATAGCCTTGATTCTTAAGAGCAAGACCTGTTAAAAATGAAGCAACTGAAAATATCGGACCGGGTGTAGCTTGTACCAAACCTACTCCAGTAATAAATTCATCATAATTTATAAGTTTTTTAAATTTTACAAATTGTTCAAAAATCATTGGATAAAGAGCGTTTCCACCACCAAAAACAATGCTCCCAAACCTAAAATTGTTTTCAAACATCACAACATAAATATTTTGAGTAAACTTTCCGATAATAGCTGCCGAAATAAAGAGTAGTAAAAAAGCAGCAAGATATACCCAGTTGAATGTAAGTTTTTTTTCACGGTGAAATTCTGATTTTCGGTTTATAAAATATGAAATTCCAGCTCCGGTAATCAAAACAATAGGAAACATCCATGGAGTTTTAATATAACTTTCAAGCGGATGCCTTAGCAATGCACATATAAAAAAAGCAAAAAATGCTAACCCTATCGAAATTTTATCTTTCATTAACGGCTGTAGCATTTTTATTGAAGCTACTATTATAAATGAAACAGCAACATGTTGAATATATCTTAACGAATGCAAGGCTTTGGGAGGTAAACTAAGATAAAAAAATGAAAGAAAAGATAAAATTAAAAATGAAGGCAAAACCCATGTTAATAGCGTTAAGAAACCCAATTTTGCCCCACCGTATCTGTAACCCAAAGTTGTAATTGTCTGTGTGGACGAAGGTCCTGGCAACAAATTACAAACAGAATATGTTTCGATAAGTTCGGCTTGAGAAAAAAATTTTTTTTCGCTTACAAGTCTTTTGCTGAAAAGTGCAAGATGAACTTCAGGACCTCCAAAAGCAGAAATTGATATTTTAAATATTTCTTTTAAAAACAACCAATGCCTGAAATTCTCTATTTTTGAACTCACAAAAAGTACTTTTAAAACTAAGGCAATTATAATAATTTATGGCAAAATTTAAAATTTCATCACTCATTATTTGGGCTTTTATAATTTTAATTTCTATAACTTCGGGTTGTAAAAACAAGTATCAGGTTGAAATTTCGATGATTGATTCGTTAATTTCTAAAAACAAAAAGGCATCAGATTATATAAATATTGACTTGATTACCATTAATCAACGCCGAATAGAAATTAAGGCACAATTAGCAGTTCTTGAAAACTTTAAACCCGATTCGTCTGTTGTTGAATTTGAATCAAATCTTATAAAATACAAGGCTATTTATAAGGCTTACAGAAAATTTATCGAAAATTTTGATCTCGTTCATTCAAAAGTAAAATTAAACGAAAAGCAGCTTGCAGCTTTAAAAAATTCGTTGGTTGACGAAAAAATCACAGCAGAAGAATTTAAAAATATTTTAGAAGTAGAAACTTACAATGTAAACGACAATCTTTCAAACGCCGAAGTTCTGGGAAATACCATTTTTAAACTTGAACCTGATTATCAAAGATTGAGCAAATATTTTGACCAAGTGGTTGAAAAACTTATAAAAAATTCGCCCGAACTAAAAAAAATCATGGATGAAAATACCGAAAAGTAATCAAGGTTTATACTTTGATTTAATTAAGATTTCATCAGCATCCTTTAGCAAAATCAATTGTTCTAAAGAAGTTTTGGGGTAATTATTAATATATTTTTTTATAATTTGCCAACCAATATAAGCTCCAATTCGAGGTGCTGTACCGGCTCCAAAACCATCGGCAGTAGTAAATGGTCCATCATTCAGGTAATCGCGTATATCTTCTTGTTTGGTAGAGTAAAGGCACTTTGAATCAACCATTTTAGCCCAAATATCACTTTCATATTTCAATGCCCATTCAAGTTGGTTGGGTGTCCAGCCAAGTTTTATTGAATCTTCAATCTGTGGAATTAAAGCATTTGTGATATAGAGTGTTTTTCCCTCTGTAATTATATCGTCAATAAGGCGTTTTCCTGTTAAATTTGCTTTTTCTATTTTTTTTACAACTATTGCAGTAATTAAATCACGCAATAAGTAATCTTTTCTCATTTTTCTTATTCTGTAATTGGGAAACTGGTCGGCTAAGTTGTATGAATGATAAGGTTTAAAATCGCTTCCAAGATACATATCAAGCCCAACGCCAATCTGATTTGTACCTTCAATAAAAGGAAAATTTACAACCAAAGGTGAAAGAAATGTTATGAAATGAGGAATAGTATCTTTCTGAAAATAAAACTTGTAATGTTTCATAGCCAGAGTTAAATCTTTTTTAAAGTCATCAAGATTTGGAAAAACCGTATCTGCCCTTTGCTTTAGCCACAAACCAAAATCTGGAACAGTAATAAAATTTTTTAAAAGGTTTATGGCTGATTCTTTTTCACTTGTGCGAAAATCGCCACTAATACCATTCATTATTTGATATACATAAACTGGATAAAAATCGGGATATTTATTTTTCAATTTTAAAATATCATCTGCGGTTTTTGCATTAAATAGGTCAACATCAAACCTCGATAATTCTACTTCGAGTTTGATATTCATTATTCCATTGCTATTTTCATCATCTTGCACATCGTTTTTACACGAGTTTATTAAAAATGAAAATAACATAGAAAATAATATTATAAATAAAGATTTTTTTATCATTTTTGTAAAATTAAAACACAAAATTAAAAAGTAAAGAAACATTAAAATTTAATATTTATTAACTTATGGGAAAAAAATTTATTTTACTCACATTATCATTATTTCTTCTGTCAAGCTATTCAAAATCGGAAGAAACTCCAAAAAATGACGAAAACCGCAAATTTATTTTTGGGTTAAAATCAAGTGCTAATTTTTCGTGGTTCAAGCCCGATAGCCGCAATCTTGCCAAAGGCGGATTCAAAACTGGTATTTCTTATGGTATAATGGGAGATTATATGTTTTTGCCCAATTATTCATTAAATATTGAGGTTTTGGTTAGTTCGCTAAACGGAAAACTTACATACAAAGATGATTATCCCATATATGTAAAAGGGATTGACACAAGCAAATACAAAGGCGTAAATTACGAATACAATAACAAATACATTCAAATACCTGTAAGCATCAAATTCAGAACTAAAGAAATAGGAAAAATGAAATATTTTGCACAGTTTGGTTTTGCACCGGCTTTTATTTTTTCGGCAAAAACCAGAATAAAAGGCAACAATTTACCATGGCCCGAAGACGAGGTAAAAAAAGTTAAAGCAAACGAAGGTGCAGAAGATCAATATCAGTTTACAAACTTTGAAGACGATGTAAACTTTTTACTTTTACCTCTTATTATAGGCGGAGGAGCCGAAATGAAACTGAACGGTAACACTTCACTTGTAGCAGGATTGAGATTTGAAAACGGATTTAATGACATATTAAAATCAAACAGTACTACGGCTTACAGCAAAAGCATTGGTTTGACCGTAGGAGTATTCTTTTAAATGAAAATAGCCCTTTGCCAATTAAATTATAAGGTTGGTGATATTGATGCTAATTTTAAAAAAATATCAGATTTTTACAGTAAAGCTGTATCAGAAAACGCTGATTTAGCTGTTTTTTCAGAACTATCAATTTGCGGATACCCTCCCCAAGATTTGCTCGATTACGATTTTTTTATAAATAAATGTAAAAATGCTATTGACAAACTTGTTGAAATAAGCGGGAAAACATCAATGATTGTAGGTTGTCCTATGCCAAGCAGGCTTAATTCAGGTAAAAAACTTTACAATTCAGCCGTTTTAATTCAAAATAATAAAATAATGGGTGTTTTTAACAAAACATTACTACCTACATACAATATTTTTGACGAGTACAGATATTTTGAACCTTGCGAGAAATATAGTATTGCAGAAATAAACGGACACAAATTTGCAATAACAGTTTGTGAAGATTTGTGGGATATAAACACATCAAAACTATACAGAACAAGCCCTATGGAACACCTTTCGAAACTTGATCCTGAATTGATAATTAACATTTCCGGTTCGCCATTCAGTTACAACCATGTTGAAGAAAGGACAGAACTAATGAAAAAAAACGCTTTAAAGTACAATTTGCCTTTGATATATGTAAATCAAACAGGCGCCAATACAGATATTATTTTTGATGGAGGTTCTATGTTTATTGATTCTAAAGGCAATGTTATATCACAACTTGAGTATTTTAAGGAAGATTTTAAAATAATAGAATGGGAAAAAAACAAGAAATATTTGCCAGCGCACAAAAACTATAAAAACGATGATATAATATTGATTTACGAGGCTCTAAAACTTGGAATAAAAGATTTTTTTGAAAAATCAGGATTTTCAAAGGCAATATTAGGATTATCAGGAGGAATTGATTCGGCACTTGTTACCGTTTTGGCTAAAGAGGTACTCGGTTCTGCTAATGTTTTACCCGTGCTTTTGCCTTCGGTTTTTTCTTCTGCACATTCAATTGATGACTCAATAAAATTATGCAAAAACTTAAATATAAAATATGAATTGATTGAAATAAGTTCAATTGTTGATTCATTTGAAAAACAACTCAAACCTGTTTTTAAAAATTCACTAAGAAATGTAGCTGAAGAAAATATACAATCAAGAGTTCGCGGAACTTTATTAATGGCTATTAGCAATAAAACAGGACATATTTTGCTTAATACAACAAACAAAAGCGAGGCTGCAGTAGGCTATGGAACGCTATATGGCGATATGTGTGGTGCAATTTCTGTTCTTGGCGATGTTTACAAAACACAAATTTATAAACTTGCTAAATACATAAATAGAAATGTAGAAATCATTCCACAAAATATAATTGATAAAGCCCCAAGTGCCGAACTGAGACCAAACCAAAAAGACAGTGATACCTTGCCGGACTATAAATTGCTCGATGAAATTTTGTATTTATATATTGAAAAATTATTGAGTATAGAAGATATAATTACAAAAGGATTTGATGAAAAACTTGTAAAAAAAATTATTAAAATGGTTGATGTTAATGAATTCAAAAGATTTCAGGTGCCTCCTATTTTAAGAGTATCAGATAAAGCTTTTGGTATAGGAAGACAAATGCCAATTGTAGGTAAAATAAATTAATATGCTTAAATAAAGTATTATTTTTTTAACTTTGCAGCTAATTTTTTATAAAAAAATAAAATTCAATAAATGAACAGCATCAATCTACATTCATTTCACATACCAGTAATGGGGTTGGCTTATACCATTGATAGCCCTATAAAAGTAGCCCATCTCGGTATTTCTTCAGTTATTTCAATAATTGAGGACAAACTTGTTGAAATGATGCGAAAACATTACTACACCCAAATAAATGAAACATATCATCCCATATCTGATAAAGAAGAAGATTACAGAGCAAAAAGAGTTACTGATTACTTAAATCTGGTAAACAGAATTGTGCATGAGAAATTTGATAAACTAAAACATTCTGCATTCGAAAAAGGTTCCGAAATTGTTAAATATTTTGAAATGCTACCCGATAGTAGCCAACTAAAAACAATGTATAACAATATGCTTAATGCAATTTCGAAAAAAGAAAAATTGAATTTTGAATCTCTACTTAGAAATTATTTAAAACCCGGTAGCATTGATGTGAATATTATGACAAAAACCGACAGAGAAAAATATAATGCAAATGGAGAACCTATACAAGGAGCCTCTGATGCTGTAGCTGCTCTGAGGGGCTATGTAAATAGCAATTTGTCTAACTCTTCAATAGTTTTTTCGGCAGGTTTAAACCCTCGTTTGTTTAATTATCTCGAAAATTGTCCTCAATTCAATATAAAAGTTGATGGTACATTTGATAAAAAAATTATTATAAAAGTAAGCGACTATCGCTCTGCAATTATTCAAGGAAAATATCTTGCAAAAAAGGGTATTTGGGTAAGCGAATTCAGAATTGAATCAGGTTTGAACTGTGGAGGTCATGCATTTGCTACTGATGGTTATCTTCTAGGACCTATACTTGAAGAATTTAAAAATAATAAACAAGAACTTTTAAATACTCTTTTTGAAATATACAAACCCGCAGCCGAGTTAAAAACCGGATTAAATATTACTAATATTCCCGAAATAAAAATAACGGCACAAGGCGGTATAGGTACAGCAGAAGAAGATAATTTTTTAAATACTTTTTACAATATTGATGGTACAGGCTGGGGAACTCCATTTTTGTTAGTTCCCGAAGCTACAACTGTTGACAATACTACACTACAGCAACTTTGCAACGCCACAAAAGACGATATTGAACTTAGCAATAATTCGCCACTGGGAGTGAGTTTTCATTATCTTAAAGGTACTAGTTCTCACAAAGAAAAATTAGAAAGAATTTTTAAAAATAAGCCTGGTAGCCCTTGTCCCGAAAAACACCTCGAATTTAATACAGAGTTTACTACATTGCCTATTTGTACTGCATCGCACAAATATCAAAAACTAAAAATTCAACAACTCAATTCTTTGAATCTTGAAAAAGATGAATTAGAAAAAGAAATCAAAAAAATTACTGACAAAGAATGCCTTTGTGTTGGCTTGAGCAATGCTGCTGCCAAAAAATACAATATTGAATTTGTAAAAAAACAAGAAACCGTAACCATTTGCCCAGGTCCTAATATTGTGTATTTTAATAAGGTTGTTTCGCTTCAAACAATGGTTGACCACATTTACGGCAGAACAAATATTATGGACAAAAATGGCAGAAAAAATATGTTTGTTAACGAACTGGAACTATACATAAATTACTTGGAAAACAAACTAATTGACGATATTGATAATATTGAAACCAATCCTAAACTAAAGAAATATTATTCCACTTTTTTTCAAAACTTAATTAGTGGAATTGAGTATTACCGCAGTATTAGCACATTTATTAATAAAACAGAAAGTGATTTTTTGGAAGATATAAACGAATGTGACAGCCATTTAGAAAAATTAAACCTTAAATACAATTTGCTTTCTACAGTAAAATGTAGTGCTTAAATATTCTCACAACACAAAATTGTAATAATATAATTTTCTTAAATTCGCAAATTATGAATTTAGAAATTGTTTCGCTTTTAATTGGTTTTGCATTTGGCGGCTCTTTAATTTGGCTAATAAATATTGTTTTAAATAAAAACAAAATAAATACCTACGAAAAAGAAATAGCAATAGAAAGCGAAAAATCTAAAAACTTAAGTTTTTCATTATCTCAGGCAGAGTCTATAATTAAAGAATTTAATATTGAAAAAAACTCAACAAACGAACAGTTAAATACCTTGAAGGCGAAAAACGAATTTCTTGAAACCGCAAATTCTAAATACGAATTAAACCTGAACGAATTGCAAAAGAAAATCGAAAGCCAAAATACAGAACTTACAGCACAAAACGGACAATTACATCAACTTAAAGCCCAAAACGATTCGTTAACCGAAAAACTCACAACACTTAAAAAAGAAATTGATGAAAACCGCAAATTATTTGAAAATGAATTTAAAAACATTGCTCAAAATATTATAGACGAAAAATCAAAGAAATTTACTGAATTAAATAAAGAAAACATTGGCAATATTTTAAAACCCCTATCAGAAAATATTGAGAGTTTTAAAAACAAAGTTGAACAAACTTATGACAAAGAGAGCAAAGAGCGTTTTTCGCTTGGCGAAAAAGTTAAAGAATTGATAGAATTAAACCAAAAACTAAGCAAAGAAGCAAATGACCTTACAAAAGCATTAAAAGGAGATACAAAAAGACAAGGCGACTGGGGCGAGATGATACTTGAAAGAATTTTAGAAAAATCAGGACTTGAAAAGGGTCGCGAATATTTTATCCAGCAAAGTTTAAATGATGAATCGGGCAATGCTCAAAGACCTGATGTGATACTTAAATACCCCGACAACAGAAATGTAATAATTGACTCAAAAGTTTCATTAATTGATTATGACAAATATGCAAATGCCGAAACTGCCGAACAACAACAGCTTCATTTAAAAAACCATATTCGCTCTATAAGAACACATGTAGATTTATTAAGCCAGAAAAACTATCATGAATTAGTAAGTAGCCTCGATTTTACAATGATGTTTATACCAATAGAGCCGGCTTATCTTGAAGCAGTAAAAAAAGACGAAGAACTATGGAATTATGCTTACAAAAAAAGAGTTTTGCTGGTTTGCCCTACTCATCTTGTAAGTGTTATCAAAATTATTGCCGATCTTTGGAAACGTGAATACCAAAACAAAAATGCCCTCGAAATAGCTAAACGCGGTGGTTTATTGTACGACAAATTTGCAAACTTTATTGAAAACCTAAAAAATATAGGTAAAAACATTGAAAATGCCGGAAAATCGTATGACGAAGCCTTCAAACAATTGAGTACCGGCAAAGGAAATTTGCTTACACAAAGCCTAGAACTAAAAAAATTAGGAATTAAAAGCAATAAAGAAATAAATGAAGAACCTGAACTTTTTTTAGAGAATGATTTAATAGAAAATTCTGAAAATTAAACCTTCGATTTTTCCTTTTGAATATAAAATTAAAGATTTTGATATTTCTTAATACTTTTGCATACTGTTTAAATTTATGGCAAAAATAAAATCAAATAAAAAGCATCAATACGTAAAAAAATCGCTTTTTGAAAGTATTGAGGAAAAATTAGGAAAACATATAAATTTATGGCAAATTGCTTTAACCTTTTTGGCAATTTTGTTCAGTATTTTTATGTTCGATGCCAAAGTTTCTATCGGTCATGACGATTCATTATATATACTGGCAGGATATAAATATGCAAAAGATTTTTTTGGCTACTGGTATTCTGATAATGCACCTTTTTATGTCATGTTTCTTGCGTTGCCTATCTCGCTTTTCGGGTTAAATCTTATTATTTTAAAACTAATTTCAGTACTTTGTTTTTCGGCAAGTGTTTGGTTACTTTTTTCGGCTTTCAAAGGTAGAATTCCACATTTGATATTAGTGTCGTCAATTTTTATTTATGCTTTAAATTACTTTGCTTTATCTTATGCCAGTCTTACATATACCGAAGCATTTTTTCTTTTAATACAAAGCATATTTTTTCTTTTGATTTTTAAACATTTGGATTTGATTTCAAAGCAAGAAAATTCTTACAAATCTATATTTCAAAATGCTTTCAAGTGGATTTTTATGGGATTTATTATTTATTTGCTTTATTTCACACGTACAGTTGGTATCGGAGTAATAGCAGCAGTTGCTGTGTATTTTATGTTTAAAAAAGAGTTTAAAAATACAATTGCAATTCTTGTTTCGTTCGGAATTATTTATGTTGCTTTCGAAATATTAAAAAAAATACTTTGGGGTGATAAAATAAAAAACCTTGCACAAACCAATATTTTGTTTTTGAAAGATGCTTACGACCCAAGCAAGGGTACTGAAGACTTTTCAGGGTTTATTGATAGATTTTTTGGCAATACTGTAATTTATATTTCGAGCAGGTTTTGGGAAATGTTGGGTTTTAGAAAAGAAAATGCCGAATTTTCTACACCTTTAGCCCTTTTTACTGTAATACTACTATTTATAGGCTTGATTTATTCTTTCAGAAAAAAACAAAATACGGTATTTTTTACAGCCCTATATTGTGCGGCATTGCTTAGTATTACTTTTGTTGCATTGCAGACATCATGGGGGCAAGGACGTTTAATAATGGTTTATTTACCACTTTTGATGATAGTGATATTTTATGGTTTGTACAAAATATTTGAAACAAAAAATGGCTCGACTTTTCAAGTATTTTTTATATTGATTTTAACAGTTTTTATCTGGAAAAATACATCAGAAACTATGAAAAGATCATCAAAAAACATATCAATTGTAAAGAAAAACTTGATTAAAGGAGATAAATTTGAAGGATATACTGACGATTATAAAAACTTTCTAAAATTAAGCGAATGGTGTGCCGATAGCTTACCTAAAGGTTCTTATGTGGCAAGCCGAAAAGCACCAATGAGCTTCGTTTATGGAAGGGGAATGGAATTTTTTCCAATTTACAAAGTTTCACCAATAAAAGATGCTGATAGTATTCTTGCTGTTTTAAAAAAATCAAAAGTTACACATGTGATTTTTGCAAACTTAAGGCTCGAACCCAAAACCAGTGGCGATATAGCTTCGGTAATTCCAAAGAATTTTCCTGATATTTATGCTGCTTATGCTGATGCAGACCAAAAATCAATTATAAACACTATGCAAAATTATTTTTCGCCGGTTGCTCAAAAATATCCCGAAAAATTTGAACTCGTTAAGCAAATGGGAACTGATGAAGAAGCATTGCTTTATAAAATAAATTATTGATGCCGGAGTTTTTGAAACTTAAAAATATTGACAAATACGACCTTGACGACCCAAGGCGTACTGTATTGCACAAAGAAATAATTTTATCAAAACCATTTTTAAAGAAATTATACATTGAGTGGTACAATAGTTTTAAAAAAGAATGCAGCAAATTTGAAAACCCAAAAATTATTGAATTAGGCTCGGGAGGAGGCTTTATAAAAGAAGTAATGCCCGATGTTTTAACCAGCGATATTTTACATTTGGCTGAAAACGATTTAACTTTTAATGCACTTGAAATGCCCTTTGAAAACAATACAATTGATGCGTTTTTGATGATTGACGTTTTTCACCATGTACCTGATAGTGATAAATTTTTAAACGAAATGCAAAGATGTTTGAAACCCGGGGGAAAAATAATAATGAATGAGCCATGGAACTCAATTTGGGGCAGGTTTATATATAAAAATTTTCATCATGAAACCTTTAATCCACAAGGAAATTGGACTATTCCATCAAATGGTCCGATGAGCGATGCAAACGGGGCATTGCCTTGGATAGTTTTTTATCGTGACCGAAAAAAATTTGAAGAGAAATTTAAAGATTTGAAAATAAAAGTTTTGAAACCTCACACCCCATTAAGATACTTATTGAGCGGAGGAGTTTCAATGAAATCTCTTGTCCCTGATTTTTCCTTTGGATTATTCTCGGCTATAGAAAAAATATTATCGCCTTTTGCAGCTATGTTTAGTATGTTTGCAACAATTATAATAGAAAAGAAAAATCAGTAAATTGAGCCACATTCAGTATTTTGAAAGTATTGCCCATAAAAGGGTAAAAAACCGCAAAAAAAACAGCTATTACTGGAATGATATTACTTCATATTGCGATTATTTTATAAACGAAAATTGTTCTGTACTTGAAGTAGGCTGTGGTACAGGAGAATTGCTTAACGGTTTGAAAAGCAAATACAAAACCGGCATTGATTTTTCGCCAAAAATGATTGAAATAGCAAAAAAAAACTTTGAAAATATAAGGTTTGAAGTAATGGACGCATCGTCATTAAAATTTGATGAAAAGTTTGATGTAATAATAATATCAAATGTTGTAGGCTTTTTGCCCGACCTTCAAATGGTTTTTGAAAACTTATTAAAAGTTAGTCATTCAAAAACAAAAATAATAGTAAGCTATTACAGCAAACTTTGGGAGCCTGTTTTAAAATTTGGTGAAAAAATAGGGCTAAAAACCAAAACACCTCAGCAAAATTGGCTCACTTTGCAAGATTTAAACAACCTGTTTTATCTTTCAGGTTTTGATGTTTACAGAAATTCCAGACGTATGATTTTTCCTGTTTACATCCCTTTATTGTCAGAGTTTTTTAATAACTTTTTAGCAAAAATGCCTTTATTCAAACATTTTTGTATAAACCATTACACATTTGCCAAACCTCAGCAGCAAAATAACGCAGAGCAAATTGCCTCAAAATATACAGTTTCAGTAATTATACCTGCAAGAAACGAAAGTGGAAACATTGAAAATGCAGTTTTGCGTACACCAAAACTCGGTAAACACACCGAGCTTATATTTATTGAAGGAAACTCTACTGACGATACTTGGGAAACCATACAAAAAATATTTGAAAAGTATAAAAACACGCATGATATAAAAATAGGCAGACAAACAGGCAAAGGCAAAGGCGATGCAGTGAGAATGGGATTTGAAATGGCAACCGGCGATATACTTTTGATACTTGATGCCGACCTAACTATGCCTCCCGAAGATTTACCAAAATTTTATAATGCAATTGCTTCGGGCAAGGGCGATTTTATTAACGGCAGCCGTTTAGTGTATGTTATGGAAAAAAAAGCTATGCGTTTTTTGAATATGATTGGAAATAAGTTTTTCAGTTGGGCTTTTACGTGGTTGCTCGAGCAGCCCTTTAAAGATACATTGTGCGGCACAAAAGTTATTTTCAAAGATGATTACCAAAAATTAATACAAAACCGTAAATTTTTTGGAGAGTTTGACCCTTTTGGTGATTTTGACCTGATTTTTGGTGCTTATAAATTGAATTTAAAAATTATAGAAATTCCTATCAGATACCGCGAAAGAACTTATGGAGATACAAATATTTCAAGATTTAAACACGGTTTGATTTTATTGAAAATGGTATTTTTTGCTTTGCGAAAAATCAAATTTTATTAATAAGATAGTTTCAATATTATTAATGAAATGAAAAACTAATTCAAATTCCTTTTTTTAGCAAAAAAATTCTTCATCAGTTCAGCACATTCTCTTTCCATAATACCCATTTTTACTATTGTAGATTTATGCAATAATGATGGTTTGTAATTGCTGAAACCGCTTTTGGGTTCTGAAGCAGCGTAAACCAATGTCCCAATTCTTGCCCATTTTAAAGCACCTGCACACATTGCACAAGGCTCAATGGTTACATACAATGTACAATCTTCTAAAATTTTACTGCCCAAATTTATAAAAGCTGCTGTAAGTGCTATTATTTCGGCATGTGCTGTATTATCGTTTAGCATTTCTACTTGATTAAAACCCTTGCTGATAATTTTTTGGTTTGCTACAATTATGGCTCCAACAGGTACTTCATTATTATCAAAAGCTTTTAGTGCTTCTTTGTAAGCTTGTTTCATAAAAAAATCATCATCCATATTGCTCATTTTTTAAAATTTCGTCCATAAGGGTCTTCCTCCCAGCGTTCTTTAGGTAAATTTTTAAAATAGTTGTAGGTGATTTTCAAACCATTTTCGCGGCTTATTTTGGGTTGCCAGCCAAGTATTTTTTTTGCAAGGCTTATATCGGGTTGTCTTTGTTTGGGGTCATCGGTAGGTAATGGTTTATATATTACTTTTTTATTTGAGCCGGTGAGTTTTAATATTTCTTTAGCAAAATCGTTAATTGTAATTTCGTCGGGGTTTCCAATGTTTACAGGATATACATAATCGCTCATAAGGAGCCGGTAAATTCCATCAATCAAATCGTCAACATAACAAAACGAACGGGTTTGGCTTCCATCGCCAAAGGCTGTTAAATCTTCGCCTCTTAAAGCCTGGCCGATAAAAGCAGGTAAAACTCTACCATCATTCAGCCTCATTCTTGGTCCATAAGTATTAAAAATTCTAACAATTCTGGTTTCGAGTTTGTGATAGGTGTGATAAGCCATGGTAATTGCTTCCTGAAAACGCTTTGCCTCATCATAAACCCCACGTGGACCAACAGGATTTACATTTCCCCAATATTCTTCTGATTGAGGATGAACAAGTGGATCGCCATATACTTCACTTGTACTTGCCACAAGTATTCGTGAATTTTTTGATTTTGCCAGCCCCAGCAAATTATGAGTACCAAGCGAGCCTACTTTAAGAGTTTGTATTGGAATTTTTAAATAATCAATAGGACTTGCCGGCGATGCAAAATGCAAAATATAATCGAGTTTGTCCGGTACATGAACAAATTTTGAAACATCATGATGATAAAAAACAAAATTTTGCTTGCCAAACAAATGTTCAATATTGCGGAGGTCACCGGTAATAAGGTTATCCATTCCAATTACATAGTAATTTTCATTAATAAACTTATCGCAAAGATGCGACCCTAAAAATCCGGCTGCTCCGGTTATTAAAACCTTTTTTTGTGACATTTTTTATAAATGTATAAGTTGGTTCAAAAATAATTAAAAACTAAAACTGTTCTATCATTTCCAAAATACTAAATTCGCAGCATGTCGCCTGTAATTATACTTCTTGTAATAAGTATGTATTTTTTGCTTCTTGTAGGTGTTTCGTGGTACACTTCGCGAAATGCAGACCAAAAATCTTATTACATCGGCAATAAAAGTTCTATTTGGTGGCTTGTGGCATTGGGTATGATTAGCGATAGTTTAAGTGGGGTTACATTTATTTCGGTTCCCGGAAATGTATCATCTGAAAAATTAAGTTATATGCAAGTGGTTTTTGGCTATGTTATAGGCAATTTTATTACTGCATATATTTTATTGCCTTTGTATTACCGATTAAATCTCACCTCAATATACAGTTATCTTGGACAGAGATATGGCAGTATTTCTGAAAAAACAGGTTCTTTTTATTTTTTACTTAGTCGTACTATTGGTGCAGCGGCAAGGTTATTTCTTGCAGCAGGGGTTTTACAAACATTTTTGTTCGATCCATTTGGCATTCCATTCACTGTTTCAGTTTGCATTATTATAGGTTTAATTTTAATTTATACATATCGCGGCGGTATAAAATCTCTTGTGTGGACTGATGCTTTACAGTCTGTTTTTTTACTTTCGGCTTTGTTTATCACTTTATTTAATCTTTATTATTACATACAATGGGATACTGCCTGGCAGGTAGTAAAACAAAATAATTTTGATAAACTTTTTGTTTGGGACTGGATACCTTCAAACAATTTTTTTAAAATGATAATTGGAGGTATTCTCATTGCTATAACTATGACCGGTATGGACCAAAATATGATGCAAAAAAACTTAAGTTGTAAAAATATTGGCGAAGCCCGTAAAAATATTTTGTCGTACAACAGCACATTGATTTTTATAAACTTTTTCTTTCTTAGCCTTGGTATTTTGCTTTACGTTTATGCCCAGCAAAATTCAATACAATTGCCTACAAAAGATGGCAAAATATTGACTGATGCCGTTTTCCCATTTTTAGCTTTTGACCATCTTGGAAAATGGGCAGGTTTGGTTTTTATTTTAGGGCTTACAGCGGCAACATTTTCGAGTGCAGATTCGGTTTTGACTACACTTACAACAAGTTTTTGTATTGATTTTTTAAAATTTAATCCCGAAAAAAATGAAACTAAAAAACATAAAAATATCAGGCATTTTACCCATATAGTTTTTGCTATTTTAATTTTGATAAGTATGTTAATTATTGATAAACTAAACAACGGAGCTATTATCAATACAATTCTTAAAATTGCAGGATATACTTATGGTCCATTACTGGGAATGTTTGTTTTTGGTATTTTTACAAAGTTTAAAATAATTGATAAGTTTGTAATTGTTGTCTGTGTATTATCTCCTTTTTTAACATACCTAATAGATACAAGTTTGCCAAAATTTACAGGAGGTTTTCAACTCGGTTTTCTAAATCTGGCTTTAAATGGTTTGATTACTTTTGCAGGGTTATTATTGATTTCAAAAAAGAAAGCAAAAAGTTAAAGTTTTATGATTTCGAAAAAGAAAATTGTTGTAGTACTTCCTGCGTATAATGCAGAATTAACTTTAAAACAAACATACAATGAAATACCATTTGATATAGTTGATGAAGTTGTACTTGTTGATGATGCAAGTATTGATAATACTGTTGAAACAGCAACCCAATTAGGAATAAAGCACATTGTAAAACATGAAAAAAACAGAGGATATGGTGGCAATCAGAAAACATGCTATAAAAAAGCATTAGAATTGGGTGCAGATGTAATAATTATGCTTCATCCCGATTACCAGTACACACCAAAACTCATAAAACCAATGGCACAGATTATTGTTAATGAAATTTACCCTGTTGTTTATGCTTCGCGAATTTTGGGAAAAGGGGCTTTGAAGGGTGGGATGCCATTATATAAATATATTGCAAACAGATGTTTAACATTATTTCAAAATTTACTTATAAACCAAAAACTCTCTGAATACCATACCGGGTACAGGGCATTTTCTAAAGAAGTATTTAAAAAAATTGATATTGAAACAAATTCTGACGATTTTATTTTTGATAACCAAATGACGGCTCAAATTTTTATGGCAGATTTTGAAATTGGCGAAGTAACTTGTCCTACAAAGTATTTTGAAGAAGCTTCGTCAATAAACTTTAAGCGAAGTTCGGTTTATGGCTTGGGTGTTTTATGGGTTTCAATTCAATATTTTTTGCATAAAACGGGTTTATTCAATTTTAAAATTTTTAACAAAAAATAGTTTTTAATATCTGTATAGTTCAGATTTAAACGGTCCATCAATTTTTACACCGATGTAATCAGCTTGTTTTTGATTGAGGGTTGTAAGTTCTACTCCTATATGCTTCAGGTGAAGATTTGCAACTTTTTCATCGAGGTGTTTTGGAAGCACATAAACTTCGTTTTTGTAATTTGATGAATTGTTCCAAAGTTCAATTTGAGCTAAAACTTGATTTGAAAATGAATTTGACATTACAAAAGAAGGGTGTCCCATTGCCACTCCCAAATTTACAAGTCGCCCTTCGGCAAGCAAAATTATATCTTTTCCATCTACATTATAAACATCTACCTGAGGTTTTACGGTGTATTTTGAATTTCCATAGTTATCGTTCAGCCAAGCAACATCAATTTCATTATCAAAATGCCCAATATTGCAAACAATAGCTTTGTCTTTCATTTTTTTGAAATGTTCGGCTCTAACTATGTCAACATTTCCGGTTGCAGTAACAATAATGTTACATTCGTGAATGATAGATTCGAGTTTTTTAACATCATAACCATCCATAGCAGCTTGTAATGCACAAATGGGGTCAATTTCTGTTACGTAAACTCTTACTCCGGCACTTCTCAAGCTTTCGGCACTCCCTTTTCCTACATCACCATAGCCACATACAACGGCTACTTTTCCGGCCAACATTATATCAGTTCCTCGTCTTATTGCATCTACCAAAGATTCGCGGCAGCCATATTTATTATCAAATTTTGATTTTGTTACCGAATCGTTAACATTTATTGCTGGCATGGGCAAAGTGCCGTTTTTCATTCTTTCGTATAAGCGGTGTACGCCTGTGGTAGTTTCTTCGCTTAGTCCTTTTATTTCAGGTACAAGTTCGGGGTATTTGTCAAGAACCATATTGGTGAGATCGCCACCGTCATCAAGAATCATATTCAATGGTTTGCCATTTTTAAAAGCAAAAAGGGTTTGCTCAATACACCAGTCAAATTCTTCGTTATTCATTCCTTTCCAAGCAAAAACAGGAACACCATTAGCAGCTACAGCAGCAGCAGCGTGATCTTGTGTTGAAAAAATATTGCACGATGACCATGTAACATCAGCACCTAAATCAATAAGTGTTTCTATTAAAACAGCAGTTTGAATAGTCATGTGAAGGCAACCAGCTATGTTTGCACCTTTAAGAGGTTTTGAAATGCTGTATTCTTTTCTGATACTCATTAATCCGGGCATTTCTGCTTCGGCGAGTTTAATTTCTTTTCTGCCCCATTCTGCAAGGCTGATGTCTTTTACTTTGTATTTCAATGTGCTTGATGTTTGTGTTGTCATTTTTTTAAAAAATCACTGCAAAAATAATTTTTTTTTCTGAAAAACCTTATAAAGAATAAGAATTTAACTGTTTATATGACTTTAATAAAAAAAATAAAATATTATGATTTTAACAATTTTAATTAATAAGTGAATTTTTGTAAAAAAAATAGATTTTTATTTTTGTTTTATTATCTTCGAAGTATAAAAAATGACGTATTATGGATTATAAATTTACCAAAATTATGCTTGGCTACGACGATTCTCCTGCATCGTTGGTAGCCTTAGACAAAGCTTTAAAAACATGCAGAGCTTTTAAAACTGACTTATATGTGGTTTATGTAAAAAGCAAAAATTCATCAGAAAACAATTTTGCAAAACAAATTCAAGACAAAGCAAATGTTTATGGAGTAAAAATCAACTACATCGAAAAACAAGGAAATGTTAGTCGGGAAATTTCTCATTTCGAAAAAGAGCTTAAATCTGATTTAATTTTTATGGGTGCTCATGGTGTTAACGGATTTCAACCTTTTTGGGCGGGTAGTAACACTTTAAGAGTTGTTGGTGCTTCAAATTGCCCGGTTATTACTGTTCAGGAAACAGCAATAAAATCGGACTTTTCACGAATTATTCTGCCGCTTGACGATAGCGAAGACACACGCCAAAAAGTTCCGTATTCTGTAATTATTGCAAAAGCATTTAATTCAACTGTACACATTGTTTCTTTAACAAAAAGCAAAAATGAAGAAATTCATAACAAACTGAATATATATGGTCGCCAGGTACAAGATTTTCTTGAAGAAAGGGAAATAAAACATACCTATGAATTGCGTCAAGGAAATAATTTGCCCCAAATGTGTATTGATTATGCAAATGAAAAAAATGCAGGTTTGATTTTGATGATGACAGAGACAGTAATGCTCAATTGGTTTATGGGTACAGGTGCCCAGCAATTAATTAACCACTCACCCGTGCCTGTAATGGCTATTCATACCAGAGATTTGATGCTTTCAGGTACTTCGGGTTATTAATTTTTTTTATTGGTTTTTTACAATAATTCCTGCTGCCGGCTGTGCTTGTGGCATTATTACAATTTCATTTATATTTACATGATCAGGTCGGTTTATACTCCAAAATACGGCTTGAGCTATATCATTTGCAACTAAATTTTCGTACCCTTCATATACTTTTGATGCCTTTTCTTTGTTACCTTTAAAACGCACTAAAGAAAATTCTGTTTCAACCGCACCAGGGTAAATACCTGTAACTTTTATATTTTTTTCGGCAAGTTCTCGTCGCATTGCTTTTGTTAGAGCATCAACTGCAAATTTGGTTGCACAATACACATTGCCATAAGGGTAAATCTCTTTGCCTGCTATGCTTCCTATATTAATAATATGCCCACTTTTTTTTTCTGTCATTAATGGAATTACATGTTTAGAAATATACAATAATCCTTTTACGTTTGTGTCAATCATCTTTTCCCAGTCATCAATTTCGCCATCTGCAAAAGAACTTAGCCCCGATGCCAAACCGGCGTTGTTTAGCAAAACATCAATATTTTTCCATTCATCAGGTAATGTTTTAAAAAAATCATCAACTTCATTTTTATCTCTTATATCAAAAGATTTAAAATATACTTTGGAGCCGTTGCCTGCAAGGTTTTTTTCAATTTCTACGAGTCTATCATTACGTCTTCCGCAAATGATCAGGTCAAAATTATTTTTTGATAACAAAATGGCTGTTTCCTTTCCAATGCCTGATGTTGCTCCGGTTATCAATGCTATTTTTTTTAAAGTTTTCAATGTAATATTTTTTTATTTGCGAAATTAAAAATTAAAATTGCACAACAAATTTTATTCAATAAAAAGCTTTGAAAAATATAATTACCGAAAGCAAACTTACAATTTTAGGATGTGGAGCAGCAGTGCCTTCGCTATTGAGATATAATACAGCTCAGATTTTAGAGATGGGCGATAAAACTTTTCTTTTAGATTGTGGCGAAGGAACCCAATGGCAATTGCTTAAAAGCAAAATAAGTGCTTTTAAGATTGATATAATTTTTATAAGCCATCTTCATGGCGACCATTATCTTGGTTTGCCCGGTCTTTTAAATACACTTTCATTAATAGGAAGAAAAGAAAAATTGAAAATTTTTGGACCTAAAGGCATAAAAAAGATAATTTACAGTAATATTAACATTATACCTGGTTTTCCTACATACGAACTTGAAATTAATGAACTAACTGCTACTAAAAAACGCAAAATTTATAAAATTGATGAAATTGAAGTTTTTGCTATACCACTTCAACACCGCATAATGTGTTTTGGTTATCATTTTGATTACAAAATTTCATCTCTGAATATTATTAAAGAAAAGTTTGAAAAAAGCAATTTGCCTTCTGAAGCAGCAAGAGTTTTTAAAACAGGCAATAATTTTTTATTTAACAATATAGAATACAATTATAAAAATTTCACAATTTCGAAAAAAATAAGACACACTTATTCATACATTACCGATACCTTATTTATGCCCGAAATCTCATCATATATTAAAAACACCAAATTACTTTACCATGAATCAACATATATGAACAATCTTTTGGACAAGGCGAAAAAAACCTATCACAGTACAAGTTTACAAGCTGCAGAGTTTGCAAAATTATGCAATGCAGGTAGGTTAATTTTAGGTCATTTTTCCTCTCGATATGCAGATACAGAAGAAATGCTTGCCGAGGCGAAATCAGTATTTGAAAATACCGAAACAGCCCATGATGGCAAAGAATTTATTATAAAATAAAGATTATCCACATACGTTTTCATTTGTAGTGATAAATTAAAAATTCATTTATAATTATATTTGGATTTTTTACACCACTATCATTACTTTATATAAGTAATAAATGCCCGCAAAGACAAAAAATATCATTGATTTTGAAGACGAATTTTCCGAAAATTCTTCGCCCAAAAACAATAAAGATAAAATTAATAAAAAAAAGAGTTTAAAATTTTCGGAAATTAGAGATGTGATAATTTTAAAAGACGAAACTGCCCGAAAAATTGCAGGTTTGTTGCTCATTGGTTTTACTGTGTTTTCGCTGGCTTCGTTAATTTCTTTTTTAATTTTCTGGAAAGATGATTTAAGCATTTTACAAGGTTTCTCTGAAAACAGTTTTGAAACAAAATACGATTTCGAAATAAAAAACTGGATGGGAACACTGGGTGCGAAATTTGCCTATAAAACTATGTATAATGGTTTTGGAATTTTATCATTTATCTTACCCTTGTTTTCGTTGCATTTTGGATTGTTTTTGTTAGTTGATAAAAAACTTTTAAAACCGCTTGAATGGCTTAAATATTTTGCTGTTGCGGGCACTTGGGTTTTTATTTTAGCAGGTGCATTTCACAATTTTATTAATCCAAATATAGCAGGGCTTACAGGCAATTGGCTTTATTTTACACTCAAAAATTATATTGCTTTGCCCGGAGTTATTGTGTTTCTGGCACTTTATGCTTATCTGGCAATTTGGTTCTTGTTTGGTTTTGAACCTTTCGGGCTAAAAGACTACTTAAATAAAATTTTCTTTTCACAAGAGAAACAAAAACAAGTTGAAAGCGATGAAATTTATGAAAATCAGGTATATTCGGGTGATACTTTATTTGAAAAAGATAAGATAGAATTAGAAGATTTTGATGAAACACCGGTTGAGTTCAGTTTTACTGTTAGAGATGAAAAATCATATAAAAAGACTGAAGTTCCAAACGAACTTTCGCTTGAAATTGAAGAAAATATTGAAGATGAAGAAGATCTGATATTAGAAGTTAAAGAAACAGAAAAACCTGATTTAGAAAACAAAGTAGAACACAATGACATTAACACACCTTACGATCCAAGACTTGATTTAAGAGATTTTCAATTTCCAGATATTGATTTTTTGAACGAATATGGAAATGATTCAAACAAAGAAGTGAGTTTTGAAGAGCTTGAAAAAAGCAAAAACATGATAGTAGAAACTCTCAAAAACTACAATATTGGCATATCGAGTATAAAAGCTACCACAGGTCCCACTGTTACACTTTTTGAAATAATTCCATCGGCAGGTATAAAAATATCCAGAATAAAAAACCTTGAAGATGATATAGCCCTAAGCCTTGCTGCACTTGGTATAAGAATTATAGCACCAATTCCCGGGAAAGGAACAATAGGTATAGAAGTGCCAAATAAAAACCCTAAGATTGTTTCTATGAGGTCAATGCTTTTAAGCCAAAAATTTCAAAAAACCGATATGGAACTTCCTGTATGCTTAGGTAAAACAATTTCGAATGAAGTATATGTAACAGACCTAACCAAAATGCCCCATTTGCTTATGGCTGGTGCAACAGGGCAAGGAAAATCTGTAGGATTAAATGCTTTGCTAATTTCACTACTTTATAAAAAACACCCTGCCGAGCTTAAATTTGTATTAGTTGACCCTAAAAAAGTAGAATTAACACTTTTTAAAACAATTGAAAGACATTATCTGGCAAAATTACCAGGCGATTCGGATGCTATAATTACTGATAATAAGCAAGTAATTACTACTCTCAAATCTCTTTGCCTCGAAATGGACAACCGATATGAATTGTTGCAACAGGCAATGGTGAGAAATTTAAAAGAATACAATGCGAAATTTATTTCTCGAAAATTAAATCCAAACGAAGGACATCGCTATTTACCATATATAGTTTTAATAATTGACGAAGTTGCCGATTTGATAATGACTGCCGGTAAAGAAGTTGAACACCCTGTTGGAAGACTAGCCCAACTTGCAAGAGCTATAGGAATTCACCTTGTTTTGGCTACTCAACGTCCATCGGTTAATATTGTAACCGGCACTATAAAAGCAAATTTTCCTGCCAGAATTGCATTTAGAGTTACTTCGAAAATTGACAGTAGAACAATTCTTGATGCAAATGGTGCCGACCAACTTGTAGGGCGTGGAGATATGCTTTTTTCTAACGGTAATGATATTCTTAGATTACAATGCCCATTTGTTGATACCCCGGAAGTTGAAAAAATTACTTCATTTATTGGGGCACAAAGAGCATATCCAAATGCCTACACATTGCCAAAAGTAGATGACGAAGAAAATGAAACCAGCCTTGACGATATGTCGTCTGACGACTGGGATGATATGTTTGAAGATGCAGCCAAACTAATAGTAAACAGCCAGCAAGGAAGCACCTCGTTATTACAGAGAAAATTAAAAATTGGATATAATCGTGCCGGACGCTTGATAGATCAAATGGAAATTGCTAATATTGTAGGTCCATTCAAAGGTAGTCAAGCAAGAGAAGTTTTGATTAAAGATGAACTAAGTTTGGAACAAGTATTGCAAGAAATATTAAAAAAATGAAATCAAAAGTGTTTAAAAAATTAAAATCTAAATACCTCTACTTTGCTGCATTTTCATTTATCCTGTTTGTTGCTTCAGCATTTATAACTAGTGATAAAGATGCAGGTAAAATTCTTGAACGTGTAAGCAAAAACTACAAATCATACAAAACAATAAAAGCCGATTTTAAAATAAAAATCTTAAATAAACAAAATAAAAGTACACAAAGCGAAAAAGGCATACTATATGTAAAAAGTAAAAAGTTCAGAGTGGAAATGGATGGACAAGAAATATACTGCGATGGTAAAACAATGTGGACATACCTGAAAGATGCAAACGAAGTTCAGATAAGTGATTATAGTGCCAGTAAAACCGAAATTAACCCAAGCGAAATTTTTACAGTTTACGAAAAGGGTTTTTTATTTAAGTTTATTGGCGAAGGAAAAAAAGGAAATATTATTACACAACAAATAGAACTTACACCTACCGATAAGAAAAAGCCATTTTTTAAAATAAAACTTACAATTGATAAAGTTGCAAAAAAAATAATGGATATGACCGTTTTAAACAAAAACGGAGTAGAGTCTTTGTACGAAATCACACAATTTACACCAAATATCAGCTACGAAGATTCATTTTTTAAATTCGATAAAAAATCAAAACCCGGAGTTGTAGAAATAGATTTGAGGTAATTTAATATTACTTTAAATTTACAACTACATTTGTTTTAAATATTTTTTACTCTTAGGTTTGAAGAAAAAATTTTTTATGAAACAAAGAATATTTATCCCATGCCTCATTTTATTTTCGCTTTTTTTAAGCAATTGTAAAGACAAAACTGATGAAACTCCTGAACCCCCAACGCCCCCTACAGTTACATTTCCGGTAACAAATGCAGTTGATGGAGTATTTGCAGCAATTAAAACTACAACAATAAATAATACAGTAGAAAGTTCAATAGGTACTTGTTATGCCGCATTTTATAAAAATCAAAATCCTGCCATGAAGCTTGATGGCGGCAAGGTTACGCTAAACAGCAAAGAATGTTATAAAACCGATAATTCAATTTACTTTATAGTGCCCACTGCTACCGAACCCTCTGGTATCACCTTGGCTAATCAAATATTGTGGCAAGTTGCAGGAAATACCAGTACCGGTGTGCCATCGGTTTACAACAAAGATGATTCAGGACTACCAGCAACACCAAGTATTCCTGAATTTATTAATATGATGTCAGATTTTAATTATCTATTGAATTGGGCTTCGAGCTCGCAAAGTGATTCTGTAATTATTATAGTTAAAGGACCATCGGCAACTTTCAAAAAGACATTGAACAATACATACAAATCTTACACTATACCAAAAGAAGAAATTGCTAAACTTGGCGTAGGAAAAGGCACTGTTCAAATTATAAATTACAAAGTAAATTATGCAACAACCGGTGCAAAAAATTACGCTTATATCAAACAATCAATTGCTTTTACTGATAAAGTAACTATACAATAAATTTTAGTAGGTTTTTAAAAAATTGTGTATTGTAAAAAAAACAAACTTACACAAATCAAAACCGTTTAATTGCCATTTCGGCAACCGTTTTACCAATACTGAGCGATGAAGTAGCTGCTGGCGAAGGTGCATTTAGAATATCAATCATACCTTCTGTTTCTAAAATTTTAAAATCATCTAACAAGCCGCCTGTTCGGTCGCAAGCCTGAGCTCTTACACCCGAACCCCCGGCAATTAAATCTTCTTCTTTAATATCCGGTACGAGTTTTTGCAATGCTTTTGTAAATGCTTGTTTGGAAAATGACCTGTAATATTCACCCAAGCCGGTTTGCCAATATTTTAATGCTACTTTTATAAACCCTGGCCAGGTAAGGCTTTCAAACAATTCTTTAAAATTTATATCAGTTTTTTTATAACCTTCGCGTTTAAAAGCAAAAACGGCATTTGGTCCAGCTTCTACTCCGCCATTTATCATTCTTGTAAAATGAACGCCTAAAAAAGGAAAATTAGGGTCGGGTACTGGATATATGAGGTTTTTTACTAGATATTGCCTTTGTGCAATTAATTTGTAATACTCACCTCTGAAAGGTATAATTTTAGTATCTATTTTATCCCCCTTCATAGTAGCTATTTTATCGCTGTAAAGACCGCCACAGTTAATTATAAGTTTTGCTTCTGCCTTCTCATTTTCTTTTGAAAAAACACTTACGGTTGAGTTTATTTTAATGCCATTTACATTAAAGCCGAATTTTATTTCGCCTCCTTTTTGCAAAATCAAATTTAGCAATACATCACTTACTTCTTTGTATGAAATTATACCTGTTTGAGGCACATAAATTCCTTCAATTCCTGTACAATATGGCTCGTATTCTTTAATCTCTTCTTTTGATAATTTTTTAATACCAAGGAGCCCATTATTAATACCTCTTTCATAAAGCATGTTTAATTGAACAGTTTCGTTTTGATTTGTAGCAACAACTATTTTTCCGCATAAATCGTATTTAATTGAGTTTTGTTCACAAAATTCAATTAACATTTTATATCCATTAATGCAATTTAACGCCTTTAAGCTACCGGGTTTGTAATAAAGTCCGCTGTGAATTACACCGCTGTTGTGACCTGTTTGATGATGTGCAACATCATTTTCTTTTTCTAAAATCAATAACTTAATTTCCGGTTTTTCAATCAATAAAGAATAAGCAGTTGCAAGCCCTACTATACCGCTGCCTATAATTATTACATCATACTTTGCACTCATGCCGGCAAATTTATATTAAAAATCATGCTCTTTTATTATTCTTAATTTAAAGATAGTTTTGTAAAAAAAATAGTGATGAGTGTAAAAAAAAATCTCGAAGATATTTTAGCCAAACGCATAATGGTATTGGATGGAGCTATGGGGACCATGATTCAAAAACATAAGCTATCAGAAAATGATTTTAGAGGCGAAAGGTTTAACAATTTCGGTACATCTCTTAAAGGCAATAATGATTTATTGGTTTTAACACAAGCTCAATTAATTGCTTCAATTCATAATGAATTTTTAAATGCAGGAGCCGATATTATAGAAACTAATACTTTTAATAGCACTACAATAAGCCAGGCCGACTACAATACAGAAGAATTTGTTTACGAAATAAATTATGAAGCTGCCAAAATAGCCAAAAAGTGTACACAGGCAATGAGTTTAAAAACTCCTGCAAAACCTCGTTTTGTAGCCGGAGCAATTGGTCCTACAAACAAAACATGTTCAATATCACCTGATGTAAACAATCCGGGATATAGAGCCATAACATTTAAAGAAATGGCACAAGCGTATAAACTGCAAGCTTCTGCATTGATTGAAGGAGGAGTTGATTTACTTATTGTTGAAACAGTTTTTGATACTTTGAATTGCAAAGCTGCACTGTTTTCTATAAACGAACTCAAAGAAGAAAAGAATTTAGATATTCCGGTTATGGTTAGCGGAACAATAACTGATTCAAGCGGTAGAACACTAAGCGGACAAACTCCCGAAGCATTTTATATTTCGGTAAAACATGCCGATATTTTTAGCATTGGGCTAAATTGTGCACTTGGGGCAAGCCAGATGAAGCCTTATATTTATCAAATTTCTCAAATTGCCGATTGTTTTGTGAGTTGTTATCCTAATGCTGGTTTGCCAAATGCTTTTGGAGAATATGACGAAACCCCGCAAAGTATGGCTGCAGTAATCGAAGATTTTGCAAAAAACGAAATGCTTAATATTGCCGGAGGGTGCTGTGGCACTACACCCGAACATATTAAAGCAATTGCCGAAGCCGTTGCAAAATATTCTCCAAGAAAATTACCGGTTTTCTCCGAATAAATATTAGATGAAAAACGAAAAAAAAAATTACATCAATGGAATTGATAATTTTTTATTGTTTACAGCACTTGTAGCTATTGTAGTATTTTTTAAAGGTTTAAGTTCTGATATTTTAAATTTTGACGATAATGAATATTTTTTTAATTATCCCGAAATTTTAAAACTCAATTTTTCAAATGTTTTACTTTACTTCAAAAAATACTATGTTTTGATGTATCAACCTTTGCCGGTTTTGAGCTTTGCAATTTCAAATTTTCTGTTTGGTCTCAATCCTTTTTTTCATCATTTTTTAAACTTAGCTTTTCATGTTTTCAATATTTTTTTAGTTTACAGATTTTGCCGATTATTAGGAGCCAATCAAACTGTTGTAAAAATCACAACTTTTCTTTTTGCTGTACATCCACTTGTCGTTGAGCCTGTAATTTGGATTTCAAGCCGCAGTAGTGTTATGTATGTTTGTTTTTATTTGATAGCTCTTATTCATTATATTCAATATAAAAATAATTTTAAAAAATTATCATTAATATATTGTTTTCTGTTTTTTATACTTGCTCTTTTTTCGAAAGTACATGCTGTAAGTTTTCCGCTTTCAATAATTGTAATAGAAATATTTGTTTTTAAAACTAAAATTGATTTTAAGTTTTTTATTGATAAAATTCCTGTTTTTCTACTTTCTTTAATTTTTGGAGTTTTAGCTTTTTTAAATACTGAAACAACCGAAAACATTGCTTTTTCAAGCTCTGTTTATACCGCTTATGATTATTTTTTTATTCTCAATTATGAAATTATTTGGTATTTGGTAAAAATACTTTTGCCATTCGAGTTGTCGCCAATTTACGTTTACCCAATTAAAACCGAAGGTTTTTTGCCATACCTTTATTATGTATCGGCTGCAGTGGTTGCTATATCAATTTTTACTGTTTTTAAGCTCAAAAAACATAAAAGTATAATTCTATTTGGAATTTTGTTTTTTTACAGCAACCTCATTTTTATTTTTCAGATAGTACCATCAAGGCTTTTTATAGTTGCAGACAGGTACGGATATCTTGCAAACATTGGAGTTTTCTATATAATAGGCAATTTAATTTCTGATTTTAAAACCCAAAACAAAACAAAAGCCGAATACTTTTCGTATATAGCCGCAGTAGTTTTAATAATTTTAAGTTTTTTGCAAACAAAAATTTGGAAAAATGATAAAACTCTTGCCGAGAAAATAATATCTATAAACCCCGAAACACCATACATAGCAAGAGCTTACGGTATTAGAGCAAATTATTATAAAGACAAAGAAAAGAGAATGGATCTGGCATTGCAAGATTATTTAAAAGCATTTTCGCTTGACTCAAATGACTGGATTTCGCCCTATCAGGCAGCTTTGATATATTCAACAAATGGTGAATTGCAGCAAGCAAATGATTATTTTAAAAAATCGTGCAAGATTGAAAACAAATCGCCATTGCCATATACCGATTGGGGAGTTTTGTATTCGTCTTTGAATGATTTTAAAAATGCCGAAATTTGTGCTGATAGTGCATTATCAAGGGCAAAATATTTTTCAAATGCTTTATTATTAAAATCTGTTTGCAGGTTAAACTTTAAAGATTCGGTGTCGGCATTAAAAATTCTTACATTGTGTATTGATAAAAACCCTAAGTTTTCGCCTGCATACAAAAACAGAGGTATAATTTTTTTCAATAATTTCAAAAAAACTGAAGAAGCTTGTATTGATTTTAACAAGGCACACCAACTTGGCGAGCCCGGAATGCAAGATATTTTGAATTATTATTGTCAAAAAAAATAATTTAATTTTTACGGTTTGTATTTATACACATTGTTTTTATATTTGCAGCCCCAAAAAAGAGGTGCGGTAGCTCAGTTGGTAGAGCAAAGGACTGAAAATCCTTGTGTCGGCGGTTCGATTCCGTCCCGCACCACAAAAATTCCCGCTAAGACTTTCAATTGGCGGGATTTTTTTTAGATGTATGTCGCCTAAGGTTTCAATAGTAATCCTTAATTTCAATACCAGATTTTTCCTTGAAAAGTTAATTCCTTTTCTCATTAAAACCGATTACGACAATTTTGAAATTATCGTAGCCGATAATGCTTCTATTGATGGCTCTGCTGATTTTATTAAAGAATTTTACCCTGAGATAAAATTGATTTGTTTTGACGAAAATTATGGGTTTGCAGGTGGATATAACAAGGCTCTCGAACAAATTGAATCCGATTATTTTGTACTTCTCAATTCTGATGTTGAAGTAACCCAAAACTGGTTAAAACCATTAATTTCTTTGGCACAAAGTGATAGCAAAATTGCGGTTGTACAACCAAAACTATTAGATTACAATTCGCGAAATAAATTTGAATATGCAGGCGGTTCGGGTGGTTTTATTGATAAATATGGTTATCCGTTTTGTAGAGGGCGTTGGTTCAATTTTATTGAATTTGATACAAAACAGTACAACGATACACGAGAAATTTTTTGGGCAAGCGGTGCATGTTTTCTAATAAAATCTGAATATTGGAAAAAATCTGGTGGCTTAGATGAAGATTTTTTTGCTCACATGGAAGAAATTGATCTTTGTTGGCGATTGAAAAATGATGGGTATAAAATTATGGTTTGTCCTGAATCTGTAGTTTATCATATTGGTGGAGGTACTTTACCCGTTGGAAATCCACATAAAACATATCTCAACTTTAGAAATGGTTTGTTTTTGCTTTGCAAAAATTTGAATGAAAAAGTACTTTTCAAAACCCTTTTTATACGATTTGTGTTTGACGGGCTTGCAGCTTTCAAATTTTTAACAGAGTTTAAATTCAGAGAAATAGCGGCAATTCTGAGGGCTCATATTGTGTTTTACGGCAAAATGAAATACTGGTTGAACAAAAGAAAAAACGAGTCTGAAAAACAGCTACACCCTTACGGTATGTATAACAAAAGCATTGTTTTGGGATTTTATTTATATAGACAAAAAAGATTTTCGCAAACAAATTTATAACGAAATAATATACTCAATTGCAAGTTTATAACCTGCAAATCCCAAACCTGAAATATTACCTTTGCAAGCTCCTAAAAGCAAATCAGTATGTCTTTCGTTTTCGCGATTATAAATATTTGATAAATGAACTCCGATTACAGGCGATTTTATTGATTTTACAGCATCAGCAATTGCAATGCTCGTATGGCTGTAAGCCCCCGCATTCAGCACAATCCCATCAAAATAAAAACCCCATTCTTGAATTTTATTTATTAATTCACCCTCTATATTTGTTTGAAAATAAAAAATTTCGGTTTGCAATTCAAATCTTGATTTAAGTTCAATCAGTAATTCATCAAATGAATTTTTACCATAAATTTCAGGTTCTCTTTTGCCCGTTAGATTAAGATTTGGACCATTTATAATACCTGTTTTTTTCATTGCTCAAATATTTAAACTTTTTTTTACTTTTCAAATATTAAATTGTTGATTGAATTTGAATAACATAAAATTTCTACACTTTTACTTTCCTATTTTTGTAACTTCAATTTTTGTGAAAAGGTATTTTTACATATTTATAATTTTACTTTCGGGTTTTACGGCAAAATCATCGTTTTTTGATTCGGCAAAATATTATCTCAAAAATTTTAAACCTCAGATTATTGGCGGTTTCTCATCGCGTAAAACCTTTATTGGCGATTCAAAAAATAAAGTTTCCGATATCTCATTAGGAGGCGAATTTGGAAACAAATTAGGATTGTCAACAGGTATTTACTGGCTTAGATCGCCTATAAACAAAGTTGTAACATACAATGCCTTTTCGCCTGATGAATATAAAAGACGTGAGATTTCGCGGTTTTGGTATTTGGGTTTTTTGGCTTATTACAAGTTTTATAAAAAAGAAAAATGGACTTTGAATATTCCATTGAGAATAGGCGTAGGCTCGGCAAGTACACAGATATTTGATGTTTCACAATCAAATATCTATTTAGGAAGAAAAAACTCGATGATTATTCCGATTGAAAGTGGATTGAATTTTTTATATTCAGCAACGTGGTGGATTGGAGTAGGCGGTGGCATTGGCAGTAGAATTGTAATTGGTAAAAAAACTTCTCAAAAGTATAGCGGTACTTACTACACGCTGGGGACCGTATTCTTTTTAAGTAATATTTATAAAAAAATACCAGTTGAATACCGAACAAAAATTGAAGATTATAAAAAAAGTATAATCAAATGAAAGTTTTTGGTTTGATAGGTCATCCGTTAACTCATTCTTTTTCGAAAAAGTATTTTGAAGAAAAATTTGAAAAATTTAATATTAAAAATTGTGTTTATAACCTTTTCGATATTGATAATATTGAAAAAGTTGCTGACCTTAAAAATGAAAAAAACATTGTGGGGTTGAATGTAACAATCCCTTACAAAGAAGCTGTTTTGAAATATCTCGACGAAGTTTCGCCCGTTGCAGAACAAATAGGCTCTGTAAACACTATAAAATGCAGTAAAAATCGGTGGAAGGGCTTTAATACCGATTATTTTGGCATTTTACAATCAATTAAAAGTTTGCCTTTAAAAAATATCAAATCGTGTTTAATACTTGGTAGCGGTGGAACTGCGAAAACAGCAGCTTTTGTATTAAACGAAATGAAAATTGATTTTTTAACGGTTTCAAGAAATAAACGCGGCGAAGGATTTATAAACTATAAAGAAATAAACAGTGAAACATTAAAAAATTACAATTTGATAATAAATACAAGCCCTGTAGGTATGTATCCAAAAGTTATTGAAATTCCTGAATTACCTTACCAATTGCTAAACAAAACAAATATTTTGTTTGATATGATTTACAATCCCCAAAATACTTTGTTTTTGCAAAAAGGTAGAGAAAAAGGCTGTAAAACATTAAATGGTATGGAAGCACTAAAAACACAAGCCGAAGTAAGTTGGAAAATTTGGAACGAATAAATGATGAAAAATTGTTAAGATGATTGAAAAATTTGGTGTAGGAAATAGAGTAAAGAAGATTTTAATCACCGGATTGCCAATAATAGGAGGGCAACTTAGCCTTGTGCTTATGGGTATGGCTGATACAGTAATGGTGGGCAAACTCGGTCATACATCTATTGCTGCAACAGGTTTATCAGTAAGTATTTTTTTTCTTGTATCAATTTTTGGAATAGGTTTGATATCGGCAACTACACCTATGATAACAGCATATAGGGTAAAAAATGAAGAGTCAATTTTACCGGCTTTTTTTAGAGATTTATTAATAACAGGGCAGCTTACCTCTATTTTAATTTTTATCTGTTTAATGATAATAATTATAATTTTACCGCAACTTGGACAAGAAAAGGAGGTTGTAAAATTAGCCCGTCCGTTTTTATTGCTTTTGGCTGTTTCGGTATTTCCTATGAATTGGTATCTTTCGGGCAAAAGCGTTTGCGATGGTTTTTTTATAACAAAAATTCCAATGATAATAACAACTTTTGCTCTTTTACTTAATATTTTTTTTAATTGGATTTTTATTTATGGAAATCTTGGTTTTACAGCTATGGGACTTACTGGAGCTGGTCTAGCAACACTTTTAGCAAGAATTTTTATGGCTGTTTGCATTTCGATTTATATTTTCAGAACTGAAAAAATTGGATTTAGAATTAAAGATACATTTAGCGGTTTGTTATCAAAAACAAACTATTATAAACCAATACTAAAACTTGGGGTTCCGGCCGGTTTTCAGTTCTTTTTTGAAATTGTAGCTTTTTCGGGCGCTGCTATAATTGCTGGCAAACTTGGTTCGGTACAGCAGGCTTCGCATCAGATAGCAATAAATATTGCAAGTTTCACATTTATGTTTGCCGTTGGTATTTCAGTATCGGGCAGTATGTATGTTGCAGAATATTATGCAAAAAATGATATTACGGCGGCACGTAAGTACGGTATTTCTTCACTAAAACTTATAATAATGGTAGAAGTAATTTTTGCATTGATTTTTATATTTTTTAATAAACCATTAACAGGTATTTACACAAAAGAGTTGCCGGTACTAAATACTGCTTCAAAATTATTGCTTATTGCTGCGGTTTTTCAGATTGTTGATGGTATGCAGGCTATTAGCCTTGGCTTGCTTCGAGGGTTGCATGATACAAAAATACCGTCATACCTTACATTTGTTGCCTATTGGCTAATTGGTATTCCATTGGCTTTATTTCTGGGTTTAAATACAAAACTCGGAATTTATGGTATTTGGTGGGCATTGACTTTTAGTTTGTTTTTTATTTCAATTTCTGCAACTTGGCGTTTTTTAAATAAAACATCTTCGGCGTGATTTTTATCCATTTTTAAGTTATAAATTGCCACATTAAATGAAATCTAACATATTATTTTCGGTATTCTTAATACTGTTTTTAAATTCGTTTGGACAAAAATTTTTAAAACCATACATTGGTATAAACTTTACCAAAAGAATATTGGTTTCGGATTATGAAAATAGAAAAGATTCATTAGACAATGCTGATAAAGTTGGCTTTATGCCTAATGCTGGTGTTTTATTTTTATATGAGAAAAAGCCGGGAAGAGAATTTTTTTGGGGAATAGCTTACAATCAAATAGGATTTGAAAGAGAAAGATTAAATTATAAATTTCAAGATACCGTTCACCCTGACTTAGGTCAAATACACGACTTATCGCAAGCAGCACAAAAAAACGGATATTTTACCTATCATTTCAACTATCTCGAATTTCCAATAGGTTACAATTTTCAAGTTACACCAAGAGAACAAATGCACAATTTTACAGGGTGGTTTAATATTGGTATTACACCACAGTTTTTAATAAACCAGAATATGGCAATTTTTCTTCAAGGTTTTACAATGAAGGGCGAAAACAAATTCAAATTTAAAAATACAGGTTACAATGCTGCAAAAATGAATTTAACTCTACAATCAGGCGGGAGGGTGGATGTAAATGTAAGAAGCAAATTTTGGGTAACAAGCGATTTTTTATTTAAAATAAATATGATGAATGCTGCAGAAAATACATTAGAAAAACTCAGGTTTTGGTATGTTTGTTTTAATCTTGGCTTAAGATATGAAATTGGAGATTTCAGGTAATAATTTTTTGAAAAATAATAAAAATTCAAACCCTAATAAATATTATTGCAACATGAAATTTTATAGTTTTTATGGAGAAAAAAAATGTATAGTTTTTCTCTTTTTAACACTTTTTTTATTTACTGGTAAAACCCTTTACTCACAGCGTTTGTTTCAGTTTTATTATAATATCATGAATCCGATAATGCTCGATGCCCATGCATACAACGGACATTCTACAGGTTTTAACATACTAAACAAAAAATTTGGCTATGAACTTGAATACGCCCGTACCGGAAAAAGATTTGAAAGCAAATATTTATATATAAATCCGCAGTTTAAAATAAAATTGAGTGCAAAAGAAAAAAGTCAGGTATCAACATACAATTACTTTACAATTGGCTTTCATCACTTTACTGTTACAAAAGACTGGACTTATTACGGCAGAGGCGAAAACACTCAAAAACCATACTGGGATACGCTTGAAACAGCAAAAACATACAATGAATACCTATTTAAAACAAAAATGAAAACTACTTGCCTGCAAGTTGGTATTGAAAATGTGAAAGAAAGGCATTTGCGAGGTGTTGCATTTCCAATTTCGCCAATTGTAAACCCATTTGGAATGATTATAGGATGGATAACCACAGGAAAGGGTGAGCCATACAAACTCGATTTTACCCGAACACTTAGATTTTCGATTTTTGCTGCACCTCCGGGCTTTATAAAATTAGAAAAACGAGGATATGAGCCACTTGGCGGGTCGTACCTCAAAGACCAATTGCCCAATGAAAATGTTGTAATTGAACCATTGATGAAAAACCTTATAGGCTGTAGATTGGGTATTCTTTGGACTTCTCTCAAATCTGTAGGTTCATCTTTTGGGTTAGAAATTACTATGGTACCCGGTATTTATAACATTCCGGGTGTTTATGGGAGAGAATTTCCTGATGATAATATTTACATAAGAGCAAATTTTGGAATTTCACTTGGCAATTCAAGCAAAAATTAATTATGAAAAAATTATTAAATATATCAGTATTGTCAATGTTTCTGGCTTTAAATTCATGTATAAAAATTGACCCGCCAATTGCAGCACAAACCCCTGTAATAAGCTTCTATCTCGGTATTGATCCATGGACACATCAACCTACCTTTGTATATTCCGACACAACACTTAGTGGAACAAAACTAAGATTTTTAAAGGCAAATTTTGCAGCATCGGGTACTATTAAAAATATTCTAATAAAAAACAATGATGAAATTATTTATGATAAAACAATTGAAAACAGTACTACTTATAATCAGGAGTACCAGTTAGAATTAAAACCTGTTCTTGTACCCGTTACCTACAAATTGTACTTTAAAGTAGAAGATTACAATGGAAAAATTGCCGAAAAAACTCTTACAGTAAACTTTCTGTAAATTTGCAAAATAAATGAACAGCAAATATGAAGTAGTTATCGGCCTCGAAATTCATGCCCAGTTACTTACCAAAAGCAAAGCTTTTAGCGGTGATAGAGCAGAATACGGCAATCATCCCAATACCAATGTAAGTGTTGTAAGTCTTGCCCATCCCGGTACTTTGCCACGTCATAACAAAAATGCAGTAGAGAAAGCTATCAAAATAGGATTGGCTTTTAATTGCCAAATAGAAAGGTACAACAAATATTCAAGAAAAAATTATTTTTATGCTGATTTACCCAAAGGCTACCAGATAACTCAATTTGATACACCAATTTGCAAAGGTGGCTTTGTAAAAATAAAACTTAAAAATGGTACAAGCAAAAAAATACGACTTACAAGAGCACACATGGAAGAAGATACCGGTAAAAGCATACATGACATTGAACCTCAAAATTCTCTCATTGATTATAACCGAGCCGGTACACCTTTGATAGAAATTGTTACCGAACCCGATATAAGAACAGGTGAAGAAGCATTCCAGTTTTTAACCGAAGTAAGAAAGATTTTAAGATATCTTGATGTATGTGATGGAAATATGGAAGAAGGCAGTTTGCGTTGTGATTGTAATATTTCTGTAAGACCAATTGGCAGCAGCGAGTTTGGTACAAAGGTAGAAGTGAAAAATATGAATTCTATGAGCAATGTAAAAAGAGCAATAGAGTTTGAAACCGAAAGACAAATTACTGCAATTGAAAAAGGAGAAAAAATAGCTGCTGAAACACGTAGTTTTGACGCATTGAAAAATCTAACTTTCAGTTTGCGAAGCAAGGAAATGGTTAATGATTACAGATATTTTCCCGAACCTGATTTGCCTCCTTTGATTGTTTCTGACGAAATGATTAAACAAATTGCTAAACAAATGCCTCAATTGCCCGAACAACTCTATGAGAAATTTTTAAATAATTACAATCTCGGCAGTTACGATGCTTCAGTACTTACAGAAACAAAAGAAATTGCTGCTTTTTTCGAAAGTATATGTAAAACATGTTCAAATTACAAAGCAGCCGCCAACTGGACTATGGTTCATATTAAAGGATATTTGAACGAAAATGCTTTAGAATTTGATGATTTTAAACTAAGTCCCGAAAAAATATCAAATTTAATAAATCTTATAGATGAAGGAAAAATAAGCAATAGTGCGGCACAAAAGGTATTTGCCGAACTTATTAACCACCCAAACGACACCTCTGAAATAATTGCCCAAAGATTAAATCTTATTCAAACTTCGGATACAACTGAACTTGAAAAATTAATAGAAACTGCTCTAAATAAATATCCTCAAAAAATAAATGAATACAAAAGTGGTAAAACCGGTTTATTAGGCTTATTTATGGGCGAAGTGATGAAACTTTCTGGCGGAAAAGCAGACCCTAAAATTGCTTCAAAACTCATTAAAGATAAACTTGAAAAATAATAGAATATTTTAAATTGAGAAATTATAATGCAATCAAATGTAACAACACAAAAAAATACCGAAACTGTAGCAAATATTTTACTTGATATTAATGCGGTTAAACTTAATGTAGAAAACCCTTTTACTTGGGTATCGGGAATTAAATCTCCCATTTATTGTGACAATAGAGTTATAAATTCTGATGTTTCGGCAAGAAATGAAGTTTTGAGGTGTTTTGTAGAACTAATTAAGTATAAATTTCCAGATGTTGAAGTTATTGCCGGTGTTGCTACCGGCGGAATACCAATGGGAATTTTAATTGCCGATAAACTAAATCTTCCATTTGTGTATGTACGACAGGAATCAAAAAAACATGGAATGATGAAGCAAATTGAAGGAAATTACATTGCAGGACAAAAAACGGTTTTGATAGAAGACCATATTTCTACCGGAGGTAGTAGTCTTATTGCCTACAATGCTTTAATTGATGGGGGAATGAATGTTCTCGGGTTAATTAGTATTATGACTTATGGATTTGAAAAGGCAAAAAATCTTTTTAATCAAAATAATGTTTGTTTTGACAGTTTGTGCAATTTGGATGTGGTATTAAGCGCAGCTTTTGACAAAGGAATAATAAATATAGATGAAAAAAACTCGATTTTATCATTCAGAAATAAACCTGAATCTTGGGGGGCATAAAAGACCACATCCACCCCCTCAAAAAACCAAAACCCTCTGCACAAAAACATCATTGACGGCTTTTATTTTTACAAAGTAAATACCTTTACTTTTGGGGATTTGGATGGTTTTTGTGTTTTGATTTGTTATTTTTTGCCTATACAATAATACTTAAAGCCTAATTCTTTCATTTCTTGGGCATCAAATATATTGCGACCGTCAAAAATCACTTTATCTTTAATTCTTTTATTTATTTCTGCAAAATCAGGCGAACGAAACTCAGGCCATTCGGTTACTATAACAAGTGCATCATTTTTTGATAGTGCATCGTAAGGCGAAGTTGCGTATTTAACCGTATTTTTTAAAACCTTTTTTGCTTCTACCATTGCTACCGGGTCATATACGGTTACTTCAGCACCTTCGTTTAATAATTTTTCAATAATTACAAGACTTGGCGCCTCACGCATGTCATCTGTTTTGGGTTTAAATGATAAACCCCAAATGGCAAATTTTTTACCTTTAATATTTTTGTAATGTTTTTTTATTTTTTCGAATAAAATAGTTTTTTGATATTCATTTACTGATTCTACCGCTTCTAAAATCTTCATTTTGTATTTATTTTCCGAAGCTGTTTTAATCAGGGCTTTTACATCTTTTGGAAAACATGAACCTCCATAACCAATTCCTGGATAAATAAATTTTTGACCTATACGAGGGTCGCTACCTATGCCTTGCCTTACCTGAGAAACATCTGCACCTAATATTTCGCAAAGATTTGCAATATCGTTCATAAAACTAATTTTTGTGGCAAGCATTGCGTTTGCTGCATATTTGGTCATTTCGGCTGATGGTATATCCATAAATATTATTGGATGACCGTTTAGCAAAAAGGGTTTGTATAGTTTTCGCATTATTTCTTCGGCTCGTTTTGTTTCTACACCTACAATAATTCTATCAGGCTTCATAAAGTCTTCAATTGCTGCACCTTCTTTTAAAAATTCGGGGTTTGAAGCCACATCAAAATTTAATTTCAGGTTTCTGGTTTTTAAAGCATTTTTAATTGCATTTTTAACTTTTTCTGCTGTGCCTACTGGTACTGTACTTTTGGTAACTATCACTCCGTAATTGTTCATGTTTTGCCCAATTTGCGATGCTACCTCTATTACATATTTTAAATCGGCGCTTCCATCTTCTCCCGGAGGAGTACCTACTGCAATAAATGCTACATCACAATCTTTAATGCTTTTTGAAATATCGGTACTGAATTTTAATCTCTTCTCATTAAAATTTCTAATTACCATTTCTTCAAGTCCGGGCTCATATATTGGTAAAATTCCACTTTTTAGGTTTTCAATTTTTGTTTTATCAATATCAATACAAACTACATCAATACCGACTTCGGCAAAACAAGTGCCTGTTACCAATCCTACATATCCTGTGCCTATTACTGCTATTTTCATTTTTTACTATTCTTTTACTGCCTTTATTACTCCTTGTGTAATATAATTTAATTGTTCATTATCCATTTCGGTACTTATGGGCAACGAAAGTACTGTTTTGCACAACAATTCTGAAACAGGAAACATTCCGGCTTTATAATTTTCAGCCCCAAATGCCTTTTGAAAATGAAGTGGTAAGGGATAATATATCATACTTGGAATGCTCATTTCTGTAAGTTTTTTCTTCAATTCATCTCTGTCTATTCCATTTAGTTTTAATGTGTATTGGTGAAAAACATGAGTTGATTTTGAATCTCTGTTCGGAATTATAATTTTTTGGTGTTCTGCAAAAGCTGTATCATAAAATTCAGCTACTTTTTGCCTTGCTTTGCAATACTCGTCAAGGTATTTTAATTTAACATCAAGTATGGCTGCTTGCAAGGTATCAAGTCTTGAATTTACTCCGATTATATCATGATAATACTGGATTTTTTGACCATGATTTGTTATCATTTTAATTTTTTCGGCAAGAATTTCGTCGTTTGTAAACAATGCACCTCCATCACCATAACAGCCAAGATTTTTTGAGGGGAAAAATGATGTTGTTCCAATATGTCCCATAGTTCCGGCTTGTTTTTTATCTCCATTATCGAATGTGTATATTGAGCCAATAGCTTGAGCCAAATCTTCAATTATATATAATTTGTGTTTTTGTGCAATTTTGATGATTGACTCCATATCGGCACATTGCCCAAATAGATGAACCGGCACTATAGCTTTGGTTTTGGGAGTAATTGCTTTTTCTATTGATACAGGGTCTATACAAAAAGTTTTTTCATCTACATCTACTAAAACAGGTGTTAAACCAAGCAATGCAATAACTTCTGCAGTTGCGGCATAGGTAAAAGTTGCTGTAATAACTTCGTCACCGGGCTTTAAATCTAATGCCATCATCGCTATTTGTAGGGCATCTGTTCCGTTTGCACAAGGTATTACAAACTTTGCTCCTGTGTATTTTGCAAGGTTATTAGCAAATTTTTCAACCTGAGGACCTTTTATAAATTTTGTTGATTCAATTACTTCAAAAATTGCAGTATCAATTTCAGATTTTATTTTATTGTATTGACCTTGCAGGTCAACCATTTGTATATTTTTCATTAATTTATTTGATTTTTTGCAAATTTAATATTCTTTACGTGCAATGAGATTTTTTATAAATGCAATCTCATCAAAACGCTTGTAAATCGGATGAAATTAATATAGTTTTTTAAAATTATTTTTGCCATTAGTCTTTTTTTTAAATTAAATAGTTGAAAAAAGTATTTTTTATAATAATTCTCGGCTTTTTGTGTCAATCAATATTCTCACAAGATATTTTTAAACGCAAATTTGAAGAAAAACAGATTTTAGTTTTTGATTTGACTTACAAATATCAAATTCCGGGGAAAGATATGAGTAAAAGATTTGGAACCAATTCTTCAATTGGTGGAGAAATTTTATTAAAAAACAAAAAAAATTGGCTTTGGGGAGTAAACGGGTATTTTATATGGGGAAAAAATGTAAAAGAATCGGGTATTCTTGACTCTATAAGAGGAATTAGCGGTGAGATAATTGACCAAAATGGGCAATTTTCGGTAACCGGTCTCGAACAAAGAGGCATGAATTTAGGACTGGTTTTTGGGAAAATAATTTCATTTAACAATAATAAAAACTCGGGTTTGCAATTACATGCAAGTGCCGGATATTTAAGTCATCGCATCAAAATTTTTTCGACTAAAACAGTTCCCCAGTTAACTGATGAGATGAAAAAAGGCTACGATAGATACACAAGCGGTCCATTTGTTTCTCAATATATAGGGTACCGGTTTTTCGACCCTCGAAAACGATTGAATTTTTCTTTAGGTATTGAATTTATTGAGGGTTTTACACAAAGTCGCCGAAGTTTTAACTATGATACCCGATTATCAGATACTGATAAAAGAATTGACTTTCTTACAGGTTTAAAATGCAGTTTAGCTATTCCTATATTTTTAAAAAAGGCTTCGGAAGAAGAGTTTTTTGAATAAATTTTAAAAAATATTTATTTGAAAATCAACGCTTAAAAATTATTTTTAATTTAATTGAAATGTTTTTAAAGTTATCGTATGTCTAAGAGGTAAAATTTAAAAAATTAAGATCATGAAAAGGAATTTAAAAAACACAGCACTTGCTATTGGATTAATGGCATTGGGAATGGTAGGATGTCAAAAAGATACTTTAAATCAAAATTTTACTGATTCCGAAAACTTAGATTATCAAATTCAATCTTTGGTAACACAAACTGACAATGAAAGCGATGTTCTTGAAGTTTATTTAGATGACAACACTTCTGAAATTGCAGTACAAAACGAAGGTATCCCTACAGATTATCTTGTAACTTCTGAAGATTTGAGCGAAACAAGCGGAGCAATAGGAGGTAATACAGATAATAGAAAACACATAAAAGACAACTCGTTTTTGCGTTGTTTAAAAGGATTAGGGTTAGATTCAGACCAATACAGAAAATTAGCAATTATATTGGCTGAATTTAAAGATTGCAATGCTTCTGCAATAAAAAGAGCAAGAACAATACATGCCGAATTGCAGAAAAAATACAAGGAGTTAGCCGAAGCACAAATTAAATTATACAAAAACAACGAAATTACAAAAAGCGAACTTGAAGCAAGACTTAAAAGAATCAGAATGGCTTTTCATAAAGAACTTAGAGACCTTCATTTGAAAGAAAAACTTGCTGATGCTTTCAAAAATTGCCATGATAAAATGCTGAGACAATTGCACGGAATATTAACTGATAGGCAATGGGCGGCATTTGTTAAATGTTATAAAAGATAGTTAGCAGCAACACTAATATAAACCAATAGGCAATATGAACGTCAAATAGACAATAACAATAACGTAGAAAACATGAAAAAAATTATTTTACTTGGACTATTCTCGGTTTCGTTCTTATCGACTTTAATGGCTCAAGTCCCCTCTGAATGGAGTACGGCAAAGGTTCAGCTTATACTCAAACTTAAACAGATAAATACAGAGGTTGTTAACCGATGGGACAACCAATCCTATTGTACCAATTTTGCAGGTAATTTAATGCTGGCTAATAGCAATAGAGGTTACGCCTTGTTTACGCCTGACACAGCTTATCCTTACCCAATACCAGCTTATCAAAATGCTCTCTACTCCAAAATTGACACCATGTTAATGGCATTTGACACATTGGGATATAAAGCTGTCGATTTGACCCTACAATACCCAATGCTTGTGAATTCCTTTACAAATTCACAATACTATCTTGATTTTTATATGACTGTTAGTCAAAAAATAAAAAAGAAAGGATTTAAATTAATTATTGGTTGCCAAGCTGCATTTGTAGATTCTGTATTTGGTGAGCCAAAATTAACCGGTGATATTAAGAAACATTATTTCAACCCCGACAATAATATACTGACAGACGATTCACTTGAGGTGGTTCGGTTCAAGCAGGAAAAGTTGCAAATGATGCAAACCATTTTGGATTCTTTACAACCAGACTATCTCACATTGGAAATGGAGCCACAGACTCAAGAATATAATCTATATAATATGATTGATTATAGTGTTGACAGCACTATTTCGCTTGTTAATTACTTTACAGGTAATTTAAGCGTTGGCTCAACATTGCTTGGCGCGGGGGCTGGAACCTGGGATGATTATAGTTTTTTTGAAAAAATTGCTACTCAGACCAATGTAGATTATATTGACTATCATATATATCCTCCTCATTTTAGCTATATTAATAACATGGCATTTAGAATAGATTCCGTAGCAGATGCCAATAATAAAAAACTGATTATCGGGGAATCCTGGTGTTATAAAGCAACTAATGGCGAAGTAAGCAATATTACACAACCTGTTGGAACGAGTCAACTTATATATTCCAGAGATGTATTTGACTATTGGACATCCATAGACACTCTATTCGTTCAAACGCTCGTAAATCTTTCACAGCAATCAAAAGTAGAATTAGTACAATTTCATTGGCCAAATGTTATGTTCGGGCAAGTGACTTATGATTCTGCTACTCATTTTTCAATGACCCCTAGTCAGATTCTCAATTTGGGCGCACAGGTTGGATATAAATACATGTTTAAATTCAATCTTTCACCGGTGGGAATTTTTACAAGTAATGCAATTGGCAGTATTTGTATGACAACAGATATTAATGAGAACACTTCTATGGCTCCCATTTATATCTATCCGAATCCTGCTCATAGCATCATCAACATTATAACTTCAGAAAAAATACTAAAAACGGTCCTCATCGACATGACTGGGAAGGTAGTTTTTAGTGAGAGTAATACCAATCAACTACGTATTCCCGACTTACAAAATGGGTTGTATATAATAAAGTGTGAAACAACGACTGGCTTTTTTACACGTAAAATAATTGTGGAATAATAAGTGCTGCTGCTAGCAAGGGCTTAGCGAAAATGGCGGTTATTTGGTTAATTGAACATTTGTGCTTCGTGTCAAATGTTGTGCTTGTTGACAGTTTCGTGCTTCGTATTCGCCACCTTCGCCAAACTCTGAAACGTTAATATTAAACAACTATACCTCAAGTCCTGATACTAAAGCAGTATCGGGACTTTTTTTTTAAATTTACTTTTTAAAAATTAACTTTGAACCTTTATTCTCTGCAATTTGATATTAGTTTACAATTTATCAATTAAAATTTTATCAATCATTTTTTGGGTAGGAAGATTTTTTAATAAAAAACTTGCTGATGGCTATTATGGCAGATTAAACTGGCGAGAAAAACTTAGATTATTTAAGTTGCAAAGCAATGAAAAAATTATATGGTTTCATTGTGCATCCCTTGGCGAGTTTGAAATGGCAAGACCTGTTATAGAAGAATTGAATAAGATTAAAAACGAAAAAATTACTTTAATTTTAACCTTTTTTTCGCCTTCGGGTTATGAAATCAGAAAAAATTATAATGGTGTAAACGGAGTATTCTACTTGCCTCTTGATACCGTAAAAAACGCTCATGATTTTATAGATATTTTAAAACCAAGTATTGCCGTATTTGTTAAATATGAATTTTGGTTAAATTATTTGTTTTATTTGAAGCGACAAGAAATTAAAACTATTCTCATAAATGCAATATTCAATAAAGAACAAATTTATTTTAAATGGTATGGCTACATATATTTTAATGTTTTGAAAAAATTTGACCATATTTTTGTTCAAAACAAACATTCGCTAAAGATTTTAGGAAGTAAAGGCATTAAAAACGTAACTGTATCGGGCGATTTGCGTTATGACCGTGTAATTGCAAATTCGAAATCAGAGCAAGAATTTCCCCCTATTGCCGAATTTGTCAAAAATTCATTTGTAATTGTTGGAGGCAGTACTTGGCAAGCCGAAGAAGAAATATTAAAATACAGTCTATCAAAAAATAAAGATACTTTAAAATTGATAATTGCGCCACATGATATTTCTGAAAAGCATTTAATAAATATTGAGAAAATTTTTAAAGATTTTAAAACTGCAAGATTCACTAAAAATGAAATTGACGAAACCACAAAAGTATTAATAATTGATGTGGTCGGATATCTTTCTTCTATTTACAAATATGGTAAAGTAGCATTGGTTGGTGGCGGTTTTAGCGGAGCTTTGCACAATATAATAGAGCCTTCGGTATATGGAATTCCGGTTTTTTTTGGGTATAAATATTCAAAATTTCCCGAAGCTGGCTATTTTAAAAGAAATAAGATTGGTTTTGCAATTCATAATGGCTTTAATTTTAATGAGCATTTGAAAGGAATAATGAAAAATAATCAACTTTTAACTGAAGTAAAACATAATTCGGCTATGGTTTTTAAGCAAAATACCGGCAGCACTATGCAGGTTTTTTATAAAATTGCAGGTTTTTGTAACTTAAAAATAAATGTGTGATTTGCTTATAACTTTTCATCAGAAAGTTTAATTATAAAATTCCATGCTATAAATGTAAGAAATGCTGAATAGCTTACTCTGAAAAAATATGATTTTACATTGATATACTCAATTGAAACAATATTTTTTAAATAGATTATTAGAATTGAATAAAAAACCGTTAAAAGGATTGTAGCAAATAGTAAAATATTTTTAGTTACCATTTTTTGTTTAATAAATCCAAAAGAACATATTGCAAATAGGGTAGCTGCAATAAAATGAACTAAATCGGTAATAATTGAAATATTTGTTACCAGAAATTTTAAATTTAAATAATTGTATATATTGTATCCGATTTCGAAAAATATAATTGCCGAAAATATTGCTGTTACTATACCTGTTATTAGCAAAAGAGTTTTATACATTACATATAATTAAATAATAGTTTTTTTTACCTTTTTGCACAATTAAATATTTGTTGCTTATCAAATTTGAATTGTTTAAAATGAAATTTATATCCGACAATTTTTCTTTATTTAAACTCAGTCCGCCGTTGGCAATCATTTCACGTGCCTGGCTTTTTGAGGGAAATATATTTGTAGTTTGAGTTAAAAAATCTACTATATTTATGCCGGAATTTATTTCGCTTGATGCAATATTAAAACTGGGGACACCTTCAAAAATATCGAGTAGTGTTTGCTCGTCAATATTGTAGAATGACTCTGATGTTGATTTGCCAAATAAAATTTGTGAAGCTTCATAAGCTTTTTTGTACTCGTCAACAGAATGAACTCTGCATGTAATATCTTTGGCAAGAGTTTTCTGCAAATGCCTTAAATGTGGCTCTGAATTGTGCAATTTCTCAAGTTCAATTATTTCTTCTTCATTGAATAATGTGAAAATTCTAATGTAATTTTTTGCATCATCGTCAGAGGCGTTTAACCAAAACTGATAAAATTTATATGGTGAAGTTTTTTTAGGGTCAAGCCAAACATTTCCGCTTTCGGTTTTGCCAAATTTAGTACCATCGGCTTTTTTAATTAATGGGGTGGTAAGTGCAAATGCTTCGCCTTGAGTTTTTCGGCGAATAAGTTCGGTGCCTGTAACTATATTACCCCATTGGTCGCTACCACCCATTTGAAGTTTTACATTTTTATTTGTATAAAGCCAATAAAAATCATAGCCTTGTACCAATTGATAACTAAATTCAGTAAACGACATACCATTTTCAAGCCTTTTGCTTACCGAGTCTTTTGCAAGCATATAATTTACTGTAATGTGCTTGCCAATTTCTCTAATAAAATCTAAGAAGTTGTAATTTTTAAACCAATCGTAGTTATTTACAATTTCGGCAGAGTTTGCTCCACAATTAAAATCAAGAAACTTTTCGAGTTGTTTTTTTTGGCATTCAAGATTGTGTTTAAGGGTGTTTTCGTCTAAAAGATTTCTTTCTTCGCTTTTGCCGCTGGGGTCGCCTACCATTCCTGTAGCTCCGCCAATTAAAGCTATAGGTTTATGGCCAGCTTTTTGAAAATGAAGTAAAGTCATTATTTGAACTAAATTTCCTACTCCAAGCGAATCAGAAGTTGGGTCAAAACCTATATATCCTGTAACTACTTCTTTTTTTAAGATTTCTTCTGTCCCCGGAATTATATCGTGGAGCATATTTCTCCACTTTAATTCTTCTATGAAACTATTACCTGACTTTATCATTTGCAAATGCAATAGGTAATATTAGTTAGCCACATCAGAAATAAATTGTATTCTCATCAAACCAAGTTCTTCGTGAGTAAATTCTCCATTAAAAGCATTAACTACTGCATCAATATCATCAACCTGCGAACTACGGAAATGATCGTAAATATCTTTCTGAGTTGTTTCGTCCATTAATTGATCTATAAAGTACTTTATATTAATTTTTGTGCCAGAATAAACAATATTTTCAAGCTCGGCAAGTAATTCGTCAAAGCTCATGTTTAGTGAAATACAAAGGTCTTCGAGGTCGGCTTTTTTATCAATATTTTGTATTATCTGAATTTTTTTACCCGAACGGTTTGCCACGGTTTTAAGTACCATGTCTTGTGGACGTTCAATTTCGTTTTCTTCTACATATTGTGCTATTAGAGCAACAAATGGCTGACCAAATTTTTTGGCTTTGTTTTTGCCTACACCCTGTATGTTTTCAAATTCCTCCATTGTAATGGGGTATTTGGTCGCCATTTCTTCGAGCGAAGGTTCCTGAAAAATAACATAAGGTGGAAGATTTTCGCTTTTTGCTACTTGTTTTTGCAATTCTTTCAATTGTGCAAAAAGCACTTCGTCATATACATTTTCAATTTGAAATTGCTCGTAATCTTCGTCTGAAACTTTTTCAAATTCCTGGTCAATTGCTAATTTGTGGGTTTTAGGATTTTTTAAATAATTTTCGCCTAATGTAGTAATACTTAATAAGCCATAGTTTTCTATATTTTTTTGAATATAGTTTTCTAAAAGGGCAAGTTTTATAACACTTTTCCAGAAATTAGCATCTTTTTCGCTTCCGATACCAAAGCTTTCTAATTGGTCATGACGATAGGCTTTTACATCATCAGATTTTTCGCCTCTGATTAAATCAATAATATGTTCTTGGTTTACTTTTCCTGCAGTTTCTTTTACTGCTTCAAGAACATCACATAATTCTTGAGATACTTCGTGCATAGTTTTTGGATGTCTGCAATTATCACACATTTTATTACAATCTTCTTCATCAAAGTTTTCACCAAAATAATGAAGAAGTATTTTTCTCCTGCATTGCGATGATTCTGCAAAGCATGACATTTCAAATATTAATTGAGAACCTATTTCCCTTTCGGCAACAGGCTTGTCTTTCATGAATTTTTCTAATTTTTCTATATCATTTGGGTTATAAAAAAGAATACAATCTCCATCTTTGCCATCGCGTCCTCCACGTCCCGTTTCTTGATAATATCCCTCTAATGACTTGGGAACATCATAATGTATAACACAACGAATATCTGGCTTGTCTATTCCCATTCCAAAAGCTATTGTGGCTACAATTACGTTTACATCTTCTTTTAAAAAAGCATCTTGGTTAAAAACTCTTGTTTTTGCATCAAGCCCTGCATGGTAGGGTAATGCTTTTATTCCATTGGCACAAAGTATTTGAGCAATTTCTTCAACTTTTTTGCGGCTAAGACAATATATTATGATTGATTTTCCTTTTCTGGCATTTATAATGTTGAGAATGTTTTTAAGAGTAACGTCTTTTTTGCCTTTTTCACGTACTTCATAGTACAAGTTGCTGCGGTTAAACGAAGATTTATATACTATTGCACCGCTCATACCTAAATTTTTCTGAATATCAGATTGTACTTTGGGGGTTGCAGTTGCTGTAAGCGCCATCATCGGTACATCGTCTATAGCTTTAACTATTTGTTTTATTCGTCGGTATTCGGGTCTGAAATCATGCCCCCACTCCGAAATACAATGTGCTTCGTCAACTGCCACAAACGATACTTTTATTGATTTTAAAAAATCTATTGTTTCGTCTTTTTTTAATGTTTCGGGTGCAACATAAAGCAATTTTGTTTTGCCTGTAGATACATCGTTTATTACCCTTTGTGCATCAGTTTTTGAAAGTGATGAATTTAAAAAATGTGCAACCGAATTATTATCACCAAATCCTCTAATCAAATCTACCTGATTTTTCATTAATGCAATAAGTGGTGAAATAATAATTGCCGTTCCTTCTTTTATTAATGCAGGTAGCTGGTAGCACATTGATTTTCCAGCCCCTGTAGGCATTATTACAAAGCAATCTTCATTATTCATTATTGATTGAATAATTTTTTCCTGATTGCCTTTAAAATTCTCAAAACCGAAAAACTCTTTTAACTTTTCTCTTAAATCCAGCGCTTCTGTACTCATTTTTATTTATATACTTTATAAAATATTCTACTAAATTACTATATGATTATTAAAGTTGTTATCAAAATATTTATTTTGCAGCCCAAATTTATAGCTTTTTTTGAAAAAGTTTCGCGAAATAAAACAAAATGCAATAAAAACTTTACAAGTTGAGGCAAATTCTGTAAAAAATCTTGTTGATTTTATCGATAATTCGTTTGCAGAAGCAATTTTAGCCATCTTAAAATTTAAAGGAAGATTGATTATTACCGGAATTGGTAAAAGTGCCATTATATGTAATAAAATTGTATCAACACTCAATAGTACAGGCACTCCTGCTGTATTTATGCATGCTGCCGATGCTATTCATGGTGATTTGGGGATGATACAAAGCGAAGATATTGTAATTTGTATTTCAAAAAGCGGAGAAACACCGGAAATAAAAAATCTTGTGCCATTGTTGAAAAAAGGTGGAAATTTATTGATAGGTATGGTAGGCAATACAAAATCTTTTTTGGCTTCTCAAAGTGATTATATTATTAATTGCAGTGTAGATGAAGAAGCATGTCCTAACAATCTGGCTCCTACAAGCAGTACTACTGCACAGCTTGCAATGGGTGATGCTATTGCGGTTTGTTTATTAAAAGCCAGGAATTTCAGTTCTGCCGATTTTGCAAAGTATCATCCGGGCGGAGCATTAGGCAAAAAGTTGTATCTTACTCTTAAAGATTTTACTTTTACAAATCTAAAACCTCAGGTTTTTGAAGATGATAGCATTAAAACGGCAATTTTTGAAATTACAAAAGCAAGACTTGGGGCTACAGCAGTGATTGATAAAAAAAATAATATACTCGGCATAATAACCGATGGTGATATAAGGCGGATGCTTGATAAATATGACCAAATAAATAATCTTAAAGCAAAAGATATTATGAGTCGCAATCCATTCAGTCTTGAATCGGGATGTATGGCAATTGAAGCTGTAACAGTTATGTCAGACAAAAAAATCACACAAATTTTGGTTACCGAAAAATCAAAATATTGCGGAATTGTGCATATTCATGATTTAAACAAAGAGGGAATTTATTAAATAATACTATGAGCGAAAACATTGCAGTAATAATGGCTGGAGGTATAGGGAGCAGGTTTTGGCCTGTAAGCCGAAGTTCGCACCCTAAACAATTTTTAGATATTTTGGGTACAGGTAAATCGCTAATTCAAATGACCTTTAAGCGTATTAGCAATTTGTTTGACAAAGACAAAATTTATGTTGTAACAAACAAAGAATATTTTAACCTTATTAAAAAGCAATTACCCGATTTGCTCACCGAAAACATTTTGCTTGAACCTGCTTTGAAAAATACAGCACCATGCATTGCGTATTCGGTATATAAAATTTACACAAAATTTCCTGAAGCTAATATTGCAATTTTGCCATCGGACCATTTGATTACAGACGAATTGAGTTTTGGCGAATGTATAAAAAAAGGATTGGGTTTTGTGAGCAAAAGCAATGCAATTGTTACCTTAGGAATTACTCCAACAAGACCTGATACAGGCTATGGCTACATTCAGTACATTGCCGACGAAAAAAACAGTGATATTTTCAAAGTAAAAACTTTTACCGAAAAACCTACTGCCGAAATAGCCGAAACTTTTATTCAAAGTGGCGATTTCTTGTGGAACTCAGGCATTTTTATTAGTAATGTTAAAACCTGGATAGATTCTTTTCAAGAGTTTTTGCCTGAATTACATGAACTTTTTAAAGCCGGAAAAAAATTTTATTATACTCAAAACGAGGATTATTTTATTGAAAGAAGCTATCCTCTCTGTACAGTAATCTCTATTGATTTTGGCATAATCGAAAAAGCAAAAAATGTGTGGGTAATACCTTCTTCATTTGGTTGGAGTGATTTGGGAACATGGCGTTCTGTTAAAGAAATTGCAACATCAAATGAAAATGGGAATGTTGTAATTGGTAAAAATGTTTTTGAACGAAATTCAGAAAATTGCCTTGTTTTCAACTCAACCAAAGGTGTTATTGCTTTGCAAGGTGTAAAAAACCTTTTGATTGTAGAAAGCAATGATGCAATACTTATTTGCAACATTGAAGATGAGCAAGAAGTAAAATTTATAGTGTCTGATATTAAAGAAAAGTACGAAGGAAAGTATAATTAAAGTTTTGAAATATTTAAAAGTTGCTTTATTTTTTTCAAGTGTTTTAATTGCATTTTTATTCATTTCTTTTACGTCAAAAGTAAATAAACTCAGTATTTTCGAAACCCGTTACTCATGTATAAATTATGAGAACAATTACATTGATTACAATACAGAGAAGTATCTTTATTCATTTTTCAACCATTTAGATTATTTTATTTTGCACAGAAAAGGCAAAATTAATATTGTGCACATTGGAGATTCGCATATACAGTCTGATTATTTAACCGGAAATGCCCGAAAACTCTTTCAACAAACCTTTGGAAATGGGGGCAGGGGTTTTATTTTTCCATTTAAACTCGCAAATTCAAATAATCCGATAAATTACAGTGTAACCTATGGCGGAAGATGGAGCAATTGCAAAGCAAGTCATAATTATGAAGGTTGCAGCCTTGGGCTAAACGGAATTTCTGTTACAACCCACGACAGCAATGCTTTTTTTATAATAGATCCTCAAAAAAATGTAAGTGCCAATTATAGCTTCAATACTTTAAAAATGTTTTACAGCTATGATAAAGAAAGCTATACGCCACTTTTTGTAAATAGGTCTGACAATGAATTTTTTTTTGATGAGCAGCCTCAATCAGATGGTTATTCAAAAATTTATTTCAATAAGCCGCAAGACAGCATCAATCTTAGATTGGCTAGAACAGGCGAAATTCAAAACAAATTTCAGTTTTATGGATTTAGTATCGAAAACAATAATCCCGGACTTTTATATCATGCAATTGGTTTGAATGGTGCTTTTACAAAATCTTTCAACAAAAGCAAGCTTTTTGTGCAGCAACTCAGTGCTTTAGAACCTGATTTGGTAATCGTTTCATTAGGCACTAATGATAATTTTTTGCCAGAATCAAGATATTGTAAATTTTGTGTAAAAGATAATTTAAGAACATTGTTAGACAATATCAGGCTTTCAAAACCCGGAGTTTCTATTTTACTTACAACCCCAGGCGATTTTTTTCTTAAAAATGGCAAACACAATAATAATAACAATACTTATAAGCAGTTGTTATTTGAGCTTGCTGAAGAGTATAATTGTGCAATATGGGATTTTAACAAGGTAATGGGAGGCGATTATTCTATTAAATGTTGGACAAAAAATGGTTTAGCGAGGAATGATTTTCTTCATTTTTCAAAAAAAGGATACGAAGTACAAGCCGAGTTGCTTTACAGAGCAATAATGGATGCTTACGAAAAAAGATTTAATTAAAAAAAATGTAATTGCTTTTAAAAAGTAAAATATGCTGACATTACGCGAAATATTTGAATTTTCAAGTTCTTCACCTTTGCTTTTCAGCAGGTATTTGTTTTTGTTTTTGTTTACTGTAATGTTTGGCATTTATGCCTTTATTCACAATAGATTAAATCTTAGAAGTTTGTTTTTGCTTTGTTTTGGGATATTTTTTTATTACCGCACAGGTGGTTGGTTTTTTTCACTTCTTATTTTATCAGCTATATACGATTATTATCTTGCAAAAGCTATCCACAAAAGCAATAGCAAATTTATTAAAAGGCTTTGCCTTGTTACAAGTGTTACCATAAATCTTGGACTTTTGGCATTTTTTAAATATACTTTCTATTTTACAGATGTGATAAACGAAATTTTCAATTTAAATATAAAGCCTGTAAATATTTTTTATATAGCTTCAAACCAATGGTTTGGCACCCATTTTGACATTAGCAAAATTATACTGCCTGTTGGTATTTCATTTTTTACATTTCAGGCTTTAAGTTATACAATAGAAGTATATCGCAAACAAATTGAACCTGCCAAAAATCTACTCGACTATGGCTTTTTTGTAACTTATTTTCCACAACTCATTGCCGGTCCAATTGTTAGAGCAGTTGATTTTCTGCCTCAGATATCGAAAAAATTTAACCTTACCGAAAGAGAATTTGGCCATGCAGTATTTCTTATTATGGGTGGGTTTATTAAAAAAACGGTAATTTCAGATTATATAAGTATAAATTTTGTTGACCGCGTGTTTGATTCGCCCCAGCTTTATTCAGGTTTTGATAATCTGATGGCTGTTTACGGTTATGCGATACAAATTTATTGCGATTTTTCGGGGTATAGCGATATGGCAATAGGTATTTCATTATTATTGGGTTTCAGGTTGCCTATAAATTTTAATTCACCATATATTTCTCAATCAATAACCGAGTTTTGGCGTAGATGGCATATCTCGTTAAGTTCTTGGCTTAGAGATTACCTATATATTTCGCTTGGTGGTAATCGCAAAGGTAAAATAAGAACTTACATTAATCTTTTAATCACTATGCTTTTGGGCGGTTTGTGGCATGGTGCTGCTACCAAGTTTATAATTTGGGGTGGCTTGCACGGTGCAGCTCTTGCTTTACACAAAGCTTGGGTTGAATATGTGCCTTGGGCAAAAAAACAAAATAGTAAATTATACAATTTTATTGCAGGTGTTATCACATTTCATTTTGTTTGCTTTTGTTGGATATATTTCAGAGCCGATAATGTACCCACTGTAATGACTATTTTAGATAGAATTTTTAATAACATAAACATTGCAGATATTTTACTTAAAATCAAATCATACTGGAAAGTATTTAGTTTTATAGCAATAGGATTTGTTTTGCATTTTATTCCTAAAGCATTCAAAATGCAAACAGAAAATTATTTTTCAGGTTTGCCCTTCTATTTAAAAATATTAATAGTTGCAATAATAATTTTTGCTGCATTTCAAGTAGCAAGCAGCAAAGTTCAGCCTTTTATTTACTTTCAGTTTTAAAAAAATAATATGTAGTTTGTATTTATGTTGCTCCTACGGAGCTTCTTATATTTAACTTTTTAATCATTCTTTTAATATTTTGCTCCTTTATAGCAAAGCTTGGGTATTAAATCGAACACATGTTAAATAATGACATTTAAAATTAGCTTAAATTTGCAAAAATGTCGCTTGAAAAAAAATTAAAAAACGACTGGCTCGAAAGCCAGATTTTTCAAATACTAAACGAAAATACAGGCGCAAAAATGAATTACAAACAACTCTCATCGCGTCTTGGTTTTTACAACAAAGATGAGAGAAAAACAATCAACTTAATTTTAAATAGTATGGTAAACAATAAAAAAATAATTGAACAACCACTCGGCAGTTTTTATGTAGAGAAAAAAACCGGAAAAACTGAGGGAGTAATTGAAATAAACAAGCGTGGAGCAGGGTTTTTAATTTTAGAAAACGAAAACGATATTCATATTTCGCCATCGCTTACATATCCTGCATTGAGCGGCGATACAGTATTGGTTGAAATAATTAAAACCGGGCGTAAAACAAAGCCCGAAGGCAAAGTTTTAAAAGTTATAAAACGCAAAAAAGAACTTTTTTCGGGTATAGTTCAGGTTTCAAACGGATTTGGCTTTTTTGTACCGGATGACGCTTCGCTTAATACTGATTTTTTCATACCCAAAAACAAATTAAAAGGTGCAAAAAACAACGATAGAGCTGTTGCCAAACTCATAAACTGGCCCCAAACATCAAACAACCCTTACGTTGAAATAGTAAAAATACTTGGCAAATCAGGCGAAAACAATGCCGAAATAAACGCAATACTTTACGAATACGGCTTAAAAACCGATTTTCCTGAAAGTGTAATAGCCGAATCGCAAAACATTAATGAAACAATTACTGAAACTGAAATAAAAAAACGCAACGATTTCAGAAACAAACTTACATTTACTATAGATCCCGAAGATGCCAAAGATTTTGACGATGCCATTTCGTTTGTGAAATTAAATGATAAAATTTTCGAAATAGGTATTCACATTGCCGATGTTTCTCATTTTGTAACTGAAAATTCTGAACTTGATAAAGAAGCACTGTCAAGGGCTACTTCGGTATATTTGGTTGATAGAGTTGTGCCTATGTTACCCGAAAACCTTTCAAACAATATATGTTCACTTCGTCCTGACGTTGACAGGCTCTGTTTTTCGGCAGTTTTCGAGCTTGATATTAAAGGTAAAATTCATAAGGAGTGGTTTGGCAAAACAGTTATTCACTCAAATAAAAGATTTAGTTACGAAGAAGCACAAAACAATATTGAAAAAAATGAAGGTTTATATGCTCAAGAGCTTATAATACTTAATAAAATTGCTAAAAACCTTAAAAATGAAAGGCTAAGGCAAGGTGCAATTTCATTCGAAACCGAAGAAATAAAATTTTTATTAGATAAAAATGCCAAACCAGTAAAAGTATTGAAAAAAGTAAGAAAAGATGCACATAAACTTATTGAAGAATTTATGCTTTTGGCAAACAAACGAGTTGCTACAACGGTAAATAAAAATTATAAACCTTACACAATCCCATACCGTTTGCACGAACCTCCCATTCCTTCAAAAATGCAGGAATTTGCTGATGTAGCTTCAAGATTTGGGTATAAAATAAATACCACAAACGAAGATGAATACATCAAATCCATAAATGAAATGATAGAAGCAACCGATGGTACAAAATTTTCGGGAATATTGCAGCCACTTGCAATAAAAAGTATGGAAAAAGCATTTTACACAAGCCAAAAAACAGGGCATTTCGGCTTGGGTTTTGATTATTATGCTCATTTTACTTCACCTATTAGGCGGTATCCTGATTTGCTCACTCACAGGTACTTTATACTTATGATTGAACAAAAGTTTCCTATTCATCAAGAAAATATTGAGCAAACCTGCAATTGGTGCAGCAAAAGAGAACAACTTGCCGTTGATGCAGAAAGAACATCTGTAAAATTTAAACAAACAGAGTATTTATCAAACTATATTGGAGATGAATTTGAAGGAATTATTTCGGGAATAACGTCATGGGGTATTTTTGTTGAACTTGTCGAAAACAAATGTGAAGGCATGGTGCGTATCAAAGATATGAAAGACGATATTTATGAGTTTTACGAAAAAGGAAAATTTGTAATGGGAAGACGGAAAAAAATAAAATATTCAATTGGCGATAATGTAAGTATCAAAGTTAAAAAAACTAATATTACCAAAAGAACAATTGATTTTGAATTAGTTTTTTAATAAAATGACCGATAAGTTTTATTATTTTTTAGAAAAAACAGAAAAAGAATTAGAAAAGGAAAAGTTTGAAGGATTGCCTTTAAACCTATACGAACCTTTGAATTATATAATTTCATTAGGCGGTAAAAGAATAAGACCTGTAATGGTTTTTACAGGAAATGATATTTTTTCGGGTAATGTAGAAAATGCAGTATCGGCGGCGATAGCAAGTGAGTTTTTTCATAATTTTTCTTTAATACACGACGATATTATGGACAAAGCTCCATTAAGGCGTGGCAAAACTACAGTTCATTGCAAGTGGAATAACGATACAGCAATTTTATCGGGCGATTTGATGCTTGTAAAAGCTTACCAAATTCTTGCAGAATCTGATAAAATTCATTTACAAGATTTGCTGAAAATATTTAGTAAAACAGCGGCTCAGGTTTGCGAAGGGCAACAATTGGATATGAATTTTGAAACTTCACAAAATGTTTCGGAAAATGAATACCTCGAAATGATAAAACTCAAAACTTCGGTTTTGCTCGGTTGCAGTTTGCAAATGGGTGCTATTACGGCAAATGCGCACAAAACCGAATGTGAAAAAATATATAATATTGGAATAAATTTGGGAATGGGTTTTCAGCTAATGGATGATTATCTTGATACTTTTGGCAACCCCAAACTTACCGGAAAACAATGCGGTGGTGATATAATTTCGGCAAAAAAAACATTACTTTACATAATTGCCGCAAAAAATAATAAGGATTTTATAAAAATAATTAATAGCTCAACCATTGATAATGCTGAAAAAATTGAAAAAGTTAAAGAAATTTATATTAACACAAAATCTGATATTTATTTAAAAAATCTTTCGCAACAATATTTTGAAAGTGCATTAATTTTACTGAACGAACTTAAAACAGATGAATCAAAAAAAGCAACTTTGAGATACATAGTTGATTTGCTGCAAAACAGAAAAAATTGATATAAAATGAATGATGGCAATGCAAATATTCCACTTGCTGAAAGGGTAAGACCCCAAAACTTATCAGATTTCATAGGGCAAGAGCATTTGCTTGGCAAAGACAAACCTTTGAAAATACTCGCAGAGCAAAATACCCCTGTAAGTATGATATTTTGGGGTCCTCCGGGTGTAGGTAAAACCACACTTGCTTTTTTACTTTCAAAATCGTGGAAAATCCCTTTTTACAGCATAAGTGCAATAAGTTCGGGAGTTAAAGAAATAAGAGAAATAATTGAAAAAGCTACTAAAGCCGGAGGGTTTTTGCTTTTTATTGACGAAATACATCGTTTTAACAAATCGCAGCAAGATGCTTTGCTTGGTGCTGTTGAAAAAGGTATAATAACTTTGATTGGTGCTACTACCGAAAATCCAAGTTTTGAAGTGATTTCAGCATTGCTTAGCCGTTGCCAGGTTTATGTTTTAAAAGCATTTGAAAAAGAACATCTTGATAAATTAATAGAAATGGCTATTAAAAAAGATGAATTTTTGAAAAGTATTGAAATTGCTTTTAATGAAAGAGATGCACTTTATATTTATTCCGGTGGCGATGGAAGAAAGCTCTTAAACCTGCTTGAGCTAATTGTGCAAACAGAATGTAAAAATTCTAAAGTATTAATTACAAACGAAACTGTTGAAAGGGTTTTACAACAAAAAATAGCTTTTTACGACAAACAAGGCGAGCAACATTATGATATTATTTCGGCATTTATAAAAAGTATAAGAGGCAGCGATCCCAATGGTGCTGTTTACTGGCTTGCACGTATGCTCAAAGGTGGCGAAGATATTAAATTTATTGCTCGAAGAATGGTGATTTTATCAAGCGAAGATATTGGCAATGCAAACCCCAATGCCTTGCTAATGGCAACTCAGTGTTTTCAGGCAGTAGATATGATTGGAATGCCCGAAGCTAGAATAATTTTAAGCCAAACTGCAATTTATCTTGCTGCATCGCCTAAAAGCAATGCTTCGTATCTGGCAATAGAAAAAGCTTATGAAACTATTGAAAAAAATGGAGACCAGGCTGTACCGCTTCATTTGAGAAATGCACCTACAAAACTTATGAAAAAGCTGGGCTACGGGAAAAATTACAAATATGCCCACAACTTTGAGCAAAATTTTACCGAACTTGAATTTTTGCCCGAAAAACTTTCAGGTATAAAATTTTACGAACCAGGTAATAATATTAGAGAAGACGAAATAAGAAAATTTCTTAAACAGCGGTGGAAAGATAAGTACGGATATTGATTATTGCTATTCTTCTTCTGCTTCATCAAATTTTTCGATAAATTTAGAAACAGTTCGTGTTGTACCGGGTCTTATTGTGTAATTGGTTTTTTGTACTTCCGAGTATTTATCGCGTATTAAATCATTAAAATCTTTATCGGAACTTATAGCAACAAGATTATTTCTGAAATATTCAAAGTAAAACCAATCGTATTTGGAAAGTTCAATGTAAATTTTAAAACTTGCACCGCTTCGTTTTATTTGCAATTGCATACGACTTGTATAACTTTTATTTATTTGCTGCTTGTTTATTACAGAAATACCAATAGGCGAAGTACTAAACCACGATTTGTTCAAAGGTGAGTATTTGAATTTTGTTTCGGTAAAAATCATTTTTCTCTCAATTTCGTCATTTAGCTCCAATTGCCCTATTTCAGTAGCTTTTTTGAGGGTTGAAGTCAATTGTTTATCACTCAAAAATTCGCCTAAGTTATATCTCAAATCTTCATCTAAGTAAGTAAGTGGTGAGCCACCTTCGCCTTTTTCTTTAAAAATTTCTATCATTCGTTTATATGCATCTTTGGGCAACAAAATATCAAAAGCCATAAATGCTTCAAGAGTATAGCTGCTATCTGATTCCTGTTTGTAAACTTTGCCCGAAATAAGTGGATCGAGAACGGGCATACTGAAACCTAAATTTAGTTTTCCTTGTGTGCTTATAACTCTTGATTTTTCGTTAAAAGTCATAATACTGCCTCGTGGGGCGTTTTTCAATATTCTGTCTTTATTTCCAACTACAAATTCAGATTTTACATCATCATAAATAAAAATACCTGTATCATTTGTAAATTCGGGGTCGGCATATTTTCTTTTAAAATTGAAAAAAGTTGGGTAAATCAATGCTGTATCTAATGCTGAGTTCAAACTTACAGAAACGAATTTGTTCTCGTCGTTTTTTGGATCTCTTGCATCTACCACTATGTTTTTGGGGTCGGGGCGGTCTTTGTATCTTATCCAATTGCTTCCAATTCTGAAAGTGTGAAGTGGCTTTACATAACCATTGAAATTTAAAAAATCATTATTTGAATTTATCTCAAACGAACCTTTGTAACCTATCATCGGAAAAATTTTAAAATTTAGCGAATCGCTTATAAAGCCTAATGCCTGAACAGTACTGTCGGGCATTACACGCAGTTTGTTAAAAAATATCTCTTGACCTGTAAGGTGTTTGTCTTTGTACTTGTAATTTCCGCTTCCGCTAATTGATTTTCTTCCCATAATTTTTAATGTAGAAGCATAAAACTCATGAAATTTGTTAGCTCTTGCAGCAAGCATTTTCGAATCGTAAAGTGGTAAAATATCAGCATCTTTTTGAATAGTAACTTTTCCGTCTTTCGGAAAAACTCTCGAATCGGCAATATCAATATAATTAACGTTTTCGGCATATATAATTCCTTCTTTTATATCGAATAATGCTCTGTCTGAATCAAATTTGAGGTTGTCCATTTCGGGTTTCAAAGCTATGAAAAACGAATTTTTAAGTTTGTTGCTTTTTGTAAGCAGAATGGTTTGTTTATCCATTTCCCAAAAAAACTGGTCCATTGAAGATGCAAACTGATTGTAGCCAAAGGTTGTAAGTTGCCCTGCAATATTTGCTTTAAAATCACCTGTTCGTTTATCAAAATCTACATAGGCATTTACATTAGAACTAGAAAAAGCAATTTTATCTTTATCAACGGTACTTATTTGAATATTTGCAGTGTCAGATTTTACACTGTTTGTGGCAAATTTCATAAGTTTACTTGTGAGTTTGGCATTGTCCCATTCAAGCATACCTCTTCCTGTAAGTAGTTTTGGAGTCATTACCATTTTACCGCTAAACTGTTGCCCATTTCTAAAAATTTCGGCAGTATTAGTAGTTGTAGTTATATAAAGGCTATCTTTTTTAGGAATCCAATGATTTATAACTTTTGTTGCTTTTACGTTAGGATATTTTTCTGATTCTGCAATTGTAAATAACTCGGTGTTTGAATTCATAGAGTCGGGGAGGAGCACTATATCATTTGATTTTATTTTTGCACCAAGATATTCTACTTCTCCTTTGGCAGTAAGACCTTTGTCGTTCAATGTTATATCAATTTTACCGTTTCCTTTGTTTTTGTACATCGGATACCCTTCGGGGGGCGATTGTTTTTCGAAACCAAGTGAATAATCTTTCATAATTTTAGCTTCAAATCTGAATTCGGGTAAAATATCGGCTGAAACAAACGAACCCGGAAATTTCAGTCCGCTTATGGTAAAATTATCAATACTATCAATGGTAAATGGGTCAACTTTAAAATAAAATTCCTTTTCGTTATATGCACCTTTATAAATGCTGTTTTTTTGATATGATATTTTTGAAGATTTTTCGCTTACAAATATTGGATACTCGCCATTTGATGTATCAGTTCCCGATTTGTTGTTCGGCTTGTCAATATATATAGTTCCGCTGATATCTTTCAAAAGCGATGTAACCGGTACTAATGTATTTCCGGTTATTGTATCGGGGTAGTACAGGCGAAGCGAATCAATTTTGTCTGAGTGTACCAAAAATTTAAGATAATTAAATTTGAAATTGTCTGAATAAAAATCAAACCAACCGGCTGTAAGCCTTCCGCCAAAATCAATATTTCTTTTGTTTTTTATATAAATAATTTGCTCTCTCGGATATGCTACAACAGTTTGCGAATCGCTAAAATTAAAGGCTGTTACACCTTCTATCACAAAATTATTATTTACCAGATTGAGGTATGAATTTGGTCTTCCGCCAATTATTGATCTAAATCTTATTACATCATAATCTGTAAGTTTAAAATGCGAATTTACATAGTCAAAAACTTTGCGTTTCACTTTTATTTTGCCTGATGAAGGGTTGTAATAAATAAAACCATTATCGGCAAGGTCTATAATCTGTATTTTTACCTTATCTACGGCACTTCCCATCCATTGTGCATACTGTTCAATTGTAAATTCTCTAAGTTTGGTTTGCATACAATATTGCTGAAGTTTGTTCACCGGGTTGTAGTTTAACAAGCCCTGAAGTTTTTCGTAATTAAATTCTCTGAAATAGTTTATAGATTCAAATCTTGCTGTACCATCTTTTGTATTCATCAAAAAATCTATTTTGGGTTGTTCAAGTGTCCATTGCACTTTGTCAACATAAAATTCAATTCCGTGGTCAGTATTGTAAAATGGCGACCTTTCAATGCCTTCTTCACCTCTAAGCAAAGTCATTTTTTTATCTTCGAGGTTAAAATTAAAATTGAGCATTGGGTGAAATATAAATCCACTATCGGTAAAAATTGTAATTGTGGTTTTTTGCGATGTAATTCTTTTGTCGCGTATTATAAATGCTTCTGATTCGGCTTTTATTTTTAGTTTGTTTTTGTAATAAAATTCAAGTATTGCGGGATTTTGCGGTGTTCCAATTCCTATAATTTCACGCCCATGCATCCCAAAACCACCTTTGTATTTTGCCAAACCTCCCGAAATTTTTTCGATTGACATATCAACCTGATATGCCGTAAACTGTGGGTATTTTGAATCTTTAAAGTCTTTCTGCGTTTCGCTTAGTCTGTCATACGAGGCTCTTTCTTTTAGTTTTCCGTAAAGTGGAGCAGCAAAATAAAATTTATTTGTAAAAAGTACCGAATCTGCCTCAAATTCTACCTTAGCCATGTTTATATTGTAATTTTTTAAAACAGCATTAACATCGCCTTGTGCCAAACCTACTCTTGTCCAGTAAACCTTTCCACCTTTGCCACTCCAAGTATTTTTTCCTAAATCATATACCCCCGAAGTGTTTTTAATTTCTAAAAAATCATCAATAGTTTTTCCTTTAAGGTCAATATTTTTAAATTCAATCAAATATTTTTCTTTTGCAAAGTTGAATTTATAATCAGTTTCGGTATATGACCATTTTTTTGAATCAGCTATAAACAAGGCATTTTCTTCAAACATACTTTTCGAAGTTTTTATCAATTGTTTTAGTATTGATGAGCCTGATTTTGAAGCCGAATAAACTGCTTTTAGCCAATAATCAAATTTTTCTTCATTCAGCCCTTTTACCGTGTCTTTTGCACTTGCCAATGTGAGGAGGTAAGTTTCAAAATCCGGAGTTACTTTAAATTTATTTATTAAAAGTTCGTCAGAAATTTTAATGACTAATGTTTTTTGCTCCTCAGAAAATACTTGTTTGTTCCATATTTTTTCAAATTTATCAAAAGCTTTCGATGCATTTTCTTCGCCGGTGCTTTTCATAAAGTCTTTCAACTCTGTTATGAAAATTTCGTGTTTTTTTGAAAAGGATTTTGGTTGCGAATAAGCAACCCCAAACGAAAAGAGCAATAAAATTTGTAGTAAATTTTTCATCATTTTTTTAAATATATACAAGCCCAGTTGTTTTTACTTTTTTGATTAAAAATTTTAAGATTCTGCTTTTTGCAGGCTATTTTCAAATCTTCAACATCTTCGGTATAAAATCCACTAAGCAAAATTATGCCATCATTATTAAGCGAAAAGCTATATTTTTCGAGCATTTCCAAATTTATATTTTTTGTAATATTACTCATAATCAAATCAAATTTTCCATTAAAATCACTTTCATTTTTTAAAACTGATATTTTGCTGCAATTATTGTTTTTAATATTTTCGATAGTGTTTTCTACGGCATTATCTTCGTTATCAATTGCAGTAACTTTTGATGCTCCTAATTTTTCTGCAAGTATTGCAAGTATTCCTGTACCGCAACCCATATCTAATACAGTTTTGTTTGTGATATTTAATTCGAACAACGATTGTGCCATTAAAAAAGTAGTGGAATGATGACCTGTGCCAAACGACATTTTTGGTGTTATTACAATTTCGTATTCTACATTAAATGGCTCGTGAAATGTAGCTCTTATTGCACACTGGCTGTTTACCAATACAGGTTCATAGCTTTTTTCCCATTCTTCATTCCAGTTTTTGTTTTCGGGTATTTTTGTTGTATAGTTTTTTTGAAGTTTGTATTTTTCAAGTATTTCTTCAAAAATTTTCTGATTAAAATTTTTGGTTTCTATATAACAATATAGTTCGCCATTGTTTTCCCAAATGCCTTCAAAACCAATATTAATAAGTTCTGATTGAACTATTTCGCTTAATTGTGCCGAGCAATTTATTATAAATTCTGAATACAAGAATTCAAAATTATTATAAAAGTAAAAGTTTGACGAATAAAGATATTAACTGTAAGGTTTAATCTATAATAAAACAAAATTTCATTCCTGCAGTAAAGTTAGGATAATTGAATTTTCCGGGTACTATGTAATATCCTCTCATATCATAATAGTTCAATGGATTCCAGCCCGGCATGTAATAATTTTCGGTTGGGGTTGTGATTTTTGTTTTTCGAGTGCCAAGCCCTGCATAAATATCAATGTATAATTTTGAATTTATCAAGCGGTTAAACCCTAAAATCATATTTACAGTTACAACATTTTTATCAAATTCTACAGGTTTTAGTCTGTAAGCAGCTATTGAACTCCATGTCCAGGTTGAATTACCTGAAGCACTCTCTATATAAGTCATAAGCGTTTTGTAGTTGGTATAAGTATAACCTGAGTTTAAAGCACCATAAAACTGAATTTTACTTTTTGATTTAAAATTGTACCTCAAATCGCCCCGAGCTTTTATCCCTGTGTAATGTTCGTTTGGAAACACATAATTTGCCATTATTGCTCCACCTTCTATTTGCCACGAAAAAGGGCTATATCCATTGTAGTTAAATGAACGTTCGAAAGCAATTGTGAAAGCCTGATTATGCCAATCTAAAAGAGAAAAAGGGTTTATTTTAAATGAATTTTTTTTCTCAAAAGGCGTGTCATCGCAAAAGGTAATGGTATTAAAAATTAAACAAGCACAACTAATTGCCAAAATTTTTTTCATTTTATTTGCCAATTTCAATTTTGCTTAGTAAAACTAATGAATCTGGTAATTTTGAATAATCAAATTGTTTAATTCCCTCTTTCCCGGTTGTAATTAGCAAATTGTTTGAAGGTATTAAATCATAAGCAAATATATCTTGAAATGTTTTCTTTAAAATTGGATTTGTAGGATTTGAAATATCTAAATAAGCCAAATCTTCACCTTTTTCGCATACAAACAAATGTTTGCCATCTACACCCAAGCCCCATGGATTGCTCATAGGTATAGTTTTAATCAATTGGGGGTTTGATTTGTTTGAAATATCTATCACTTCAAGTTGATTTAACCCTCTGGCACAAGTAGTACCTGTTCTTAAAGTTATATATGCAATATTGCCTTGAACAACAACAGGGTCGCAACTGAAAATATGCGAATATGTACTTAAAACTGATGGATTTGTAGGGTCGGTTAAAGAGCAAATTACCATACCGCTATTAGAGCCTATGTATAAATGATTTTGGTAATAGAATATTGTTTCTATCCCAAATCCTATATTTTTTTCGCTGACTTTTACAGGTTTTGAAGGTTGGCTGATATTAAAAATATGAAGGTTTGTATTATCAACTATATAAAGGTAATTTTCGGCAATGCAAAATCTGGCTAATGAACCTCCTTGTCCTTTTACTCCAGATAAATTTGAAAAACTTAAATCACCTGATTCTTTCGTTGAACATGAGTTTATTGTTAAAATTATTATCAATCCTAATATTAAATTAACTATTTTTTTCATGATTTTTTTTAATGATTTGATGTGTTGTATATAAAGTTTAAATTATTCTTCAAAAAAACTTCGGTATGCTAAGTAACATTCAGGTTTGTACAATGTATCTTTTTCCCACATAAGTACTGTTCCGTTTTTTTCGTCAACACACTCATAAAATACTCTTGATTCTTGAGCAAAATATTTTCTTGCCATTTCGTCTGTGGGCCTATTAGAGTATTTATTTGAAGGAGTAATGCTTGTAACTTTAGCATTTGAGGGGTCACTTATATCAATTGTTATCAAATTTCCATTACAATCTGCATAGAGGTAATTTCCTTTTAGTGCAAGATCTATGTTGCCGGGTATATTAATAAAAGAAATTTTTGTAGGATTTGTTTTGTCGGCATTGTCTATTATATGAATCCCTATATTACTATCGCTTACAAGCAACAAACTTCCATATTTGAATATTTTACCGGGCGAAATCAAAGTTTTGGGAGTGGTACTGTAAATAATTTTATCAATATTTGATGAATCAAAATATATAGGTTTCAGCCCGATTGTTACTTTTGGAATTTGCACATTATTTTCATTCTGGTTACACGAACTTAAAAGATTAATCAGAATGAAACATGAAATTATTAAATTAAAATATTTCATATTCTTTGTTTTTTATTTACTCATTAAACACAAGATTTTTTAAAAACCCCTACAATTGTTTAAAAATATTCAGGCATCAATTCTTGCATACTTTGCATTAACCTCAATAAATTCTCTACGAGGTGGTACTTCATCGCCCATAAGCATACTGAAAACATGGTCGGCTTCGGCTGCGCTTTCAAGTACTACCTGTTTTAGTGTTCTTCTTGCCGGATCCATTGTGGTTTCCCAAAGTTGTTCGGCATTCATTTCTCCAAGACCTTTATACCGTTGTATATTTACCGAATCGGGTTTGTCTCCGCCAAGCTGTTTTACTATTTCTTCTCTTTGTTCTTCTGTCCAGCAATAAACTACATCTTTTCCCTTTTTTAGTTGATACAATGGGGGAGTAGCAATGTATAAATAACCTGATTCTATTAATCTTCGCATGTATCTGAAAAACAAGGTTAAAATTAAAGTTCTAATATGGCTACCGTCAACATCAGCATCAGTCATAATTATAATTTTATGATATCTCAGTTTTTCAATGTTAAGTTCTTTTGAATCTTCGGCTGTACCTATTGATACGCCTATTGCATGAAACATATTTTTTATTTCTTCGTTTTCATAAATTTTATGTTCTAATGCTTTTTCAACATTCAAAATTTTGCCTCGTAATGGCAAAATTGCTTGAAACTTGCGGTCTCTTCCTTGCTTGGCGGTACCACCTGCCGAATCACCCTCTACAAGATAAATTTCACACAATTGGGGGTCTTTTTCCGAACAATCTGAAAGTTTGCCTGGCAAACCACCACCATTCATTGCTCCCTTGCGTTGTACCATTTCACGGGCTTTGCGGGCTGCAAATCTGGCTTGTGCCGCTAATACTACTTTGTTTACTATTGTTTTGGCTTGATTAGGATTTTCTTCAAGATAATTGGTCAGTATTTCGCCTACACAAGTATCTACTGCTCCCATTACATCTGAGTTTCCGAGTTTTGTTTTAGTTTGTCCTTCAAACTGTGGCTCTTGTACCTTTACCGAAATTACGCCTGTTAATCCTTCTCTGAAATCTTCGCCACTTATTTCTATTTTAAGGTTTTTTAACAAGCCTGATTTTTCGGCATAATTTTTAAGAGTTCTTGTTAATGCTCTTCTAAAACCTGCAACATGAGTACCTCCTTCAATTGTATTGATATTGTTTACATAAGAATGCAGATTTTCAGCATATCCATTGTTGTATTGAAATGAAACTTCAACTGGTACATCGGCTTTCTGTCCTTCTACGGTAATTGGTGTGGGTATTAGTGTTTCTCTTGTTCCGTCAAGATATTTTACAAATTCTGATAATCCACCTTCTGAGTAAAACTCTTCTGACATTGGATTACCGTTTTCATCAAGATTTCTTTTGTCTTCAAGGCTAAGATGTATGCCTTTATTTAAAAATGAAAGTTCGCGAAGTCTTGCTGCAATTGTATCGTATTTGTATTCTATATGAGTAAATATAGAGGCATCGGGCCAAAAAGTTACAGTAGTGCCTTGTTCTGTTGTTGTCCCGGTTTCTTTAACTTCTGTTACAGGAACTCCTATCGAATATTCCTGCATAAATATTTTGCCATCGCGATGTATTGTAGCTATCAACTTTGTAGAAAGTGCGTTTACACATGAAACCCCTACACCGTGCAAGCCTCCTGATACTTTATAAGTGTTTTTATCAAATTTGCCTCCGGCATGTAATACTGTCATTACAACTTCAAGGGCTGATTTGTTTTCTTTTTCGTGCCAGTCAACGGGTATTCCTCTTCCGTTGTCTATTACTGTGATTGAATTATCTTCGTTAATAGCAACTTTAATGTGAGTGCAATATCCTGCCAGAGCTTCGTCTATTGAATTATCAACTACTTCGTAAACCAAATGATGAAGCCCTCTCGGACCAACATCGCCTATGTACATTGCCGGGCGCTTTCTTACAGCTTCCAAACCTTCTAAAACCTGAATATTATCTGCACTGTAACTACTTGCTTCTGCTTTTGATTTAACCATTTTCTATGAATTATATTATTGTGTAAATATACACATAAAATCCCGCTTGGTACAGGTTATAATATCTTGTTGTTTTCCACAATTAATTAACGAAAAAGTTTTTTTTTAAATTTAGAAAATGAATGTTTTTTTATTGATAAATTCAGTTTAAAACCCCAAAACAAAAAATCAACGATGAAAAATTAATTTCTATTTTCAAATTAGTTCATTTCGCCTTTTAAATTTTGAACAAAAAGTTCTTGTATTTTATTATTATTATAATTTCCAAGAAGCCACATTAGCTTTGCGGTTGCGGTTTCAAGTGTCATATTGCCGCTGCTTAATACGCCACAGTCATTTATCAATTTGCCGGTTTTATATTTTGTTGTATCTATATTTCCTTCAATGCACTGAGATATATTAACTACAATTTTTCCCTTTTGTTTAAGTTGTTTTAAAGAGTTTAAAAATTTAATATCTGTTGGGGCATTTCCACTGCCAAAGGTTCTCAAAATCACTCCTTTTAAATTTTTAATTTGAGCAATTGTTTTAAACAATTCATGATTGAATCCCGGGAAAAGAGTAATAATTATAATATTAGATTCAAACTCGGGCAATATTTTAAATTCTTTGTCGGTAAATTTTAAAACTAATTCATTGCTTATTTTTATTGGCTCGTTCAAATCGCCAAGTATAGGAAAAGATGGTGTTTCGAAACCTGAAAAATCTCTTGAGCTTGATTTTGTTGCTCTGTTTCCACGCATAAGTTTATCATTAAAACATATTAAAACTTCGGGTATGGTTTTGTGCCCAAAAACTTTTGCTGCTGCAATATGTACAGCATTGCTGAGGTTGTTTATAGCATCTGTTCGCGAATGAAAAACGGGCAATTGGCTTCCGGTTAATACTATTGGTTTTTTTAAGCCTTGTATAGCAAAACTCAATGCTGATGCAGTATATGCCATAGTATCGGTACCGTGAATTATTATAAAACCATCAAAATTTGCATAGTTTTTATTTATTATTTCAAGAATTTTCTTCCAGTGCGATGGATTTATTTCCGAACTGTCAATTGCTGTTTTAAATTTTAAAAACTTAAAAATTATACCTTTTTCTTTTGTAAAATAGCTTTGGGGCGAAAAAATTGAAATTGATTTATATACAGTTGACCAATCTAAAGGTACGAGCGGACTTGTTTCGTCTCCTTTGGTTTTATAACCCATGCCCAAAGTGCCACCGGTGTATAAAATCAATAATTTAGTTTTTGACATTTTCTGTTTTTTTCATTGCCAAAAGATACAAAACTGCCATTCGTATTGCTACTCCATTTTCTACCTGATTCAAAATTATTGATTGATTATGGTCTGCAACATCGCTTGTTATTTCTACACCTCTGTTTATAGGACCTGGGTGCATTATCACTATTTCTTTTTCTAAATTTTGTAAAGTTTGGAGGTTTATTCCATATTGCATTGTGTATTCTCTTAGCGATGGAAAATATTTAATGTCTTGTCTTTCTAATTGAATTCTGAGCATATTTGCTACATCGCACCATTTCAGGGCATTTTGTAAATTGTATTCTATTTTTACACCCATGCTTCCAATGTATTTTGGAATTAGTGTTGCAGGACCACAAACCATTACTTCGGCTCCAAGTTTTTTTAAACATAAAATATTTGAAATTGCAACTCTTGAATGAAGTATATCGCCAATTATAGCTATTTTTTTACCCTTTACATCTCCGAGTTTTTCTTTTATTGAATAAGCATCAAGTAATGCTTGAGTTGGATGTTCGTGTGTTCCATCTCCAGCATTTATTACTTGTGTATTTGTATTTTTTGCAAGAAATACTGCTGCACCCGGCGCAGGATGTCTCATAACCACCATATCAACTTTCATGGCAAGTATATTGTTTACAGTATCAATAAGAGTTTCGCCTTTTGAAACTGATGATGAAGTTGATGAAAAATTTACAATATCAGCCGAAAGCCTTTTTTCTGCCAGTTCAAATGAAACTCTTGTACGGGTTGAGTTTTCGAAAAAAATGTTTGCAACTGTAATGTCGCGTAGGCTTGGTACTCTTTTAATCGAACGGTTTATTACTGTTTTAAAATTATCTGCGGTTTTAAATATGAGTTTTATATCATTTTGATTTATATTTTTAATACCCAGCAGATGATTAACGCTTAATTTTTCTTCCATTTCTTATTTGTCTGTAATTATCCAAACTTCGGGCGACGAATTTTCTTCAGCCCAAATTACTTCAACTATATCTTTAGCTCTTGAATCAACTTCTTCGCCTACATAATCAGGTTGTATAGGCAGTTCGCGGTTAAACTTACGGTCAACAAGTGTAACAAGTTCAATTTTTAAAGGTCTGCCAAAATCTCCAAGCGAGTTTAGTGCCGATCTTACTGAACGACCGGTATATAGCACATCGTCAACCAAAATTATAATTTTATTTTCTATCAAAAAATCAATATTTAATGAATTTGGAATTAAAAATTTGTCACCTTTTCTGAAATCATCGCGATAAAAAGTGCTGTCGAGTTCGCCATATTCTATTTTTTTGTTTTTTGTGATTTCTGTGAGTAGTTCTAAAAGTTTTTTTGCAAGTTTTATTCCTCTGGGTTGCATACCTATAATTGCACAATTATCAAGATTGCCGTGTGTTTCGCTTATTTGCATGGCAATTCGCCGCAACATTATTTTTGTATGATTTGAATCTAACAAAATTCGCTTTTTCATTTTTTTAAAGTCATTTTTATAATTATATCAAATTCTTCTTTTGCAAGTTTTATTACCGAAAGCCTTGGTTGACGCAATAAACCTATATTTTTCAATTCGGGTTGGTTTTTAATTTGCTCAAGTGTAATGCTTTTTTCAAATTTTTCACCTGTTTTTATATCAACTGCTACCCAGTTTGTATCGTTGCTTGTAGGGTCTTGATAAAAATTACTGTCAACGTATGATTTACCGATAATTTGCTTTTCGTTGCCGCTGTGATAAAACAAGCACACCTCACCTTTTTGCATTTCTTTTAAATAATTGCGTGCTTGAAAATTTCTGATTCCAGTCCAGGCGGTTTTTTTCTCTTTTGCCAATTCATCCCACGAGTAGGTTGATGGTTCTGATTTTATTATCCAGTAATTCATTTGTGTTGCAAAAAAAAATCCCATTTCAAAAATGGGATTTTTTTTATCATTATGTTAAATAAATTAATCAAATTTTTAACTTTTCATTAATTCTTTTGCTTGCCCCACCCAATTCTCTCGTTCTACTCTTCCCGGAAATTTTGTCAACTCTTCAAGAATTGCAATGCTCTCATCGTTAAGTTTGCTTATTTGCTGGTATGTATAAATACCCATTGAGTGCAAAGTTTTTTCAAATTTTGGACCTATACCTACTATTGCTTTGAGATCATTTTGATTTTCTTCTGTTGCTTCGCCCAAAAGTGTTTTAAGCAATTCAATATTTGAAGATTTTTCATCTGCTTTTTTAACTGTTGATTTTGCTACAGATTTTTTTGCTGTTTTTTCAGCATTTTCTTCTGTTTTCTCTGCTACAGTATTTGTTATTTCTACTTTCTTCGCTTTCTTTTCGGCATTTTTAGCGTTTGAATCCATTTTTGCCTTGAGGTCAGATAGGGCTTCTATTTCGCCAAGTGTTTGCCTTTCGGTTTTCTGGTTAAAGTTTTTAATAGCCTTCGAAGTATTTTTATCATTTTTTATAATTTCTGATTTTTCTTCTTCTTTTCTGGCTCTTTCGGCATCTTTCCAGATATCGGTGTGTGAAAGTATAATTCTCTTTTGGTCTTTATTAAATTCTATAACTCTGAACGGCAATTCATCATCAACCTTGGCATTTCCGGCTTTTTGTCCTTCTTTTTTGATATGTTTTGTTGGAGCAAAACCTTCAACTCCGTAAGGCAACGCAACTGTAGAACCTTTTTCGTTTACTTCAAGTACAGTGCCTGTGTGTTCGCTTCCCACTGTGAATACATCTTCAAATGTATCCCATGGATTTTCGTCGAGTTGTTTGTGACCAAGGCTCAATCTTCTGTTTTCTCTGTCTATTTCAAGCACAATCACATCCATTTCTTCACCTTTTTTGGTGAATTCGGCAGGATGTTTGATTTTTTTGCTCCATGACAAATCTGATACGTGAACCAATCCGTCAACACCTTCTTCAAGTTCAATAAACAATCCGTAATTTGTAAGGTTCCTTACTATTCCTTTGTGTTTTGAACCTATTCCGTATTTTATCTCAATATTTACCCAAGGATCGGGTGTAAGTTGTTTAATACCCAATGACATTTTTTGTTCATCTTTGTCAAGTGTAAGTATTATAGCTTCTATTTCGTCGCCCACTTTCATAAAATCCTGAGGGTTTTTCAAGTGCTGGCTCCAACTCATTTCTGATACATGTATTAAGCCTTCTACTCCGGGTGTAATTTCTACAAAAGCACCGTAATCTGCTACTGTTACTACTTTTCCTTTTATTTTTGAACCTACAGTTAAATTTGCTTCAAGACTTTCCCATGGATTATTGCTAAGTTGTTTTAATCCTAATGAAATTCTTTTCTTTTCATCATCAAAATCAAGAACTACAACATTTATTTTTTGTTCGAGGTGTAAAACTTCGGCGGGATGATTTATTCTTCCCCACGAAATATCAGTAATATGCAACAATCCGTCTAATCCTCCCAAATCAATAAATACTCCGAAATTTGTCATATTTTTAACAATACCTTCAAGTATTTGACCTTTTTCAAGTCTGGAGAGAATTTCGCCTTTTTGAGCTTCAATATCATCTTCTATAAGGGCTTTGTGCGAAATTACTATGTTTTTGAAAGCTTCATTTACTTTCACTATTTTAAATTCCATAGTTTGACCCACATATACATCGTAGTCTTTTATAGACTTTACATCAATTTGTGAGCCGGGAAGGAAAGTATCCATACCCATTATATCAACTACCAATCCACCTTTTGTTCTCGATTTTATTAATCCTGTAACTATTCTGTTTTCTTCTTTGATTTCTATTATCCTATCCCAGGCACTTTCTGCAATTGCTTTTCTTCTTGAAAGTATCAATTGTCCGAGTGCATCTTCGGTTTTTTCTACATAAACTTCGACAGTATCACCAACTTTTAAATCGGGGAAATCTCTAAATTCAGTACGATTTACTATTCCGTCTGATTTAAATCCTACATTTACCACAACGTCTTTTTGACTAATTGATACAACTTTTCCTTTTACTACCTGCCTTTCGGTTAATTGATTAAATGTACCTCTGTACATTTCCATTAGTTGATTTTTTGAATCATTGTCGTAGTTAGAAAAACCTTCTTTGTCAATATCCCAATCAAAATCAGTATCCGCTGCATTTGTTACCTGTGTAACTTTTGATTCAGTTTTCTTTTTTGCTTTTGGAATTTTAGTTTCAGTTGCCTCTGGAAAATCGTCAACTGGTGTAGAAATTTGAGTTTCGGCCTCAGTATTTTCGGCTGTTTCTACTACTGTTTCTGAGATGTTTGTTTCGGCAACAGACTCATCATTTTCAGCTTGAGGCTCGTTAATTTCTTCTGTTGTTGTTTGTTCAGAAACTTCTTCGATTGGTGTTTCTGTTTCTGTAATAATTTCCGATAAATTAGAATTTTGTGGAGTTTCAATCTCCTGTTTGGTTTCTTGTGTGTTTTCTGTCAAGTTTTATGTTCCTCCTTTAAATGGGGGGCAAATTTATATTTTTTTAATTTAAATAGCAATGATAATATTTATTTTTCTAAGGTTTTTAAATTGAAATTTTACAGTTTTGGAAAAACATAACACTTGTTTCCTATTTTGCAACTTTCGGCTACCTCAAAACTGTCAAGCGGAGATGAAACCCCGCCTATTGCCAATGTGCTGTTATGTGCTGCCCTTCTATTCTGTCTGCCCATTTTTGTTGTCCTTTATTAAAATTGTCGCTATGGATTTTGCGTAAATAATTGCAATCATTCCAACAACTAATTTAATAGCTGATGTAATAATGAAATTAGTGTCATAGTCCTTGGTCGGCATATTGCTTTGAACAAGTTGAATATGATTTTTTAACTTAAATGCAAAGTCAGGAAGTGTCCAAATGATTTGGAGAAGTCCCATAATTACAAGAGCCAATTCGTAAATGACTTTTCTGTCTGCGAACAGGGATGAAGTCTCTTCGTAGTCTGTCGGCTTGCAAACAAGTTTTGTAATTGTCTTGGTTTTAATTGTCATAAACGCTGCAAATAGAATTACAAACGCAAAGTTGGCAATACTCAAAACGAAGAAAGGTGTCTGGTCAAAGTCGCCAAATGCGTCTGGGTTTTGTTTTGCTTGTGTCATTACAGTGAATGTTGTCAGCATGTCACGCAACAAACCAATAGATGTAAAGAACAAATAAAGTCCGAGTATTTTAATTGAAATTTCGTAGATGTCTGATTTTTTCATAGTCTGTTGTGGGTGTCGTTGTTAGGGTTGCACATAACGGCAGTTTGTCTAAAAACTCAAAAGTAAAATTAAAATATTCAAGCTGCAAGGAGTATTGTAAGGAAAAAGCGAAAAACTAATGCACATTTTATAAAGAAACGTGATGAGTTTTTAGACAGTCTGACGTTAATGTTGTGATTTGCTTTAAAAGTGAGGAACGAACTTCGCGAATGCCAAAATTTAAAAAATAAAAATTAAATGATGAGCAAATCGTATCTTTGACATGATA
>JABWCE010000024.1 GCA_013359235.1 Bacteroidota bacterium
CACCGGCAAAGGCATTTACTTTGTAAAAATAAAATCAGGCAATGATGTTTTTGTGCAGAGGGTTTTGGTTTTTTGAGGGAGAGTTAGGGGTTTCCATCCATTCCAAAGTTTAAAACTTTGGAAAAGGGGTGGTAATTTACGAATTATACGCCCATTTTATATACATTGAACCCCATGTAAATCCACCTCCGAATGTTGAAAGAATTAAATTATCTCCTTTTTTCAAGATTTTTTCAAAATCCCACATTAGTAAGGGTAATGTTCCGCTTGTTGTATTTCCGTAGCGTTGTATATTCATCAAAACTTTTTCATTCCCAACTCCCATTCTGTCTGCAGTAGCGTCAATAATTCTTTTATTTGCCTGATGAGCTAAAAGATAGTTTACATCATTTGCAGTAAGGTTATTACGCTTCATAATTTCATGACTCACTTCTGCCATATTGGTTACTGCAAACTTAAATACTGTTTTACCTTCTTGGTAAACATAATGCTCTCTTGCATCAATTGTTTGGTGTGTGGGTGGTTTTAGTGAGCCACCGGCTTTTTGATGAAGAAATTCTTTTCCAGAACCATCAGCTTTTAAAATACTATCAACAACACCAAGCCCTTCAAAATTTGGTTCAAGTAATACTGCACCACATCCGTCACCAAAAATTATACAAGTATTACGGTCTTTATAATCAATAATGGCTGACATCTTATCACCACCAATAACAATAACCTTTTTGTGCTTACCTGTTTCGATAAATTTTGCTCCTGTTTCAAGCCCAAACAAAAAACCTGAACACGCTGCTCCTATATCATAGCCCCATGCGTTTTTCATTCCAGTCATATCGCATACAATGTTTGAAGTTGCCGGAAAAACCAAATCTCCAGTAACTGTACAACAAATTACAAGTTCAATTTCAAGAGGGTCAATTCCACGCTTTTTTAAAAGCATTTCAACGGCTTTTGCAGCCATATACGACATTCCTAAACCCTCTTCAAGAATTCGTCTTTCTTCTATACCCGTTCGTGTTTTTATCCATTCATCGGTTGTATCAACCATATATTCCAAGTGCTTGTTCGTTAAGATTTTTTCGGGAACATATCCGCCAATAGCAGTAATAGCAGCCTGAATTTTAGACATTATTTTCTTTTAAAAATTTAAGTGGGCAAATTTAATGGTTTGAATAATATTATTAAATAATATTTTTGGGATAAAATTAAAGCTGAGCTTTAATACTGTCAATAAGGTTTGATTCAACAATATCTCTGGTGAGTTTTAACATATTAACAAATGTTTTTGCTTTTGAAATACCATGTCCGATAATTACAGGTTTGTTTACCCCCAAAATTGGAGAACCTCCATAGTTTTCAAAATTAAACTGATTTAAATAATCATCTCTAATTCCTCTTTTCATTAGGCTGTAAAACATACTTTCACAAGCTTTTAAAACAACATTTCCGGTAAAGCCATCGCATACTATTACATTTGCCTTATCGGTAAATAAATCGCGACCTTCTACATTTCCCACAAAATTTATATACCTGTCGTCTTCAAGTAAGGGGTATGTAGCCTGGGTTAAAATATTTCCTTTTTCTTTTTCTTCACCAATGCTAAGCAATCCTACTTTGGGGTTATCAATACCCATTATAAGATTTGCATAAATTGATCCGATATTGGCAAATTGTACAAGCATATCAGGCTTTACATCTGCATTTGCACCAACATCAAGCATTAAACCATGACTACCTGAAAGACGTGGCAAAATTGTAGAAACAGCAGGTCTGAAAATACCATCAATTGTTTTTACTGTATAAAGTGAGCCAACCATCATTGCACCGGTATTTCCGGCACTCGCAAAACCATCTAGTTTTCCTTCCATAAGCATTTTTAGGCCTACCATAATACTCGAATTTCTTTTTTGAGAAATTGCTTTGGTAGGATGTTCGCTCATTAAAATTGTGTCGGGTGCATGAATTATTTCGAATGTATGTGAGATGCCTTGTTCGGCAAGTGTTTGTTCAATTTCTGGTTTATTGCCGATTAGTATTAAATCTACATCGGCAAATTCGGTAAGACCCGATGTTTTAAATGCACCTTTTACGGATTCATGAGGGGTGTGGTCTCCACCCATTGCATCTAACCCAATACGGATTTTTGCCATTGTTCTTTTTTGAAGTTAATTAAATCAGAATTTTATTATTTCTTTTTAACATCAATAACCTGAACTCCGCGGTACATACCGGTTTCCATGTTAACCCTGTGAAATTGCGAAATATCACCTGATTTAGGGTCTTTAAACAGTTGTTTAAATTCCAGATTATCATGTGTTCTTCTTTTGTCTCTTCTTGTTTTTGAAATTTTCCTCTTTGGATGTGGCATGATTGCTTAATTTTTTAAATTATTAAAGTTATCCTTTATTGTTTTTGTTGTTATTTTTATTTCTTCATTTTCATCATCGCTGTTTGCGATATATTTAAGCATTTGTGGATTGCATTGTTTAGGTGTTGACGAGTTTTTTTCGCAACTTTTGGCTATAGGTAGCGATGTGCAAATAATGTCGTAGATATAATCGTAAACATTTATTTCTAAAACATTTTCATCAATATAAACAAGTTCGTCGTCACTTTCTTTAGGTGTATCTACAATTTTAAAAAAAATTGTTTCTTTACCATTTATCTGCATTTCAAATGTGTCAAGGCATACATCACATTGTGTGCTTATTGTGCCATCGAATAAAAATGCAAACGTAAGCAACCCTTCTTTTTTTATTATATCTAAATGAACGTTGATGTTTCCTTCTGAGATTAGAGAATTTGCTTTTAGATTAAAAAAATTATGGTCAACTATGAAATTTGCTTCGTTATGTCCTGTTTTAAGTTTGGCAATTTCAATATTGTAATCCTTCAGCAAAAACACTACTCTCGAAAATAGGGCTGCAAAAGTAAAATTTTTTATGAAAATTAAAAATTAAATTTTTTTAAAAAAGTGAGGGAAACATGGTTTCTCAAATTTTTACACAAAAGCCACATATTTTAATTTTTATTATTTCGCCAGTTATTTTGTTTAATACCTTAAAATTATCGAAAAGAACTTTTACTACTCCTGTTTTATTTTTTAAATACTCAATAAATGTGGGTGAAATTTGATTTGAAACATTAATAAAAAATTCAGCAGGTTTATCTTTTGGTACAATTGCAGCATCATAGCTTAAAATTTGAAAATCTGAAGATTTATAATTTTCAATATTATCCGGCACCAAAATTGTCAATTCTTTGAGATTTGCTATATATTCAACATTAAGAGTATCTAAATAAGTTATACCATTAATTTTAAGTAAATTTTTAAGGTCTGTTTGGTTTTCTATTACTGTTTGAGCTTTAGTAAGTAAAAATGTTAAAAGAAAAATTGCTGAAAAGACAAATTTAAAAGTTTTCATTTTATTAAAATATTTGAGATTTAAAAAAAATCATTTAAGTTTAATTTTTTATATTGTACTTAAAATCACGTGCAAATTATGTAAATAAGTTGATAAAAAAAAGTGTTTTTATAAATTTAATTTTACAACCTTCCTAAATCAATTATCGTTATGCAAAATCATATTTTAAAATATATAATACGTGGCGAAGACGAAACACTTGATTTTAAACAAGAGATATCTAATGCCAGCAAAATTGCAAAAACCATGTCGGCATTTGCAAATACCAAAGGAGGCACTTTGATAGTTGGAATAAGAGATAATAAAACAATTGCCGGAATAAGAAGTGAGGATGAAAAATACATGTTAGATTTAGCTTCAAAATTTTACTGTAAACCTCAATTAGATATTGAAATAGAAGAATGGGAAGCCGAAGGAAAAGTTATACTTGAATGTAAAGTTCCCGAAAGTAATAAAAAACCTGTTTTGGCAAAGGGTGATGATAACAAATGGATGGCTTATATAAGAGTAAAAGATAAAACATTGCTTGCAAGCAAAATAGTAGTTGATGTTTTAAAAAGAAATTCAAACAAAAGAGGGACACTTATAAAGTACTCTGACGAAGAAAGGTATTTGCTAAACTATCTGAACAACAATCCAAAAATCACATTAAATCAATATAGGAAAATGCACAAGCTAAGTAAATATAAAGCTTCAAAAATAATTGTAAATCTTTTGTCAACAGGGATTTTGAAGAGCCATTTTACAGAAGATTCTGAATATTTTTCATTAAATTGAAATTTTAAATGGTTCCCAAAATCTTCCTTTAAATGAAAAGTTTTTGTTATTGAAAATAGAATTATATGATAAAAAATAAAAACAATTGTTATATTCAATTAATAGGTTGGGATTATAGTTATTTTCAAGAGAATCTAAAATATTTTTATCTTTTATTTCATATAAATTAGTTTGGTTTAAAACTAAATCAAAATGAAAACACAATTTTGTTTTAAATTCTGTTAACATTGAAATATTTTTAGTGAATGCAAAATATATTTTCGAATATTTTAATTTATTGTTTCTTACTTCAATTAGCGTTTTAACGCAAGGATAACAATAGCTTTCAGAATTAAATATTATAATGTAATTTAATGATGGTTTTTGGGTTTTATTTTCAGATAAGCATGAAACTATAAAAACAAATAGCAGTAAAAAATAAAACTTAATGTTATTTGATTTCATAAATATAAATATATGCTTCTTGTACCCTGTTTTTTGCAAGAAGGTTATTATAATACAAATAATCTTGTTTGCTTCTTCCTACAGGCCATACAAAATCTGCATTTTTGATTATTCCGATACAATTGTTTGAAAAAAATGTAAAATTATAAATTAAATCAATTGGATAATCATTAATAATTGAATTTGAGTCTAAATTAAATTTTGATAAAATAAAAACATCTTTCATTATAAAATGAAATGAATCAGAAGATAATTTTAATATATCTATATATGATGAATCGCGATACGATTTATAAATCACTACAATTGAATCAGCTATTTGAACATTTACTAATCTTTTTATAGTTTTATTAAAAAAAAATAATGGAACAGCTAATTCGCCAATTGCAATAGGGTCAAGCCTGCTTTTTTTAATTTTAATTTTATCAAAATTTTGTTCTGACCAATCATGCAATTCAATAGATGAATGTATATACACATTTCCGTCTATTACTTTACCAAACTTTAATTTATATTTTTCTTTTGATCTTATACAAAATGTATTATTATAAACTGAAACTATATTTTTGTAGTTGACCATCAAAAACTCAGGATTATCAATTAAATCGACTATAGTTTGTTTAAATTTTTTATCAAGAAAATACATGGGTATATTTTTTTGCCAATAATTTGAATTATATTGGAAAAAACCATTATCATTCATTATTACTCTAATTGGCTCTTTCACAACTTTTATTGATTGAAATTTCAATAATTTGTTATTGCCAATTTTAAAGTAAAAAATCATGTTAGCTATTGAAATCACGAAATATTTATCCATGAATCCAAAATCACTTATTACTTCATTTTTTTTGAGATAATTAAAAAATAAACGATTTTTTTTTGTATTATTAAGCGTAAATTCTAATTTTAAAGTAGGGTTTTCAACCATAGAAAAGGAGTAAAATTCTAATTTTTCTGGATTGGATGAAATATGAGTAAAATAGGTTTTACCATTATAATATTTAAATAAGATTTCACTATAAAAACGATTTATTTTCTCGTATTTAAAAAAAATTGAATCCTTAAATTCAAAAAAATTACTAAAAATGGGCAAAGTACTTTGCCCATTTGTTTCATTTAATAACATTAAAGCAAATAAAACAAAAAATGCTTTTTTCAATTTCAACAAAATTATCAAAATTAAAATTAATTCCTTGAAACTGAATAAGTTTTTTGTGTAATGCCATTTTCAGTTGAGGTACTCCAAGAAGCAGTTAAAGATAAAATTTCACCTGTGGTAGTATTTACAAATGTAGTTGTTTGTGAACCATTTGAACTGCCAGATTCTAATTGATTAAAAGCTAATTCCGCCATGTAATCAATTTGAATTCCTTGCCATTCAGAGTATGGATTATTCATTGGTATTTGACAGCCTTCGAAATAATCCATTAATAGTGTCATTGTTCTTGGACATTTTTTATATCCCATTCCAGTACAATGCACATAGTATTTACATGCAGTACCATCTCCTTCATTAACCTTTATATCATATACTTTATCTGGATCGTGATTATATGTAACAATAAGACATATTTCTGCTTTTGCAATAAAAATGGTTGTAGTAAACAAAATAGATAACAATATTTTTTTCATTTTTGTGTTTTTTAAATTTTTAAATTTTGTAATAAACAAGACTTATTTAGCCTCCAAGTCAGCTTAAATGAGGTTTTCTTATGGTTTTACTGTTTAATTAATAAATGAATTATTGAGTTTTAGTTTTGAGCGTTTGTGATGTTATTATATGGTTTGTGATGTATTACATAAAACTCTTTTAATATTTCAATTTTTAGTTAAACCAAGTTTTAGTTTTTTATTTTTTTTTATTTCACCTCCTTTCTATAATGTTTATATTTTATAATTCGGCTGGCAATATACATATATATATAACAAAACAAATTTTTTTTAAAAATATTTGTTAAGCTACTGATAATAAGTTTGATTAATTTCGAAATGAAGATTTTCTACTTTAATTATTTAATCAAAATTATGCAATGGACAAAGTATTTTTATTGACTTTTCGGTTTTGTTTTACATTATTGATTTGTTTATAAAAGTATTTCGGAGGGCTAGAAACACTATCCGAAAATTTGAAAAATTATATTCTGTCTTTTGAGAACCCCTGCCTTTAAAGAAAATAAAATTTCATTTAAAATAATAAAAGGCTTTGCGAAACAACAAAACAATATTTGCATAATTTTGTAAACTCTTTAATAATAATGAGTGATTCAATAAAGCATGAATGTGGTGTAGCATTTATAAGGCTCAAAAAACCATTAGAATTTTATCAGAATAAATACGGCTCGGCTCTTTATGGATTGAAAAAACTACAACTTTTGATGGCTAAACAGCTAAATCGTGGACAGGACGGTGCCGGCATAGGCGTAATAAAATTAAACCCAAAATATGGTTACAGATACATTGCCAGAAAAAGAAGTATAAGCAAGAATGCAGTAGCTGATATTTTTAATGCTATAAAACTGAAATACGAATTGCTTGATGCAACCAAAACAAGTGATATTGAATGGCTAAAAGATAATTTTGCTTATGCCGGTGAACTTTTGCTTGGGCATCTTAGATATGGTACACACGGAGGAAACTCCGAAGAAAACATACATCCTTTTTTAAGGCAAAACAATTGGATGAGCCGAAATCTGGTATTGGCAGGAAATTACAACATGACTAATGTTGAGGAACTTTTTCAGCACTTAATAGAACTGGGGCAACATCCTAAAGAAATTTCTGATAATGTAACTATGCTCGAAAAAATCGGTCATTTTATAGATGAAGAAAACGACTTTTTATTCAAAAAATATCATAATTTAGGTTTATCGCATATTGAAATAAGTCAGAAAATAAAAGAAGAACTCGATGTGGTTTCAATTTTAAAACGTTCTTTTAAAAACATTGATGGTGGCTACAATATGGCTGGTATGATTGGTCACGGTGATGCTTTTATAATACGCGATCCAGCAGGTATCAGACCTTCTTTTTATTGTGAAGATGACGAAATAATAGTTGCTGCAAGCGAAAGACCTGCTATTCAAACAACATTTAATATTAAAAGGATTACAATTAAAGAACTTCAACCGGGCAACGCTTTGATAATAAAGCGCAATGGCACATTGAGTGAAGTAAATATTATGCCCCCAATTGAGAAAAAGAGTTGTTCTTTTGAACGTATATATTTTTCAAGAGCCAGCGATGCTGATGTTTATTCTGAAAGAAAAGAACTTGGCCGCTTATTGAGTAGCGAAGTTTTAGAAAAAGTGAATTACGATTTTGAAAACACTATTTTTTCATATATACCAAACTCGGCATCTACAGCCTTTTATGGTATGATGGAAGGTGTAAATAAAAAATTGAATGAAATAAAATTAAACAAAATTATAGAACTTGGCAAAAATGCAAATACTGATGATTTAAAAAAAATAATAGAGCAAAATGTTCGTAGCGAAAATATTCTTATAAAAGATGCAAAAATGCGAACTTTTATTTCGCAGGCAAAAGACCGCGAAGAGCTTGTAGGCGAAGCTTACGATGTAACTTATGGACTTGTGAAAAACGGCAGAGATACCATTGTAATCGTGGATGATTCAATAGTTAGAGGCACTACTTTAAAAACTAGCATTATAAGAATTATAGATAGGCTTCATCCCAAGCATGTTTTGGTGGTTTCTTCGGCTCCAATCATAAAATATCCCGATTGTTACGGTATAGACATGAGCCGTTTTAACGAGTTTGTAGCATACAAAGCATTGATTAGCTTGATTGAAAAAAACAATAAGAAAAATGTATTGAAAGATATATATAATGAATGTAAACGTCAAATACTTTTGCCAAACAATGAGGTGCGAAATGTTGTAAAAGACCTTTATAATTTGTTTGACGATGATACACTTACAAGTGAAATTAAAAATATAATTACCCCACCTGAAATAGAAGCTACTGTTGATGTTATTTTTCAAAAAGTTGAAAACCTTCATCGTGCTTGTCCTAATCACAAAGGCGACTGGTATTTTACAGGAGATTATCCAACTCCCGGGGGTACAAAAGTTGCTTTGCGTTCATTGATTTATGCTATTGAAGGAAAAAATGACAGGGCTTATTGATAAAAGTATAAAAAAATATGGAGAGATGCCAGAGCGGTCGATTGGGGCGGTCTCGAAAACCGTTGTCCGTTTATGCGGACCCAGGGTTCGAATCCCTGTCTCTCCGCTCTATATTTATTTAAATTTTACTAATTAAATTATTTTGGTAAATTTTGATTATAATTTTTAAAAACTTTTACTTTAATTGAATTAAAATTGCAGAACCATGAGAAAAATAGCAATAGCATTGTTATTACTTGTTTTGAGCTTACAACTTAAAGCCCAAAATCAAGGAACATTTTCCGGAAATTTTCAAAGTTCGTTTAATGTTTTTGTAGTTGACTCTAATATTGGAGTAACCGAAAGTACATCTCCACAATATGCAACTCAAAAAACAAGTGCCGAAGCTTTTTTGTACATGAATTATTCAAATTATGGTTTTAATTTAATTACTCGTTTTGATTTGTTTAATAATTCAAATTTATTAAACCCAGGCGGGTCATATACTGGAGAAGGCTTAGGATTTTGGCAAATAAGCAAAGAAATAGATAAACTTACTCTAACTGCGGGGTATTTTTACGAGCAATTTGGCTCGGGTATAGTTTTCAGATCGTATGAAGACAGACTTATAGGTATTGATTATGCCACACAAGGAATAAATGCAAAATATACTTTTAATGAAAATTTTGTGCTCAAAGCCTTTACGGGCAGGCAAAAGGGCTTTCAGGACAATCGTTTTGGATTTGCAAATCAAATTATTAAAGGTATAAATGCCGAAGGTCAAAAAAGTGTAAAAAATGTTTTGTTTTCAGGTGGTGCATCTTTTGTAAACCGTACACTCGACAACGAATCAATGAATAAAATTGCTTCAGAAATAAACAGTATGAAAGATGTTTCGAAAAGATTTTATCCCAAGTATAATGTGTATGCTTATAACGGATATTTGAATACTACCTTTAAAAATTTCACCCTTAATCTCGAATATGCAGGGAAAACGAAAGAAGCTGTAAGAAACCAGATAAATGCCGAACTCGAAAACAAAAGCGGAAGTGTGTTGCAAGTAGTTACAGGCTACTCAAAATCAAAACTCGGCAAAAAGAAAAAAAGTGGTTTAGGAATAAATTATCAATACAGACGTATAGAAAACTTCAGCTTTTTTCTCTCACCTAATGTTAAAACTCTTGAAGGTCTTGTGGGTTTTGTTCCTTCGCTAACACAGCAAAGCACATACAGGTTGCTTGCCCGATATATGGCACAAGCAATAAACACAGGCGAACAAGGGCATCAGGTAGATGTAAATTTTACAATTAATAAAAAAAATTCACTTTCAATAAATTTTGCCGATATAAAACAACTTGATGGTAGCAGGCTTTACAGCGAAATATATTTTGATTTCAGTACCAAAATATCAAATATATTTAAAATAAAAGGCGGAATACAATCTATTATTTACAATCAAGCTGTTTATCAAGGCAAGCCAAATCATGCAAATGTAAAAACAATTACTCCGTTTGCCGAAATTAATTACAATATCACAAAAAAATACTCCCTTCGCAGCGAATTGCAGTATTTGTACACAAAACAAGATTACGGCAGTTTTGCTAACGTACTTGTAGAATTAAATGTTTCGCCACATTATTCTTTTTCAATCTCAGATATGATAAATGTGCAACCAAACAGATATGATGATAACCCGGTGCCCAACAAAGTGCTGCATTATTATTCATTTTTTGGAAAATACAATGTTAATGCAACATCGTTTACAATTGCATATATTAAGCAAGTAGAAGGAGTTAACTGTTCGGGTGGAGTTTGCAGGCTCGAACCCGCCTTTAGCGGAGTGAGATTTACTATTACAACAAATTTTTGAGTTAAATTAAAACATGAAAATAAAAATAATTATATTATTGTCGATTATCTTATTATTGAGTATCAAAGGATTTTCGCAAAACAATGCTAAAATTGATTCATTAAAAAGAGAACTTAAAGCAGCCGAAGAAATTAAAAAAAATGCAGATAAAAATGTATCGGACATAAACTCACAAATTAATGATTTGCTACCCAAAGTTTATTTAACTAAAGGGGGATTTGCAGCCTTAAACTTCAATCAAATGAGTTTTACAAACTGGGCTGCCGGTGGTACAAATGCAATTTCTACAACGGCATTAGGAAATTTTTTTCTAAATTACAATAAAGGAAAAATAAGTTGGAATAATATTTTGGATTTAGCATTTGGAATGATAAAAAACAATTCGCAGGAATTGAGAAAAAACGAAGATAAAATTGATTTTTTAACAAAATTTGGACACAATTCACCATTAAAAAATCTGAATTATGCTGTTTTAGGTAATTTTAAAAGCCAGTTTGCTCCTTCATACAATTTTGATGCAAACAATGTAAGAAGTCCCAAAATATCAGATTTTTTAGCTCCGGCATTTGTTCTTGCATCGGTAGGTATAGATTACAAGCCAATAAAACCACTTTCGGTTTATTTTTCGCCGGCTACAGGAAAATTTACAATAGTAGCCGAAAACAATGTTCCAATTAAAAAATCTTTTAATGTTGATACTTCAAAATCGGTAAGACAAGAGTTTGGAGCATTAATGAATGTGTTATTTCAAAACGACATTTATAAAAACACAAACCTTTATACAGCACTTTCGCTATTTAATAATTATACCGACCAAAACACTCCAAACAGAAAAAATATTGATATAAACCTGCAAATATTGATAAATACAAAATTGAATAAATTTATTTCGGCAAGTTTCTTTATTAACTCAATATACGACAACGATATAAAAATTAAATACGATAAAAATGATGAAAGCAAAGTTGGTCCAAGATTACAACTTAAAGAAGTATTTGGTGCAGGTATTTCAATTAATTTATTCAAATAAAAGCTAAATGAAAGTAGATTTAGAAGTTTTTAATCTGATAAATGAAGAATTAGAACGTCAGCAAAATGGCATCGAACTTATAGCTTCAGAAAATTTTGTATCAAAGCAAGTTTTAGAAGCAATGGGTAGTGTACTTACAAACAAATATGCCGAAGGATTGCCAAACAAACGATATTACGGAGGCTGTGAAGTGGTTGATAAAGTTGAATTGTTAGCAATAGAAAGAGTAAAAAAACTTTTTGGAGCTACCTGGGCAAATGTACAACCACACTCTGGTTCGCAAGCTAATGCGGCAGTAATGCTTGCTTGTTTAAAACCGGGTGACTCAATTTTAGGTTTTGATCTTTCGCATGGTGGGCATCTTACACACGGAAGCCCTGTAAATTTTTCGGGCAAGTTGTACAAAGCCAATTTTTACGGAGTAGAAAAAGAAACAGGAATTATTGACTGGGAAAAAGTTGAAATAAAAGCCAGAGAGGTTATGCCTAAGCTCATAATTTGCGGAGCATCATCATATAGCCGCGATTGGAATTATAAAAAACTTCGCCAAATAGCCGATGAAGTAGGAGCAGTGCTTTTAGCAGATATTTCGCATCCATCGGGACTTATAGCCAAAAAATTACTAAATAATCCCTTTCCACATTGTCATGTTGTAACCAGCACTACCCACAAAACACTCAGGGGACCAAGAGGAGGTATAATTTTAACCGGAAGCGATTTTGATAACCCCATGGGAATTAAAGACACAAAAGGCGAATTACGTTCAATGTCGTCAGTTATTGATAGTGCTGTATTCCCCGGAACACAAGGTGGACCACTCGAACATGTAATTGCAGCTAAAGCAGTAGCTTTTGATGAAGCACTTTCTGATGAATTTGGCTTATATGCCAATAATGTAATTGAAAACGCAAAAGCTATGGCTGAAGCATTTGTATCAAAAGGATATAAAATTATAAGCGGAGGTACAGATAATCATATAATGCTTATGGATTTGCGTACCAAAGACGAAAATCTTACCGGCAAACAGGCTGAAGATACTCTTGTAAAATGCCATATTACAGTAAACAAAAATACAGTACCTTTTGAAACTCGAAGCCCATTTGTAACCAGTGGAATTAGAATTGGAACACCTGCAATTACTACAAGAGGATTGAAAAAAGAAAATATGGGCGAAATTGTTGAATTAATTGATTTTGCTCTTATAAACCGCGATAATGAACTAAAACTAAATGATGTAAAGCATAAAGTGAAAACAATGATGCAGCATTTCCCATTATACACGTAATGAAATGAGCAATACAAGTATTTACAGGTTTTTTTCAAACATTAAAATCATTTTTATACTGTATTTGCTTGTAACTGTATTTTTCACTTTAAAAAATATTTCGTATGGAAATACAAAAACTTTTTCGGGTGAAAAAAAATATACGTTCATCAACAACTATATTATTTTTAAAAACTCCTATTTTCACCTAAAAGAAGGCAAAAACCTATATATTTCATATCCTGAAAAGCAATGGGATTTGTACAAATACAGTCCTTCATTTTCGGCATTTATGGGTATTTTGGCATATTTGCCCAATGAGGTTGGTATAATGTTATGGAATTTGACAAACTGCTTACTTATTTTTTTTGGTATTAGATATTTTGTTAAAGGACCACCGGAAGTTGTATTTATTTTATGGTTTATTTTAAATGAATTTATAACATCTGTTATCAATTCGCAAAGCAATCCGGCTATTGCAGGATTACTTATTATGGCTTTCACATTCTTTGAAAAGGAAAAAGTACATTTAGCCGCTTTATGTATAATTGCAACATTTTACATAAAAATATTCGGAATATTGGCAGCTTTGTTGTTTTTGTTTTATCCCCAAAAATTAAAGTTTTTAAAATGGTGTTTTCTTTGGGGTGTTTTTATTGGATTATTGCCTGTTTTCCTTACTTCATTAAGCAGTTTGATTGAGCAATATAAAAATTGGCTAAATCTCTTGCTTAATGATCATGAAGGCAATTACGGTTATAGTTTTATGGGAGTATTAAACTCTTGGTTTGGATTACAATCGGGCAAAGATTTGCTTGTGTTGGCAGGCTTATTTGCAATGGTAGTCCCTTTATTTTTTATCAATAAAATAAATGATTTACAATATAGAACAAACTGGTTTGCTGCATTGCTTATTTGGATAGTTATTTTTAATCATAAAGCCGAATCGCCTACATTTATTATTGCACTTTGTGGTGTGGCAATTTGGTTTTTTAATTCAAACCGCAATATATTTGATAAAATACTATTTGCTTTTGCATTTGTTTTTACCAGTTTGGCTCCTACAGATGTTTTTCCTTTATCAATCAGAAAATCATTTTTTGAACCTTACGCCATCAAGGCTGTACCCTGTATAGTAGTATGGATTTTCATTATGTGTGAAATGATAAAGAATGGTGTAAAAAAATATATTTGAAAATGCTTGTTTATGTGATTTTATTAAATTTACATTTGCATAAGGGCTGGCAGAATTGAAAAATTTAATACAATTTCATTACCGGCTTTACCAGTTTGTATCTGATGTCAGGCTTTTTTCAACCTTCGGGTGATCCTCTTGTTTCCTAACCGAAACTTGACGACGTAAGAAGACAGATGTACATAAAAGTCAAAACTTGCTTTTAAGGATTTTTTTCATCCTCAGCCCTTTTTTCTTTACTTATTGAAAATCAATATTATCAAGCAGTAGAAACAATTAATACTTAGAAAATAGAAGAAAATTAAACCTAAAACTAATTAAAAATTGAATTTATACGTTTCATTTTATTTTTAACACACTTCAATAAAAATTTACTACACTTCGTTAAACAAAAATTTTTGTTATAAATGATGCAATTCATCTTTGCACCACTAAAAATTTAAAAACATGTACAATACAACACAATCAAACATCTACGAATCATTGAGTGAATTAATGAAAATGTATCCAGAACAATTAAGCGAACAAATCCAACTTGATATTGAAAATTTTGGTTCATTTTGCTCACACCAGGCTGAAAGTGACTCACAAAAATTACTTGCTTCTATATTTGTAAATGCACTTCAAAAAAGAATTTTTGCTGAAACCGGAAAAGAACATATATATCTTCAAAAAGACGAAATACCACAAATAAGATTATTTGATGTTTTAATTAAAAAATTTCCATTTGTAAAATACAGCCAAGAAATAATTAATAATGCTATAATAAAGCATATTAAACAATGTGACGTAGTTACAATTGTTGATATTGGAATAGGACTTGGTACACAAATGATGAATATTATTGAATTATCAAAAGATTTGCCAATGCTAAAAAAAATGAATATTATTGGCATTGAACCATTTGCCGATGGTCTTGATAAAGCAGAAGCAAATATTTTAGCTCTTAATAAAAAAGTTCCTTTTGAAATAAGTTTTACTGCAATTAATGAATTTGTTGAAAATGTTGATTTTTCTGCTATCAAAGGTATTTCAGGAAAATTAATTGTAAATGCTTCATTGGCTTTACACCATATTCAATCTTTAGAAAAAAGGCAAGAAATTATTGATAGTATAAGTGAAATGTCGCCAGCAGCATTTTTCCTTACTGAGCCCAATGTAAACAATTATGAACTCGATTATCAACTGAGATTTAAAAATTGTTATAACCACTTTTACAGCATTTTTCAAGTTATTGATAAAATTGAAGATATTAATACCGAAGATAAAAATGCTTTGAAACGCTTTTTTGGACGTGAAATAAACGATATAATGGGAAATGAAGACCAAGACAGATATGAGCGTCATGAACCTGCTCAATTTTGGATAAACAGATTAAAAGAATCAAATTTTATTTTAAGAAGCGATTTAATAGAATTACCGATTGAAACGCCCGAGGGGGTAAAAATAAACTTTCACGAGGATGGATTTTTAGGATTTACTTTCGAAAACGAAACAGTTCTATCGGTTATTTATGCATGTTAATTTGATAAACCTAAAATAACCCTTAGTGTGTTATAATTTGTATATGTAACAGTTTATTTAGCTAACCATTTTTATTTACTACTCCCCATTTAAAAAAATGGGGAGTTAATTTTTAAATATATTTTAAATATTTTCGAAGTTTGATAAAAGTAAAATTATTGATATTATTGGTTTTAGTCCATACTGTATTAATTGGACAAACTGAATATAATTTTAACGAAATTACAGTTCAACATGGATTAAACGATGGTCACATTCAAAGCATCGCACAGGATAAACATGGAAATATGTGGTTTGGCAGCTTGGGAGGGTTAAACCGTTACAATGGGCAAAGCATAAAAAAATTTTATCATTCATCAACAAACCCAAACTCGATACTTTCAGGATTGGCTATAACAATGAGTTTACTAAGCAATGGGCGTTTTTTTATAGGGTTTGAAAATGGCTTAATGGAATACAATTATTCCAATTCAACTTTCAGGCAAATTATAGCTTTTAAGGGCGAAAACATTGAAAATATTATTAATTACAAAAACAAACTGTACCTTACAAGTAATAAACAATTTTATGAATACGATACTGAAACCGACAAAAGGATGTTGATTAATTTTAACAATGTATCAGTAAAAAATAAAGGTATTAACAAATTGTTTCTATATAAAAAAAATGTATATATAGCCACAACTCAAGGAGTTTACAGGTACAATATTGAATCAAAGAAAATATTTAAAGTTGATTTTGGGATAAAATTTGACACCGAAATATTTAATATATTTATAGATAAGGCAGGATATTATTGGGTAAACAAAAGAGGCAATGAACATGTTTTTAAAATATCTACAGATAAAAAACAAGTTGTAAATTTAGATAAACACTTTCCTAATCCTTTGAAAAATGACCGAATTAGAATCGATTTTTTGGCTAATGATACTTTAAAAACATGGATACTTACACGAAATATTGGAATATTGGAGTACGACCTAAAGTCAAATAACATTTTAATACACAAACCCAATAAAAACGAAATAAAAACAATTAATTCGAGATTTTTTTTCAGTGGATTTTGTGACCAAGAAGGTGGTATTTGGATTGGTAGCAAATATGGTGTAACATATTTTAATACAAAAATAAAACAATTTAAAAATTTAACATTTCCCTTTGTAGATATTGAAAATCCTAAAAGAATATTGGCTCAAAATGCAACAGAAGACAGTTATGGAAATTTATGGTTGGGATATCAAGATGGTCTTGCCAAATACAATATTAAAAACAAATCGTACAAATTGTTTCAAAATATTGGAGAAAAAAAAATATTATATACAAATAAAATCAGAGAACTTTATATTAAAGACAATTACTTGTGGATAATAACATCGAGAGGTATTAACAGATTAAATTTGTCAAACGATAAAATAGAATTTATCACAGGATTTGAAGAAAAATTAAATTTAGCATTTACCAGCTTTTTTATTGATTCGGAAAATACCCAATGGTATGGCTGCGTATATGGTGATGGTTTATACTTTATAAAGAATAATGGTTCAGGAAAATTTCAAAGCGTAAAAGAGCATCCTTATCTTTCAAAATTTGGTAAATTTTTCATTTGCAAAATGTTTATGGATAGTAAAAACCGATTGTGGTTTGGTACTTACGACAAAGGGCTATATATGTTTGACCCCAAAACAAAAGATATTAAAGTTTTTGACGAAAGCAATAAAAAGAATAATTCTTTGGCAGGCAATTCGGTCTTTGATATAAATGAAGATAAAATAGGAATAATTTGGGTAACAACCAATCAAGGATTGACAGGTATAAACCTAATTAATAACACAACTCAAAATTTTACTATTCAAAATGGTTTAAACTCTCCAAGTGTATTTTCATTGGCAATTGATAAAAAAAACAGAATTTGGATAGGTGCAAGCAAAGAACTATTGATGCTTGATGAGGATAGAAAACGATTTTCTAGTTACGGAGTTGCCAATGGATTACCGTGTTCTGAATTTACCGAACATAGTGGGTTTTTATCAAGTAACAATACCATTTTGCTTGGAACCCAATGTGGTTTTATATTATTTGATCCTTTGGAACTGGGTAATGAACCCAAGCCAATACGTTGTATAATTAACGAATTTAAAATAGCAAATAAACAAATTGTAAATTATGATATTAATGAAGTAAAACAAGTAAAATTAAAACCTTTTGAAAACACAATCGAAATTGAATTTGCCGGTCTTAATTATTCAAATCCACAAAACGTAGTTTATGCATATTTTCTCGAAGGTATTGAAAAAGAGTGGACATACAGCACAACAAGAGTTGCCAAATATTTAAATTTACCTTCGGGTACTTATTACTTAAAATACAAAGCAAAAGACATTAATGGAATTTGGCAAAACAATGAAAATGTAATAAAGATACAAATTGCAACAATATTTTATAAATCATGGTGGTTTAAGAGCATCATCACTTTTCTCATAGTTTTTCTGTTTTATTTATTATATAGATATCGCAGACATCAAGAACTTAAAATATTAGAACTAAACAGCCGTGCTCAAAATTTAGAACGCGAAAAATCTGTTGTACAATATGAAAACTTAAAGCAACAACTCAATCCTCATTTTCTGTTTAATTCATTAGCTTCATTAAATAGCTTGGTTACAAATAACCCAAAAATGGCAAAACAATTTGTTGACTACATGAGCAAGATATACAGATACCTGCTTCAAGTAAGCGACAATGAAACAGTACTACTATCGCAAGAGATTGATTTTGCCACAACTTATGTAAAAGTACAACAAACCCGGTTTGCCGAAGGCTTTGAAGTAATAATTAATGTAGGAAGTGAAGATATGCACCGAAGAATTGTACCAGTTACTTTGCAAAATATGATTGAAAATGCCATGAAGCACAATATTATTGATGCTGAATTGCCTTTGGTAATAGAAATTTATATTGATGAAGAATATGTTGTAGTAAAAAATAATCTACAAAAAAAATCAATGGTCGAAACATCAAATAACAGAGGGCTTAACCAAATGAAGGCATTATACAGCTATTTGAGTGATATACCAATTGAAATAGAAGAAAATGAAAAATATTTTTTAATAAAGATACCTTTACTTTAAAATTTAAAATATGAAAGCAATAATAATAGAAGACGAAAAATTGATAGCCAAAGACTTGGAAAATAAAATAAAAGAAGTGGCTACTGATGTAGAAATTATTGAAATAATACCAAGTGTAAAAACCGCTTTAAAATGGTTTTTAAATAATGAAGAACCAGATTTGATGTTTATGGACATTCAACTAAGCGATGGCATTAGTTTTGATATTTTTGATTCATACAATTTGAATTGCCCTGTAATATTTACAACTGCTTATAATGATTACGCTATGCGTGCTTTTAAAGTAAATGGCGTTGATTATTTATTGAAACCAGTGGACGAAATGGAATTGAAACGAGCAATTGAAAAATGTAGGGCAATTTTAGCTTCAAAAGCCATTATACCTGTTGATATCAAGCAAATGATAAGCGATTACAAAAACCCTTCATCTTTAGAATCAAAATTTAAAGAAAAGTTCATAGTAAACTTTCGAAACCAATGGATACCTATAAATGTTTCAGATATAGCTTTTTTTATGCGTGATACCTTAAATAAAATATACACTATGGATGGAAACAGTTATAATTTTGATTTTAGCACCTTAGATGAAATTGAAGAATCGATAGATAACAATTTGTTTTTTAGAGCAAACAGGCAATTTATCATACACATTGATACAATACATACTGTAAAACCCGTAGAAAATCAAAAATTAGTAGTTCGTTTAAAAGAACCAAATCATAAATTTGAAATAGATATAAGCCGCGAAAAGGCTCCGGCTTTCAAAAAATGGTTGAACAGGTAATTTTTTACAATTCAATTTATAAAATATTAATTAAATACTCATTTCAAATACTTTCTTAGTACTTTCGGTGATTTTATAATTGTCATTAATTACAAGACCGCTAAGCCACACTATATCTTTTCCCGAAACCACAACCCATGTTTTTTGTTTTTGGAGATTCGAAATTTTTTTATCTATCAAAATGTCGCTAATTTTTTTGGTTCCTGCCATACCAAGTGGTTTTATTTTATCGCCTTTTTGCCATTTTCTAATAGTAAGCGGAAATTTTAATTTTTTAAAATCTACCATTGCTGTATGTGGCAATTTATTAATGGTTTTATCTCCATAAATTTTGAAAATCCACTGGTGATGAATAGTTTTTAAATAGCTCATTTTTGCCGAAATCATATATTCAGGATTTTCCTCAGGCGTGATTAGCCTTAAAATAAGTTCGTTTCTGTCTTTTAAAATAATGTGAGTTGATGAATAAAAAGATTTGCCCGAAATACCCGAAAGCGAGTTGAAAATATCATTGCAAACAGAGGCATTGAAACCGTAATCAGAAATTAAATAATACAGTACAAACTGGGGTTGAGGTGATTTAAGCAAACCATCAATATTTATTAAAACTTTGTCTTCTTCAAAACTTGTAATTTTTTCTTTAATTATTTCAATATAATGTTGAATAAAACCATTTGCCTGCAAAAAGATAATGGCATTATGATACATCGTATCTTCAAACGAATGATTAATTTTAATAAACTCAGGTATTACATGTTGCCTGATTTTGTTTCTATAATATTTATCGTCAGAATTGCTGCTGTCTTCGCGAAAATCAAATGGAAAAAACATCGAAATCTGTTTCAATTCATTTCTGCTAAGACATAACATAGGTCTTACTATTTTTCGAGTACGTAACGGAATTCCTTCAAGACCTTTTAAGCCTGTACCCCTTGCTATATTAATTAACATAGTTTCGGCATTATCAGACTTGTGATGTGCAGTTATTATCTTCGAAATTCCATTCTCAAGGCAAACTTTATCAAACCAGTTATATCTCAATTCTCTTGCAGCCATTTGAATAGACAAACCATTTGACTCTGCAAAAAATACAGTATCAAATTTTTTTACAAAACATTCTATTTTTTTCTCATTGCAATAGTTTAATACAAATTTTTCATCAGCATTACTCTCCTCGCCACGCAAATTAAAATTGCAATGAGCAACCGATATATTGTAATTGTGAAGATAAAGATAATTTAGCAAAAACATAGAATCAAAACCTCCACTTACGGCAATAAGTATCTTTTCATCTTTGTCGAAAAGTGAATTTAACTTTATAAAATCATCAAGCTTTGAAATCAAATCTGTCATCAAATATTTAGTAATTACTGAAATTCAAAATTATTAATTTTGCAACATGTTACAAATATCTTATTTAAGAGAAAACACAACTGAAGCAATTGAAAGACTTTTGATTAAAAAATTTGATTCAAAGGAATTAATAAAACAAATACTTGAACATGACGACAAACGCCGTCAAACTCAACTTGAACTCGATAATTTATTTGCAGAAAGCAACCGCATTTCAAAACTAATTGGAGAACTTTACAAAGCAGGAAAAAAAACTGAAGCCGATGATCTTAAAAATCATACTATAAGCATAAAACAACAATCGCAGGAACTCGAAAAAAAACTTAGAGAAATTGAAGATGAAATTAAACAAAAGCTTGTTCTATTGCCTAATACTCCTTCGTTTTCAGTGCCCAAAGGCAAATCAGCAGATGATAATGTTGTGATTTATGAAAACCAAACTACAGTTAAAATACCCGAAAATAGTTTGCCTCACTGGGATTTGGCAAAAAAATACGATATTATAGATTTTGAACTTGGTGTAAAAATTACAGGTGCAGGGTTTCCTGTATATAAAGGCAAAGGAGCCCGTTTACAACGAGGACTAATTAATTTTTTTATTGACGAAGCCCTGAAAAAAGGATATTTCGAAATTCAACCCCCAATTCTCATAAACGAAGATTCAGGTTTTGGGACAGGGCAATTGCCAGACAAAGAAGGGCAGATGTATCATGCTTCTATTGAAAATTTTTTTCTTATTCCAACTGCCGAAGTTCCTATTACAAATATTTATCGCGATGTGATTTTGAGGGAAGAAGATTTCCCTATAAAAAACGTGGGATATACTCCTTGTTTCAGGCGTGAAGCAGGCAGTTATGGCAAAGATGTTAGAGGATTAAACCGTCTTCACCAGTTTGATAAAGTAGAAATTGTACAAATTTGCCACCCTGAAAATTCTTATGCAATACTTGAAGAAATGCAAAATTACGTTCAGAGTTTGCTTAGTAAACTCGGTTTAAAATACAGAGTTTTAAAACTTTGTGGCGGAGATATGGGTTTTGCAAGTGCCTTTACTTATGATATGGAAGTTTACAGTGCTGCACAACAAAAGTGGCTTGAAGTAAGTTCTGTTTCAAATTTCGAAACTTTTCAAAGCAACAGACTTAAATTAAGATTTAAAGACAAAAACGGGAAAACTCACTTAGCTCATACATTGAATGGAAGTGCACTTGCATTGCCTCGTATTGTTGCGGCTTTGCTCGAAAACAATCAAACAGAAAATGGAATTTTGATGCCTGATATTCTCATTCCTTATCTTGGTTTTGATAAAATTTCTTAATATAAAATTTTTTTATTAGAGTATCTTAAAATGTATATATTGATTTGTTAGGCTTAAAAATTAATGTCTGTTTGGCTTAAATTCATCCTAAAACCAAATTGAAACAACATACTATTGTTTTCAAACACTTTCAAACTACTTTCAACTTTGCGAAGTAAAATTTTTGCATCAAACCAAATGTTATGAAAAATCATATATGAGGCATTTATAAAAAAGATAGAATAATTTGTTTTTACACCATCGCCTATTTTTAAACCTGTATCTTTCGAACGGTTTTTGTAATCTGCTAAAATATTTCCGCCAAAATGTTTTGATTTGCTACTGCTGTCAAGCCCTTTAATAGCATTAATTAAGCCAATTTCTATCAACATTTTGTAATTGGGATAATACTTTGCAATAAAAATCATTTCTTTAAAATTTGCACCCAAAGGATGTGCAAGTGGTTGATTGTAATTTATAAAGTTCTGGCTCCGTTTAAAATGAGTGTACATATAAGGTCTTATAAGGTTATACTCTGCCTGCAAATCAAAATTATTTAACCCAAATGCATTAAAATACTTAATACCCGTTTGTACGCCAAATTTATTAACCCAAGAACGAGTGTGTTTTACCATTTCGTTTTTAATAAATTCATCAAAAACTATTTGTCCGTAAAATGAAAAACGCTTTTTGAAATTCCATTTCCAATCTGCTCCCACCATTACATTGTCTTTACTATTCAAATTATGCTCAATGGCTCTGTAAAAAATTACCGGATTTAGATAATTTATTTCAAAATTTCCCTTCGATAAGCTATCACTGCGGTTGTAAATAACAGATTCAAAAAAGCCTATATTCAAATTACAGGGAAAGGCAAGCCCTAAATAATGATTTACAAAATACTTTGAAAAATCTGAACTACCTGACCCTGAAATAAAATTGTAATCTGTGAGTTGAGTATAAAGGTTTTGATAGTTAAATAATTTATATCTTGTGTTTACTTTTAAAAATAAATATTGATTGCTAAAATCAGACAGGATAAGACTTCGATAACCATTACCAATGAAATTTTTGTCATGACCAAATTGCATCAAAATATGTTTGGTAGCCGAAAAAGTAATATAACCTCTTGCTTGAAAAAAATCATAAGCTCCATTGCCAAATGGCTTGTGATATCCGTTGCCGGGTATAGCACCGCTTGAATCTATTATTGAATTGAAAAAATTAGGAAACCTATATTGATTTTCGGTAATAAATGAATAAAATCCTATTTTGTTATCAATATTTCCGCGAATTTCTAAACCACGAGAGTTCTGAAAAGTTGAGTTTTTACTTTTATAATCATAGCCACCGCCAAAACCCAAAACAGGGTTTAAAATAAAAACAAAATCTTTTTTATTTACCGCATAAAATGCAGATTTATGCAAATAAAACTGTTTTTTGAATGATTTGAAATTATTGACGACATTACTATTTGAAGAATCATTTTTACTTAGCTCAAAGTTGTCATTTGCTATGTATTTATATAGCTTTTTATATGTTTTATTATCGCTCAATATCGAATTGTAAATATCATTCCTTAGGTAAGGTTTTAACGAAGTGATTATAATTTTTGAATCTCCTGTAATATCAAGTCTGTCGGTATATAAATTAGTAAAATTATTAATAGGCAAATATGTATTTTGAGCATTAATAGCAATACTTGAAATAAAATAAATCACAACTATGAATTTAAACCTAAACATAAAGCAAACATAATAAAGTATTATATTAGCTTTAAAAAAACTATTCAAAAAAAAAAAATAAAAAAATTTAACTTGCGAAAACATGATTGATGAAATAAAAAGTAAAATTGATACACTTACAACTGAGCTAAAAGAGCACAACTACCGCTATTATATACTTGCCGAGCCTGTAATTAGCGACCGTGAATTTGATAAAATGCTTAAAGAACTTGAGGTTTTGGAGAAACAATATCCAGAATTTGCTCATCCCGATTCTCCCACAAGGGTTGTAGGAGGTGCTGTAACAAACAATTTTGTAAATAAAAAGCACATACGCCCTATGCTGTCATTGGCAAACACATATACAGAGCAGGAGTTACGTGATTTTGATGAAAGGGTAAAAAAACTTGCAGGTACAAAAATTCAATACGTTTGCGAACTAAAATTTGATGGTTTTGCAATTGGATTAACTTATAAAAAGGGCAAATTGGTGCAGGCTCTTACACGAGGCGATGGGATTTCGGGTGATGATGTTACCGAAAATGTTAAAACAATTCGTACAATTCCACATCAATTGATAGGTAATTTTCCAGATGAATTTGAAATAAGAGGTGAAATATTTATGCACCGCAAAGCCTTTGAAAGAATGAATGAAGAAAGAATTAAAAACGGTGAAGACCCTTTTGCAAATCCTAGAAACTCTGCTGCCGGTACAATTAAAATGAAAGAAAGCAGCGAAGTAGCAAAACGCCCATTAGATTGTTTTTTGTATCATTTTATTGGTGACGAAAATTTGTTTGAAACACATTATCAAAGTCTTAATGCTGCAAAATCATGGGGATTGAAAGTAAATGATGCAGCGAGAATTTGCAACTCAATTGACGAAGTTTGGAAATTTATTAAACAATGGGACAAAGATAGAAAAAACCTAAGTTTTGAAACCGATGGTGTTGTTATTAAAGTAAACAGCTTACAATTACAACACGAAATAGGCTATACCGCCAAAAATCCGCGTTGGGCAATTGCGTTTAAATTTGAAACCGAAAGGGTAGAAACAAAACTTATTTCTGTTGATTTTCAAGTTGGTCGTACAGGTGCTATTACTCCTGTTGCTAATCTTGAACCTGTATTGATTTTAGGCACATCTGTCAAAAGAGCTTCATTACATAATCAGGACATTATAGATCAACTTGATGTAAGAGTGGGTGATACCGTATTTGTTGAAAAAGGTGGTGAAATTATCCCAAAAATTGTTGGAGTAAACATTTCTAAAAGACCTTTAGGTACAGAAAATTTGAAGTTTCCTGAAAATTGTCCCGAATGTAATTCTTTACTTTTAAAAAATGAAGATGAAGCAGCCCATTATTGTCCAAACGAAGACAATTGCCCTCCTCAAATCAAAGGTAAACTCATACACTTTGTTTCACGAAAAGCTATGAACATTGATAGTATTGGTGATGAAACTATAGATTTGCTTTGGGAAAATGAATTGGTAAAAGATTTTTCAGACTTTTACAGTTTGCAATTTGAAGATATATGTGGTTTGTCAAAAAAAAATTTTAATGAAATAAATGGCAAAGAAAAAAATATTAGCTTACGCGAAAAATCTGCTCAAAATATAATTGCAGGTATAGTAAAATCAAAAAATTCAACTTTCAGAAACGTACTATTCGGACTTGGGATAAGATATGTAGGCGAAACCGTATCAAAAAAACTTGCTTCGTATTTTAATAACATTGATAATCTTGCAAAAGCAAGCACAGATGATTTATTAAAAGTTGATGAAATAGGTGAACGCATAGCCGAAAGTGTAGTAAAATGGTTTAAAAATCCCCAAAATCTTATAATAATTGAAAAACTAAAAAAAGCAGGTTTGAATTTTGAATCAAATGAAAACTCTCAAAATGCGCTATCGGGTAAACTTATGGGTAAATCATTTGTAGTGAGTGGAGTATTTACTAACTTCAGTCGTGATGGGATAAAAGAAACAATTGAAAAAAACGGAGGTAAAAACATTGGGAGCATATCATCTAAAACAGATTTTGTGTTGGCAGGTCAAAATATGGGTCCGGCAAAACTTGAAAAAGCTAAAGAATTAGGGATAAAAATCATCTCAGAAAATGATTTTATTGAAATGATAAACGAATAACCCCCCTCAAAAAACCAAAACCCTCTGCACAAAAACTTCATTGCCGGCTTTTATTTTTACAAAGTAAATGCCTTTGCCGGCGGGGATTTGGATGGTT
>JABWCE010000025.1 GCA_013359235.1 Bacteroidota bacterium
CCGAAACTGAGAAATACCCACATGTTACTTACTTTTTTTCGGGAGGCAGAGAAAATATTTTCGACAACGAAAAACGCATTTTGATCCCCTCGCCCAAGGTAGCAACTTATGATTTACAACCTGAAATGAGTGCCATTGAACTAAAAAATGCAGTAGTAAGCGAGATAATTAAAAACGAAGCTGGGTTTTTCTGTATAAATTTTGCAAACCCCGATATGGTAGGTCATACAGGCGTGTATAAAGCAATTATTAAAGCAGTAGAAACAGTTGATAATTGTTTGAAAGAAATTGTAGAAACAGGCAAAACAAAAGGTTATAAATTTATAATAATAGCCGACCACGGAAATGCTGATTTTGCAATAAACGACGATGGTTCGCCCAATACTGCACACAGCATGAACCCCGTGCCATGTTTTATTGTAGGGCTTAATGATATAAAGATGAAAAACGGAATACTTGCCGATGTAGCCCCTACAATTTTAAAAATGATGGATATTGAACAACCCGCCGAAATGACGGGCAAACCCTTATATTGATGGAACTGGTTTTTGCAAGCAACAACAAACATAAACTCAGCGAAATTTCTGAAATACTCAACCCAGGTAATTTTAAAAATTACAAAATCAAATCTCTTCACGACATTGGATTTTACGATGAAATAGAAGAAAACGGTACAACTTTGGAACAAAATGCTTTGATTAAAGCTATGACAGTATATAAAGCAAGCGGACAAAACTGTTTTGCTGACGACAGCGGGCTTTTTGTAAATGCCTTAAATGGCAGACCCGGTGTTTACTCTGCCCGATATGCAGGCAAAAATTGCACATTTGCACAAAATAATGAAAAATTGCTCGGTGAACTTAAAAATGAGCCAAACAGAAAAGCCTTTTTCAAAACCATTGTAGCTTTGGTATTGAATGGCGAGATTCATTATTTCGAAGGGAAAATAGAAGGTAACATTTCTACTTTGCCAAGTGGTACAACCGGTTTTGGATACGACCCCGTATTTATACCCGATGGTTTTAATATTTCATTTGCACAAATGACTTCTGAACAAAAAAACTCTATAAGTCACAGAAGGCGTGCATTAAATAAAATGACAGAGTTTTTAAACCAAAACAAGGTTTAATTTATTTTTTTAGTTTATACAATATTTACAAGTAGTTCTTTATACAAATCGCGGTCGTCTGCACCCGAATTTACACCCTTGCTTTTTAAATCAATACTATTGAGGCATTGTAAAATTTTTTCGGTTTTATCAAAATTGTAATGTTTTGCTGCATTGCGATAATCTTTTACAAAATAAGGCGAGGCGCCAATTATTGAGGCGAGTTCGGCATCGCTTTTCGACATATTGCCTGCCGTAAGATGTATTTTTACAAAATATGAATAAAGATTGGCAACTACCATTATAATCGGATTGTTTTTAGTGTCGTTTGCCAAAAAATCTACAATTTTTGATATTCGCTGCACATTGTGCTGTGCTATAGCTTTTTGAAGTTCAAATACGTTGTACTCTTTGCTTATACCAATGAATTTTTCTATATCAGAAACCGAAATACTACGGCGGTCGCCAATGTTTAAAATTATTTTTTCTATTTCGTTTGCAATAGTTCCAAGCACATTTCCACATGATTCTGCAATCAATTTCACACCCGCCATATCGGTTTTATATCCCTTTTCTTTCAAAAAACCCTCAATCCATTCTTCAATTTTATAATCGGGAATTTTTTCGCTTTCAAAAACAGTAAATTTTGAAAGCAATTTATAAGTTGATGTCTTTTTTAATTGTCCGTTTCCTCTGAAAACAAACACAAGCACTGTGCTTGCCAGAGGATTTTCGAGGTATTTGTTAAGCACATCAAGTTGTGTGAGAAATTGTGCCTCTTTTACAATTATCACCTGCTTATCAGCCATCATCGGGTATCGGCGTGCCGAGCTTACAATAGTTTTGGTATCGGTTTCTTTGCCATAAAGTATAACTTGATTAAAACTTTTTTCGGCTTCATTTATTATTTCATTCTCAAGCCGGTTGCATATTTTATCATTAAAATAAGGCTCATCGCCGCACAAGGTATATACTTCGCTGTACTCTCTTTTATCGAGTTTGCTCATTAACGATGTATAACTTATACCCGAATTTTGCTTTGCCATTGAGTGCGAAATTGCAATTAAATTATTAATTTTTCACTTTATTTTGCCAAATAAATAATAAGTATTAAAAACTGAAAAATTTTGATTTTAATAAAATTGCACTAAATGTTTTTTTAAAAAACAACAAACTTTTTATTTTTGATAAAATACGAAAGAAAAACATATTGCTAACCCCCGAAGAAACTGTAAGACAAAAAATAATTGAATATCTTGTAGCAGAAAAAAAAACCCCGCAAGGGCTTATTGCAGTAGAGCGTACACTAAAAATAAACAATATGAACAAACGCTTTGACATAGTAGTTTTTAATAACTCGGCAAAACCACTACTGGCTATAGAATGTAAAGCACCTGATGTGAAACTCACACAAAAGACCATGCAACAACTTGCGGTTTACAATTTGCCCTTAAAAGCCCAATTTTTGATGATTACCAATGGTTTTGAACACCTCATAAGCCAAATAGATTTTGAAAACCGTCAAATAAAATATTTGGAAAATTTGCCATTATGAAATTCTAACTATTAACCCTATTTCTAAAGAACTTATATCAAATTCATTTATTTTCAATTCTTTTGTAATAGGCAATCTTTCTGACAATTTAAATACCAATGCCCCATCACCTTTATTCATTTTCACTTTTAATCTTTGTGTGTTTAATTTTACATTTAATACTCTCGAAGCTATGTCTATCATAGCTTGGTGTCCTATGGCATTTATAGTATTATTTTTATTATTATTATAAATTAAGTGAGCTTGTTCTTCGTTAATTATTTTATATGAAAAAATGCCTTCGTTTGTTATAACTGAAGAATTTAAAAGAAAAAGCGTTTTGTAATTTACAGTCATAAAAAATGCAATTAAATAAAATCTGTGATTTTTTTAAAACAAAAATTTTAAAAAAATAAAATTATTGCCCCAAAAGCTATACCGTAGTTTTGAGTAAAACCAGCTACCAAATTTATTTTAAATGTTTTGGGTGGTTGGGAGGTTAGTAAGGTTTGAGGGTGGCTAACTCTGAAACTTATTGTTTTTATGCTGTTCCAAATAATGTTCGGAGGTTAGTAAGGTTTGAGGGTGGCTAACTGTCTAAATGCCCTGATTCTACAAGGCTAAGGAAATTATGGATAGAGTAGTACGTGGCAAGGCCTGGTCGTCTAAATGCCCTGATTCTACAAGGCTAAGGAAATTTCAAAAGCTGCTACATCATGAAATTAATTACAAACGTCTAAATGCCCTGATTCTACAAGGCTAAGGAAATGATAATCGCTACATATGAAAAATTTAAAAAAAACGTCTAAATGCCCTGATTCTACAAGGCTAAGGAAATTTATCCAAGGGATACTCGGCGCAAACTGGAAACGTCTAAATGCCCTGATTCTACAAGGCTAAGGAAATTGCAGAGAATAACGCAAGTTGAGATAATACCCAAAAACGTCTAAATGCCCTGATTCTACAAGGCTAAGGAAATCCTGAATTCACAATTTTTCCTAACCCGTTTACTGTCTAAATGCCCTGATTCTACAAGGCTAAGGAAATATCTATAGAAACTAAATGAGTACTATTCCCCTTAACGTCTAAATGCCCTGATTCTACAAGGCTAAGGAAATACTTTTGCCTTAAAAAATATAAGTTCGGAAACGTCTAAATGCCCTGATTCTACAAGGCTAAGGAAATAATTTATTCAAAATCTTCATGATGATGACTAAGGTTTTTGTCTAAATGCCCTGATTCTACAAGGCTAAGGAAATTTAAGGTAAAAACAGAAAAATGAACACTAACAATGTCTAAATGCCCTGATTCTACAAGGCTAAGGAAATAAGCTCTCAAAGAGGTAGCCGAGGCACTAAAAAACTGTCTAAATGCCCTGATTCTACAAGGCTAAGGAAATACTTAAAAAAGTAAATTATTATGGCACTTGAAACTGACGTCTAAATGCCCTGATTCTACAAGGCTAAGGAAATAGGGAAAATTTAATTTTCAAACATATGAATTCAGGTGTCTAAATGCCCTGATTCTACAAGGCTAAGGAAATATTATTCCAACCGGGATTTTATCAACACTTTGATTGTCTAAATGCCCTGATTCTACAAGGCTAAGGAAATTTTTTAAAAAATTAATTATGAAAAGAAAAAATTTGTCTAAATGCCCTGATTCTACAAGGCTAAGGAAATGAAAAACACGAACACGCTACATCTAATTAAGGGTAACGTCTAAATGCCCTGATTCTACAAGGCTAAGGAAATGGCTTCTTCTCGAAGTCTCCGCTCTTCCACTTCTGTCTAAATGCCCTGATTCTACAAGGCTAAGGAAATAGTAAAAACTTTGGGTGATAAAATTCACAAAGTCCGTCTAAATGCCCTGATTCTACAAGGCTAAGGAAATCATAAAAGGCTTAAGTTCTCAACCGGCATTGTTACTGTCTAAATGCCCTGATTCTACAAGGCTAAGGAAATAAAGTAATATTATATGGATATAGAAAAAATTGAGGTGTCTAAATGCCCTGATTCTACAAGGCTAAGGAAATATCTATTCTTCTTTTTAGAGAATATAAAACAAAAGACGTCTAAATGCCCTGATTCTACAAGGCTAAGGAAATTTTATACCTGGACTGGGCCCAAAAAGGGGTTTACTGTGTCTAAATGCCCTGATTCTACAAGGCTAAGGAAATAAATGCATTAATTGAAAAAAAAATATGAAAAGTATGTCTAAATGCCCTGATTCTACAAGGCTAAGGAAATAAATAAAAAAAAAATGAAAAAATTAATTATTATTATCTGTCTAAATGCCCTGATTCTACAAGGCTAAGGAAATAATATTAACGCCACAATTAAGGCGAAAAATATTCCATTCTAGTCTAAATGCCCTGATTCTACAAGGCTAAGGAAATATCTTGATTTACAATATAATGCAACAAAAATCTTTTAACACTAAAATCTTTATTTTGTTTCAAAGCTACTATAATTATAAGCATTACACAATATCGTTAAACAAATTTTCTCAAATCATTATTTTTTAATTATTAAAATTAATAAAATCTATTAATGTTTTTTTATATATAATTGATAATGTGTATTAATTAACGAAATAAAACATCGCAAATGAAAATATATTTTCAAAAATATTACAACTTGCGAAAAAATTTAATTTTAATAAAAACTATCTAATTGATTTCTACTATTATGTCAATGAACATTTATATAATTTTCGCAAAACTTTTATACATTTTATAATTAGGTATTATTTGCGAAACAAATTTATTGGCTTTAATAAAATCATACCGGTTAAATGCTTGTTTATCAATACAAATAATAATTTTCTATTTTCGCAAATGTTATATCCAAAGCACTGTATCTGTTTCTATGTTTTTTTCTGGAACATAAATAGTTTTCGAAAAACAATCTTTACATATTTCATAAAATATTAAAGTATCTTCTTTTGGTTCTATCAATGGTATTAATTCTAATTGTAATTTATTGAACTGTGCTTTTGTTAAAAATATTTCAAATACACTTAAATTCACACGTCTTCCATAATTTTCGAAAGTATCTGAAAATATTTTTCTTTTATCGTCAGAATGTATATCATATACTGCAATCATCATTTTTTTTTGCATTACCATTTAGCAAGATAAGGGCGAAAAACTGAATTTGAATCGTTCAAATAATCTGCAAGTTCTTTAGCCTGATTATGTATTATTTGAACAAATTTAATTCGTTGCTTTCTATAAAGCTCTGTCTTATTAAATCTTTTAAAAATTTTCTCTGCTAATAATTTTTTAGTTGTTTCATTTAGTAGATTTTGCTCCATTCCAAGTTTTTTATGTTGTGTTTGCAATAAACTGAAAACAACACGGTCAACAGCCCAAGCTCTAAAAGGTTCAATGATATCATAAACTAATGTTGGTTTACCCTTTTGCGTTTCATGCAAATAACTTATTCCAGGATTTAAACCTGCTGATAATACCGCTTGCCATACTCTTGCATACAGAAGGGCATATCCATAATTTAACAAACTATTTACCATATCAGTTGCTCCTTTTCTAATTCTGCCTGTAAAATTAATACCATTTTGAATTATTAGCAATTCTAATGATTCCCAGTACCATTGTGCCCCAATAGCCTCTAAACCCATTATTTTTTCGCGATAATTTTTATCAGATATTTGGCTTTTTTCAATTTTATATACAATGTCAGTAAATTTTTCTTCTGATTTTATTAAAATTTCATCAAATTCTTTATTTATTGATTTATGATATTTATGATAGTATTTCAGTAATGCTATTTGATTTTTTACTTTGGCAGAAATTAGTCTTTTTACTACTATAAATCCTTTGCCATTGTCAAAAGCTTTAATTTGAGATTGCAACAATTCGCTATCATAATGTATAGGATTATACAAAGTAGAATTATGTTTGCCCGAATCAGTAAAAAAATCAATTGTAATGTTTCGCTCCATGCACCAATCTACTGCATCGGAGCTAATTGAAACGCCATTGCCAATAATAGTAATATGTTTTAATACATTTGAATTTACACGTTTGTTTATTTCACCTTTTTCTCTTACAATAATACCTTTTTTGCTAATGCCTAAATAACTTCCATATCTTGATATAACCAATTCCGAACCTGAATCGGCTATTTGTGAATACTGTTTTTTTCGAATTTCTACTTTTTTAGAATTTTTATCAGATATATATTTAAGTGATTGAGTTTTATATTGCTGCCAAATAGCTTTTATTGAATTTTCAGCACTACTTTTAAAACTCTTACTCAAAAATGGGAGCAATTTAAAAACATTTTTAAATTGAATAAAGGGAAGCAAAGTATCTTCTTTTTCGGAAATCTTGCGTTGTAACGTGTTTAATAAATAAGTGTCTATTTCTTTTAGCTCAGCTTCAATAATCAGTTTACCATAATAATTTTGTATTCCATTCCACATAGAAATATCTTTTTTTGCAGGATTAAAATTCTCTAAAAGTTCTATTTCTGAAATTTTTTCAAATAATCTATCTTTCTTTTTTGAGGTAAGTTTATATCCTTCTTTTGTTATCATTACACCCATAAAATGGACATTATTACTTATAATTTCAATCGCTGGTTTTTCATTTAATTTGAGTTTTAATTTATTTGTGATGTATGAATCAATATGTTTTGCAAGAGAAATTGCGTGTTCTTTAGTTTTACCTAAAACTACAAAATCGTCAGCATATCTAACATATCCGGCCTTGCGGTCAATAATACTTTGGTCGAAAGAATGTAAAAACAAATTAGCTAATAATGGGGATAGAACTACACCTTGAGGTAATCCTTTATTTTGGTTTTGCCAATGGTTAGAATAATCTAATGAACCGGCTTTAATGCAAAGTTCAATAAGTGCCAGTGTTTTGGTATCGTATATAATGCTGCTCAATTTTTCAAAAAGTATTGTATGAGAAATAGTTTCGAAATAATTATCAATATCGGCGCTAATAAAAAAATGAAATGTTTTTTTAAATAAAATTGATTTTAAATATTTAAGTACCTGTGTAGCACTTTTATTTGGTCTATATGCAAAACTTGAAGGGAAAAAAATACTCTCAAGATAATATTCCAAAACCTGTTTTACTGCTACTTGTACAATTTTATCACGAGTAGAGAGAATTCCTATAGTTCTACTTTGAAGTTCCTTTTTAGGAATTATAACTTTTCTATAAGGTTGAGGGTTGTATGTTCCATTTATCAATTCTAAATGTAATTTGGCAATATTAGAATGAATATTTTTATTTAACTCACTAACTTCAACACCATCAACCCCTGCAGCAACTTCTTTTTTTTTTACATTATTCCAAGCTGTAAAAAGATTTTCTTCTGAAATTATTGTATTGTAAAGTTTCTGCACTGCTATTCTATTACTCGGTAATTGCCGCATCCATAGGTGGTATTTTGGCCTGCCTGAAGTATTTCTCCCATTTTCAACAGGGGCAAATACCTGTTATATCTGCCTTTCCATATTATATTGCCTGTGCAACCGCATATAGTGCGTATATCTTTTCCCGATTCAAAACTTATATATTTCCATTGGGTGTTTTGCTGTAACAAATGCAAGCGGGTATCAGCACAAAATTCATTTGTCATTTCATTAGCTTTTGTGTATTTGCTTATGTCGGCACGGCAATAAAAAGCTGCTAAATCTAAAAATCTTATTAGTGTTTTTGTTATCATTTCTTTGAACGATATACCTGCCGAAAGTTGATTTTCACCAAAATTCACAGGGCTTAAAAATCGTATATTCAACCATTCGGCTTGGGCTGTGTAATGCAAAAAGTTTTTAAAACATATTGTATTGCTTTTGTCTTTTTTAAAATTTGTAACGTTGAGGTTTGCTATATGTTCGCCAAATTGGTTTATTTCTGATATGTTTGTAATTGTAAAACGTGCTTTTTCGTTTCCCAATCCATTATTGCACATTGCTTTTGCCGCTGCTATCCATTGGTTAATGTATTTGTTGTAATTGCCACAAAGTGTAAGAAAAAAAACTATACGTGTGCCAGGTTCAGCACTTTTTTGGTTTAAATGCAAATAAGATAGTGTATATCCTTTTCTGTCTTTGTTTTGTGCCGTTTGCAAATTTTTATCATCAATAAATAATCCATTTTGCAAGGCATCAAATACATTAGTTTTTTTGCCTTTTATGTTTATGGGCTGTAGAGATAGGTTATAAAGTAATGAATCGCGAATGGTATCGGGCAAAAACATAAAATTGGTATGATCTTGTGCCTCTATTACAAACTGGTATCTGCAAACATACAAATGGGCAAGTACATCGTATATAGCCGAAAATTTTTTATATGATGCAAGTTTTTCAACGTTTTGAAATTCCTTCATTTTTCAAGCTTTTGATTCAATAAGTTCGTCCCAAAGCTCTGAAGCCGTGTATTTGTCAACCGGTACTTTTACTACTTCTTTTTCTCCATCTTGGGTAATATAAATGGCTTTGCGGTTGCGTGGCATAGAGCGTATAGCCATGCTTGCCGTAACAAGGGTAGTTCCTCCCATAATATTAAAAACTAATTCATATTTTTTTTCTTCTTTATTTATTTTTTCTAAATATTCTGTCAAAGCACTATCTACACTATTAAATTCATTAAAGTTTAAACCTTTTTGGTTTTCGCTTTTTATCAATTCTATCTCACACTCTGTATGACCTGTATGGTGCAAATACGATTTAACAAAAAATTCAGGATCAATGTATTTACCATATTTAACTTTTTTATTTTGTGGATCTTTTTCGTAACATGTATCAATAAATTTTCTAAACGAACATAGTTCTTTGCTATATAAAAGTACTATTTTTTTAAGTGTAAAATTACCATTTATACCATTATCTTTATTATAACTATCAATAGCCATGCGTATTGTATCCCACTTGCCCCATGATATATATCCATCTTTTAATTCATCTAATTCTACATTAGTTTGTGGAGATAATATTTTATCGTTGAACATACTTTTATCCTCAGTCAGCAATTTATCTATATCAGAATTAATGGGTTTATTATCTTCACCATAATATAAAAATATTTTATCGTTATTGATAACTTGACTGCCTTGTGAAATGGGTGAAATAACTATTTGTGATTGAATAAATTTATCATGCCCTGTTAAAACTCTTTCTGTAAATGTACTTATGTTGTATTTATTTTTATTAACTTCTTTAATAAAGCAACTCATATTATTCTCATTATAATCAGACATAAAACTTACACCGCATATAAGAATTGATTCTGTGATTTTTTCGGGCTCTTTGTTATTTCGTAAAACACCAATTAACCCGGTAGGCATACATAAAAGAAAAAGAAACTGTACAGGAGAAGAAACATTTATAAAATCAGGACTTACGTAATCTAAAACACGTGGTTGTAGATAATAATTCATAAGCGATATATTGATAGCCAAAAAGAAATATATAAGCAATGATGTAATATCAGTATTACTTGTTTTAATGATACGCATAATACGCAACATCAAAATATTGGTATTGTTTTTTTTACACGAGAGGAAAATTAATTTACCATTTCCAACGATAATTACAATCAACATTATAAAATACAAAAAACATTTTAAGTATAATGAAGCACAATAAGTCTTATTACATATTAATATCGAATTTGCCGATGGCCACAGGTAATATGCAAAACTGGGCAACATCACAATTATTTCTGCTAATGCTACTGTTATTATTATTGAGATATTAATAAAACGAATTGTTTTTGGACTTTTCATTTTTTTAAATTTTTATTTTTTTTTTAATTGATATCCACCCCATCATGTCATGACTTGTATGGGTCAATACTCTTGTGAGTGGTGTAATTTCTTCGTTTGTTTTAAAAATTATCGTACAAAATTTTTTGTATAATTCAGGGTCATTTTCATAAATAAGCGGTGCAAGAGTAGTATATAGCCAACCCTTGCCATTGCCAATTCTAATTATTGCCTCATTACTACTTTCTTCTATTGTTTTTTTTATTTTTTGTAATTTCTCAATATAGGCATCAAGCCATTCTGCTTTTAAATCTTTTGCTTTCTCACAAAATGCAATATCAGAATTAATGCAGCTTAGGCTCCAATCATTCAATAGTTTTATCAATGTATCACAAGGGTTGTTTTCAAATTCTGAAAAAATTTTAGAATTTTTGTTTTTTACAAACTCATTTAAAATTTGCAGTTTAAAAGCTATTTCATCATTGGTTGGTTCTATTGCAAAACAAGCCAAAGGTATTGTTTCTTTATTTTCAATTTTTTTAAAATAAAACCTGCCCTGCTCATATAATTTTATATTTTCCGGCTTTATTAAATCACTGTCGTATATTCTTATAAGATTGGCATTGTAATGATATTTATAATATTCAACTGCTTGGCTTTTGTTATTTTTCTTATTTGGTTTTTTTACATCTGAAGTGATTTTAAAACTAAATAATTTACTTTCAAATGATAAAATTTCTTTATTAAATGAAATTGTCTTATCAAATAAATTTTTTCTTATTTTTCGGTTTTTCTCATTATTAATATCATTTATATCATAATCTTTAATCAAATTTCTTATGTCGTTCAGTTTATTTGAAAATTGTATTTTCCCGTTATCATCATTTTTAAAATATTCGTATATTAATGCTGAAATTATAGCTCCTTTTAATGTACTTCCCGGCACAAAAGGTGCTTTGTTTGTACCACATATATTTTTAATAATTAGCATACTGCCGCTAATTTTATTTTCTCCTAAAGCAATTTCTTTTAATAAAGATTCTTTGTTAATCATATTTTCATTAATTATGGTATCATACCATTTTTCATAACTAGCTTCACTTTCAAATATATTTTTTACTAAAGTAGTACAGAGTTTTTGCAAATCAGAAATACTTTTGTTTTTAGATAGCTCTTCATAAAATATCGCTTTGTTTATTTCATAAATATTTCCATCGTGTTTAATATAGTCAAACATAGGTAATAAGTCATCATTTTTGTCACCACCTATACAAGTTGGCGAAATAAACTTTATCACAAAATCATCATTTATCAAATACATTTTATCTAACATATACAATCATCAACAAAAAATGGGTTTAAAAAAAAATTGCTTATAGGAATAGAAATAGGACAACCATATCTGTAAATTCCTTTTCTTAATTCATGTATTTTACCGGTTGGAAGGCTTGATGATATTGCACCTTCTACAATCATTATCAATAGTGGTCTTCGTCCATTTCCATCATTCTGCCCGCCTCTGTATTCGGTTTGGTAATAAAGTACATTATTAAATTCATTCTCATCTTTCGGACTAAGTAAGCCTAAATTCATATAATAATCAATTTTTTCATTATTTGAAGGAAATAATTCATTAAGTTTTATCTTCTCATTAAGCGATATTACTTTAGTATTTTCAAAACGCCCTATAATATTTTTTTCGCCTCCAAAACCAATAGAACCACAATTTTCTAAAACTTTCAACAAGCAATTATTTTTATTAATTAAACCATCTTCAAATTCTATCATAAAATATATGCCGGCTTTTACACTATTTGGCAAGCTATTGTTAATCTCAATGAATGTTTGTGTGTAAACTTGTGAGTCATTATTATCAGAAAGGCTTATATTGTTTTGAAATCGAGTTACCTTTTTATAAATGTACGGTAATGGGGTGGGTGTGTTGTTTTCATTAATGCCAAACAAATTAATCATTTCTGTTAGTGTAATTAGCAAACCACCTGGTAATAATTGAAATTTTGACTTATTTTCCCATTCTTTAATATTAATTGTACTGTTATATACTTCAGAGCTAATATATTTTATACCTTTATAAAATCTAACATTATCAATATTCAATACTTTGATTGCTGGTACAGGCAAAAACCATGTTATAATTTTATTATTTTCATTCTCTAAATAAAAATTCATACTCGAAAGTTTAATACTGCTATTTTCAAACATTTTATTAGTCTCGGTTGCTTTGTCATTACCATAAAGCATATCAACCTGATTAATTAAAGCAGAAAAAACAGTATCAGAATGTATTATAGGCGATGTGTTATCATGATAATTATTAGCGTCGGCAAGAGAAACTCTTCCGGATCGGTAGCGCAAAGGATTATTATCATTAAAAAACTTAATTACAAATTTTTCCATTTTTCTGGTTTTGCACTATTAATTATTTCTGAATAATTAGCTATATCGTTTAGAAGTTTAATACCTTGGCATTTAATATCTTTTATTGAAATTCTGCCATAGCCCCTTGAGCCACTACCACCGAGATAATCAATTTCTAAAAAATCAAACCCATTATCAATCATCTTTAAATAATTTTCTAGACTATCATTATTATAATAATCTAAAGTTATCTTTCCTGTAAAAACGGCATCACGAGGCACTCTTTCAATTTGTCGGGGTTCAGCTTTAGCATTAAATCTGTTTATTGAATTTTCGTGTTTTACTTCTGTATAGGGCATTTCCATCATTGCATTTTCAAATGCTTTGTATGTGGTACCAGTTTTATTAAGTTTTGGGTACATATCTTCAAACAGCAATCGCGAATACACCAAATTTTCTTTATTTCTTTTATCATTAGCTCCAACACCAAATAGTTCCTTAATTATATTAATATCAACACCCACTCGTTCCAACAAGCTGCGCATTTTACCTTTTAATGAGCTACCAGGTATATATGGTATACCATTGGGGTCTTTTATTACAGGATTGTCAATCCCTCCAATATTTAAATCCATTTTTGAGCCTCCAATATGCAATCCTGTAATAATTGTTATTTCAAAAGATATCTGCAATTTGAATAGTAATGTTTTCATAATCTATATTTTTTAATTTTTTTTATATTCTACAAAAATTACACAGAAAAAAGCATAGTATTGCTTGAAAAACGAAACAACTTTGCTGAAATCTTCTTTGGTATTACAATCTCCAACCTGCTTTTCTAAAAAATGATATACACTGTAAAAAAATTCATTATTTTTATTTGTTCTCGAACAAATTGAAGCCATCAAAGGTCTTACCAACGGAAAAGCATCGCCTTTTTTTTCGTATAACAACAATAAATTGTAAATTTTTCTGATTTTAGTGTGAATACTTATTTTTTCGTCCTTATCATTTATTAGCTTAAAAGTTTCTAATTGACTTTTTAATGTTTTTTTAATATCTGATATACAGTCATTGTATTCATTTACGTTTGTAGGTGCATTTTTACAATATCTTACTAAGTTTTCCATTTTTTAATTTTTTTTAAATTTTTTACTTTTTAAATTTTTTTTTTCATTTTCCATTCAGCAAACCTTGCTGCAAACGGAAATATATATCCCTGATTTTTACGACTTATTTCCATAAAATTTCTTTCAAATTCGTCTATTAATTCTTGTGGAAAATTTTTAATATTTCTCATTGAATAACTTATTCTATAAAGTTCAGGATTGTCAAATGCAAGATTAAAAGTTTCTCTGTATATCATTTTTTCGTAAGTAAATGCAGTTTGTCGTATTCTGTGCAATAATACTTTACCGGCATTTTCATCATGAATGAACATTTTTAATTCTTTTGACTTATCAACTACTTCTTTATACTGTTCATATTTTAAATTAGCTCCAAACAAATTCCAATGCCCCTTTATGTCAATCATTTTTTCATTTAATAATTTAATTTGAATCTTTCTATCAGATTGTTTGGCTTCTTGAATATTTGTTTCCAAAATTTCAGCTATTCTTTTAATCGGATATTTGTGTTTGAAAAAAACCATTGCAGTAGAAAAAGAAAATGGTTTTTCTGGTAATTCATGATTTAGATTATTATTAAACTCATTATGAAATTCTTTCATAAATTCTAATACAGCATCCCAGGCTCCCAAAATAAAAGCATCATCACCACCATTATAAACTACATAGATATTGTCTTTGAAATATGTTTTTAAATCTTTTTTATCTCTTGTAATTTTTCCATCTTTATATTCTTTGTTTAATATTTTAGAAATATTTTTTTGAAATGATTTTTTTATTTTATCAGAAAATTTCTTGAATGAACTAAAAGAATTAATATTCTTTAAAAATTCACCCATATTATCAAGGTCAAACAGGCATGCACACAAATAGTTATCGCATTTCCTAATTTTTGCTAAATGTGCTAAATTTTCAAAATTTAACACATCATTATTATTATTGTAATTGCAATATTCTCTATTTTTATCATTCCATTTAGGTATATTTATTACAAGTTCCTTTGAATTATTCGTATTATTATTATTTTCATTATTAAATTCTATTTTATAATCCGAAATTTTTATAAGACTATTAGAAAATAGAATACTTGAATTATTTTCATTTTCTATATTATTTATTCTATTAATTTGGAAATAAACAACCCCTCTTTCATTCATTATCGAAATAATTTTTCCAGCTAATAAATCCCATTGATATTTTTGAAAAGTTTTTTGAGGTTCAAAAAATGTAACATTTGACCAAGGTTTTAACTTCATTAATCCTAATTTTGATTCAAGTTCAAAAATGGAAGAATTGTAGTTTTTATCTTGGGTTATTTCAGTAGTTGAAATAAAGAGATGTAAATTTAGTGGTGCTAATAAATTTTCATATTTTTTTATTAATTCGTTCAAGCAATTTTCATATTTATCTTTTTTTTGGATAAACATATAAAAATTACCTCCTGTATTTATAATTGTATTCGCTTTAAAATTTTCATTTATTTCGTACTCAACAACACTAAGAAGTATATCAATAAAAGCACTTCTTGCTTTTAGTTCGCGGGCTGCACCATCAGATTTTACATCAAAAATAAAGGCTTGAATACCTGACAAATCACCTTTTAACAAGATTATATCGTCTCCTAAAGTTTTTTTAGTTTCATTTAAAAAAGCATCTTCATATAGGTCTTTTGAAGAAAAAATTTCATTCATATTCATTCATTTTTTTTTCAAATTTATGTATTAAAACTACAATTACAAGTTTAAAAAAAAAATAAAACACTTCATAAGTCAAATACATTTTGGGCAATATTTGGCTTAAATGTATTTTTGCATATTATTAAATGGAAAGAAGAGTAAGGGTAAGATTTGCACCAAGTCCAACGGGTCCGCTTCATATTGGCGGAGTAAGAACAGCATTGTACAACTATATTTTTGCTAAAAAAAATGGCGGCGATTTTCTTTTGAGAATAGAAGATACAGACCAAACCCGGTTTGTACCCGGAGCCGAAGATTATATTATTGAAACCTTTAAATGGCTGGGTATAACTTATAACGAAGGTGTAGGAATTGATGGACCTTATGCCCCATACAGACAAAGCGAACGAAAAGCAATTTACAAGCAGTATGCCGACCAACTTGTAAAAAATGATTTTGCTTATTACGCTTTTGATACTGTTGAAGAACTAGAAGAAATGCGTAAAAAACTTGAAGCTGCAAAACTACCTTCAAAATACGATGCAGCCAGCCGCATGACTATGAAAAACAGTCTTACACTTAGCCAAGATGAAGTAAATACACGACTTGCCAACAATGACCCTTATGTTATAAGAATAAAACTTCCACGTAAAGAAGAAGTGAGGTTTCACGATATAATTAGAGGATGGGTAGTAGTGCAAACATCGCAAATGGATGATAAAGTATTGTACAAAAGCGATGGTATGCCTACTTACCATTTGGCAAATGTGGTTGACGATTATCTTATGAAAATTACACATGTAATAAGAGGTGAAGAATGGCTGCCATCAGCACCTCTTCATGTAATGTTGTACAAATATTTAGGTTGGGAACAAGTAATGCCACAATTTGCTCATCTCCCACTTTTGCTTAAACCCGAAGGCAACGGAAAGCTAAGTAAACGAGATGGAGATAAACTGGGTTTTCCGGTTTTTCCTCTCGAATGGACAGACCCGTTTACCGGAGAAAAATCAAGTGGATACCGCGAAACCGGCTATTTGCCCGAAGCAGTTATAAATATGCTTACCTTTTTGGGCTGGCATCCAAGCGACAACCGCGAAATGTTTACTATTGATGAACTTTTAGACGAATTTACTCTTGAAAGAGTGAGTAAAAACGGAGCAAAATTTGATTTGAACAAAGCTTTGTGGTTTAATCACAAATATCTTCAATTGAAAACTGACGAACAAATAGCCGAATCGCTATTGCCTTATGTAAAACAGAGTGGCTGGAATGCTGATATTAATTATCTGAAACAAGTTGTTTCGCTAATGAAAGAAAAGGTGAACTTTGCAAGAGAAATAATTGAAAACGGGTATTATTTTTTTGAAAAACCAGTTAAATATGACCAAAATGTAATTTCAAAAAAATGGCTGGCTAATGTACCCGAATTTATTGAAAACTTAATTGTAACTTTGAATGAAGAAACAGAATTTACCCCCGAAAATACTGAAATGGCATTTAAAAAACTTGCAACCGAAAAAAATCTAAATCCCTCGCAATTGCTTCAGCCATTGCGTGTGGCTGTATGTGGGCAAGCTGGCGGTCCTCCATTGTTTAATATTTTTGCAATGCTCGGAAAAAATGAAGTTTGCAGCAGGCTTGCTAAAGCTGTTTCAGAAATAAAACCCGTATAATCTTTTTTTTAAATGAAAAATATTGAAAAAACTTTTCTTTTATTGCTTGTGATATTGCTTGGGACTTCGTGTACTGTGCAATTTGACAGATATTACAATAATCAGGTAAGCGAATTTCCGAATGAATTTATTGGAAAATATCGTTTTATTTCTTCTAAAAAAAACCACAGTGACACAACCTATATCTATATAAGCAAAGATTCATTGGTATATCATGATAAAATGTTTTTGAACAGTGGTAAATTAGGTAAAAATTTTATACTTTCAAAAGGCAAAAAACTTTATTACTTCTGCCAGAAAGATACTTTTAAACAAAGTGTAACATGGGCTGTTTACCCTTTAAAACTAACAAAAAACAACCTAATTGTATATGTATTAGATGCCGAACATTATAAAAAATACTTTAATAAGCATTTTGAAATTATTGATTCAAAAAATGATTTGTATAAAATGAACGAAAAGGCGTTTGACAAACTTTGCGATAAAAAACTAAGTAAAAAAAATTCTATCAAATTTTTAAAAATTGAATAGTTAATATATTTCTACAACTACTATGTATCCTTGGGGTTGCAAACAGTGGTTAATTACGTCTATTTTCATATTGTTTGTAAATTGAAATTGTTTTAGTCTTTCACGTTGAATTTCTATACCTTTTGAAGCTTTTAATTTATTGTTTTCAGATTCAATTCCAAAGCCATTGTCATTTATTTCAATTATTAATTTTGCTGTTGTTTTATTAATTGTAATTGAAATTAAACCCATCGGCTGCATATCTGAATTAAAGCCGTGTTTTATGCAGTTTTCTAAAAAAGGTTGCAAAAGTAATGGTGGTACAAATATTTTTGATGTATCTTCAATATTTGAAATAATTTTATAATCAAAAGTGTAGTTTTTTCTCAATCTTTCAATATCCATATATAAACTGTCGAGTTCTAACTCTTGTTTTAAAGTAATTAACTGCTCGTTTGATATATTCAAAATCATTCGCATAAGTTTTGAAAACGATTGAAGTACTTTCTCTGATTTTTCATGTTCGCCAATTTTGTTTAATGCACTAATAGAATTGAGGCAATTAAACAAAAAATGAGGATTTAGCTGCGATTGCAGTGATTTAAGTTTGTATTCGGCTATCATTTTTTTCAATAATTCTTCATTGTATTTTCTGCGTAGCATATATACTATAAGCCATATCGAAAAAAGCAATAAGCTAATAAAAACAGGGATGTAAAACAATTTGCTTTTATACCAAACTACCTTTATCGAAAATTTGAGTAAAACTTCATTATTACTACCGACTATCCTCACTCTGAAAATATGAGAACCCTCAGTAAGATTTTGCAATTCAACAGTGTTTTTACCTTTTTCAAGTTGCAACCAGTTGCCTTTATTATTGTCTAAAGAATATTCATAAATTATCTCACGAGTGCTGCCAAAGTCAAAATTTGTGAATGAAATTTTGATGTAGTTTTCATAATTTGGAATTGAAATAGACTTGTTGAACTGAAATATCTCGAAACCATTGCCTAAAACTGAAGAAATTACAGGTTTATTGTTATGAAATTGTAAAACCTGTGATTGATTTATTAAAAAAAACGAATCGCTTTGAGATAAAATTACTTCATTTTTTTGAGTAAAAGCAATAAAATGCTCATACCATTCGCCCGATTGATGATTTATTAAATTATCAAAATCAATAAATCGGTATTTAATTTCATCAAAAAAGTAAAAACCTCCATTGCAAAGCAAAAAAATCTTACCAGTTTTGTCTTCAATCACTTCACGTGCAGTGTTTGAAATTAAACCTTGCTTGCCCGATAAAATTGATAATTTTTGATTGTTTAAATCATACAAATAAACTCCGCCAAGTTCAAGTGGCAACCAAAGACGGTTTTTGCTGTCGCAAAATACATTTTGGATATAATTATTGTTTGAAGTGCTGAATTTTGGTAATTCTGAAACTAAAGTAGTTTTGGCTGAAACAAGGTTTAACAACTTTATTTTTCTACCTTCAACATAATACAATTTATCGTTTTTAATGTTTGATAGTTTAATATTTACAGGTAGTTTGGCTATGTTTTGCCATTTGTTTTCTTTGTAAGAAAAAAAACCATTTTCGGTTAAAAAATATAATTTGCCATTTGTGTCGCTTGTTATTGAATTGCAACTTTCAAACAAACTTGATTTAAAATTTGTGAATTTGGCGGTTTTAGGTTCAAAACATATTAAAGCATGAGTAATATCCAGAACCCAAATCACGCCCCTATCATCTTCGGCAACTTCTACCGCAAAAGGTTCGTAATTTTTCCAATTGTTCGGTATGATGTTTTGCCTTATCAATTCAAAATTTTCGGAATACTCAAGTAAGCCATCGTGATTTGTAACAGTAAGAAAATATCGTTTATGTTTTTTGCTATAAGCAATATCGGTAATTACCGAACCATAATAATCATACACGTACTTTTGCTTTGGAAATATGTATTTTTTTACGGAGTTTAATTTTGGTGACGACATCGTAATTCCTATTTGGTCATTATGACCAAACCAATAATTTCTGGCATTATCAACCAAAATTGATGTAGTACCTGTATTAATAATTTTATTGTTTAATACTAAATTGTACTTTTTAAAACTCTCGGTTTCTTTGTTGAATGTATATGTTCCCGCCGAAGTAGCTAACCATAGTTCATTATGTTTTTTTAAGCTTATTTTTATTATCGTGTTATCATTAATTACTTTTTGTTCAAAGTTTTTGGGGTTGTAAAAATAGTTTTTCCAAGTTTTTGTGATTAAGTCAAATTTGCCAAGTCCACCGAAATATCGCCCCACCCATAAATTTTTACCTTCGGCAAACAATGAAATTACATGATTCAATGCCTGTTGGTGAGATTCTTCAGGGCGAGATAAATTAAAGTCATTTATTTTCAGGGTAATTTTATTAAAAGATTTCAAGCCGGATCTGCATCCGAGCCATATTATAGAGTCGTTTAGAGGGTCTTGCACAATGCCCGAAACCGTATTATTATTCCAATTGTATTTGAATTCATTTCTTAACGGACAAAGCAAATATTGTTTAAATTGTTTCGATTGATGGTTATAAATAAAAAACCCATTGGCTAATGTACCTAACAATAAATTGCCATTTTTATCAATATTAATTTGAGTGACAACGGGCGGCGAATTTTCAATTTTTTTCAATTTCAATTGGTTTACATTGAGTTCAAAAACTCCCTCGATATGTGTACTTATCCAGTAAATACTGTCGTTTATTTTGAAATAAGATTTGAAATGATTGATAGAATTGCCCTCTACAGTTGCTTCTAAAAATAAATTTTTAAAATTATAACCGTCAAACCTGCAAAGACCATTAAATGTACCAACCCAAATATATCTTTTGTAATCTTGAAATATAAAATTGATATTATTGTTTGACAAACCATCTCTGAGGTTATAATTCAATACATTCAAGTTTTCATTTTGCTGTGCAAATACAGAATTATAACTAAAAATTATATTAAAAATTACCGATATGAAAAGGAACTTGTTCAAAAAAATGGTTTTTCTTTTATAAAAAATTCATAATTGGGATAAAATTCAATTTTACATTAATGCAATGCGTTGCATAACTTCGAGAAATTCTTTTTTGTGTGCTCTTGAAATGCCAAGCTCGTTGCCATCGTTCATTATTACACCTCCAATGTCACCTTTCAATATTTTTGATATATGATAAATATTTACAATTACAGATTGATGAATTCTGAAAAACTTTTCGTGGTCAAGCAATTTGTGGTATTCGCCTATATTTTTGCTCACGGTAATTTTTCGTGAATTTTTCAAATAAAATGTTGTGTAATTTTTGTCTGCAAGGCAATAAGAAATATTATCAATATCAACAATTTCGATACTGTTTACATCTGCTAAAGCAATTTTTGAAATACTACTGTGCTTTTGCATTTCTCTTCGCTTACTAATTTCTGACACTGATTTTTTTAATTCTTCAGCATCTACAGGTTTCAGCAAATAATCCCAAGCATGAAGTTTTATGGCTTTTAAAGCGTACTCTGAGTAAGCTGTAATAAATACTACATCAAATTGAAAGTTCCCAATTTTTTCGAGTAGTTCAATGCCGCTTAATACAGGCATTTCAATATCTAAAAACAAAACATCAACTTTGTTTACCTTTAAAAAATCGTATGCTTCTGTAGGATTTTGAAAGCATCCAACAATATCTAAATCGGTACAATTATTTATAATATCTACTTTTAAGGCTGCAATTGCCAAAATTTCGTCATCAACAATACAAGCTTTTAATTTTAATGGCACAATTGCACAATTGTACAATAAAATAAATATCAATACAAATAGTTTTCTGTTTTGAAAAATGAGAACTTTTAAAATAGGACTTAAATAGAATCTCATTTTTTATCAATTAATATCAAATTTAACCTTTGCTCAAGCATTTCGAGTCTTGCTTTCAGTTCAATATTTTCTTTTTCAAGTTCCTGAACACTTTTTACAAGCGGAATAATCAAATCACCATAACGCATTTGATATAAACTGTTTTTACCATTTGGCTTATCAATTCCTGTAAATCTGGCACCTGTGAGTTTCATTACCGAATCTACTTCTTGTGCAATAAGCCCGGTCATTCTCATATTTTCAATATCGTATTTACCTTCCCAATTTAAACTGTCTGCAATCCCTAAATATTTATTTTGTTTATGAATATTAAGGTTATAACTCACTGGTCTTAATTTGGATATGAACGCCAGCCCGGGTACATCTTCCTTTATATTTTCCTTAATACGACCATCGCTATAGGTGGTGATGGATCCAACCTGTGCATTTACACTTGTTACGCTAGTATTACCCAATGCCACCTGATTGTTGCCGCCAATGTAAGCTGACATACCAAGTGCTGTGGTATTATTGTAGTCCATACCATACCAGGTTTGAGAACCTACAGCGGTATTATAGGTTCCTTTTGTTGTATAATAAAGCGATGCATAACCAATGGCTGTATTGTGTGAGCCGGAGTCGTTAGAGGTTAAAGCACTTTCGCCAAAGGCCGAATTGTTAGTTCCCTTATTGTTGCTTGCAGTAGTGCTACCCCTTAATGAATAATGACCTACAGCAGTATTGCGTGTATATTGTACATTGCTTGTGCGATTATCGGCATATTGCATGGCATTGTAGCCAATAGCCAAACTTCCGCCATTTTCAACGTTTGCACCCAATGCTTCTTCTCCAATAGCAATATTGTAGCTACCTGAAGTATTGTTAACCATTGAATTATTGCCAATAGCAATATTATTCCATCCACCATTATTCTTTTTTAATGCTTGATATCCGAAGGCATTGTTATCGTAACCATTCCAATTATCTTCTAATGCATAAGAGCCGATGGCAGTGCTTCGTGATGCTGATGTACCAGCCATACAACGATAACCTACAGCAGTATTATCATCGTCAGCTGTTTCTAAACTCAGTGCAAATGCACCTATAGCCACAGAACGTACTCCAAATGAATTACTATACATGGCTTTACTACCTATTGCTACATTGCCTGAAACAATGCTACTATACATAGCACTATCGCCAATTGCCACATTATTGCTACCTACATCATAGTTTTGGTACAAGGCAGAATTTCCAATGGCAATATTGTTATTTCCCTTGTCGTTGAAGGACAAAGCATTTGCGCCTATGGCTACATTGTAGGAGCCGGAGTCGTTAGTTTTAAGCGAATTAAAACCTACTGCTGAATTAAAAGAACCTACGGTATTTGTATAAAGCGATGAAGTTCCCATGGCGGTATTATAATTACCTTTTAAATTGTGTTCGAGCGATGAAACTCCACTTGCTGTATTTCCATCTCCACTTATATTTTGATAAAGTGCCTGATTTCCAAATGCAGAATTAGAATAGCCTATAGTATTTTTGGTCATAGTATTGTATCCTACCGCAGTATTGTTATTTCCAGATTCATTATCATACAATGAGAACCCACCCACGGCTGTATTTAGAGTACCATCTTCATTAGAATACATAGAATAATTACCAATAGCTGTATTGCCATCTCCATTATTATTTTGTAGTACATTACTTCCAAAAGCTGTATTATAATTTCCTGTAACATTTTTCATAAGAGCCTGAAAACCACCGGCAGTGTTGTTATTTCCATAATAATTTAGATATAAGCTCTTGCTTCCTACTGCAGTATTATACGTCCCTGCAGTGTTTGAAAAAAGTGCACTATCACCTATGGCTACTGTTTTGCTAATAGAGAAGGAATTTGGCATGGCATCGTAACCTATAACCGTATTATTACTTCCACTTGTATTACTATACATTGCACCAAGCCCCAATGCAACATTTTTTTGGCCACTTTCATTATAGTAGAGCGACCAACTTCCCATACATGTATTTTCACTGCCGGTTGTATTTGAGTATAATCCATAAATACCCAAGGATGAATTAAATCCACCACTTGTATTTGAGAATAAATTTTTGGTTCCAAATGAGGAGTTTGATTCACCTGAATTATTGGAGTACATGGATTGATATCCGACTACGGTATTCAATGCTCCATCATAGTTACTGAATAAAGATTTTGATCCTATTGCAGTATTATGCGCCCCTGTGATGTTTGAAAAAAGTGCACTATCGCCAATGGCAATAAGATTGCTATTGGTTGTGTTTCTATAAAGAGCTCTCGTTCCTATTGCCACGTTGCTGTATCCAATAGTATTATATACCAATGCCTCTGCTCCAAAGGCTGAATTGAATGAACCTAGAGTATTATTATTTAATGCAAAAGCCCCTGTAGCTGTATTATAAATTCCGGTTGTATTTCTCGACAATACATCAGAACCAATCGCAGTATTTCGTTCACCTTCTGTATTCTCAAACATTGCATAACTTCCGAATGCTGTATTATGACTAGCTGTGGTATTAGAAAATAAAGCTTTATAACCTATCGCTGAATTGCGGGAACCACTATAATTTGAAAATAGAGATTTGCTCCCTATAGCGGTATTCAAGGATCCTGTATAGTTTGAAAAAAGTGCACTATCGCCAATGGCAATAAGTTTGCTATTGGTTGTGTTTGTATTCAATGCTCTTGTTCCTAAAGCAATATTGTCATTGCCTGATTTATTTGCTTGCAAAGATAAAATTCCAATGCCAATGTTATTACTACCTGAGTCATTTGCATAAAGAGAAAATCCTCCAAGGGCAATATTTTGCTTACCTTTTGTGTTATATAATAACGCATCATAACCCATGCCAATGTTGCCAATACCTGTCTTGTTGTACATAAGAGATGATTCACCTATTGCTATGTTAGAATTTCCACTAACGTTTTCGTATAAAGACCAATTTCCAATTGCAACATTAACTGAACCCTCAGTATTACTAAACAACGTGTGATATCCTACTGCTATATTATCTGTTCCATCATAGTTACTGAATAAAGATTTTGATCCTATTGCAGTATTATGCGTCCCAGTGGTGTTTGAAAAAAGTGCACTATCGCCAATGGCAACAAGATTGCTCACTGTTTTGTTTTTATAAAGTGCTTGCACCCCCATTGCAATGTTTGAATAACCTGTAGTGTTATTATATATAGCCTCATATCCAACCCCTACATTATTGTTGCCGGTTGTGTTTGATTTTAAAGAAAAATTTCCGGCAGATGTATTATTATTACCTGTTGTATTTACAAGCATTGACTGCAAACCGATAGCAACATTTTCTCTTCCTGTTAAATTATTATAAAGTGATGAGTTTCCTACGGCAACATTATTACCTCCTGATGTATTACTTGATAAGGATGCATAACCAATAGCAGTATTTTGGCTACCCGTAGTATTTGCCCACATAGAATTAGCTCCAACTGCCACATTTGTATAACCCGACGTATTTTCATACATAGAAAAATTACCAATGGCAGTATTACTACCTCCTGAAGTGTCATTAAAAAGTGAGTAAGATCCAAAAGCAGCATTAAAAGCTCCAGATGTCAACTTTGATAAAGTATATGACCCAAATGAGGTATTTTCAGTTCCTGTTTGCGACAAATTTGACTGTGAAAAATTTCCGAAGGCTGTAGTGTAGGTTGTTTTAGTTATACCCGCTTTGTAACCTAAACTTAAATTTCTTCCTGCACTATCAATTATACCTGAGTGAATTTTATTTGTCTTAAATATTAAAGGCTTTGCATCAGTTGTTCCAAGAAAATTGGAAGAAGTTGTACCATTATTTCCATTTAAACTCCAGTAATTTCCAGATGATGATGGCAATTTTACATACCCCCCCGAACTCAAGAAAATAGTATCATGTTTTATTGATAATACTTGTATCTCATTTGTACTGTTGCTATCGGCATCGTTTACAGTAAATGTACCGCCGCCATTGCTCAATGTCAAATTAAAACCTGATTTGCTCAATGTCTGCAATTCGTTAATTGAACTGCTGTCGGGCAATGGCACTACGCCTCCGTTTAGGCTTAAAAACAATCGTCCACCTGTTCGCGATAGGGTTTGCAATTCGTTTGTAGCATTACTGTCTGCCAATACTACATTTCCTCCATTGCTAAGTGTTATTTTTCCTTTGCCGCTTGATATGCTCAAATTCTGCAACTCAAATTCTATTAATATATTGAAGTTCATTAATTGGAGAACTATCAGCATCGTTTATACTAAAAGTACCGCCACCTTGCGAAAGACTAACCCATTTGCCAGATTTGGTTAATGATTGTAATTCGTTTGTAGAGCTTGAATCGGGCAAAAATATATACCCACCATTTAATGATAAAAAAATCCTTCCATCAATTATACTCAATGTTTGAATTTCGTTGATTTCGGAAGTATCACCATCTTTAAACTCGTCTTTTGCCGGCTGCCATGATGAACCGTTCCATTTTAAAACCTGATTTAACAAAGCTCCGTTTTGAGAAATTTGATTGGGGTTTATAAAATTGCCTGGTGCTATTGCCCCGGCTTGCGTTGAATACAGGGCAAAAGGTACACTTAACAATTGATGAGTGCCTGAAATTGTGTAACTAGTTCCACCTGTTACATCGGTTTCAACTTTAATAAAAATAGGCCCATTTGCCCAATTTATTCCGTTAAAAGTGCCAACCGAAGGCACACCGCTTCCAATTTCAACAGTTACAAGCCCATTTCCATTGGTTTGAGGAAGCGGAGAATAAGTTTCGGAATACAAAACTGTGCCACTTGCCGAGCCTTGAAGTATGCTTACTTTCATTCCAATATTAGAACTTACAACAAGGGCTCCGCCTGTATTTCTTATTACAGCCTGATAACTTAATTTTTGGGGCGCCTGGGCAAATACTTTTGAAAAAAAACCCAAAAGCATTACTGTAAATAATGTAAAAGTAAATTTAGAATACATATTTTTATTGATTTGTTTTAATAATTTTTGTTGATGATACAAGTTCGTTTTCTTTGAATAACTGTAGGAAATATATGCCTACTGAAAATTTTTCAATATTTACAATACTTAAATCACCAGTGATTTTTTCATTCAAAATTATCCTTCCATCTGCAGTAGTAAGCTTATAAGAAATTTCAGAAAAATTCACATCGCTCAATTGAATATAGATAAATGACACAGCAGGATTTGGATAAATTTTAATCAAATTGCTTTTTGTTTGTTTTTGATAGGTAACTGTGACAAATTCACGTGGTTGCTGGTTGCCCTGCAAAATGATTAAACTCGTATTTGATTGATTAGTATAAAGAGGCAAGCCAATACTATATGTTGCAGAACCTCCACTGCCTGTGGCAGTTCCTCCACTTGAAACTGTTTGGTATTGGCAAAAAGCAATTTTATTATAAACCAAGACAGCAGCTAAAAGTACTATACGATAACCATGTTTCATTAAAACAAAATTTTAATTTGTATTTTATAAATATTGGTTTATTTATTATTCGTACAAGTATTTTTAATATTAAGCAGGTATTTTTTAATATTTGGTAAGTTGTTTCAAATTTCTTGCTTGCATTAAGATTTATTTATATTTGAATTTTTTAAACGTACATTTTAAAATGTTATTTAATTTTTTTAATTTAAAATACGCTTATAAACAAGTTATGGGCAACCCTATTTGACGACACTACAACATTGCAACAGACAATAAACGACAGAAAAAACACTAATGTCTCGTCCTAAAATAGGTTTACACAAAAAAGTGTAAACTTTTTTTAGGACGTGACAGTCGGCTTCGAGTCCGCACTGCTTGTAGCCCCGACCGTCAGACTATCTAAAAACTCAACACGTTTCTTTATAAAATGTCCATAGTTTATCGCTTTTTTCTTCCAATACATCTTGCCGCTTGAATATTTTAATTTTACTTTTGAGTTTTTAGACAAACTGCCGTTAGTGGCAATGGTAACGGGACACGGCACATTTAGACAAACGAAACAAGGAGGACGACCACCACCGACCTGACACTTCCTGAAAGTAAGAATACGACAAATAACGTATTGAATCTTACAAGAAAAAATTGTTAAATTCGTAATGTGGATACCAACACCCACTCAAAAAAATGGGGCGTAACCGAAAAGCCATACGAGTAGGAAAATTTAAAACATAAAAATGAAAAAAATACCACTAATAGCAATTTCGGCATTTTCAATAAATGCCTTTGCACAGCCTGTTATTAAGAACGGGGACAACATCCCAGCTCCCGGATTGTCTGTCCATGTACAATTTGCTACCACAACCGTGGTTGGAAATCCGGGCACTAACCAGACCTGGGACTTTAGTTCGCTTTCCTTTACATCAATGGGAACCGTAGATGTAATAGCACCAGCAGCATCCCCGATTGGCAGCTCATTTCCAAGTTGCAATTATGCGCTTTCCTTAGCTGGACAAAACTCTTACAGTTTTTTTCAGGCTTCATCCGATAAAATTGAAGTGCTGGCATGGACTATTTCGTCACCGGGTTACGGCAATGACTATTCCCCAAATCCTAGAACCATCCTGAAGTTTCCTTTTAATTATTTGGATTCAGAAAATGACACATGGCAAAAGGTTGGCGGGTCTGTAAATAATGTTACGGTAACTTATGATGGTTATGGAACACTTGTTACTCCAACTATTACCTATAACAATGTTGTTCGGGTAAAAGAAGACTATGGCGGAGGTGGTATAGACTATCAATGGTATATCCTGAACCCTTTAATGGCAGTAGCTATTTTTGACCATAATTTCAACAGGCTATATCATTTTGGTGCTACCCAAACCACAGGCATTGCCGACCAAAATAATCTGCAAATGCAGGCGGGTATATATCCCAATCCTGCTGCCGACTTCGTAACTGTCACCAACATTCCAAACGGTTCAACCATAAAAATAACAGACATTACAGGAAAAACGGTTTACAGTTCTGTAATTACCAACGAACAGACAATAATCAGCACTACAGAGTTTGTAAACGGAGTTTATTTTATTCAAGTGGAAAGCAACGGCAGTTTTGCTAACAGGAAACTTGTGGTAAATAAGTAAAGGATTAGCACAGTTTTTTTACAAAAACAGAATATCCTAAAATCATTAAAACATGCAACATTTGCAAGTTTTAATGATTTATAGCGTATCTTTGTCCTATGACAAAATACACAAATCGTAAGGGATACGTTGATAAGCTATTGGCTTACAAGAACAAAGACCTCATAAAAGTAATCAGCGGTTTACGCAGGTCGGGCAAAAGCACTTTATTGGAAATTTACCGTGAACACCTACTGAAACAAGGTGTAAATCGCAAGCAAATCGTCTTTTTAAACTTTGAAGATTTTGAATTGCGTAAATTCCTAAACGACATAGATGCTCTGTATTCGCATATCATCAGGCAGTTAGATTTATCAAAACCGTGCTATGTTTTTTTAGATGAAGTTCAAAATGTAAACGAGTTTGAACGTTTGGTTGACGGTTTGTTTGTAAAACCAAATGTGGACGTATACATCACAGGTTCAAATGCACTTTTACTTTCGGGCGAATTGGCGACATTATTGAGCGGTCGTTATATTGAAATTTCTATTTTACCTTTTTCATTCAAAGAATATTTAACGGCAAGAAGTATTGATACAAGCAACAAATACCTCAAATACGAGGCCTTCTTTTTTGATTACATAAACGAAACTTCATTACCAAAAGGCGTAGAATTGCGCGAGGGTGGTTATGATAAAATCTACGAATACTTAGAAGCCATATACAATACTATTATTGAAAAAGACATCACACAACGACACCAAATAAACGACAAACGGGCTTTTAGCAACATCGTAAAATTTGTAGCATCAAACATTGGCAATCCGCTTTCACCGGGTAACATTGCTCAAACCCTAAAGCAAGACGGACAACACACACACAATACAACCGTTGAAAGATATTTGGAATATTTGGTAGCAAGTTTTGTGTTTTACAGAGTAAACCGTTTTGATTTGAAAGGCAAAAAGCAGCTTGCCACACAAGAAAAATACTATTTGGTTGATGCAGGTTTGCTCAATATTTTAGCAGGTAAAGAACGTACTACCGACAGGGGGCATATTTTAGAAAATGTTGTATATCTTGAATTACTTCGTAGAGGCAACAAGATTTGGACAGGCACAAGTCGCAACAGCGAAGTGGACTTTGTTTGCAAAACAAAAACAGGCGACATTGAATACTATCAGGTAGCGTGGCAAATGACAAACGAAACGATAGTAGAACGTGAGTTTGGTGCATTAGAAAAAATCAACGACAACTATCCTAAATTTTTACTAACGACAGACGGATTTACACAAGACCGAAGTGGAGTAAAACATCTGAACGTTTTTAACTGGTTGCTTGACACAGAAAAACAATAAGAATAACCACATGCTGCCAGCAGCGGCTTGGCGCAAGCGGGGCGGTCGTGCTTCGTTTGACAATTTTGTGTATAATTGAAGTGCAGTTATTCGGTCAAAGTACAGTGCTAAATAGCCCCGCCTTCGCCAAGCTGCAAAACGTCAGACTGTCTAAAAACTCATCACGTTTCTTTATAAAATGTGCATTAGTTTGAGGCTGAAACATTGTGTGATTATTAGCGATAACCTATCTTTACAT
>JABWCE010000011.1 GCA_013359235.1 Bacteroidota bacterium
TATTATTACTTTAAGCCGAGCAATAGCTTGTATTCAAACAAAAAATCAGATACAATTCAGTTTCGCAAAGGTGGCAAATACATTATTCATCACCGCATAAACAATCCGCCACTCAATTGCCCAACCGAGTATTTTGATACACTTGTAGTTCCTCCTTTATTGGAAGTTGACTTAGCCTTAGGACCTGATACCTTTGTGTGTGCAGGTACTACTCTCAGGCTTGGTGCAAGAGCAGCAAACGGACTTCCGGCTTTTAAATACAAATGGTTCACACCTGATTCGTTTAACACAAAAGATACTTTAACATACCTCGATGTGTTTATGAGTACTCATGATACCACTTTCAGGGTATTGATTACCGACAAAAACAAATGTACAGCTTTTGATACCGTTAATGTATTTTTAAAACCCAACCCCAAAGTTGATATGGGACCTGATTTGAGAATATGCTGGTACAATAGTGTAACAGTAATACCAAATGCTTCAAACGCATACTGGATAGACCCCAACAACGGAGATACACTTGCACAAGGCGATACTTTGTGGTGGCAATGGAAACACAATGGTACAGATTTCAGCACAGATACAATTGCAAGTTTTGCGGCAAAAGGAGTTTACAACGTAACAGTAACCGATAGCCTTGGCTGTACATGGACAGATACCATGAACCTGTTTGTAAACGATACCATAAAACCCGATGCAGGACCTGACCAGATAAAATGTTTTAACGACACACTTGTACTCACAGCCAAAGGACTTGATACTATGGGCAACAACAAGGTTGGAACTTATATCTGGTGGAAAGATATACCTATTGCCTTGCCGGAGTTTAGCCGTAAGCAGGTACTTAAATTTCTTGCCAAAACCACAACCACATACGTGCTTGAAGTACGCACAAAAGAAGATACAACCCAGTGCTTTGCCTACGATACAACACTTGTAACAGTAAACCAGTTGCCGGTATTAACACTTATACCACCACAAAAATACTGTTGCGATTATGGAAACATAGCCTTGGGAAGTTCAACATTTGCCTCGCCCACAGGTGGAGAATGGCAATGCAGGCAAGTACCGGCTTATGTAAGTTCAAATACATTTTTGACAAACGATGCCTGCGACCCAACAAAAGCAGGAGTATTTACACTTATCTACACCTATCAGGACCCCGGAACATTGTGCATAAACAAAGACAGCACAAGGTTTACCATAAATCCATTACCACCCTTACAACTCAAAGGCGGTTACTACTGCCAGGACAAAATAGAAGCACCGCTCAAGCCACACATACTTGCACCGCTCAATCTAAATTCTATGGTACAGGCAAACTGGAGATTACTTAAAACCCTGCCCAAGCCAGGCGGAGGAAACAACACCATAAACGATTTGGTGTATGATGCCGATGGTTCAATGAATTTTGATTTCAGGCTTAAAGTAGATAAAGGCACAATAGACCTCGGCTCTGCCGACCGCGACTCGATTATACTTGAGCTTACAATACAAGATGGCGAAGGATGCTACAACAAAGACACAGTAACAATTTATATATGGAAAATACCTGTTATCACTTTCAATGCTTTTCCTGATTTGTGTATAGATGAGGGAGTAGTGAATTTAATAAAACTCTCTAACACAAAACCCGATGATGGATATTGGACAGTAATAAACAAAACAGGATATTGCGACTCGGCAAGACTAAGAGTAGGACTTACAGCCCCCGATACACTTAACACAAACAAACTTAGCCCGCAACTCGGACCATGTACCTACTGGATGAGATACATTCACACATCCAGCGGATGTCCTGTGCAAAAAGATACCATGCTTCGCATAAATCCATTGCCAAATGTAAACATCAGCATAACCCCTACAGGCAACAATGGTCGTTTTTGTGAAATAGACCCTGATGTAACCCTAAATGCAAGCCCTGCAGGAGGTACTTGGACAAGTTCAGTTGCCGGAGTACTCGGTGCAGGAGTATTTAAGCCCACAGCAGTACAAGCAGCAGACCGCGATAAATGGATTACACTTACATACACATATATACACCCCACAACAAAATGCGATACAGCAAAAAGTTTAAGAGTATTTGTACAGAGCAAACCGGTTATTGATATAGTAACCCCAGATAAAGATACCTGCCGTAGCAATGTTATGAATTTTAACCTCACAGCAACTTATGCTTTCACCAGCAAAATAAACTGGGTACACAGTGCAGGAGCTATAAGAGGAGATTTTGCTTCGCAACAACTCAGCAACTCAAATCCTGTAACTTATACCCTGAGACCAAGAGGCGACAGTGCAACAAAAGTAGTAGTAACAGCATATACCGAAGCAGAAGGCGAATGTCCGTTTGCAAGCGATTTTATGATAATAGATGTGAACCCAGTACCACATGCTACAGTAGCAATAGACGACCCCGACGGATGCCAGCCACATACAGCAAACTTTACAACCACAATTACAAACGGCATAAATCCTACAACAGCCACATATCAATGGGATTTTGGCGATACAGGAACAGGAGACACACAAGATGCAACACACACATTTAACACCGTTGGAACAAACGATGTAAAACTTAAAATAACAAGCGACAAAGGATGCGACACAACTATAGGTCCGATGAAAATAGATGTGTACCCTAACCCCGTAGCCGATTTTACCCCAAATCCAAACAACAGCACCACTGCTGCATTGCCAAGATTCAGATTTACAGACCAAACACAATTACAATCTGTGCTTGGAAGTAAACTTGTAAACCATTACTGGGATTTTGGAGATATAAATGTAACAACTGATACCTCAACCCAAACAAACCCCGAGTACTATTACACAAGCGATACAGGAACATATTATGTAACACATACAGTTGTTACCAACCATGGTTGCAGAGATTCAATAACAAAACCTGTAATAATAGGACCAGATATACTCGTGTATATACCAAACGTATTCAGCCCCGATGGAGCTGGACCACTCAAAAACGACAAGTTTTTGGTAGTAGCAAGCGGCTACACCACATATCAGATAATGATATTTGACCGCTGGGGCGAAGTACTTTATAAATCTGACAAACTTGAAGAACCATGGGACGGCAACTACAAAGGTGTGCCTTGCCAAATGGATGCGTATGTGTATTGCGTATGTGTATCAGGTAAATATTACAAGTTTCAGTGGCGAACTTTACAAGTATAACGGAACAGTAATACTGCTAAGATAAAATGTTAAAATAAAAAAGGCTGAAAATTCAGCCTTTTTTATTTATATTTGTTTTCTCTAATGAAAATCCGTTTAAGACATATTATAATATGGCTTACTTTGTTTGGCGGAACAAACATATTTGCCTCACATATATTAGGCGGCGAAATTTCATATAAACATATCAAAAAAAACGAATACAAAGTAACCTTAAACATTTACAGAGATTGTAACGGCTGCAAAATAAACGGATATGGCGGAGGCAGTACTTCAGAAAACTGCTCAGAAATAGATTACATTTATGTAAAAACAAATGACGATACTGCTTCAAAAGAAGTAAAATTTGCATTGAAACGAGAATCAATTGCCGATATATCTCCTGTTTGCAGAACAAAAATTTCAAATTGCCTCAAAAATTCAAATACAATTTTTGGAACAGAACTTCAGACCTTTTCAGCAACTGTAGATTTGGACAATGAAATAATTAAAGGCTTTTGCAAATACATTGTTTATATAGTAATAGCCGAAAGAAACTCAAATATTACAACAGGGCAGGCAAAACAAAATTTTTGTATTGATGCGATGATTAATATCTGTGCAGGAAAGGTAAACAACTCACCTGATTTTATTTCAAAACCAACTTTTATTTACAACAGCAACAAAGCGGTTTATCAAACATTTGGAACTACTGATAACGATAATGATTCATTAGTTTACACATTAACCCCGGCTTTAACAGGGTTAAATAAAGAAGCAAAATACAATAGCGGATTCAGCTTTAACAAACCATTGAGTTTTTATTGCCCCGAAAACCCTTGTTTGCCCGATAAAAACGCATCAATCCCTATAGGTTTTTATTTTGATAGTAATACGGGCGAAAATGTTTTTGTACCGGTTTCAGAATCAGAAAGGGCTGTAATAGCTGTAAAAATTGAAGATTACAAATATATCTCGGGCAAATGGATACTTGCGGGATATATAAAACGCGATATTCAAATTTATGTCAAAAGCAATGAAGGCAATAATTCTCCTGTTTTTACAAGCAAAAACAAATTAGAAGTTTGCGAAGATGAAGAAATTGAGCTAAAAATTACAGCTAAAGATGATAAAAACCCTCTTACAGGAAATTACGACAGCATATTGTTTGCAGCAAAAAACAAACCCGAAAATTCTGATTTCTTACAATATACACAAACTGATCCGCCATACAGATATGCAGTTTTCAAATGGAAAGCACCAAAGGTTACAGAAAACAGCAAAACTTATAGTGTTCATATAAATGCTACTGACAATAATTGTCCCTTGAATTTTACAAGTTATCAAAATCTAACAATAAAAGTATATCCTAAAATAAACCTAAAAATAGTAAAAAACAATCTCGGATGCGGTAACTATGAAATAAAAGCACAGGATGCAGAAAGCTATTCGAACTATGAATTAAAAATTTTTGATTTAAAAACCGAAAAGCAAATTTTTTCAACTGCAAAATTAACAGATACAATTTCAAACCTTTTAAATGCCAAATATTTAATAAAAGCCCAAATTACCAATAATTACGGATGCGTAACAAATATTACCGATACTATTAACAACTATTACAAATCTATTTCAATAATAAAAGGAGATTCAGTAGTTTGTAAAGACTTGGCACATCAATACATAGTAACCAACAACATTCATCAATACGCACAAACAAACTGGTATTTTGAAAACAATTTTATTGGAAACGGAACCTTAACAACTTCGTTTAACCAAAATGGATCTCTCAAAGCAATTTCAAATTACCAGAAAGGCAAATGGAATTGTTCTGATACCTTATTGAAAACAATAGAAATTATGGAACAAACAGAAATTATATCACCCGATAAAATATATCTGTGCCATAACACAGGATTTTTTGACCTTTCAAAAATTGAAATCTTACCACAATCAGGAACTTGGAGTTCAAATTCTTCGCTACTTGTAAACAATTTTATAAATACAAACGATTCTTTCCCCTACAAAGACGATAGTCTTACAATTTTGTATAAAGTAAAAAACAGCAATGGTTGTGAATCGGTAAAAAAAATTGATATAAAAATAAAAGAAATTCCGGAATTTGAACTTTCCTCAATTACAATATGTGAAAATTCTACAGCTATTTGGCTAAATAACCTTATTAAAAAACCTTATAAAAAACTTGATTACAATTACAATTGGAAAATTTACGGATACAATGGAATAATTAAAGAAGTGAATGGTAACAAGTATGTTTTATCATCAGACCTCGGTTTGGGGATTCATAAACTTAGTGCAAAAATCACAGGCAAAAATTCATGCCAAAACTACGATTCAACAATTATCGAAATAACCCCAACTGTAAACATAAAATTAGAAAACGAAATAGAACTTTGTCAAAATACCGGCATAGTAGATTTGAATAAAATTTCAGGAATCACCCCATCAACAGGTACATGGTCGTTTTTTGATTTTCCTTTATTTACTGATAAAAACCATATAAAAACCGACACATGCGGTGTTTTTGAGGCAATATATATTTACGATAATTACGGGTGTTATGATTCAAAAAAAATAAATATAAAAATAGCCTGTTCGCCCAAAATATCAAGCAATATTGAAAGTGGAAATTATTGCGAAAATAAGCTACCATTCAAATTGGAAGCATTGCCCGCCAATGGAACTTGGGAAAGTAAATTTGTAAATTCAGAAAATATTTTTAACCCACCAGAAACTGAAAACACAACTACTTATAATGTAAAATATACGATAAACTATGAAAAATGCTTATTTGAAAAAAATATTAAACTTACCATATTACCATCTCCAAAACTAAAAATAGTAAGCAATAAAGATGAATATTGCCACAATGAACCAATTATTTTAAATGGAAAAATAACAAAAGCCGACAATTTTAAAGCTACCTATTACAGCAAAACATGGAACTTTGAAAATATATCACGTGTGTTGCCGGTTAATGATTTTGAAATTTCGCAAGCAAATTTTTATAATTCAAAACCTTTGAAAAGTCAAAAAATTACACTTTCGGTTTTTAATATTGAAGGATGCACAGACTCATTAACATTAGATTTTAATGTACTTGAAGCTCCACAAATATTAAACTTTGGCGATACTTCATATTGCGAAAAACCAATAAATACTATTTTGCCAAGTGTAAAATACAATGGTTCAAAAAAATTGATGTATCATTGGGAAAACAATGGAATTTTTATTTCAAACCAAAAAGAAATCAAAAGTTCTGCTTTATTGCCAGGCATAAATTCATTAAAACTTGTAGTTTCTGACGGAATGTGTAGAGATGATAAATTAGCCAACATCACAATAAACCATAGTCCGTATGTTGATTTTATGGTAATTCCTGCCGAAACTGTGTCAATTTTAAATTCGGAACTTGAATTTATTAACCTATCAGAAAACAACCTTAATTTTTTGTGGAATTTTGGTACAAAACAAAGCAATAATACATCAACCGAAAAAAGTCTTAAATTTAAGTTTAACGATACCGGAACGTACTATGTAAAACTTAAAGGTACAAATGCACTTGGCTGTTACGATTATTTTTTCAAAGAAATAAAAATAATACCCGAAGTATTGATTTTTGTTCCTAATGCATTTAGCCCAAACAATAAAGGAGTAGATGAAAACAATACTTTTGGCGTAACAATTAACCATTACAGCCAATTTAAAATAAGTATTTTTGACCGCTGGGGTCATAAAGTTTATTACTCTGAAAATGCAAGCGAAAGATGGGACGGAAAATCTGGCGAAGTAAAATGCCCTACTGATATATATTTTTACAATATTGAAATACTGAGTGTTTCGGGCAATACATATAAATACAGAGGCACAATAACACTTATTAAATAGCCAAATATTTATTCAAAATTTTTCAAAGGTGGCGGATTGTCATAATCTAATTTACCTCCCCAAAAATTCATTTGACGCAGGGCAAATCTTTTTCTTTTCAAAATATAATTGCTTGGCGAAGATGCAGAGAATTTACGCGGATTGGGTAAAATTACAGCAATAAGAGCCGCTTCTGAACTGCTTAAACTCGCTGCACTTTTATCAAAATAATACATTGAGGCTGCTTCGGCTCCATAAATGCCTTTGCCCATTTCGATGATATTAAGGTAAACTTCCATTATTCTTTGCTTGGACCAAAATGTTTCAATCAAAAATGTAAAATACACTTCAAGCCCTTTTCTTACCCAACTGCGTCCGGGCCACAAAAAAAGATTTTTAGCCGTTTGTTGACTTATAGTGCTTGCTCCGCGTTTTCGTTTTTTCCATTTGTTTTCATTCATTGCTTTTTTAATTGCTCCAAAATCAAAACCATTGTGAGCAAGAAAGTTTTGGTCTTCGGTACATACAACTGCAAGTTGCAATTTGCCTGAAATTTTGTTAAGCGGTTCCCAGTTTTTTGAAAGTTTTAAACTATTGCCGGATTTTATCTGTTCGCTGCATCTTATGAGCATTAGAGGTGTGAATGGTACGGGCAACCATCTGAAAAGCATTACAAGCAAAACAGTAAGTGCAAAAAAACAAATTGCAGCATTTCTTAAAAATATAAAAATTGACACCGCTAATGATTTTTTCATTTTACAAAACTAATAACAGCATTCAATTTTTAGCACTTCACCGTCATTATGTTTTCAAAACTTGTTGTATAACATGGCGAAAGTTGTTCCTGCCTTAGTGTCCACCGCTTACTGTAGCCTTGTGCCCCAAGCCTTACGGTATCTCTTCCATAAGTGTTGTTCAGTTTGTCGAGTACAAGCATAAGGTTATTGTGTTTTTGATGGTCAACCTCGTAAAAAAGATTTGTTTGCACTGCAGTTTGAGGGGCTAATTCGCTAACAATTATTCCTGCTTTTTTATATTTAAACCCGTTTTTAAAAATGGCTTTAAGCCCGGCTTTAGCATATTTTACAAGTTCTATTGTACTGTTGGTAGGCACAGGCAGTTCTATTACAATATTTTTGCAATACTGTGGCAAATCTTCTCTAAACCTGTTTGTGTGCAAAAATACAAGCATTACTCCTGCTGTACTTTTTTGTTTTCTTAGCTTTGCTCCGCATCGTGCAGCGTATGTACTCACTGCTTCTTCTACTGTTTGATAATTTTCGAGCATGTTTCCAAAACTGCGTGATGTGCAAATAGTTTTTTTGTTTTCGGGCACAGGTTCTATTTCGTGGCATGGCATTCCATTTAGCTCTTCCCACATCCTAAGACCCATTACTGTAAGATTTTTTTTCACCCAATTGCGATTGCACTTTGTAAAATCAAGGGCTGTGTTTATACCTGCATTTTTCAAAAATTTTGCATATTGTCTTCCTACTCCCCAAATTTTATCTATTTCAAAATTTTTAAGTGCTTCTATCCTTTGCTGTTCATCGGCTATTATAAAAGCACCTGATTTTACTTTTGATTTTTTTGCCAAATGGTTTGCTACTTTGGCAAGTGTTTTTGTGTGGGCTATTCCAATGCTTAATGGGATACCTGTGTTTCGTTTTACGGTATGGGTAATTTTTGCTGCATATTCATGCAAATCTATTAGTTGCATTCCTTCAAAATGCAAAAATGCCTCGTCAATGCTATAAACTTCTACTTCGGGAGCAAAATTTTGCAAACACATCATCACTCTGTGGCTCATATCGCCATACAAAGCATAGTTTGACGAAAAAACTACAACATTGTTTTTTTCTATAATATCTCTTATTTTAAAAACCGGAGCTCCCATAGGTATGCCAAGTTCTTTTGCCTCATTGCTTCTGGCTATTATGCAACCATCGTTGTTAGATAGCACCACAACCGGTCTTCCATTAAGCTCGGGTCTAAATACTCTTTCACATGAAGCATAAAAATTGTTGCAATCGGCAAGTCCAAACATTTCTCAAACTTTTTTAATAATATAAGTTACTATACCCCAAACTACAAAATCGGTTTCTTCGGTTATTTTTATGGGTTTAAACTCGCTGTTGGCAGGCATCAGGTACAAATCGTCTTTAATTTTCTTTAGTCGCTTTACGGTAAACTCTCCATTTATATAGCATACAGCAATTTTGCCATTTACAGGCTCGGCAGAACGGTCTATTATTATCACATCTCCATCGGCAAAACCGGCTTCTATCATGCTATTGCCTTTTACCCTGCCGTAAAATGTTGCCGATTGGTCTTTTACAAGTTCGCGGTTTAGGTCGAGGCTAAGTTCAAGATAATCTTCGGCAGGGCTTGGAAAACCGGCGGCTATTCCCCCTATTGCAAACGGAAGAGATAGCGAACTGGCTGTATCTGCCGAGTAAAACGTAATTGATGATGTAGATTTCAATAAATTAAGTTTTAAAGTTTCTCCCATTTTTTTCTTAACAAATTTAAATACAAAACGGCTTTAAAGAAAGTTTAATTTTTTTATTTCCATTGCTTGCTATATTGCTGCAATGATTTGTCTTAATACAAAATTTATCAATTACAAATTGTTGTAAAGGTTTATATATTTGTGTATAGTATTTTCAGTATTAAATTTTGGTAATTCACCGGGTATGTTTTCAACCAAGCTTTTGTATGTTTCTTTTTTGTAAATTTTTAACATATTTTCAGCTATGCTCTCAATTTCGGTTGGGTTGCACAACAAGGCTGCCTTACCCGAAATTTCTTCGAGGCTTGTACCATAACTTGTAATTACCGGCTTGCCGCTGCGGTAGCTTTCTATAATTGGTATGCCAAAACCTTCTATTATCGAGGTATAAATACTTGCATAACTGGCATGATATAGTTTGTGCAGATTATTTTCGCTTATATCGTGTATTATTTGGCAACGAGATTCAAGATTGTATTCGTTAATTTTTTCTATAAACATTTCGCTGTTTCTATTGGGCTTGCAAACAAAAACCAAATTAAAATCCACCTTATTCGAAATCATTTTAAATGCATCTAAAATTCTGAATTGGTTTTTTCTTCCGCCTATAGCTCCTACATTGAGCATAAACGGCTTAGAAATACCGAAAGTGCTTTTTATAGTTTCAATTTCGTTAAACTGAGGTGTTGAGTAGTAAATATGTGGACTGTTTAAGTATATTACTTCTATTTTTTCAGGGTTTATTTTATATAAATCAATCAACAATTTTTTGGTGTAATTGCTTATTGCCACAATTTTATTGGCTCTGTTACATGCACTTTTAAATTTTTTATCGTAAATTAAAACATCTACAGGATTGTAAAACTCAGGATGGGTTTTAAAAATTAAATCGTGAATTGTAACTACTGATTTTATTTTGGTCTTTTCAATACCATAAGGAATTTCGTTGCTCAAGCCATGGTAAATATCAATTTTATCTCTAAGCAGGTCTTTTTTAATAGTTTTTATTCGCCAAAATTTTTTAAAAACTCCTAATGGTTGATGAAAAAATATATTATCCTTATTAAAATCTCTTTTATAATCAGAAATTATTGAACTGTATAGGTGATATTCATTTTGCTTAAAATCCTCAGAAAGCCCTTGCACAAGCCAGCGGCTGTAATTTCCCAAACCACTTTTGTTCAAAAAAAGCCTTTTGGCATCAAACCCTATTTTAAGAGCTTTTTCAGTCATTTTTTTTACAAAATCTTTTTAAACAGCAATGCTATGCTCACGCAATACATCGTTTAGAGATGTTTTCAAATCGGTACTTTGTTTTCTTTTGCCAATAATCAAAGCACATGGAACCCCAAAGTTGCCCGCTGCAAATTCTTTCATCTGTGTACCTGGTATTACTACACTTCTTTCGGGAACAAAACCTTTTAACTCTATGGTATTGCTACCGGTTACATCTATAATTTTTGTACTCATTGTCAAGGTAACTCCGGCACCAAGCACTGCCTCTTTTCCTACCCTTACCCCTTCTACTACTATACACCGTGAGCCAATAAAACAACCATCTTCTACAATTACCGGCGAAGCCTGCACAGGCTCAAGTACACCGCCAATTCCCACTCCACCGCTTAAATGTACGTTTTTGCCAATTTGAGCACAACTGCCCACTGTTGCCCAAGTATCAACCATAGTTCCACTATCAACATAAGCACCAATATTTACATAGCTCGGCATGAGTATTACACCCGGCGAAATAAATGCACCATAACGTGCTACTGCATGTGGCACGGCTCTTACGCCAAGCTGTGCATAACCTTGTTTCAAAGGTATTTTGTCGTGAAACTCTAATATACCCGAATGTAAGGTTTCCATTTTTTGAATAGGAAAATAAAGAATTACGGCTTTTTTTACCCATTCATTTACTTTCCAAACGCCGTCAGTTTCGGGTTGAGCTACTCTCAATTTTCCTTTATCTAGCAATTCTACTACTTCTCTTATCGTGTTTTGAACTAAGTTTTCTTCAAGCATATTGCGGTTTTCCCAAGCCTGCTCAACAATTTCTCTTAATTTTTCCATATAAAATGCTACAATGCAAACTTCTGCAAAATATCTCTATTTTCAATTTAAAAAATTTTGAAAAAATGTAAATTGAAAAGCCATCATTATAATTTTAATTTATAGATATTTATTATATGTATATAGCTTTTTGTATTGTTGAATTTGGGTATAAGAAAAAAATAATGTTGGTTTGCCGTAAATTTTAAAAAATTAATAATGAAATCGGTAAAAGGACATATTTTTGTTTCAATAGCTTTATTCTATATTCTATTTGCAGTATTTCTTTCATATACTGCACAGGCTCAAAACAAAGTTTTTACAATTGAAGAAGCCGTAACTGCCGCTGGTGGAAAGCTTATACCAAAAAATCTTGACCAACTGCAATGGGTTAAGGGAACTTCAAATTACTCGTATATTGAAAATGGTGTATTAAAAATTTTTGATGCCAAAACAGCCAAATTAATTAATGAAATTAAAAAAACAGATATTGATGTTGCGTTGATTGATACCAAATTTGATACTTTACAAAAATTTCCAAGATGCACTTGGATTAACAGCAATACTATAAGATTTGTGTTTTTAAACAAAATATTTACTTTTAATGTTCAATACAAAATTTTAGATAAACTTATAGATTACAATGCCAGCGAAATGGAAAATGCCGACTTTAATAACGTATATTCAAATGTGGCATACACTAAAGGAAACAATCTGTTTATAAACGAAAAACAAATAACTTTTGACGACAAATCCGGTTTTGTTAACGGACAGGTAGTTCATAGAAATGAATTTGGAATAAATAAAGGTACTTTTTGGAGCCCTGATAATGATAAATTAGCTTATTACCACCTCGACGAGCATTTGGTTGCCGAATATCCTATTTATCAACTTCACAACCGCCCTGCCGATGCAAGAACTATAAGATACCCTATTGCCGGCACACCAAGTCATCATGCGAGTTTGTGCATTTTTAATACAAAAAACAACACAACTGTAACTATAAAAACCGGCGAACCAAAAGAAAAATATTTAACCAACATTGTATGGACACCCGATGCCAAAAATATATTGATAGCCGAAGTAAACAGGGCTCAAAACAATATGAAACTAAATATGTATGATGCTACAAGTGGCGAATTTGTAAAAACGCTTTTTGAAGAAAATAATGAAAAATGGGTAGAACCCGAGCACGAGCCTTTGTTTTTGAAAAGCGATTCGAAAAAGTTTTTATGGTGGAGTGAAAGAGACGGCTATAACCACTTGTATTTATACGATATTTCAGGAAAACTTATAAAACAGATTACAAAAGGCAATTTTGTAATTACCGAAGTTAACGGATTTGATAAAAATGAAGAAAATATTTTTGTTACAACCACTGCAATATCACCTATCGAAAGGCATTTGATGATTGTTAACTTAAAAACAGGTAAATCTAAAATTTTATCATCAATTTCGGGGACACATACTTCCATTGTAAATTTTGACGGAAGTTATGTAATTGATATTTTTCAAAACCAAACAACCCCACGTCAAATAAGAATTATTTCAACCAATGGTAAAATAAACCATTTGATATATACTGCCCCTAATCCACTTACAGATTATAAACTTGGCGAAACCACAATTGGAACAATAAAAGCTAATGATGGCACCGAGCTTTTTTACAGATTGATAAAACCTATAAATTTTAACCCTGATGCAAAATACCCTGTAGTAGTTTATCTATACAATGGACCACACCTTCAATTGGTAAACAATACATGGCTTGGCGGGGCAAACTACTGGATGCAGTATATGGCACAAAAAGGATATTACGTTTTTACGATAGACGGAAGAGGCTCAATGAACAGAGGCTTTAATTTTGAGTCGGCAATATTTCGCAAACTCGGTACAGTAGAAATGGAAGACCAACTTAAAGGTATTGAATTTTTAAAAACACTACCTAATGTAGATGCCGACCGAATTGGAATTCATGGTTGGAGCTTTGGAGGCTTTATGACCACAAGCCTTATGACACGCCAACCTGGAATTTATAAAGTTGGTGTAGCAGGTGGACCTGTAATAGATTGGGGACTTTACGAAATTATGTACACAGAGCGTTACATGGATACCCCAGATGAAAATCCTGATGGCTACAAAAACTCAAATTTGCTTAATTATACAAAAAATTTAAAAGGCAAACTGCTAATGATTCACGGTGGCGAAGACGATGTTGTACTTTGGCAGCATTCACTTTTGTATATCGAAAAATGTATAAAAGATGGCATTCAGATTGATTATTTTGTTTATCCTCATCATCCTCACAATGTATCAGGCAAAGACCGCATTCATCTGATGGAAAAAATATCAAATTACTTTTTCGATAATTTGTGATTTTTTTATTAATCATTATTTTAGGGGGTTAAAAAATTTACATAATTTAATATTTTCTCAATCCTTCATCTCAAAGATTTTATTAAAACATAATTTTCATCTAAAAATAAGTGCTAAAAATTAATAATTTTGCACCCACTTTTTTTATATTCATCATTATAACACAATGAACATCCACGAGTATCAGGCAAAAGAAATTTTGAAACAATACGGAGTAACAGTACAAGAAGGCATTGTAGCCACAAGCCCCGAAGAAGCAGTTGAAGCAGCAAAAAAACTAAAAGAATTGTACAACTCCGACTGGGTAGTTATAAAATCACAAATTCATGCAGGAGGCAGAGGAAAAGGAAAAATAGATGGCACCGAGCAACGAGGTGTTGCTTTGGCAAAAAATCTTGAACAGGTCAAAGAAATTTCTCACAATATTCTTGGAAATATTCTTGTTACAATTCAAACCGGTGCAAAAGGCAAACGGGTAAACAAAGTGCTTGTAGCACAAGATGTATATTACCCTGGCGAATCATCTCCAAAAGAATTTTACATGAGTGTTTTGCTCGATAGGGCTACCGGACAAAATGTAATAATATACACTACCGAAGGAGGTATGGATATTGAAGAAGTTGCACATAATACACCCGACAAAATTTACAAAGAATGGATTGACCCATTGGTTGGTTTACAATCTTTTCAAACACGAAAAATAGCATTTAATCTGGGTTTATCGGGCAAGGCATTTAAAGAAATGACAGCATTTGTAACATCACTTTACAATGCTTATACAAATATTGACGCTTCAATGTTTGAAATAAACCCAGTACTAAAAACAAGCGATAACCGTATTTTGGCAGTTGACGGTAAAGTTGGGATAGATGATAATGCCCTGTATCGCCACCCCGAAATAGCAGCACTTCGCGACTTTGAAGAAGAAGACCCCACCGAAGTAGAAGCCGGTGAATACGATCTCAATTATGTAAAACTCGATGGAAATGTTGGTTGTATGGTTAATGGTGCCGGGCTTGCAATGGCTACTATGGATATAATAAAACTATCGGGAGGCGATCCTGCCAATTTTCTTGATGTTGGCGGAACTGCAAGTGCCGAACGTGTAGAAAAGGCAATGCGTATAATTTTGAAAGACCCCAATGTTAAAGCAATTTTAATTAATATTTTTGGAGGTATTGTAAGATGTGACCGCGTAGCACAAGGTGTAGTAGATGCATATAACAATATTGGCAATATACCTGTACCAATAATTGTGAGATTGCAAGGTACAAATGCCGAAGAAGCCAAAAAACTGATAGACCAAAGCGGTTTGAAAGTTCGCTCGGCAATAGCATTAAAAGAAGCTGCCGAAGCTGTATCAGAAGTTTTGAAAAATTGAAATATTTATGATTCTAAGAATTGTAAAAATGTCTTTTAAGCCCGAATGTACTATCGATTTTGAAAATATTTTTAAAGAAGTGCATCCACTAATAGAAAACTTTGAGGGGTGCAATGGAGTAAAACTTTTGAAAGACAAAAACAACCCATGTATATATTTCACACATAGCTATTGGCAAAATGAAGAATTTTTGAATAACTATCGCCATTCTGAATTATTCAATTTTACCTGGCAAAAAACTAAAATTTTATTTAATGATAAACCCCTTGCATGGAGTTTATCTGAAATTAATGTGTCAAAAAATTAAAACTATTTGAAAATTATTTAATTTAAAATTATGTTTGAAAAATAATGCAGAAATTAATTTTTACACTTTGCTTACTATCAGTTGCATTTATAGCCAGTTCGCAAAAATCAAATCTCGATAAAGCCGAAAATGCAATTAATGAAAAATATTATGAAAGAGCATTCAAACTTTTAAACGATGCCATTGAAGACGATGTAACTAAAAAAAATCCATTGACATATTTCCTAAGGGCAATTTGCCTATATGAACTTTCGAAAGATGAATTTTTTTTAAAAAAACATCCCGATGCTATTAGCGAAGCCTGCAAAATGGTATTGAAGGGAAAAGACAAAGACAAAACAAACAGATACAAAGGAGTTTTTGATTTGTTTATTTCTGATTTAGTAATAAAAAACGACTCATTAGCCGAAGAAGAGTATAAAGTAAACCGTTACCCCAAAGCTATAAAAATCTATAACATTTCGGTAAAAATGAATAACGATACATTTTCTTATTACATGATAGGCAAATGTTATCAAATGGCTGCCGACACCGCAAATGCTAAATATTATTACAAAAACTTGATTAACTGGTATAACGAAACAAACAAATCAGGCAATAAAATAAGAAAACCGGTTGTAGAGCCTTTTTTATTTCTTGCCGATGTGTATTGGTTTAAAAAAGATTATGATTCGGCAAATTATTATCTTGATGTAGCAACTACAATTTTTGGCGAAAAAAATACAAAAATTAATTACTATCAATACCTTATAGCCAAAGAACAGATTACAACCATGCCACCCTCGTCAATAATGCTCGAAGTAATTACAAAAGCATTAAAATTCAGCCCGACTGATACATTTTTTATAAAAAAAGAAAATGCTTTGAATTTGTATTTAATTAGAAATTATATTGAAGCAAAAGATAGTATAAGAGCTGATACTTTAATTTTCAGATTTGCACGTAACAAAGCATTGAAAGCTAATGATCAATTTTACGATGACTTAAAAAAAGTAGATATTTTCCTTCACCCATTGCCCGAAAACATTTTATGGAAAATGAGCGATTATTACTATGTGAATACTCACGACAAAGCCTCAGCCTATCTTGCAAAAAAATACATAATTAAAACATCTACAGCAAACGACTCTATAAAACCAACTGACAAAGACATTATAGCACGCTGGTTAAAAATAATAGATTTTGCCAGAGAAAACGAATCGCCGGGATATCTGGCATTGCTCATAAATCAAGCATGTACAGATTACCCGAAATCAAAGGAATTGTCGGAGCTAAAAAAAAAATTATTAACGAAATAATTGTAAAAGACCTTAGCCCACGCGACCGTTATGAAATAAACAAACTATTTGCAAATATCAATAGCATTGATCCTGCATCAAAAACCATTTATAAAGCAAACCTGTATATTTTACTAAATTCGTATATTGAAAATGGCAATTTGATTAAAGCACAACAAATACTTGCCATTGAAAAGAAAAAAGATGCTTATGACAAAAAATTAAATGAAATAGAACTAAAACTAAACAAAGAAAATTTCAGAAAAAACTACTATGAAACCCGCATTGCCATTATAGAAAACGGAAATAAGAAAATACCCGAATGGGAATGGAACGGCAATACAAAAAACTGCTATAAAGGAGATTTACCACCTTACATAATTCAAAAAATTGAAGATAGAATAAATTTTTTCAGAGTAAATGCCGGAGTTCCTCCCATATATCTCGATTCGCAGCTAAACGACTGGTGCCAAAGAGCTGCACTTGCTATGGAAAGTAATAACAGATTAATGCACGAACTTCCCAAAAACTGGACTTGTTACAGCCCCGAAGCCTCTGAAGCTGCACTATACAGCCTTTTAACACAAAATATTAACCCATCTATTGCCATTACTTCATTTATGGACGATTTCAAAAATCCCTCACTTGGCAACAGAAGATGGATGTTATACCCGTTTAGTATGGTTTGGGGAGTAGGAAGCACAAAATCTAAATGCGTATTATGGGCACTTGACGATTCGCGGATAAAAGATACTTTGTTGTATAAAACCTCTTTTGTAGCTTGGCCCTACGATGGTTACATACACAAAATGTTTCTTTTCAAAAAATGGTCATTCAGCATTAATCAAAATTTATCAGATGCAAAAATTACTATGATGATAAACAAATCACCTATTTCATTTACAGCCGAAAAACTAATTGATGGGTACGGTTTGCCAACATTGGTATGGACACCAAGTATTGACATATCAAAACTAAAAGAAGGTGATAACATAAACGTATCAATAAAACTTAAAAACAATAAGGTTTATACTTACAATGTAAAAATATTTGAATATTCGCCATAAATTAAATTATTTAAAATAAAAACAACGTAATTTGTACATAATACGTCTTAAAACAGTTAATTGCTGATGTGTTTTGTTAAAATGAAAAAGTTATTTTCAGTAGTAAAATTTATTTTTACTATTGTTTTATTTTTTCCCCCTTTGACAAATTTTGCACAGTTTATTGAAAACAAAGGGCAATACGACTCAAAGATATTATTTTCAAAACCTATTTTTTCGGGAAATATACTAATAAGCGAAAAAGGGATTTCTTTTCTTTTTTACGATAATTCAAAGTTTGAAGAATTATATGAAAAATATCATCAAAGAGCAAAAAATGGCAATTTTTCAAAACTTTTTAAAACCCAAAATAAACAGTTAAAAGTAAATTATCACAATATAGAACAACAATTTGTAGGTGGGCAAATTTTGAAAGAAAACATTTATACCTACAATGAAAGAAACTATAAGTTTAACTATTTTTTGGGAAATGACAAAAACAGGTGGGCTTCAAACGTAAGAAATTTTGACAAACTGCTAATAAAAGAAATATATCCATTGATAGACCTCGAACTATTGAATGACGGAGTAGGATACAAATATAATTTTATATGTAAACCTGGCAGCAACCCATCAATTATTAAAATAAAATACAACGGTGTTCAATCAATTCAACTCACATCAGAATCAATACTTTTAAAAACCTCAGTAATTACTTATAGCGAGCATTTGCCCGAAAGTTACATTATAAAAAATGGTGAAAAGAGCAATGATTTAAAGCTAAAACTAAAACTTACAGAAAATATTTTAAGTTTTGCAGATTTGCCTGAAATTAACGAAAATTCAATTTTTGTAATAGATCCAAAATTGATATTTTCTACCTACTCAGGTTCTACAGCAGATAATTTCGGTTTTACTGCTACTTACGACGAGCAGGGTAATTTTTTTGCCGGAGGCATAACAACAGGTCCTTATATACAAATACCAAATGGCAAATATCCTACAACTGTTGGGGCATTTAGCGAAACATACAACGGTGGAATGGACGATAATATAAATGATGATTACTGGTTCCCTTGCGATATTACCATAAGCAAATATTCGCCTGACGGAAAAAATTTACTATATGCAACTTACATTGGAGGAACAAACAATGAATATCCGCATAGCCTTGTGGTTGATAAGCAAGAAAATCTTATAATTTTAGGTTCAACTTTTTCATTAGATTACCCTGTAAGCAACAACGCTTTTATGCCATTAAACAGTGGCAAAGCCGATATAATTATTACCAAACTTTCACCTGATGGTTCTTCACTTATTGGTTCTACATATTACGGAGGCTCGGAAAATGACGGACTTAATGAAACAATTAACACAAAATATTTTTATGCTGATAATTTCAGAGGCGACATAATATATGATGATGAAGGCTCTTTGATTGGGGTTATATCTACACGCAGTAATGACGTAGTAATAAAAGATGGTTTTAAAAACTCAAACCCATATAAAGTTCAACAAGGTTTAATTTTTAAATTTTCGAAAGATTTATCAGAATTAAAATGGTCGAGCTATATAGGCAGCGATAATAATACAAGTATTTACAGTGTAGATTTTGATAAAAACAAAGATATTTTTGTATCGGGAGGTATTGCCGGAAACGGACTGCAAACTACAAGTGGTACACTTTACGGTAGTTATCGCGGTGGCAAAGCAGATGGTTATATTGCAAAAATATCAAAAGACGGAAAATCTATTTTAAAAGCTACATATTTTGGCACTGATAAGTATGATCAGATAATTTCACTTGAACTTGACGAATACGATAGAGTGTATGTTGTTGGACAAACAGAAGGCGTTATTCCGGTAATAGGAAACGTATATAACAATGGAAATGTTGGTCAATTTCTAACAGTTTTAAACCATGATCTTACAAATGTGATATACAGTGCAACATTTGGTGCCGGAGACGGAAGACCTGATATAACAATAAATGCTTTTATGGTTGCAGAATGCAATCGCGTATTTATTTCGGGTTGGGGAGGCGAAACTACATGGACTTCGGGTGTACCATGGAGTACAACCAAAAACTTGCCAATAACCGAAGATGCAATTCAAAAAACTACCGATGGCAGTGATTTTTACATAATAGTATTTTCAAAAGAATTGAAAAAACTTCTTTATGCAACTTATTTTGGCGGAAACAAAACAAATGATCATGTTGACGGTGGTACAAGCAGGTTTGATAAAAAAGGAGTAATTTATCAATCAGTTTGTTCAAGTTGCCCTATGGATAATGGGCAAAAAGGACCAATAAGCGATTTCCCAACTTCTTCAGGGGTTTTTGCCGAAAAAAATCTAAGCCCAAGATGCAGCAATGCCGCTTTTAAATTTGCATTAGAAAACCTAAATCTAAAACCCGAACTAAGAGATACTTTTTTTAAAATTACAGTTTTTGATACACTTAATTTTGATTATACAGTAACAGACCCGGATGATGACACACTGAATATTGATTTTTCTGCTTTGCCGCAAATAATTGACGATTTTAAAACTTTTCCTACAAAGGTTTTTGGTGTGGCAAAATCAATTTCAAAATTCACATGGATACCCAATTGCAGCCATCTAAGCTCTGATACATTTGAAATAAATTGCTTTGCAAAAGACCGCGGCTGCCCCGATTATAAAACAAATACTGCCAGAATTAAAATTTTAGTAGAACCGCCCCCTGTTTTACCACCCCCAAATACAATTTGTCTGGTTTTTAAACCCGGCGAAAAGCTTGAAATTTCATGGTCGGCAATTGCAAAATCAAAGTATTTTGATTTTATGGTTTTGTATAAAGTTTTACCTAACGGCAAGCCCACAGTGCTTGATACTATTAGAAGCGAAAATGAAGGTAAATTTTTAGACAATGATGTAATTAATCCACGAAAACAAAATTATAGTTACTATTTGAAAGTAGTAAATAAATGTAAAAAAAGTGGAGATTTATCATATCTTGTATCTTCTGTTCAGGAAAGCGAAACACCCATTACTCCTTCTACTGTTATAACAGCTACCGTTATTAACAACAAAGATGTATCAGTACATTGGCTTAAAAGTATTGAGCCTGATTTTGGTTCTTATTCAGTTTACCGTAGTACAAACAAAGATTCATTAGAATTTGAATATATTAAAGAAATAAACAACCTTAATGATACTTTTTTTGTTGACAACCAAGTAGATGTTCAAAACCAATCATTTTGTTACTCAATAGTAGTAAACAACCGTTGTGGAATGTCGAGCAAAAAATCAAACATTGGATGCAATATAGTATTAAAAGGTGTGAGTGAGCCATTTTATCACAAACTCAACTGGCAACCGTATCGCAAATGGGATGCAGGAGTAGCGTCTTATTCATTGCTAAGGTCGGTTGATACAGGAACGATGAAAGAAATAATTACTACCCCACCAATTTACACAAACTACGATGATTATAACCTCGACTACGACTGGGGAGGCTATTGGTACAGTGTTTTAGCAAATGAAAACACAAAAGGCTACAATGCACAAAGTCAAAGCAACAGTATATACCTTATACAGCCGCCATTGCTGCATGTACCTAATGTTTTTACCAAAAACAATGATGGTCTAAATGAAACTTGGGGTTTTGTCCCTGTTTTTGTTAAAACTTACCACATGCAAGTTTACAACCGCTGGGGCGAAAAAGTATTTGACTCTGAAAACAAAAAAGAAGACTGGGACGGTAATTATCTTGAGAAAACCAAAGGAACTGAAGTTTTTATCTGGCAAGTAACATATACAGGCTGGGACCGAAGCACACATTACCAAAAAGGAACTGTAACAGTAGTTAAATAATACAATTTTAATTTTTTATCCCTACGCTATCGTTTTCTTCCCTGTCGAGTCTCTCTCATAGGGTTTTGCCATATTTATTTACTTGTCCTCGTTTGCAACGAGGATAAGAGAGACAAGCTTTTGCAACGCAAAAGAAATTTTGTTGTTACCCACTTGATTTTGTAACATTTCGAAACAAAAAATTATTCAATCAATTTCATAATGCCTATTTTGGTTTTGTTTTTCATTCTTGCATACACTAAATATTGATTTTGCCCTATTTCTACAATATCTCTTACCTGAATAATTCCACCAATTGCAGCATAATCTGCCAAAATAAAACTTTCATTTTTGCTTTCCGAAGCCTTTACAAGAGCCAAGCATGAATGTTTATGCCAAACGAGTTGATGAGGTGTTTTTTTAAAAATAGAATTGATGTTGTCATTATAAAAAAAATATAGAATAGAATCATATCGTTCAATATAGTAAGATGAAAATTCACCGGTATTATTAAAGGTTTGCTGCAATTTTACTATTCGTTGAGAGTTGTAAATATTCAAGTTTTTATCAAAATACAAAATCAAAATATCACCGTAAAACCTGTTGTAGGTGTATGCCGAACCAAACGAAGCCGGTATAAGCATAAACTGTTCGGCTATTAAAATATTTTTTTCATTATTAGCTTTCACTAAATAATCAACAATAAACGACTCGAAGTTATATTGTTTAAATACAGATTTATGAAAACCATTTGAAGGTAATTCTTTAGTCTTTTTGTCAAAGTAAACTAAGGTATCTTTTATTTTTTTAAAATTTGTAAAGTCGTAGTTCAAGTACCAAAATCCTACTTTTCCGCCTTTGTAAGTATCAGAAAAAAAACCTGCAGCTTCGTTTTTTCCATTCTTATACTTGGCTCTTCCGCCATCGAGATACAAATTTTCATATTTCAATAAATACTTTTCTAAAGTTTCATTTGAGGGATTTGCAACATAAAATCCGAAATAATAATTAGATGATAAGCCACGCCTTTCAATAGGTCTTACATTGTACTGTTTAGTAAAAAGAAAAATGTTATTGTCATGTTTTTCTGCCTTCAATACTTCGCAAAGCGTGTATTTTACAGGTATTTCAAATACCGCTTTATCAAGCAATTTCAAATCTTTTGAAAAGGTTGTATAAATTAACGAAAAATTTTCATCATTGCTTTCATATACTTTTGTATGGTATATTTCAATTGTTGAATCGCCTTCAAGCAATCTGTAAGCAATATTTCTCGAAAATCGGTTTTTATCTAAAATCATTAGAAAATCTGACTTGAAAATTCTTAAATCATTTATTTCAAAAACTCTTGATTTTACTGCAACTTTCTGGTTTTTCAATTCATATTGAGTTAAAAAATAAATTTTGTAGTTCCATATCCAAATTCCTATGATTCGTTCACGGTTTTTTGAAAGGTTAAAATTGTGCTCTTTTGTAATTTTTAATGATGAATCGTACTTTATAATTGTGTATTTGCTCCCGTTTTTTATAATGCTAACATAATCTGAATTGGTTTTTGAAAGAAAAATATTTTGTGAATACTTTTTCACCCTACTGTATTCACTCCATTCAAATTTTACTGCAGGTTGTGAAAAAACGTGCAAACAACCAATATTTATAAGAAAAGTAAATAATATCAGTTTAAAATTTTTCAAATGTTTCTGTATGGTTTTTATTACTTACAAATTTTAATATATAAATCAGGAAAATTAATAACTAAAATAGATAACTTAAAATATTTTTGCATGTTATTTGCATAAATTTTTTTATGAAAAGGAAATTATTAAATACATTATCATTTTTACTGATTGTATTTTTTGTAATCAACATTGAATCATGTACTGGAAACAGAAGCCTAAACAAAGGTAATTACGACTTGGCAATAAAACGTTCGGTAAAAAAACTGCGAAAAAACCCAAACAATAAAAAAGCAAAGCAAACATTAATTAAAGCTTACAACTTAGCAGTAAAAGTGAAGATGGAAGAAATTTATCGCCTCAAAGAAACAAGCGATATGTACAAATGGGAAAAAATTGTTGATTTGTATTCAAACCTTAATTCAATTTCTGCTGATATTGACCATTGTCCTGCTTGTCTTAAAATTATTCCAGATGCAAATACATATACAACTTCGCTAAACGAAGCCAAATACAATGCCGCAACAGTTAGATACAACTTAGGTATTGAACAGTTAAAATTACAAACCATTACATCGGCTCAAGATGCTTACCGGCATTTTGCAAAAGCAAAATTTTATATTGAAAATTACAAAGATATTGATAAACTTATGGCTACAGCCCTCGAAGCAGCTACAATAAGGGTTGTAATGGAACATATCCCTATGCACAGCCAGTCATTAAAGTTGAGTAATGAGTTTTTTGAATCAAAAATTTTTGAATATATAAATGCTTTAAAATATGATTTTGTAAGGTTTTACTCTGCCGAAGATGCTGCAACTTACAACATTAAACCGCATCAATATATTTTGCTTAGGTTTGATGATTTTGTAGTAGGACAAACAAATACTTACGAAAAAGAAACTGAAGTGAGCAAAGACAGTGTTGTTTTAAAAACAGAAACTTTGCCCGATAAAACTACAAAAAAAATATATGGCACAGTAAAGGCAAATTTGCACACATATTCACTTTCTATCACCTCAACAGGCTTGTTAGATATGAGAATTACAGATGCAACATCAAACACAATATTAGTACAACAAAAAATGCCCGGAACATATATTTGGGAAACCAAATGGGCAAATTTTAACGGTGATGCAAGAGCATTGAATAACGAACAACTAAACATGACTAAACAAAAACCAGGTGTGCCACCACCGCCACAACAATTATTCATTGAATTTACAAAACCTATCTACAGCCAAGTAACCAATCATTTGAACAATTATTACAAAAAATTTAATCTTTGATTTTTTTTATTAAAATTAATTGTTTTTAAGCTATAAAAAGTTTTATTTTGCAGTCCTTTATATTGAAATATCAATGGCAGTTACAAGATTAAAACGAAAAGAAAGAGTTAATAAAGTTGTTGCAAAACAGAGAACCGCAAGTTTAAAGTTACACAATAAAAGAGTTATGGTAAAATCGCCATACAAAGATGAATCGGGTATAATTTTAGACTCAATTCCAGAACTTGACAACTAAAATAAAAATATTACTTTATAAAAAGGTGGACTTTAGCTAAAAAGTTCACCTTTTTTTTTAAAAAAATACTACTAATTGAAGTTAAATTAATTTTGAGATTTTGACAAGAATTACCTATATACAGCATATTTCTGAATTTGAAAAATTCATTAACAAATTTAATAATTCAGTAATTTTGTGTGATCAAAACTCATATAAACACTGCATAAGTTTAATAAAACTTAACAAAACTCAAAGAATAATTACAATAAAATCAGGCGAAAAAAATAAAAATTTCAAAACACTTGAATTTATCATAAAACAACTTTCAAATTTTGAAGCAAACCGCAATACAGTTTTAATAAACGTTGGAGGTGGAGTTATTTGTGATATTGGAGGTCTTGCTGCTGGATTATATAAAAGAGGGATTGCTTTTGTAAATATACCAACTACTCTTATAGCAATGGCTGATGCTTCACATGGTGGAAAAACTGGTATAAACCTCAATAATCTTAAAAACTATGCAGGAATTTTTTCGTTGCCGTCAGAAACTTTGATATTTGCTACATTTCTCAAAACATTGCAGCAAAAGCACATAAAATCAGGCTTTGCAGAAATGCTCAAACATGGCATTATTGCTGATAAAAACTATTTTTTACAGCTATTAAACACAAAAATCAAAAATGATACGATTTTGATAGATGAAAATTTTGGTGATTTTATCATTAAATCAATCGAAATAAAAAATTGTATAACTGCAAATGATTTTACAGAACAAAACCTTCGAAAAACACTAAATTTTGGACATACCATAGGTCATGCACTCGAAACATATTTTATAAAAAAAAATAAAACTCATGGCGAATGTGTGGCAACGGGCATTATTTGCGAAAGTTATATTAGTTTAAAAAGAGGTTTGCTCAATAATAATGATTTTAAAACTATTGAAAATGCAATAACAACTTTTTTCAAACCTTTGAAAATTGAAAGTGAACAAATAGAAGAAATTTCAAAACTCACATTGAAAGATAAAAAAAACAAAAGCAAAGAAATAAACTGTATTTTAATTAAAAACATTGGAGAAGCCTTATTTGACGTTGAAGTTACTGAAGATGAAATTAAAGAAAGTATAGAATACTATAAAAAAAGTGGCGATAGTTAATTTTAAAAACAATATTGAAAATGTAAGTATAAAGCTACCCGCTTCAAAAAGCATATACAACAGACTTTTGATATTAAAATATCTATATAATTTAAAGTTTGAATTAAAAAATCCTTCGAATACTGACGACAGCATTTTACTCACAAGATTATTGAACTCTGAAAAAACCTATCTAAACTGCAAAAATGCAGGAACAGTAATAAGATTTCTCACAGCATATTTTGCTGCAAAAGGAGAAAGTAAAACCCTTTTTTGCAGTGTGAGAATGAAAAAAAGACCAATAGGTGAGTTAGTGAATGCACTCAGAGAACTCGGGGCAGATATTGAATATCTTAAAAATGAGGGGTTCCCCCCTATTAAAATAAATGGAAATAAAAAATTACACTCAAAGCAAGTTGAAATAAAAGCAAATGAAAGCAGCCAATTTCTTTCGGCTTTGTTGATGATAGGACCAGCATTACCAAACGGATTGAATATAAAAGTACCTGATAAAATTATGTCAAAGCCCTATATTGATATGACTTTGACTTTGATGAAACAAAACGGATTTGAAATATTTCAAAAAGGGGAAATTATTGAAGTTTCAAAATTTAAACCTGAGAACAGTAAAGCAACTACAATAGTTACAGAGCCAGATTGGTCTGCAGCAGTTTTTTGGGTTGAAATAGTATTTTTTGCAAAAAATTTGAAAGTTGTTTTAAAAAACCAAAACTTAAATAGTATTCAAGGTGATTCTGTAATAGTACAATTGGCTTTGCATTTTGGAATTTTAGTAAGAAAAAGCGGCAAAAACATTATTATTTCAAAATCGAAAAAAAATGCAGACATAAAAACCGATTGGGATTTTAAAAACTATCCGGATCTTGCACCTGCATTGATTGTAATGCTTGCCGCTTCAAAAACTAAGGCTACTGTTAGAGGAATTGAAACTTTAAAAATTAAAGAAAGCGACAGAAGCAATGCTCTGAAAAACGAACTCAAAAAATGCAATGTAATTTTTACCGAAGAAAACGGATACTGGACTTTGGATGCAACAAAATTTAAAGTAAAAAAATATACTGCATTTAAAAACTATTACGACCATCGTATTGCAATGGCACTGGCACCACTTGCTATTTTTAACAAAATTGTAATATCTACCGGCAAAGTTTGCAAAAAATCATATCCTGATTATTGGAAACATCTTGAAAAAGCAGGATTTGAAATAATAAATTAAGTTTGTAAAATTTTTAGTTTTGAACACTTTCGGAAATCTACTCAAAATTACATCTTTTGGCGAATCGCATGGCAAAGCGATAGGCGTAGTAATTGATGGGGTCCCCGCAGGTTTAAAGATTGATGAAGGTTTTATTTTTGAAGAATTAACAAAGAGAAAACCAGGTCAAAGCAAGATTACAACTCAAAGAAATGAGGCTGATGAACCCATTATTGTTTCAGGTGTTTTTGAAAACAAAACCATTGGGGCTCCAATTACAATTTTAATATCAAACAACGACAGCAAAACCAAAGACTATAAAAGTATAAAAGATATTTACAGACCATCACATGCAGATTTTACATATCAGAAAAAATATGAAATAAGAGATTACAGAGGCGGAGGTCGTTCATCGGCACGTATTACAGCCGGTTGGGTAGCAGCAGGTGCCATTGCAAAACTTTTTTTAAAAAATTTTAATATTGAAGTAAAAGCATATACCAAACAAGTTTACAATATTGTATTAAAAACTCCTTACACGCAGTTAAATCTGAGTGTTTCAGACAAAAATAACATTAAATGCCCTGACGAAAAAATTGCAAATGAAATGGAAAATGCAATAGAAGAAGCAAGAAAAAATGGCGACAGTTTAGGAGGTATTATTTCGTGTATTGTTGAAAATTGTCCTGCAGGACTTGGCGAACCTGTTTTTGATAAATTGAATGCTCAAATTGCAAAGGCTGTTTTTAGCATTAATGCTGTAAAAGCTATACAATTTGGTGATGGATTTAATATTGTAAATTTTAAAGGCTCGCAAATTAATGATGAATTTATTATGAAAAATAACAAAATAAGAACTTTGAGTAACCATTCGGGAGGCATACAAGGTGGCATTAGCAATGGCGAAACAATATATTTTGAAACCGCTTTCAAACCGGTATCAACCATATTTAAACCACAAAAAACCTTGAAAACCAACAATGAAACAGTTATTTTCAAACCTGAAGGAAGGCATGACCCTTGTGTTTTGCCACGTGCAGTACCTATTGTAGAAGCAATGACAGCCTTAGTAATTGCAGATTTTGTTTTATTGAGTAAAACTAATAAAATGTAGAAAACAAATTTTGACAATAACAATTAAATGATGTTGGTTTGAAAACATGTTCGATTCTCAACCTATTATAGAATTACAAAAAGCTTTTATTTATCAGGGTAAAAATTTAATCCTTCAAAATGTAGATTTAAGTGTATCAAAAGGAGAACTCGTATATCTTGTAGGCAAGACAGGCAGCGGCAAAAGCAGCCTTCTTAAAACACTTTATTGTGATGTGCCTTTAAAAGTAGGCTCGGGAAAAGTTGCAGGATATAATTTGAATACCATTAAAAGAAAAGATATTGCATATTTCAGGCGAAAACTTGGGATAGTATTTCAAGATTTTAATCTTTTGAGCGATAGAAATGTTTATTATAATTTGTGGTTTGTTTTAGAATCTACAGGATGGAAAAACACATCACAAATGGACTCAAGAATTAAAGAAGTATTAAACCTAGTAAACCTTGGCAGCAAAGGGTTTAAGATGATTTATGAACTTTCGGGGGGCGAGCAACAAAGACTTGTAATAGCACGTGCAATACTAAACAAACCCGAAGTAATACTTGCCGATGAACCTACCGGTAATTTAGACCCCGAAGTGACTGATGATATTATGCACCTGCTGAGAAATATTTGCGATTTAGGAACAGCCGTACTTATAGCTACACACGATTATAGAATTATAAACAAATTTCCGGGAAAAATTTTCAGATGTGAAAATGGTTTTATCGAGGAAGTGAGGTATGTTGGATAATGGAAAAAAATTATTTTCTTTTAAGTACTTTTTCTACGGCTCTTACAATATCAGAAGTATCAAGTCCATATTTTACAAGTAATTCGTCAGGGGTTCCACTTTCGCCAAATTTATCATTTACTGCAACCATTTCAACCGGTTTTGGATTATTTAATGCTAAAAGCTGGCAAATACTATCGCCCAACCCTCCATTCATAAGGTGTTCTTCGGCTGTAACAACACAACCTGTTTTTGCTGCTGATTTTAAAACCGCAACTGTGTCTAATGGTTTTATTGTATGAATATTTATAATATCAGCTTCAATACCCATATCAGCTAAAATTTCGCCGGCTTTTATAGCTTTCCAAACCAAATGACCGGTACAAAAAATAGAGACATCATTCCCTTCGTTAATATGCCAAACCTTACCTATTTCAAATTTCTGTTCTGGTGAAGTAAAAACAGGCCATTTTGGTCTGCCAAACCTTAAATATACAGGTCCATAATGTTCGGCAATTGCTATTGTTGCAGCTTTGGTTTGGTTATAATCACAAGTATTTATAACAACCATTCCAGGCAGCATTTTCATTAATCCAATATCTTCTAGAATTTGATGAGTGGCTCCATCTTCGCCCAAAGTAACTCCTGCATGTGAAGCACATATTTTTACATTTTTTCCTGAGTAAGCTACAGACTGCCTTATTTGGTCGTAAACCCTACCGGTACTGAAATTAGCAAAAGTACCTGTATATGGTATTTTACCACCTGTGGCAAGCCCCGCTGCCATGCCTATCATATTGGCTTCGGCTATACCTGCTTGAAAAAATCTCTCAGGAAATTCTCTTTTAAATGCATCCATTTTGAGCGATCCTGTAAGATCTGCACACAATGCTACAACATCATTATTTTTTTTACCGAGTTCGAGTAATCCTGCCCCGAAACCTGAACGGGTGTCTTTTTGATCGAGTATTTCTATTTTTACCATTTATTTTTTCTACAATACATTTAGGTTGTAAACCTGACCTGATTTTATTTCAAAATCAACCCTTTTGGTTGATACAATTCGCTTATCAATATTTGCTCTGCAAATTAATTTATAATGCCCTGGCTGCAAAACAATAATTTGCGAACCGCTACCATTTGCAATATTTATTACCCATTCCAATCTATTGTTTTTCATTCGGTAAATTGCACCTACAACCCCTAAGCGTGAGTAAAAATTAAGTTTGCCCGGTTGCGGTATTGATACATAAGTAATTTTACTTTGACCAATTATTATATTTTTTTCATTAATTTTTGGTGTACTCAATATTTCAATATCATAATTACCTACAATATATTTTTGAGTTGTATTAAAATCCTGAACATTTACCAGTTCGTTTGTACCTGCTTTTTTTACCAAACACTGCAATCTGTTGTAGTTTGTTACTCCTTCAACTTTTAAATTTAAACTGCCTTGTGGCGCATCAATAGCTACAATATTGTGCCTTCCTGCTGCAATTTCAACTTTTGTTTTTTTTACCGGTGGCAAAGTGTGAACCTCAATATCGTACAAATTTACAGGGTCAATGCTTATTGTATCGGGTATCCCACGGTCGTTTAGTGTATGAATAAAATTTTCAATTATTTTTCCGGTTTTGCTGTCGTAAAAACTCATGTTTACATCAGTTTCAAAGGGTCTTCCGTTTTGGTCGAGCAAATTTACCTGAAGTGTAGTATTATTGAGAGCTTGTGTCACCACTATTCTCAATACATCGCTAAAATCGGCTTCGGTATTTGCTTCAAAAAATCTTCCAACACAATCAAATTGCTTGGCAAAGTTTTCATCGGCTCCTACTCCAATAATAAAAGGTTTTAAAATAACTCCTTTTTTTTGCAATGCTTCTGATACTGCACATGGGTCGCCATCACATTCTTCTAATCCGTCTGTTATAAGTATAATAATATTTCTGCTTCGGTTGTCCTGTGGAAAATCATAGGCTGCTTCTTGCAACGAATATGCTATTAGAGTAGTTCCCAAGGGTTTTAAAGTTTGCAATTTATTTAGAATTGCATCGTGATTTGTACGGCTAAATGGTACTTCGAGCCTTGTATCACGACAATTTCTTTTATCTTTTGTTGTGGTATGTCCGTAAATTCTGAGTGCAATTTCGAGATTTGGCTGGTTGCGAAGGCTGTCAACCATTTTTGATAACAGTCTTTTGGCAACGCCCATTCTTATGTCGTTGCCCATGCTTGCATACATACTTCCACTTGCATCAAGCAAAAATAAAATTCTGGTTTTATTTGGTTGTTGTGCTATTGAATTAAAATAAGCAGTAAGAACAATTATCAGTGATAATAATACTTTTGAATTTTTCAATAAAGATATTTTTAACATCAAAAAATTAACGGTTACAAACGTTTTACAAATATCAAACCATTATATTTTACTAAACAATAAAGTTATCAAAGTATTGTCTTAAAATTTATATTATTTAATAATCGCCAATAGTTTCGGGCAATTGCTCTAATGCTTTTGCAAGTTGCTCGTTGCTTGGGGCTATACCATGCCATTCGTGTGTACCCGTCATAAAATCTACACCTGCTCCCATTTCGGTTTTCATATTTATCATTATTGGCTTGCCTTTGCCTGTATTGCTGAGTGCTAATTTCATATTCGCAAGAATGTCGTCCATGTTGTTGCCATTCATTTCAAATGTTTGCCAGCCAAATGCTTCAAATTTGCTTTTGTAATCATTAATTCCCATTATTTCGCTTATACTGCCATCAATCTGTTGACGATTGAAATCTACAACTGCTATCAAGTTATCAACTTTGTTGTGTGATGCAAACATAATAGCTTCCCAGTTTTGTCCCTCTTCAAGTTCGCCATCGCCCATCAAACAATAAACTATGTTTTTATCATTTTTCAATTTTTTACTCAATGCCATTCCTAAAGCTACCGAAAGACCTTGCCCTAACGAACCTGTTGCAATTCTTACACCTTCAAGATTGTAATGCGTTGCGGGATGTCCTTGCAATCGCGAATTTAACTTTCGAAAGGTTTTTAATTCGTTTAAACTGAAATGACCTGTTCGGGCAAGTACGCTGTAAAACAATGGCGATATATGTCCGTTTGACAGAATAAAAACATCCTCATCTTTACCATCAATTCTAAAGGGCGAAGATTTGTAGTTCATTATTTTAAAATACATTGCAACCATAAAATCTGTACAACCTAATGACCCTCCGGGATGACCCGATTGTACAGCATGTACCATTCTAAGAATATCACGACGTACTTGAGTAGCAATTTGTATAAGTTGGGCAGAATTAAGATTTTTTTCCATGAACGATGCGAATTTCATATAAAATTTTTATGTTTTTTTTATTGTGGAAATATGGGGGATATTAAGTTTTTTATAAGGCTTGAGTTGTTTTGTTTTTTGAATAAAAGTATCTAAAATCTAAGTTTAAAAAAATTAAGAACATTTTATAAAAATTAATTATTTCTTTGATTTAAAATAATATTTTTGCAGTCATTTTTTTAGAAAAAATAATGGACGATTATTATCCGAAAAACTTAATAATTACTGAATAGTTCCGTCAGGTACTGCCGTTGCTGTTCAGTTTAAAAAAATAAAACAGAAAACGGTATTATGATTACTTTTTACAAAAACAGCAGCAATGGTTTAATAAAAACTGAAGTTCGCGAACCCAAAAGTTGGATTATGATTGAATGTCCGACTGAATCTGAAAAAAACTACTTGTTTAATGAACTTCAAATTCCACAGGCATTTTACAATGATATAGAAGATATTGACGAAAGACCTCGTATTGAAATTGAAGACGGCTGGTATCTTATAATAATTCGTACACCTTTTAAAACAGGAGATGAAAAACTTCCTTATAACACTGCACCTTTAGGTTTGATATTTAAAGATGATATTTTTGTTTCTGTTTGTTTTCATAAAATTGAAGTTTTAGATGATTTTGTGGTTTATACCGAAAGAAAAAACATTAAAATAATTGATTCTTTTGATTTGGTTTTAAAATTACTTCTATCAACAAGCATCTGGTTTTTAAAACATTTAAAACAAATAAACCAACTTATTAAACATGCCGAAAACAACCTTGAAAAATCTATCAGAAACGAAGATTTGCAAATATTACTACAAATTGAAAAATGCCTTGTATATTTTATAACATCACTCAAAGGCAATGATATTTTGTTTCACAGACTAAAAAATATTAAAAATATCAACGAAACCTTTGATTCAGAATTAGTAGAAGATGTTCAAATTGAAATAAGGCAGGCACAAGAAACAACAAATATTTACAGTGATATTCTAAGCGGTATGATGGATGCTTACGCCTCAGTAATTTCAAACAATTTGAATATTGTAATGAAGCGTCTTACTGCTATTTCTATTATACTTATGATACCTACACTTATAGCGAGTTTATACGGAATGAATGTGCCAAATAATCTTGAAAACAATATGTTGGGATTTTGGTATGTACTCATTGGTTGCTTGGGATTTTCTACAATTGGCGTTTTGCTTTTCAGAAAGAAAAACTTCTTCTGAGCTGTTTCTAATTAAAAAATCAAAAAATAGTTTAAATTTATTTTGATGCTAAAGTTATAAGCGGAACAAGCATTTCTTGTATTGAAATACCGCCATGTTGAAGTGTATTTTGATAATAATTTGAGTAATGGTTTAAGTTATTAGGATAAACAAAATATCCATTTTCACGGGCAAATATAAAATTGCTGCTGAGGTGAATTTTTGGCAATCCGCCATCTTCGGGTTTTTGAATTTCGAACACTTCTTTTTTGTTGAATGATAAATTTTTACCGGTTTTGTATCTCAAATTTGTAGTAGTGTTTTTGTCGCCAATTACTTTTATTGGTTCATCCACTTTTACCGAACCATGGTCGGTTGATATTACAATTCTACCGCCCTTTTCGGCAATTTTTTTCATAGCTTCAAAAAGTGGCGAATGTTCAAACCATGAGTATGTAACACTTCTGTAAGCACGCTCATCTTCGGCAAGTTCTCTCATTATTTTATAATCTGTACGGGCATGGCTAAGGGCATCAATAAAATTATAAACAATTACATTCATGTCATTTTCCATAAGGTTAGGAATATTGTCAAGCATTTGCTTAGCCATATCAATATTTGTAATTTTTGTAAAACTTGTTTTTAGATTTTTTCTCAATCTCTGCATCAAATCACTAAAAAAATCGGCTTCAAAATTATTTTTTCCTCCCTCATCTTCATCATTGCTCCATTTGCCTTGAAATCTTTTCTGAATATCAATAGGCATAAGCCCCGAAAAAATTGCATTTCGGCTGTATTGGGTTGTAGTTGGTAAAATAGATAAATACAATTCTTCCTTTTCTATTCTAAAATTTTCACTTAAAAGTGGAGCTATTGTTCTCCATTGGTCAAACCTTAAATTATCTATTAAGATAAAAAAGAATGGTATTCCTTCTTTGTATTCCGGTAAAATTCCTCTTCTCATAAGCGTATGGCTCATTATTGGTGCATTCGCATTGTCGTAAGGCAAAAATTTTAAATAATTGCTTTCAACAAACTTGCAAAAACTACGGTTTGCATCTTGCAATTGAGTTCTAAAAATATCTTCCATACCGGTTTCTTTACTCTTGTCAAAGTTCATTTCCCAGTAAACAAGTTTTTTGTAAAGATTTTTCCATTCTTCAAAGCTTAAGCTATCATTTACAGCCATACCTATTTGCATAAATTCCTTTTGATAGTCGGAAGTGGTTTTGTCTTTTACAAGTTCTCTTTTATCTATTATTTTTTTTATACTCAACAAAACCTGATTAGGATTTAAAGGTTTTATAAGAAAATCATCAATTTTTGTACCTATTGCATCTTCCATTACACCTTCTTCTTCGCTTTTGGTAATCATTACCACCGGCAAATCGTTTTTTAATTCTTTTATAGTTTTTAGCACCTCAAGACCTGGAATTCCAGGCATATTTTCATCTAAAAACACCAAATCAAAATAGTTACTCTTCACCTCATCAAGTGCATCAAGTCCATTGTTTACGGTAGTAATGTTATAACCTTTATTTTCTAAAAAAATAATATGAGGCTTTAGTAGTTCTATTTCGTCATCAGCCCAAAGTATTCGTTCGTTTGCCATTTTTTATTTAACTATTTTTAATAAAATTATATTGTTTTGCTTTATACCGCAAAGTAACTTAAAATTTTTGCAATTTGATTTGTAGCCTGTCATTGTTTTTAATGATTTTATAGAAATTTAATTTTATTCGTATTTGATATTTTTTTTTAAATTTAATTTGCTGTTTACAATTTAAAAAAAGTTGAACAAACTCAAAATTATAAATGACCCGGTTTATGGTTTTATAACAATACCATACGAAATTATTTTTGATTTAATTGAACATCAATTTTTTCAGCGTTTGAGAAGAATAAACCAACTGGGACTGGCACAACTTGTATATCCGGGTGCTATACATACAAGATTTAATCACGCTTTAGGGGCTTTAAATCTAATGATAAAAGCTCTAAATACACTTGAGCAAAAGGGAATTGAACTTACATCAGCCGAAAAAGAAGCAGCTTGTATAGCTATACTTCTGCACGATTTAGGACATAGCCCGTTTTCACATGTTTTAGAGAAAAACCTTATTCCGAGTATTCATCACGAAAAAATTTCGCTTGAGTTGATGAATATTTTGAACAAACAATACAATGGTAAATTATCACTTGCAATTGAAATTTTTAAAAACAGATATAAGAAAAAATTTTTACACCAACTTGTAAGTAGCCAACTTGATATGGACCGCCTTGATTATCTTACAAGAGATTCGTTTTATACAGGTGTAAGTGAGGGAATTGTAGGAATTGACAGGATTATTAATATGTTGTCGGTTTATAAAAATGAACTTGTGGTAGAAGAAAAGGGCATTTACAGTATCGAAAAATTTATTGTTGCACGCCGTATAATGTATTGGCAGGTTTATTTGCATAAAACAACTATAGCTGCCGACCAAATACTTACAAACATTATAAAAAGAGTGAAATTTTTGCTAAAAAGCCGAATTAAGCTTGAAATTTCGGGCGACCTGAAATTTTTTATGACCCTAAATGAGAAAACAAAAATTAACGAAGATATACTTTTAAAATTTGTTAAAACTGATGATATTGACTTGATGTACAACATAAAACAATGGCAAAATTCAAACGACTTTGTACTATCGTTTCTTTGCCGAGCTTTGGTAAACCGCCATCTTCCAAAAATTATAATTCAAAATAAATTGATTAAAAATGAAGAATTAGTAGAAAAAACTCAATTGCTTCAAAATAAATTTCCAGAATTAAAAATTTCGGAAATTGATTATTTAATAAATACCGGAGTTGTAAAAAATGAGGCATATACCTTTAAGGGAACAATTAAAATACAATCAAAAAACGGCGAAATAAAAGAACTTACTAATGCTTCTGACAATTATAATCTAACGGCTCTTTCCGAAAAAGTAACAAAATACTTTTTGTGTTATTTTCAATAAATAATGCAGAAAAAAGATTTGCAAAACCTTAGCAAAAAAAATTTTAAAAGATTTTTTTCTTTTTTATTAAATTAATATTTTGTCGGTAAAACATAAGAGAAATTAATTAATTTCGCCTCGTTTTTTTAAAAAAGAAAGCAATATGAACTTACCATCAGATTATTTACCTATTATAATCCAATCAATAGTTGCATTGGGCTTTGTAGTATTTGTATTAATAGCAACTCACATACTTGGACCAAACAAAAAAACAAAAAATAAAGTTGAGAATTTTGAATGTGGTGTAGAATCTGAAGGCGATGCACGTTCGCCATTTTCAGTAAAATATTTTATGACAGCCATACTTTTTGTTTTGTTTGATGTAGAAATTATATTTTTCTACCCTTATGCTGTTAATTTTAAAGAAATGGGGTTATATGGATTTCTTGCAGTGTTAATGTTCGTTGCATTTTTTATGATAGGTTTTTACTATGTTTACAAAAAAGGAGCATTAGAATGGGACAAATAGAAAAAAGTAAAAATAAAATTAAAGTAGTAGCACCCCCACAAGGCTACCAAGGTGAAGGATTTTTTGCAACAAAGCTGAGCGAAGTAATCGGGCTTGCAAGAGCAAACTCAGTATGGCCCCTACCCTTTGCCACATCATGTTGCGGAATAGAGTTTATGGCTACTATGGCATCAAATTATGACCTTGCAAGATTTGGGATGGAAAGATTGAGTTTTTCGCCACGTCAATCAGATTTGCTAATGGTTATGGGAACTATTTCAAAAAAAATGGCACCTGTTCTTAGACAAGTATATGAGCAAATGGCAGAGCCTAAATGGGTTTTGGCTATGGGAGCTTGTGCAAGCAGTGGAGGAATTTTTGATAGTTACAGTGTACTGCAAGGAATTGATAAAGTAATACCGGTTGACGTTTATGTACCCGGTTGTCCTCCACGACCTGAGCAATTGATAGAAGGTGTAATGAAAATTCATGAACTTGTAAAAACCGAAAGTCTTAGAAGACGATATACCAAAGAATATCAAAAATTACTCGAATCGTACAATATTTCATAATTTAATAGTGGAAACAGAATTTTTGTTAAATTCAATAAATGATAAGTTTGAAGCAATTGTAAAAACTCATACAATTTCGCATGGCATACTTACGATAGAAACAGAAAGTACTCAAATAAAAGATTTAATAAAATGGCTTAAAAAATCACCATCATTAAACTTTAACTTTTTGACGGATATATGTGCTGTGCAATATCCTGACCAAGGTGAAAGAGAATTTGCAGTTGTTTACCATTTGCACAATCTTAATGAAAATTTCAGATTGAGAATAAAAATATTTGTAGGTAGAAAAAACATGAATATTCCTTCAATAACTGATGTTTTTTCAGGAGCAAACTGGATGGAAAGAGAAACTTATGATTTTTTTGGTATCATATTCGAAGGTCATCCCGATTTACGCAGAATATTAAACCTCGACGATTTAGATTATTTCCCCATGAGAAAAGAATATAAACTTGAAGACGGTACAAGAACCGACAAAGACGATAGATTCTTTGGACGAAAAGGTAACGAAAAAGTAACATTTGACAATAAAAAAGCATTGGCAAGAGATAATGGATAACTTGCAAAAAAATATAACAGAAAATAAAGCGGTAGATAATTTTGACAATAAATTATCAACCCTCAATCTCGGTCCTACACATCCAGCAACACACGGAATATTTCAAAACGTATTGAAAATGGATGGTGAAAGAATTCACTCTTCAGAACAAACATTAGGATACATTCACAGAGCATTTGAAAAAATTGCCGAAAGAAGACCATATAACCAAATAAGACCATTAACAGACAGATTAAATTACTGTTCATCACCTATAAACAATATAGGCTGGGATATGACCGTAGAAAAACTTATTGGAATAGAAATACCAAAAAGAGTTGATTATCTGAGGGTGATTATTATGGAACTTGCCCGTATAGCAGACCACCTTATTTGCAATAGCGTAATAGCTGTAGATACAGGTGCATTAACCGGTTTTACTTACGTATTTCAGGAAAGAGAAAGAATTTATGAAATATTTGAAGAAATATGCGGAGCAAGACTCACTACAAACATAGGCAGGATAGGAGGATTTGAGAGAGATTTTAATGAAACTGCCAATAAAAAACTAAAACTATTTTTAAAAGAGTTTCCAAAACGCTTCAAAGATTTTGAAACCTTATTGTGTAGAAATAGAATTTTTATGGATAGAATTATTAATGTTGGTCCTATAAGTGCTGAAAGAGCCTTAAATTACGGGTTTACAGGTCCAAACCTTAGAGCCGCAGGTATTGATTATGATGTTAGAGCAATGAATCCTTATTCATCTTATCAAGATTTTGAATTTAAAATACCCGTTGGCGAAAATGGCGATACTTTTGATAGATTTATGGTTAGGCAGGAAGAAATAAAACAAAGTTTAAGTATTATAAATCAAGCGATGGACATGATGCCAGAAGGACCATATCATGCTGATGTCCCTGAATTTTATTTACCTCCCAAAACCGATGTTTACACAAAAATGGAAGCTCTGATTTATCATTTTAAAATAATCATGGGCGAAACAAAAGTGCCCGAAGGCGAAGTTTACTTTTCGGTTGAAGGAGCAAATGGCGAATTAGGATATTATTTGATAAGTGATGGAGGACGAAGCCCATACCGTCTGCATTTTCGCCGTCCTTGTTTTATTTACTATCAGGCTTTTTCAGAGATGATAAAAGGTGCATTGCTTAGCGATGCTATTGTTACAATGAGCAGTATGAATGTAATAGCTGGTGAATTAGATGCATAATATGGAAACAAGAGAAAAAATACAATTCAAGCCAGAAACTGTTGCAGAAATAAACAGAATAATAAGCCAGTTTCCACAAGGAAAACAAAAAAGTGCCTTGCTTAGAATATTGCATATCGCACAACACGAGTTTGGCAATTGGCTAAGTGTAGAAGTAATGGATTATATAGCCGAATTTTTGAATATTAAACCAATAGAAGTTTACGAAGTTGCTTCGTTTTACAGCATGTACAATTTAAATCCTGTAGGAAAGGTAGTTTTAGAGGTGTGTCATACAGGACCTTGCTGCCTTGTAGGTGCCGAAAAAATGATAAAACACATCGAGCAAACATTAAATATTAAACCGGGAGAAACAACTTCCGATGGAATGTTTACATTAAAAACAGTAGAATGTTTAGGAGCTTGCGGTTATGGACCAATGTTGCAGATAGGAGAAGATTACCACGAAAAACTTACAATTGAGAAACTTGATAATTTGTTAAATGTTATAAAAAACAAAAACAATTAGAGTATGGGAAGGAAAATTTTATTAGAAAAAACAGGGATTGAAAACATAAATACCTACGAAGTTTACAGACGCGAAGGAGGTTACTCTGCCGTAGAAAAAGCTTTGAAAAAAATGACCCCCGAAGAAGTTGTAGAAGAAGTAAAAAAATCAGGTTTGAGGGGAAGAGGCGGTGCAGGGTTTCCGGCAGGTATGAAATGGAGTTTTATAGCCAAACCCGAAGGTGTGCCGCGATATTTACTTTGCAATGCAGATGAATCTGAACCCGGAACTTTTAAAGACAGGTTTTTGATGGAAAAAATTCCACATTTACTTATCGAAGGGATGATTTTATCAAGCTATGCTTTAGGCTGCAACACCTCGTACATTTACATCAGAGGTGAGTATATGTGGATATTGCGAATTCTCGAAAAAGCACTTGAAGAAGCAAGGCAAAACGGCTGGCTCGGTAAAAATATTTTAAAAAGCGGATATGACCTTGAAATTTATGTAAGCCCCGGAGCCGGTGCATATATTTGCGGCGAAGAAACAGCATTGATTGAATCTCTCGAAGGTAAACGCGGAAATCCAAGAATGAAACCACCATTTCCTGCTGTAAAAGGATTATGGCAAAGCCCAACAGTAGTAAACAATGTAGAAACAATTTCGTCTGTTGTTTCTATCGTAAATAATGGAGGTGAACAATACGCATCAATAGGTCTTGGAAAAAGTACAGGTACAAAACTTATTTCGGCTTGCGGCAACATAAGAAAACCCGGAGTTTACGAAATAGAATTGGGCATATCAGTCGAAGAATTTTTATACTCCGATGAATATTGTGGAGGTATAAATAATGGCAAACGTCTTAAAGCCTGCATACCCGGAGGCTCATCAGTTCCTATTTTGCCACACTACCTCGTTACCAAAACAGCAAATGGTGAACAAAGATTGATGACTTATGAATCTCTTGCTGATGGTGGGTTTGCAACAGGTTCAATGCTCGGTTCGGGCGGGTTTATTGTTTTTGACGAAGACCAGTGCATTGTGCGAAATACATGGAATTTTTCAAGGTTTTATCATCACGAAAGTTGTGGACAATGCAGCCCTTGCCGCGAAGGTACAGGATGGATGGATAAAGTTTTGAAAAGAATAGAATACGGAAAAGGAAACATGCATGATATTGACCTTTTGGTAAGTATTTCGAAAAATATTGAAGGAAATACAATTTGCCCTTTGGGCGATGCTGCAGCATGGCCGGTGGCTTCGGCAATAAGACATTTTCGCGAAGAATTTGAATGGCATATTAAAGAACCCGTTAAATGCCTTGAAACCAATTACGGATTAGTTAAAGAAACAGAATTAGAAGCTTAGAAAAATTATGCCAAAAGTAACAATAGATGGAGTAACAATAGAAGTTGACGAAGGAACAACAATAATGAATGCAGCCCGCAAAGTTGGGGGCGAAATTGTGCCTCCGGCAATGTGTTATTACAGTAAACTTGATAAATCAGGCGGTAAATGCAGAACATGTTTGGTAGAAGTAACCAAAGGCTCAGACAAAGACCCCAGACCAATGCCCAAACTTGTTGCAAGTTGCTCTACCCCTATAATGGACGGCATGGAAGTAAGCAATAAAACAAGCCAAAAAGTACTTGATGCCCGAAAAGGAGTTGTAGAATTTCTGCTAATAAACCACCCGCTTGATTGTCCCGTTTGTGACCAAGCCGGCGAATGTGACCTACAAAATTTGTCTTACGAACACGGCACTGAAGGTACACGTTTTGAAGAAAAAAAGCGTGTTTTTGATAAAATTGACATAGGTCCATTCATTCAACTTCACATGACAAGATGTATTATGTGTTACCGTTGTGTTTATACAGCCGACCAAATTACAAACGAAAGAGTTCATGGAGTTTTAAAAAGAGGCGATGCCTCTGAAATAGGCACATACATTGAAAAAGCAATTGATAATGATTTTAGTGGTAATGTAATTGATGTTTGCCCTGTTGGTGCTTTAACTGACAAAACTTTCAGATTCAAAAGCCGTGTTTGGTTTTTGAACCCGATGGATGCTCATAGAAACTGTGACAAATGCAGCGGAAAAGCAGTTGTATGGATGTTTGGCGAAGAAATTTACAGGGTTACCGGTAGAAAAGACCAGTACGCCGAAGTTGAAGAATTCATTTGTAACACTTGTCGTTTTGAAACCAAAGACTTAGCAAAATGGACAATTGAAGGACCTCGTCATATAAGCCGTGAATCTGTAATTTCACAAGGTCATTACGAAATGCAACCTTTAAAAATTGAAAATAACAACGAAGAAACAAAATAGCAGATGAGTACTTTAATAATAATTAAAATAATAATAATTCTGGTAATTTTTGCTATAACTCTTTTTATTGCAATGTATTCAACCTATGCAGAGAGAAAAATTGCTGCCGTTATGCAAGATCGCATCGGTCCTAACAGAGCCGGTCCCTGGGGTATTTTACAACCTCTTGCCGATGGAGGTAAAATGTTTTTCAAAGAAGACTTTATTCCAGCATTTGCAAACAAAAAACTTTTTATTATAGCTCCCGGAATTGCAATGTTTACAGCTTTAATGACAAGTGCAATAATTCCTTGGGGGGGTTCTATTACCATTTGGGGCCAAACTTTTGATTTGCAAGTAGCCGATGTAGATATTGGAATTCTATATATTTTAGGGGTTGTTTCTATTGGTGTTTACGGAATAATGATTGGAGGCTGGGCATCAAACAATAAATATTCATTATTTGGTGCAGTGAGGTCAAGTTCGCAAATGATAAGCTATGAACTTGCAATGGGTTTATCAATACTTGCAGTAATAATGACAACAGGATCTCTTAGCCTTAAAGATATTGTTGAGGCTCAAGATGGAGGCAAATGGAATGTTTTTTACCAGCCACTTGCATGTTTACTTTTTATTGTTTGTGCATTTGCAGAATGCAATCGTGCACCATTTGACCTTGCTGAATGCGAATCGGAATTAATTGGCGGATACCATACAGAATATGGAAGTATGAAACTTGGATTTTTTCTGTTCGCCGAATATATAAATATGTTTATTTCCTCTGCAATTATTTCAACTTTGTTTTTTGGAGGTTACAATTTTCCATTTATGCACGATTTAGGGCTATCAAGCAATGCTTTGACTATTGTAGGAACCTTAGTGTTTTTTGCAAAAATTTGCTTTTTTATATTTTTCTTTATGTGGGTGCGTTGGACACTACCACGTTTCAGATACGACCAATTAATGCACTTAGGCTGGAAAACACTTATACCACTTGCAGTTTTTAATCTTATGCTTACAGGAGGAATAATGCTATTAAGAGATTTATTTTAAAAAAAAATGAAAAGAATATGTTGAGTAACAGGAGTATTAAGGTTTCGAACAAAAAAATGACATTCTGGGAAAGAATTTATCTACCTGCCATAATTGGAGGAATGTTTGTAACCTTTAAACACATTTTCAAAAAGAAAGCAACCATAAAATACCCCGAACAAAAAAGACCGGTAAGCGACGTTTATCGTGGTAAACATATACTTAAAAGAGATGAAAACGGAGCCGAAAGATGTACAGCATGTGGGCTTTGTGCAGTAGCATGTCCCGCCGAGGCTATTTCTATGATAGCCTCAGAACGCAAAATGGGTGAAGAAAATCTTTACAGAGAAGAAAAATATGCATCAGTTTATGAAATAAATATGCTCAGATGTATCTTTTGCGGATTATGCGAAGAAGCATGCCCCAAAGAAGCAATTTTTCTTACCACAGAACTTGTTCCTCCATTTCTTGAAAGGCAGGATTTTATTTATGGTAAAGACAGGCTTGTAGAGCAGGTTGACAAAAGAGTAGATGTTTCAAAAAGAAAATTAAAACATACAGTATAAATTTATGCCAAATTACATATTTTACATACTTGGAGGACTTTCGGTAATTACAGCATTGCTTGTAATTTCATTTCGAAACCCTATTTATAGTGTTCTTAGCCTGATTGCAACTTTTTTTCTTATTTCAGGTCAATATTTGCTATTAAATGCACAATTTCTATTTATAGTGAATATTATAGTTTATGCAGGTGCAATCATGGTTTTGTTTCTGTTTGTGTTAATGCTTTTAAACATAAAAAACATTAACGAATCTACAAAACCTGTAAAATTGAAATTTGCAGTTGTAATATCGGCTGGCATATTGTTGCTTACTTTGCTTAGTGCTATTACCCAATCATATACTTTGCAAGAAACCACAATGGTATCAGAAACAGGACTTGTAAAAAATCTCGGAAAATTACTTTTTACAGAATATGTTGTGCCTTTTGAAGTAAGTTCAATATTATTTATAGCAGCTATGGTAGGTGCAGTAGTTGTAGGAAAAAAAGACAAAAATTTAAAGGAGGGAGAAAATGAATAGTTTACCACCATTAGAACATTATATTTGGCTAAGTGCTTTGCTGTTTTGCATTGGTGTAGCCGGTGTATTGATAAAAAGAAATGGTATAATTTTGATAATGTGTATCGAACTTATGCTAAACTCAATAAATTTATTGCTTGTAGCTTTTTCAAGTTATTTTCAGGATTCGGCGGGGCAATTGTTTGTATTTTTTATTATGGTAGTAGCAGCAGCCGAAGTAGCTGTAGGATTAAGTATTCTTGTAATGCTCTATCGAAATTCAAAATCAATAGATATTAGTCTGTTTAACAAATTAAAAAATTAAATATTTAATGGAGAAAATTTTAATTACAGCCCTTTTATTACCAATTGTCGGGTTTCTGTTTAGCGGAATTGCTGGCAAATTTTTATCTAAAACAGCACTGGGAACTATTTCTTCTTTAACAATTTTAGGAAGTTTTATATGTTCTGTTGCTATTTTTAATTTTCTTAGCTCATCAAACAATGAAGTTACAGTAAACCTATTCAACTGGATTAAATCTGATGATATAAATATTAATTTCAGCTTTGTAGCCGACAATCTCTCAATTTGGATGATGATGATCATTACAGGAGTTGGTTTTCTCATCCATATTTATTCTATAGGCTATATGCACTCCGACAGTGGTTTTGCCAAGTTTTTCTCATATCTAAACCTGTTTGTTTTTATGATGTTGGTATTAGTAGCAGGTGCAAACTACGTTGTATTGTTTATTGGCTGGGAAGGAGTAGGTTTATGTTCATATTTATTAATAGGATTTTGGTATAAAAACAATGAATATGGATATGCTGCACGCAAAGCCTTTGTGATGAACAGAATTGGCGATTTGGGTTTTTTAATTGGAATATTTATGCTTATAAACCAATATGGCACGGCTGATTTTAACTATATCTTTTCAAACAAAACCCAAATTTCTGAAAGTACTATAGAAATCATCTGCATTTTGCTTCTTGTTGGTGCTGTTGGCAAAAGTGCTCAAATTCCTCTTTTCACTTGGCTGCCTGATGCAATGGCTGGTCCAACGCCTGTTTCGGCTTTAATACATGCAGCTACTATGGTTACTGCCGGTATATATTTAATAGCTCGTTCAAGTTCGCTTTTTGTTATTGCCGAGTTTGCTTCTGCAATTGTTGTAATTGTAGGCTTGGCAACAGCTTTTATTGCTGCTATGATTGCACTAAAGCAAAATGACATTAAAAAAGTGCTTGCTTACTCTACTGTAAGCCAGTTGGGCTACATGTTTGTAGCTCTTGGTGTAGGAGCATATTCAACAGCAATATTTCATGTTACAACTCATGCATTTTTCAAAGCCTTATTATTTCTTGGCTCAGGAAGTGTAATACACGCTATGGGCGGGCAGCAAGATATTAGATTGATGGGTGGTTTATTAAAAAAAATAAAAATCACAAATATCACTTTCCTTTTGGGAACTCTTGCTATTACTGGCGTTCCGCTTTTATCAGGCTTTTTCAGTAAAGACGAAATTTTAGCAAAATCGTATTACGGCAGCGGAATATTAGTTTTTTCAATACTTACCTTAACATCGGTAATTACCGCAATTTATATGTTCAGATTATATTTTATGACTTTTACAGGTAGTTTCAGAGGTACTGAAAACGAAAAAAATCATTTACATGAAAGTCCTGCAAATATGACTATTCCTCTAATAATTCTCGCAGTGTTGGCTTGTATTGGAGGTTTGCTGGGTTTATCAAGTTTATTTTCTCATCACCATTACATTGACAATTGGCTGAAAGAAGTAGTATCAAACAAGGAAATAATGCACCCAACACATTTGTTTGAAATTATAGTGCTTGTAGTTTCTATAATAGTTCTTGCTGCTGTTATATTAGTTTGTAACAAAAACTATAATAAAAATTACTACACCAAAAACAATGGTAAATCGGAAAATATTTTATCGAGTTTATTAAAAAACAAATTTTATTTCGATGAAATCTACGACTTGTTAATTGTTAAACCAATTATCAAATTATCTGAATTGCTTTATAGTTTTATTGATACTAATATTATAGATAAGATAGTAAATTTTACAGGTACAATTGTTTCATTCAGTGGCAATCAAATGAGAAAAGTATTAAACGGAAAACTTGAATATTATTTGCTCTTAATGGTTTTGAGTGTTGTTTCATTTCTAATTTTAATCCAGATATTGTAAAAAAACAGATGGTACTTCTAATTTTTCCTTTAATTGCTTCAGCACTTTTATATTTTTTAAAAGACAAAACTGCCCGTATTGCATCGCTTATTTTATCATTAGTACAACTCGTAATAAATGCATATATTTTTAATGGGTTTGATTTTAAAACTGATGCCATTCAGTTTTACAACTCATACAAATGGTTTGATTCAATAGGTTTAAATTTTACAACAGGAATTGACGGAATTTCTATGGTTATGCTTTTGCTCACCAATATAGCTACATTCCTTATTACACTTAGTTCGTGGGATAACAAATATTTTAAAATTAATTCTTTCTTGTCATTGATTTTTTTGATGCAAGCTGCATTAAATGGAGTTTTTATTTCGCAAAACGGATTATTATTTTATATTTTCTGGGAACTTGCACTTATTCCAATTTATTTCATTACAGGGATTTGGGGAGGTGAAAACAGAATTAAAATAACTTTCAAGTTTTTTATTTACACGTTTTTGGGCAGTTTGCTAATGTTAGTTGCGTTTATTTACATTTATCTGAAAACAACAGGTGTAAATGCTTTTGAATGGGAAAACTTTATTAATACAAATCTCAGCAACAAAGAATCTACATTTTTACTTTGGGCATTTTTTATAGCATTTGCAATAAAAATGCCTGTATTCCCATTTCACACATGGCAGCCTGATACATACAGTGTAGCTCCATCGCAAGGCACTATGCTTCTATCGGGCATTATGTTGAAAATGGGAATTTTTGGAATGATTAAATGGATGTTTCCACTATTAAAAAACACTTGCAATTGCAATATTAATATTTTTATGATACTTGCTGTTGCAGGCATAGTGTATGCAGCAATTATCGCAATAATGCAAAAAGATATTAAAAGAGTTATCGCATGGTCGTCAATAAGTCATGTTGGGTTAATAGCAGCCGGTATTTTAACACTAAGCGAAAAGGGCTTACAGGGTGGAGTTTTGCAAATGTTCAATCACGGAATAAATATTATAGGTTTGTTTTTTGTAGTTGAAATTATAGAAAGAAGAATAAATACCAGAAAACTTGAAGAAATGGGCGGTCTGGCTCAATATGCACGAGGTTTTTCTGTTTTGTTTATGATTATAATGCTCGGAAGCATAGCCCTGCCACTTACCAATGGATTTACAGGTGAATTTTTATTGTTAAATGCAGTATTTAATTATTGTAAAGTTTGGGGAGTAGTTTCTGCACTTACAATTATATTCTGTGCTGTTTATATGCTCAGAGTATATCAACTTTCTATGTTTGGTGAACCAAAATCTTCAAATTCGATTTTTGGTAAACTATCGTGGTCAGAGTATATTACACTTGGAATTATAGTTTGTATTGTAATACTTACAGGTATTTTTCCAAACACAATACTAAATATTTCAGAAGTATCGGTAAAATCAATTTTAACAATTTTAGAATAAACAAAAAAATATGAAAGCTTTAATTTTATTATTTGTTTCAGGAATTTTTGCAATGTTTGGTGGAATTTTCAATTTAAAAAAAATTCTTCCATTATTTTCTGTTGCTGCATTATTAACTGTACTTGGATATTTGATATACGACCAAAACTACGGACCCGAAAACCTCGGCAATATGCTCATTTTCGATAGTTTTTCATTCAAATTTACTGCAATAGCTGTAATTGGTGGTATATTAATATCATGGCATTCGGCAAGTGGTTTTGCTTACAAAATTGATAGCAAAGGCGATTTGCTTGCCTTAATGTTTTTTGTATTGTGTGGGCTTACTTGTATGGTTAGCTACAACAATCTTTTGATGTTGTTTTTGGGTATCGAAATACTTTCCATTCCGCTGTATGTTCTTGCAGGCAGTAATGTACACTCTGCCAAATCAAACGAAGCATCACTCAAATATTTTATCATGGGTGCATTTGCCACAGGATTTTTGCTTTTGGGTATTACTCTTATTTATGGAGCTACACATAGTTTTAATTTAAATGAAATAAGAAGTATGTCAGAAACAGCAATAAACAATTTTCCCGGTTTATTAAATACCGGTTTAATTCTAATTGCGGTATCATTTGCATTTAAAATTGCAGCAGTACCTTTCCATGTATGGAGCCCCGATGTGTACGAAGGAAGTCCTACTATTGTTACTGCAATTATGGCTACTATTGTTAAAATTGGAGCTATCGGAGCATTTTTAAGGCTGACTATTTTCTTGGCTCCAATGCTCAACTACAATTGGTATTTTATTTTAGCAATTATTTCTGCTTTAACAATTATTACTGCCAATTTTATTGCAATATTGCAAACTGATTTTAAGCGAATGATGGCATACAGCAGCATTTCGCATGTGGGTTATATACTTTTGGCTTTGCTAAATCCAAATACTGAAACTACAAGTACAGTTGCATTTTATTTAATTTCTTATACATTGGCTACTATTGGAATTTTTTCAATTCTAATGATAATAAATAAGCAACATAATGAAACCAATCAATTTTCAATATTTAACGGACTTTCAAAAAAAACGCCATTTTTGGGTTTATTGCTTTCTGTATTTCTACTTTCGCTTGCAGGTATTCCTCCGCTTCCAGGCTTTTTTGCAAAATACGCCATTTTCAAACAGGCAGTTGATACACATCTTTGGCTTGTAATTATTGCAATTTGTGGTTCTGCAATAAGCATTTTTTATTATTTTAAAGCAATAAGTGTAATGTTTTTTGCTGATAATAATTACTCAACTGAAACAAACACCGAAAAAAACTATCTTGGATATTTTGCACTTATTATTACATTTATTTTGCTTGCAGCAATAAGTGTTTTCCCTTCATATTTTTTCAATTTTTAGTTTTATCTTGTTCAAAAACAAAACCAATAAACAATCTGTAATTTGTAATTATAGAAAGAATTTAATCGCTATTGCTTGCAAATAGTCCACACATTGCAACAAACCAAAAGCAAAACGAAAAAAAGAAATAAATTTTTAAACTTTATCATCACCGTGTCTCGTAAGTTGGCTTGAGGATGTTGGCAGACTCAGATGGTTATTGTTAATTTAAATTTATTGTAAATTTTTTCAATTAATGAAATTTAAAAAAATAGTACATAGTTTTGCGAACTTTTAAAAAAAAAATTTAAAAATTATAATTTACAAGTTAAGATATTAAATGTATATAGCAGGATAAATTTAAAAATATTCAGATAACTTATATGGCAAAAATATATAGTATTTTATTCATTCTTTTTTTTATAAAGGCAAACGCACAAACGTACATTGGAGAAATAGGAGGTGAAAGACCCATTTATTCCAATGTAGTGTTTGATGGAAACAACAGATTGTACAGTGCTAATAGTGGCAAAATAAGTGTTTGCGATACAAATGGACGTTTAGTTCGCATTAAAATATTGGCAATAAATGGAGATTCGGGATTGGCATGGTCGGCACAGCTTGTAACCCAAAATGGGGTGCTGGTACTGCTCACAACCAAAGTTGTAGCTTTTTTGGATACAAACTTAAATACCATTTCTTGGTCAGCTAATTTCCCAAGCGGAACTTTTCTTCGTTCAGCAGCCGAAATTGATAAAAGCCATGTGTATATAGCTGCCGATAATACCACTACTTTTTATAAGATTAGGATATCTGACGCTGCCGAAATACGCTCGTTTAATTTAAAAAAATCAATGTATGTACCCCGCAATTTTCATGTAGATACCAAGAATGGTGATTTGCTACTGCACCTCGGAGTATTGTGGCGGTTTGACACTTTAGGAAATGATAAAGGGAGTAAAAATATATATCATGGTTTTGCATGGTTTACCAGCGACACTACCTTTATTTCGGGCAATGATGTTAAAAATACTATAGATGAAAACTCGGTAACAGGTAGAAAAATAATGAGCTTGAACATAAAGCGTTTTGGCATTGTGAGTAATCTTTACAAACCCAATGTGGTTTTTAAAACCAAAGGAGGAAATTATTTGGTACTAAACTCTACCCAAAAAACAAGTGCCGGTGGTTACATTTATAAATTTTCATCAACAGGCGAATGGATTACTACGCTTGGAAGGCCTGTGACAGTAAGTACTAATAGTTGGGACGACAGGATTTTGCCCACACCCGAGCTTTTGAGCCTTGACGAAAAGGGCAATCTAAGTGTTTTGTGTGGATTGAATAGCAATGGAAATTTTGGGCCATGTGGGTTAAGCCGGGGAGCTATTTGTTCGTTTAGTCCCACCGGAAATTTGCGATATGCTTTTGATTTATCAGGCAATATTGAGCATTTTGCATATTATAAAAATAAACTATTTGTACAATCTGATGGAAAATTTCAAGAATACGACTCAAATATAGTTGCAATCGGTTCGTACATGAATTGTAATAATTGCGGAGAGTTTATCAGAGATGAAGCAGAGAATACCTATTGGACAGGTCATAGAATAAACCCAGGTATGGAATTGGAAAATTTTGTACTTTTTAAAAATAATAAATATGGTACTTTCCCGCAAGTTTTTGGCAAAACAGGACGCAACATGGGAGAAGGAGAAATTGCCTATACAACAAGCTTAGTGAAATTAAAAAATGGAAATTTTGTAGTAGCCGACATCAATCAACACCAGATTTATTTACTTGATAAAGATGCCAACTTTCTTTCATTTTTGGCAGGGTATGGCTATAATCAGGAAAATGTAAATCTTCCAAATTCGTTGGCTATAGACCAATACGACAATATCTTTTTGAGCGAGGCTGGAAATAACCGTATAAAAGTGCTGAACAAAGACGGAAAACTGTTGGGAAATTTTGGTTCAAAAGGCTCATTGCCCGGGCAGTTTGATAGTCCGGCAGCCATTGTCATAGATACTTTACACAATGTGCTTTACATAGCTGACCGAAACAATGCAAGGGTTCAGATTTTTAAACTTAATTACCCTTTAGAAAAAACGTTAAAAACCGAATTTGTTTCTCAAAAAAAGGCGATGGTCTATCCTAATCCGGCAAATGATAATGTAACAATTGAAAGCGTTGAAATCATAAAAGAATACACCATTTCCGACATTTCGGGCAGAGTAGTACTTAGCGGTCAACCAATATCAAACAACGTAAATATAGATATTTCAATGATGGAAAACGGCACATATTTTATAACTGTAAAAACCTCAAACGGCATTCAAACTCTTAAATTTATTAAATGGTAATGAAAATAAATTATAAAATTTTGTTAGCTGCTGTTGTGTTTTCAATAATAGGAAATTCATGCAAAGATAAAGATGAGGTGAGCAAGGTGAATGAAACACCTGATTATTTGAACAAAAACTCAGGATGGGAACATGTTTTTAAAGCCGATGTACCTGATGATGCCGGGTATATGAAACCGGCAACGTATGCACACGATGCTTCTTCGTTGGCAATAAATAATGAAAATTTAATTTTTCATACACGTTCCGAAAGAAATGTTAATGGAGTAATAGTTTTTGACCATTTTCATACCATACCGCTAAATGATTTTAGTAAGGCAGTGTCAGTTTACAGCCGTGGCGATTTAGTTAACCATTACATATTTTTTGATAATACTTCGGTAATATACAAGGGAAAAGTTGATTATATTGGAGTAAGCACTTTCGAAATTAGTTTAGAAGGCAGTGATGGTAGCAAGAGATATAAAAAAACCGCTTCGCCCGGTTCAAAGTTTTTAAGAACATCAACCAATAAATTTTATCACCCTGGCAATGGATATAATTTTTCGGAAATAGCCGAAGGAGGAGTTGGTGAAACGTATAACAATCCATTGTATCCCGCCATGATTCAAAATGATTATTTCTTTTCACCGGCTACCAATTTGCTGCATACCATTTATAATTACGAAGGAACACTGCAAGTTTCGGTTGCTTCAATAGAAACTAAAAGCCTTAGCTCGGTAGCATGGTACGATGACTCAAAAAATCTTGCATGGTCCGACAGTACAGTGCTAAAAGTAGGTGAAAGCAATGATGGAATAACATTTCCTGTATTAATTTACGAACCAATATCCGGCAACATCATCCTATTAAATTTTAATACCATTACACGAGAATTTCAAAAAATATTTCAAAAAACAGGCCTTAGTCAAGCTGATTTCATAGAAGTTTCGGAAACTAACGAAGTTTATTTATCAAAAGATTTTACCACCTTAAAAAAATATACAAGTCAAGGTGAAACAAACATTTCGCTTGATGTAATAAACAAAAATTTAAGCAATAGCCACCAATATCACGTAAACAAACTTTGGCTTAAAAAAGGTAAAATTTATGCCTCTGTTTTGTACTACCCCGCTAAGCCTGAAATACCGCATATCAACCTCATTAGATTAAAATAAAATTGATTTTAAAAAATAAATTAATAACGATAAGTTTTATTTCGCTTTTATTTTTTGTGAACTGCAAAGAAAAAGAAAGTGTATCAGACAAAACCATGAGCGGCAGTTACAGATATTATGGGGGTTATTACAATGTACATCAAGCTGATTGCCGACAAAAGACGTATAATGTACTAAACCCTAACTATGGAAAACCCGGAGAACCCATAACCATAGACGTTCAAGGTTTTGAGTTAAATTTATGGGCATATCCGGCTGGTGAAAGCGTATTACTTAGCTTTAATATAACCGGAAATTTACAGCAGATATACAATACCACTAATACCAAACCCAATGGTTTTAAATTGTATATGTATGAAAAAGGCACAAATTTCAAAAGACATATTTCCGGAAACGGAGATTCAGCTTGGATTGAATTGACTTCTGTAAATTATAAAGACGGTATAGTTTCGGGCAAATTCTATACTTTTGATAAATCTTTGATTTCAAACGGTAGCGACCATTACGCCATTACAAGTGGCGAATTTAAAAATGTAGAAATAAAGTAACCACTTCAAAAACATAGACTAAATCTAATAAAGTCTTATTAAAATTATAAGGTTTTTAGGGTAATAAATTTTAATTTTCAGCAATTGAAGAATGCCTAAAAAATTTGTTTAAAAAAAGTTAAACATTTGCTTAACATTGTTGTTTAATATGAAAATCTATTTAACAAATTATTAGATAAAATATATTTTATGAAATTTTTTACAAAAGGAAAAGCGATTATTAAATTAACACTGTTTCTTCTTTTATTTTCATGGTTGAACTCTGCATTTTCTACTGAATTAAAAGAAAGTATTACCGGCAAACCTGTAGATGATGCCACAATTACCGCAGGAAAACAATTGTTTGAAAGTAAATGTATGAGTTGTCATTCATTGAACAATAAACTTGTGGGACCGGCACTAAAAGATGTACAAAAAAGAAGAAGTTATGATTGGTTATTAAATTGGATTAAAGACAATGAATCATTAAGAAAAAGCGGGGATAAAGATGCAATAGCAATATTTGAAGAGTACAACAAATTGCCTATGCAGTCATTTAAAGACCTTAAAGATGACGAGATAGCATCAATTATTATGTTCATAGAAAATGCCGGTGTAACTAATGCTGCTGCTACACCTGGCAAAACTACCGAAAGTACAGAACCTGTAAAAGTTGATAAAAGCACATCAAACAAAATAAATTGGTTGATTTTTATTTTAGTTATAGTATTGCTGGCTATAATTATTTTACTGATTAACATTACGGACCGTGTTAATGAATTGGGAGGAAAAGAAATAGTTAGATGGGATAGAATTAATGCCTTTTTGCTCATAGCCATTTTAATTCTTGGAATGGGTGCTGCATTTTGGGAGTTTTTTGTTCATGGAAAATTAATAATGTCTGAACCCGCAAGTGAATATGGGCGTAAAACAGACAGAATGTTTTATATAACTTTATTATTGACAGGTATAGTATTTGTAATTACCGAAATTTTATTGTTTTGGTTTGCTTTTAAGTACAGAAAAAGGAAAGGAACCAAAGCATATTATTATCCTCATAACAACAAACTCGAAGTAATATGGACATTGATACCGGCAGTAGTACTTACATCACTGGTAATTAGCGGACTTGTGACATGGAGAAAAATAACCAATAATCCCGAAAGAGATAAATTTAATATTGAAATATTTGGTTATCAATTTGGATGGACAGCCCGCTATCCGGGAAACGATGGAAAACTTGGAAATTCAAACTGGAACCTTATTTCTAATGATAACCTACTGGGAGTAGCAATAAAGAGTAAAGCTACACAACTTATACCTGAACTTGAAAATGAAGTTACAGATTTGGAAAAAGAACTTAATGCGTTACCAAATAAACTTGAAGAGCTGAAGGCTGAAATGGGTGGATTGACAGGCGAAGATTTAAAATTAAAACAATCTAAAATTGATGAAATTGAATGTGGAGTAGCAGCATCAGAACTTAGCAAAAAAATTAAAAATCGTAAAATTCAAATTCAAAGAATAAAAAAATCATTGACTAACAAAAATGCCGACGAATTTTATAATACTGCAGCTAATGACGATATTATTGTAAACAATGAAATTCATTTACCGGTAAACAAAACCATAACTTTAAAATTCAGAGGAAGAGATGTTATACATTCAGCATATATGTATTATTTCAGAACTCAGATAAATGTTGTTCCGGGTTTGCCAACAGAAATAGTTTTTAAGCCAATTGTTACCACAAATGAACAACGTAAAAAACTCAATAAGCCAGATTTTGATTACTATCTAATTTGTGCCAAAATATGCGGTACTGGTCATTTTAATATGAAACTTAAAATTGTAGTAGATACTGAAGAAGACTATAATAAATGGATAAAATCACAACCAGCATCATTTGCAGATATTATTCAAAACTCAAATAACAAAAACATAAATTCACTTACATTTACAAATTAAGAAAAATGATTAGTACAGCCGAAAATCTAAATCATTCTGATGCCGAACATACACATACGCATCACAAAGAGAATTTTATAACCAAATACATATTCTCGCAAGATCACAAAATGATATCAAAACAGTTTTTGATTACAGGTATTGTAATGGGCTGTCTTGGTATGATAATGTCAGTTTTATTCAGGTTACAGCTTGCTTGGCCTGATACTGCATTTCCTATCCTCGAAACTCTACTTGGCAGCAAATGGGCACCCGGAGGTAAACTTGACCCCGCCTTTTATATGGGATTGGTTACAATACATGGAACAATAATGGTATTTTTTGTACTTACTGCAGGACTTAGCGGTACTTTCAGCAACCTTTTAATTCCTTTACAATGTGGTGCAAGAGATATGGCATCGCCATTTGTAAATATGCTTTCGTATTGGTTTTTCTTTTTGTCATCAATTACATTGATGGCGAGTTTTTACATTGAATCAGGACCTGCTACTGTAGGTTGGACAATTTATCCGCCACTTAGTGCCTTGCCAAAAGCAATGCCCGGAGCCGGACTCGGAATGACTTTGTGGCTTGTGGCAATGGTATTTTTTATTGTATCAGCTTTGTTGGGTGGAATTAATTATATTTCTACCATATTGAATATGCGTACAAAAGGTATGGCAATGAATAGATTGCCGCTTACTATTTGGGCATTTTTGTTTACAGCAGTATTAGGTTTACTTACATTTCCTGTATTATTGGGAGGTGCATTATTATTAATTTTTGACAGAAGTTTTGGAACAAGTTTTTACTTGAGCGATATTTTCCTCAATGGCGAAGGAGCTTTGGCAAACAGCGGTGGTAGCCCTATACTTTTCCAGCATTTATTCTGGTTTTTGGGACACCCCGAAGTTTATATCATTATTTTGCCTGCACTTGGTATTACATCAGAAATAATAGCAGTAAACTCAAGAAAACCAATTTTTGGTTATCCTGCAATGGTAATTTCTATAACTGCAATTGCATTTTTATCTTTCATAGTTTGGGGACATCACATGTTTATTACAGGCATGAATCCATTGCTGGGCCTGGTATTTATGATTTTTACATTAATAATTGCAGTGCCTTCGGCAGTAAAATCATTCAATTATTTAGCAACTCTTTGGCGAGGGAATATACATTTCACCCCGCAAATGCTTTTTGCTATTGGGCTTGTTTCATTTTTTATAAGTGGTGGACTTACCGGTTTGTTTTTAGGCAATGCTGCTATTGATATCCAATTGCACGATACATATTTTGTTGTAGCTCATTTCCATATAGTAATGGGTTGTGCAGCTATTTTTGGTATGATGGCAGGCATTTATCACTGGTTCCCCAGATTATATGGACGAACCATGAACAAAACACTTGGTTACATTCATTTTTGGCTGACATTTATATCGGCATATCTTGTTTTTTTCCCTATGCATTTTATTGGTCTTGCAGGTGTGCCTCGTAGATATTATCAGTTTTCTGTTTTACCCGAATTCGGCATTTGGAACGATGTAAACGAACTTATAACAGTAGCTGCAATAATTGGTGCTGCTGCACAAATTTTCTTTTTATACAATTTCTTTTCAAGCATTTTCAAAGGTAAAAAATCCGAACAAAATCCATGGAAGTCAAATACACTTGAATGGACTGCTCCTGTTGAAAGAATACACGGAAACTGGCACGGTGAAATACCCGAAGTACATCGTTGGGCTTACGATTACAGCAAACCAGGCTTTGATGAAGATTTTGTTCCACAAACAGTTCCTATGAAAGACAATGAAGAAGAAATGGCTTATAAACATGTAACTTCTGTAAAAAACAATGATGAAAACAATTACGCAATGAATTTTTCTTCGTTGGTTTTAAATTGGCTCGGATTAAAAAAATCTTAAAATGTTAAAATCTATAGCATTAAATAAAACTTCTGGTTTTGCAACCAAGCTAAAAGATTACTTGCTACTTGTAAAACTAAGGCTTACTATCTCTGTAGTAGTATCAGCAGTTCTCGGATATTTAATTGCTATTGGTTCAGGTTTTGAAATTAATGCAATAATTGCACTATCAATAGGCGGTTTGCTTGTAGTTGGCTCGGCAAATGGGATTAATCAAATAATTGAAAAAGATTTTGACAGCAAAATGATAAGGACCAATAACCGCCCTTTGGCCACAAACAGAATGACTGTATTCGAAGCAGCATTGTTTTGCATAATTACAGGGGTTGCAGGAGTTTATATTCTCGGAACTTTTTTAAACCAACTTAGTGCAATTCTTGGTTTTATTTCACTCATATCTTATGGATTTTTTTACACCCCTTTAAAAAGATTTTCATCAATAGCAGTTTATATTGGTGCAATTCCGGGAGCCATCCCTCCTATGTTGGGTTGGGTTGCAGCAACAGGTAAATTAGAAATTGGAGCAGCAATATTGTTTGCTATTCAGTTTTTATGGCAATTCCCACATTTTTGGGCTATTGCATGGTTACTTGACGAAGACTACAAAAGAGCAGGCTATAATTTATTACCATCAAAAAGTGGAAAATCAAAATTATCAGCATTTATTGTTTTTATCTTTACACTTGCACTAATACCCCTCTCGGCATTGCCATATTTTATAGGTATTGCGGGGATAGGTTCATTAATACCTATTTTGATATTAGGAATTTTAATTTCATTTTTTGCATTTAAACTTTATAAAACTTTAGAAAAAAATGATGCAAAAAAACTTATGTTTTTTTCTATTTTATATAATACGGCAGTACTTTTAATTTTATTCATTGACAAGTTATGAAAAATATTACTATAAACTCTAACGATACTACTAAGGTAAATCCAAAAAAATTTGTTTTATGGCTTATTATTATAGCCATTATTATGTTTTTTGCAGGTTTAACAAGTGCTTATCTGGTAAGAAAAGGCGAGGGTAACTGGCTCAACTTTAAACTACCACTTGAATTTATTTTGAGTACAGGAGTTATTATTTTAAGCAGTATAAGCCTTTTGTTTGCAAAAAAAGCTTCGGTAAATGACAAATTAAGTTCTATAAAAATAGGGCTTTTTATAACTTTAATTTTAGGATTATTATTTTGCTACCTTCAATATTTAGGTTGGGTAAACATGAATTCGCAAAATTTATATTTTTCTTACGAAGAAAACAGTGATAAAATATCAGCAACTTTTATTTATGCTTTAAGCGGCTTGCATGTATTACACGTACTTGCAGGTATAATTTTTATTATTGCAATATTTATTAAATCAATTTTTAATAAAATAAACTCACATAATCTGTTGCCTATTGAGCTTTGCAGCATTTATTGGCATTTTATAGGCATAGTTTGGATTTATCTTTTTATATTTTTTAATATTTCATAAAAAAAACGACATGACTTCAAATACTTCAGCAGTAAATTCAAAAACTTGGGCAGGCGGAAGATCGCCTTTCAAAATCAGTTATGGAAAACTAATGATGTGGATTTTTCTCTTATCAGATGTTTTTACATTTTCATCATTGCTAATCGGATATGGAACGGTGCGTTTCAGCTACACCTCAGCACCCGAATTACCAGAAACCCAAAAAGTATCTCCAATGTCACACGTTGGACACGATTTTGTTGAAAAAATGCAAAACACAGGTATTTTTTCAGAAGACCACTGGCCTTCGGCTGATTTGGTTTTCAATCATTTTCCTTTCCTGCATGGCGTTCACCTGCCATTGATGTTTGTGAGTTTGATGACATTTATTCTTATTTTCAGTTCGGTAACAATGGTTCTTGCTGTTGAAGCAGGTCAAAGAAAAGACCAAAGCAATGTAGCAAAATATATGCTTTACACCATTGTTGGAGGTATTGCATTTCTTAGCTGCCAGGCATGGGAATGGACACAATTTATTGGAGAGGGAAGTTCGCTTTTTTCAAATCCATTTGGTCCGTCACAATTTGCTGCATTATTTTTTATAGTTACCGGGTTCCATGGTTTTCACGTTTTGAGTGGGGTAGTCATTAATATTATAGTTTACTTCAATACATTAAAAGGCACTTACGAAAAACGCGGTCATTACGAAATGATTGAAAAAGTTGGTCTTTACTGGCATTTTGTTGACCTTGTATGGGTATTTGTATTTACATTCTTCTATCTAATTTAAATATTTTAAAAACTAAAAAAACATGAACAACAATAAAATTGAAAATTACGACCCAATTACTTTTGTGCCCCAAACAGAGAGTCATGGTACAAAAGACATCTGGAAAACCCTAATTATTTTATCACTCATTACAGTTTTAGATATTATTCTATATTTTGTAATGCCGGTAAGTATGTTTCGCAATGTGGTTTTTATATTTTTCGGTCTTGTAAAAGCTTACTATATAGTAGGTTCGTTTATGCACCTGAAACATGAAAAATTTGAACTTATACTTATGATTCTTGTTCCATCAGTATTTATAATTGCCCTCGTTTCGGGAATGTTGTACGATGGCAATTTCTGGCTTTCATTTAAATGAAAAAATCATACAAATACATTTTACTTGGAATAATTCTTATAGCACCTGTTGTATGGGGTTTAATATGGAAATACAGCAAGACTTCTTATAAAAAATTACCAGTTTTTGGCGATATTGAAATGACCGGAGATACCACACCATGGGTAATTCCAGATTTTTCGTTTACAAACCAAAATAACCAAACCGTAACTCAAAATGATTTTAAAGGTAAAATATATGTTGCAAATTTCTTTTTCACATCATGTGCCGAAGTTTGCCCCAGAATGAACAGAAATCTTTTTACAATTTACGAAAAATACAAATCAAATCAGGATTTAAAATTTATTTCACACACAGTTGACCCTGAGTTTGATTCTGTTGAAGTATTAAAACAATATGCAAAAAAAATGCACGTTGACAACAACAAATGGTATTTTGTTACAGGCAACAAAAATCAACTTTATACATTAGCAATCGAGAGTTATAAAGCTGTGGCTGTAAGCCAAAACGATGACAGAGATTTTATTCATAGCGATAAACTTGTTTTGGTTGACAAAGAAAAACACATTAGAGGATTTTACGATTCGCAAGATTATAAAGAAATTTTGAGGCTCGAAGACGATTTAAAAATTTTATTCAAAGAATACAGTGAAAAACTCTGAAAATAAAACAGTTTTAAAAATTATATCATCAGTATCTATTTTGCTTGTGTTATTTGTTTTATTGCTCAACCGCAGGTTTTTTCCCGCCCCATCAAATATTCCGTCTTTTGCTTATTCATTACCTAAAATAAATGCCTTAATAAACTCATTGTGTTTAACATTGCTCATTTTTTCATTATATTTTGTAAAACAAAAAAAATACGAAATACATAAAAAGCTAAATTTAACAGCATTCGCACTTTCAGCTATTTTTTTAGTATCTTATACTACTTATCATTATTTTGTTCCCGAAACAAGTTTTGGCGGAGTTGGTTTTAAAAGAACCGTGTATTATTTTATTCTTACAAGCCACATTATCACATCAGTTTTACTTGTGCCACTTGCGCTATTTGCCTTTTATTTTGGTTTGAAAGGCAATAGGCCACTTCACAAAAAAATTGTGCGATGGGCTTATCCTGTTTGGGTTTATGTATCTATTACAGGCATTTTGGTATATTTGTTTTTATCACCGTACTACAATTTTCCAGTATAGAAAATGAAAATTCCAATTAAAAAAAATATTTTTAAGATTTTTCTTGTGATTTTATTAAGTTTAAATTCAATAAAACAAACTGTTAATGCCCAGTGCCCAATGTGCAAGGCAGCAGTAGAAAGTTCGATGAAAGACAAAAGTAATTCGAAAGGTAAAGGATTAAATCGTGGAATATTGTATCTGCTTGCTATGCCATATTTATTGGCAGGTGTTACAGGTGCAGGGTTTTACTATCGCTACAAAAAACGCAAAAGAATAATTGAGGAATAATTTTTTAGCTAAACAAAATTCAAGTTTGATTTTTTGTAATAAATTTGCAACTTAAATTTTTAAAAAAATATATAAAATGGGAAAAGGAGATAAAAAAACAGCAAAAGGCAAAAGGGTTATGGGTTCTTATGGAAATACTAGACCAAGACTTTCTAATATTATTAAGAAAAAAAATACAGAAGACAAAAAATAAAAAAACTATTAAGGCTCAAGCCTTTGATACGACCAGCGATTGTCTTTAAAAATGTATTTTATACGGTCGTGTAATCTGTTGGGACGACCTTGCCAAAATTCAATAAGTATAGGTTTTATTATAAACCCTCCCCAATTCTTAGGGCGTTCGGGCATTTGGCTTAAATCATATTCTTCAAATCTTTTAAGAATTTCGTCACGGCTATTTACCGGACGACTTTGTCGGCTAATAATAGCTCCTATCTTGCTTCCCATAGGTCTTGAATTAAAGTAATTGTCGTTTTCTTCAAACGATAGTTTTATTGCTTTTCCCTCAATTCTCACTTGTCTTTCAATTTTACTCCAGTAAAAATTTAAAGAAACATTATTGTTAAGCTCTATTTCTCTACCTTTATCGCTTTGATAATTTGTATAAAAACTAAAACCTTTATTACTGTAATCTTTTAACAAAACTACTCTCGATCTCGGTTTGCGTTCGAGGCTTACAGTTGATAAAGTCATTGCATTTGGTTCAAGCACTTCTGTTTCGAGAGCAAATTTGAACCATGTATCAAAAAGTTCGATAGGGTTTTTTGTAAGGTTTTCTTCGAGCAACTCGTATTTGCTGTAATTTTCTCTTAAATCACTAATTGACAACATTTGATTTTGCCTGCAAAGATAATAAGATTTTTTATAACAAATTATTTAGGCATTACTTTGTTATAATTATCTTTTCATAAAATTTAATACCATTACTGCTTTCAGTAATTATAAAATAAAGCCCTTGCGGCAATTCAAATTCTTTTTTCACATTTGAAAAAAAGTTTTCTTCAATTATAGTTTTACCATTTGCATTTACAATTTTAACCTTAAAGTTGTCATTAATTATAGATATTTTCTCAATTGTAAAAATTCCATTTGACGGGTTGGGATAGATTTTTATAAATGAATTTTCAATTGAATTTACTTTTAAATGATTTACCGCCAAAATTGTTGAAGAATCAACACATTCGCAGCCCGATTGGTTTTTCATCAAAATTTTTATTCTATAATTACCATCATCATTAAATTTATGTTTTGCTATTATATCATTACTTTCGTTTCCATCACCAAAATTCCATTTATATAAATTATAGGTTTCAATTAATGGTGTAAAAATGTATTCATACCCTCCTGTATTGGCTGATACCACAGAAAAATCACACATAGGGTTTTCTTCTATATTTATTTGTTTTGTAGTTGTATCTCTACAGCCTGAAGTATTGAAAACAACAAGCGAAACATTAAAAGTAGAGGCTACTTTTGGATTGAATTTTTTTATTGGAAATTCGAGAAAACTACTGTCGCCATCGCCAAATCTCCATTTGAATACAACTGGTCCCATGGTTTTTGATTTATTTAAAAATGCAATTTTTTCGCCTATGCAAGCATCGTGTGCATCAAAAGCGGCTTCGGGTTGTTTCATAATATTTAATTCTTTTTCAAAAGAGGTGTAGCATCCATTATTATGCGTAGCTTTTAATTGTACTTTTTTTATGCCGAGGCTTGAATACAGGTGTTTAACATTTTTAATTCCCGCTTTAGAAAAACCATCGCCAAAATTCCAAAAGTAAGTTGTTTTAAAACTATCTTCTAAAGTGGTATTTGTAAAAGTTACCGAATCGCTGTCGCAAGTTGCACTATTGATAAATGAGGCTTTTGCCGAAGGTAAAATTTCAATAGTTTTAGAAATTGTATCAAAACAACCAAACTCGCTAATAGCTTTGTATTTTATAGTTTTAGTTCCATTTTTAAAAAAAATTATTTTAGGATTTGCTTCACTTGACGAACCTTCGTTTAAACCAAAATTCCAATTATTTCCAAAGGTTTCGCTACCACTCACTTTCGTGGTATTTTTAAAAAATACCGTATCGAAGCAGCATTTTCCTGTTACTTCAAATTGGGCTTTAGGTTTATTAAAATAATTAGCTTTTTTTACAAGCGTTGTTACACACCCATTTGATTCGGCTGTGAGCCTTACAAAATAACTTCCGGTAAGCATATAAAAATGTTTGGGTCTTGGTTTTGTACTAAAATTTCCATCGCCAAAATTCCAATTGTAATTGATATTTCCAAAGCTTATTGAAGTTGAATTTTCGAACGAAACACTATCGCCTTCGCAGGCATTGTTCACTTTAAATTTCACTATTGGATTATCAAAAATTGTAAGCAAAAAAGTAGTATCTTTTTCAATTCCTAAATTTGAAATAGCCTTGAAATAAACACTGTATTTTCCGGGTTTTGAGTATAAAACCACAGGTTCGGATACATCGCTTGAATCGCCATTATCAAAAAACCATTTGAATTTTAATTTGCCGGTTTTTAATACTGTATTATTTATAAATTTTATAGCATTTCCCAAACAAGTATCTCTTGCAGTAAGCTTTATTTCTGGAGTAAAAGCAATATATATATACCTTTTTATTATACTGTCGCACTTTGAATTTTTTAAGTCAGCTATTTTTACTAAAACATATATCAAACTATCTTCATATATTTTTTGGGGTATAAATTTTAGTTTTGCATTAGTAGTATTTGAAGGTTTTTTAAACACGGTATCGTCTATAGTAATAAGTTTATTATTTGCAGTTAAAAAATTGATTTCATTTATTTTCCAAGTTTTGCCATAATCTGAATTAAAATAACCTAAAGGAGGTACAATTTCATAATTTATTTCTTTATTTGCCGAAACAATATCGGGGTTTGACAATGTACCTAAAGTAGAAAAATCGGGAGTGTAAAATGGATTGCCTTTAATAATTTTTGAACCTATTGGAACTTGATTTACAGTTAATGTAAGCGAGTCTTTTAAGCTTTCACAAACTGGTTTTTTATAATAAAATTTAATATTTCCTATTCGTGATGCAAACACACCTCCCCAGTTGAGCAGCGAGCCTTTACCATAGGTTATTTTGCCCGATGAGTCAATAGTGGGTATGTTAATTTTTATTACTTCGTCACTATACGAGTTATTTCCGTTTGTGTATTGCAAATAGAATGAAGGAACATTTGTAGTTTGAATATAAATTCCATAGCGTTTGTTTGCCGATAGATTGAATTTTAAAGGGATAATTGTTGGATTACCTATTCCACGGCATTTTGCCGAAAACCTCCCCATATTTATCCAGTTTGCAGGATTAGTTTCATTTTTTCCAAAAGTACTATCAATAAAATAAACTTCAATATCGGCTTTTGTTCCAATGTTTGCTCCTATATTTAATGCAATACTATCTACTGTTATAAATTCAGAAGATTTTATATCCATCATAAAACCTGCTTGCTGATTTCCACCGCTAAAAACCGTTGAAACCTCCTTATTGAGTAGCATTCCCGAAGCACTTACAAAATATTTGTATATACCAGGGGAATGGTATTGCGTTTTATAAAAATTTCCAACTTCAAGTATTTTGTTTGATTTTAAGGAATTATACCAAATTATATTGTCAAATTCACTTTTAGATTTTGCAAATAGTACTTTTTCTCCACTTCCACAAAAACTTGTGTCATTTGCTAAAGGTATATCGGGCAAACCCGAAAATCTGAAATTATATAAAAGTGTATCATTTCCGTTGTTTTCATCAATTTTGCCGTTTGGCATTGCTGCCCATACCTTTATTTTATAATCTGTACGATTATTAAATGAAATTGCCGAATTTAGAATTACAATGGTATCTTGATTGCTTTTTATTTTAAATTTTAAATAATAGTTATTCTGTAATTTTCCATTCAGCGACCAATAAATATTTATGCTATCAATATCTTTTGACCCTGAATTTTTTAGGCTTACACTTATAATATTGGGGTTTTTACAAATATCAATTGCACTTTTTATTGAAATTGCGGCATCGTTTTGGTACAAATTATATGCAAATTCAAGAATCATTTTCTGTGAAGGAATTGGGCTGCAACTTTGTGTATTTACACCGCCCCAGTTGCTGTTTCCTACTGCAGGTCTTATTTGCCAACTTGGTTTTATACAAGCACAAGCATTTGTAGCACCATCAGCAGCTATTCCGACATTATCAGCGTATTTGGCACAACCCGAAGCCAAACAACTACCCGGAACCGAAACTACCCATTTGTAACCATTGCAAGAATCAGAAAACATAGAACCGGGATTTTTTAAAGCATTTGCAATTCGCCTAACAATAATTGAATCATTACACTCTCTTGCCGTTTTGGTAAAAGTACCACTCATTTTCACTTTCAAAAATCTGAAAGACACAGTATCCAGTGAGTTTCTGAATTTTAACCAATTATCATATTGCCTGTCACCCGGGCAATAAGTAACCCCTGAAGTAAAAGTATCATTGAAAGAAATGTAACCAAAAGATTGAGCATTAGATAAAGAAATCACAAATATTTCAAACATCAAAATCAATATCAGCTTTTTACATTTCATCAGCTTTTCTACAGAAAATATAAACTACGAAATTAAAATTTTTTTTTCAAAAAGAATGTTTAAGCTACTATCAAATAGCATATTTTCAAATAATTTGAATTTTAAATGATAAAAAAAACCTTAAATTTTATATATTTTGAATAAGATATATTTTTGTAGAACATTTTGCAAGATCAAGTTTTAACACATGAAGAATTAGAAAAAAAAGAAATCGTAAAGCGATATAGACATCTTTTGCGTTCGGCAAAAAGAGTATTGAACAAAGAAGATAAAAAATTAATTCGCGAAGCTTTTGAATTATCTGCCGAGTCACATAAAGAAATGAGGCGAAAATCGGGCGAACCATACATTTTTCACCCTTTAGCAGTTGCCCAAATTGCTGCAGAAGAAATTGGCTTAGGGGCTACATCTATAGCATGTGCATTAATGCACGATTTAGTTGAAGACACTCATATAGATTTAGATTACATACATTTAAGATTCGGAAAAAATATTGCTTCGATAATTGACGGGCTTACAAAAATATCGAGTGTTTTTGACCAGAAAAATTCACCTCAAGCCGAAAATTTCAGAAAAATGCTTCTTACACTCAGCGATGATATAAGAGTTATTTTAATAAAAATTTGCGACAGGCTGCATAATATGCGTACTCTTGAATTTATGAGCAGAAAATCGCAATTAAAAATTGCTTCTGAAACACTTTATCTTTATGCTCCTTTAGCCCACAGACTTGGACTTTATGCAATAAAAACCGAACTTGAAGATTTATCATTAAAATACACCGAACCTGAAAAATATAAAGAAATTTCAAAAAGATTAAGCCAAACAAAAGAAGACAGAAATAAATTTATAAGAACCTTTATAAAACCTATAAAACTTGAACTTGATAAATTAGGATTTGAATACGAAATAAAAGGAAGACCCAAATCTATCTATTCAATATACAACAAAATGCAGAAACAGCAAGTTGGGTTTGACCAGGTTTACGACCTTTTTGCTATAAGAATAATAATAAACAGCGAACCAAAAAATGAAAAACGCGATTGTTGGAATGCCTATAGTGTAGTTACAAGCATTTATAAACCAAATACCGAAAGGCTTCGCGACTGGATTTCGTCTCCAAAATCAAATGGCTACGAGTCGCTTCACATTACAGTAATGGGACCCTTCGGAAAATTTGTTGAAGTGCAAATAAGAACTACAAGAATGAATGATTTGGCTGAAAGAGGCTACGCTGCACACTGGAAATACAAGGAAAATACAAAAAACGAAAACAGCTACGATATTTGGTTAAATAAAATTAGAGAAATGTTAGAAAACCCGGAAAGTAATGCTTTAGATTTTGTTGAAGAATTTTATGCAAACTTTCTTTCTGATGAAGTTTTTGTTTTTACACCGCAAGGCGAATTGAAAAAACTAACAATAAATGCTACTGCTCTTGATTTTGCATTTGATATACACTCTGATATTGGAGCTACCTGCATTGGGGCAAAAGTAAACAACAAAATTGTGCCTCTAAGCCATGTCTTGAAAAATGGTGACCAAGTAGAAATTATAACATCAAACAAACAAAAACCAAACATAGACTGGCTAAATTATGTGGTAACAGGAAAGGCAAAAAACAGAATTAAATATCTGCTTAAAGAAGAGAAAAGACAAATTGCCGATATTGGAAAAGAAATATTAATTAAAAAATTTAATAAAGAAAATATTGAATACTCTAAAGAAAATATTGAAATATTGTGCAGTTATTTCAAAACCCAAAGCGAACTTGATTTGTGCTACCTGATAGCCAAAGAAACAATTCAGAAAGAAAAATTAACAATTAGGCAAATAATAGCCGAAGCAGGAATTGTACAACGCGAAAACCTAATAAAAGAAATAAAACAAATCCAAAAGAAAAAAACTAAAAAAACACCAAACAAAGGTGATACAATAATAATTGGAGATGAAAATATTGAAATGGATTACACTTTTGCCAAATGCTGTTCGCCATTGCCCGGTGACGAAATAATTGGATTTATTACCATTGGCGAAGGAATAAAAATTCATCGTACAAATTGCAAAAATGCAATATCGCTTATGAGCCAATATGATTATCGCTTAATAAAAGCACATTGGGCTGAAACTCCTTTGAATGAACTTGGCTACGAAACTATTATTAAAGTAAATGGAATTGACGATGTAGGTATAGTAAGCAAAATAACAGATATAATTTCTAAAGACCTTAAAGTGAATATGAAAAATATTTATTTCACCTCACATGATGGTACTTTCGAAGGTAAAATCACATTAATTTTAACAGATACATCGCACCTAAACAATTTGATAGAAAAAATTCAAAACATTGATAAATACATGACCGTAAGCAGGCAAAATGTTGATTAATTAATAAAAACTTAAAAAATAACTTTTTTACATTTGAACGCTGTATGACAAAAATTTCAAACGAAATAAGAATTGAAGTAAAAAGAAAATTCAATGAGTATCTCGAAAAAAACGGGCTTCGAAAAACACCTGAAAGGTATGCAATTTTAGATGAAATTTACACAAACAAAAATCATTTTGATGTTGATACACTTTATATTCAGATGAAAAACCGCAATTACCGTGTTAGTCGTGCAACAGTATATAATACACTTGATACCTTACTTGAATGTGGTTTGGTAATTAAGCACCAGTTTGGAAAAAATATAGCTTTATACGAACAAGCTTATGGATACAAACAACACGACCATCTGATTTGTATTGAATGTGGTAAAGTTACTGAGTTTTGTGACCCAAGACTTGTTCAAACTGAAAAAACTATTGGTGAGTTACTAAACTACGATATTGACCACCACTCGATGAATTTGTACGGCAAACCAAAAGTTGACGAAAACGGAATTTGCCTCAATTGCCACAACATGGTTACTTCGTAATTAAACATTAAATAAAATATTTCACGAAAAATAAAAAATGATAGATGTATTATTAGGGCTTCAATGGGGAGACGAAGGAAAGGGTAAAATTGCAGATTTTCTTACCCCACAATACGATATAGTTGCAAGATTTCAAGGAGGTCCAAACGCAGGGCATTCATTACATTTTAATAATAAAAAATTTGTATTAAATACCATTCCATCTGGAATTTTTAGAGAAAATTGCATTAACTTAATTGGGAATGGAGTAGTAGCCGACCCCGAAAGACTTAAAAAAGAAATTGAAAACATTGCAGACGAAGGAATTGACATTAAAAACAACTTACTAATTTCTAAAAAAACCCATCTTATACTTCCTACTCACAGAATACTTGATGCTGCTAATGAAAAATCTAAAGGTGATAAAAAAATAGGAAGTACCTTGAGAGGTATTGGTCCTACTTATATGGACAAAACAGGAAGAAATGGTCTTCGAATGGGTGATATTCTTTCGCATGATTTTAACACAAAATACAATGAACTTGTTCAAAAGCATTTAAAACTAATACAAAACCTTTCATACTCAGATTTTAATCTTGAAGAATCAGAAAAACCGTTTTTCGAAGCATTAGATTTTTTGAGAACTTTTAAACTTATAGACAGCGAATACTATATTAACAACGAATTAAAAAAAGGTAAAAAAATATTAGCCGAGGGAGCACAAGGTAGCCTTTTGGATATTGATTTTGGCTCGTATCCTTTTGTAACAAGCAGCAATACCACCGCAGGCGGTGTATGCACCGGGCTGGGTGTTTCGCCAAGGTCAATTGATAAAGTTATAGGTATTTTTAAAGCGTATTGTACACGAGTGGGCAGCGGTCCTTTTCCTACTGAATTGAATGATGAATTAGGTGAACAAATACGCAAGAATGGAATGGAATTTGGAGCTACAACCGGAAGACCTCGTAGAACAGGTTGGTTAGATTTGCCCGCTTTGAATTATTCAGTAATGATTAATGGTGTTACAGAACTTATAATGATGAAAAGCGATGTATTAAGCGGTTTGGAAAATGTAAAAATATGTAATTCATACAAAACTTCGGAAGGTATAAGCGATTTGTTGCCTTTTGATATTGCCGATAAACATATAGAGCCAATCTACCAATCATATAAAGGCTGGCAACAAGATTTGAGCAAAATTAATAGCTATGAAGATTTGCCACAAGAATTTAAAAATTACTGCAATTTAATTTCTGAACAGACAAATTGTAAATTGAGTATTATTTCGGTAGGTCCTGATAGAGAAGAAACAATTTATCGTGAATAATTAATCAAAAAAAAAACTACTAATTATTTAGAATTTAACATATTTCAACAGTTCGAAACTATTAGTCTTGCAATATTTTAATTTGATTATAATAAATTTTTATCATTCAATTAAGTACCTATTTTTGCAGCGTGGAACTGATAAACACATTTTTTAATTATTTTCTTCACTTAGACGAAAATCTAAAAATTATTTTGAATGATTATGGAACATGGACCTATGCAATTTTATTTTGTATAATTTTTATAGAAACAGGTGTAGTGATAATGCCATTTTTGCCAGGAGATTCACTGCTTTTTGTAGTTGGAAGCTTTGCTGCCATTGGTGATTTGAATATTTATTATGTTTTATCAATACTTATTTTAGCTGCAATTTTGGGCGACAATACAAATTACTGGATAGGAAAATATCTGGGCGACTATGCCGTAAAATGGAAATTCAGAGGAAAAAGCCTAATAAATCCAAAACATATTGAAAAAACAGAAAGGTTTTATGAAAAATACGGTGTAAAAACTATAATTATGGCAAGATTTATACCAATAGTTCGCACTTTTGCCCCTTTTGTAGCGGGAGTTGGCGAAATGAATTATTATCGTTTTTTGATTTTTGATATTTTGGGAGGAATTTTATGGGTGTGTATTTGTATCCTTGCAGGATATTGGTTTGGGCAAATAGAATCTATAAAAAATAATTTCGAATTAGCTGTAATTCTTGTTCTGTTTGCTTCAACCATCCCTTTGTTTGTAGGTATAGCAAAAAGCATGATTTCAAAACGCAAAAAAAAATAAACAAGTTTTAAATAAGTTAAAATTTTATCATTAATATTTTTTAAAATTGCATAAAATTAAATTTTAATTAAAACAATATTATGTCAGAAATAGAAGAAAATAACCAAAGTAATTACAATGAAGATGAAAACAAAAAGAATTCATTCGGTTCAATAATATTTCCTTTATTGTTCGCTATTTCGTTTCTCGTTAATTGTTTTCTTTATTACAAATACTATAAAAGTACACATGGCGAAAATGGCTTAACTTACGAACAGCAATACAAAGATGCCATTGCAAAGCATAAAAAAGAAAAAGCCGACTTAAACCATCAACTTGACGATATAAAATCACAATTAGAACAAGCATTGCAAAACAATACAAATCTACTTTCTGACAATACTTCGCTAAAAGAGCAACTTGATGCTAAAACTATTCAACTTGCTAATAAAATAAGGCAAGCAAGCATTGCAAATCCTAAAGCTTTGAAAGAAGCAAAAGCTGAAATTGAAAAACTGAAAAGCCTTCAAAAAATATTTGAAGATAAAAACAACCAACTTACACAAAGCAATAAAGAACTTATAGAAAAAGTACTGCAAACCGAAACAGCAGTAGAAGAAGCTAAAAATAAAGCAAAAACTATTGAAGAAGAAAAAAATGCTTTAGACGAAAAAGTAAAATCAAGTTCATTGAGTGTAGCCGACCTTAAAGTTGTTGGCATACGTGTGAAAGGCTCAAAAGAAGAAGAAACTTATAAAGCCCGACAAATAAATAAATTGAAAATAAATTTTTCACTACTCGAAAACAAATTAATTGAACCAGGTGAAAAAGAAATAGTTGTTCGTTTATTGGGTACATCAAACGAAGTATTGACCGAAGATAACCCTACACTTACAGATTCTGATAAATTATCAACCTTGACAAAAGTTATAAATTATCAAAATGATTTGGTAAAAACAACTATTTTTTATTCCCAGAAAGCAAAATTCAAAAAAGGAACTTATTCTATAGAACTCCTTCAAAACGATAATCTAATAGGTAGAGCTTCGTTTATTTTGAGATAAACATCAATTTAATATTTTACATATTTCGCCTGTACTGACCACCAACTTCAAACAATGCTTCTGTAATCTGCCCTAAAGAACAATATTTTACAGTTTCCATCAATTCTTCAAAAACATTTTCATTTTTTACAGCCGCCATTTGAAGACGTTTTAAATATTCTTTGCTTTTATCTCTATAAAAATTATGGAGGTTTTCGATAGTTTTTATTTGTCTTTTCTTTTCCTGTTCAGTAGCTCTGATTACTTCTTTTGGCAAAATTGTAGGTGAACCTTTGCTGCTTAAAAAAGTATTTACACCTATTATCGGATAATTTCCACTGTGTTTCAAAGTTTCGTAATAAAGACTTTCTTCCTGAATTTTTGAACGTTGATACATAGTTTCCATAGCACCAAGTACACCACCTCTTTCCGAAATTCTTTCAAATTCAATCAAAACTGCTTCTTCAACCAAATCGGTAAGTTCTTCTATTATAAATGACCCTTGCATAGGGTTTTCATTTTTTGCAAGTCCCAATTCGCGATTTATAATTAATTGGATAGCCATTGCACGCCTAACGCTCTCTTCGGTTGGGGTAGTAATTGCTTCGTCATAAGCATTTGTATGAAGGCTGTTGCAATTGTCATAAATTGCGTATAAAGCCTGAAGAGTTGTTCTAATATCATTAAAGTCTATTTCTTGGGCGTGAAGGCTTCTTCCACTTGTTTGAATATGATATTTAAGCATCTGGCTGCGGCTGTCTGCTTTGTAACGGTATTTCATAGCTTTAGCCCAAATTCGTCGAGCAACTCGCCCAATTACTGCATACTCAGGGTCTATTCCATTACTAAAGAAAAATGAAAGGTTTGGACCAAAATCATTAATATCCATTCCGCGACTTAAATAATATTCAACATAAGTGAACCCATTGGCAAGTGTAAATGCAAGCTGCGAAATAGGATTTGCACCGGCTTCGGCTATATGATAACCCGAAATTGAAACCGAATAAAAATTTCTTACTTTATTATTAATAAAATACTCTTGCACATCTCCCATCAGTCTTAAAGCAAATTCGGTACTGAAAATACAAGTATTTTGAGCTTGATCTTCTTTTAAAATATCAGCTTGTACTGTACCTCGCACCTGCGAAAGAGTTTCTCTTTTTATTTTATTATATACATCTTTTGGCAAAATTTTATCGCCTGTTGTGCCTAATAAAAAAGTGCCTAAACCATTATTACCTGAGGGTAACTCGCCATAATAGGCTGGTCTTATAAAATTTTTTTTGTTATAAAATTCTGTTAATTTCTTTTTAGCCACTTGTTCTAATCCATTTTCTTTAATGTATTTTTCACATTGTTGGTCAATTGCTGCATTCATAAAAAAAGCAAGCATAACCGGAGCCGGTCCATTAATGGTCATTGAAACTGATGTTTTTGGATTTACAAGATCAAAACCGCTGTAAAGTTTTTTTGCATCGTCGAGGCAGCAAATACTTACACCCGAATTGCCAATTTTACCATAAATATCAGGTCTTTTGCCGGGGTCCCTACCATAAAGTGTTACACTATCAAAAGCAGTTGAAAGTCTTTTGGCGGGCAAACCCTTGCTCACATAATGAAAACGTTTGTTTGTTCTCTCGGGACCACCTTCGCCGGCAAACATTCTTGTTGGGTCTTCGCCTTCTCTTTTAAAAGGATACAAGCCACTTGTAAATGGAAATTCGCCTGGTATATTTTCTTGCAATATCCAATTTAGCACATCCCCCCATGCTTCATATTTTGGAAGTGAAACCTTTGGTATCTTAGTATGACTAAGACTTTCGGTGTGCGTTTCAATACAAATTTCTTTCCCTCTGACTTCGAATTTATAAACAGGATTTTTATACTTTTTTATTTTCTTTTCCCAATTTTCAATAGCTTCAGCATTTTCGGCAGTAAGTTTTTTCCTTAGTTCTTTTAAATTTTTTTCTAATTCATTTACTAATTCTTGATTTATATTACTTTTATTTTCTTTTAAAATTTTAATTGAATAGTTTAAAGAATACATTTTTTGAGCTATTTCACTTTGCTCTTTTGATTTTGAATCATAGTCGCGGTTATTCTCAGCTATTTCGGCAAGATAACGATTTCGTGAAGGAGGAATAATGTATATTTTTTCACTTAACTCTCCTGTTAATTCGTGTTTTAATTTTGATTTGTTTTTTGATAAATTGCCTAATTTATTCAATAAATTAAGATAAAGATTATTCATTCCGGGGTCGTTAAATTGCGAAGCTATTGTACCAAACACTGGCATAGTTTCAACTTTTTTATCAAAGAGATTATGATTTCGCTGATATTGTTTTTTCACATCGCGTAAAGCATCCATTGCACCTCTTTTATCAAATTTGTTAAGTACAATCAAATCGGCAAAATCAAGCATATCAATCTTTTCAAGTTGCGATGCAGCACCATATTCAGGTGTCATTACATACATTGAAATATCGCTGTGTTCGGTAATTTCAGTATCACTTTGACCAATACCCGATGTTTCGAGAATTATAAAATCAAATCCTGCATTTTTCAAAACAAAAAGAGCATCATCTACATTTTTGCTCAAAGCAAGATTGCTCTGGCGGGTAGCCATACTTCTCATATATACCCTACTGTTGTTTAACGAATTCATCCTAATTCTATCTCCAAGTAATGCTCCACCTGTTTTTCGCTTTGTGGGGTCAACAGATAAAATTGCAATGTTAATTTCAGGAAAATCTATTAAAAATCTTCTTACTAATTCATCAATTATACTCGATTTTCCGGCACCTCCAGTTCCAGTAATTCCTAAAATTTTAGCATTTTTTGATTTTGAGTTTTCTAAAATTGAGTTTTTAATGCTTTTAAACAATGAAATATTATTTTCGGTAATTGTAATTAATCTTGCAACATCTCTATGGTTGTGAACACCGTAATTTTTACATTCATCTTTTACTGAATTACCTATTTCATAATCTGATTTTTTTACAAGCTCGTTTATCATACCTTGTAAGCCCATTTTACGCCCATCGTCGGGGTGATATATTTTTGCTATGCCATATTTCATAAGTTCATTTATTTCTTCTGGAAGAATTGTACCTCCTCCACCTCCAAAAATTTTAATTTCACCTGCCCCTTTTAGTTTTAATAAATCAAACATATATTTAAAAAATTCATTATGTCCCCCCTGATAGCTTGTAAGAGCAATAGCATTTGCATCTTCTTCAATTGCTGTATCAACAACTTCTTCGGCACTTCGGTCGTGTCCGAGGTGAATAACCTCACAACCAGTTGATTGGATAATTCTTCGCATTACATTAATTGAGGCATCATGTCCATCAAACAATGAACCGGCTGTAACTATTCTTATTTTATGTTTTGGTTTGTAAATATTAATGTCCATACTATTTGGGGCAAAGATAATTTTAAAACTTCAAACAGAAAAAAAGCCCCGTCTTGCGGAGCTTTTTTAAATTAATCTAAATTACCGTAAGTAAGTTAGTATTTACCATATTATCAAACCTGGGTTTTTCAAATGATGATAAATTCAATTAGTAGTATAATTATAATACCAATTGCTATGCCATTAAGATAAAGTATTGATAAAATATTTCTTTAGTATTTTATTTACAATTATTTAAAAAATATTTTTTTAAATTTTGAATTTTTCTATATGATTTTACAGTTTCAATATGGATATATAATTCCCATTATGAAACTACTGTCTAATATTATTCAATGTTTTAATATTCTACAAAAAATGCTTTAATCTGATTAATTTGAAATAGGAAAATTTTAACTTAGTTTATATTTGCATTAAACTTATTAATTTTTATTGGAATTAGATATATTTAAAATTATAGATTCAGACACTAACCGTTCGTTTTTATATGGTGATGGTTTTTTTGATACTTTATTAATTGACAATCTAAATTTTAAAAATTACGATATTCATTATCAAAGAAATTTTAAATCTGCACAAATTTTGGGGATGGAATGGAAAAATGAATGGACAACTGATTATTTTTTAAACCTGATAAAAGAAATTTATTCAAAATCATCCGGAAAAACTATAAAACTCAGATTTACATTTTACCGAAATTCTTACGGAGGTTATTCACCTGAAAACAACTCCATGGGTTTTTCAATAAAAATAGAACCTTATTTAATTCGAAAACCAAAAATATTAAAAACCTGCATATACAAAAAATCAAGCAAGCAATGTAATTTTTTTTCTAATATCAAATCTACTTCGGCTTTATTGTATGTGATGGCTGCTTTAGAAATGAAAAAAAACGAATGCGACGAAATTATAATACTAAACGAATTTGGCAGGATTTGCGAATCATTAAATTCGAATATTTATATAAAAAAAAACAATGTTTTCTATACTCCACCACTTAGTGAAGGCTGCGTTGACGGCACTTTCAGAACTCAAATGCTAAAGGGCGATTTTGGCTATAACGTGATTGAAAAACCTTTAAAAATTGAAGAGCTAAATGAATATGAATTTTATTTTAGTAATGCTGTAAAAGGACTTACATCGGGTATATTAATTTAACTTATATTATAATTTACTCCGGAATTTCAATTTCATAAGTATTTTTACCATCATTTATAACAAACCATTCGCCTTTATAACCGGCAACATCCAACTCGTACCATAGTTTATACTCTGTAGAGCAAGGCTCATACGGGCTTGTTATATAACAGTAATTTTTTACCATGCCAAGCGTTTGTTTTGATTTGTATATAGTAAGAAATGTTGTTCTACCTTTTGTGCATCCGTTATAAGTAATTAATAGTTTAATTTTGTTATTCTCTACCTTGTAATTGTTAAGTACACCATTTATTTCATTTTTGGGTATCAATGTGCTGTCTTTGCTCCTAATCCAACAATAGTAGTTAGTAATAATCGTCTCATTTAAAATTGCATTGCAGGCATTTAGCTCTATATATTCTAATGCTTTACCTTCTTTTTTTCTGATATACCCCGAATACTCAATAGGAAAGCCTTCTTTTTTAAAAATAGGATTTAATGCACATGGATACAATTTTTGCTTTGTGCTTTCATCAATATAATTTTCAATATAAGTTGTAGTATCTATTATTCTTACAATGCCTCTCATATTTTCTACCGTATCGGTAAGATTAAATTCAAAACATGTAGGTTCTTTTGGACCTGGTCCATTGTAAGAATCTTTACATGATAAAAAAAACAGGGTAAAAACCAATATCAGTATGTTTATACTTTTCATGTTATATTTTTAACAAAATTAAAACTTTATTAAAAAAAAACAAGGCTGCAAACATTACAGCCTCGTCTTTATTTTTAACAAATTATAAAGAATTTTATTTTATAATTTTCATTTCGTTTAGCAAGTAACCCGCACCTGCATATTTGTCTAAAATAAACAAGGTATATCTTATATCTAACGAGATTGTGCGTTGCAAATCGGGTTCAAAAGCAAAATCGCTGCTTATTGCTTCCCAATTTCCATCAAAAGCTGTTCCTATAAGTTCGCCATTGCCATTTATTACTGGGCTACCACTGTTTCCGCCTGTGATGTCGTTTGTTGTTAAAAAACAAGTGTGAAGATTTCCTTGTGCATCGGCATATTGTCCAAAATCTTTTTTCTGCATTAAATCAATAAGTTTTTGTGGGGCATCAAATTCAATATCGCCAGGTGTATATTTTTCTACAACACCATTAGCACTAGTGTATTCCTTATAAACTACCGCATCACGTGCTTGATATTGTTCTACTGTTCCATAGGTAAGACGCATTGTGGCATTGGCGTCAGGATTGTACACTTTTCCGGCATTCATTTCCATCAAAGCACTTTGAAACAAGCGATTTGCCCTATTTAATTTATTGTTTATTTCATCAAAAATCGGTTTCATTTCACTGTTCATTTTATTATAATATGCATAAGCAATAATATAAATCGGGTCTTTTTTCAATTTTTTATAATCAGGGGAAAGGTTGAATTTTTCTAATTTTTCACGATTTACAAACATTGATTTTTTAAATATCGTTTCCGCCATTTTGTTGTAATCTTTATCATATTTTTCGACAATTTTTACAATTTCGGCAGGTAATAAAGAATGGTTAATATCTTCGTATAAGTACTGAATTACTTTAGCAAATACTTTCTTTTCTATTGGTGTATAAAATTCATGAAACAAATCTGGAAGGGCTTTAGCATTTTGAGCAGCCAATTCGTCTATTTTCTTTTTGGTTTCTTCGTCGGGTTTGCCATTTTTATAGTGCTTTTCAAAAGCAGTATAACTCAAAGCAATAGAAAGTGGTTGAGAGTTTAAAACCCCATCAGAATAATAACTTTGATAAATTCCATACTTATTCAATTTGGCAAAAACATCATCGTATAACACAAACATTTCGTTATATATTTCTTCTTTTTGATTTGCTTTTATCCACTCTTTCATATTTTTTTCTGCTTCTTTACGCCTATCGTAAAGCTTTAATTTTTTTAATCCATCAACTTCGCCTTTAAATTTTTTCCAATAATTGCTTAAACCTGCGTATTTATCAGCATACATTAGTTTTATATTGGGGTCGGCAAACATGGATTCTTCGTAAACATCTAATATGGCTCTTCTAACTTTAACTCTCGATGGCCTGTCAATATTTGCATAATAGTTTATCCCTTCGCTGTATGTATATCGCGAAGTACGCCCGGGGTATCCCATAATCATAGCAAAATCGCCAGGTTTATACCCTTTTAATGAAATTGGGAAAAAATGTTTTGGAGTATAAGGCACATTGCTATTGCTAAAATCTGCAGGTTTGTTGTTTTTATCGGTATAAATTCTGAACATACTGAAATCGCAGGTGTGGCGAGGCCATGTCCAGTTATCAGTTTCACCTCCAAATTTTCCAATATTTTCGGGTGGTGTACCTACAAGCCTAATATCTTTAAATACTTCGTAAAACATAGCTAAATATTTGTTTCCGTTGTAAAAGGCAATAATATCTACCATGTATTTATTTTCTTCGCGACTCACAAGTTGCTCTTTTGCCTTTGTAAGTCTTTCGTTTATGGCTGCTATTCTTGTAAATTCATCATCATTTACTTTTATCGTTCCAATTACCAAATCGGTTACATCTTCTACCTTTACCAATATGCCTACATTAAATTTTGCTAAACGTTCTTCAGCTTTGTTCTTTGCCCAAAAACCATTTTTAAGGATATTGTCTTGGGGTGTGCTAAGTTCTTGAATTGAACCATAACCACAATGATGATTTGTAAGAAACAAACCTTCGTTTGATATTATTTCTCCTGTGCAAAACATACGGTTTGTAGTTTTGTTCATCAAACGTAAAACGGCATCTTTCAAACACGATTTATTTATACTGTATATATCTTCGGCAGTAAGTTTAAGACCTTTTGCTTGCATCTCGTTTTCAAGTTGCTTTATAAGGGTTAGAGGCCACATGCCCTCATCGGCTTTTAACGAAAATATCGTTGAAACGATAAATAAAATTAATACTGTAATTTTTTTCATTTTTCTATTTTTATTTTTTTTAACAAATCAAATATTTAATAATTCTTAATTTTTTATTTTTCGGTAAATGTTTTAATTTTTTCCTTTAAAATTTTCAATCTCCATCAAGTTTCAAAACAGCCATAAATGCAGATTGTGGAATTTCTACACGACCTACCTGTTTCATGCGTTTTTTTCCTTCTTTTTGTTTTTCGAGAAGTTTTCTTTTTCGGGTTATATCGCCTCCATAACATTTTGCAGTTACGTCTTTACGCATGGCTTTTATTGTTTCTCTTGCAATTACTTTTGCTCCAATAGCTGCTTGTATGGGTATTTCAAACATTTGGCGTGGAATTAACTCTCTTAGTTTTTCACATATTTTTTTACCGTATTCATAGGCTTTACTCCTGTGTAAAACCGATGAAAGAGCATCAACGGGTTCTCCGTTTAGCAAAATATCAAGTTTTATCAAATCTGAGCGAATGTATCCGGTAGGGTGATAATCAAACGAAGCATAACCTCTCGAAATAGTTTTCAGTTTATCGTAAAAATCAAAAACTACTTCTGTCATTGGCATATCAAAAATCAGTTCAACACGGTTTGTTGTTAAAAAATTTTGAGTTTTAAGAACTCCGCGTTTGTTTATACAAAGGCTTATAACAGCACCAATATAATCGCTACTTGTAATAACTTGTGCATTAATATATGGTTCTTCGATATAATCAATTATTGAAGGGTCGGGCAAATCAGATGGGTTGTTTACTACTAACATTTCGCCTCTTTTATTGTAGCAATGAAATGATACGTTGGGAACAGTAGTAATTACGGTCATTCCAAATTCGCGTTCAAGCCTTTCTTGGATAATTTCCATGTGAAGCATGCCCAAAAAACCGCATCTGAAACCAAAACCGAGTGCTGCCGATGACTCGGGTTCAAAAACTAATGAGGCATCATTAAGTTGAAGTTTGCTCATTGAATCTCTCAAATCTTCAAAATCTTCGGTATCTACCGGGTAAATACCTGCAAAAACCATAGGTTTCACATCTTCAAAACCCACAATACCTTCTTCGCAAGGCATTGATACGGTTGTGAGAGTATCACCTACTTTCACTTCTTTTGCATCTTTTATACCCGAAATTATATAACCTACATCACCAGCCAATACTTGATTTCGAGGTTCTTGTTTAAGTCGTAATATACCAATTTCATCAGCAAAATATTCTTTGCCGGTATTAAAAAATTTTACATTATCGCCTTTTTTTAGCTGCCCTTCAAAAATTCTGTAATAAGCAATTATTCCTCTGAATGGATTAAAAACCGAATCAAAAACCAAAGCTTTTAATGGTTTATTTATATCGCCTTTAGGGCATGGAATTCTGGTAATAATAGCTTCGAGTATTTCGTTTACCCCCATACCGGTTTTACCGCTTGCAGCTATTATTTCGGTTTTCTCACACATTATCAAATCGCAAATCTGGTCTTTTACTTCTTCTGGCATTGCACCCGGCAAATCCATTTTGTTAAGTACCGGAATTATTACAAGGTCGTTATTCAAAGCCAGATATAAGTTTGAAATGGTTTGTGCTTGAATACCTTGCGAAGCATCAACTATAAGCAATGCACCTTCACATGCTGCAATTGAACGGCTCACTTCGTATGAAAAATCAACATGACCTGGGGTATCAATAAGGTTTAACACATAATTTTTACCCCCAAAAGAATAATCCATTTGAATTGCATGACTTTTAATTGTTATCCCTCTTTCGCGTTCGAGGTCCATATCGTCTAAAATCTGTGCTTGTTGTTCGCGTACAGTAATTGTATTTGTAAATTCCAAAAGACGGTCGGCAAGTGTGCTTTTACCATGGTCAATATGGGCTATGATGCAAAAATTTCGGATATTTTCCATTCAAAAAAAAGTTTGCAAATATAGGATTTTTAGCGGGGAGTTTTTTATAAGTTTTTTATAAGTTTTTTATTAATATATTTGGTGATGAGAAGTTTTATTTTTAAATCAAATTCTGCTTTATTTATGCATAATTAATTATTTTCCTCTTCCCTGTATCATAATAAGAATTGTATAAATTATAATCTTAAAATCAAGTGCCAAACTCATATTTTCGAGATAAAGCAAATCAAATTTTAATCTTTGTATCATTTCGTCAATATTTTCGGCATAGCCATATTTTACCTGTCCCCATGATGTAATGCCGGGTTTTACTTTATGTAGTCTAACGTAATGAGGAGCCTTTTTTACAATTTGCTCAATAAAAAACCTGCGTTCGGGTCTTGGTCCTACAACCGACATATCACCTTTTAGTACATTAATAAATTGTGGTAATTCGTCCATTCGGGTTTTTCTTAAAAATTTACCAAATGGGGTTATTCTTGGGTCATCTTCTTTTGAAAGTTGTGGTCCTGCAGATTCGGCACCGGTTTTCATTGTTCTGTATTTTATTATTTTAAAGGGTTTATTGTCGTAACCTATTCGTTCTTGCATAAAAAAAACTGTACCCTTGCTTGTAGTTTTTACCAAAAGCCCAAGTATTACATAAAGTGGAAATGCTAAAACAATAACTATAATTGAAAATACTATATCAAAAATTCTTTTAAGTGATTTTTGCCAGAAAGGCATTATTTCGGTATTTACTTCAATAAGAATTGTACCCAAAATATTGCTCATCCTTACTGACCCTGATAAAATATCATAAATATCAGGTATAATTTTTATCGAAACATGTTTTAAAGCAAGCAAATTCATGAGTTTTATAATTTTATCGTGTTCGCTTGTTTCTATTGCAATTATAACCTCTTCAATTTTGTATTTGTCAATAGTTTCGGGAAGTTGAGCATAGTTGCCCAACATTTCCAGTTTAGATTCGAACAAACTTGAATTTTCGCCATTTACAGTTATATATCCGCTAATTAAATACCCTTCTTTTTCTTTGGCATTTACAATTTCGCTATACAAATCAAAAGCCTTGCGATTGCTGCCTATAATCAGAGTGTTTAATCCTGCTTTGCCCGATATTATTTTTTTATGAACCGTTGTTGAAATAACAAATCTAAAAATTGCCGTAAGACAAAAATGCAAAGTAAAAAGCAAGCCTATTGTTTTGTAATATGAAGTATATGATGATATATAGTCGTCAAGCAGCAGGAAGAAAAAAATTAAAATCACTCCAATAATACTAAGTAAAAATAATTCTGAAAGCTCTTTTAATCTGGATTTTCGGATTAAATTATTGTACAAACCGTAAATTGCATAAAGTATAACCCAAGCTATGGGTATAAAAATTATTCCTATATAAAATTTTGAATCGCCAAAAACTGTATCCAATCCTTGGTTTTCAATTTTTGTTTTACGGTAAATAAAAAATAAAACCCATGCTGCTGAGGCTGTAATCAGGTCGGAAACGATGTATATTATACGGTATTTTGTTTTGTTCAAAAATGTAAAACTTTAATATTATCCAACAATATTACTGCATTTTTATCCTCGGCATTCACTGCATTTATAAAAATCCTGAATTTCTTTCCGGCATTTGACGAACTGTTTACGTCGGGCGAAAGTCTAATATAAGCTTTTTTCCACTCATCAGTTGTGTATGACATATATACAGGAATGCCAACATCTATCGAACTTCCGCTTGTAGGGTAAAGACCAAAATTTATTGGTACATCAGATTTATAATTTACTTCCATATATATTTCGGAGGTATTTCGCGGAAAATCAAAAATAGAAATACTGCTGTTTTCAAAAGTTCCCTTTTTAGCTCTGAAATCAACTTTCCCCGAAAATTTATTGCCAGTTTTTCCGTAATTGAATACTTCACTCGGTTCGCTTGTAATATTCAGTGTATCTATAGTTCGGGTAATTCCGGTTTTTTCGAGTGAAACAGCCAAATCTTCAAAATCTTCTTTCCACACAAATTTGGTTGTTGATTTGTACTTAACCTTTGCATTTATGGTGTCTATCTGCCTTTCTTTAAGATTTAATATTTTGCGGCATGTATCGTAAAATGGGTAAAATTTACGGTTGTTTGATTGTCCATTAACTTTTATTCCAGCAATAATTATAATTTCTGTTTCACCTTTGTTCAAAACAGGTACTTTGCAAGGTAGTTCAAAAACTCCTGCCAAACTACCATTTACCAATATCCAGGCATCTTTTATATCGTGTGCATTGCTGCCCTGTGTACCATCATTACTAACTTCTAAATCAATTTTAGGAATATAAATATACGATGGAATTATCTCGTCTTTGTCAAATGCTTTACAAGACAAAAGAAAAATAAACAATATGTATAAATATGATTTTATTAGCTGCATTTAGCCACGAAATTTCTTTCTAACTGATCGTATATTTTATCAGCTACAAATTTAATTGCTAAATGGTCATTAAATGATGCTTTTGAAATTGTTTTTTGTTCAATACTTTCAAAAAAACTTAATAGCTGACTTGCAACTAATGAGTTTCTATCAGGCAATTCAAATATTTCTTTGCTTTCGCTAAGAATATCGCTTTCGTCTGTATTTTCCCAAAATGACTCGTTATTTGAGTTAAAAACCTTTATGCAGTTATTGAGATGGTCTATTGTAAAATAACTGTCGTTTTGATAAAATCTTGTTTTATGAATATCTTTAATTGCTATTTTACTGCCGGAAATAGTGGCTGTACAAGCGTTTTGAAATTCAAGTCTTATATTTATAATATCAGGGTCGTTGTATATCACTCCTACCCCATTTGCACTTATATGTGTAATTTCTGATCTGACTTTTGATAAAATTATATCAATATCTTCGAGCAAAATATCCGAAATTATAGAAAGATGTGTTGACCGCTTTTTGTATTTACAAAAATGATTTGTTTCAATTATTCTCGGTTTTATTTCTTTTTGTTGTATGCCTGCAAATAGCGGATTAAATCTGTGCTCAAGCCCTGTTTGAATTATTACTTCTGCTTCGTTTGCAAGATTTTGCAAAACATTCATTTCTTCGTTGCTCAATGGAAAACCTTGATATACAAATACATGTTTGCAATATTTTACAATATGCTGCAATTCGGCAAAATTTGAATGAAGCAAATTGTTTATTATTACAGCATCGTTTATAAGAAGCATTTCATTTAACGATTTAAAATTTCTTAGTTTGTCGGTATTACTTTCATAAACGCCTGTAAGAATCCAGTTTTTCTTTTTTTTAAGAATTTTTGATTCTCCTTTTAAAATATTTTTTGCGTCGGGTAGAAAATTTATATCGCCAACTAAGCCAACTTTTATAATATTGCAGTCTGTTTGTATCAAATGCTCCACGAAGTAAAATTTTTATTTGATACAAGTATAAAAATATTATCATTTAGCTGTATTGTAATTTGAACACACCTACCGATACCTACAAACACAAAGGACAAAGACGCAAACTTGCAAGTTCACTTCTGTTAAAAAACATAACAGATATAAATGTACTCAACGCTATTGAAGTAGTTCCTCGTCATTTTTTTTTACCAAAAGATTTTGAAGAGCGTGCTTATGAAGATAATGCTTTGCCAATTGATGAGGAACAAACAATTTCTCAACCCTATACTGTTGCATTTCAAACACAATCTTTAAACATAAAACCTGGTGATAAAGTATTAGAAATTGGTACAGGTTCTGGCTATCAAGCTGCTATTCTTGCATCAATGGGAGCACATGTTTATACAATTGAACGAATTGAAAAATTATACAATAAGGCAAAAAAAATTCTGTGTACATATAAAAATGTGCATTGTTTTATGGGTGATGGAAGTATGGGTTTGCCCGAAAATAGCCCGTTTGACAAAATAATAGTTACTGCCGCTGCCCCAAAAATTCCCGATTCATTAATAAATCAACTCAAAATAGGTGGAAAAGCTATAATTCCGGTAGGAGATTTAAAAAACCAAAAGATGATTTTAATAAACAAAACAGATGAAAATACTTTTACAGAAAAGAATTTAGGTGATTTCAGATTTGTTCCTTTGATTGGAAAAGAAGCCTGGAAATGATATCTTATCTTGAAAAGTATTTTAATAATTGAGATTTTTTAATGCACCAATTGAATATCTGTTTGTTTATGTCATTCTTTTTATTTTGCTTTGTTTTAAACTTTTTGATATATGAAAAAGTAAACTATACAAAACAATCAACCTAACACTTTAAAACTGTATTTTTGAGAACATTAAGACAAAAATAAAATTGAAGCAAAAAATTTATATAGACACATCTGTTTTTGGTGGACACTTTGATGATGAGTTTAGAACACACACTATTCCTTTGTTTGAAAGAATAAAGCAAGGAGAATTCATAATATTATTTTCAACCATTACACAAGACGAACTTGAAAATGCTCCGGATAATGTTAAAGAATTAGTAAAAAGTCTAAAAGCAGATATTACCGAGTTTATTGAGATAACTGAAGAAGCAATTAACTTGGCATCAGAATACATAATTGAAAAAGTTGTTGGGCAAACAAGTTACGCAGATTGCTTACACATTGCATTGGCAACCATAAACCGAGCAGACTTTTTAGTGAGTTGGAACTTTAAACACATTGTAAATATTGAAAAAATAAGAGGATATAACTCAATAAATATAAAAAATGGTTACAAACAATTAGAAATACGTTCACCAAGAGAATTTGAAAAATATGAAGACAATTGATAAAAAATTTGATGCTGTAAAATTTATGCGTCAACAAAGAAACAAATTGAGTGAAAAGTTATCTAAAATGACAAAAGAAGAAATTTTGGACTACTTTAAAAAACGCAAAACCAATTCGGAAATAATGCCATGTGCCAAATAGAAGATCTGCAAAATCAGAGTTTTAAAACATTTACAACAATTAGATGAAAAATCATATTACCTGCATTTTTTATAACTTTGCTTGAAACACCTTCTTGTGCACAGCAGTAATACGTATATATATTTGAATGTAAAAAAAACTTAAGATATAAATAAATTTTAGAAAATTATGCTTTACAAATTGAAATCCTGCTTTTTAGTTTTTTTTATTCTTTTAGTCACTTCTTCTTTTGCTCAAAAAGAAGGTTACCAATGGGCTTTTGGTCAATCTTGTGGTTTATCATTTTTATCAGGCAAACCTGATACATTTTCAACAGGAATAGATGCTTTTAATGGGTGTGCTTCTATTTGTACGTCATTAGGCGATTTATTATTCTATACCAATGGGTTTTTTGTAGATTTTTATAAAAATAAAAATAGAACTTGCAATCCTGATTTTACTATACAAGGAACTACTGGAAATTTCCAATCAGCTATTTTTATTCCTCATCCGCATCCTGACAGTTCAAATCTTTATTTTGTTTTTAGCTCACGATCTGCAAATTGTAATTGTAAATATGATAAATTATATTATTCTGTTATCGATTTATCACCTTGTTCAACCGGTTATATTAAAGGTTTTATAAAAAGTAGAAGTGATATTCAAATCACAAAAACAGCAGTTTGTGGCAAACTTACAGCAGTGAAACACGCCAACAGAAAAGATTATTGGGTAGCTTCATATTTAATTAATACTGATACCTTTTTTGCAGTTCAAGTTGGTAATAACGGTGTAAGTTCTAAACTTATAAAAAGTAATACAGGAGTTTATTATAAAAACAATTATACAGTCAATAGTCCTATGAAATTTTCTCCCGATGGTAAAAAACTTTCAAGTACTGCTATTGGGGAACCTTCATTTATTGCTGATTTTAATTCAAAAACTGGCAAACTAAACAATATAATAATTTTTGATTCAATAAAATATGATGTAGTTGAGTTTTCTTCTAAAAGTAAATTTTTATATGCTGTTTCTTCATATTCTCATATAGATCAATTCGATGTTTCAAAAAAAAATAAAATTGATTTTATTAATTCAAAAATAAGAATTGATACTATTAATAGATTTGACTATTTGCAATTGGCTCCCGATGGAAAAATTTATGTTGCAAGCGAATATTCAAATTACTTAAATGTCATTCACGCCCCTGATTCTGCCGGTGTTTCTTGCAGGTATAGGAAAAAATTTGTCAAACTTCCGAGAGCGTTAGATGGACCCGGTCTCCCCGACATGGTACAATCATTTTTTCAGAAAAAGACTTTTGAGTATCGCCGCAGTTGTACACGTGATACTGTTTTCTTTGCTCCCTCAAACACTTTC
>JABWCE010000032.1 GCA_013359235.1 Bacteroidota bacterium
ATTACACAGCCACAATTGGCAGCAAACTATCAAAAGGGATATATTATGTAAAGATAATTTTGGATGATAATACAGGGTATGTGACAAAGGTGATAATTGATTAAATTGGGTTGTCAAACAAAGTAGGGTTTAACATTTCGGCAATTTCTATATATTTAAAATAAAGTTCACTTGCACCAAACGAATACGGAGCTACCTGATATGGCTCAAAATACATAATAATACCATTTTTTGATAGACCAAAATTGTCGGAAAGATAAAATTTGTCGTTTTCAAACAGAAAACCTTCACTTTGAGTAAGTTTTTGATTAAGAGGCAAACCATTTATTTGTTTAAATCTAAGTTCGGCAAGTTTTGTAAATTTATCTTTATCTGCTAAAATATCATCCCAAGTAATTTTTTTACCATTGCCAATATTAAATGTTGCCCAAAATTGGGCATAATTTGAATGTGCTCCACCCGTATAAGAATCATAATTGAACCTGATTGTAATATAATTGTTTGATTGCATTTCTACATTACCAATTATATCGCAATACCACACCTGCTGGCGGTCGTCAGGGTTTAGTTTTTGATAATTTTCAATGTTTTTTTTACTTGAATTGATAAATGCCGATGATGCTGATTTTATTGACCGGGCTTTTGCTGTATCTTCCTCATTCATATTCTCTTTTAGCAAATCTTGAATGAGTTTGTTAATATAATCAGATACAGAATATTTAAGTTTATTATTTGCACAACGCAATTCGGGATATTTTATGTGTACTTCGGCAATTACATGCTTTTTGTCGGCATTTGATGTAGCTACTGATTTTACTGTTTTTATTTCATATTCAATTGTACCCATTCTGCACAACAAAAGCTCGTTGAAAGTAGAATCATTTGCTGCACTTTGTTTTTTTGAAACATTTTTACAGCCGTTGCCCATCAATACAATAACTATTGCCCCTACCCATATCATTCTTAAAAACATATTGCAATATTAAGTTGAAAAACAATAATAATTAAAAAAGGATTTCAAAAATTAAATTGAAATCCTTAATAAAAAAAGTCGGGGTGACAAGATTTGAACTTGCGACCACACGCCCCCCAGACGTGGACTCTACCGGGCTGAGCTACACCCCGAAATGGGCTTGCAAATTTATAATTACTTTTTATGAATTTCAATTTTTTGAGCTATTTTCTAAAAGCTAAAATCTTAAAATATCATTGTATTTTTGCTCATTACAAAATGAATCTGCCTTCAAAAGTATTAGAACAGGCTGTAAACGAGCTTTCGCAATTTCCCGGAATTGGCAAAAAAACTGCATTGCGAATGGTTATTCATCTGATGAAACAACCCGAAGATATTGTTGCATCAATGGCAAAAGCTATTTTAAACCTCAAAACCAATCTTTTGTTTTGCAGAGTTTGTCATAATGTTTCAGAAAATGAACTTTGTGATATTTGTAATAGTGTAAACCGCAACAAAAAAATAATATGTGTTGTAAAAGATTTTCAAGATTGCATTTCTATTGAAAGTACAAATCAATTTAACGGAACTTATCATATTTTAAATGGATTAATTTCGCCAGTTGATGGAATAGGACCCGGTGAAATAAACATTGCTTCGTTGCTCAACAGAGTAAAAACCGATGAAATTGAAGAAGTGATAATGGCTCTTAGTGCCACTATAGAAGGCGATACAACGGCTTTTTATATTTCAAAAAAACTTAAAGATTACGAAGTGAAAATTTCACAGATTTCAAGGGGTATTGCTATTGGAGGTGAACTTGAATTTGCCGATGAAATTACGCTTGGCCGTTCGCTTGTAAATAGAGTTAAATTTAATTAATACAAAATCTGAAAACCTGCATATATTCCGGCTCCGCCAAATTTTGAAGGTAAAATTAATGCTTCTAAATGTTTTAACCCGATCTGAAAATAAATTTTGTTTTTGATTGAAAATGATGCATCGGCATTTAAAAAAACACTGTTCAAATACCCAATACTCACACCGCCAATCATTTTTTGATTTATAAAATTAAAATATTTTAAACTTATTTCGGGATTGTTTTTCAAACCGAGTTTTCGTACTGCTGCTGTATAGTAACCGCTTTTATGGCTTGTTGTGTAAGCCATTTCTACTAATGGTGCTACAAAAATGGTTTTGCTTATATTTTCGCGTTTGTTCGAAAATTTATTAACTGTTGAATCTATTTGCCCTTGAAAATATTTGTTATCATTCAAGATTTTAATATCTGGTATTTGTATGCCTTCAAATTTATGTATGTTGTTTGAGGTATAAAAATTTACAGAGTTTTTGAATTTAGCAAAACCCAAATCTGTGATAGAAAAACTAAAAATACTGTTTTTATTGGTTTTATAATTAATGCTAATATCGCTTGAAAGCCCCATACCGTTAAAGTCCGATAGATTTGATGAAGCAAAAGTTGCATCGTAGTTTAAGCCCAATTCAAACGAATCTTCACTGCTTTTGAGATAGTTTCTTTGAAAAGTTACAAAATCAATATTATTTACAACCTGAATAATATTTATTATAAATTTTAAATTTAAGGGTTTGGGGCTTTTGTTATCAATTAAGAAAAATCCAGCACCGAGTTTGTTATACTTAATGTTGTAAAAATAACAATCGTCAAAAATGTATTTTGAGGTATCAGTATTACCTTTAAAAATGAGTTTTGCAGCATCGTTGCTCATTTTTATTGACGTTCTGCCCATAAATGCACCATTCAAAAGCCAAAATATATTTTTGTTTTTAAATGTTGATTTTTTAAGGTTTATGTACGTGAAACTGATATTATTTTCAATTTCGGTTTTTTTTAATTTATTGCTTTTAAGATTGTTGTCAATTGTATTTCTATCAAGATTTTTATTTAAAATAAACGGATATAAAAACTTGTTATTTAGTCCTTTTGCCGAAATATTCTGCAAAAATGTTACATTTATAATTTCTGTTTTTTTAGTCGGTTTATAAAGGTTATCGTAATAGTTGTCAAAGTTTTTCCATTTGTTTATGTCATTGTTTTGGGCTTCTGCTTGAAAATAAAATATTGCAATGGTAAAAATTTTAAAAACCGTTTTCATAAATAAAATTTCCTTTAAGTTTTACTTTTAATTTGTAATTGCTGTAAATTTTAAATCTTTTGCCTTCAATGGTTTTAAAAGAGGTCTTTATTCTTATTTTGGCAGCTTTTTTTATAATCATCATTTTTGCCGAAGGTATTTCATATATTAAAGTAGAAGTAAGCGGATTTGTAACTAACCCGTTTATATCAGTATTAGCGGGCAATGCAGTTAGTATGCTTCCGGGTTCGTTAAGGGTAGCAAGCAGTGTTTCATTATTGTCGAGAAATTCTATATCTGTGTATGCTTCAAGAGGGTAGCCGTTTATTACTTCAAGTTTTAAAACTGCACTTTTTACTTTATCAATATTTTTAATATTACGCAGGTTAAAGCCTTGAAGGCGGCTCAGTTCAAGCCCGTCAGTGCCAAATTCTACAGGCATTTCCAAGCGAAGATTGACAGAAAGCCTGCTTGTATCAAAAACAAAATCGGTATAGTCAAACGAGCCTCTTGGTCTTACAACCATTGAAAAACTTGAATTTATTTCGTCAGGCAAATTTTCGAGAAATTGCTTAATATTTGAATTTGATTTATCAAAATTCAAAGTATAATAAAATGGAACAAAGGGATTGTTTTTTGCTCGTTCTATTGTAAAAACACCGGGCAATTGCGGTGATAGAAGCGATACTGTTTTTGACATGCGATTGTTTGTGCCTGCAATGCTTTCTAAAGTCATATCGGCTTCAATACCAAATGTGTTTTTAAACCCAATACTAAGTTTTACATCTTCAAGGCTTATATTGCCTTTTAAGTTTTCAAATGCTTTTATTTTATTTTTTTGAACAAAACTAAATTCGCGTTTTCCAAAATCACCAATTGCAAGTTTGGGTTTTATATCTACAAGCCCAAAACGTACAAAAACACTATCTGATAGTGAAATTGTACGTTCAATGCCGGTGTATTCTATCCTCGCTTTAAATTCGCTGTAAACCGTATTGTATTTGAATGGAGGAACATCGGGAGTTTTGCCTTTGTACGATACAGCATATCCATCAAGTGGAAATTGTTTTACAACTTTCGAAAAAGAGCCATTTTTTGCAGGCGGAACTCTTACTGTTTGTTTTACATAATCATTAGGATTAAAATTTCGCGATGAATTTGGTATTGAGTAATCGAGTATTATTTCTTCCTGAACATTACTAAACACTTCCATTATCACAAAGCCTGATTTTATTTCCATATACGTTACTTGCGAATTTCCAAAATTGTATTGTACTTCCTGATTTTCAACAAGTAAATCTTGAGCAGGGAATACGGCTGTGGCAAAATCAAGTTTTATATCGCGAATTGATAAATCAAGTCTTATGCCTTTTTTTGAATTGATTAAAACCGCTCCGCTGCTTGCTTTTGTTTTTACTTGTTTTACAATTCCGGTTAGCACTCCGTCAATTTTTTTACCGGCAAGTGATTTGCTCGTTGATGCAGATGCACCCGGCAGTACATTCAAAAACGAATCGTAAACTATTATTTGCTGGTCGGCTTTGTTTACAAGCATAAAGACAATTTTTTCGGCTTCTACCGGCAAATCATTACTTAGTGTCATATCTATATACCCTTCTTTAAACTTTGCTTGTTTAAAAAAATCTTTTGTAACATCAATATCCTGTCCGCTGCTCGATTTTATATCAAATGCCTCTAATGGCATGGTTTGTCCGTCAAGAAGTTTTGATAAGGGGTAAATTTCGCCAAGTGTAATTGTATCACTCATTTTACGGTTTTCAAGCATCAAACTTGCAAGGGTTACGCTTTTGGATTGTAAAGTATCAGGTACTTCAAGATAATTATTTATACTGTCAACAGCTAATGAATAATCATAAACCAAATCAAGTGAATTGTTTGAATTTTTGATTAAAAGACTATCGCCTGTCAAATCAGAAATATCCATTTCGGCTTGTGCAATTGGTAATGTATATTCTGCATCCCAGCTTGTATTCAATTCTCTTTTGCACGATACAATACCTGCAAAAACAGTAATGAGAATAATTTTATTTGAAATTTTCAAATGTTTTTAATTTTAATATTAGAGCTTACGAAAATTTTTGTAAAAATGTGACAATTACTTAATAAAAACAAATTATTGATTTTTGAGATAGAAGTGAATGGTTTTATTAAAAAAAAATCACTTTTTCACCTTATCAAATACAATGTACCTCTGTGCAATTGGATTTTTCGGTCGTTTCTAAAAATTTGTAATGTATAGAG
>JABWCE010000026.1 GCA_013359235.1 Bacteroidota bacterium
CACTTCGCAAAGTTGCCAAACGATTACTTTAGGAGTAAAATCAGTGAACAAAACCTCTGATTTTTCAATCTACCCCAATCCAAATTCAGGAACTTTCACTTTCCAAACACAAAATTCATCAGATTATCAACTAAAGATTTTTGACCTTCTCGGCAAAGAAATTCCCTTTACTTTAACACAAATAAATCAAAACACAAAAACCATCCAAATCCCCGCCGGCAAAGGCATTTACTTTGTAAAAATAAAATCAGGCAATGATGTTTTTGTGCAGAGGGTTTTGGTTTATTGAGGGGGGTTTTAATTATTAGAATCAAAAATTTAACATGAAAATAATTAAGCTAAACTTAAGCTTCCGGTTTTAATTTCTTCTACAATTGTAGGATCGAGCAAGGTTGTCGTATCGCCAAGATTTTCTGTTTCTCCTTCTGCTATCTTACGTAAAATTCTTCTCATTATTTTGCCTGAACGTGTTTTGGGAAGCCCGTTAACAAATTGAATTTTTTCAGGTTTTGCAAACGAACCTATTTCTTTAGTTACAATATCTATTATTTCTGTTCTTAGTTTATCTGAATCAGTATTCTCGTTATTGCAAATCACAAAAGCATAAATTCCTTGTCCTTTGATATGATGTGGAAATCCTACCACTGCTGATTCTATTACCTTATGATGCAAATCAATGGCATTTTCAACTTCGGCTGTACCAATCCTATGGCCAGAAACTTTCAATACATCATCAGCTCTTCCTGTTATACGGTAAAATCCATCTTTATCTCTAAGACAACCATCGCCTGTATAATACATGTTTTTATATGTCTCAAAATAGTTTGTACGGCAGCGTTCATGATTATTATAGGTAGTTCTTAGTATTCCGGGCCAGGGAAACTTAATACATAAATCTCCGCTAATATTATTTTCAAAAAGTTCTTCGCCTTGAGCATTAACAATTGCCGGTTGGATACCAGGTAAAGGTAACATTGCATAGCTTGGCTTAGTTGGACTAATTCCTGCAATAGGGCTTATCAAAATGCCTCCGGTTTCGGTTTGCCACCATGTATCGGCTATGGGGCATTTGCTATTGCCAATATTTTCATTATACCAGTGCCAGGCTTCTTCGTTTATTGGTTCACCAACAGATCCGAGTTTTGATAATGAACTTAAATCTTTACCTCTTACAAATTCAGTTCCCGCTTGCATTAACGACCTTATTGCTGTTGGAGCGGTGTATAATATATTTACTTTATGCTTTTCTACTATTTCCCATAATCTTCCGGAATCAGGATAAGTTGGAATTCCTTCAAACATAAGACATGTAGCACCACTAAGCAACGGACCGTATACAATATATGAATGACCTGTTACCCAACCAATATCAGCAGTGCAAAAGAAAATTTCGTTTGATTTATATTGAAAAACATTTGAAAAAGTATATGCAGTATAAACCATGTATCCGCCACAAGTATGTACTACTCCTTTTGGTTTGCCGGTACTTCCGCTTGTATAGAGTATGTATAGCATATCTTCGCTATCCATAATTTCAGCTTTGCAATCGGTAGTGGCTATTTCAATTTCATCATGCCACCATATATCTCGTTCCGTTTGCATTTTGATATTAATGCCTCTGTTTTTAAAAACTATAACTTTTTTAATTAAATTGTCATTTATCAATGCTTCATCAACTATTCCTTTAAGATTAAGCAATTTTGCCCCACGATAAACCCCATCGGCAGTTATAAGCATCCTACAACCGGCATCTTCAACCCTATCTGCAATGCTTTTGGCGCTAAATCCACCAAACACAACCGAGTGTATTGCTCCAATACGGGCACAAGCAAGCATTGCAATTACAAGTTCTGGTATCATGGGCATATAAATACAAATTCTATCACCTTTTTTGGCACCATTGCTTTTTAAAACATTTGCAAAAAGGCAAACATCAGTATATAGCTGTTTGTATGTAATTTTTCTTACATTTTCATCAGGATTATTTGGCTCCCATATTATTGCAGTTTTTTCACCTCCATCAGCTAAATGCCTGTCTAAGCAATTTTCGGTAATATTTAGTTTGGCATTTAAAAACCATTTTATTTCAGGTTCTGTAAAATTCCATTCCAAAACTTTATCCCACTTTTTATGCCAAAAAAAATTTGATGCTATTTCAGCCCAAAATCCTTCGGGATTTTCAATACTATATTTATAGATTTCGAGATATTCTTCGAAAGTATTTATTTGATAATTCATTTTTTTTAAATTAAAAGCACGTACAAATTTGCAATTTTTCTTAAATAAAAATAGAATTATTAGTTTTTATAAGTACTGCAATTGTTAAAAAGTGCTTTGTTTAGTTTGTTTACTATTTTATTTGCTGTACCAGAGTGTTCAAAATTCACATCAGATGAGCGGTTTCGCACAAAGAAAGGTTCGTCATCTATAGGGTTTTGCATAAGGTAATTATAGATAATTATACCATTTGTTGCTGCTCTGCCAATATCGTAAACTATGGTACCGGTTTTTGCAATAAAAATATTTTTAAAATCAGTCGATGCTGCAAACGAATCGAGTTTTGTTTTAAGTTCGTTGTCATCTATAAAACAGTATTTACTGAAATGGTATTTTTCGGCAAATGCTCTACGCAATGTAAGGTAAACAGTGTCTTTGCGGTCTTCTAAAATATATAATTTGCCTATTTGAAGATTTTGACAAAATTCTCTATGTGGATTTGACTCAACATTTTTTTTATTTTGTTTTTTTGAAAAATTGTAATTGTAAAAAATACTTAATTCTAATGATGATGGGTATGGATATTTCTCGTTTTTGTAAAACATAGGCACAGCATAACTGCCCTTAACCATTACAAAATCATGAGGATAATAAAAAAAACCTATTTCTGTATTTTGAACAAATTTATTGTTTGGTTTCAATTCGATAAATGAATAGCCCGAAGATGAGTTTTGAGAAAGAATATTTTTTCCGTACTTGTACAAAAAGCCATAGTTTAGCATTAGAAAAATATTAATATCTTTGTTTTTGCTAATCAAATATTCACCTCCAAGCCCTACAGTTGCCGATTGCCATAAAACTTCACTAGCATCATTATTGTTAGTAATTTTCAAATTGTTGGGTTTTATTGAATTTACAACTTTCAAATTTTTATTAATTGAGAATTTGGGAATAACCGAAAAAGCAAAAGTTTGAGAACCGCTGAAAGTATCTCGCTGTTTTAATGGAATTGTACTGTTTAAGCCAATTCCGGTTGAAATTTCAAATTGGGAATTGGCATTAAAAAAAATAAGAGTTAAGCTGAAAAGAGCAAATGCTTTAACTATTTTCATCAGGGTTTCAAACTTATAAATTTGTCAACAATTTTATGGTATTATTTTGTTTGTGCTCATAAAAGTTTTAAAAACGAAATTTATTAGTTTTGAAATTTACCTTATTTTTTCAAGTAAGATGTTTGATAAAAGCAAAATAACCAATATTTTTTGGGATCTCGACCATACATTGTGGGATTACCCTACCAATGCCCGCTTAACTGTTTTTGAGCTTTTTGAAAAATACAAACTAAATGAATTGACAAAACACAAACCCGAAGTTTTTCATAATACCTATTGTCACCATAATGATGCCGCATGGGACGATTATCGCGATGGTAAAATTGACAAACAAACCCTTCGTAAACTTAGGTTTAGCAAAACTTTTACTGAACTTGGAATTGAAAATGAAAAATTCCATGAAATATTTGAAAATGAATTTGTAGAAAAATGTCCGACAAAAGGAAATTTAATGAGCGGGGCTTTAGAAATGCTAAGATTTTTTGAAAAAGATTATAAACAACACATAATAACAAATGGTTTTAAAGAAACACAAGAAATTAAGCTAAAAACATCGGGCATTTTTCATTTTTTTAGTACTATTACAAACTCTGAAGATGTAGGAGTACAAAAACCAAATCCACAAATTTTTAAGTCTGCTCTTTCGGCAGCAGCTACATTTGCCGAAAACAGCCTCATGGTTGGAGATAATTTTGAAGCCGATATTTTAGGAGCTTATAATCTTGGATTTAATTGTATTTTTTTTAATCACGATTCAAAAAAAATAGAAAATATACCTAAAGAAATTGTTGAATTAAATGATTTAAACGATGTAAAAAATTATTTTTAAATTTTTCATTTTGTTTTGCTCAAAATGGCTAATAATTCTTTTTCTTTATTAAAAATAGGGAAATAATTTTTAGAATTGTTGAAAATATATCTAAACTAAAACTCATAAAATATAATTGTAATATTATTTTTGTCTAACTTGACAATTGAATTGAAAATGATAGCGACAGACGAATTACTGACAATAAAAGAAGCAAGCGAGTGGGCGACAAAGCACACGGGTAAGACAGTTACGACTGCTAACATCTCTTACCTCATTCAATACGGACGGATAAAAAAGATTGGCGACAATGGATCAACACAAGTTTCTAAACAGGACTTAATCAACTACTACAAATCTTACAACGGTCACCGTGAGGTTTCCTGGAAAGACCAACTCGGTAGCGACTTAAACTGGGCATTGTCATTTGACCAATACAAGGAAGCGGAAACTACAAAACATGTTCACCGATTGCATCCTTACAAGGGCAAGTTCATTCCGCAACTTGTAGAATATTTCCTTGACAGCAAAACCGACAAGTTCAAAACAGAAACCTATTTCAAAAAAGGCGACATTGTGCTTGACCCATTTTCTGGCAGTGGAACGACTATGGTTCAAGCATGCGAACTTGGAATGAACGCAATTGGTATTGATGTTTCTGCTTTCAACGCTCTTATCGGAAACTGCAAAGTTACCATATACAACTTGGTTGATGTGCAGACAGAAATCAGCCGCATCACAAAAGCACTCAAAGAATTTCTGACAAACAGCCACACATTGGAGTTTGAGGAAAAATTGTTGCGAGCACTCTACGAGTTCAACAACGAGTTTTTCCCTGTTCCCGAATACAAATACAAATTGAGACAAGGAGAAATTGACGAAGCACAATTCGGAGCAGAAAAGGAAAAAGAATTTTTGCCGTCATACAATAAACTCGTAAAACAATACAGCATAAAATTACGCCAAGACAAAGCCGACAATTTATTTGGGCGTTCCCCTGCGGGTCGGGCTTTCCGCTACAATCTTTTGTTCGTTCCTCACAAAAGGATTTTCACTTCAATCCCTAACGCAAATTACTCACTCAATTAAAAATATTGAACAATGGAAACAATACAACAGAACGAAATCATTTTTGCAATTACAAAAGAAGATTTGCAATTTGAAGCACAAGAAAAAATTGGCAGAGAACTGACCGATGATGAAATTCGTATTGCTAAGAAAGGATTAGAAAGCGGTTTGCTTACTGATATAGAAACTATTTATCAAACAATTTTTAATGAAATGATTAACAATGCAAGAAATTAAAACAGAAATATTTTTAGGCGACAGTAAAGAAGTTTTAAAAACTTTGCCCGACAATTCGGTTGATTTAATTGTTACTTCGCCACCGTATGCAGACCGCAGAAAACAAACTTATGGAGGCATAAATCCTGAAAAATATGTTGAATGGTTTTTGCCGATTGGTAAAGAACTTTTACGAATTTTAAAACCTGACGGAACTTTTATTTTGAACATAAAAGAAAAAGCAGAAAACGGAGAAAGACATACTTATGTTTTGGAATTGATTTTGGCTTTAAGAAATCAAGGTTGGCTTTGGACAGAAGAATTTATTTGGCACAAAAAAAATTCATATCCGGGAAAGTGGCCAAATCGTTTTCGTGATTCTTGGGAGAGATTGTTGCAATTCAACAAAACAAGAACTTTCAATATGTATCAAGATGAAGTAAAAGTTCCTATAGGAGATTGGGCAAATGGACGATTGAAAAATTTGAGTGAAACGGATAAGATTAGAGATAATGCCAAAAACGGAAGTGGTTTCGGAAAAAACATTTCTAATTGGCTCGGAAAAGAAACGGTTTATCCGAATAATGTATTACATCTTTCAACCGAGTGCAACAATAAAAATCATAGTGCTGCATTTCCCGATGCTTTACCTGAATGGTTTATTAAACTTTTTACCAAAGAACACGATGTAGTTTTAGACCCATTTGCAGGTTCAGGAACAACTTTACGAGTTGCCGAAAATATGCACCGTAATTCTATCGGAATTGAAATTTTGCCTGAATATGTTGAGTTGATTAAATCTCGAATTAAGGAAAGAGAATTTGTTTTATTTGAACCAAAAGTAGCGTATGAGAGAGTTAAAATTGGATGATATACAGAAATATGCAGAAACACATATTGCTTTATTTCATAAACAAAGATTAGATGTTGTAAAGGAAAAACTAAATCTAAACCATTTGTTGTTACACAAAAATCCGTATCTTTTTAAAGCAAAGAACATTTTTTCAGCACAACAATTAGTAAAATCAATGGCAGATGCTTATTTGCAATCTGGCGAAGAAACATTGTTTGGAGAATTTATTGAAGGACTTGCAATTTTTGTATGTAATCAAGTTTATGATGCTGAAAAATTTGACAAAGATGGCTCTGGTATGGATTTTAAGTTTGAAAAAGAAGGTGTTATTTATGTTGTTGAATGTAAAGCAGGTTGGAATTGGGGAAATAAAGGTCAAATCAGTCAGATTAAACTCAATGCTAAGTTAGCGAAAGAGAAATGGGGAAAAGATGGTAAAGAAGTAAAGGTTATAAATGGTTGTTGCTTTGGTAACAAGAGAAACAAGGCAGATAAAGCTGGTTATGAAAAAATTTGCGGACAAGATTTTTGGCATTTGATTTCAAATGATGATGAACTTTACATAAAAATTATAGAGCCAATCGGACATAAAGCCAAAGAAAAGAATGAAGAATTTGAAATTGCTTACGCCTCATTTTTGTTCAAACTTACAAATGAATTTGCTGAAAATTATTGTGATGACGGAGGAATAATTGATTGGAGTAAATTGTTAGAATTTAATTCGGGAAGAAAAAAGAAGAAACAAATTTCAAAACTATAATCCAGAACCCGCATCAATGCCTTTTCACACACGACTGTTAGGCAAAGACCGAATGGCTTTATTCTCTTTCATTCATTCTCTGAATACAAATTTTGGAACAAGCATTTTTGAACCTGTCGCAAAGGAACTTGCGAAAGGAATTTTTAAAGAGGTTTATTCTCAATATGAGCTTGGAAAAATAATCACTGACGAAGCGCAAAACGAAATTCAGGAAATCATGAATGATTTATCCGTAGGCGGTGATGTAAATAAAGCAGACGAAACGGAACGAATTAGAAAAGTTGCTCAAAAAGGGAAAGAGAAAAAACTCAAGTCAGTTAAGGTTGATTTGTTTCTCGCTTCAAAAACAGACGAAATTTTCATGTTTGATTTAAAAACAGTAAAGCCAAATAAAGGAGATTTTATTTCTTACAAAAGAAACATGCTTGAATGGCTGGCAGTATATTTTTATCAGCATCCGAAAGCGAAAGTAAATACGCTAATTTCTATTCCCTATAATCCTTACGAGCCAGCAGAATATAAGCGTTGGACAATGAAAGGAATGTTAGACTTGAAGAAAGAAGTGAAAGTTGCAGCCGAGTTTTGGGACTTCTTAGCTGGTGAAGGAACTTACACCGACTTGTTGGACTGCTTTGAGCAAGCGGGTGTTGAATTACGACCAGAGATTGATAAACATTTTACAAAATTTAAACGCTAAAACAAACGAAAAAAAAACAAAGTAATACTTCTATTAATAAGGGTTTAACTTTATCAAAGTTTAATTAAAAATTATGGTTAATGAAATTAAATTCCTTTATTTTCTTTCAGATATTTCTGGTATTCATCAATCAGTGCATTGTAAAGCATTTCGCTAACATACCTTGCTCCTTTGGTGCTAAAATGTGTAAAATCTTTGGCTGCCAAATTGTTTTCTACCCAACTACTCATGCTGTTTTTGCCACCCATTGCGGCATACAAGTCCCAAAATGCACAGCCATTTTGAAAAGCAGCTTTTTTCATGGCATTTCTTATAAGTACTAAATTTGGATATGTTTCATAACCATCGGTAGTTTTCATGCTCATATCTGACGGACCAATTACCAATACAGAAGCAAACGGTGCCGCAGCTTTAATAAATGCAAGTTGCCTTGAAAAAGATTTTTCATACCATGTATAATCTGTTTTAGGCTCGGGAACTAAGTTTATGCCATATTGTAGAATAATTAGTTTAACATTCATTTGACTGTAAAGTTCATTCAACATTTTTCGGTTGATTGTTTCAAAACCCAGTGCCGAACTGCCACGCATTGGAAAATTATCAACCGCCACACCCGAATTTCCATCTAAAGCTATACCATAAAAGTAAGGACTTTCGCCATTTACATAAATCGAAATACCGCTTGTATTATCTTCTATTTTCCATGTTTTGCATGCTGCAAATGTATTGGGCAAAACTTCGCTTACTAGGCTTGTACCTTGTTTTGATTTTATTTTTAAAATAAATGGATTCTCGGCAGAATACAAAAATGTAATGCGGTTGTATTGTCTTACTCGTGGAAAACTAACTTTTGTATTTGTTATGTCAAACCAAGCACCTGCAATGTTTTGTTTTTTTGAAATTGAATCGTTTATATTCTTTAAACTATCTTGAGTATTTATAGGTTCGCTTTTGTATAGATACGAAGATGCGGCAATTCCGTAAAATCCATTCTTGAGCTTTGGTGTATTGCCGTAAATAGCGTGTTTTATCCAGTTTTTGCTTTCTTTTTGAATTACACTTATTCTTGAGTTTGATATATCATAAGGTAAGATTATTCCGGGTCCCCAGCCGCCAAACCTCAACTGAAAACGATTGCGTAAATAATCGCTTATTCTGTCGCCTTCAAGTTGCGAATCGCCATAGTGAATTATTCTAATCAAAGTATTTTGTGTTTCAACATCCGACAATGATTTAAAAAATTCAGTAAGAGCAATTCTGTTTTTTCCCGGGTATTGAATTTGTTTATCGGCAGGTACTAATATTTCTTCAAATTTATTTTTGTTCAGTTTTTTCGAATCTATTGAAACAAGGTTAGTATCAACAGTATTGATATTTGCTATTACTTTATTTACATCTACTACTACTTTTTCTTCTTTGTCAAAAATTTTGTTGAGCGGTACAAAAACTAATGAATATTTATCATTTAATTTGATTTTACCGGTTGGAAAAATAAAAACAATGCAAGCAAGAATTACATTAAGCAAAACTAAAGCTCCAAAAATTTTAACTGGCGAAATATATACCGGTTCTTTACTTGGCTTCATTTAAAAGATTTATTATTTCTTTTTTTTCTTTTTCTTTTTGGCTTTTGACGAGTTTGATGATTTGGGTTTTTCAATATAAATCTTGAGTTTTTGCCCAGGAATTATGTTGTTTTTTTTAAGGTTGTTCCATTTTTTAATATCTGAAATGGTACAACCGTATTTTTTAGCTATTTTAAGTAATCCATCGCCTTTTTTTACTTTATAAATTACTAATTTTTTATTTTTAAGATTATCGGTTTTCTTTTGGGTTTCAATATTTTCGTTTTCATTATCATTAACAGAATTATTGTTGTTTTCTTCAATATTCTGAATATTCGAACCATCATCTATTACAGATGTATCATTTTGATTTGTTTGTTTTGGTTTGTTACCCGGCAAAGTAACCAACCCAGGCTCCTTAAATTTGAAAACATATAATGAATCTTCATTATCCTTAAAATTCATGACTTTTTCATAAGGTATATATATAAAATATCTGTTAACATTGTAAGGAATTATACCCTTTTTGAATATAGGATTGTATTCTTTTAAAAATTCTGTTTCTATACCTGTGAGTTTATTGATTTGTTCGAAAGTTGTCCAGTTTTTAACGTAAACTGTATCAGTTTTTACAGCTTTATACGATGATACCGGAATTTTATGATTTCTAAAATGATGAATTATGTATATTGCCGAAATAAATTTAGGAACTGCAATTTGAGCCTGTGTTGAAAGATAATTGTGAATTTTCCAGTATTCTAAGTTGCCTCCGCTTTGTCTTATTGCTTTATTTACTTCTATTTCTGATGAATAAAATGCTGCAATTACCAAGTTCCAATCTTCGTATATTTTATATAAATCTTCAAAATACAAAATTGCTGCAGTTGTTGATTTTTCAATATCTCTGCGTTCGTCAATGTACGAATTGATTTTAAGACCGTATGTTTTTGCAACATAGTATTTCATCTGCCAAACACCCGAGCCTCCTTCTTCTGATATTTTTTGATTATCCATTCCGCTAAGAGCAAAGGCAAGATATTGCAATTCTATTGGTAATTTGCTGTGTTTAAGTTGTTTTTCAATATCGGGAAGATAATAAAATGCTTTGCTTAATTGCTTACTTATTTCTGTATTGTTGCGGTCGGCATAGCTATCAATAAAAGCCTGTACATATTGATTATACTCTATTGGAATGCTACATTTTATTTTTTCTATGCGGTTTGCAATAGTGTCAAAATTATTTTTACCGTTATTATTTTTTGTAAAAGCAGTTTTAGGCAAAAACCCAAGTACAATAAGTGTAAATGATAATATTAAATTTTTCAATTTTTTGTTTTATTTAATAATCTCTTCGCAAAGATATTTTGCAAAGTTAATAAGATGTTTTTCATTAAATAAATCAGTCATCACCTGAATACCAATAGGCATTCCATTATTATCTACACCACAGGGAATACTCAAGGCCGGATTGCCTGCAAGTGGAGCCTGTACTGTAAAAATATCGGCAAGATACATAGCTATAGGATCGTTTGTTTTACCTCCTATTTCAAAGGCAGTTGTAGGAGTTGTAGGGTTCAAAATATAATCGTAATCTGCAAAAAGTTCTTTAGTGCGGTTTTGAATTACACGCCTAACTTTTTGTGCTTTTGAATAGTAGGCATCGTAATAATCTGAGCTGAGAACAAAAGTTCCCGACATAATTCTTCTTTTAACTTCGTCGCCAAAACCTTCGCTTCTTGATTTTTTGAAAGTAGATTCGAGGTCAATGCTGTTTTTGCTTCTATAACCATATAGCAAACCCGAATATCTGCTTAGATTTGATGAGGCTTCGGCAGTTGTTAAAACATAATAGCAGGGCACAAGATAATCTAAAAGTTCAAAATTGGCTGCCTCTACTTTATGCCCTTTATTTTTTAGATTTTCAATTATTTGATATGTTTTTTCTTTAACTTCAGGTTGTACTCCGTTTGAATTGATGTAATTATCAAGGTATGCAATTTTAAGTTTTCTATCAATTTTGTTTATTTCCGAGTATTTTTCAACAGGTTTTTGCGTGCATGTTGCATCAAACTCATCATTTCCCGAAATAATTTCGAGCAACAAAGCCATATCTTCAATAGTTGAAGTTATTGGTCCAATCTGGTCAAACGATGAAGCATAGGATAAAAGTCCATAGCGACTTATTCTTCCATAAGTTGGTTTAATGCCGAAATTACCTGTAAAAGCAGCAGGTTGGCGTACCGAACCTCCGGTATCAGAGCCAAGAGAAGCTGTACATAAATTTGCCTGAACAGCAACTGCCGCACCACCCGACGAACCTCCTGAAACTTTAGTATTGTCAAAATAATTTAAAACTGCTCCATAAGCTGAGTTTTCGTTTGATGCTCCCATTGCAAATTCATCACAGTTTAATCTGCCTATGATTATTGCATCTTCGGCAAGTAGTCTTTCAACAACTGTTGCTGAATAAAGCGACTCAAAACCTTCAAGTATTTTGCTCGAAGCAGAAACATGATGATTTTTGTAACAAATATTATCTTTAAGCCCCACAAACATACCCGCAAGGCGACCTGTTTTTTCACAATTTTCTATTTTTTTATCAAGTTTTTTTGCTTGCTGTATAGCTTCATCAGCATAAACTTCCAAGAAAGCATTTAGATGTTTGTTTTTTTCAATGTTTGAAAGATAAAACTCTGCCAGTGCGCAACATGAAATTTCGCCTGATTTTACCTTTTGAGAAAAGTTGTTAAATCCCTTGGGGTAATTCAAAACCTGTTATTTTGCTTCGTTGTCTTTTTTAGGTTCATCGTTCATGCCTTCGCGAATTTTATCTTTTACATCGTTTTTGGCATTGTTAAATTCACGAATTCCTGTACCAAGTCCTCTCATGAGTTCAGGTATTTTTCTACCACCGAAAAGAAGCACTACTACAAGCAAAATCAAAATCCACTCTGTACCGCCCGGCATTCCAAATAATATAATTGAGTTCATGTTTTTTTTTCTGCAAAGTTAAATTATTTAAGCTATTTATTTTATTTGAATATTCAAATTTATTTTGCACCAAAAATGTATAAAAAAATAATTCTTAAACCCACTAAAGAAAAATCACTTCTAAGGCAACATTTATGGGTTTTCAGCGGTGCAATTGCAAAGAGTGATAGTGATATTCAAAATGGCGAAATTGTAGAAGTATATTCATCAAAAAATGATTTTTTGGCTTTAGGTCATTATCAAAATGGCTCAATTAGTGTTAGAATTTTAACTTTTGAAAAGGTTGAAATAAATTATGATTTTTGGCTTGAAAAACTAAAAAAAGCTATTGATTATAGAAAAACTATAAATCTTTTACCAAGCGAAGTATCTAATGTTTTCAGGCTTGTACATGGCGAAGGTGACTATTGCCCGGGGTTGGTTATTGATATTTACAACCATTCAGCCGTAGTACAAATTCATTCTGTTGGCATGAGCAATGCACGTTTTGAAATTGTTGCAGCATTGCAGCAATTTGTCGAACTAAAACTCAACAATATATTTTTAAGAGATGAAATTAATAATACTGTTGAACAGAAGTTGGGCAATGAAAGCGAAACAATAGTTGTTGAAAATAATTTTAAGTTTAAGGTAGATTTGATTAAAGGACAAAAAACAGGTTTTTTTATTGACCAGCGAGAAAACCGAAATTTATTAGCAAAATATTGCAATAATAAAAGTGTTCTCAACCTCTTTAGTTATACAGGTGGTTTTTCTGTATATGCTGCCGGTAGCGGTGCTTTGCTTGTTCATACTGTCGATTCTTCTGAACCTGCAATAAAAATTGCAAATTCAAATATTGAATTAAATAATGTAAGTGCTAATCATTGTAGTTATGCTGTTGATGCATTCGATTTTTTAAAAGATATGAAAGTTGATTATGATCTGATTATTCTTGATCCTCCGGCTTTTGCAAAGCATATAAAATCTTTGTCAAATGCCCGTGAAGCATATATCAGACTCAACAGAACAGCTATTAAAGCAATAAAATCCGGAGGTATAATTTTTACATTCTCCTGCTCACAGGTTGTTTCAAAAGAAATTTTCAGAAATTTGATTTTTACGGCAGCTTATCAAGCGGGAAGAACTGTAAGGGTATTAAATCAACTAACCCAGCCACCAGACCATCCTGTAAATTTATTTCATCCTGAATCTGAATATCTCAAAGGGCTTGTGATATATGTTGAGTAAATGTATTTTCTAATATTGTGTAATTTTGTAAACTGATTTCGTTATAGATTTAAAATTGAAATATTGAGAAATTCAAAAATTATAATAATCCTGCTTTTTATATTGTGCTTGTGGGCTTGTAAGCCTGAAACATTTACTTACAACACTTCTGACAAATTGACTTTTAACTACGATACAATTGTGTTTGATACTATAATTTCAAAGATTTATCAAGGTACACCAAAGTCGGTAAACCGCCAATTTGTTGTAAGAAACCCTCATGAACAATCAATAAAAACCACCATAACTTTAGCAGGGGGCACAAGTTCTACCTTTAGAATGAATGTAGATGGCGAATCCGGTATTTTTTTTGAAAATATAGTTATAAAACCTCACGATAGTATTTATGTTTTTGTTGAAGCTTATGCAAATCCCAATCATAATCCCGCTGGCAATCCTTTGATTTTAAGAGATTCAATAACTTGTAAAACAAATGGAAATTTACAAAATGTGCAACTTGTAGCTTGGGGGCAGGATGCAAATTTTTATTTTTCTGATTCTACAAGTACAGATTTGATATGGGACGACAAAACAAAACCTTATGTTGTTTACGATTATTTTAAGGTAAAAAACAATGCAACTCTTACAATAAAAGAAGGTGTAAAGGTATATTTTTCGCCATATTCGGCTTTATGGATTCAAGGAACACTAAAAGTTGAAGGGACAAATACTGAACCGGTAATTTTTGAAGGCGATCGTACCTCAGATAAATATTCTGACAAGTTTACTGTTTACAAATATTTTAATATACCGGGTCAATGGTTTGGTATTATTTTTCAGTACCCTTCAAAAGCCAATATTGTAAAACATGCTCGAATAAAGAATGCTACTGTAGGTATTTTTATGGATTCGGTATCTTTAGATGCAAATCCTGTTGTGAAAATTTATAATACAACAATTCAAAACATGACATACAATGCTGTAAGAGGAACTCGTTCAAAAGTGTATGCCGAAAACAGCGTATTTTCAAATTGCGGTTCAGCTTGCATTTACACATTCAAAGGGGGCGATTACGACCTAAGACATGTAACAATATCGGGCTTTTGCGATTTTAGCGGGGGTAACGACCCTGCTCTTGCAGTAACAAACAGACTAAGAAACCAATTTGGTTTTGTACTCGAAACTTACCCTATTTCATTTTCAATTCAAAATTCAATTGTTTGGGGTGAATTGAAAGAGGAAGTAATGCTCGATATAGAGGAGTCAAAACTCATAGCATTGTTGCCCTTCAATTCAGTTTTTAAAACAACAAGTGCTACACTTAGTCAAGCAGGTACAAATAATTTAATTAACAAAAATCCTGAGTTTAAAGATTATTCAAAATACAATTTTGACCTTGATACACTTTCGGCAGCAAAAGATATAGGCAAAATATTAAACCCACAGATTAGTACAGATTACATGAACCGCATACGCGACTCAAAGCCGGATGCAGGAGCCTTTGAAAGAAAAGAATAATATGAAAAAAACTGCATTAATCACAGGTGCATCAAGAGGAATAGGACGCGAACTGGCTATAATTTTTGCAAGAGAAAATTGCAATCTTGTAATTTTAGCCCGAAGTATTGATTTATTAGAGTCTTTAAAAACCGAACTGCAAGCTAAATACAAAATTGAAGTTTATGTAATAGTAAAAGATCTTTCAAAACCCCAAAGCCCTTTAGAAATTTTTGAGGAACTTAAACAAAAATCAATAAAAATTGATTACTTGGTAAACAATGCAGGATTTGGAAAATATGGTTTTTTGCACGAGTCGGGCTCAAATATCGAACAATCTATGATTAATGTAAATATTTTGTCGCTTAGCCTTCTCACAAAACTGTTTTTAAATGAAATGGTAAAAACAGGTTTTGGTAAAATTTTGAATGTATCATCAGTAGCAGCATTTCAACCGGGACCTTTGATGGCTGTGTATTTTGCTTCAAAATCTTATGTTTTGAGCTTTTCACAAGCATTACACAACGAAGTAAAAGATTTTGGAATTACAGTTACCGCATTGTGCCCGGGTCCTACAAAAAGCAATTTTTTGAGCAATGCAAAACTTGAAAAGAGCCGTTTGTTCAAAGGTGGAAATGTAGCAAAAGCAGCCGATGTAGCACTTTTTGGATACAGAGCTATGATGAAGGGAAAACCTGTGGCTATTCATGGTTTAATAAATAAAATACTTGCAAATAGTTCAAGATTTGTATCAAGAAATTTGGCAGTAAAAATCACAAGATATAAAATGAATTCGTCAAAAAAGATAAAGTAAAATTAAATGAATTTAACAAAACTTAAAGAAAATGCCCAAGCCAAACACAAAGAAAATAAAGCTTTTCTCGATAGATTAAAAAGGAAAAAGCCAAAAAATTTAGATGTTGTTTTGAATGAAATACACAATGAAGTTTTCAACAAAACAAATTGCCTTGAATGTGCCAATTGTTGCATAACAACCGGGCCAATGATTATTGATAAGGATATTGAAAATATTGCAAAAAGTTTAAAGGTAAAAACCGGAACGTTTATAGAAAAATATCTGCGAAAAGATGAAGATAACGATTGGGTTTTTAAAACAATGCCATGTCCTTTTTTAGATAGCGAAAACCTTTGTACAGTATATGAAAATCGCCCCAAAGCTTGTCGTGAATATCCACATACCAATCGCCGTAAATTTTATCAAATTAATCACCTTACAATAAAAAACATTGAAATTTGTCCGGCAACCTTCGAGATAATTGAAAAACTTAAAAACAGCATAAAATGATACAAAATCGGCTTTTGATAACACAAGCTGATAAAACAATATTATCCGCAGGTATCTTCACCTGAAGATAAATTAAATTTATAATTCTACTTTTGCCAAATGCGAATTCACTTTATTTCGATAGGTGGTGCTGTAATGCACAATATGGCAATTGCACTTCACAATTTGGGAAATCACATAACCGGAAGTGATGACGAGATTTTTGAACCTGCACTATCACGTTTGAAAAGCAAAAGGCTTTTGCCCGAAAATTTTAATTGGGACGAAAACAGAATTGATTCTTCAATTGACTTTATAATTCTTGGTATGCATGCCCGAAACGACAATCCTGAACTTATAAAAGCCAGAAATATCGGACTAAAAATTTATTCATTTCCCGAATATGTTTATGAACACAGCAAAAACAAAATTCGTATAGTTGTAGCAGGCAGCCATGGCAAAACAAGTACTACTGCTATGATTATGCACGTTTTAAAAAACTGCAAAATTGATTTTGATTATCTTGTAGGTTCGCAGCTCGAAGGTTTTGAAACTATGGTTAAACTTAGCAATGCTAAATATATTGTGATTGAAGGTGACGAGTATTTGACATCGGCAATTGACCTTAAACCTAAATTTTTGTGGTACAAACCGCATATTGCTATAATTACAGGTATTGCATGGGATCATATAAATGTTTTTCCTACATACGAAATTTACAAAAAGCAATTTGAAGAATTTGTAAAAACAATAGAGCTAAACGGCACTCTTATTTATTGCAAAAACGATGAAGAACTTAAATCTATAGCACAAAAAGCACTATGCAACACACAAAGCTATTCATTGCCTGATTATAAAATAACCAATGGAAATACAAATATTATTTTTGAAAATAAAAGCTATGAATTGAAAATATTTGGCAAGCATAATTTGCTAAATCTCAATGCAGCTATGGCAGCATGCAAGCAAATTGGGGTAGATGAACAGGTTTTTTTACAAGAAATATCAAATTTTAAAGGTGCTGCAAAACGCCTCGAAAAAGTTTTTGATAATGGAAATATTAAAATTTTCAGAGACTTTGCACACTCCCCGTCAAAACTTAAAGCAACAGTAAAAGCTGCAATTGAACAATTTGAAGGTTTTACAATTATTGGAGTTTTTGAATTGCATACTTTCAGCAGCCTTAACGAAAGCTTTTTAAAGGAATACAAAAACTCTATGAATGGTTTGAGCAAAGCTATTGTTTATTTTAACAACCATGTTTTTGAATTGAAAAAAATGAAACCTTTATCGCCAATTTTGGTAAAAAAAATGTTTGGTAACATAGTAGTAGCAAACAATAATGCAGATTTATTAAAAATTATTAAACCATTAAAACCCCAAACAGTAGTGCTTTTGATGAGTTCGGGCAATTTTGATTCATTAAAAGTTGAAGATTTACTTTAGAAAAAGTAAAATTCAGTTGAAAATATTAATCTTTTTCAGATTTTAGAATTAAGCGAAGAGAGCTGTTTTTTGTTAAATAAGACCATGTCCAGTTTATAAAAATTATAAGTTTATTTCTTATCGTCAAAATATACATTAGATGCAAAAAAATCCAAACAAGCCAAGCAAAATATCCTTTGAATTTAAGAAAAGGCAAATCTACAACTGCTTTGTTTCTACCAATAGTTGCCATAGCTCCCAAATCTTTGTACTCAAATTCGTAGAGCATTTTATTTGAGTAAATTTTATTTAGATTTTTTGCAAGCAGCTTAGCTTGGTTTATAGCTACATTTGCCACTTGCGGGTGTCCGTTTGGGTATTTTTCGGTTTGCATAAATGCAATATCACCAAGAGCAAAAATATTTTCAAAACCAATAATTTGGTTAAACCTGTTCACTTTTATCCTATTATTCGAAAGCCATAAGTTATCCGGCAAACCTTCAATTTTGTTGCCCAAAACACCCGCAGCCCAAATAAGGGTGGATGTAGGTAATTTGGTGCCGTCATTAAACTCAGCAACCTTGCCATCATAGCTTTTAACAAAAGTTTCTGTAAAAATCTTTACCCCCATTTTTATTAAATATGTATATGAAGCTTTTTGGGCTGTATCACTCATAGAGTTTAAAGTATGTTTGCTTCCTTCAATCAAATAAATTGACAATTTTGAAAAATCAATTCCGGGATAGTCTTTAGGCAAAATTTCACATTTTATTTCGGCAAATGCTCCGGCAAGCTCTACTCCTGTGGGACCTGCACCTACAATTACTATATTTTTCAAAAATTCTGCTTCATCATTATTTGCAATTATTAATTTTTCGAACACAGAAATTATATGATTGCGAATGGCAATTGCATCGTAGGTTGATTTTAATGTTAAAGCATTTTGTTCAATAATTTTATTATTAAAAAAATTTGTTTTGCATCCTGTGGCTATTACCAGAAAATCATAATCAAAATTTCCAATTGATGTTTCAATTTTATTTTGCTCGGGCAAAACACCATAAACTTCAGCCATTCTTATTTGAATGGATTTGTTTTCTTTAAAAATATAGCGAAGTGGAAATGAAATACTCGAAGGCTCTATTTGCGATGTGGCTACTTGGTAAAAAAGCGGTTGAAACTGGTGATGGTTCAGTTTATCAATAAGTATTACATCATACTTTTTAAAATCTATTTTTTCAGTGAAACTCACACCGGCAAAGCCACCGCCAATAACTACAATCTTCTTTTTCATCTCCAGAAAGGATCGGTTTCGTTATCGCAAAACTCGTGTTTTTCATTTATTTCAGGAGGGAGAATAATATTATTTGATGAAACATTTTTTTGAATGTCGTCAAACAGAATTCTCTCTTCAAAACGAACATGCTCCGTGAGCAATACATGTAATTTTGCTAATGATTGCTTGTCGTTATCAATGTTTTCAATCAAATCTACAATCTGTCTATGATGTTCTAATGCTATTTTCAGGTTTACATTATCTTTGTCTAACAAAGGAAATAAATACTTTTCTTCAATTTCAAAATGAGGCAAAATATGATTTTCGTAAAACCACATTAAATAATTTTTTATTCTGGTAAATTCAATGTTTTTTGATAATCCTGCTTTAATTTTCCAGCTTAATAGCAGAACATGATGATGCTCTCTGCTCAGCCCTATTAATTCCTTATTTCTCTTAATGGGCTTAATTTTTGAAGTTACTTTATATTTCAATTTTTCTACAATTTTTGAGTTTTTTGAATCGGAGTAAATACCATAAGCGTTTGTTAAAACACCTTTCAAATTGTGTTTTGAAGATGAAATTGCATAAACAATCATTTCGTCGCCTGGGTCTGTGTCACCTTCAAACCGGTAAATTTCATCAATTACAAATTCATCTGCACTTAGCGAGTGATTTTGATTATGGCAATATATACAATCTTGTTCATCCAGTATTGAAAAATCTAATGTATATCCTTTTTTGTGAAGTTCGGTTAATGCTTCGAAAACTGTTTCGTAATATTTCATAACATTATTTTATTAAAAATTTAAATACAAAAAAGTACAAAATCTTAATTTTACATTCAAGTTTATAGTAAAACCCACTTAGCTTGTAAAACTATAATTATAAACAAAAGTATGCAATCAAAAGTTTTGAAATACACAAATAAGCAAGCTAAATATTTTGATTTGGAAAATAATAGAATTTAAACTAAATAAATATTAAAAAAACATGGATAAAACCTTAATTAATCAGGTAATTCTTCATCGTTTTTGTAAATTGTTTTTTCAATTTTGTTTTTTACAGCAGGTAAAGAAGCAAAATATTCATATAATGCTTTTAAATCATTTTCATCCATACGCGAAAATGCACCCCATGGCATAGGCGAAAACTCGTAAATAGGTCCCTGTCTGAAACGGTTTATAAATGCTTTTTTGTTCCATTGTGCAATTACTCCGGTTTCATTATCGGGTGTGAGATTGGGTGTAATAAATGTAAGCCCTTTTGATTTTTCCTTCATTACAAAACCTCCTGCAAAAGGTTTGCCTATAAATTCGCCAGTTTTAACATTTCTTTCGGTATGACAGCCGTAGCAATTTGCAATTACATTTGCCAGATATTTGCCATAATCTTTGGTAGTATCTCTGTAAATGGTCTTTTGTGTGATATTTTTGGGTTTTTCGGGTTCAAGTAATCCAAAAGCTGACAGAGCTTTACCCAAAAATTTCAATTCAGACCTTTTTACTTTGTTTTTTACAGGTTTTTGCGAACGTAAAAATGAAATAATTGCCGTTAAATCTTCATCTGTCATTTCCTGATATGGCATAAATGGAAACAAGGTAGTATTATCGTGTTTTACCGAAAATCTCAATGCCCTTGCAAGTTGCCCATCGGTGTATTTTCCTATGCCGGTTTCATTATCGGGTGTAATGTTTGGTGCTCTAAAAATCCCGGGAGGAATATCCAGTTCCCAACCTCCACTCAATGGAATTTGTTCACCCTTTTCTACATCATTATACTTTTCCATGGGTATATGGCAAGTAGCGCAATGCGAAGGTCCATAAACAAGATATTTGCCTCTTGCTATTATTGCCGAGTCAGTACTTGCCTTTATATCTGGCATAGAAACATCAAATTTTTTGTTCCACGAACTAAGAACAAAACTTACTAATACAATCAAAATAATGGCTAAAACAAGGAAAATGCGTTTAAAAATTTTTTTCATTTTATTAGAATTTTAAGTATTGCGATACTTATCGCAACACAATGATAAATAAATTAATTTTTAAAATGCAAATTTTTTATAGAGTTATACTAAAAAAAACAATTTGTAAGCACATAATTGCACATCGAAAACATCTGAAATTATATACTCACCATCCAAATGAGCCGGTACAGGTTTATTGCAAATTATTTTTAAATCTTTAATTTTTTTGTGTTCAAAAGTTGAAATATCAGACTTGTGCAATCCTTTTTTAATTAGATTAAGGTAAAAAATTCTTTTAAAAAATTTTATTGGTTTTATAATCCATAAATCAAAATAATCATCATCGGGAACTGCACCCGGAGCTATTTTAAACCCACCGCCATAAGTTGGACCATTGGCAACGGCAATAATTAAAGCTTTTCCAAGGTTTGTTTCAAAACTGCTAAATGTAAAAATTCCTCTTAAAATTGCAGTGTAATACTTTAAAATTACAGGTATATATTTTACACCTTCGTTTGCTTTTTGGGCTACCCAGCCATCAAAACCTATGCCTATACCATTTATAAATTTTTTTCCGTTGCATATACCAATATTTACAGGTTTTGGAGTGTTTTTTACACATAATTCGAGAATTTGAGTTAAAGATTTTTTATTGTACAAACAATTTGCAAAATCATTGCCCGAACCCAAAGGCAAAATTAAAACAGGAGTATTGAAATTTTCGGGTATGGCGTTTACAACATCGTTTAAAGTGCCGTCACCACCTGAAATAATCAACAAATCTGAGTTTATGTTTTTGCCAAAAAATACATTGATTCCTTCAATGTCATTTTTGTACCTTGTTTGGTATTCAACAATATCGAAACCTTTATTTTTCAAAAAATCATAAATGTATTTTGAGCTTTGAAGCGGTTTTCCTTTGCCGGCTACAGGGTTTGATATTAATAGGGCTTTTTTCAATAGCAATTATAAATTTTTGGCTTTTTGCCAAATTTCTTCCATTTCTTCAAGGGTCAATTCATTTATTTGTATGCCTTTTTCTTTTGCAGTATTTTCAATGGTTTCGAAGCGTTTTTTGAATTTTTGGTTAGTTTGTTCCAAAGCATCATCGGGGTTTATTTTCAACCAACGTGCATAATTGACAAGCGAAAATATCAAATCGCCAAATTCTGCTTCTTTTTCTTTGTTATCGGCATTTTTAAATTCTGAAAGTTCTTCTTCTATCTTTTCCCAAACTTGTTCTTTGTTTTGCCAATCAAAACCTACTTGAGCGGCTTTATCCTGCATTCGGCTCGCTTTTACAAGTGATGGAAGCGAATTTGGCACACCCGCCAAAACTGATTTATTTCCTTCTTTTAGCTTAATTTGTTCCCAGTTTTGTTTAACATCTTCATCGGTTTTTACAACTGTATCGCCATAAATATGCGGATGACGGGTGATAAGCTTTTCACAAATTCCATTTAATATGCCTGTAATATCAAAGGCACCTGTTTCGCTTCCCAATTTTGCATAAAAAACTATATGTAAAATCAAGTCGCCAAGTTCATTTTTTATTTCATTTAAGTCTTTTTTTATAATTGCTTCACTTAGTTCGTAGGTTTCTTCAATTGTAAGATGCCTTAATGTTTCGAAGGTTTGCTTGCTGTCCCATGGGCATTTTTCACGAAGTTCGTCCATTATATTTAATAATTTTTCGAATGCCAAAAGCCTATTATCATTTTTGTTGTTCACACTGCGAATATAATTCTAATGAACATTTTTGATGTTTTATTATTTAAGTTTGCATGGTTGATAAAAGAATTTTTTTACAATTTTGATTTGGATGTGCTGTATTTTATTAACCATACACTAAGCAATGGTTTTTTTGATATAGTTTTACCCTTATTAAGAAACAAATTCATCTGGATACCATTATATGTATTTGTAGTTTTTGTATTTATTAAAAAATACAGGCAAAAATCTTTGGTTTTAATAGGCTTAACATTATTGCTTTTGATTTTGAGTGATCAGATTAGTTCGTCATTAATTAAACCTTATTTTCACAGATTAAGACCATGTAATAATCCCGAATTATCGGCATGGTTGCAACTACCAATAGGCAAAGGTAGTGGCTGGAGTTTTGTATCGTCTCATGCTACAAATCATTTTGCATTGGCGTATTTTTTTTCATTTTTTATATTTAGAGCTAATAAGAAATTATACGTACCTGTTTTGTTTTATATATGGGCGGGTTTAATAGCTTTCTCGCAAGTTTATGTAGGGTTTCATTATCCTTCCGATGTATTTACAGGTGCAGTATTAGGCACTGCAATTGCTTATTTTATAAGCAAGATATGCTGTAAATATTTGAAATTAAATTAATGTGAGTTTTATATAAGAAATTGCTTGCATTCTATTATCGGCAGATATCCTCACCTGCCGAAATACTTGCATTATGCAAGTCAATAAAAATTGAATAATTATTATATACTTTAAAATAAATTATTTCGATTATTTTTTAATTTTTAGAAAAAACAATTTATTGTTTGTATTTGTGTCGCTCCTTAGGAACTACTTATATTTAACTTTTAAATCATTCTATTAATATTTTACTCAATTATAGCATAGATTGGGTCTTAAATAGAACTCACGTTAAATTAATAATTTCTACAATTTTTATTTATTAAGAAATATATATGTTAAACCTAATTGAATAGTAAAATACTCAAGAACCTCATCTTGGCGACCATCACCAGGAGATGCTGGTGTCATATATTCAAATGAAGCTATCTTATCTTTTAATAGTTTAAATTCAGTATTACAATGCAGTCTTGAATTAACTTTTACTTGTCCTCCAAGATTCAGGTAGTTCCCATACTGAAACGGAATAGGTTTAATATCGCCTGTTTTTTTCTGTGAAAGATTAAAACTTCCATACATACCAAATCCACCGTAGACTATATAAGATTTCCCAATTGAGAAATTTAAACATATTGGGGTTATGATTTTGTTCACTCTAATGTCATGTGAGTTTTTTGAATTTCTTAAATATTCAATTCCCGTGGCAAACATTATGTAGGAGTTCGCAGGTTTATACTTGTATTTACAATCAATCCAAACCCAATTACTGTTTTTAAAATGTAAATCGTTTAGCACCCCATAGGAACTTTGCAATTCACTTCTTTGGGCAAATGCTATATTCGCGGTTATTGTTATTATTATCGTTACGATTATTCTCTTTTTCATAATTTTAAAGTTATTATTTTTTCTTATAACCACTAAAAGTAGTAAACTTATAGGAGTAAG
>JABWCE010000012.1 GCA_013359235.1 Bacteroidota bacterium
ACATGTACTATAATTGCTTGTAACAGTTGAAGATAATACTGAAAAAGTACTACCTCCATCAGTTGATTTCCAAATGCCATTGCCCTGTACACCATCAGTATTAAAAAAGCCCTCACCCGTACCAAAATATATTGTATCAGGTCTTACAGGGTCTTGTGCAATAGCACAAATAGCTATATTGTCAAACTGGTCACTCACTTTGGTCCAGGTTACAATTGGAGCATAGATGTTTGAAGTTTTCCATAACCCGCCGGCTACACCAGCTACAAATACAGTTTTGTGCAAAGGGTCGTTTTTATCCCAAAGTATAGCACGTGTTCTTCCGCCTACATTGTTAGGACCTCTTTCTTTCCAAGTAATGCCACTTATAGCTGCTTTGTGTTTTCGTTCTAATAATTCTTGTTGATAAACCTGAGCTTCCCATAATTTTTCTCTGGGAACAATATTTGTTTCTATATTTCTGGTTTTCATAAATTCTTGTTCCATTGCCAGATCCATTCGGTCAGCCTTAGGGATTTTTTTAAATGAAATATTTTCTTTTTTAGCTCTTTTGATTAATGCTTTGTTATAACAACCAAAAATTATTATTATAAATGATAAAGCAATTAAAGACATTAGTTTTGACATAATTTTTTTTATATAGGCGAATCAAATATATGTAATCTTTTACAAATTTAATTAACTACTTTTCATAAATTTTGTAATTTTATTATTAATTTGACACAACATCAAGATACGAAATTTGTGTCTCGTACTAAAAAAGTTTACATATTTGAATGATAATCTTGTAATAATTTACAATTTACAAATAATACTGAATTGGGTTTTAAGTTGCATATATTCTTATGAGGTCTTTAGTTGTTATATAATTTCACAACTGATTTAAGTAATTTTTTGGTATTGGGGATATTATCAATTTATAAGGTTCTATTTTCCTCAAAGCGAAGTCAAAACTTTTATTTCTTCTGTTGTGAGTTTTTGGTTATAAAATTTATTTATTCAAAAGTAATTTTACTATTCCTATCATTTTATCTTTATCCGAAGGGTCTGAATTCGCTATTAATATTGTAAGTGTGGTAAGGGTTTCAGGACTTATTTTGTTTCTAAAATTGTAATTTGCTTTATGCAATAACCATATAAAACTAAATGCTCCACTGCGTTTATTTCCATCATTAAAAGGATGATTTTTGATTATAAAATACAACAAATGAGCTGCTTTTTCTTCAACGGTTGGATAAGCGTCATGCCCAAAAACACTTTGAAAAACATTGCCAAATATTCCCTCTAAATTTCCTTTGATTTTTTCTTGTGCAAATAATTCTGTAGCTTCATTTTTTCTAATTAATTCTGTTTTTAATTGTAGTAAATCAACGAATAGTTCCTTTGCCGAAGTTTCTATTTCTTGCTGTTTTCCTTCTTTCGGAAATTCGTTTTTATCGTAGCTGTCTAAATTAAAAAAGGTATTTGAAAATGATTGTATAAGAGATAGAATATTATTTACTTCTACTTGATTATTATATTGAGATAAAATTTTTATATCATCAAGTGATTTTATAAATTGTGCTTTATTTTCTTCTAATCGCTTTTGGTTGATGGCATAGCCTTTTACCAAAAAATCTTTTAAACGCTGTGTTGCCCACTGACGAAATTGTATTCCAATTTTTGTATTTACTCGATAACCTATCGAAATAATTACATCTAAATTATAGTGATCCAATTCTCTTGAAACTATCCTTTTACCTTCCTTTTGAACAGTTCGTAATTTCCGAACAGTTGCCTCAGCATATAACTCTTCGGAACTAAAAATATTTGCCAAATGCTCACTAATATTAGCTTTGCTTGATGAAAACAGTTTTACCATTTGGCTTTGTGTAAGCCAAACTGTTTCTTCATTAAACTGAACATCAATTTGTGTTTCTTTATTCGCTGTTTGATAAATAATAATTTCGCTTTTTTGTTCCATGTTTTAAATTATCTAATCCTAAAAAAAGTTTACAGATTTGTAAGATAATTCGTATATTAATTTACAATTTATAATTAATAATTAATAATGAATTGGGTTTACAAATGTATTTTTTTATAATAAAAATTCTTCCCAAATTTCACTGTTTTAATTTTTATTTTTTTTGAATTAAATTCGATTTTATAACCAAGAGAAATAAAAGAAAATAATTTTATTATAAGCATAGTTGACAATATTAAAAATATATTTATTTTTGCAGCCTCAAACAAGGATCGGTAGTTCAGCTGGTTAGAATGCCGCCCTGTCACGGCGGAGGTCGCGGGTTCGAATCCCGTCCGACCCGCAACAAAACCCAATCTTTATTAAGGTTGGGTTTTTTGCTTTTGTAGATTATTGTTGAATATAAATTTTAAAAAAACATCACAATATTCAACTATATCATGTTTTATTTTTGTAACTGTAAATGAAATTTAAAATAGTGTCTGATTTTATGCCAACAGGCGACCAACCTGAAGCGATAAAACAACTTTGCGATGGAATTTACAATGGAATTGAACATCAGACTTTGCTCGGTGTTACAGGTTCGGGCAAAACTTTTACTATAGCTAATGTAATAGAAAATGTACAGAAACCGACGCTTATTATAAGTCATAATAAAACTTTAGTTGCTCAACTTTATTCAGAATTCAAAAACTTTTTTCCTGAAAATTCGGTACAGTTTTTTGTTTCTTACTATGATTATTACCAGCCTGAAGCATATCTTCCTGTTACGAATACTTATATCGAAAAAGATTTAAGCATTAATGAAGAAATAGAGAAATTAAGACTTAGAACCACTTCAGCATTACTTTCAGGGAGAAGGGATATAATTGTGGTGGCATCAGTTTCGTGTATTTACGGAGCCGGTAATCCGTTTGAATATGAAAAAAGTATAATAAAACTAAATATAGGGCAAAAACTGTCGCGAAACACTTTACTTTTCACTTTGGTAGAAAGCCTCTACAGTCGTACTACGGTTGAGTTTAAAAGAGGTACTTTCAGAGTGAATGGCGAAAATGTAGATATATATTTGGCTTACGAAGATTATGCTTACAGAATAACGTTTTTTGGAAACGAAATAGAAGAATTGAGTTCAATAAACCCAGTTTCAGGTCAAACTATCGAAAAGTTTGAAAATATCGCAGTTTATCCTGCAAATATTTATGTTACCAATAGAGATATTTTAAATAATTCAATCAGACTAATACAAGATGATTTAGTAAAACAAATTGATTTTTTTAAATCTCAAGGAAGACATCTTGAGGCGAAAAGAATTGAAGAGCGGACAAACTTTGACCTCGAAATGATTAGGGAAATGGGCTATTGCAGTGGAATTGAAAATTACAGCCGTTATCTTGATAATCGAAGTATTGGTCAAAGACCATTTTGCCTTCTCGATTATTTTCCAAAAGATTTTTTATTAATAATAGACGAAAGCCATGTGATGTTACCACAGTTGAGGGCTATGTATGGAGGAGATAGAAGCAGAAAGCAAAACCTTGTAGATTATGGTTTTAGATTGCCGGCAGCATTAGACAATCGCCCTTTGAAATTTGATGAATTTGAAAGTTTGCAAAATCAGGTAATTTATGTAAGTGCAACCCCGGCAGATTATGAAATAGCTAAAAGCGAAGGTGTATTGGTTGAACAACTTATAAGACCTACAGGATTATTAGACCCTGAAATAGAAATAAGACCCTGTACAAACCAAGTTGATGATTTGCTTGATGAAATTGACCAAAGAGTGAAAATGGGCGATAGAGTTTTGGTTACTACTTTAACAAAGCGTATGGCAGAAGAACTTGATAAATATTTGAGAAATATCGGGATAAAATCAACGTATATTCACAGCGAAGTAAAAACACTTCAAAGAGTTGATATTTTAAAAAATCTGAGACTTGGCAATGTTGATGTATTGGTAGGTGTAAATTTGCTTCGCGAAGGACTTGACCTGCCCGAAGTTTCGATGGTTGCTATACTTGATGCCGATAAAGAAGGATTTTTGCGAAGCACCAAAAGCCTAACACAAACAATTGGAAGAGCAGCCCGAAACTCAAGAGGAAAGGTTATAATGTATGCTAATAAAATTACTGAAAGTATGAAAAAAACAATTGACGAAACCGAACGCCGCCGTAACAAACAATTAACTTATAACATAAAATATGGAATTACACCCAAAACAATAATTAAAAATATTGATGATTTGATTGATATTGAAAATACTACCACAGGCAATGAAAATCAAATTAAAAAAGCATATATTGAGAACGAAAAGGCAAGTATTGCAGCAGACCCTGTAATTTTATATTTAAAAAAAGATGAAATATTGAAAATGATAAATGAAACTAAAAGTAAAATGAATAAAGCTGCCAAAAACCTCGACTTTATGGATGCTGCTATGTATAGAGATGAAATAGCTGAACTTGAAAAATTATTAGCGGCAAAAGATTAACTGCAAACAGATAGTATTTAATATAGAAATTAAATAACCTCTACAGTGAACTCAACTGTGTATTTTCTTGGGTCAATTTTTGCATTTACTCTGGGGTAAGGATTAGCTCCCGAAATAAAAATTTTCTTGTTTTTGTAATTTACAGATTGGTTTCCCATAGAAGCAGCTAAGATTTTATAATTAATGCCATTTACCAAAAACTCTGCCGAAACGCCTCCTTCCCAAATACAATATGCACCTTCGGGACATCTTGAATCTGAAATAACTGCAATTAACTTTATTTTTATAGGTTCTGAATCATTTTTTGAATAATATAATCCGGTTTGCCCTATTGCCAAAGTACCCTTGCCTTCATAAAATTTTAATTCCGGAATAGGCGGATCTTCTTTGCATCCCATAAATACCGATAAGAAACTGACAATCAAAAGAATTTTGTAACTCATAATTATTTTAAACAAAGATAAAAGTTTTTTTAATACAAAATTTAACCTTTTTAATCTAAAAAAATTATTAATGCTATTTTTGAAATAAAGTTAAAAAATAATCTGTTATTGAAACAGTGCGGTTTTATTGAGATTTGTATCAAATAATATTAGTTTTTGTGTGATTTCAAAAGAAGATATATTGAAAAAAATAATGCTTTCGGCAATTTTGTTTTTTTCGGTTTTAAAATCGAGTTCTCAAAACAATTTTATTTTTATATCGCAAACCCAGTTGCCAAAATATGTAAAATTTGAAAACAGTGTAAAAGATATACATAATGGGCGTTTGCAATGCCAAAAGATCATATATCAATTAGCCGGCAATGGTTTTATAACGGCAGATATTGATACAATTTACACCCAAAATGATACTATTTTTTCAAAGTTTTATTTAGGTAAAATATTTAGTTGGGGAAATGTAAATACAAATAACTTGAATGAAAATTTTTTAAAAAAATTTGGGTTTGATAAAATAACAAAAGGAACGGTAAACCTTAATCATTTCACAAAAAACATGAACGATGTAATAGATTTTTACGAAAACAAAGGTTATCCGTTTGCTTATTTTTCATGGGATTCGTTAATAATTGACCAAGATACAATAAGCGGAAACCTGAAATTTGAAAAAAATTATTACATTACTTTTGATACAATTGCACTATACGGTGATAAAGTATTGTCGAAAAAATTTCTTTACAATTATCTCGAAATTAAACCGGGTATGGCTTATGAAGAGAAAAAATTCAGACAAATAAAATCTAAAATAGATAAACTTCAATTTGCAACATTGCAACGCACACCTCAATTATTTTTTGTAGAAAGAAAAGCTGTGATTTTGCTAATGCTTAAAAAAAGAACAGTAAACAGACTTGATGGTATTGCCGGATTTGCTCCTTCAAACGACAATACTAAAGAAAATAAGCTATTGCTAACAGGAGAATTTCATATTGACCTTAAAAATATTAAAGGTAGCGCAATGTCTTTGAAAACTGATTGGCAGAGTTTTAAAGAGCGAAGTCAATCTTTTGCATTTAGTTTTGAAATTCCGTATTTGTTAAATAGCCCTATTGGTGCAGGTTTTAAATTAGATTTGCTTAAATACGATACTATTTATACCGAAACAAAATTCGGGTTAAATCTCAATTATTACTTTTCGGGTAATGATTATTTAAGCTTATTCTACGAAAACCAATCTACAAATCTATTGAATGCAGATACTGTTCAGATAAGAAAAACCGCTAAAATAGGGAGTTTTACGCCTATGAGTAATTATTCGTATGGGGTAATGTTAAACAAAACCTCAATAAGTAATTCATTAAATCCTCAAAAAGGATACTCGGCACAGTTCAGGTTTTCATTTACCAAAAGAAAAATTAAAATAGATAATATTATCAGTAATGTGAAATTTTGGAACCCCGAAACATCAACGTATTATACGGTTTACGATTCGCTAAAAAACGAAACTTTTCAATTAAAGATAAAATACAACATAGTTAAAATTTTTCCATTAGTAAAAAATACAGTTTTATATACTGAACTTATGGGTTGCAACACTATAAGTCCTGATATTTATTATAACGAATTGTATAGAATTGGTGGATTTGCAACCCTTAGGGGATTTAATGAACAATCACTTTTTGCAAGTTCATATTCAATAATTAATTTGGAAATACGTTATTTGCTGTCCGAAAACTCATTTGTAAGGTTGTTTGGAAATGCAGCATATTATATTGACAAAAGTAATAGACAAAACAAAATTGCCGAAGATATTCCACTTGGTTATGGAGCAGGGGTTAATCTTAATACAGGTGCCGGAATTCTTAATTTGTCAGTTGCACAGGGAAAATCAAAATTCAATCCGTCAGAGTTTAGAAATACAAAAATTCATCTTGGGCTTATTAATTATTTTTAGATGAAATTAAAATTAATATTTTATCTTTTAATTGCAAGTATGCCTTGTAGTTTAATGGCTGATACAGTAAATGTAATCAATGTACAAAGCGATACAGCAATTGTTAATTCAACAAAAACAATAAAAAACCAATCAAAAGATACGGCAAAATTTGAAGCAATCGAAAAACCTGATAGTATTATAAACTTTAGAGTACAAGGAACCGAGCTATGGGTATTTATAGCTTGTTGTTTAACTTTTGTACTTGCGGGTATAAACCGTAGAATAAATGAAAAAAAACATGACCAAACAATACTTGGCTTTTTAAACTTTAACACTTTAGGACAATCGGTAAATCGTTCGTTTTACGAGTTCAATATTCATCAGTTAATAGGTCTTATCGTTCATAATTTAGTTTTATCTTTTTGGTGTTTTTATTTTTTTAAAGAAACTTCATTTCAAATTATTTCAAACAATTTGTTGTTTTTTGTATTTCTGTTTTTTTCGGTATCACTTGTTTATATATGTAAATTTTTCTTTCAGTACCTTGCATTAAATATAATTCAAACAAACGAACTTTCGGTTTTGGTTGTAAAATGTATTATTAGTCTGGGATACTTTTTTACATTAATTACCTTACCGCTTTTTATGGTGATGTATTACATACAAAACCCTGATTGGCAACTCAACCTCGAATATATTTTGCTGTGTATAACAGCAGTTTATCTATTATTCAGAACATTTAAAATATTTCAACTTTTTGCACAATTTTTCGGCATATCATTTTTTTATAATATTCTTTATTTTTGCGGTCTTGAATTAATACCTCTGCTTGTATTAATAAAATTGATAATAAGATTGTTCTAAAACAATAAAATGGAAGAAAAATTACTGAAAGTAAAAAGCATATTGATTTCGCAACCCAACCCTGGTGATAAAAAAACAATTTATCACACAATTGCCGAAAAACTACACCTTAAGCTTGATTTCAGACCATTTATCGAAGTAGAACCAATACCCGGAAAAGAATTAAGAAGAAATAAAATTAATATACTCGATCATTCAGCTATAATTTTTAATGCAAGAAATGCTGTTGACAATTTTTTTAGAGTAGTAGAGGAGTTGAAAATAGATTTACCCATAACCATGAAATACTTTTGTATAAACGAAACTATTTCATTGTACATTCAAAAATACACCATTTTAAGGAAACGAAAAGTATTTTATGGCAAAGGAACCGAAAAAGAGTTTTTGGCAGAAATAAAAAAACATCCTGACGAAAACTATCTTTTTCCATGCTCAGATATTAGAAAAAGCACAATACCCGATTTTTTAAATGCACACAAAATTACTTATAAAGAAGCTATGTTTTATAAAACAATAACTGCCGATTTGAGTGATTTAGCAAATGTATATTACGATGTAATTGTTTTTTTCAGCCCTGCCGATATAAAATCTCTTTTCGAAAATTTTCCCGACTTTAAGCAAAACAACACTCGTATTGCTGGATTTGGAGCTTCTACTGATGAGGCAATTAAAGAAGCAGGTTTGATCAATAATATTCCGGCACCAACTCCCGAATATCCAAGTATGGTAACGGCTCTCGAAAAATATATTATAAAAGCCAACAAAGGTTAATTTTATATTTTTTTGCAATGATACATTAATTTTTGATTGCAAAAATCAGTAGTAAAATATAGATAATCGTTTCCTCCGGTTTTTAATTTGTACCTTTTCCATAATTCTTCAGCTTTTTCATAAAAATTTCGGGTTGTAATGTTTGCACTTTTAATATGGTTTTGTTTAAAATAAGATATGATATCGAGAGGTTTATAAAATTCCCTTGAAATTATTTTAAAAACCTTTCCCTGAAAGTTTTCTAACTTTGAATTTGAAATGTACAAATTGCTTTTTTCCGAAATCAAATTAAGGTTTGTTTCAGATGAATATTGCTTAGTAAGCCCTGCTTTAACAATTGATTTACTTGGCTCATAAAGGTATATTCCTTCCGAGCAAAATGTGTTTTTAAGTTCTTGATATGGATTTTTAAATTCAAATACCTTGTCATTTTCAATATTTATTGCAAAAATTTCAGGAATGTTTTCAAATTTTTTTTTGCAACAAAGCAAAATTTCTTTCAACTCTCCATTTAGAGCAATCACATAAATTTTTTTAATTTCTTTTATGTTTCTTTTTAAATAAGTCAAATCAGCCATTGGCGAAACTTTTATCCACAGAAATTTAGCCTTGTCTAACAATTTATCTAAATTCTTTAAAATTTCAGGCTGGCAATCTTCAAGCCTGAAATTTTTCTTATTATTTGTTCGCCTGTCAGGGTCGGCATAAATTATATCATAATTATTATTTTTATCAGCAAATTCAATACCTTCAGCCAATATTCTATTTACATTTTTCAATCCAAAAAGTTCAATATTATATGTAGCAAGTTTATGAATTTCTTCATCGGTTTCACAGGAAAATATTTGAAGTGCTTTTTTTGAAAATGCCCAGTCGTCAACTCCAATACCACCTGTAATATTTAAAATGGTTTTATTTTCTATCCCCATAATTGAAGATTTGAAAATTGCAACTTTTTCTGAAGTGCATTGTTCGTAACTTTTCAAGTTTAATGCAGCTTTTAGCTTGTAATGTTCGGGTAGTTTTGATTTTGCTTTTTGATAAACATTAATTAATGTAGCTATAACTTTTATATCAAAATCTTTATACTTTTTTGCATCTAAAACCAATTTTTTTGCATCTACATCAATATGTAATCCAATAAATTTACTTATTTCAGCGTTACGTAATAAGTTAATAATTGTGTTACTTTGCATTTCGAAATATTATGAAATTTAAAAATATTATAATTTTAACGTTTTTATTTTTAGCTTTAGGGTTGGCATCTTGTAAGTCATCGGGGGGTATTTTCAGAAAAGAAAAATGTCCGAGTTTGAATATGTGATTTTTTTCAATCAATAATAATAAAAACTAATGTTCTGAAAAGTGTTTTCAGACAGGCTTTTAGCCACCGGGCAATTTAATGCAGCCGTTTCAAGAATTTTCTTCTGTTTGTCGGTAAAATTTTTATTTTCAATCTTTAAATCAATTTTTATTTCTTTTATTCTTCTTGGGTTTATATCCATAATTTTATATACTTCGGCATCTATTTTTCCAAGATATATATTATGTGTATTTGCGGCAATTCCCATAAGTGTAATCATACAATTTCCGAGAGCCGTAGAAACCAAGTCAGTTGGAGAAAAAGCCTCACCTTTGCCGTGATTGTCAGTAGGAGCATCAGTAATTACTTGCATGCCCGATTGTAAATGTTTTGATGACACTCTTAAATTGCCTTTGTATGAAATTTCGGATATTTTTGTCATAATTGTATTAAAATATTTAAAATTTCAAAATTAGTATTAATTTTACATTTGCTGAATGAGATATAAATTCATAATTTTAATAATTTGTATTTTTACACATTGTGTTTCATGGGCACAAAGCAGTGTACTTTCTAATTATGGGGGTTTTGTATATAAATTCAACGGTTTTGGCGTATCGTATCAAAAAAAATTTGAAACAAATAAAAACATTGGCAAACAATTTGAAATTGAATTTGAAACATTCAAACACGAGAAAGAAACTAAAACTTTCAATTCAGAAATTGCCAACTCAACACCTTTTGTGTTTGGGAAATTAAATAAAACAGCAATATTAAAAGCACAATATTTTATTACAAAAAACATATCACAATTTACTGATGAACAAAGAGTAGGAATTGATTTGGTAATGGGAGGAGGCATAGCAATCGGAATTTTAAAACCAGTATATCTAAATATGATTTACCCCGATGGTGGAGGTTTTGAAATAATAGTTTCAGAAAAATACAACCCCCTTAAACATACTGATATTACTAGAATTGCGGGATATAGTGATTTTAGAACGGGCTTAGGAGAAACAACCTACAAAACAGGTATAACGGCATCAACTGGCATTGGTTTTACATGGGGATATTACAACAATTTTCCGAAAAGGATAGAAATCGGTTGTTTTTTAGAATTTTTCAGAAAAGGTTTACCTGTGATGGCATTTGCCCAAAATAAACCAATACAAAAAGGTGTTTACGTTAAAATTTTCTTTGGTAAAAGAATATTCAATAATTAGTAAATTCTGTATTGATGATTTTATTATATAAAAATATATTTGCACACAATTAAATGATAGAAGAAAATATATTAATTGCAACTAAAAAGCGTACAAAACCAGATTGGCTAAAAATAAAATTGCCGTCAGGAGAAAATTATGCTGCAGTTAAAAAAATTGTTCACGAAAACAAATTACATACAATTTGTGAAGATGGTAGTTGTCCAAACATGGGAGAATGCTGGGGCAGAGGTACGGCTACTTTTATGATACTTGGAAATATTTGTACCCGTTCATGCTCATTTTGTAATGTGATAACTGGTAAACCAACAGAATATGACCTAAACGAACCACAGAGAGTAGCCGAAGCAGTAAAACTTATGAATTTGAAACATTGTGTAATTACATCAGTAAATAGAGATGAACTTAATGATAAAGGGAGTTTTGTTTGGGCAGAAACAATCAGAATGGTTAAATTGTTAAATCCTCAAACTACCATAGAGGTACTTATCCCCGATTTTAAGTCAGACTGGGAGGCTTTGCTTAGAGTAATTGAGCAAAAACCTGAAATAATTTCGCATAACATGGAAACAGTAAAAAGACTTTATAAAGATGTAAGACCACAGGCAAAATACGAAAGGAGCCTCGAACAAATAAAAAAGACTAAAGAATACGGTGTAAAAACCAAAAGTGGAATAATGGTTGGTTTAGGTGAAAGCGATAACGAAGTATATGAAATAATGGATGACCTTTATAATGCAGGTTGCGATATAATGACCATTGGACAATATTTGCGTCCAACCATTAATCATATTGAAGTTAAGGAATATGTAAAACCCGAAAAGTTTGCACAATATAAAGAATATGGGCTATTGAAAGGTTTTAAATATGTAGAGTCAGGACCTATGGTGCGTTCGTCGTATCATGCCGAAAAACATGTAATTTAAAAAAAGAAAACAGTTTAATATAAAATGAAAAAAATAATTTACTTTTTTGTAGGATTTGCAGTTAGTGTAATGACAATTTTCAGTCTAACACAGAAAAATAAAAATTACTACAGTAAAACCGAAAAACTTTATAGCACAAAGCAATTTTCGTCAATGAAATACTATGAAATGCTTTATAAAATAAAAGCAAATCAAATAACAGGTAAAATTGATGATGCTGATATTATAAATGCAAAAAATCAATTAAAATATTTTAATTTATTCAAAAAAGGATTTCCATTATCTTGGCAAGAATCCGGTCCTGATAACATTGGGGGACGATGCAGAACGATACTAATTGACCGCAACAATCCCAATGTTTTATATGCAGCAGGTGTATCGGGAGGTATTTTTAAATCAACCAATGCAGGTGCATCTTGGACAACAATAGATGATGGTATGCCAACTCTGGCATTTCAAAGTTCATGTCAAACAGTTGACGGAACAATATATTTCGGTTCAGGCGAAAATGCCGGTACTTTTGGGGGTGGAGGCGAATATGAAGGTTCGGTTTTTATTGGCGAAGGAATTTTTAAATCAACAGATGGAAAAACTTTTACTCAATTAAGCTCTACAACAACATTTACACTTGTAAATTCTATGGCATCCGACCCTACAAAAAACATTATTTATGCAGGAACAAACTCAAATTTAAAATATTCTGAAGATGCAGGTACAACATGGAAAAATTTATTTACAGGAGCTTGCCGCGATGTAAAAGTTGCAAGCAACGGAAATGTTTTAGCTTATATGGGCGGAAATATTTATCGCTCTACAACACCGACAGTATCTGGCAGCTATGTTAAATCTACAGGAATAGCTTCCGGTTTTAACAGGCTTGTAATTGCAATATCTCCGCAGGATCCAAACTATGTTTATGTTTTGGCATCGTTAAATAACAATTTTGGAGGTTTGTTTCAGTCAAAAGATGGAGGAGCATCATTTGAAAAAATTGTTCCGGGAGGTAGTCCTATATTTAATCCTTTAAACGTTGGGGCCGGCGGGCAAGGCGATTATGATTTATGTGTAGCAGTTCACCCACGAAACAAAAACAGAGTATTTATGGGAGGTGTTTCTTATGCCGAATGGAATGAAACAAAAGGACCAATTGAACTTTATAGCGGATTACATGCTGATTTGCATTGGTTTACTTTCGACACAATTTCAAACCCAATGAGAATGTATGTGGGCAATGATGGAGGTATTTATCGAAATACAAATACCGATTTTACAATGTTTTCAGATTATAATATTGGTTTTAATGTAACTCAATTTTATGCTGTTGCAGCAAGCAAAGAAGGTAATATTATTGGTGGAACACAAGATAACGGAACCCAGCATATATCAAAGAATACAACAGATAAAAAGCGTTCTGTTTCAATTTATGGAGGAGATGGTTTCAGATGCGAAATATCATCAAATAACCCTTCAAATTTTATAGTTGAATCATATAATGGTAACATTGGTCGTTCGCAAAACAAAGGTTCATCATTTGGCTCAATATTAGACAACAGAGTGCCAAGATATAAAATGGAAAGCGGTACCGGCAAACTTATATCCGACCCCAAAGGAAGTTATATTCTATCACCATTTAATACCCCTATAAAATTATCAGAAGTAGATTCATTTACACGATTATTTGTAGGTGCCGACCAATGTATTTGGATGGTTGAAAACGTATTTAATTTTTCAAAAAACCCAACATGGTTCAAAATCAGTACATTTAGTAATGCATTTGTTACAGAAGTTTCTTCTGATGGTAAATACTTATTTGCAGGCAAAAATGGCCAACTTGCTAGAATAAAAGTACCTCTTGACTCTAATGGAAACCTATTTTATTTAGATACGTTAAAAAATCTTGACCCAAATATAGTTTACCCAGGGTGCATTACAGAAAATATAACCGGAAATTTTAACGGAAGGTTTATTACTGGTATAGCTGTTGACAGAAGCGATGCTAACAGATTATTGGTAACACTTGGCAATTATGGAAATACCAATTATATTTATTTTACCGAAAATGCACTTGATGCAGTACCAACATGGGTAAGTGTGCAAGGCAATTTACCTGCAATGCCCGTGTACGATGCCGAATTTGTTTACGATAATAATAATATGGTTATAATTGGTACAGAGTTTGGTATTTGGGGTACAACCAATATCAAAGGCTCAATTGTAGCTTGGCAAGAACAAAATCAGGGCGTAAATGGTACTAGATTTCCACGAGTTGCTACTTTTGAACTGAGACAAGTAGAAAACAAATCAGGCGATACTGGCTCGGTAATAGTTGCTGCTACTCACGGAAGAGGAATTTGGGAAACACACACTTTATTTGCAGGAATTAAAAATATTGACGGAAGCTTAAAAGTAAAAGTAAATGCTTTTCCAAACCCTGCAATTTCAAATACAACGGTACAGTTTAGTCTTACACGAAAAGACAATATCAATATAAAAGTATTAAGTTTAACAGGAAAACTGATTTATGAGCAAAAAATGCCAAATCAATCCCCAGGAGTAAAAAACATAAAAATTAATACTTCTGAATTTGCAGCAGGAAATTATATTATTTACATTATAGGGTCAAAACAAAAAGGCTCCGCAAAAATTATAGTACAAAAATAATTTCAAATTTTTTTAATAGTCTTTTTCAAGTATAAATTCTTTATAATTGCAGGATAAATTATTATTCTGTAAGTTAAAATGCAATTTATCAATAATTTGTTTGACAAAACCAAGCGATTGGGTTTTAACAGAAGAAATAATCATCTTAAAGAGCATGAATATCAAATAAAAACTCTTAAAAAACTATTAAAAAAAGCTCAGTTTACTGAATTTGGCAAACACTACAACTTTATAAAAATTATAGAATCAACAGATATTTGCAAAACATTCAAAGAGCAAATACCTGCAGGCGATTATATAAAAATATTACCTTGGTGGGACCGTTGTAGAAATGGTGAACCCAATATTACATGGCCCGGAAAAGTTGAGTTTTTTGCAGTAAGCAGCGGCACAACTGACAATAGTAGCAAATACATTCCCATTACAAGCCAAATGTACAAAGCAATACAGAGAGGGAGTATCAGGCAAATGATGTATGTAGCAAAAACAGATATTCCCAAAGATCACATTGTAAAAGACTGGCTGATGATGGGCGGAAGCACAGATTTGGATTTTAATGGAATATATCATTCAGGAGATTTGAGTGGTATAACTACATCACGTATTCCATTTATGCTTAGAAGACTATCAAAACCTGAGCCCGAAATAAAACTTGAAAGAAACTGGCCCGAAAAAATTGCAAAAATCACACGCGAAGCAGTAAAATGGGATGTGGGTATGATTGCTGGAGTACCGGCATGGGTACAAATGTTGTTTGAAAATATTTTAGAACATTATAAAATTTCAAATATACACGAAATTTGGCCCAACCTTGAGGGATATGTACATGGAGGTGTTTCAATAAAACCTTACAAAAAAAGCATTGACAAACTTCTTGGACGACCAATAAAATATTTTGAAACCTATCTGGCTTCTGAAGGTTTTATTGCTTTTCAAACAAGAGAAGATGCAAGTGGCATGAGGCTTTTATTTAAAAATGGAATTTATTTTGAATTTATTCCTTTCAATAATAAAAACTTTGACGAAAACGGTAATCTGGTTGATAATCCCGAAACATTAACCCTTAATCAAGTAGATGAAAACACTGACTACGCTTTGCTAATAAGCACTTGTGCAGGTGCATGGCGTTATTTGATTGGCGATGTAATTAGATTTACCTCTCTAAAACTATGTGAAATTGAAATAATTGGAAGAACCAAGCATTTTATAAGTCTTTGTGGCGAGCATTTAAGTGTTGAAAACATGAACGATGCCCTTGAAATTACAAGCAGCGAACTTGGTGAAAACCTGATTGAATACACAGTTTCAGGAATACCTCATAGCGATGGCTTTTTTGCACACCAATGGTATATAGGTTATGATGGAAATAAATTAAATTCTGAAACCGTAAAGGATTTATTGGATAAAAATTTAAAAAAACTAAACGATGATTATAGAGTAGAACGCACTGCTGCCTTAAAAGATATTTATATTGAACTAATTCCAAACAACTATTTTTTAGAATGGATGAAAAACTATGGAAAAATAGGTGCTCAAACCAAATTTCCACGGGTTTTAAACGAGCAAAAACTCGAAAGTTGGAAAAAGTTTATCAAAAACAAATCTCAACAACAATCTTCCTAAATAAAACCGCTTACCTTCCAAAAAAGTATATTTACCTACTTTTACTCTATAATAGCCTAATTTTACTTGACCTGAAAAGAATGATGATTGTAATTTTGCATCAATAAAACTCAAATAAAATGAAAGTAGAAGATTCAAACAACCAACAACCCGAAACCGAAAAACCGATAAAAATAACCAGTAATTTCGGAAACATATTTGCCGGTATGATAGTAATTATTGCAGGTGCATTAATATTGCTAAAAAATATTGGCACTCCTTTGCCTACATGGATTTTTACGTGGCCCATGTTGCTTATTGGCATAGGTATATTTTTAGGAGCACGTCATTCGTTCAGGCACGGAGGCTGGTGGATATTTTGTGTTGTTGGATCAGTATTTTTATTCAAAGACTTTATCAATAATTTATCAATTAGTAATATTATATGGCCCCTATTAATCATATTTTTTGGATTAATTATTATGTTAAAACCCCGAAGGAGAAATTGTAACGAAAGATTTCACGAACATTGGAAAACCAATAAAACAGGGCATTACAATGGAATTTTCAATGAAAAAATAGTATCAGACGAAGATTTTGTTGAGTCAACTTCTATTTTTGGAGGAGTAAAAAAAAACATAATTTCAAAAAATTTTAAAGGAGGCGATATACTTTGCATTTTTGGCGGCACTGAAATAAACCTGATGCAGGCAGATTTTGAAGGACAATCAATAATACAGATTACTCAAGTTTTTGGTGGCACAAAACTTATTGTCCCGGCACACTGGAATGTAGTAACCGAAACAGTTGCTATACTTGGAGGTATTGAAGACAAAAGGCATAATGTTATAGAAAATTCAGACTCAAATAAAAAAGTATTGATTTTGAAAGGTACAAGTATTTTCGCAGGTATTGATATAAGAAGCTACTAAAAAAATGAAATGGTTTGTTGTAAAATTAGTATTTCAAATTATAAATAATAGCAAAATTCAGCAATTTGACGAGCAATTGAGAATTGTAAGTGCTTTAGATTATGAAGATGCCTATAAAAAAGCAAATGAAATAGCCAAAAACAATGAATATGAATTTTCTGATTTTAAAAATAATATTATAAGCTGGAAATTTATCGCCATTCCGTACCTTGAGCCATTAATAATACTAGAAAACGGCACCGAACTTTGTTCACAAATTTTAGAAAAAGAACAAAATGAAAATTATTTATTCACCTTAAAATTAAAACAAGAAGCAATTGTTAATAGAACATTAAAACACTGCAATTGTATATGATGTGGATTGGCATAATTATTTGGGCAATAGTACATGCTGGCATTATATTCTATTCAGGGTATTCATGGCAAATTGCAATTTACGATAGCATTTTAAGTACTTCTTTACTTGCTCTTTTTAGCCAGGTTGGTAGAAATATTTTTAGGTTTCATCAACCAACTACAAAAACACTATGGAAAATTGGTTTATTGTGCTTTAGTCTTTCTGCTATATGGATAGCTTTACTTAGAGTAAGTATTAAATATTTATTAAAATTTGATAATAATTATATTATAAATTTTGACCAAACCATACCAATTAGATTTATAATATCATTTTTGGTAATAGGCTGCACAATATTAGTTGTATGGATTTGGGAGCTTTTAAAATTTGAAAAAGAACAACAAAACCGAAAAGCCCTTGCTGAAACATTATCAAAAGAAGCCGAGTTAGAAAGTATAACCCAACAATTACAGCCTCATTTTTTGTTCAACAGCCTTAATTCTATAAATGCACTTATAAGTTCAAAACCTGCCGAAGCTCAAAAAATGGTAATGCAACTAAGCGATTTTTTAAGGGGCACGTTAAAAAAGAAAGAAAAACCCTTAGTGAGTTTTGATGAAGAATTGAAACAAATAAACTTATACCTCGAAATTGAAATGGTGAGATTTGGACATAGATTGAAAACCGAATTTGTTACTGATTTTAAAACTTTGACATACAAAGTTCCGCATTTGATATTGCAGCCATTAGTTGAAAATGCAATTAAATACGGGCTTTACGAAACAATAGGCGATGTTAAAATAGAAATAATTTCGAGCATTGAAAACGAAATGCTGAAAGTAGAAATAAAAAATCCAATAGATTCGGCAGGTAAAAATAGGAATTTTGGCGAAGGTTTTGGGCTTTCGTCAGTTCAACGTAGGCTAAATTTAATGTATTCAAGAAATGACTTATTAAAAACATCTGAAAAAAATAATATATTTTCGGCTGTAATTTATATTCCTCAAATCAAATGATAAAGGTAGTAGTAATAGACGATGAACCTCTTGCAAGAGAAATAATTAAAAAATACCTGTCAAATTACAACAATTTTGAGCTATGTGCCGAAAGTTCTGATGGGTTTGAAGGAATAAAAGCAATAAATAATCACAAACCCGATTTGATAATACTTGATATCAAAATGCCCAAAATATCAGGATTTGAAATGCTTGAAATTATAGAAAATTTGCCATCTGTAATTTTTACTACTGCCTATGATGAGTTTGCGGTAAAAGCTTTTGATGCCAATGCAATTGATTATTTATTAAAACCATTTGACAAAGACAGATTTGACAAGGCAATTGAAAAATTTTTGAATCACAAAAAATCTGAAAATACCAATTCTTTAAAATTTGTAGATTTTGTAAGCAAATTAGATACTACAAATGAAGATTTAAAAAGAGTAGTAGTAAAAACACGAGAAGGAGTAAAATTAATAAATACAGACGAAATTTTTTATTTTGAAGCTTATGATGACTATGTAAAAATTTATACCAAAGACGAATGTTTTTTGAAGAAAAAAACAATGACATTTTATGAAAAAAACTTAGAAAACAAAGGTTTTGTAAGGCTTCATAGATCTTTTTTGGTGTCTTTATCACAAATTACAAAAATAGAAAACCCATATAAAGAAGTACATTTAGCAGTTTTGAAAAACAATAAAAAAATTCAATTAAGCAGGCAAGGTTATCAAAAATTGAAAAGTGTTTTTGAACTTTAAATTTATCGAACGATTAATTAAAACATTACTATAAACATATTGCCTTTAAAATAAAATAAATGTAGGTTTGCACCGCGTTTAAATCAAACCAAACACAAAGTGAAAATTGGTGTATTAAAAGAAACAAAAGCAAACGAAAGGAGGGTAGCATTAACACCCGTAGTAGTAAAAAGTCTAATCTCAAAAGGATATAAGATTTTTGTAGAAAAAGGAGCCGGAATGGCAAGTGCATTTTCAGACGAATCATATTCAGAAGCAGGAGCACAATTAAATTCTTTGTCTGAAGTTATTAGCAATTCAGAAATTTTGTTGGGAATTAATCCCCCGGAATACGATTTGATAAAAAGGCTAAATGAAGGCAAAGTATGGATTTCATTACTATATCATAAATCAAATATTGATTTGATAAAAAAAATGTCTGAAAGAAAAATCTCTACTTTCAGCATGGATGCTATCCCTCGTATTTCAAGAGCACAAAACATGGATGTTTTGAGTTCGCAGGCAAATTTGGGAGGTTATAAAGCAGTGATATTGGGAGCAAATGAACTTGGAAAAATTTTTCCATTGATGATGACAGCCGCCGGAACTATAACACCGGCAAGAGTATTAATATTTGGAGTTGGGGTTGCAGGATTGCAAGCAATTGCCACAGCCAAAAGACTCGGTGCTGTTGTAGAAGCTACAGATGTAAGACCCGAAACAAAAGAACAAGCCGAAAGTCTTGGGGCAAAATTCATACAAGTTGAAGAAAGCAAACCTCAAACAAACCAAATAAAAGATACGATTATAACACCCGAAGCTCTTAAAAAATTTGATGAAAGCAAAAGCGAAGGTGGTTATGCAAAAGAAGTTTCAGAAGATTATAAACAAAGACAAAAAGAAGCAGTAAACACAAGTTTACGACAGGCAGATTTGGTAATAACAACCGCACTTGTTCCTGGCAAAAAGGCTCCATTATTAATTACCGAAGAACAAGTAAAACAAATGAAATTGGGTTCTGTAATAGTAGATATGGCTGCAGAGCAGGGTGGAAATTGCGAATTGACCAAAACAAATGAAATTTTAGAAATTCATGGAGTTAAAATAATAGGAAAAACGAATTTACCAGGAGAATTAGCTACAGTAGCAAGCGAATTGTACGCCAAAAATATTTCTGCATTTATAAGTCATTTATCAACTTCTGTGGGTTTTAAATGGGAAATGGAAGAAGAGATTACCAAAGCTACTTTAATAATAAAAGATGGAAAAATTTTAAATAATTAAAAAAGTATAAATATGTTAGAGTTTATCACATCAAACCTGCAAATAATTTACATGTTGTTGTTAATGATATTTGTGGGAGTTGAATTAATAGAAAAAGTGCCGTCAGTATTGCACACTCCATTAATGAGTGGGGCAAATGCTATTCATGGAGTTGTAATTATCGGTGCAATAATAATAATGGGACAGGCAGATAATTTATTGGCTACCATACTCGGATTTATTGCCGTAGTACTCGGTACATTAAATGTTGTAGGCGGTTTTGTAGTTACTGATAGAATGCTTGAAATGTTTAAAAAGAGAAAATGAACAGTCACATACTACAAATTATATATCTCATAGGCTCGCTTTCGTTCATTATTGGTTTAAAAATGTTAAGTAAACCAAATACAGCACGCAAAGGCAATCTTATAGCTGCGTTTGGTATGACCATAGCAATAATAGGAACAATATTTTTGTACGAAGGCATTAAAACCACAAATTACATTTGGATTTTTGGAGGCTTAATAATTGGTTCTGTTTTAGGTACAATTTCAGCAAAAAAAGTACAGATGACGCAAATGCCAGAAATGGTGAGCTTGTTTAACGGAATGGGTGGAGCATGTGCAATGCTAATTTCAGTTGTTGAATTTAACCATTTGTTGCATGAGTATTCATTCAATTCACTGCCACAAGGTCAAGTTATAATAATTATGCTCGGTTTGATTATTGGCAGTATTTCATTTATTGGCAGTATAGTTGCTTGGGGAAAGTTAAGTGGTAAAATAGGAGATTTGACTTTAAAAATTCAGCAATTAATCAATATCGGTTTATTAACTATAATTTTAGCATTAGCTGTTTATATATCAATTTTTCTACCCCCTAATGCACTTACTTATTTTTATATTATTTGGCTGCTTTCTGCCATATACGGAATTTTATTTGTAATGCCCATTGGTGGTGCAGATATGCCTGTAGTTATATCACTGCTCAACTCTTTCACAGGTGTTGCTGCAGCAATGGGCGGGTTTTTATATGATAATAAAGTAATGCTTGTAGGAGGCATACTTGTAGGTAGTGCCGGCACACTGCTTACAGTAGTAATGTGCAAAGCTATGAATAGAAGTCTTACAAATGTATTACTCGGCAATTTTGGAGGCAATAGTTCATCATCATCAAAATCTGAAGCATTAGGAAATATACAGGAAATTAATACTGGCGACACAGCAATACTTTTAAAATATGCTTCAAAAGTAATTATAGTTCCAGGTTATGGTTTAGCTGTAGCTCAAGCTCAACACGTATGTCATGAACTTGAAGAATTGCTTGAAACACAAGGTGTTTCGGTAAAATACGCTATACATCCTGTTGCGGGTCGTATGCCGGGGCACATGAATGTATTACTTGCCGAAAGTAATGTTAGTTATGATAAACTTGTTGAAATGGAGAATATTAATCCTGAATTTAATACTACTGATGTGGTATTGGTTGTTGGAGCTAATGATGTAGTGAACCCTGCTGCCAAAACTGACCCATCAAGTCCAATTTACGGCATGCCAATACTCGATGTAGAAAACGCTAAAAAAATAGTAGTAATGAAAAGAAGTATGAAAGCCGGTTATGCAGGAATTGAAAATATGTTGTTTTATCAGCCCAAAACATCTATGCTTTTTGGTGATGCAAAAAATACTTTAACTAAGATTATTGCAGAGGTAAAGGCTTTATAAATTATTAGCTTTTATCAATTTTTTCCATCTAATAAGCCCTAAAAATCCTATTATTAAAATAGTAAAAGAATAAACTGATGTAGGGTACAATTCTTTCATTAAATATACTAAAGTCATTAGAGTGTCTGCTATAATCCAATAATACCAATTTTCTATTTTTCTCAATGCTGTTAAAATCTGTCCTGTAATGCTCAAAGCAAGAATTAAAGATTCTGCAACAGGAAAACTGCATTTAGTAAAACTGTTAAACAAATAAAACCCTACAAACCAAAATATTAATGTAAAAAACACAAACAATAAGTTGTTTTTGGTATTTAACTTTTGAGGAATAGTGATTTTGCTTTTGTACCAATTTATCCAACCCCATATACCAACTATTAAGAATATTATTTGTACAATAAAATCCCCGTAGAGTTTATTTACCCAAAAAATTATCATAAAACATAAAATGTTTAAATAACCAGTTATCCAAGTTAAAATAGAATTTTTATATAAAAGGTAAACTGCCGCAATACCAGATAAAACTCCTATCCATTCTATTATTTGCATTATATAATTTGCAAATTAAATTATTTAATATTAATTTTTTAATTAGATGTAAAATTTTCGGATGTTAAAATAAAACTTAAAGTAAATAACTTACATTTGTAATTTAATATTATTGTAATACATTTGGATTATGAAAAATAAATACATTGATTTAATCCGGCAGACATTTAATTTTCCTCAGGAAGAGTTTTTGTTAGAAGATGAAACATTAGTTTTTCATGATATATATTTAATGGATATCATCAAACAATATGGTACACCTCTTAAATTTCACTACTTACCTAAGATATCTGAAAACATAAAAAGAGCAAAAATGTGGTTTAACGTAGCAATGGCAAAATGCGATTATCAATCAAAATATCATTATTGCTATTGTACCAAAAGCAGCCATTTCCAATTTGTATTGGAAGAAGCTTTGAAAAACGATATTCATATTGAAACTTCTTCGGCCTTTGATATTGATATTATTGAAGCACTGTTTCAAGAGAGCAAAATTACCAAGCAACAATTTATTATTGCAAATGGCTTTAAAACCGATTTGTATGTTGAAAATCTTGCAAGAATAATAAATGACGGGTTTGAAAACACATATCCAATACTTGATAATAAAAGTGAACTCGACAGATTGTTAAAACTTGTAAACAAACCATTAAAAATAGGCATAAGAATAGCTGCAGAAGAAGAACCAAAATTTGAATTTTATACCAGCAGACTTGGAATTGGTTATAAAGATATTGTTCCTTTTTATTTAAATCAGATAAAAGGCAATTCAAAAGTTGAGGTAAAGATGCTCCATTTCTTTATCAATACCGGCATTGCAGATACATCATATTATTGGAACGAACTTCACAAGTGTTTGAGAGTGTATTGCGACTTGAAGAAAAATTGCCCGTCGTTAGATTCTCTGAATATTGGTGGCGGTTTTCCTATAAAAAATTCACTTTCGTTTGAATATGATTATGAGTACATGGCAGAAGAAATCATAGCACAAATAAAGCAAGTATGTAACGAAAATGATATTGAAGAACCAAATGTATTCACAGAATTTGGCTCTTTTACAGTGGGCGAAAGTGGTGGAGCTATTTATCAGGTTTTGTATCAGAAGCAACAAAACGACCGTGAAAAATGGAACATGATTGACAGCAGTTTTATGACTACATTACCAGATGCCTGGGCAATAAATAAAAAATTTTTAATGTTGCCAATTAACCGATGGAACGAAAACTACGAGCGTGTTTTATTAGGTGGTTTAACATGCGATAGCGATGATTATTACAACTCCGAACAACATGTAAATGCTATATATTTACCTAAAATAAGCGAAGAAGAACCTTTGTACATTGGTTTTTTTAATACCGGAGCTTATCAGGAAAGTGTAGGTGGATATGGTGGTATTCAACATTGCTTGATACCTGCACCAAAGCATATAATTATAGAAAAAGACAGTGAAGGACAGGTAACTACACGTATTTTTTCAAAAGAACAAAGTTTTAAAAGTATGCTTAAAATATTAGGTTATTAAATTTTATATAAATTTTGATTATTATCAAAAAATTATACTTTTGAATAAAAAATAACTATGAAAACAAAATTATCAACTCTATTTACAGCAATTACTTTTATTTTATTTTCAAATATAATATTTGCTCAAAGTGACGGAAACCTTAAAACTTACAACAATTAGGATTTTATACCGGGAGAAAAAGTAATTTTTGAAGATGACTTTAATGATGCCTCTGATGGCGAATTTCCCCCAAGATGGAAATTGTTAGAACACCAGGGAGTAATTAACTCGTCAGGCAATGAAAAATATTTTGTTTTTGCTGATTGCAGCATTGGAAGCATAGGAAAAATTGCACCGAGAATAAAAACTAAAAATTATTTGGGAAACGCTTATACTGTTGAATTTGATTTTTATCTACCCGAATCGGAAATGATAAGTTTGTTTCTTATTGAACCTGACGACGAAGGAAAATTTATTTCAATAGAAGGAGACGGTTTAATAAAACCCAATTATTTTGCAGAAGGATTGAAAGGCAACTATCCAAATTCTGATAATATTTTCGGCAAATGGCACCATGCTGCTTTTGCATATAAAAATAAACAAATTAAATGCTACATAGACCAACATCGCGTTTTAGTTATCCCCGATTGCGAATTTGTTCCAACTTCTTTAGTTTTAGCAGGTTCGTTAGATGTAAGAGTTAAAAATTTTAAACTTGCCGATGGCGGGGGAATGAATATGTTAAACAAAATTTTGACCGATGGAAAATTTGTTTCTCATGCAATAAAATTTGATGTAGCAAAATCTACTATTAAAGGTGAAAGTATGGGCTTTATTAATGAACTTGCAAAATGGCTTAAAGAAAATTCGAGTATAAAACTTCAAATATGTGGACATACTGATAGCGATGGTGACGACGCTTCAAACTTAAAATTATCAGAACAAAGAGCCGAAGCTGTAAAAAAAGTTTTAGTATCTTTAGGAATAGATGGTTCGCGTTTGAGTACAAAAGGTTTTGGCGAAACAAAACCATCAAGCAACAACGAAACACCTGAAGGCAAAGCCGACAACAGAAGGGTAGAATTTGTTAAAACTTAAATATTTTTAATAAAAATGAAATCTTTCATTCTTGCAGCAACTACCTGTATTAGCTTAATACTTACTCAAAATTCAGCTATTGCTCAAAAAATACATAAACCAACTGGATTTATTTATTCCGGCGAATTGTTTGAAGACCCCGATTGGGGTTGGAGTTATAATACAAGCGAAAACGACCGAATTTTATTATCAAAAACACATAAATTGATAGCAGAAGCTACAAAAAAAATTATTGACCAACCCGGAGATTATACAACTTCTGTAAATGACATGAGTTTTGCATTTGACCCCCAAAAACAAGAAGAAAGTAAAGCAAATGGCAGCAATTGTGTAACTTGTTATTATTCAGCTAACCCCAATAGTGGAAACCATTTTCAATATAAATACACAATTACTCTTGATATGGTTGAAAACTCTGAATCGTACATGAAAAAATATAAAATTGACGACAGTATTTCAAAACTTGTACTTTCTGTTTCAGAAAAAAGAAAAAATGATATTAAAAAAGTTGATGAAGAAAATATATTGAAAGAAGAAATGGAAAAACTTCAAAAAGAAATTGAAAACATTGACCCAAGCAAACTCGACGAAAAAAAACTCAAAGAAATTGAAGAAAAAAGCAAAAGATTGCAACAAATGGGCAATAATTTATATAAAAACAATACAATTAGCAATGATACTTTGCATGCAATGTCGGGTTTTTCATTTGCTTTAAAATCAGATTTGATTATAACTACAAATATTCCTCTACTAAAATCTGAAAAAGAATTATATTCATCATTAAAAAACAAAAGCGGATATTATTATAAAGAAATATCAATTCCGGGTTGTGATTTTGCCTGCATTTATTTTGATATGTACAATAAGTCTGACGAGTTGGAATTCAGCCAAAACCCTGTACTTATAGCATATATTGGCAAAACATATAATTCTAAATCTGAAATGCCAAAACAATGGGTAAAACCTTTCTGTGTAAGAGTAAAATATACAGGAAATATTCATCAAATAAACGAACTATACAAAAACATTGATTTTACTAAAATGAGGCAAATAACAAACTGATTTTTTTATACAAAATCTAATTTTAATTTTGTGGCTTGAATGCAGATAGAAATATTAAAATCAAAAATTCATAATGCCAAAGTTACCCAAACAGAGCTGCATTATGTAGGAAGCCTTACCCTTGACGAAGAACTTATGAATGCTGCAAACCTTATAGAAGGCGAAAAAGTACTTGTTGTAAACAACAACAATGGCGAACGGCTCGAAACATATATAATCAAAGGCAAAAAAGGCAGCAAAATAGTTTGCCTTAATGGTGCTGCAGCCCGCAAAGCTCAGGTTGGCGATACAATAATTGTCATTTCTTTTGCTATAATGGATTTTGAAAAAGCTAAAAACTTTAAACCATCATTAGCATTTGTAGATACTGAAAACACGTTGATTTAAACTCAACAATTACTATGAGTTTTAGCTTAAAAAATATTCTGAAGTTTTTATTGTTTATGTCTTTAGGCTTTGTTTTATTAGCTTGGGCATTTAGCAATATGAATATGAAAAAACTACTTTTTGATATTGAAAATGCAAATTTCTTTTGGGTTATAATAGCAATGGTTTGTGGTTTGATAAGCCATTTGGCAAGAGCCGTAAGGTGGAAATTGCTATTAAAGCCTCTTGGTTATAATGCAGCAATATCAAATTCGTTTTATGCAGTAATAATCGGCTATTTTTCAAATTATCTTGTACCACGCTTAGGCGAAATTACACGATGTGCCACATTATCAAAAACAGACAATATACCTATTGAAAAATTACTTGGGACAGTATTCGTAGAAAGAATAGTAGATTTGATAATAACAGCAATAATCACTTTTTTAATTGTTTTTTTGCAATTCAACTTAATAAAAGATTTTTATAACTCTAGCATTCAGCCATTACTTAATACATCGCAAACTAATGGAATAAATGTAAAAATAATTTTACTTGTTTCGGTTGTAATTATTACTTTAATCGCTTATTTGTTCAGAGAGAAAATTAAAAAATTAAAGGTTTTTAAAAAAATTAAAAGCTTTGCCGTTGGATTTTCAGAAGGAATAAAAAGCATTTTAAAACTTCAAAACTCCTTATTATTCATTGCATATTCATTACTTATATGGCTAATGTATTTTGCAACAGCATATTTTACATTTTTTACATTTCAACCAACATCAAATCTTAGCATAAATGCAGGAATGATGGTATTGTTTTTAGGAACAGTTTCTATCATTTTGCCCATACCTGGCGGTATAGGAGTTTTTCATAAACTTGTTGGTTCGGGGCTTGTATTGTATGGAGTAAGCGAAAGCGATGGGATAACCTATGCAACTATAAGCCATGCAGTACAGATGATAATGATATTTTTTGCTGGATTGATAAGCATGTTGCTAATTGGAATAAAATATGGCAGTAAAAAATCAAACCTATGAACTATAAATTAAAAATTATTGAACCCACACAAGCATTGAAACTAAGAGAACAATGGAAAATTGAAGGACAAAAAGTAATTTTTACAAATGGTTGTTTTGATATTTTACACCGCGGACATATTGATTATTTGAATAAAGCTTCTGAGCTTGGCAACAAACTAATTGTTGCGGTAAATAGCGATAATTCTGTAAAGAAATTAAAAGGCGAAAACCGTCCAATTCAAGACGAAGTATCAAGAACCGAAATTTTAGCATCATTATCTTGTGTAGATGCAGTTGTTGTTTTTGACGATAATACACCTTATGAACTTATAAAACTTTTAAAACCCGATGTACTTGTTAAAGGTTCAGATTATAAAGTAGAAGAAATTGTAGGGTACGATATTTTAAAAGAAACTGGGGGCGAAGTAAAACTAATTGAATATTTACCAGGTTATTCAACCAGTTTGATTGAAAAAAAAATCAAATCTAAAAATCAATAAATTTTTTAAAATAAAAATTAAATTTGCATACCAAAAATTATGTCATATTTATTTACATCAGAATCAGTATCAGAAGGGCATCCCGATAAGGTTGCAGACCAAATTTCAGACGCTTTAATTGATAATTTTTTAGCATGGGATACAGAATCAAAAGTAGCCTGCGAAACATTAGTAACCACAGGGCTTGTAGTTATTGCCGGCGAAGTAAAAACAAATACATATATTGACGTTCAGAAAATAGCAAGAGAAGTTATTAGAAAAATTGGATACACCAAATCAGAATATATGTTTGAAGCCGACTCATGCGGAGTAATAAGTGCTATACACGAACAAAGTGCAGATATAAATCGTGGAGTAGATAAAAAACAAAAAGAAGAACAAGGAGCCGGCGACCAAGGAATGATGTTTGGGTATGCAAGCAACGAAACAGAAAATTATATGCCTTTGCCTCTGTTTTTAGCACATCTTATCCTCAACGAACTTTCTACCATTAGAAGAGAAAATAATAAAATTAAGTATTTAAGACCTGACACAAAAAGTCAGGTAACTATTGAATACGACGATAATCATAAACCTATAAAAATTGATACAATTGTAATATCAACCCAACATGATGATTTTATCAAACCAAAATCAAACAAACAAAGTGATATAGACAAAGCAGATGCTGAAATGCTTAGCAAAATAAGGGAAGATATGATAAACATAGTAATTCCCAGAATAGTAAAAAAATTACAACCATCAGTAAAGAAATTGTTTAACGATAAAATAAAATATCATATAAACCCTACCGGTAAATTTGTTATTGGAGGACCGCATGGCGATACTGGACTTACAGGCAGAAAAATAATAGTTGATACCTATGGAGGAAAAGGAGCACATGGCGGTGGAGCGTTTTCAGGCAAAGATCCATCAAAAGTTGATCGTTCAGCCGCTTATGCTACGAGGCATATTGCCAAAAACATGGTTGCTGCAGGTTTGTGTAACGAAGTATTGGTACAAGTATCTTATGCAATAGGAGTAGCCGAACCATGTGGTTTAAATGTAAATACTTTCGGTACATCTAATATAAATATGTCAGATGGAGAAATAGCTAAAAAAATTAAAGATATTTTTGATATGCGTCCTTATGCAATTGAAAACCGCTTAAAACTAAGAAATCCTATTTATTCCGAAACGGCATCTTATGGACACATGGGCAGGAAAAACGAAATAGTTGAAAAAACATTTTTTAGCCCAGATGGTAAAAGCAAAACCTTAAAAGTTGAGCTTTTTACTTGGGAAAAACTTGATTTTACCGACAAAATAAAAAAAGCATTTAAACTTAAATAAAATGTGTGGCATAGTTGCATACATCGGACCCAACCAAGCTTACAATTTTTTAATAAAAGGCTTACAAAGACTTGAATATAGGGGATACGACAGTGCCGGAATAGCTCTTATTGAAAACAATGAAATAAAAGTATATAAAGAGCATGGCAAGGTTCAGGATTTAGTTGACAAAATAAATGGAAAAATAATTTCGGGAAACATAGGAATAGGTCACACACGCTGGGCTACACATGGCGAACCAAACCAAATCAATGCACATCCTCATTTATCAGGCAATGGCGAACTTGCAGTAATTCATAATGGCATTATTGAAAATTATGCAACTTTAAAAGAGGTTTTAGAAAAAAGCGGACATGTTTTTAAAAGTGATACAGATACTGAAGTTTTAATACATTTAATTGAAGAAATAAAATCACAGGAAAACTGTAGTTTGTTTGAAGCCGTTAGATTAGCATTGAACGAAGTAGTAGGTGCTTATGCAATAGTGATTCTATCAAACAATGACCCCGATACAATTATAGGAGCAAGAAAAGGAAGCCCGCTTGTAATAGGTATTGGAAACAACGTAGGCGAATATTTTATGGCAAGCGATGCTACACCAATAATTGAATATACCCGAAAAGTAACATATCTAAACGACAATGAAATTGCAGAAATAAAAAAAGGTCAACTTGTAGTAAAAACTATTGAAAATAAAGAAAAAACACCTTTTATCCAAAATCTTGAAATATCTCTTGAGGCAATAGAAAAAGGAGGATTTGAACATTTTATGCTAAAAGAAATTTTTGAACAACCAAAATCTATTCACGATAGTTTTAGAGGGAGAATAGATTCGAAAGACTTGAAAATAGAGATGCGAAGCCTTAATGAGTTTGAAAACAAAATAAAAAATCTAAAAAGAATAATAATTGTAGCCTGTGGAACATCATGGCATGCCGGACTTGTAGGTGAATATCTATTTGAAGATTTTGCAAGAATTCCGGTAGAAGTAGAATACGCATCAGAATTTAGATATCGCAACCCTGTTTTATATCCCGAAGACCTTGTAATTGCAATTTCGCAATCGGGTGAAACAGCCGATACTCTTGCAGCACTTGAACTTGCAAAAAAATCGGGTGCTACAGTTTTTGGAGTTTGCAATGTAGTTGGGTCTTCAATACCCCGAATGACTGATGCCGGAGCATACACACATGCCGGACCCGAAATAGGAGTAGCATCAACAAAAGCATTTACAGCTCAGGTTACAGTACTGGTACTTTTGGCTCTTGGTTTTGCTCAACGCAGGGGTAGTATTTCCGATTCAAAACTCAGAAATATCTTGCAAGAAATGGAAAGAATACCGGCTAAGGTTGACAAAGTATTAAAATCATCAGAAACAATTATTAAAGAAATTTCTGAAAAGTATTACAATGTTAGAAATTTTCTTTATCTCGGAAGGGGATATAACTTTCCGGTTGCTCTTGAAGGTGCTTTAAAACTTAAAGAAATTTCGTATATACATGCCGAAGGTTATCCGGCAGCCGAGATGAAACACGGTCCTATTGCCTTGATTGATGAAGAAATGCCTGTAGTTGTAATTGCTACACAAAACGAAATTTATGAAAAAGCCTTGAGTAATATACAAGAAGTAAAAGCTCGTAAAGGTAAAATTATAGCAATTGTTACCGAAAATGATGAGAAAGTTAAAAACCTCGCAGAATTTTGTATTGAAATTCCTGAGACAGAAGATGCTTTGGCTCCATTATTAAGTACTATTCCACTCCAATTATTATCATATCATATTGCGGTTTTAAGAGGTTGCAATGTTGACCAACCACGAAACCTCGCCAAGTCTGTAACGGTAGAATAAGTTACTCATTAAAATATATATCTGTGTTTTTTATTTTAGACACATTTCGTTTGAGTTTAAATCATTTTCGAATATAATCATCTTATACACAACAACTAAATCATTTTATATAATTAGGGGTAATAATTTTGAATAATATATTTTGGAGGAAATTTATTATGAAACATATTACTCAAAAAATCAAAAAAATTGTAAGTTTTGGATTATTAATTTTAATGATAATTCAGTTTTCAAAAACTAATGCAGAAAATTCACACAGAATTAATTCAACATTAAAACTATTGCTTCCACATTCAGGCAACTTCACGGTAGTTTTTGACCAGAAAAGATTTTTTGATGTAAACAATTGTTTTAAGATTTCAAATCTTTCAAAAGGTAATCATCGTATTAAAATTGTAGAAATGAGATTCAGAAAAGGAAGAATGGTGTTTCATAAATTGATTTTTAATGGTGTGATTTTCATTCCTAAAAGTTCAAAAGTATGGGTAAAAATAAGTAGAAGTGGAAAAATTAAGGTTGATAGAATTATCCATTACAATGACAACAAAAACCACCACGACAGACGTGAGTATTATTATGACAAAAATGAAAGAGAAAATTACGAAGATGATAATTTAAACGACGAATCATTTAACGAATACAGAGATAATAATTACTATGATGATGAGTGGAGTAGTTTTAATTCTTATAATGATGATGATTTTGGCGATGAAGAAAATTTATATTATTCAGACCAAATCAACGGAAATAAGAAGAAATCATTTGATATTTCGCTAAATTCAATCAAAAACCAATCGTTTGATAGTGATAGGCTAAAAATTGCCAAAAATATAGTAAAACAACAAAACCTAAATTCAGAGCAAATTTTTAAAATAACAAAATTGTTTTCTTTTGAATCAAGTCGTTTAGAATTTGCGAAGTACGCTTATGGTTTTGCAGTGGATAAATCAAATTATAATATTGTTCAGAGTGCATTTCAATTTTCGAGCAGCGTTTCCGAGCTTCAAGATTTTATCTCTAAACAAGGTTAAGTATTAATTTTCAATTAAAGCCGGAGCAATCCGGCTTTTTTTACTTAACAAAAACAAACTTATTAAGGTATTTTCATTTTTTTTGCAAATGCCAATGTATAGGTTTTTAATAATCTTTATAACATTATTTCATTTCAAAGCAAATGCACAATATACTCGGGCTTTAGGAGGTATGTATTTCCCGGGGTTTTTGTATGCCCACACGGCTGATGCTCGTAATCTCGAAGCACATATTCAAGGTTTTGAAGTTTCGTATTCGCAAATAAACAATACTGGTAAAGCTTGGAGCAACTACTATCGCGATGCTGAAGTAAGCTATAATTTTTTATTTATGAACTTAGGTAATCCTGATATTACAGGAAAAATTTACTCATTAGGTACAAACTTTAATTTTAATATAAAAGGGAATGCCAATAGCCATATAGCATTGAGAATGGGAACAGGGCTGGGATATATCACTCAAAAATTTGATTTTTATAATAACCGAAAGAATATGGCAATTGGCAGTAATATTAACGGATGTATTCAGTTGGGTATTTATTATCAACGAAAGTTGTCGCCAAAAATATATTTAAAAAGCGGAATAGGAATTACACATTTTTCGAATGGAAGTATTCGTGTACCAAATTTAGGAGTAAATATGCCTTCAATTTTTCTTGGTTTGCAAACCAGATACAATTATAAAAATGTAAAACAGGATACAACATTAAAACCGGTCAAACAATCAAAACATTTATTACTTTTCAATTATGCTTTTAAAGAAAAATTTACTGCCAAACCGAGAGTTTTCAATATTTTTAATATAGGATATAGAATGACAAAATCAATATCTCCTGTGAGAGATTGGTACTTTGGAGGCGATTTAGTTTGGGATGCAACTCATCCTTATTCACACGATTTAAAAAATCCCAACCCCAGAGTAGCCATTGATAACAGTACAGAAGTTGGTATTTTAATAGGTCATCAATACAATATTGGCAAATTGAGTTTTCTTACTGATATTGGGCTTTATATTATAAACCCTTATCAAACCAAGTATTTTTCTTATCAAAGGCTTGGATTTAGGTACAGATTTAATAAAAATTGGTATGCAAACGGAACTCTAAAAATACATTTTGGTACGGCTGATTATTTTGAATGGGGCATTGGTTATGGTTTTAATAAAATTAAATTAAAATGAAAACTTTTAAAATTGCATTCATTTTATTGTTTTTAATTATCAATTTTTCTTGTATGAAAGAGCAGTTAAACGATTGTTTTCAATCTACAGGCAATGATATATCTATTACAAAATTTGTTAATCCATTCAAAAAAATAAATATTGGCGAAAATTTTAAGATAATAATTCTTCAGGATACCACTAAAAGTGAATATGTTAAAATTACTGCCGGTAAAAATATTATAAACCAAATAGTTTCTAATGTAAAAGATGGTACTTTAAAAATTCAAAACAAAAATACCTGCAATTTTGTTAGAAGCTACAAGCGTAAAATCACCATTGAAATTAATGTAAAAACTCTTGATGAAATTATAATTTCATCAGTTTCAGATTTGTTTTCTTACGACACATTATACTTTGAAAACAAATATGTTAGATTAAAAAACTTTGGGTTAGGTGATGTAAATTTAAAAATTAAATGTGGTTTTCTTGATGTTCAAAGTATAAATTCAGGAAATATAACTTTAGAAGGTTTTTCAAATATAATGAGTTGCAGCATTGAGGAAGTTAGCAGTTTTGATGCACGAAAACTGCTTTGCGATGATATTTACATTGATTGTCATACACCACTTGATTGTTTTGTTTACCCTAAAATAAAATTATATGTAAAAATTTTTAATTCGGGAAATGTTTTTTACAGAGATGAATATGCCAACCTAAAAACATATCTTGTTGAGCAAAAAGGTACGGGTAGTTTAATTAAAATTCAATGAGTAATTTTAAAATCAGCAAAGCCCTGCGGCTTAATATCTTCAACAATTACATTTTCTACCACTGCCAAGCGTGGGCCTGTTTTGCACCATAAAATCAATTCATCTAAATCTTTTTTCAAGCCTTCGGCTATTATTAGCACATCGCCATTTTTTAGATTACAAACAGTACCGTTTAATTTTAATGATTTTGCTTTTTGTAAAGTGTTTGCCCTATAAAAAACACCTTGAACCTTGCCTTTCACAATAATTTTATATGCTATCATTCAAAATAGTATTGTAAAGATTTTCGTATTGAGGAATTACCTTTTCAGTAGCAAAACTCTCTGCTTGTAATCTTGCATTTTTTCTAAAATTATCCAGTGTTTCCGGTGATTCAATTATTTTTAAAACAAAATTACTCATAGCATTAACATTGCCCAGATTAGCAGTATAACCCGAAAAGCCATTTTTGTTTAATTCGGGTAATCCACCTGTATCTGTTGAAACAACAGGCACTCCACATGCCATTGCTTCTAATGCTGCAAGACCAAAACTTTCTGTTTCGGATGGCATTAGAAATACATCACTTATCGAAAGTATTTTTTCAATATTATCTTGTTTTCCCAGAAAATAAACTCTGTTTGCTATATTGTACTTATTGCAAAGTTGCTCAATATTGCTGCGTTCAGGCCCATCCCCTGCTAATATGAGTTTTGAAAGTTTTTTATTATTTACCTTCACAAAAATTTCAACTACATCTTCTATTCTTTTTACTTTTCTAAAATTGGATGTGTGCATTAAAATAAATTCATTTTCGGTAGCAAATACCCTTCTTGAACAAGCATTTTCATCTTTTTTGTATTTTTCGATATTTATAAAATTGGGTATTACATTTATATTTTTTTTTATCGAAAAATATTTATATGTATCGTTTTTCAGACTTTCTGATACTGCTGTTACTGCATCGCTTTGATTTAATGAGTAAGAAATTACTTCGCCGTAATTGGCATCATTTCCTACAAGTGTAATATCTGTGCCATGCAAAGTTGTAATTACAGGTATTTTTATATGGTCAATATCTTTTAATATTTTTTTTGCCATTACAGCAGCAGCAGCATGAGGTATGGCATAATGAACATGTAAAATCTGAATATTTGAATTTTTTACAACCTCTATAATTTTGGCTGTAAGTGCCAACTCGTAAGGAGGGTATTGAAAAAGAGGATAGTTAGAAACTGTTACTTCGTGATAAAACAAGTTTTCAGAAAAAAAATCAAGTCTTACAGGCTGTTCATAAGAAATGAAATGTACTTTATGACCTTTAGAAGCTAAAACTTTGCCTAATTCTGATGCAACAACACCACTACCTCCGTAAGTTGGATAACAAACTATACCAATGTTCATACCCAACAAAATTAGTTCAAAATTTTATTCATTTTTTGAAGCTTTATCTGCTAAGCACTTTTCAAGGTCTTCTCTTGCGTTTAGAAGTTTTTGTTTATAGTCTTCTATTATTTCCGAGTACTCAATTGTAATAGTTTTTTTAATTTCTGCTTTTTCGTTTATACAGTTTTCGAGAGCTTTTTTTAACAATTTTAATTCATCTGTTTCAATTTTGTTAATTTCACTTTTTGTAATTCTTTTTTTATAAAAAAAATAACTAAATAAAAATCCGATTATAAAAGCACCTGCAAGCATCAAAATTATTTCAAAACTTGCATCCCAAATGTCGTATTTATTATTAAAATTTATATCAATCATTTTATTCCGAGATTATATCTACTTTGTTTGATGTATTTAATTTATCAGCCGAGGTGATCATTTTTTCAGAACTTATTCCTCTTTTTAACAGTTTGCTTTTTATAACCCAAGCTCTTATCCTTCCAAGTTTATAATTTAGTTCCGAAGTCGTTTCTGTATTAGCAAAACCTATAATTTTCATTTTGTTTCCTTTCTTTTTATAAAAATTTAATACCTTTAAAAGCAAAGTATCTTGATTTTTTGGCTTTATTGAATTGCTTTCAAATTCAATAGTAATTTTAAAAGGAGAATTGCTTGAAAATATTGAATCTACAATTGTTTTTCTAAACTTCTTTTTTTGAGGTACATTTTTTGAGTAAGTTGCTTCTTCAATTACGAAAATTTTAATACCATTTAACTTTTCAACATAAAGATACCAGCTAAAAGTACTCCATAATATAAATAAAAATATTAGCACAATTTTTATCTTCACTTACTTTAATATTTGCTTATGCAAGGTATAATTTTTTAATCAAAAAATACTATAAAAAAATCCCATCCTGTGACGAGAATGGGATTCTACCTAAACTTTGAAAACGTATATGAATAGTAACTAAAAAAGAACTCTAAAACTTTCTTATTACTTGAATTGAAAGACACTCAACCCTAAGGGTACGTTGCAAAAAATAAAATATTAGTTTTAATTAGCTGAAAATGAAAGAGATTATTTTTAATGAGGTTTTTAAACTGCAACAACAGATTTAATTGATGGAATTGCTTTTTTCAAACTTTCTTCAATCCCGGCTTTCATAGTAAAACGGCTTATGTCACAAGTACTACAAGCGCCAAGCAAACGAAGTTTTACTGTCATTTCGGGTGTTACATCTACAAATTCTACATCACCACCATCTGCATTCAGATATGGTCTTATTGTTTGAAGAGTTATTTCAATTTTTTCTCTTATATCTTTGCCTGTTTCTATCATAATAATCTTCTGCTTCTAAAAGAATATCCAAAGTTATATTTAAAAAACACATCTACCGAATTATTATAAGATTTTTCTGAAAAATCGTAAATATTGTTTACTCTGGCTACTAATGCCCATGTATTTTTCTTTTTTATTTCATAAAATAGCCTAAACATAGCCATTTTACGATATTGTATGTAAATACCTGGATATTCGCGGCTTTTAGAGACTAAAATAGGCTCTGCAAGAGGTGAAATATACTGATGTGCATCCCAGTAATTTATCATTATTGTTGTATTGTTTTTTTTGTAACTCAATGTAATAAATTGCCCTGTACCATCAAAAAACGAATCGGCTTTTGTTGGCGAAAGATCCTCATAAAAGGTAAAAAAAACATCTAATTTCAAATAGTTTTTTTTGTTTTTGGGGCTTAGAAATTTGAAACTTGTTCCGTATGCAAAGTCAAATTGTGTTTTTATAGGAACATGAGGATAAGCGTATATTTCGCCTCCATGATGCCTTGCAATAATCTGCACTGGAACATTTAATTTAAAGTTATCATTATTGAAAATATTTAAAGTATTACAAAAACCTGTAGTAAAAATTTCTTGGGTTTTTGAAGTTCGGTAAATCATTTTTTCCCAATCAATCCAATTGTCAAATGTTAATTTTTTGTATTTGCCTTTAAATTGTAAACCATTTTCAATTCTTTTATCAATATAATTTTCAATTGCATAAATAGGCTCTATTAAATTGTGGTCTAAACTACCTTCCAATGTGCCAAAATTAACTTTTATGTTATTTGTGGCATAAGAAAAAGTGTAGGTTGGAATTAAGTTTCTGAAACTATTATTTCCAAAGTCTTTTTGAATAAAAATACCGGCTTTAAAAGAGAATTTGTTTTTATCTTTTAAAACAATTTGAGGATGAAACTGGCTACCAGCCCAGGTTGCTCCTTGCTCTATATTGCTTTTGTATTCTGTATTTTTTAAATAATTTGTATTTTCAAAAACAAATCCAATCACTGTTTGGGGTTTAAGAATACTGTCTGTATTTGCAGAAAACAAATTTGAATTATCAATTTGTGAATATGAAAAAATGGTATTAAAACTAAAAAATAAAATATTTACTGTTTTTTTTAATAGCATTAACTTTTTGCAAATATAGATTTTTTAAATTTGTGCGTTTAAAAATAGTTGGAATAGCTTTTGCAAAATTACTTTCTCATTGATGAAAAAAATAATAATATTAACAGTAATTTTAATTATAGTAAGCAGTTTTAAGCATGTAAAACAGCTCGAAATTTCTGATAGTTTACCTTTTTCAAAAAAAAGAGTTATTGAAAATAATGCTTTTACTTATGGAGAAGAATTAAACTATAGAGTGCATTACGGAATTATAAATGCAGCAAAAATCAAAATGAGAGTAGAGGATAAACCTGTTGAAATCAATGGTCGTCAAACATTTCATCTAATTGCTGACGGAAAAACAAATAAAACTTTTGACTGGATGTTTAAAGTTCGCGATAGGTTTGAATCTTATCTCGACATGGAGTTTTATGCACCTATAAAATATTTTAAATCGGTAAAAGAAGACAGGTACAGCGATGTTGACCTTGTATTTTTTGACCACGAAAACAAATGGTTAAAAGGCAAAAAGAAAAGTATGGAATGTCCGGCTTATGTACAGGATATAATTGGTGCAACATATTATGCCCGTACAATAGATTTTAATAAGGCGCAAAAGGGTGATGTTTTTCCTATAAATATTTATCTGGATCAGGAAATTTACAATCTCGAATTTAAATATCTTGGAAAAGAAACTATTAAAAGTGATATAGGCAAAGTGCGTTGTATTAAAATAATGCCAAAAGTAGTAAAAGATAGGGTTTTTAAAGATGATGATGCAATTACTCTTTGGATATCTGATGACGATAATAAAATCCCTGTGAGAGTTGAAGCTGAAATTTATGTTGGTTCAGTAAAAGTTGACCTTACGAGTTATTCGGGTTTAAGAAATAATTTTTCGTCAAAAAAATAATCAACTTTTATATTTTTTTATTAATAGTGTGTATTTGAGCCATACATAGTATGAGTTCATTAATGCAATTTGTAAACCTGCAATACCATCAAGAAAGCCCAAAAGCAAAATATATTCTTTTACAAACCTGAAAAATGTTTTGAAAACAATCTGAAAATAATTGTATTGCAAACCATCTTCAAACATTGATTTTGCTGCAATATTTGCAAATTTTACTGTTTGATTTTTCAAATCGTCAAAGCCATTCATTGTGTAATGAAGAATATTTCCTTTGAGATGACCAATCTTACAGTTTTCGTTTAAAATATACTTATCATGTGGATTTTTACCTCCCCAGCAGCCTTTTGTACTATCCCACAACCGCAGCTTTTTATCGGGGTACCATGCACCGTGTTTTATCCAATTTCCTCCATAATTATTTAGCCTATTCATTGAATATCCATTAAAATTAAAATTATTTTTTACTCCGTTTATTGATTGAATAAGTTCATTACTAAGTTCTTCGTCGGCATCCAAAGACAAAACAAATTTTGAACTTGAATATGTAATAGCTCTGTTTTTTTGCTGAATGTGTCCGTCAAAAATATGTTTATACACTTTTGCACCACAGTTTTCGGCTATTATACAGGTATTGTCCGTTGAAAATGAGTCGAGAACTATTATTTCATCACAAACTTTTTGTAAAGATTTAAGACAACGTTCAATTTTTAATTCTTCATTGAAAGTTATAACTACACCCGATAATGAAATTTTGTCAGCCAAATCCTCAACAAAACTACAAAAACTAAAATTGAGAATTAATAAACATATTAATTTTGCCAGATGGGAAAAAGCAAACTGGCAAGATTTGCAGAAAACAATAGTTTTAAAAACATGATTCAACTTCCAGAGCCAATGGCAGGCAAATGGAGTGATTTTTTTGGAAATAAAAACCCTTTGGTATTAGAACTTGCTTGTGGTCATGGAGATTACACAGTACAACTTGCAAAACTATATCCCGAAAAAAATTTTATAGGTATTGATAGAAAGGGTGCAAGAATGTGGCGTGGCGCTAAAACAGCAATTGCAGAGAACTTAAACAATGTAGCGTTTTTACGAATTTTTATTGACCATTGCGATTTGCACTTTGCACAAAACGAAGTAAGTGAAATTTGGATAACTTTTGCAGACCCACATCCTACCAAAGACAGAAAAAAACTCACTCATCCTCTTTTTTTAAACAGGTATATAAAATTTTTGGAAAATGGAGCAAAAATAAATCTTAAAACCGATGATGATCATTTATATCATTTCACTTTAGACATAATAAGGCAAAACAAATTTATAATTCACAAAAACATCGAAAACCTTTATTTTTCTGATGAAATAACCCCCGAACTTCAAATAAAAACCTATTACGAAAAAATGTGGCTCGAAAAAAATAAAACCATTAAATTTCTTCAGTTTTCAATGTAATCACAACGCATGGGGCTTGACGTTCATGCGGTTTCGGAGCCTACCAGTTAAGCCTTTGTACAAAATTACGTGGGGAGATGCAACTTTCCTAAGCTAAAAACCAACATGACATTCGAGTCCTTGTTATCGGATGTGCTTTTAATTTGAATTTAAAACAAAATACATATCTATTTTACCCTTTCCCTTAACGGTTATTTTTCCCCGGTATTCACATTTGAAGTAATCCTTTACCAATTCATAAGTATTGCCACTAATATTTATTTTGCCCGGTTTGCCATTGCTTTCTATTCGGTTTGCAGTATTGACTGTATCGCCCCAAATGTCATAAGCGTATTTTTTTATTCCAACAATGCCGGCGACAACTGAGCCTGAATTTACGCCAATTCTTATTTGAAAAATGCCATTATTCTCTTCTATATAATTTCTGATTTCAATGGCTGCTTTAATAACTTGTTGGGCATGGTCTGCTCTTTCGTTCGGTAAACCGCAAACGGCCATATATGCATCACCAATAGTTTTAATTTTTTCTAAGCCATGTCTCTCAACAATTTCATCAAAAGCTTTAAAATTTTTGTGGATTTCCCCAACCAACTCTGTTGGACTCATTTGTTCACTTATACCTGTGAAATTAACAAAATCTGTAAACAGAACCGTAACGTTATTAAATTGCTTTGCTTGGGCTTCTCCAGTATGCTTAAGTTCCTCGGCAACTTCTAATGGCAATATATTTAATAAAAGATTATCACTCCGGTTTCTTTCCCGCTTAACCTTATTTCTCTGACGATACACAATTGTCAAAAAAATGAGGGAGCCTGTAAGGCCACCTGCAATTATGTTGCGTATGTTACGTTGTCGAATATCCTTCTTCTCCTGTTCCGCTTTAGCCAGTGCTACCTTTTTATTAAACTCATATTGCATAGCACTTTGTGTCAATTTTTTGTCTTTCTCAAGGTTGAATACTGAATCTTTTAAAGTACTATAAGATTTGTAACTCTGCAACGCACCACTGTAGTCGGCCATTGCAGTTTGTATGTCACTAAGTTGTCTATAAAAATAAATTAAATTACTTAAATCACCGATTTGCTTAAAAACTACTATTGAACTATCTGTGTAGATTTTTGCTTTATCCAAAGCAATAGTTTTATTCCCGGCAGTTACTTTATCCAGAGCCTGACCATTGCCATCGTTTGTTAATCGATAATAAACTCCCCCAATATTTCCAAGGGTTAACGCTATTCCTAGATTGGCATTCAATTTTCTGTTAAGTTCTAATGCACTTTGATAATAGTACAGTGCTTTGTAAAGATCCTTTTTTTCAACATATACACCTCCTATATTATTTAATAACAATGCCTTATTATTAATATTTCCCAATTCTTCGCTAATATCCAATGCTTTTAAATAATTCTCCAAAGCTTTCGAATAATCCTTTTGATTATAGTATATAATTCCATTATTGATCAATACAATATTTTTACCCTGTTTATTTCCAAACTTATCGTATAGTTTTAATGCTTTATTATTGTATTCCAAAGCTTTAGAATATTCAGAAAGATATAGGTAAATAAGACCAATATTTGCAAGATTATCAGAAATATTCTTTTTATTTCCAATAGCCTCATTAGTTTTTAATGCTTTTAATAGATACGCCATTGCCCTGGGGTAATTGGATTGTCCAATATAAGCCACCCCTACATTGCTTAAAATTACTGCCACCGATTTTAAATCACCTGATTCTTTATAAATCTTAAGAGCTTTATAGTAATATACCAAGGCTTTGTGATAATCTGCCTTACCAAAGCCGTAATTAATTCCTATTTCCATAAATGCGTTTGCTATTCCCCTTTTCCACTTTATCCTTTCGGCGAGTTTTAGTGCCTTTATTCCAATCCGAATGCCTTCATCAGGATTAAAATCACTATATGATTCACTTATTGCGTTAAGTAAATTTACTTTAGTAGTGTCAGTTTTAGTTTTGTTTAATTGGATCAAAAGTGAATCAATTAGTGCCTGCCCCTGCTTTTGGGAATTTACTTGCATTGTTAATCCGATACAAAAAACAAGAAAATAGCTGAGTCTGTTCATAATTACAATTTTAGAAGAAAACTGTGTAAAAAAAAAACTTGAAGAATTAGTCTAACAAATTTAAAAGCTATGGAAATTTTTGCCAGTAATGCATATCCGATAACTAATAATAATAAGCTAAAAACATCAAGTTTTTTAAATTATGGTTTATGAATTAGAGTTTTCAGAAGGAAATTTTGTAATGTCCATGCAGAAAATTTCCCATGTGTGCCCGTCAAAATCTTCGATAGTTCGTTGTTGCATAAAACCGTAATCTCTCATCTCACTCGGCTCAATGCCGCCAGCTTTTAGCCCATTAGCCATTATATTATTTACATCATCAATACTTTCTACTGATAATGAAAAAAGACCAGCCAAATGGCTTTTTGTATCAGCAATTGGTTTTGTAGCAAAGTTTTTAAATTTTTCTTGAGTCATTATCATCAAGAAAATATTATCACTCCAAACCATACATTTTGCTGTATCGTCAGAAAAATGTGGGTTGTTTGTAAACCCTAATTCTTTGTAAAAATTCATAGATTTTAATAAGTCTGTTACTACTAAATTGATAAATATTTGCTTCGTCATTTTATTAAATTATAAATACAAAATTAATTTATTATATGTGCCTTCGTTCAAAAAACAAATGATTATTTTTGGTATAACTTTGCATTAATTATGGCTTCGTAGTTTAAAGGATAGAATTTGAGATTCCGGTTCTCAAGGTGTGGGTTCGATTCCCGCCGAAGTCGCTTCATACTTTTTGAAAAATAAAAAATTAAGGGTGCAGACTTTAAGTGCTGAAATTTTTTTAAATCAATCTGCCAACGGAAAAATAGTAGATGTTCGTTCACCTTCCGAATATGAATCAGGTCATATTCCGGGGGCATTTTCTTTGCCTTTGTTTTCTGATGATGAAAGGGCTGTGATAGGTACTATTTACAAGCAAATTGGAAAAAAGGAAGCTATACTGGAAGGACTTGAAATAGTTGGGAAAAAAATGAAAAATATTGCCCAAAAAGCATACGAAATTTCAAAGGGTAAATCACTTTTTGTTCACTGTTGGCGAGGGGGGATGAGAAGTAAAAGCATGGCTCAGCTTTTTGAAAATATAGGTATTGAATGTTTTGTGCTAAATGGTGGATACAAAGCATACAGAAATTTAATTTTATTAGATTTTAAAAAATCATATAAATTCATCGTTTTGGGTGGTAAAACAGGAAGTGGAAAAACTCAGGTTTTGCAACAGCTTTACAACATGGGCGAACAAGTTTTAGACCTCGAAAAACTCGCAAGTCACAAGGGTTCGGCTTTTGGTAGTATTGGCGAAATGAAGCAACCTACAACTGAGCAGTTTGGAAATGATTTACATAAAATTCTCACTTTATTTGATAGTAAAAAAAGAATTTGGCTTGAAGATGAGAGTCATAAAATAGGTACTGTATTCATCCCTTTCGAATTTTATATAAATTACAGAAAATGTCCTCTTATTGTATTAGATATTTCATTGGAAAAGCGATTGCAAAATCTTGTAAAAATTTACGGTAATTACAGCAAAGAAGAAATTATAAAATCATTCGAAAAAATAAGTAAAAAAATAGGCGGTCAAAACGTAATTGCAGCTAAAGAGTTATTACATCAAAATAACCTGAAAGATGCCGCTGCTATAGCACTTTACTATTATGATAAAGCTTATATCTACGGGTTGCAAAATAAAGATACAAAACAAATAGAATATATGAATTTTGAAAATGAAGATACTTTGCAAATAGCAAAAAAACTAATAGAAACAGCAAATGTTAAATTCAGTTAAACTCACACAATACAGCACCGGAGGGGGGTGCGGATGCAAAATAAATCCCGTTGAACTAAAAAATATAATAAAAGGAATAGTTGCCGGAAGCGAATTTCCTAATTTAATTGTTGGAAACAACACAGCAGATGATGCATCGGTTTTTGATTTAAAAAATGGTAAATTGCTTATACAAACTGCCGATTTTTTTATGCCCATTGTTGACGACCCATACATTTATGGGCAAATAGCTGCTGCCAATGCTATAAGCGATGTTTATGCGATGGGAGGTAAACCTGTTATGGCTAATGCACTGCTTGGTTTCCCTTCAGACAAATTGCCTGCTATGGTTGCAAATGCAATTCTTAAAGGTGCTCAAAATATATGCAAAAGTGTAAATATACCCCTTGCTGGCGGGCACAGTATAAAAACCAATGAACCTATATTTGGGCTATCAGTTACCGGAATTACTTCAAAAAAACATCTTAAAACCAACAGCAATGCTAAAGAAAATGATATAATTTACATTACAAAACCTTTGGGAACGGGTATTCTTGCTACTGCTTTAAAAAGAGAAAAACTAAGTAGAAAAGGCTTGAAAAACCTGATTAAATATACAACAAAAGTAAATACAGAAGGATTGATATTTGGCAAGATTAATTATATAAATTCAATGACAGATATTACTGGATTTGGCTTGTTGGGTCATTTGAGCGAAATGTGTAATGGGGCAAAGCTTGGTGCAGAATTATATTATAATAAAATACCTGTGATTTCAGAAGTATGGAAATGTATTGAGCAAAAAACAATTCCCGGAAATACTGCTTTTAATTATCAAAATATTGAAAAAAAAGTTAAAAGTATGCCAATAGAGTTCATTCCTATATTAAACGACCCTCAAACAAACGGAGGATTGATGATAGCAGTAGATGAAAATAAAATTAAAACCTTTGAAAAATACTGTTTTAGAAATAATATTTCGATTTATAAAATAGGAAAGTTTGTAAAAGATAAAAACATAAAAATTGTACAACTATGAATCAGGAATTGAAAATTGAACTCGACTCTCTCCAAAATGATGTAGATTTTTACAAAACTTCAATAAAAGAAGTTTCAGATGAAATTATTGACGAAAAAATATCTGAATTTCCCATTTTTATTGCACATAAATCAAAAATACCATTTGGCGAAATTATATTAGACCATACCGAACTTAACACAACATGGAGCATAAGTGTTTCAACTCTCGAAGAATTTATGGATAAAAACATAATAGAAAACTCAAAAGCCGGGTTTTTCAAAGCTAACTACAAAAATCCGCAAGAATTTATTTGCATATTTCTAATAACGGGTATTTCAGCAAGTTTTGTGTTTGTGCCTTATAAAAGTGAAAACCAGAAATTTTAATATAAAATTTATTCGATATACTTGTCTAATCCTGCAAAACACATCACTTCGGGTTTTACTTTAATGTCTGAAATTTTTACAGTTTGCAAAAGTTTAAGCCCTTCAAAAGTACGGCAACGGCTTAATGCCACATAAAGTTGCCCCGCAGCAAAAGCTCCACCTTCAAGATTTAAAACCACATTGTTAAATGTAAGTCCTTGGCTTTTGTGTATGGTTATAGCCCATGCAAGCTTTAAAGGAAATTGAGTAAAAGTTCCGATTACTTTTTCAATTATAGTTTTTTTTTCAGGGTCAAAAACATATTCAATTTGCTCCCAAACCTCACGCGATACTGTAACTTCTTTGTTGTTTTCAAGCAATATACAGATTTCATCATCAAAAATTTCAATAACTTTTCCCAGTGTGCCATTCACCCATTTTTTATTCAAATCGTTTCTTATCATTATCACCTGTGCATCTTTCTTAACGCTTAGTATTTCGTCAGTCGGATAATTTGAAGCGCTGAAATTACCATCAATTTTTGCTTTAAAATCAAATTGAGGATTTTTGATTTTAGCAAGTTGTAAAAGATTTTCGGCAGTTGCAGCAGCATTGCGAGTTGATAGTAAAATTCCAAATTGGTTTTCATCAATTTCATTTTTTGAAACCAATCGGCTGTTAAGTTCTTCGAGGTCGTGCAAAGCAGCAGTAGCTGTACGTATTTTATCCAAAAGGTTGATATAATATTGTTCAGTTTGTCTGTAAACGGTTTTTAGTTCAATTATTTCAAAATTTGATTTTTTAAAAACATTTGATGAAAAATAATACGGACTTTGGTACAACATACTCAGCTTTTCCAACTCATCGGGTTTTACAACAGGTTCAAGTTGAAAATTATCGCCAACTATAAGTAATTGCTTACCCCCAAAGGGCAACTCGTTTTTAAGGATTTTTCTCAATATTAAATCAACGGAATCAAATACATCGGCTCTAACCATACTTATTTCATCAATTACGAGCAAATCCATTTTTTTTATAATTTTAATTTTTCGGGCATTTAGTTTATGATTAAGCCAACGGGGGTCATTTGGCAAAAGTAAGCCGAAATGTAACCCGAAAAATGAATGAAGTGTAACACCGCGTATGTTTAATGCAGCAATTCCGGTAGGTGCAGTAAAAATTATTTTTTTTTTCGAAAACTTTGCAAGAGCCTTTAAAAAAGTTGACTTGCCTGTACCGGCCTTACCACATAGGTTTACTGATAATTTTTGTATATGAATTAAATCCCAAACTTTTTTCCATTCGGCATCGGTCAAAAAAAGCTGTGTAAGTTCGTTTTGATTTTCCAAATTTTAAATATTCAGAAAGCAATATTAGCTATATAATTCCAAATGCTTTTTTTAAAATCTCATTTTGTTCGATATTGTGCAAAACAGCAAAACCTGTAGCTGGCGAGCTGCTTTCGCTACGGCAAATAAAATCTGTAATTTCTGATAATTTGTTTCTTAAAAGAAATGTGTAAGCTCCCATATTTTCGGGTTCTTCCTGCACCCAAATTATTTTGGCTTTTTTGTATTTTTTTCTAATTTTTTCAAGTTCATTTTTAGGAAATGGATAGTATTGTTCAAGTCTTACAATTGCAATTTTTTCTATCTTTTCATTTTCTCTGAAATTAATAAGGTCGTAGTATATTTTGCCGCTGCATAGCAACACGCGTTCAATATTGTTGTTTTCTGGGAGTTCATCATCAATTATTTTTTTAAAATTTTCATTTGTAAAATCTTTTTCTGAACTTACACATTTTGAGTTTCGTAGTAATGATTTTGGTGTAAAAACAATAAGAGGTTTGCGTGTTTTTCCTTTTATCTGCAATCGTAATAAATGAAACAAATTTGATGGTGTTGATGGATAAGCTACCGTCATATTATTTGAGGCACACATTTGCAGAAACCTTTCAATACGTGCAGATGAATGTTCGGGTCCTTGTCCTTCGTAACCATGGGGCAAAAACATTGTAAGCCCACATTCTGTTTTCCATTTTGCCATGCCACTTGAAATAAATTGGTCAATTACAATTTGTGCACCATTAAAAAAATCACCAAACTGTGCTTCCCATATTGTAAGAGTATTGTTGTTTGTAATACTGTAACCATATTCAAACCCTAAAACCGCGTATTCTGAAAGCAACGAGTTGTATATTTCAAATTTTCCTTTTGCTTTTTTTATATGTTGTAATGGAACATACTCAAGTTCGGTATCTTCTTTTTTTATTACTGCATGACGATGGCTGAAAGTTCCACGTTCTACGTCTTGCCCCGTGATACGAACATTATATCCTTCGTATAAAAGAGAGGTATATGCTATAAGTTCGCCCATTGCCCAATCGTAATTGCCTGTTGCAACCATTTTCTTTCTTTCATCAAAAAGTTTTACAATTTTATTTATTGGAGTGTATTCGTCGGGAATATGACAAATTTGTGAAGCAAGTTCGATTAAAGTATTTTTTTCAATAGAAGTTTTAACTTTTTCATCGTTTATATCATCAGTATCGAATTGTTTGGGTTTAACAATTGCTTTTGCCGGTTTTTTTCTAACTAAATCTAATTTTTCCTGAAGCATTTTTCTAAATTCAGTTTCCATTTCTACAGCAAGTTTTGCTTCAATTTTTCCAGCTTCTTCAAGTTGCTTAATGTAAATTTTTCGAGAATCGGGGTGTGTACTTATACTTTTATAAAGCAAAGGCTGTGTAAATCTGGGTTCATCGCCTTCATTGTGTCCGTATTTACGGTACCCGAGTAAGTCAATAAAAATATCTTCATGATATCTTTGACGATATTCAACAGCCAATTTTATTACATAAGCTATGGCTTCGGGATAATCAGCGTTTACATGAAAAACAGGGCATTTAGTAACTTTTGCTATATCTGTACAGTAAATTGACGATCGCCCATCTTGATAATTTGTAGTAAACCCTATTTGATTATTAGCAACGATATGAATGGTTCCGCCTGTGGTATATGCTTCAAGGTTGCTCATTTGCAAAGTTTCATAAACTATACCTTGCCCAGAAATAGATGCATCACCATGAATTAATATTGGAAAAACCTCGTCAATATTTTTATAATTATTATCCAGTTCAGCTCTCGACATACCTTCTACTACAGGGTTTACAGCTTCAAGGTGCGAAGGGTTGGGACTTAGTTTTAACGCTACATCTTTTCCTTTTAGCGTTTTGATTTTGCTTGTGTAGCCAAGATGATATTTCACATCGCCCTCAAACAATGCGTCTTGATATGCTTTGCCTTCAAATTCGGTAAATACTTCTTCATAGGTTTTACCCAAAATACTAGTGAGTACATTTAGTCTTCCGCGATGTGCCATGCCTATTACAAACAGTTTTCCACCCAGCTCGGCTCCATGATTTATAAGGGTGTCAATTGCTGGTATTAAACCTTCGAGTCCTTCAAGCGAAAATCGTTTTTGTCCAACATATTTGGTATGAAGAAAGCTTTCAAAAACCATTGCCTGATTTAATTTTTCTAAAATTCTACGCTTTTGTACAATATCAAAATCAGGCGTATTTTGCACACTTTCCATTTTTTGTATAAGCCATTTTTTCTTTTCAGGATTAAGTATATACATAAACTCAACGCCAATGTGATTACAGTAAGTTTTTTGCAAAAAAGATACAATGTCGTTTAGTTTTGCAGGTCCTATACCAATCTCAATTCCTGCGTTAAAAGTTGTATTTAGGTCTTCTTGGCTTAGCCCAAAATTTTCTAATTCAAGATTTGGTGTATAAGTTCGCCTTGCTCTTACAGGATTGGTTTTTGTAAACAAATGCCCTCTTGTTCTATAGCCGTAATTTATTAGGTTAAGAACTTTTATTTCTTTTTCGATATCTGTTGATAAAGATTGAGATTTTATATCAGAAACAGAAGCAAATTCAAATCCTTCAAAAAACTTTTGCCATCCGAAATCAACTGAATTTTTATTATTTTTATATTGATTATAAAGATTTTCAATAAAATTTATTTCAGAATTTGATAAATAAGAATTTTTTTCCATTTCTTAGTTTCAAAGATAATTATTTAATGTTTGGGAAGATATTTTAAAAAAATTAACCATAAAATTCTGTAATTGTTTTAATTTTATAATTACATATACATTAAATTGTCGGCAGGTGTCCTCACCTGCCGAAATACTTACGTTAATAAATCAATAAAAATTAATCAATGGTAACTCCAACCCCCAGTACAAAATAATTAAATTTCATTTTGCATAATTTTGATTTTAAAATTAATCAAACTTACTATCAGCAGCTTAACAAATATTTTTAAAAAATATTTGTTTTGTTATATATATATATATATATATATATATTGCCAGCCGAATTATAAAATATAAACATTATAGAAAGGAGGTAAAATTCAAAAAAAAATAAAAACTAAAACATGGTTTAACTAAAAATTGAAATATTTTAAGAGTTTTATGTAATACATAACAAGCAATTTAATAAAATCACATACGCCCAAACTAAAACCCAATAATTCATTTATTAATTAAACAGTAAAACCGACCTAAATATTCATATTTCCAAGTTGTTTTGGAACTTAAAAAAATTAAATTTGTTAAAAATTTTATGAAAATTATTTTTATAGTTTTTGCATGTATTTTATTCAACTTTCAAGGTATCTGCCAAAATGTATATCTTGAAAAATTTGATACAAAAGAATCTTTAAAAAAATGGAAGGTTTTAAATAATGGGAAAGTGTATTTGTCAAATAATTTTACTTATAAAGGACTTACATTTTATAAGCCCCAAAAAGATTCATTTTTGATTTTAAAAGATACTACATATAATTGGCTTTATAGTTTCCATTTAACTCGCTGTTTTAAAGTTATTCCTTCTTTAAATATTAATTTCAAACTTGCATTTTTTTCTAGTGACACATTTGATTACTTAACTTATGGATATAAGTTTTACGATAAAAATAAGAAAATTATTTTGAGTTCAAATTTTCCAGTATATCCATTTTTTTATGATTTGAATATATTTGGAGTTGGTTGTCAAATTGATGATTTGAAAAATAAAATTTTAGAAAATACAGATAGTGTCGAAATAAATTTTCATTTTAATCCAACTCATCCCTACGATACAATTGAGAGAATAATTGTAATAGATGAGATTTTTTTTAGTAATAATTATGCAGACATTAATAATTATAATAATTTTAAGTTTGAAATTTTTCCTAATCCTGCTTATAAACAAATCAGCTTTGTATTTCCTTCATCATATTATCCTGTATTAATTACGTTATTCGATATGAAAGGAAATGAATTATTACGCAAAACAGCAAATAATCAATCAGATAGTGTTTTAAATATAGAGAACTTAAAACAAGGGTTATATTTTATTAAAGCTACTTCTGAAAATGGTAAAATTTCTTATAAAAAGATAATAATATACTAAATAAAAAATTAAATTATCAGCAGATGTCCTCACCTGCCGAAATTCATGTTAGAAAAGGTCGAGCTAAAAATTGATATTTCAATTTATATATCCATTGCTTTTAAACCAAGCTATACTGTTTTTTATAGCTGTATCAATAGGTGTGGAGGGCATTAGCAATTCTCTACGAGCTTTTGAAGGGTCGTAATAATTTTCATTTAAAGAAAGCAAAGCAATACCCATACTTATTACCGGTTTTTTCTTAGTAATTCTTGCCCAAACAGAACTTAAAAAACCTACAAATAATACAGTAAATTTTCCTACTTTTCTCATATTAAAATTTTTACCAATTACATTAAATATTTTTTTAAAAAACTCAAAATAAGTAAGGTTTTCGTTGCCTGCCAAATAGCATTCGCCTGTTTTTCCCATAGTTATAGCATTAACAACAGCAATTGCAACATCTTTGCTGTAAACAAAATTTCGCCCTCCGTCATTATAAAACTTCAATTGATTGTTGCATACCGAAACTATCAGTTTTCCTGATGAGGGTTTTGCATCAAATTCGCCAATCATAAAAGTAGGGTTAATAATTACTACCGGGAACCCATTTTCTTTAAATTCGTTTATCAATATTTGCTGTGCATTGAATTTGCTGTCAAGATAATCCATTTTAAACTCAGAACTATTATACGGAACAAATTCATTTCCCGGATTTTGCTTTGTACCATTGCCAAACGAACTTGCAGAACCAATATGAATCATTCGTTCAAGTTTTAGTTCTTTAACTGCTTTAATAATATTTACAGTTCCTTCAATATTCACTTTTATTATCATTTCGGAGCGTCTGGGGTACAAATCTGTTATTGCTGCTATGTGTATTACAATTTCACAACCTTTTAATTGCTCTAACAATAAATTATAATTTAAAATATTTCCCCTGCAAATTTCTACTCCTGTATCTTCTAAAGATTTTGAATTTTCATTTTCCAAAACCAATGCTTTTACTAAGTAGTTTTTATTTAATAATTCGCGACAAACGCTATTGCCTAACATTCCACATGCTCCTGTAACAAAGACTTTTTTCATTAAATACCAAGATATATTATCGGGCGATAAAATTAGGCTAAAAAAATAATTTCATAATGCTATTAGAAAAATAAACCCAAACCATGAGAAAAATTAGTTTGGGTTTATTTTAATTTCGGGTTTGTTGTTTTTAAAAGTAATAATTACTCTGCCCCACTTGCTGTTTAAAAACTCAATTTTAGCAATTTTGTCAATCAAAATATCATGAAGACTTTCATTTTTTATATAAACTATCCAAAATTCTTTGATTTCAAAAAGCTGAACATTTCTTATTGTTGTATTATCTGTTTCAAAAATTTTGCCTATACCAAGTGCTTCGAGGTCTTCTTTTATGCTTAGGTCAGGTAAGTTTGACTGGGCAAAATGAACTAATGGAACAGAAATAAACAGTAAAAAAACAATGAACTTTTTCATTTTAATTTAAAAAGTACAAATAAATTTTTTACTTTGATTTTGGCTTTTTGTAAATATTGAAACCGAACGAAAAACCTGCAATAGTGCCTTCTTTGCGAGGGATAACGTATATATTTACAGGAATGTTTAAATAACCTGATTTGAAAGTGCGACCTGCACCTATAAACAAACCTGTTGAAAAATATGGATATCCTCTACTATCAAGCCGGGTTTCAATATTATTTGGATTTTCTTTTTGTAATTTCCAATCTTCTTCAAGGTACCATTCATCTTTTCCTCCTCCCATATCATTATTTTTATCAAAAAAACCTTTAGCTTTTTTTACAATTTTAAAGTTTGGACCAAAGGCAAATTCCCAGCCGGCTTTACCAAACCTAAAGCCATTAAGAAATGTAAAATTAGGTATAATTCTGCCTGACTCAAGTGCGCCAACCGAAGGAATAAATTCTACCAAAGCTCTGAAGTTCCCGGCACTTATATATTGTTTTTCGAATTGCCAGCCGAGTACAAAATTTAAAGGATACATATCATAGCCTCCTTTGCTTTCAGGTGCTTTAAGTACTTTTGCTGCATCGCCAAATGTCATTGAGGCTCCCATTCTTGGTCCATCAAGTTTTACTTGTGTTTGTGGGCTTTCTATTGGTGCATCATAATTTACAAGTTGGCTAACTAACATTTGGTCAACCGGCAAGTTTAGCAGTTTTTGTATTGAAAGTTTAAGCATTTTTTGCAATTCGTTTTGTAGATTTATATACTCTGTAGCATCTTGTCTTTCTATTTTCTCGGTTTTTACGTCCATTAGCTTTAAAATTATTATTATTTTTTCGCCAAAACGCTCAACCGAACCTGTAATAACCTTGTCAACATTTAAAATTTTTCCTGCATTGAGTACACATGTTTTGCTAAAGCAATTTTTTAAATCAACACCATTTTTGCTAAGCAATTCGGCTACTTCGTATTTATCCATTACTATTAATGTGTTTGTTTTTTCAATTTCTAGTCTTAGCATAAAACTTATGCTTTCCTGGTCTTGAATTACTTTTTTGCTATCAATGCCCAACACGGCAACCGAGGGTTGAGATTCAATTTGAGCATTTGATAATAAAAACATAAATGAAAGTGTAATGACCATCATTTTTCTTAGAGATAATTTAATGTGTTTCATATTTTTTTTAAATTTATAAAGATAAATTTTATTGTTTATTATTTAAGCAAATAACGGATATTTAGTTCGTTTTTTATATTAATTGCAAAAATTGCAACTTATAATTTATATAATAGTTTTTATTTGCAGTTTAGCTTACATTCGCTAAACTAGATGGTACAAGCAAGCCGAAGAAAAAAGTAAACGACACAATGACAATGGATAGATAATATCAAAGGAAAATCAATACTTATAAGCGACTCGGCAGAAAAACAAAGGGCAATTTTCTTTAAAAAAAATAATGATATTATTAATTCTCTCGAAAAGATTGTAATGGGAAATTAACATATCCGCTGGTTTATTTATTATTATTTTTTAAATGCTATATATAGTTTTGATAACTTTGCTCAAATTTCGATAGATTGAAAAAACAATTATTTTTAATTTTATTATCTCCTGTAATTTTATCTCTCGGCTGGGCACCTTTGCCTACCGGATTCTTGCTTTTTGCAGGTTTTATTCCCTTGTTTTTTTTAGAAAACATAGCTGTAAAACGATATTGGCTTAAAATATACCTCTCAATTTTATTATGGAATTTGTTTACAACTTTTTGGGTATGGAATGCCTCACCCGAAGGCTGTATTGCTATGCTTTTAAGCAATTCGCTATTGCAGCTTATACCGTTTTTAATTTACCGCAGGGTAAAAAAAAATTACAACTTACGGTTTGCATTATTTTCGTGGATAGTGGGCATGTTGAGCATAGAATATCTTCATCTCAACTGGCAGATAGCATTTCCTTGGCTTAATCTTGGAAATGGACTTGCAGGAACTCCGCAATTAATACAATGGTACGAATATACAGGCACTTTGGGGGGGGCGCTTTGGATATTATTGTTAAATTCATTCGTGTTTTATTTTTTACAAACAAAAAGCGTAAAGTGGCTTTATGTAGCTATTTTTTTAGTTGCAATACCCGCAATTATTTCATTATTTATTTTCTACAATTTTCCGTTTGAAAAAACCGAAAGCCATAAGGTAGCTGTAATTCAGCCAAATATTGACCCATATTTGAAATTTGAAAACTTTATTCCGGAGGCTGAAGTGGCAAATTATATAAAAATGTCGGAAAAAATACTCGACTCAACTATCGAATTTCTACTTTTTCCCGAAACAGGGCTTACACAAAACTGCAATGAAGAAAAAATAAATGATGCTCAAACATATATTTTGCTTACTCAATGGTTAAAAAAATATCCAAATTTAACCTTGGTTTCGGGATGCAACACATATCGTATTTTCGATTCAACAAACAAAACAAGTACATCGCGACCATATAATGATGATAAGTTTTTTGATGTTTACAATTCGTCAATTACATTGAATGATAGTGGAGTAATAGATATCTATCACAAATCTAAACTTGTGCCCGGAGTTGAAAAAATGCCATATCCAAAAATTTTCGGTTTTCTTGAGAAATTTGCCATAGACCTTGGAGGTATAAGTGGTAGCCTTGGAGAAGATAAAAACCCAAAAGTATTTTATTCCAAAAACCATATCGGAGTTGCTCCCCTCATCTGCTATGAATCTATTTTTGGCGAACTTACAGGAAAATTTGTAAAAAAGGGAGCAAGTGCAATTTTTGTTTTAACAAATGACGGTTGGTGGGGAAATACACCCGGTTATCGCCAACATCAATACTATGCAAGGCTTAGAGCAATTGAGTGCAGACGAGATGTGGTTAGATGTACAAATACAGGTATTAGCTGCAGAATAGACAAAAGAGGGATGATAAGCAACGAAACACAATGGTGGATGCCTGATGCCATAATTTATGAAATAAAGCCTTCAGCTAGTTTGACCTTTTACTGCATTTATGGTGATTATATCGGCTATACAGCATCATGGTTGCTAATTTTAGTTTTTTTTATGATATTGACCCCAAAAAGACAATTAAAAAAATTTTTTAATTAAATTTAACGTTTATCAAAGTATGATTAGAACAATAGGTTCAATAATATTTATTATAGTTTTCACATCAGTTTCAATTGCACAAAAAACTAAATATAATGGTGTTGGCAGGTGGCGTACACATTTCCCATACAAAAATGTAAAGCAAATACAAGAGGCAGGTGATTTTATCTTTGTATTGCCTGAAAAAGGTTTTTTTACATATCATCAGCCAAGTGGCGAAATAAATCTTTATTCAAAAGTAAATGGATTTAGTGATATTGATATTGCCCTTATGCGTTATGTAGCCGAAGAAAACAAAATGATTTTTGTGTATAAATCAGGAAATATTGATGTACTAAATCTTAATGACTGGAGCATTAAAAATATACCTGATATATTGCGAAAAAGCATTTTTGGCGAAAAAAACTTTTACGATATTCAATATTTTGATAAAAAAGCATATTTATCAAGTAGCTTTGGAATAATTGTAATAGATATTAATAAACTTGAAATAAGCGATTCGTATCAAAACATAGGTCCTTCAGGCTCGGTAATTCCTATATTTTCTACTGTTCGATACAATAATTTTTTATATGCAGGCACAAATACAGGATTAATTAGAGCAAAGGCAGATGCAAACCTCAGCGATTTTCAAAACTGGTATAATGTAAAACCCGGAACCGAAAGCAAACTTTTAAGGGTTTTTGATGGTAAATTGTTCGCAGTTAATGATTCATTGTTTCAAAGCTTTAATGATATAAGCTGGAAAAATGTAAGAAACAGCAACAAAAGAAACATTCAAAGTTTAGAACTTTGTCATAATAAACTTATAGAAACCCATTGGGGCGGATTTTTGATAATTAAACCACAAGACATTATTGACAGTGTAAGAGAAAATCAAATGCAATATGGAATTATTGATATAAATAATTTGATATGGACTGGTGGCGAAGGATTGGGCTTGATAAATATTAAACCCAATGGCTCTTATGGATATTTTGGAATAAATGGACCTAATGGGATAACTTCAAATACAATTGCATCGTGGAAAGAAGAATTGTGGGTTACAAGCGGAGGTCCGGGTTTTGTTTACGGACCAACTTTTAATGGAAGTGGTTATTATCATTTTAAAGATAATTTGTGGAATAACAGACCACAAGAACCGGAAAGTTTACGTTCAATGTATGATTTTTCGGCTATTGCCATAAACAACAACACAGGCGAAGTTTGGTTAGGTAGCCATGGCACAGGAATAGCGAGATTGCAAAACGGAAAATTTGTTGAAAGATTTGACAGCTATAATAGCACATTGCGAAAACAAAGTGGTTTGTACACAATAGTTCCGGGAGTAGCACTCGACAGTAAAGAAAACCTTTGGGCAGCAAATTACGATGCTGACAGTTGCCTTTCAGTAAGGTTTAAAAACGGCAAATGGCAAAATTTTAAACTTTCTACAAAATATGTTGGCGAAATGGTAATAGACGATCTCGACCAAAAATGGATGATAACTCCACGAGTAGGCAGCAGCGGGCTTGTTGTATTTAAAGAAACCTCAAATGGCAAAGTTCAACGCGACAGGCTGCTTATGAAAGGTAAAGGTTTGGGCGATTTGCCATCAAACAGAGTAAATGCTATTGTAAAAGATAAAGACAACGAAATATGGATTGGTACAGACGAAGGTTTAGCTGTATTTTTCAATCCGCTCCGTGCCTTTGATCCCAGCGAAGATGCACAGAGAATAATTGTAGAACAGAACGGTATTGTAGGTTATCTATTGGGAAACGAAGCTATAAACGATATATCTGTTGATGGTGCAAACCGCAAATGGTGTGCTACCAACAACGGTGCTTTTTTAATAGAGAAAGACGGTACAAGTATAATTGAACATTTTACAGCAGAAAATTCTCCATTACCTAGTAATATTATAAAATCAGTAGGTATAAATGGTGTGACCGGTGAAGTTTTTTTTGGTACTGAAAACGGCATAATTTCTTATGGTGGGAACGCCACAGAAGCAGATGACAAACATTCTAAAGTAAAAATTTATCCAAATCCTGTAAGAGAAAATTACGAAGGAAATATTACCATTACAGGTTTGCCTGATTATGCCACTGTAAAAATAACTGATGTATCGGGCAGGTTGATATACGAAACTCTTTCGAATGGCGGAATTGCAACATGGAATGGTAAATTGTTCAATGGCTCAAAACCCAAAACCGGCATATACCTTATTTTCAGTTCAAACAAAGATGATAAAGAAAGCCTTGTAAGCAAAATGTTAATTGTAAACTAATGCAAAAATTATTAGTTATTATTTTTTCTATTTTATTTTTTTTCATTCTTATTTTATTATTTGTCATAAATCTTACAACTTATGAAAAGTTTGTATTAGAAACCGCAAGGTTTATTTCTTTGAAATACGGTAATTACCAGCAATTTAAAGAAATTTTAAGTCCTGCTGTCTTTTACAGGATAAAAATATGTTTGTTCATTTTGGCATTTTTAAACTTAATAATTCTTTTCCTAATTTTATTTAAAAAAAATATTATCAAAATAACGGCAAACCTTATAAAACCTATTCTTTTGTTTCCAACTTGGATTTTTAAAAGTTTTAATAAACTAAATAAAAATGAAAAGATTTTTTTGGTTTCGGTATTGCTGATAATTGCAATTCAAAGATTTTTTTTAAGTATAAACACTTCAGTAATTTACGATGAAGCATGGACATATCTCGCTTTTACATCAAAAAATCCACTTATAGCTGCTTTTTTCTATCCTGCATCAAACAATCATATTTTGTATTCGCATCTTACTCAAATAACAAAATTTTTACCATTAAATATTTTGATAAACCTACGTTTACCTGCATTTTTTATAGGTTTATTTAGTAGTTTGGTATTTTATTTTTGTGCAAAACAATACCTGAAAAAATTTGGTTTATGGATAGCATTTTTAATGTTTTCTTTTGCATTTCCATCGGTTTACTATGGCTTTGCTGCACGTGGTTATTCGTTGATATTGCTAATGTTTATAATTGGTTTTTTTGCAGCTTTAAAAATTGTAGAAGGCAAAAAAAAGTACTGGTATTGTTTTTCGCTTTCATCAGCAATAGGTTTTTATACAATTCCGGTGTATTTATATCCATTTGTTACTATCATATTGTTTTTGTTTTTGAGTTTTTTAGCAAATAAAAACCGCTCAGAAATTTTTCATTTGATAAAGCATATTTCTTTAGCTTGTTTATTAGTTTTAATTCTTTACTTACCGGTGTTTGCAGTAAGTGGAGTACAATCGGTAACAAATAATAAATTTGTTCAATCGCAAGATTTTAATATTGTTTTTAACAATTTTTCGGGGCATATTTTCAAAACTTTAAAATTCTTTACTGCTGTAGAATACGGATTTTTATTGGTTTTTTTAATCATCATTCTCGTTATTTATGTTTTGATTAAAGGTAAATTTAACAACAAATCAATTTTGTTTTTTTCTTTATTGTGCTTTTTGTTGATACCTGTATTAGTATTTACACACAGAGTTGTTCCGGTAGAGCGTACATGGATTTATTTGCTTGTTCCTTTATGTTTTATGGCTGGTAAAATTGCTGAATTAAAATTCGTAAAATATTTACTAGCATTAGTTATTATTTTTAATTTATTCAATATATCAATAAACTGGCAAAAACAAATGCTTTGGTACGATAATATCTGCGAGGAGGATTATGAACAAGGGATTTATTTTACAAATTACTTTAAGAATAAAAAAGTGCTGATAGTTGCCAAAAACAGAATGAATACTTATTTGAAATTTAATAATAAACTTTACAAACAGAATTGGGAAATACATAGCAAAATGCCCGATAAATCTGATAGAATAGTATATGCAGTATATCATACAAGTGAAAAAAACATCGATAAAAATTTAATAAAAAAAGGATATTTCAAAAATTATTACCTTTACTGTGAAAGATAGCGATGATTGTAAAAACTCAGGCTATATGTATTAAAAATACAAGATTTGGAGAATCGGGGATGATATGCAAATTTTTTACACTCGACAGAGGATTAACATCGTTTTTGGTTCAAGGTTTAAATAGAAAATCAAGTATGATAAAAAGTTCGCACCTTATGCCTGGTAATACTTTAGAGATAATATATTACAAAAAACCGACATCAAACATAAATAGATTAAAAGAACTAAAATTAATTAATAGTTTTTACGTACACGAGGTAGATGTTGTGAAGAATGCTGTATTGCAATTTGTATTAGAAATTATAGCTAAAACCAACGAAGAGGAAGTATCAGACATAAAAGTTTTTTATTTTATTAAAAAAACCATTGATGAGCTAAAAAGGGCAAAATCGTTTTTAAAGTATTTTCCGGTTATTTTTTTGTGTAAATATTTAACTTTTACAGGTTGGTATCCAAATTTTGATACTGAATACGATAATGAAAATTTTTCATTGAAAGAAGGAAGATTTATTAGAACATCTGTTCAAATAAATGATGCAAACTTACTTGACAAAAAAGAAAGCGATGTTCTTTATTCAGTTTTTCAAATTGCGGAAAAACAAGATTATAACACAGAAATTAATGAATTTAATCATAAAAAAATTATAGGATATTTAATTACTTATTTCGAAATACATCTTCTTAAAGGAAAAAAAATAAAATCACCAGAAATATTATCAGAAATTTTTGCATAAAAAAACGCCACAGAATATGTCTATGGCGTTTTTATAAAATTAATTAGGTTACCGCTCTATCTTTTTAATTTCAACTTTTCTGTTTTTCTGATATTTAGCTTCAGAATCGATAGTTGTTTTGTATTCTACATTTATTCTGTTTCTTTGAATTCCATAGTAGTCGTTTAGATAATCAACTACTTCGGTTACTCTCATTCTTGAAAGTTGCTCACCTGATTTTGCACCAACAGAACCATCGGGATAACCAATTGTCAGAATTCTTAAATCAGGACATTCTTTCATTTTTATAGCTATTTCATGTAAAATGCCATAAAATTCAGGTTTAATTTTTGTACTTCCTTTCTCAAATACAATAGGAGGGAAAACCACATCATTACAATCGCAACACAAAGATCCACCAACGGTATTACTTGAACTTGTCTGAGGAGTTACGTTAATACCTTTATTATTAACTACAGAATTTTCGGGAGATTTAGTGTCTTCATCCCTATAATCGGGTATTCCGTCATTATCTTCATCAATCATTACACCTTTATCATCTATTTGAGCCCCTTTTTCTGAAAAAGGTTGGTCGTCATTTGCATCAATCACACCATCACCATCACTATCAATGGCTGTTCCATTACCATATACGTTTACTCCTTCGGGGGTATTGGGGTCTTTATCAAGAAAATCAGCTACTCCATCGCCATCGCCATCTTTTGATAAACCTCCAACCACATTGTTTATAGAATCCATCTTTTCATATAATGACTCAACCGGATTTAGCCAATCGTAATGATTTTCATCATTTTCTTTTTTGTTTTTTATTTTAAATGATGCCTGAAAACTTAATAATGAATAAAAATCAGTAAATCTATTTCGCCAAACAGGAGCAGAAAGTGCATCTAAATTATCGCTTCTGGTATAATGCATTCTATACTCAATTCCTAAATCGAGAAGGGTTCCAAAATTTCTTTTAACTCCAATACCAAAGGGCATTGTCATATTAACGGCAGATTTTATTTTCCCGTTTGGTTTTCTGCCACCGTTATAAGTTAAATATTCTCCAATAGGAGCTTTATAGTCTCCGGATACTTCATTCCAGCGTTGATTTGTATCTGTCCAATCGCCTCTTACTTTGCTCCAAATGGCTCCAGCACCAACTAACATAAATATTTGGTATTTCCTCAATGGCCTTAAAAATGAAAGGTTTCCTAAGGTATAAACAGTAGAAATATTTAAATCTTTAAAATTATTAGTAAATTCATAGGTATCTTCTGAAGGTGCCTGATTACCTTCATCATTTACGTCAAATCCGTTTCTGAAAAGACCATTATATTGTCTTGAGCCATTTCTGCTAATTTGCTGGTGCTCTCTTCCGCCTTTTAATTGTCCAATATTTCCACTAACTTTTAACGCAAACGACTGTCCGAAAGAATACTTTGCATGGAGACCGATAGCTCCTCCAAACTGTAAATTGTCAGCATCGCCATTTAATTCTGTTGGGCTAATTTGAAATCCTAAAGACCATCTTCTTGAAGGTTCGTATTTGGTGAAAAAACTCCCAACTTGCGATTTTAACTCTATCGGAATAATTGAAATTATACCGAAAAGTAATAACATTTTATTAAATTTTCTCATGAGCTGTAAGTAAGTAAGAGCAAATTAAAATAAAATAATTTACATAAAAAAGCAAAATGGTTGATTATTTGTTGATAAAACATAAATCTATAATGCTAATTAACTAAAAATCAAAGCAATAAATTTAATAAAAAAATGTAAACACTTTTATTGCTAATAGTACAAAATAATGTACTTTGTATTGATTTGCAAAAATCTATTTCTTTACCTTTACATCAATTCTTTGTTTTGAATATTTGCCTCCCATGGTTTCAGGCTTTGTTTGAACATTGAATTTTGATTTTGGTAATCCGTAATTGTTTACAAGATATTCTATTACTACATTTGATTTTGATCTTGCACTTTGCTCTGATGATTTGTTCATGCCGTAATATCCAATAATATCAACAGTAACATCAGGACATTGCTGCATTTTTGAACCAATAAGGTATAGAGAAGCATAAGCTTCGGGTCTAAATTCATTATCCTCGTCAACAAAAACTGAAGGTAAAACAATATCGCTACAATTGCAGCATGATGCTGAAGAAGCAGAAGATTTGCTAATATCAATTTTTCTTCCGTTTCTATCAACAAGACTACCAGTAGGAGTATTGGCTTCTAAATCTTTACAATCAGGCACACCGTCTGAGTCGCCATCGTACATTACTCCTTTTCCATCCACTTTATTGCAAGATGATAGAGGTTCGTCATCGCGATAATCAGGTATTCCATCCTGGTCAGAATCAATAGCTACACCATTTCCATAAACTTGTGCTCCTTTGGGAGTTCCGGGTTCAATATCAAATTTATCAGAAACACCATCTCCGTCAGCATCATTTATTTCGGTAGATTTGTCCTCAATTATTTCATTTGTCGGGCTAATCCAGTCCATGTGTTGGGTATTTTCGGTTTTTCCAAGTTTATATCCTACATTAATTCCTATGTTTGAATATGAATCAAATGTGCGATTTGCATGACTGCTAAAGCTGAAAGCATCAAGCAAATCTTTTCTTGTATAATTGAATCTATATTCGATACCTAGATCAAGTTTTTCGTTTATTTTTTTAGTTAAACCAATACCAACCGGACCTCTTGCATTTACACCTTTGTATGTAAGAACTGTATCTTTGTTTTTGTTTTTAAATGGATTAAACATATCGTTGGGGTCTTTCCATGAACCTTTTGAATTGTTTCCCATCAAACCAAAACCCGCAAAAATGTAAAAATGCGTAGGTCGTGGTTTTCTTACATAAGACATGTTTCCTAAAATCAAATGAAAAGTTGCATCCAGGTCCCAAAAAGTATTGCTAAATTCATACGAATCGCCCTTGGTTTTACTATCCCATGAGTTTCCAAAAAGGCTAAGCGAAACTTTATCGGCATTTCTCGAACCGCTCATTTTCCCAAAGTTGCCCGAAAATTTGAACCCTATTGATGGTGAAATTGAATATTTCATAAACAAACCTCCTGAAAATCCCATTTTTGTTTGGTCGGCATCACCATGAAATACGGTTGGTCCTACTGATAAACCTACTGTGGTTCTTTTTACAGGTTGATATGCATCATAGTATTGTGGCTGTTTTTGAGCAAATACTGAAAATGTACTAATAAGTAAAATAAAGCAAAATGAAGTATATTTTTTTAACATAACTAATTGAATTTAGCTACAAATTAAGGTTTAATTATTTAATAATAAAAATTATATTGATAAAAAATACATACTGGTTGAAATCTTATTGAAATCTAATAGATTAATTTCCTCAAATAGTTCAGGATATTCTATTGCAAAATCATTTCTTTCTTGTTTTGAAGAAAAAAATCTTTCTTTTATTTTTTTTAATTTGTTATTTGAAGAGACGGATTTTAAAATATTTTCATCATTTTGAATTAAATTTTTAATTTTAGAAATTGCACTTTCTAAACCCTTGATATTTTGTTCAATTTTAGCTTTTTCATAACCCAAATCTGTCATTTTTGATTTTATGATTTCAATTTTTTTATAAATATTTTTTATTTCTTCTTCTAATTCCAGTGTAGAATTATAAATTTCTTTTGAGCAAATTTTTGATAATTCGTTAATATTTTTTAACATATCTTCAGGTTCAAGTTTCAGTTTATTTATATCTGAGTATGTTTTTTCACTTAATATTATTGCCGAATCTCTTAGAAACAGTACCGGGTATGGCAATTTCATTTTTTCAAAAGTACTTTTTAACAATAACCAATAATCTATTTCGGTGCTTCCGGCTAAATATACCAAATTGGGTAAAATGGTTTCTTGATAAATTGCTCTTGAAAGCACGTTAGGGCTAAGTTTTTCGGGAGTTTTAATTATTTCACTTAATGTTAATTTTTTTTCACCATCTATTTCAAAAGCATCTTCTTGATTTTCTTTTATTTTAAGGCGTTTGCAGTTTTCGAGCCAAAAATAATTTGTTTTTTGTGGATTTAATACTGGTTTGTAGCCATTTTTTTTTAAAGTTTCATGTTGCAATTTGGCATTTGTGAAAATTATATCATTAGTAATTTCTTTTTCAAATGAATCTAAAGCTATTTTCTTAAATTCAGTATCATCGGGGTTTATTATAATTAAACCGTTTGTTTCAAAAATTTCATGTAAAATTGCTCTTGTTGCTTCAGCCAGTGTTTTTTCGGGTGTATAATGTTTTCTAAGCATTGAAAACATTTGTTTATTATGCAGATTTTTATCGGCTCTTTCTTCAATTGTAGAAATTAATTCGGGTAATCCTTTACACAAAATTCTTCCAACAGCATCACCTTGTTTGCTATCCCAAAAATACTCTTTACCATAAAGTTTTACTTTTCTGATTTCTTCAAAATCGTGATCTTCGGTAGCCATCCAAAACACAGGCACTGCTTGAGTTTTTGAATATTTATTGTTAAAATTTACGGTTAATGAAAGCAAAGATTTTATCTTGTATAAAAAAAACAATGGTCCCAAAAAAATATGAATTTGTTGCCCACTTGTAAATGTAAAGGTTTTGCTTTTTTCTAATAATTTAATGTTTTTATAAACCTGTGAATTAGGGTTTAAATTTATTTTATGATTTTCATATTGTCTTAGAAGAATTTCTACAAGTTTTATCCTTTGTTTTTTTGAAAATTTTCTATTTAAGCTATTTTCATAAACTAATTCTAATGTAGGTTTTGGAGGAAAAATATTCTGGTTGTTTACGCCCAAAAGATAATCTTTTGTGGTTTTGCTCAAATAGTCAGTAGCACAAATATCAATTGATTTGATGATTTTCATTTTACAATATTGCCATATAAATCAAAAAAATCAGCCTTTGTAATTTTTACTTTTGCAAAATCGCCTATTCTGGCGTAATTGTTTTTTGTTGGCACAAGCACTTCGTTATCAACCTCTGGCGAATCGGCTTCTGTTCTTCCAATAAAATAATCTCCATCAATTCTGTCAAAAAGAACTTTAAAAGTTTTACCTTCTTTTTTAATATTTTCGGTTAAAGAAATATTTTGCTGAACATTCATCAATTCTTCGGCTCTCTTAGTTTTTAGTTTTTGAGAAACATCGTCTTTCAATCCGAAAGCATGTGTGTTTTCTTCATGTGAATATGTAAAAACACCAAGTCGCGAAAATTTTGATTTTTCAACAAATTCAACCAATTCTTCAAAATCTCTATCTTTTTCACCGGGATGGCCTACGAGCATGGTAGTACGTAATGTTATTTCGGGAATTTTTTGCCTTATTTTATCAATAAGTTCTTCAATTGCTCTTTTGCTAATACCACGTCTCATAGCTTTTAACATGTCATCAGAAATGTGTTGAAGCGGAATATCAAGGTATTTGCAAATTTTTTCGTTTTCTTTCATTACATTTAATACATCAAGTGGAAAGTGAGATGGATATGAATAGTGTAACCTAATCCACTCCAATTGTTCAATTTCTGCAAGTTTTGAAAGTAATTGTGCAATTTGTTTTTTCCCTGTCAAATCGGTTCCGTAATATGTTGTGTCTTGTGCAATTAAAATTAATTCTTTTACACCGTTTTTAGCGAGATGTTTGGCTTCTTTTATAATCAAATCTTCGGGTTTTGATTTATATTTTCCTCTCATAAGTGGTATAGCACAAAATGAGCAGGGATGATTGCATCCTTCAGCAATTTTTAAATATGCGAAATGTGATGGTGTACTTATAAATCTTTCACCTAAAAGTTCGTGTTTGTAGTCTGCACCTAATTTATTTAACAACGAAGGGAGTTCAAAAGTTCCAAACCATGAATCTACTTCGGGTATTTCTTTTGTGAGTTCATCTTTATAACGCTGCGATAAACAGCCGGTAACATATAATTTTTCAATATCACCTTTTTTTTTGAGTTTACTGTAATGTAAAATAGTATTTATACTTTCTTGCTTTGCACTTTCGATAAATCCACATGTATTTATAACAATAATGTTGTTATTATTATCATGATTTTCGTGTGAAGCATTAATTTTATTTGCTCTAAGCTGGCTTAACAAAACTTCTGAATCTACAACATTTTTTGAACAGCCGAGAGTTATAATATTTATTTTGTTTTTAAATATTGTTTTGGTTTTCAATTTTAATTACTCAAATATTGATTCAACATAAGCAGCAGGGTCAAAAACCATCAAATCGCTTAGCGATTCGCCAACTCCTATATATTTTACAGGTATTTTGAATTGGTCTGAAATGCCTATTACTACACCTCCCTTTGCTGTGCCATCTAATTTTGTAACAGCTAAGGCATTTACATCTGTTGCTGCTGTAAACTGTTTGGCTTGCTCAAAGGCATTTTGACCAGTTGTGCCATCTAATACCAATAAAATTTCATTTGGCAAATCGTCTCTTAGTTTTTGAATAACTCTTTTAATTTTTGACAGTTCATTCATCAAGTTTATTTTATTGTGTAAACGCCCGGCAGTATCAATAATTACAATGTCTGCATTAATTTCAATACCGTGTTTTACTGCTTCAAAAGCTACTGCTGCGGGATCGGTATTCATGCCTTTCGTAATAAAATCTACCCCGGCTCTTTCGCTCCATATTTTTAACTGGTCAACTGCTGCTGCTCTAAAAGTATCAGCAGCTCCCAAAACTACTTTTAAACCTTCTGATTTAAATTTTGTTGCAAGTTTGCCAATTGTAGTGGTTTTGCCAACTCCATTTACTCCCACTACCATTATCACATAAGGCTTTTTATTTGCATAATTGTAAATTTTTTCGTTGTGCAACTGGAGTAATTGTGTGATTTCTTCCTTTAATATTCTGTTCAAATCTTCAACTCCGTTGTATTTTTCTTTTTGTACTCTGTTTTCAAATCTTTTAATGATGTTTAAAGTAGTTTCTATTCCAACATCAGCAGAAATGAGGGTTTCTTCAAGGTCGTCAAGAAAATCATCATCAATGGTTGTTCTACCAAAAAAAGCAGTTGAGAGCTTTGAAAGCAAGCTTTTTTTTGTCTTTTCCAAACCCTTATTCAGATTGCTTTTTTCTTCTTCTGTATTTGTTTTCTTAAAAAAATCAAAAATTCCCATTTTAGAGTATTTTAAAAATATTTTTTGTTTATAAAAAACAAAAGGCTTTCCTCTGTATTTTCAGGAAAGCCTTCTATCAATTTTCATTTATCCGACTACTTAAAAGTTTCTTTTACCATTTCGGCAGTCATCATTTCTGTTTTAAATGTATAGGCTCCGGTTTGAGGATTTTTTACAGCTCTTATTACTTTTGCCCAATCTTTTCCGGTACTTGTTTTTAATGTTGCTACTACTTTCTTTGCCATATTATTTAATTTCTTTATGAACAGTCATTTTATTTAATACCTTGTTGAATTTTTTTAATTCAAGTCTTTCGGTTGTATTTTTTTTGTTTTTTGTGGTAATATATCTTGAGGTACCTGGTTTCCCACTGTTTTTATGTTCTGTACACTCTAATATAACCTGTATTCTGTTTCCTTTTTTTGCCATTGCTTTAAAAAATTATTATTTTAGATTTTGCCTTTTGTGATTAAATTTTGCAAGCAAGCCGAAATTCCTTTTTTATTAATTGTTTTCAATGCGCTGGTAGATACTTTCAATGTAATCCATGCATCTTCTTCGGGTATATAAAATTTCTTGGTATGCAAGTTTGGGTAAAATCTTCTTTTAGTTTTTAAATTTGAAAATGATACGTTATTGCCCTTTATTGCTTTTTTTCCTGTTAAATCACAAACTCTTGACATTTCTGCTAAATTTTTTTGGGACTGCAAAAGTGATATTTTTATTTAAATTTTACAAACCTATTTTAAAAAATATTTTTCAAAGGTCTCTTTCTTTTTTTATTTCATTGTATGCTTGTTGTATTTTTTTAAATTTTTCTTCGGCAATTTTTACATCTGACGGGCTTTTTGAAGCATGTTTATCGGGGTGATACTGGCGTGCAAGTTTTCGATATGTTTTTTTTATTTCTTCATCAGTTGAATTTTTATTGAGTCCAAGTTCATTATAATAATCTGCAGTGTTTTTGGGAGTTGAATAACTTCCACTGTAATTGCCTGAATATGTAAATCTTGATTTTATCGATTCAAAATCCCACTGCGAAAGGTTTATTTTCAAAGCAATGTATTTTAGTGTATTCAGTTCGTTATTGCTTATGTTTCCATCAGCTTTTGCAATACCAAAAAGATAATGAATTAATTTTACTTTTTCTGTCTGAATCATCATTTGGTTTATTTTTATACAAGAAAAATCTACATTAAATTCAGAATTTAATATATCTCTCAGCTTTAGCATATCTGAGCGGGTTTTTTCTATTCCGAAATTTTGTTTGTAAAGTTTTTTTACAAAATCAAGTTCAGTGCGGGTTACGTTACCATCTGCTTTCAAAACTGATGCAGTAAGTACAAGAAACGATTCGCTAAATTCATCACTTCTGTAGCTTCTGCCTGTATATGTTTGTTCTTCTACTTCAGAGTTGCTTTTGTCAAACATACTGCCAATTAAAAAACCTATTATAGCTCCGGGTATTCTAAATACTATGTACCCAATGATTGCACCAATAAATTTTATCATTTTTTTATTATTTAGCTAAAAAATCAGAGTATTTAAGCATTATTGTGTTAAAAACAATATCTTGTATAATCAAAACTCTATCATTGTTATTCAAAATTGCATTAAATCTAACGGGGTCGTATGCAAGTTGATTTCCTTTGCTATCGTACAAACCATGCATTTTGGGGTATGATTTTCTTCTGTAAATTTTAAGAGTTGTTTTAATGTTTTTATAATCTGTTATAATAATTTGGCAATAAGGCAAGGCAAGAGCCAAGCTATCTCTTTTATTTTTATCAAAAAGGGCAAAACCTTCGCAATATATGTTTTGAAATTTTTCGAAATATTGTTTCACTGTAGGGTAATTTATATTACCTAAAGCTGCTTTTTGTGAAGCATAAATATCAAAATCTCCATTTTTGTTTTTTCTGATAATTTCAAAATTTTCGATAGTGTTTTCGGGGTAATTCACCAAAACACTTTTAATTTCTTCGGGTTTGTAATTAAATATAATTTTGTCTATCCATTCTTTTTCAATTACCGGAAAACGTGTACTCAAAAAACCATCGAAACCTGGAATATGTGTTATGTATGGGTCTTTGCTTCCTGTTTTGTACATGTATGTACCACTCATGTCATTTGTTGGCTGCCCAACATAAAATTCGTTGATTTTTTCCCCTTTTGTATAAATTTCAACTTTTGTTGAAAGCGTAGCCATAGCCGAAATTACATTTAATCTGGCATTTGCCGGTACCGGTCCTTTTACTCTTACTTTTTTTAAGGTTTCAAAAAGCAAAAGTTCAATTGCAGGGTAGTAGGCATCGTATTTTCTATTTACTTTCCAGTTTTTATTTATTTTTTCAAGTGTAATTTTTCCTTCTGTTTTGTTTGAAATTATTATTTTATCAATTTCTTCTGGGTTTTCAATTGCAAACATTTTGTTTACAGATGGTTTCTCTCTTTTTTTTATAAAAAATACCAATACAGTAATTGACAGTAAAACGAGGATTATAATGTTTAAATACTTTTTTTTCATTAACAAATTTCTCGCAACTATCTTTTAATAAGTTTCCATTCTGAAATAGATTTTTCGTTGAGTTTTACATACTCGTCATTGCCCTGTTCTTGGGCTAAATTTTTAGATTTTTCGGCAATTGCAATTGCTTCTTCTATTTTTCCGAGCTTAGCAAGTATTAATGATTTTTGCCTTAAAATCCAAAATTTTTCATTGTTTTCCAATGCTTTGTCAATCCATTCAAGGGCTTTATTTAAATCTTTTCCGTTTTCAAGATAATAAACTGCCGCCTGATAATATGTAGCTTGCGAAACCCCTTTCATTTTATCATCAATTTCAGCCATAACTTTTTTATCAACTTCGGTTGATATTTTAAATTTTACCAAAGTGTAATCCCATTTAATTTCAAGATTACAAGCATCGGTTGATATATTAGAAAGTTCAATAGCCATAGTTTCAATTTTATGATTTAGCTGAATGGGTTTTACTTTAAATCTCATAAAATCATCAGATTCTTTGTAATCTTTGCCTACACCCCAATATGTTGTAATGTTATGCAAAATTATTGTCCACTCATCTTTGTCGGGTATTGTATATAATGTATATTCGCCAGCGGGTACTTCTTTTCCTTCAATTATCACATCATCTTTAAATTTAATTTTTGTGGAGGCATTTGCACCGGTTCTCCAGATTTTTCCGAAAGGTACAAGTTTACCAAAAATTTTCCTACCTTTTACGCTTGGTCTGCAATAATCAATCGTTATTTCATTAAACCCTACTTCCTGAGTTATTACACAATGGGGGCTTAATCTTGGAGTTGCAATTTGTGCATTTGAAAGTTTGCAAAATGCAGTTGAATTTATCAAAGAAATTATTAAAATGAGTGATTTTTTCATTGTTTTCATACTCTTTTAAAAAAATGCAAATTTATAGGTAATCATACGATTTTGAGTGCTATTGGAGGAATTTTTGTATCCATTCAAAGAATAACAATGTCCATTTATAAAATGTTTAAATTTAAAATTCAAAGTCAGATAATTTGTATAAAATTTAAAAAATATAAATTGATGTAATTTTGAAAATCTGAAAAATAGAAATTTATTAGTTCATTTATCCCTATTTACAGTAGCTCTGCTGTATGGAGCAACATTTACAATTGCTAAAGAAATAATGCCGCAATGGCTAAAACCCGAAGCCTTTGTAGCATTGAGAATTATTGTTTCGGCACTTATTTTTTTATTCATAAATGTTTTTTTTATCAAACAAAAAATTACTGATTATAATGATTTAAAACTTCTGTTTGTATGTACTCTTTTCGGTACATTATTCAATATGTTGTTATTTTTCAGAGGTTTGAGCTATACTCATCGCATAAACGGTGCTGTTCTTATGATGTTTACGCCTGTTTTTACAGCTATAATTTCGGCATTTATTTTAAAAGAAAATTTTGGTTTTAGAAGAATTTCGGGGCTTATTTTGGCTACTTTTGGTGGTATATTTTTTATAGGAGGGATAAATTTAACTTTTAACAAGCAAACAGTTACTGGCGATATAATGGTTACACTAAATGCCATACTTTATTCAATTTACCTCGTTAAAGTTAAACTTTTGATGCAAAAATACAATCCACTTAGTGTTTCGGCTTATATGTTTCTAATAGGAGGCGTGCTTGTTTTGCCTTTTGGACTTAATCAAATTATTACAACAGAATTTAATGGTTTTACAACTGGTATCTGGCTCGGAATTGCATTTGTAATAGTGGGTACAACATTTTTGACATATTTGTTAAACGCCTGGGCATTAAAGCATACAAGTCCATCGTTGGTTGGGTCATACATTTATTTACAACCCGTTTTGGCAACAATAATTGCTGTTTTAGCACAAAAAGAAACTCTTAAGCTCGAAAAGATTATTTTTGCACTTCTAATATTTGCGGGAGTGTATTTAGTAAATAAATCAAAAAAAATATAATGCTAAAATCAATGACAGGATACGGCAGCACTGAGTTTGCCGGAAGTAAATATACATTCAGGATAGAAATAAAAGCACTGAATGGCAAATTTCTTGAATTAAATCTTAGGATGCCTAGAATGTTTTCTGACAAAGAAATAATTTTCAGAAATTACATAACATCAAAAATTCAAAGAGGAACTGTAAATATATATATTACAGCCGAAAAACTTGCCGGAAACGAAACCAATCCTGTAACTTTAAACAGAGATTTGGCAACTGCTTATTATATGGCATGGATAGACCTTTCGAAAAATCTTAATGCAGATAGCAGCAATATATTATCTACAATTATGCAAATGCCCGAAATGATTATTTCAAACGGACAAGAATACACCGAAACAGACTGGAATGAACTAATTCAGGCTTTTGATATCGCCTGCTCAAATCTTGAAAAATTCAGACTTGAAGAAGGAAATAACTTGAGTATAATTTTGAAAAATCACTGCCTTGCAATTGAAAATTTTTTGCCCGAAATAGAAAAAACCGAAAACGAAAGAATAGAAATAATAAAAGATCGTCTTAAAAAAAATCTTGAAGATGTACAAACCAACGAATCGTTTGATAAAAACCGTTTTGAGCAAGAAATAATTTACTACCTTGAAAAATTTGATATCTCGGAAGAAAAAAACCGTTTAAAATCACATTGCAATCATTTTTTAAATACGCTTGACGAACCCGAAAATGGGCGTAAACTCAATTTTATAGCTCAAGAAATAGGAAGAGAAATAAATACATTAGGAGCAAAAGCATATCACTCGGCAATGCAAAAAACCGTAGTAAAAATGAAAGAAGAACTCGAAAAAATAAAAGAACAGGTTTTAAACGTATTGTAGTATAATATTTTGGAAAAAGTAATAATATTTTCAGCACCATCCGGCTCGGGCAAAACAACCGTAGTAAACCATTTGCTGAAAAACTTTGGCAATTTTCTCGCTTTTTCTGTCTCGGCTACTACAAGAAAAAAACGTGAAAACGAAACAGATGGTATTGATTATTATTTTTTGGATGAAAATACTTTTAATAATAAAATAACAAACAATGAGTTTTTGGAATACGAAGAAGTTTACAAAGGTTTGTATTACGGAACACTCAAATCAGAAATTGAAAGAATTTGGCAAAATGGCAAATGCGTTATTTTTGATGTTGATGTTAAAGGTGGAATAAACATAAAACAACATTTTGGCAGCAGAGCACTTGCGGTTTTTCTTAAACCACCTTCAGTAGAAGTTTTACTTGAACGGCTTAAAAAAAGAGATACCGAAGTTGAACATCAACTCAATGAAAGAATTGAAAAAGCACACTTAGAACTGGGTTTTGAAAAATACTTTGACGAAGTAATAGTTAATGATGATTTGAATAAAACATTTGAAATAGCCGAAAAACTTGTGATAGATTTTATTAAAAAATAAAAAATATTTTGAAACTTTCCAATAAATTATTAGCTTTGTCACACATTGTCAAAATACTGACATTATAAATGAAAATAGGTCTTTACTTCGGTTCATTCAATCCGATTCACAACGGACATTTAATTATAGCCCAATTTATGTTAAATCAAGCCGGACTTGATGAAGTTTGGATAATGGTATCGCCCCAAAACCCTTTGAAATCAAAAAACGATCTTTATCCCGAAAATATTAGGCTCGAAATTGCTGAAATAGCTGTTGAAAACTGTGAAAAAATAAAAGTTTCAAATTTTGAATTTTCAATGCCACGCCCATCGTACACTGCTGATACATTAAAAAAACTCGTAAAAAAATTTCCCCAACACCAATTCGAACTAATTATGGGTAGTGACACACTTCAACATTTAGACAAATGGAAAGATTACGAATTTATTCTTATTAATTTTAAAATTCTTTCATATCTGCGTGATGGTTTTACAGGTGGTGAATTTGCAAAAAACCAAAAAGTAAAAATATACAAAGCACCTTCAATACAGCTTTCTTCCACATATATAAGAGGTTTATTGAGAATGAAAAAATCAATAAAATTTCTTGTGCCCGACCGAGTTAAAGACTACTTGCTATCTATGCATAATCACCAAAATTTGGTTTCAGTTTAATTTATTGATTCAAATCATAAATTAGTTATATTCAATTATTTTAATTTTGCATTTAATTTTGAAGAGACTAATTTCGATAGTGTTGTTATGTTGTTTTCAGTTAAGTATTTTTATGAAAGCAATAATTGTTGCCGAATATACAATTAACCAAAAATTCATAATCAAAAACTATTGTATCAACAAAAACAAACCAAAATTAAAATGTTATGGAACTTGTCATCTAAAAAAGCAACTTGATAAACAAGAAAACACAGAAAATTTACCACTCAACAATTCCAAAGTAAAATTTGAAACCGAGTTTTTCTTCGAAATTGCTGAAAAAAGTCCATTGGCTTTTTTTCAATTAAACATAGATTTTCCAGACAATTATAAATTTAAAAAAATAAAAGAATTTAATTTATCTGTATATCATCCACCAGAAATAAGCTAATCAATAACCTTAGCAATCTTTGAATAAATAATAGCTGAAATAACAAAATATCAGCTTATTAATTAATTATCATAAAAAATAAAAACAAGTAAAAATGAAAAAAACAATATTATTTTCAATATTGCTATTAGCAATATTACATACAAATGGGCAAGATACACTTGCCGGATGGAATTTTTCGGGTACAAATCCTGATGCAGTTGTGGATGTATATTCAGACTTAAACAGTGACGTATTGCTTAAGACAGAAAACCCACAACGAACCGTAAACTTTTTGAAAACAGGTATAGACAATGGAAATGATAAATGTGCCGAAACCACCGGATGGCACAATGGAAACGGAACAAAATACTGGCAAATTGAATTTGTTTCTTTAGGATTTAAAAACCTTAAACTATCATCTGTACAACGTTCGTGTGAAATGCACTTTGGTCCAAAAAATTTTAAAGTTCAATACCGAATTGATTGTTGCGATACTCTTTGGCACGACATTCAAGGTTCTGAAATAAAAGATACTTCAAACTGGCAAATGGGAGTAATTAATAATTTAGATTTACCAGAAGAGTGTGACAATAAGGAATTGCCAGTAAAAATAAGATGGATTATGACTTCGAACCTTGATATTAATAATAACATTGTAACAATGATGGGAATGTCGAGAATTGATAATATTTTTATTACAGGAGAAAAAATTACTGGAAAAACGAAAGGTATTTCATCTGCTAAAGCGATTGTTTATCCAAATCCATCAACCAATATTTTAAACTTGGAGTTTAATAATAAATCCATCGTTCAAATTTTTGATTTGTCGGGAAAACTTATTAAAGATTATGGCTATTTAAGTACTAATAGTATTGATATAACTAATCTTTATAATGGCATTTACATAATTAAATTTATACAAAATAAAAAAATAAATACTCAACGATTTGTAAAAATGTAAACATTCGCAAATTTCATATATTATATATTAATTATTAAAGGGTAAGTGTAATTTTAAACTTGCCCTTTTTATTTAAAAATAAATTATATTTTTGAACCTTAATTTTTTAATTAGGCATGAAAATCATTTTTAAATTAATTCTGTCATTACTTTTTTTGATTTTAGCTTTAGTAACATCTATTTCAAAACCAGTAAAATTGTCGGTAAAGGCAACCAAAATACCACCTCCGCGAATAATTCGCACTTGTTGTACTTTTGGTGCAAACCTTAGCATAATTGCCGTACCCAAGGTAAAAATAAACGATATTACAAGCATTGAAAAAATAGGACCACATAAATATCTTGGAAGTAGCATAGAAAAAAATGGATTGGTTTATACTCGTAGAGGTGGCTTTATAGACTTGGGCCATTTGAGAGACCAAGCAGACTGGACAGCTTACCTTTATACTTTAATTCTTACAAATAAAGAAAAAGGTAAAGTAAAAATGAATTTGGGAATTGAAGGTGGAAAAAAAATACTAGATATAAAGTGGGAAAAAAACATTGATAGTATTGATGCTATATATCTTGCCGCAAAAATTACTTATGATTTATCTGTATGGCACGAAATTTCAACATGGTTTGGTGCTTGTTATGTCCCTTTTTTTCCCGAGAGATATTCAAGTTTTTCTGTTGAAGATATATACAGCAATATGTTGGGCGTAACTTTGGGAATTGAAGCTTTGAAAAGTAATTTACCTTATGAAGAAGCTATGACACTTCTGCTTGCAGAAACATTACATAAACTTGATGTGGTAAAAACAGAAAATGAAACTTATAATGCACTTGAAGCTACCCGAAATGTATGGTGGTCGAGAGAAAAAGCATTGCCAAGCCGCAAAGTACTTGTAAAACATCAATGTGAAGCATATCCATCAGCATCTCCATGGCTTGTGCCGGGATTTGCCGCTGATACAGTTACTGCTCATAAAATTTCATTAGTTGAATATACTTCTGATGGGAAAATGCTAAATAATATGTATGAATTGAAAATAAAACTAAACATGAAAATGTACAAAAACCCAATTCTTAAAAAATATAAAGACCGCAAAATAACTCAAAATGATTTCAATGTAATACTAAAAGAAATAGAGATTGAAATGGAAAATGAGTTTAAAACTTAATTTATTTTAATTTTTTCCCTTCAAGCGTAATTACAATTTCACCTTTAGGTGTAAATTTTGAGTAATAATTGGTAATTTCGGCTAATGTGCCTCTGCGGTTTTCTTCATAAATTTTAGATATTTCACGACTTACGCATACTATTCTTTCATTGCCAAAATATTTTAAAAATTCATTGAGTGTTTTATTAAGCCGGTGTGGACTTTCATAAAAAACCATAGTTCGTTCTTCATTTTGCAGTTCAAAAAGTCTTGTTTGCCTACCTTTTTTTAAAGGTAAAAACCCTTCAAAAACAAATCTTTCGCATGAAAGCCCGCTTGAAACAACTGCAGGCACAAAAGCTGTTGCACCAGGCAATACTTCGGTATTTAAGTTTTCTTTTACACATTCTCTTATTAATAAAAAACCAGGGTCCGAAATTCCTGGAGTTCCGGCATCAGAACAGTACGATATATTTTTACCATTTTTAAGCATATCTTTTACTAAATCAATTAGTTTATGTTCATTGAATTTGTGCATACTTAAAGTTTTTTTTTCAATATCTAATTTTTTTAATAGACTACCTGTAACCCTTGTATCTTCACAAAATATTATATCAGAATTTTTCAAAGTTTCTATTGCTCTGAGGGTAATATCGCCCATATTGCCTATGGGAGTGGGAACAAGATATAATTTGCCTGTTTTTTCTATTTCATCCATTCTTTTACCCATTTGCCAATAATATCAAATTCTAAATTCAAAATGCTTCCTGGCTCAATTGCTTTTAAATTTGTATTATTTAAAGTATAAGGAATAATTTCTACTGCAAATTGGTTTATTTTGCTTTCTACAACAGTCAAACTTATGCCGTTTACTGCTATTGAACCTTTTTCAATTGTTCGAAACAATTCATTTTGAAAGTAATTTATAACAAATTTTTTGCTCCCGTTTTTATCGGTTACCTTTTCGCATTTTCCTGTTGTATCTACGTGTCCCTGTACCAAATGACCATCAATTCGGCTGTTAAATAACAGGCTTCTTTCAAGATTTACTTCATCTCCTTTTTTCCAAAATTTAAGATTTGTTTTGGATATTGTTTCATCAATTGCAGTAATTCTGTGTATATCGCCTTCAACCTTGGTTACTGTAAGGCATATTCCATTATGCGATACACTTTGGTCAACTTTTAGTAGATTACTAATAGGCGATTTTATTTCAATATTAATGTTAGTTCTATCGTTTTCAATTTTCACAATTTTGCCCATACATTCAACTATACCTGTAAACATAATGGCAAACTTACATTATTTTATTTTAATCATAAATTATTATAGAACTACCACAAAGACAATTCATTTTTCTGTCATTTTTTTCGTAAATTCTTGTTTTTGAAAAAAAAAACGAAAATTTGAATAATAAAATTTATCAAATATGAAAAAACTAATAACTATCACCATCGTTTTCTTTACCTTAATGAGCATTTCTTATAAAATAACTATCACCATCGTTTTCTTTACCTTAATGAGCATTTCTTATAAATCTTTTGGGCAAATAAATTTGGATATTTCAAACGCTACAAGTTGTACATATACAATTCATGTTTCATGGGATGATGGAACAAATTGCAAAACAGATTCCAATATAGTTGTTGGTAGTGGACCTTCATATTGGACATTAGGAAATCCACTTGGGGCAGGTACTTCACCAATTATTACAGTTGTTTGTGATAATTGCGGAGATATTGCTACTATTGGAGATTGTAACCTTACTTCTGTTTGTGCGTGTAGTAGTTTAGTATGTTGCTATACTCATACTTGTAGATGCGGATCTCCTGTAAATTATAGATTTAATCCATTAGTAATACCTGTTTCTAATACATTAATAGAAATATTTTAAACTATTGACTTTAAAATTATTTTTTTTTTAGTTTTTATAATTTTATTTTTATAAAATAAATAATTTTGAAATTGGTTAATAAATTTTATCTTATAATATTTTTCATTTCGATTTTAAATTTCAAATTAAAATCACAAAATTTTGAATGGTTAAAAACTTATGGAACTAAAAATTTATCTGAAGGTATAAACCAATTATGTGTAGATTCTAATAAAAATTGTATTATTTATTTTGATGGTTCAGGTGCAATTTCTGATACTTTAAAATTTAATAAAATAAACTTTCAAATACCTTATGGAAAAAAAGAGGATTTTATGGTAAGATTCGACAGTTCCTTTAAAACTTCTTATGCTAAACCTATGGGAAATGTGTCTGTTTTAGGGTTTTGCAATGACAATTTTGGAAATTATTTTTTAAGTGGTACAATTACAAAAACTTCTAATATATTAGATACTATTCAATTTGAATTAAAGAAAGGTAGGGCTTTTATAGCTAAACTTGATTATAATTTCAACTTGAAATGGGTTACTCAATTTGGAAGCGATACCGTATGTGGAGTTCGTAATTTAAAATATTTTAATAAACACTTATATTTTACAGGTTATTCAATGGATACTACAATTATAGGTAAAGATACGTTTTATTTTGGTAATCAAAATTCCAATTTTTTTGGAGAAATAAATATTTTAAATGGTAATTTTTTATGGTCAAAATATTTATATAAGAATATTAATTTTCAAGACTTTAATCTGACAGATTTAATAAGTTTAAATAAAAATATATTTCTTACAGGATATGTTGTTTCTAAAGGAATAAAAATTAATACTGACACATTTTATTCAGGATCTGGATTTATAATTAAAACAGATTCTTTCGGTAATTACATCCAAAGGTTTCTTATCAGGAGCAACCTCACTATGATTTATTGCATAAATACTGATGGAAAAAATTTATATATTGGCGGTAGCTTTAATGATACTTTAATATGGGATAAAAGAAAATTTTTACCACAATATAAATCAGGGACTCCATTTGCCTCAGAACTTTTTATAGCGTCAGTTTCAAAAAATTTAATTCATAGGTGGTTTTTTAGACCTAAGATTATTGAAAAAACTTTTAATAGTTATGGAAATAATTTTTTGTGTATAAATTACAATCTCGGATTTCTGTACTTTGGTGGGTATTATAATACCAAAATATTGATTGACAGTATTGTTCTTCCTTTACCAAATTCACATAATATTATTTTATTAAAAACAGATACTATTGGAAATATTTTATGGGCAAATCATGGAAATACAAATAAAGGCGGTTTGAATAATTTTACAAAAATTAATTCATCTGTTTTAGCATGTGGAAGATTTAATCATTATATTCAACTTGGCAATTTGACTGATACTTCAAAAGGCGGATCAGACGGTTTTATCACCAAAATCACCGATTACTCAATTACACGAGGCAAGGTTTCCCCCGGCCCCTACTGTGCCGGCGATACTATTTTGATTCCTTATTCTAAGTTT
>JABWCE010000033.1 GCA_013359235.1 Bacteroidota bacterium
TAAAGATACGTTATCGCAAATAAGCACACAATGTTTCAGCCTCAAACTAATGCACATTTTATAAAGAAACGTGATGAGTTTTTAGACAGTCTGACGGTTGGCGGCTTGGCGAAGAAGCGGATTATTGGCACTAAACTCCAATCGAAGAACTACTTCTCAAATATAGTAAAATCTTTCATACGAAGCACTTAACCCGCCATTACGCCAAACCGCTGTTATGTGCCGTTCTTCTATTCTTCGTCCTCGTCCGTGTCCTCATAATTGAACTCAACTTTGCTTTGAATTACTACTTCGTCAAGTATTTTATTTAGATAGCCTTGTTTCACAGCATCGTTAAATCTGTCGTTGAGAGTCGGAATATTTATCACTTCTTCAATGCAGTCCATATACTTGTCAACTATGGTTTTGATTGAATACGTTTTACCTGCATTCTCTCGGATTTTCTTTAAAAGGTCTTCGGTAGGATCGGTTGATTTGATTACAAAAGTGATTGGATACTTCTGAATTTTGTCAATATCGAGAAAGTATTTTTTGAAGTCCAAAGTTTCTGTTACTTGAAAAAATCGTCCAAGAGGTTTCATCACGAAGTCAATACCTCCGTCATTGGCGTTTGTTCTTCCTGTTTTGTAAAGTTTTAAATTCTCCTTGTTTAGTTTTTCAAGTTCATAGCCCCAAAATATTTGCTGGTCGTGATAGAAATATTTGAGAATTGAATAACTAACAATTTCAAAAAGCCTTGCATCAACATTTGGTGCAAGCAAACCAATTACAAATTCCTCAATTTTCTTTGGTGTTGTTTTGCCAATCTCTTGCAATTCTTCACAGGATTTCACAAAACGCTGAAAAGCATCTTGTTTCGTTCTTGCGTATTCATCAATTATTTCAATGATAGCCTTTGCAATATTGAAGTTGGATTTGCCAACTTTTATTTTCAAAAGGTTTTCATTTATCCAATAACGATTTGTCTCGTGGTTGCGAAGTATTGGAATAAACTCTGAGCTTGGAAAATATTTTTGAAATTCCGAGTTCATTCTGTTGTTCAATGCGTGATTTTGAAGTTTGCTGCCAAAAGGCAATTCCCTTTGTCTTGCAAAAAGTTTGTTGAACAATGCACCTTCATACTTTGAGTAATCCCCTTTTTGGTCGTAACCATTAGCGATATAGTCCTCTATGATAACATAGATAGCGTAAAGGTTTGCGAAACTTGAACGAGATTTTGAACCCTTATTTGCAGAACGGGTTTTCTCGTTTATGTATTGAATTAGTTGGCTCTTATCGAAAATATCGTCAGCATTTTTGCCAAAGTGTTTTTCTAAAACCGATTTAATGCTTGCTGTGAATATATTTTCCATTTGGCTCTTCAAATAATTTTAAGGTGTTGGCGGTAGCCAACTTTTCTGTTTCAAATGTGCGGATTTCCTTTTGTAGTTTTTCGCCTTTAAACTCTTTGGCTAATTGTAATCTCCGCAAACCAATTTTTACATACTCGTCTTGTAGTTCTATACCAATGGAATTTCTACCAAGTTCTTTTGCCACAAAGCAAGTAGTAAATGTTCCCGAAAATGGGTCCATAACTAAATCTCCTTCGTTTGAACTTGCTTTGATAATTCTTTCGAGTAATGCGATTGGTTTCTGTGTCGGGTGATTTTCGTATTCGTCCATACGATAACGAACCCTTGCAAACTCCCAAACATTACCAGGAACTTTCTCTGAACTGTAAACTGTCGGAACGGCTTTACGATAGTCAATTAGTTTGCGTTTTGCTCCTGTTTTTGCTTCTACTAAAATGTCGTTTGTGTTAAAAGTGTAATTGTTTTTGTCTTTTACACAAAACAAAATTGGCTCATACATTGAACCATAGTATTTTTTGGCTTGAACACCTGAACTGTCGTAATACCAAACAAGTCGGGAAAGTATGTCTAACTTTTTACGAAGGTAAATGTCGAAAAAAGGCATAAACTGTGTTGCTGTCATTACATAAAAACTACCGTTTGGTTTAAGTTTTTTAATGCACAAGTCAAGCCACTCGTAGCACCATTCAAGGTAGGCTTCTTCGGTTTTCCATTTTTCAATGTGTCCGTTGAAGTTTTTGCCAATGTTGTAGGGTGGGTCGGCAAAAATTAAATCCACAGAGTTATCTGGTAGCGTTTTCAACGCTTCCAAAGCGTCTCCGTGAATAATTTTATGTTGTTCGTTACCTAATATTTCCATTTTCAAATTCAATTAAAAGTCGTTTCAAATTTAGTCAAAAAAACAGGTAGTCCGTTTGAAAGTTGTCCGTCATTGTTCACAGTCATTTCGTTGCAGCACGGTCTTTTAGAATGGCACATAACGTTTTGGCGCTTGGCGAAGGTGGCGATTTTCACCACAAATGTTGAAGCGGAGAACCAAACTTTGCTTAACTACAAATGTTTCTGCGGAGCAATGAATCGCCACTTTTGCCAAGCGCCTGTTATAGCCAGTTTTTATTTCCATATTTTCCACCAAGGCTTTTTAGTTATTCTTTCACCTTCTTTTTTCAGGTCAATGGTTATTGTTCCGCTTTCTTCAACTTCCCAGATTGTTACCGTCTCAATGTTAATGGAATTCAAATTTAAAAAACTGTCTACTTGTTGTGAAATGAATTCCGAACTGTCAGCATTTGATGAATTACCAAGCCTTGGCAAAGAAATAATTGTTGAGTCTTTGTTTTCAATTCTCCTTAATCTGTCAGTAAGGCTTTCAAGATTTTCTTTAGAATAAGATGTTGTCGTGTCTTTGGCGATATTCAGGTTTTCGTCAAACATGAAGTAGTCTGTTACAAGTACTGAGAAAAATTCATTGTCTCTTTTGTCGTAATAGAAAATTTCAGAAAGTCTGTCGGCCGGTTGTTTAAGTCCGCTCGTCAGCCAATTATATATTTGTTCTTGGTTAGTCATTCATTTTATCAGTGTCGTTCTAAAATTGGCTATAACGTTCCCGCAATAGGCCGTAGTTTGGAGCACCTTAGACCTACGCGCATAGGCGAAGCCTTAGCGTTTATCATCATGCGGAAAATTCGGCTTATTGCGTGTTGGGCACAGTTTTAATTATTTAATTGTGTTCTTAAAAAGTTTACAATTTTTGTAATTTGTTCCTGATTATTATCAATTAAAAAATCAACAATAATTCCAACTAGATCAAATCTATTTTTGTTTCTAGCTCTTAATTCTTTGTCCAATCTCTCATACAATTTTTTTCCATTATTATCATTGTTGTGTTCATTCGCATTTTTGTAATCTTCTATTATATCTCTTAAACTCACCTGTTGAAATACATAATCGTTCAATTTCCTGTATAATGCTTGGTTAACACTTATAAATAAATTTGTTCTAAGATACTTTTCTAAACTTTCAACTGGTAAATAATTTAATGGAATATTATTTTGAATATTATTTTTTGCAATGAATTTTTCTGCATCTGATTTTATGTCAGCGTCAAGAACTATTAATATTTTTGTATTGCCTCCCATTAAATTACTTAATACCACATCTTGTGCTAAATCGATAACATTTGCATAACCACCACAAGGCAACACATGAACTAATTTGTTTCCTAATAATGAATATTTTCTCAACAATCTAAAAATAATTTCCCTTGCTAAATCATCTTCAACTAAAATTACATAATCATAACCTGATTGGTCAAATAATATTTTTGTTGCATATGCAGGATAGCAAGGATTTATAAGTTCAAGGGAGTTATCTACATGTCTATCAAGAAAGAAAATATTATCCGGTCTTATTGCACTTATTAATTCAATTGAATGAGTTGAAAAATATATTGCATAATTGTAAGTTGAAGAAATTTCTTTTAAGAAAATCACTAATCTTTTTAATGACGAGGGGTGAAGAGCCAATTCAATTTCATCCAATATAAGTAAACATGGGATATTCAATGTAGTTCTATCAGAATTTCTTATACTTAAAGAATTTAATATGCTTATTAATAAATTTTCACCTGTAGACATATGAAATTGACTTATTTTCTTATGACCCTTTTGGTAGTAAAAAATATCTCCATTAATATTTACATATTGTCTTAAGGAACTACCACTTACTTTAAACAATTTTTCATAAAAATGTTTATCATTATGTAAGATATAGCCAAGGTTTTCTCTTATAAATTCAGAAGATTCAACAAGCAAAGATTCATTAATAAATTCAAGTTTTTTGAGAGTGTTATAATTGGTATTTCTAAATCGGTTTCCATATATAAGGCTGCCTTCATAAAACCCTTTTATTTTTAAGTCTCCTGAAGTTATTCTTTCCCATTTCCATTTATTATTTATAAATGATTTTTTATATGAGCGTTGAGCATTTCCTAGAGAAAATTCAATTGAAGAATCATTTTCAGTTTTTCCAAAATAATCATTCATTTGCATATTAAAAAACACACTAGATGCACAAGTACTAACAGTACTCTTACCAGACCCATTCTGACCTGTTATTGCATATAATCCTTTTTGAATTGGAAGTTCAATCTCAAGTTTTTCGATAGATTTGATCTTGTTAATAATCATTTTTAATTTCATGGTTCTTTTATATTTAGGTTGAATATTTCAAAATTGTGCCCAACGGCAGTTTGTCTAAAAACTCAAAAGTAAAATTAAAATATTCAAGCGGCAAGATGTATTGGAAGAAAAAAGCGATACTTTGGAGTAAAAATTAAAAAATGGTTTACAGAAGTCTGAACAGCTTTTAATAAGCGATAATAAGCCCCAACAGGATGTAAATACATCAAATTAACGCCGATAATCTCCCTTAGCCACAGCCTGAGCTTTTCAAATCCTATGATATTGAGAATACGCCTGAAGTTGTATGCAACA
>JABWCE010000013.1 GCA_013359235.1 Bacteroidota bacterium
TTGGGACCTTCTCCAGCCCCAGGATGTGACGAGCCGACATCGAGGTGCCAAACCTCCCCGTCGATGTGAGCTCTTGGGGGAGATCAGCCTGTTATCCCCAGCGTACCTTTTATCCTATGAGCGATGGCCTTTCCATACAGAACCACCGGATCACTATATCCGTCTTTCGACCCTGCTCGACTTGTGGGTCTCGCAGTCAAGCATCTTTATGCTATTGCACTCTACGCACGATTACCGACCGTACTGAAGATACCTTTGAAAGCCTCCGATACAATTTCGGAGGCGACCACCCCAGTCAAACTACCCACCATGCAATGTCTCCCGCAAAGACGGGATTAGATTTCAATTAAATGAAGGGTGGTATTTCACCAATGACTCCACAATGCCTAGCGACACTGCTTCAAAGTCTCCCACCTATCCTACACATCATTTAACCAAAACCAATGCAAAGCTGTAGTGAAGGTGCATGGGGTCTTTCCGTCCCGTTGCGGTTAACCGGCATCTTCACCGATACTACAATTTCACCGAGCTCGTGGTTGAGACAGCGTCCAGATCGTTACACCATTCGTGCAGGTCGGAACTTACCCGACAAGGAATTTCGCTACCTTAGGACCGTTATAGTTACGGCCGCCGTTTACCGGGGCTTCTTCAATTCAGGGCTTCTCCCGACAAGCGAGATGACCCCCCCTCTTAACCTTCCGGCACCGGGCAGGTGTCAGGACCTATACATCATCTTTCGATTTAGCAGATCCATGTGTTTTTGCTAAACAGTCGCCTGGACCATTTCTCTGCGTCCCGCAAAAGCGGGATCCCCTTCTCCCTAAGTTACAGGGTAAATTTGCCGAGTTCCTTAACCACGATTCACTCGAGCGCCTCAGGATACTCTCCTTGTCTACCTGTGTCGGTTTGCGGTACGGGCTAATGCTGGAACTTTTCTTGGAAGAAACTTTATAACTTCGCTTTGCCCGAAGGCTAGGCTCAACGCACTATTCCGTCAGATACGTAGTTACCACATTTCTCCGTCCTTCTCAGCTGGTGCAGGAATATTAACCTGCTTTCCATCGACTTCCCTAAATCGGTTAGCCTTAGGACCCGACTAACCCTGATCTGACTAACATTGATCAGGAAACCTTAGACTATCGGCGTAAAGGTTTTTCACCTTTATTATCGTTACTTATGCCTACATTTGCTTTTCCATAATCTCCAGCATGGCTCGTGCCACACCTTCGCTGATAATGGAATGCTCCCCTACCTCCCGTTTACACGGGATCATAGCTTCGGTACTATTCTTATGCCCGTTCATTATTCATGCTCAATCGCTCGACTAGTGAGCTGTTACGCACTCTTTAAATGAATTGCTGCTTCCAAGCAAACATCCTAGCTGTCAATGCAATTAAACCACATTAGTTCAACTTAGAATAGATTTAGGGACCTTAGCTGATGATCTGGGTTCTTTCCCTCTCGCCCCGTGACCTTAGCACCCCGGGGCTCACTGCCAGGAAACATTTTATAGTATTCGGAGTTTATCTGAGTTCGGTAGGATTTGACTCCCCCTTGCCCAATTAGTAGCTCTACCTCTATAAAACTTATACCTGACGCTGTTCCTAAAAACATTTCGGGGAGTACGAGCTATCTCTCAGTTTGATTAGCCTTTCACCCCTACCCACAAGTCATCCAAATACTTTTCAACGTAAACTGGTTCGGACCTCCATTGCCTGTTACGGCAATTTCATCCTGCTCATGGGTAGATCACAAAGTTTCGCGTCTACACCTACTGACTTATCGCCCTATTCAGACTCGCTTTCGCTACGACTGCTCCGCTGAGCGGATTAATCTTGCCAGTAAGTAGTAACTCGTAGGCTCATTATGCAAAAGGCACGCCGTCATCCCGCAAGTGCGGGACTCCGACCGCTTGTAAGCGCATGGTTTCAGGTTCTTTTCACCTTTCTGTTCGAAATACTTTTCACCTTTCCCTCACGGTACTAGTTCACTATCGGTCTCTCAGGAGTATTTAGCCTTACCGGATGGTGCCGGCAAATTCCCGCAAGGCTTCTCCAACCCCGCGGTACTCAGGATACTGCTCAAATAAACTATTCTTCGATTACGGGGCTGTCACCCTCTATGGCTCACCTTCCCAAGTGATTCAACTCAAATGTTTTATTCTAAATGCAGTCCTACAACCCCATATATGCCGCAACATATATGGTTTGGGCTATTTCCTGTTCGCTCGCCACTACTTAGGAAATCATTATTATTTTCTTTTCCACCGCTTACTTAGATGTTTCAGTTCAGCGGGTTAGCCAAAAAAGTCCCGATAAATCGGGAGGGTTTCCCCATTCGGAAATCACGGAATCAAAGGTTCTAGACACCTCCTCCATGCTTATCGCAGCCTAGCACGTCCTTCATAGCCTCTGAGAGCCAAGGCATCCACCATGCGCCCTTAGTAACTTTATGTTTAATTTTTATTTACTTCCAATATGTCAAAGAACTTTATCCCGATTTTTCGGGATTGTGGAGAATAACGGATTCGAACCGTTGACCCCCTGCGTGCAAGGCAGGTGCTCTAGCCAGCTGAGCTAATTCCCCAATACGAGTATAAATAATATGTAGTCCCGAGCAGACTTGAACTGCTGACCCCTACATTATCAGTGTAGTGCTCTAACCAACTGAGCTACGGGACTATTGATACGATTTTTGATTTACGATTAATATCATAATTCATTTTCGCAAATCAATTTTCCGTAAACTCTTTGGTAAGTACCATGAGCTCGTTTGGGATAATTAAAAAGAACGATAATTGAAGTAACAGAAATAGCGAGTTTATAGTCTTGCTCCAGAAAGGAGGTGGTCCAGCCGCACCTTCCGATACGGCTACCTTGTTACGACTTAGCCCCAGTCATCGGTATAACCCTAGGCGACTCCTTTCGGTTATCGACTTTAGGTTCTCCCAACTTCCATGGCTTGACGGGCGGTGTGTACAAGGCCCGGGAACGTATTCACCGGATCATTGCTGATATCCGATTACTAGCGATTCCAGCTTCACGAAGTCGAGTTGCAGACTTCGATCCGAACTGAGACAAGCTTTTTGAGATTTGCTTCTTATTGCTAAGTTGCTGCTCTTTGTACTTGCCATTGTAGCACGTGTGTAGCCCAGGACGTAAGGGCCATGATGACTTGACGTCGTCCCCACCTTCCTCACTATTTACATAGGCAGTCTCTCTAGAGTCCCCAGCATTACCTGTTGGCAACTAGAGATAGGGGTTGCGCTCGTTGCGGGACTTAACCCAACACCTCACGGCACGAGCTGACGACAGCCATGCAGCACCTAGTTTTGTGCCCCGAAGGGAAGTCACCTTTCGGCAACAGTCACTAACTTTCAAGCCCTGGTAAGGTTCCTCGCGTATCATCGAATTAAACCACATGCTCCACCGCTTGTGCGGGCCCCCGTCAATTCCTTTGAGTTTCAACCTTGCGATCGTACTCCCCAGGTGGATTACTTAACGCTTTCGCTTAGTCGCTGACAGTTTATCGCCAACAACGAGTAATCAACGTTTAGGGCATGGACTACCAGGGTATCTAATCCTGTTTGCTCCCCATGCTTTCGTGCCTCAGCGTCAGTATCGACTTAGTAAACTGCCTTCGCAATTGGTGTTCTGTATCATATCTAAGCATTTCACCGCTACATGATACATTCCATTTACCTCAATCGAACTCAAGAAAATCAGTTTCAATGGCATTTTTACAGTTAAGCTGCAAGTTTTCACCACTGACTTAATTTCCCGCCTACGCACCCTTTAAACCCAATGAATCCGGACAACGCTTGCATCCTCCGTATTACCGCGGCTGCTGGCACGGAGTTAGCCGATGCTTATTCTTATGGTACCGTCAGCCCCGAACACGTTCGGGGGTTTCTTCCCATACAAAAGAAGTTTACAACCCATAGGGCAGTCATCCTTCACGCGGCGTGGCTGGGTCAGACTTGCGTCCATTGCCCAATATTCCCTACTGCTGCCTCCCGTAGGAGTCTGGTCCGTGTCTCAGTACCAGTGTGGGGGATCATCCTCTCAGACCCCCTATGCATCGCAGCCTTGGTGAGCCATTACCTCACCAACTAGCTAATGCACCGCATGCCCATCTTTAACCGCCGGAGCTTTGATAAAAAAAAGATGCCTTTTCTTTATGTTATGGGGTATTAATTTCGATTTCTCGAAGCTATTCCCCTGTTAAAGGTAGGTTGCATACGTGTTACGCACCCGTGCGCCACTCTCATGTCAGTATTGCTACCAACAATCCCGTTCGACTTGCATGTATTAGGCCCGCCGCTAGCGTTCATCCTGAGCCAGGATCAAACTCTTCGTGTTAAAAAAGTTTTGTTGAAAATTCTCAAGAACTAATTTCTATCTTTTAATAGATAGGAACCCGCTATTTCTTCAATACTTCAAAGAACTTTATTTATTCTCTTATCGAATAAAATTCAAATTTTTATTTTAGGGAGTGCAAAAATAGTACTATTTTTTAGAGTGACAAAATTATTTTTATTATTTTTTAAATAATTTTTCGCCTCCCTTTCTCCATCTCAATAATTCAATTTCTAAAACGCGGGTGCAAAAGTACTATTCTTATTTAATTTGTCAAATCTATTTTAAGTTTTTTTTATTATTTGCAGTAAATACCTGATTTAAAGTATGTTTTTTTATTTTACTTATGAATTTTATATTAATTTGTTATAAAAATTTAATTAAAAATAAATTTCCCTCGATGAATTTCTTCTTCATTTGTTGTTTTTATTTTATAAAAATACATTCCTAAACCAATATTTTCTTTTTTAATTTCTGCTTTATTTGATAAAAATGCTGTTTTATTTTTTAATTTTCCGTTTATATCATAAATTTCGAGATAGAATTGAGTGTAATTTTGACCTGCTTCTATCAAATTGAAAGAAATTTTTTCATTTGATGGATTAGGATAAACTATAAATTTATTACTTTTTACTTTAGAAATATTGTTTGGTTTGTATTCAATTTCTAATTTATCTATTAGCAATTTACTTCCCAACCCTTGATATGATGGGTTTTTATCAATATCTGAAGCAGAAAATGCTATATTTATAGTATCTGCTTTAGGTTTATCTTTGTATAATAATGGAATTTCGAAATAAGTAAAAGTGTTGGTTGGTAATAGCTTAAATATTGTGTCTTCTAACAACATCAAAGAATCTCCTTGGCTATCCCAACGATAAAGAAATAATCCACCGATTGCAGTATCTGGTCCATTTGGGATATATTTATAATATCCTTTAACTTTTGATGGATTTAGAGAAACCGCAAGCCCTCCTGTTGGATATTTTGAATCTCCTATTCTTCCATTTGTTATAAAACCCATTATATTACCAAAGTTCATTTTAACATTTTCAATTTGCAAAGCATAACTACCACTAAATTTATCAATAGTTCTTGTTATCATAGGCTTTTCTGTGGTCATAAAATTGAATGAAAGCCAATTATCAGGGTCAATACTTGTAATTGATTTCCAGTTTTCAAAATTTCCATTTGGAAAATTACCATTAAAACCTATAAATTTAATGCTATCAATATATATGTAACTACCTGCCTTTTTTTCTGAATCGAAATTTGAACTTGTAATTACTAAAGCCATAGTATCTGAATTTCCGCTTCTGAACCAATTTATGGGTATAGTAACTTTGATAAAAGTTAATTGTGTGCCAATAAATGTAAATCTTGAAATTGCAATTGTTGTATCATTTCTTTTGAAAAAAGCTACAAATGCTCCTGTATCACCAATCATTTCGCTGTATTTAGCAAAAAACGAAATTGAATCAGGTCTGCCTACAATTGGGTATCCTCCTTTAATTGTTTGATTTCCAGGATTGCCTAAAATCAACATACCTGATATTGGTTCATTTTCGCCTGCTACAGTCTCAATTTTTATTGAATAATTGCCCGATACTTTTTCGCTTGATTTGGTTACCGGTATTTTTAAATTTTGCATAAATGCCTGGCTATTAGAAGTAGTATATATTTGAGGTTCATTATATAAAAATTTATTTGACCAGTTTTCAAAATCTCCATTGGGTATTGATTGGCTTTGTGAATTGTTAATTAACAAAATTGCAAAAACAAAAACCCACATATATTTCATTGTTTTCATGTAAAAATTTTTAAAAGTTGATATCAAATATAATTTTTTTTTTAACATTTTAATTAAAAAATTTTTAAAAATGAATAAACTTTATATTTGAATTGTCAAACTGATAATTATTTTGATTTATCATGAAAAAGAAATTATTAATTCTAACTGTTTTAATTGCAATTTTTGAATTTTCTTCTATTGCTCAAAAAAGACCTACAACAAACAAAAACAAAATGATTTTGGGCTTTTCAGAAGAACTTAATCTAACTTCTGAACAAATTGAACAAATAAAGAAAATTCAATCAGAAAATGTTGAAAAAAACAAAATTTTAAAAGAAAAGCAAAAGCAAATTAATGAAGAATTAATGGTAAATAATGTAGAAATGCGTCATAAAATTAAGGATGTTTTGACTACAGAACAGTTTGAAAAACTAAAAAATCTTATTAAAGATTCATTGAAAAATAAGCGTGAATTAAGAAAAAAAACAGCAATGGAATTGAAAGAATACAATGAAAAAAATATAAAACCTGTTATTTCATTAAAGAGAAAAGATTTTGACAAATTGCTGAATGAAACTGAAAAGAAAATAATAGGAGAATATATTGCTAAACACAAGGCATTGAAAGAATCTAAATTTAAAGATTCAAACCCCGAAATATTAAAAGAACGTAGAAAAGCATTGCAAAAAGAAACTTCAATTGCTTTAAAACCAATAATTAAAAAGCATAAGGACGAGCTTGAAAAAATTTTGAACGATTTAAAACCACAATATGAAAAATGGCAAGCCGATATTAAAGAAATTAAAACCAAAAATGGTAACACAGAATATGCCAAACAAAACGAAAGAAAGCATGAGCAAAATTTTAATAAGAAAAATGCAGCAATAAAATTTTTGCTATATGATTTTGAAGAATAAGAAGTTTAATTTTTAATTTGAAGAGATTGTTTGAAAAACCTGAGCGATGAGAATTTGATAGAACTCATAAGGCAAAGAAGCCATCAGGCTTTCAAAATTTTTATAGAGAGATACGAGAAAAAAGTGGCTAATACAGTTATAAATATGTTGGGAAACGGAGATGTGGCAGATGATGTAGGGCAAGAGGTTTTTATAAGATTTTATAATAATATTAACCAGTTCAAGGGAAAATCATCAATTGGAACATATCTTACAAGAATTGCAATAAATTTAAGCATTAACGAACTAAAAAGACAACAAATAAAAAAATCGAGGTTTGTGTTTTGGGGCAATAATAGTGAGGAGGAGGATGAAAAATTTAATAAGATTGCCGACCCTACAATTTTTACCGAAAGAGTAGAAAATGCAGATATTGTAAACAAAGCTCTTCAAAAATTAGAGCCAAAACTCAAAACCGTAGTTGTTTTAAGGTTTATAGAAGGATACGACACACGCGAAACTTCCGAAATTCTCGAAATTCCGCAGGGCACAGTACTTTCGAGGTTAAGCAGAGGCTTACAAAAATTAAAAGAAATATTATTAAAAGAAGGATACGAAATATAAAAATTATTGAAAAATATGTCAAAAAAAATTACAGAAGAAGACGTTAAAAGATTATTGAAACAAAACAATAATAAAGAGTTTAAATCATTTTTCAGCACCAGAGTTTTGGCAAAAATTGAAAATTACGAAAACATACCCTTATTTGGGATATGGGTTGCTAATAGAATTTTTCTCAAACAATATTTTATTGCTGCTTGTGTGATTTTTTTGGTTATGTTCAGCATAAGTATATTGCAAGACGGCAGTATAAGTATTGATAATTTACTAGGGTTAGGTAAATTTTCGGAAGAGGATATTATAAATTATACAAATCCGCTAATATGAAACTCAACACATTCATTTTGTTTTTGCTTATTTTTGGACTTGGTTTTGGTGCAGGATTTATTTTTTCGGGACGTTTAACTAATAAAAAAATTGCCGAAGTAAAACGAAGACAAACACCGGCAGGTTTTAAAGATGAAATATATAAATACATAAAACCCGATGATGCTCAAAAAAAATATCTCGACTCTGTAATTGCCGATTACATTCCAAAAATTAAAAAAGAAAACGAAATAAGGCAGGAGTATCAGAAAATGCTTAGAGACTCAATGTTTGCACAAATACAAATGATGCTTGATAATAAACAAAAAAATAAATTTAAAAAGTATAAAGAAACAGTTTTAACAAGCAAAGATGATAGAAAAATAAATAAAAATGATACCTTAGATTTTGTACAAAAAAGAAAGAAAAAATATGAAAAATTTAAAGAAAATCTTACAATAGAACAACAACAAAGGCTTGATAGTGCAATAGAAAGAAGAAAAAGAGATTTACAAAATCCCGAACTAAAACGCCAGATATGGCAATACACAAAACAAAATATTTTACCGGTTATGCAAAAATACAGGCTTCAATTTGAAGAAGAACTGAGTGATGATGAAAAAGAAATAATAAAAAATCTTGTAGCAAAAAGAAAGGAATACAGATCCGAAATTATTCAATCGCAATTAGAAGATGAATCAATAAATAAAAATTCACAACTCAAAGAATTTTATCTTGAAGCAAGAACCGAACTTATGCCAATTTACAATAATCACAAAACATCATTAGAAAAAATTGCAACAGAGCTTGCTCCATACCGCCAAACATGGGAAAAAGATATTAATGAAATAAAATCAAAATACATAGAAAATTTTAAACCTTCTACTCAAAAACCACAAAAGGTCAAAGAAAAAAACATAATTGATTTTTTGTTAATAAATGTTAAACCTTTGCAAAAAAAGAGAAGATTGAACAGATAAAATGAAATTGAAATTTTTACGCATTTTTTTAACATTTATTTTAACTACATTGTCATTTTATATTGATGCACAATCACTTTATTTTCCGCCAACGGGCAATAATGTTTGGGACACAATATCGCCAACAAGACTTGGTTGGTGCAACTCTAAAATAGATACATTTTTAAATTTTTTAGAGAAAAAAAACACAAAAGCATTTGTGTTGCTTAAAGATGGAAAAATAGTTATTGAAAAATATTTTGGAAATTTTAAACAAGACAGCATTTGGTACTGGGCTTCCGCCGGCAAAACTCTTACTTCATTTGCAGTAGGTATTGCTCAGCAAGAAGGATATTTAAAAATAAGCGATACAAGTTCAAAATATTTAGGGAAAAACTGGACTAATTGTACTGAAACACAAGAAAGTAAAATTACAATTAAACACCAACTTACTATGTCAAGCGGGCTTGATGATGGAGTAACTGACCCATATTGTACCGATAAATTGTGCTTAAAATATAAAGCTGATGCAGGTACTCGCTGGGCATACCACAATGCCCCATATACATTGCTCGATAAGGTAATTGAAAGCTCGACCGGAAAAAATCTAAATATTTATTTGAGTCAAAAATTACTTACACCAACGGGAATGACAGGGTTATTTATAAAATCAGGTTATAACAATATTTTTATTAGCACAGCTCGTACAATGGCGAGGTTTGGTTTGCTTATTTTGAACAAAGGCACATGGAATGGCAATAAACTGATGACAGATACAAATTATTTTACTGCTATGACTAATACATCTCAAAATATGAATTTATCTTATGGTTATTTATGGTGGCTAAACGGTAAAGGAAAGTTTATGGTTCCCGGATTGCAATATGTATTTAATTACAACTTGTTTCCAAATGCCCCAAATGATATGATAGCAGCATTAGGCAAAAACGGTCAATTTATAAATATAGTACCAAGCCAAAATATTGTTTTGTTAAGAATGGGAAATATACCCGCAAGCAGCGAAGTTCCTATAAGTTTTAATGATACAATATGGCAAAAAATCAATAATTTTAAATGTAAAACTGGCGAAATAAATTCAATCTCAAAAACTGAAGTTACAGTTTACCCCAATCCATTTACCACAAAACCAAAAATTATTTATAATAGTAAAAATGCCAATTTCAAGTTGGTTTCGGCTGTTGGGTTGGTAATTTATGAAGGTAAGAATATCGAAAATTTTGACTTTGATAGTTTAAAAAACGGCATATATTTTATTAGTTGTACAGATTATAATTCAAATAAAACTACTAATATTAAGATAATTAAGAATAAATTTTAACTTTTTTAAATGATTTGAGAATAATTTAAAATATTGTTTTGTCAAAGAAGTAATAAAAAATTACAGATATGAAAACAATTAAATTAATCACAGTAGCATTATTTCTAAGCTTTAGTATTTCAGGATTTTCACAAATCATCGTAAAAGTAAAACCAGCAGTAGTTGTACGCAAACCTACAGTGGTTGTTTACTCATCTCCAAAACCAAAAGTTGTAAAACACACAACAATTAAACCATGCTATCGTTATGTAAAAGGTCATTGGGCTAGGGTTCATGGTCACAGAGTTTGGATAAAAGGCAGATATGTAAGAATTTAATTTATGTTTAACCAATTAATAATTTAGAAAAATGAAAAAGTTAAAAGTATTATCAGCATTGATTGTGTGTTTAAGTATGTTTATGTATTCATGCAAAAAAGAAAATTTGACAAGTTCAAATTCAATTATTTCTGCCGAAGATAATGCAACTGCCGAAAGTGAATTTTCATCAACTTTTGATCTTGGCGATGATGTAGCTACAAACGAAGGAAGACTAAAAAAGGGCGGTTCAACAATATTGCCAAACGGAGCAATAATAACAATAACCGATAGCTTATTCAGCGATGGCGATGGCAAAGAATTCAGTATTGATTTTGGTCCATTAGGCAGTACACCACCATTAGGTATGCTATGTGGCGATGGTAGATACAGGGCAGGCAAAGTGCATTTTACATTATCTGAATCATATTTAAATATTGGAGCCATTTTAACCATTAATATAAATGAAACCGATAATTATTACGGAGGCAATGGCACTCAAATGACCCAAATTTCGGGAACAAAAATAATTACCCGTACCAAAGAAAACCAATTATCAATAGTGGTTAATAATGGAAAAGCTAAAAACGAAAAAGGCACAGTTCTTTGGTCTTCGGTAAGAACAATAACACGTACTTTTGACGCAGGACCTGGCTTTTTAGGTGATGTTTTTGAAATGACAGGCACTGCTTTGGGAAGCAACAGAAAAAACGAACAGTTCAAAATCACAATTGACGAGGCTTTGAAAAAGAAAATACAAGTAGGCTGCGCTAATACTTTTGTTAAAGGAAAACTAACATTAAAAAACCTTGATACAGATGACCAAATAAGTGTAGATTATGACCCATACAACAACGAAGCGTGTGACCGCACTGCCAAAGCAACATACAAGGGAAAAGATTATTTCTTTGAAGTAAGATAGAAATTGTTTGTATTCATTTTAAAAAGGAGTTCGGCTAAAACCGGGCTCTTTTTTTTTAATCAAATTTAGCATCTATATGCAAATAAAAATTAGGTTTTATACCCTTTCAGCAATAGTACAACATGATTTTAATTGCACTTTATGCCCCATCATTTCAACTTGATGTTCGTTGATAATAATTTTATTTATATCGGTAAAATTGTTTTTTTCGAGTATCGAAATCCAATCATCAACTTCATATAAATTTGTCCAATAACGAGTATAAGGCAGCTTATTTAAACAATCTTTGAGTCTGAAACAAGCGTAAAACTTACCGCCAGGTTTCAATACCCTGAATATTTCCTGAAGATTTTCCTCTGCATTTTCCCAAAAATAAATAAGATTTATACAAAAAATCTTATCAAACTTTTTAGATTCAAATGGCATTGCATTACTTGAACAATAATACAAATCCAACTTGTTATCTTCAATTAAATCTTCGTTGTATTCTCTTGCTATTTTTACCATTGGTTCTGAGTAATCAACTCCAGAAACCTTTATATTTTTATTTTTTTTAAACAATTTTTCGAAAAATCGTCCATTGGCAAAACCAATTTCAAGAATTTCTTCGCCATCTTTTATTTCAAGTATGTCAATAATGTTTTTATACAATTTATCATTTGCTTTATTCATCAATTTGCCAAATTTTTCAGCTTTACTTCCAAATGGCTGTGTCAACTGTTTTGCAATAAATCTGGAATTGGGAATTAATCCAACCCACAAAAGCATTTTTTTTAACAAATTCTGTTTCATTTATTATTTACAAGTTGAGCTTTGTTGTATTGTGTTGAAAAATTGAATACACGTTTTCTGTAAGTTTTGAATTATATTGGCTTTTTGTTTTTAAATAATAAATAAAGGCGATATTTTTAAATGCAAAATAAATAAGAAAATTTCAATCATATAAAATTTTGTTTATTTTTAATTAAATTGCATCTTTTTAGCTATGTGCTTACTTACAAAAAACCAAATTTTAAAATTCATTTTATGTTTTATAACATTTGTTTTCATTACTTTTTTGGCAAAATCGCAGGAATTTTCAGGTTTGGAAGCATTAAAATTTGACAATAATGCTGAATTTGTAAGAGTTAATCAAAAAACAGGAAATATTAATTACTTAAAGTTCAAAACACCTTTAAATATTGAAGAAAACAACAGAATTTATTTTTTAAGAAAACTTTACAACCTTAGCGAAAGTTACAGTATTTCTCGTATAAATTTTTTAAATGATGAACTTGGATTTGAACATATAAGATATCAGATATATTTCAAAAACATACCAATTTTGGGTTCAGTAATTATATTTCACTACAAAGAAAAATTACTACACTCAATAAACGGAGAGATTTATAAGATTGAACAATCAAATATTCAATTACCATTAAATGAAGAAAAATGTTTTGAAAAAGCTTTAGAAATTATAGGAGCAAAATCATACAAATGGCAATTTGAAGAGGAAGAAATTTTAATCAAACAAATAAAAAACGATTCTTTGGCAAGTTGGTTTCCCAAAGCCGAACTTGTTTTTTGCCCAAAAGACTTGAATTTTGATAATAAAGAATTTATATTTTCATATAAATTTAAAATTTACTCTGACGAACCTTTAACTGCCGAAAACATTTACATTGATGCCATTACAAATGACGTTGTAGCAAGAGAAAATCTTATCCATACAACAGATGTACCAGGCACAGCTATAACCAAATATAGCGGAACAAAAGCAATAGTTACTGACAGCACTGCACCTTTTAATTACAGACTTAGAGAAAACTCACGTGGAAACGGAATTTACACTTTAAATCTTAAAAAGGGTACAAATTATGGATTGGCAGTAGATTTTCTTGACTCAAACAATGTATGGAACAACATTAATGCTAATAAAGATGAAGTAGCAACCGATGCTCACTGGGGTGCCGAAATGACTTATGATTATTATTTAAATGTGCATAACCGAAAAAGTTACGATAACAATAATGCACGTATTTACAGCTATGTACACTATTCAAACAATTACGACAATGCCTTTTGGAATGGAGTGAGTATGACTTATGGCGATGGAAACACTTTTAAACCATTAACCTCAATTGATGTTTGTGGACATGAAGTAAGCCATGCTGTAACATCAAACAGTGCCAATTTAGTTTACAGTTACGAATCGGGAGCATTGAATGAATCTTTCAGTGATATTTTTGGAAATTCAATAGAACGATACGCAAGACCTTCTCAATACTCATGGCTTATTGGCGAAGACATAACAACAAGTGGAACTGGACTTAGAAATATGCAAAACCCAAAAGCTAAAAATCATCCCAGATGTTACAAAAGTACAAATTGGTATTCGGGAGCGGGTGATAATGGTGGAGTACATACAAACAGCGGTGTACAAAACTGGTGGTATTATTTGATTACCGAAGGCGATACAGGCAAAAATGATTTATCAAACTATTATTCAGTTGATAGTCTTGGTATTTTTAAAGCTGAAAAAATTGCTTATAGAAATCTCACAGTATATCTTACTCCTTCATCAAAGTATGCCGATGCCCGATTTTACTCAATAAGAGCAGCCGTTGACCTATTTGGTAATTGCAGTAAAGAAGTAATTGCAGTAACAAATGCATGGTATGCTTGTAATGTAGGTCCAAAATACGACAGTGGATTTGTTAAAGCAGATTTTAAGGCTGATACAATTATTTGCAATACTTCTCAAATTGTAAATTTTGAAAATTTGAGTTCAAATGCCATTGCTTATAAATGGGATTTTGGAGATGGTAGCAATTCAGTAGTTTTTAACCCCAAACACAATTATTCAGCATTTGGTAATTACTCTGTAAAACTTGTAGCCTACAGTTGTTTTCAAAATAAAACTGATAGTATTACACGTTCAAATTATATAAAAGTAGATTCGTCTTTTGATATTTGTAATGCTGTATTAATGCCACAATCTGGCAAAGACAGTATTAGCAAATGCAATTCGTTTGTTTATGATGATGGCGGAGAAAACATATACAAACAAAATGTTAAAACTGTTTTAAAAATTTACGTTCCGGGGGCAGATTCAATTGTTTTAAAATTTTTCGATTTTGATTATGAAAAAAATTACGACAGTTTATACCTGTACAACGGTCCATATCCCGGAGGTATAAAAATAGGTGGTTTTACCGGAAATACTATACCATTTGCAGGTAAAAATTACAAAATTGCCGGAAATTTGATAACACTCGTTCATAAATCTGACCCAATGGTTACAGGGCGTGGTTTTAAAATGTATTATCAAGCATATAAGCAACCTGTAAAAATCACAGCATTTAAAGATACAACTATTTGCAGAGGAAATCAGGTTAATCTATATGCAACCGGTACGGGTGGATATCAAGGTGATTTTTCATTTCTGTGGAAATACATTTCTCACAACGATTCAATTTCTGTCACGCCTGATACTACTACTATTTATAAAGTTTCGCTAACTGATGTATGCACAAAATCTGTAGATTCTACAATTGTAACAATTACCGTTAAAGATTCATTAAAACTAAGCGTTTCAAAAGATACGACAATTTGTATAGGTCAATCAGTAATTATTGGGGCAAACGGAAATGGTGGAGAAAGTGCCGGATATAGCTACACTTGGGATAACGGGCTTGGGGTAGGTAATAGTCATATTGTATCGCCTGCTGTTTCTACAAAATATATGGTTGTACTTACTGATGGTTGTACAGTAAAAAATGATACAGCTTATATAAATATTACAGTGCGAAACAAACTTGGTTTAAACCTTTGGAGTAACGACACATTGATTTGTTTTAATAAATCATCAGTAATAAACGCCACCGAATGGGGAGGTTTGAGTACGGGATATAATATTACATGGAATAATGCCTTGGGTACCGGAAATTCAAAAACTATTAATTTAACAAACAATACATGGATAAAAGCTACTTTAACCGATGGTTGTAATGTAATTCCGGCTTCAGATTCTGTTTTGATAGTTGTAAGACCTGAACTAAAAATTTCATTAAACAATGACACTACAATCTGTACAGGAACTTCGGTAAACTTGCTACCTTATGTTTTTGGGGGCGATACTTTAAACTATAAATTTACATGGAACAATGGTCTTTCTGCTATAAAAAACCAAACTGTTTCACCAAACTCTTCAACAAAATATTCAGTTACATTATCCGACAATTGTTCTGACATTGCTACAGATTCAATTACCGTTACACTTTTAGCCCCATTAAAATTATCAAATTTAAAAGATACTTTAATTTGCTATGGAGGCAAAGCTAATTTTAATCCTATTGCATCAGGTGGTAAACCTCTTCAATATCAGTTTTTGTGGGACAATGGTCTCGGAACACTGCAAAATCAAATTGTATCGCCATTGGCAAACACAAAATACAAATTAATTTTAAAAGATAATTGTACTGTAATTTACGACTCAGCTTTTGTAAATGTAATTGTTCGAAATCCTTTGAAACTTACTTCAAACCTTAGTAAAGATACTATTTGTACTGGCGATTCGTCTTTGCTTACATTTAATATTACAGGCGGAATTACTTCACAGTACAAATCCTATTTAAACGGAGTTCAAACATTTTTAAATTCAATTTATTTAAAACCTAATTCTGCTACAATATATAAAATCAAAATTACTGACAATTGCTCAAACAACGATAGCACTTCATACCCAATTACTTTAAACTCATTGCCCATTGTTGATTTTACGGCTGATAAAACAGAAATATGTCGTTTGGATGAAGTTCAATTTACCAATAACTCATCAAATGCGGTAAGCTACGAGTGGATTTTTGGCACAGGTGATAGAAATACTGTACTTTCACCAAAATATCAATACAAAATTTCAGGTTTATTTGATGTAACACTGACATGTGTTTCAAATCAAGGGTGTAAAAACTCAATTAAAAAAACATCTTTTATAAAAGTAATAGAACTTCCTGTAAGCGATTTTAATTACACGCCTACCGAAATAACTCTTGCCGATCCAACAGTAATCTTTAACAACAATTCAAGCAATTACACAAATTTTGAATGGGATTTTGGTGATTTGGCAACAAATTCAAGCGATGCCAACCCAATACATACTTACTCAGATAAGGGAGTTTACAAAGTAAAATTAATAAGTTTTAATTCTTTAGGATGTAGTGATACGATAATTAAAGATATTTTTATTGAAGATGTGTATTATCTATGGGTGCCAAATGCTTTTACACCTAATAATGACGGCATAAACGATTCACTCGAAATAGTTTCTAAAGGAATTTTAACTTCGGTTGTAAAAGTATTTAATCGCTGGGGCGAATTGGTATATGAAACCAATCTAAACTCTACCCCATTCTATGGAAAAGACAACTCGGGAAAACCTTTGATGAGAGGAAGTTATTTGGTAATTATTGAATTAAGAGATTTTACTAAACGATTTCATAATGTAAGAAAGGTTATTCAAATGCTTTAAATTTCTATTGAAGGAAAAGATAAGAGAATTTTATTTAAAATCTTATTTCTTTCTACCTCTCTTTTTTTCTCTGCCAGTTTATATGATTTAATTACTCCGCCTTTGTAGTACCTGTTAAACCAAGGAAAAACTACAAGCACCCCATCAACAATATTGTATTTTAAACTTACATTCAAAAACAAAGCATAAAATGCACTTGTTATCAAAAAAGCATTTGCACTTTCTTTGTAATACCCGCACCACAATTGCCCTAAGCCTGGCACAATACTCATCCACTCAACCTTAGTAGGATTATATTTTCGGTTTATTTTTTTAATTTTTAGAAACATATCATCAAGCAATTTTAATTGATTTTCATTCAAACCTTCAATTTTTCGGAAATGTTCCTTAGATGACTTGTACCTACCCGTTTTAAAATCGAGTACAGCCATTATAAGATGAAATTTGTCTCTTTGTCCATTATTTAAAGAGTTTTCGTCAATTCCATACATTTCAGAATATGCAAAAATTGTATCGTTTGATAGGTAATAATTTAAGGCACACCTGAAAATTATATCGTTTTTTTTAGATTTTTCTTGTTCACTATTAAAAGAGCTGTTGTAATAAAGTGCAGCCTTTCTGAAATCGCCTTTACGGTTGTAAGCATCTGCAATTAAAATGTTTAACTGTGTAAAATTTTTGTTTTCATTGTCAAAAAAAATTATCCTTTCACACAATTCTATACAATCATCGTAATTTTCTTTTTCAAAATGTTCAAAAGCCAGAGAAATGTATTTATCAAAGTTTTCTTGAGCAAAAACTGTAACAGATGCTAAATAAAATATAATAATTATTAAGATTTTTTTCACTGAACAGGGTCTAAAAACAAATTATTTACGGGGTCGTATTCATAATTTTCGCTGCTCATCGGGTTGCATCTCGAAAAACGATCCCAAAAATCAATCAAACCATGAATTAATCCATGTTTTTTTATACTTTGAAAAGCATATTCTGAACATGATGGACTAAACCTGCACGATTGTGCATCTTGCGAAGAAATAAAACTCTTATAAAAATAAAAGAACGCCCTGATAGTAGTCATTCCGTCACGAGGTGTTTCGTTTAGAAAAATGAAATTCATTTTTGAATATGCAATAGTGTCATTGCATTTTAAACTATTGTTTAAACTCTGCGAAAACAAACAGGGCTTAATTAATAGTGTAATTATACATATTATCGTTGCCCTTTTCATTAACTTCAATATTTTTAAATTCTGTAATTTGAGTAAATGTTTTGTTTTTATTATAAATAAACGAAACAACTCTGCCCGGTACTGCAAGTTTTTTAACAAGAGTATAATTTTCAAAAAATTGTTTCGAAATTACATTGCCTTTAACATCATAGGTTAAAACGCCAAAAAGTTTTTTGTCTTTTGTAGAAACCTTTATTTTTCCTTTCTTTTTCCTAAGTTTTTTTGGTGGAACCCATGTTGTAATCACAAGACTGTCTTGCTTTTCGGTTTTTTCTACTGCAAAAGGGGTTTCTCTAAGCCCATAGTAATCGAGTTTACCGGTAAGACAGAGATTAAATACCGAAAAATCCAATAATTCTCTAATTGAATTAGTTTTTGATTGTTTTCCATCTTTTATCGTAATGTATGTAGAATCAGTAATTACAATTATTGCTTTTTCGGGAAAAGTAATATCATACACAGCTTTGCGAAAATTCAAATCGTAATAAAGCGTACCTTTTGTAAGATTATATTTTCCATCAATATTTTTTTCTTTAATTGTTACGTTTGCTCTCAATCTGTAATGCTGTTGTGAAAAAGCCTTAAAAGAAATGAAAACCAATAAGAAAATAAAAAATTTAACGCCTGATTTCATCTAAATGCTTTGCAAACATAGTGCAATTAACCAATTCAAATATAAAACTCAATTAATTTAATTTTAAAACATTGATTGCCTTTAATAATTATTAATTTAATTATTTGCATAATTAATTTTTAAAATAAAAAACCATTTTAATTAACTGTATTGATATTTCTAGTAGTTGCAAGGTTATTAATGTTAAAAAAAATCATAAATCAAATTTTAAAAACAATTTTGTATCAATTTATCTTGCTTAATTTTTGATTTACTTTGCATTATTAAAAACTAATAATGACTTTGATTCCCCAAATACAATCAAAATTACCAAACACAGGTACTACTATTTTTACACAAATGAGTGCCCTTGCAAAGCAATTCAATGCTATAAACCTTTCGCAGGGTTTTCCTGATTTTGAATGTTCTGACGAGTTGAAAGATGCAATTTATGAGGCAGTGAAAAACGGTTACAACCAATATGCACCAATGCCTGGAATACAACCATTGAGAGAAATAATATCAGAAAAAATATTCAATATTTACAAAAGAAAATACAACCCTGATACAGAAATTACAATAGTTCCGGGTGGTACAATAGGAATTTTTACAGCCATTAATACCGTAGTAAACAAAGGCGATGAAGTAATAATAATAGAACCTGCTTACGATAGCTATCTTCCGGCTGTACAAATGTGTGGCGGTAAGCCTGTTTTCAGCAGTTTAAGCTATCCTGATTTTAAAATTAACTGGGACGAAATAAAAACTTTAATAAACCCCAGAACTAAACTGTTGATTATAAATTCACCTCAAAATCCGGGGACTTCTGTCATTTCAAAAGAAGATTTAGAAATGCTCGACAAGATTACTGCCGGAACCGGCATTTTTATTATAAGTGACGAAGTGTATGAACATATAATTTTTGATAATGTTACACATCAAAGTTTGATATTGAATGACAATCTTGCTTCACGAAGTTTTATAGTTTCATCACTTGGCAAAACATATCATGTTACAGGCTGGAAAACAGGCTATGTAATTGCTCCTGAACCTATGAGCCAAGAATTTAGAAAAATTTACCAATACAATGCTTTTTGTTCTTTTGCACCGGCACAATGGGCTTTTTACAAAATGTTATCAATCCCACGAACTTATAAAGGTGTATCAAAATTTTATGAAGAAAAGCGAAACTTTATGGAAAAATTACTAAAAAACTCAAAATTTAAGGTTTTGCATTCGGCAGGTTCGTATTTTCAATTGCTTGATTTTTCCGAAATTTCAACAATAAGTGATTTTGATTTTGCCGTTTGGCTTACAAAAGAACACAAAGTAGCCACAATACCGCTTTCATCATTCTATCACAACAAAAAAGATGATAAACTTATAAGAATTTGTTTTGCCAAAAGGAATGAAACCCTTGAAAAAGCAGCCGAAATTTTAAACTCTATAAAATGATTAACGAACACAAAAACGAACTGTTTGTTGTTACTGTTCAGCCCGATATTGTTTGGGAAAATATAGAACAAAATATAAAAAATTACTCAATTTTGATTGATGAAATTTGTGAAGTGCATCCAATCATAGATTTGATTATTTTGCCCGAAATGTTTACAACAGGATTTACAGTAAATCCATTTGAAATTGCCGAAAATATGGATGGAATTACAATAAACTGGATGAAAGAAATAGCAATACAAAACAAATTGGCTATTTGCGGCAGTTTGATAATTACCGAAAATTCAAAATATTATAACCGATTTATTTTTGTTAAGCCTGATGGCTCTGTTGATTTTTATGATAAACGGCATTTGTTTTCTTATGCCGGCGAACATCAAAGCTTTTCGAATGGAGTAAAAAAAGTTTTGATAAATTACAAGGGATGGAAAATTAATCCTTATATATGTTACGACCTTCGTTTCCCGGTTTGGTGCAGAAATACCGATGATGTTGAATTGATGATTTTTGTAGCAAACTGGCCCAATAAGAGAATATCCCACTGGGAAAAACTACTTCCGGCAAGGGCAATAGAAAACCAATGTTTTGTAATTGGTGTAAACCGCGTAGGTATTGATTTTAACAATCTTGAATACACAGGCAAAAGTTGTATTTTTGATGCATTGGGCAATGAAATACTAAACATGCAAAACAGAGAAGGTTTTGATTTTGCAATTTTAAAAAAATCAGAAATTGTACATATTAAAACATCAATGCCATTTGGCAAAGACAATGATACTTTTGAAATTTTATAAGTATTAGAAATACTTTTTATCTAAAATATATTCTCTTTTATCTTTCAAAATGATTTTTGCAATTAATTGAAATTTACTTTGCACACATGATTAATAAAATATCAAAAATCACATCAATAACATTTATTTTAATAATGATTTCATTAAACACGCAGGCTCAAAAGAAAATACCATTAAAAGACTTTTTTAAAAACCCAAAAAAAACATCATATCAAATTTCGCCTGACGGCAAATACATTTCGTTTCTGGCACCTTACAAAAAACGTATGAATATTTTTGTGCAGCCTGTAAACGAAGAAAAAGCAAAAAGAATTACTTCTGTAACCGACCGCGATCTCGGAGGATATTTCTGGAAATCGTCATCACAAATTGTATTTTTAAAAGACAAAGATGGAGACGAAAATTATCATTTGTTTGCAGTAGATATTAATGGCCAAAATGTGAAAGATTTAACCCCTTTTGATGGAGTAAAGGCTGATATTATTGATGACCTTGAAGACAACGACAACGAAATGATTATACAGATGAATAAAGAAAACAAAGAATTGTTTGATGTTTATAGAATAAATATAAATGATGGAAAATTAGAGAAAATTGCTCAAAATCCCGGAAATATTACAGGCTGGCTTACCGACCACGAAGGAAAACTAAGAATTGCCGTAACTACTGATGGGGTAAACACAAGTTTACTATACAGAGCCACCGAAGCAGATACCTTTAAAAATGTAATTACTACTAATTTTAAAGAATCATTAAGCCCATTGTTTTTTGATTTTGACAATAAAATGCTATTTGCAAATTCGAATATTGGACGTGATAAATCTGCAATTGTAAAAATTGACCCAGAAACAGCCAAAGAAATTACTTTGATTTTTGAGCATCCCGAAGTAGATGCCGACAATCTGTTTTATTCGCATCACCGCAAAGTTTTGACTGCAGTGAGTTTTACAACTTGGAAAAAATACCGCAAATTTTTAGATGCCAGAACTGAAATGATTTTTAGAAACCTTGAAACTTTGCTGCCTGGTTACGAAATTTCATTGAGTTCATCAACAAAAGACGAAGAAACATACATTGTAAGAACTTACAGCGACCGCACATTAGGTGCATATTACCTTTATACATTTTCTTCAAATACATTGAAACCAATTACAGAGGTTAGTCCATGGCTAAAAGAAGAAAATCTTGCAGTGATGAAACCTATAACTTTTGAATCAAGAGACGGGTTATTGATAAATGGTTATCTAACCTTACCAGTAGGCGTTGATCCTAAAAATTTACCTGTAGTAATTAACCCACATGGAGGACCGTGGCATAGAGATGTGTGGACTTTTAACCCCGAAGTGCAGTTTCTGGCAAACAGAGGATATGCTGTATTGCAAATAAATTTCAGAGGTTCAACAGGCTATGGTAAAGATTTTTGGCAAGCTTCGTTTAAACAATGGGGAAAAAATATGCAAAATGATATAACCGATGGAGTGAATTGGTTGATAAAACAAGGCATAGCCGACCCTAAAAGAATAGCAATATACGGAGCCAGTTACGGAGGATACGCTACCCTTGCAGGAATTACATTCACACCCGATTTGTACGCTTGTGCAATAGATTATGTAGGAGTTTCAAATCTGCTTACTTTTTTAAAAACAATTCCACCATATTGGAAACCATATCTTGAAATGATGTATGAAATGATAGGAAACATAAACAATGAGTATTATATGCTTAAAGAAGCGTCACCCATTTTTTATGTTGACAAAATCAAATGTCCGCTTTTTGTTGCTCAGGGAGCCAAAGACCCAAGAGTGAACATAAACGAAAGCAATCAGATAGTGGATGCCCTTAAAAAGCGTGGAATTAAAGTAAAATACATGGTTAAAGAAAACGAAGGACATGGTTTTAGCAACGAAGAAAATCAGTTTGATTTTTACCGTGCTATGGAGAAATTTCTGAAAAAACACATGAAACCTAAAAAAGGATAAGAAAAATGAAAAATTTCAGCATTTTTTTAGCATTTTTATTCTTTTATGTTTACTCAAAGGCACAATCAGAATGGTCGTTAAAAAGATGTATAGAACATGCCCTTCAAAACAATATTTCAATTAAAAAAGGAAAACTAAACAACATTCAAAATAGAATAAATCTGGAGCAAAGTAAAGAAGCTCTTTATCCTTCATTATCGGCAAATGTTACTCAAAGTTATAATTGGGGACGAAATATCAATCCGGTAAACAACACATACATCGAGCAAGCTGTGAGAAGCAACCAGTTTGGAGTAGGCACATACATTACTTTGTTTAATGGATTACAAAATATCAATACCGTTAAGCAAAATCAAATAAATATTGAAGCTGGCTCAAAAGAACTTGAAGTAATTGAAAATAATATTTCTCTACAGGTTGCCACCCAATTCCTTCAAATTTTGCTTTTTGCCGAAAGTGTTAAAATAGCACAAAACACAATTGAATCAACCAAAAAACAATTGGAAACAAGCCGCATTCAATACGATGCAGGTAATTTGGCAAAAAATTTTGTAATGGAACTTGAAGCAAAACTTTCGTCTGACAATTTAGAACTTGTAAACTCGCAGAATAATTATAATCTTGCTCTTATTACACTTGCAAACCTATTGCAGATTGAAAACCCTGAAAACTTCAGAATTGAAAAACCAGAAGTAAAAATTCCTGATGAAATAATTGAAGAAAGTATTGAGTCAATTTATCAAAAAGCATCAACTACACGTCCTGAAATTGAACTATCAAAACTCAGATATAAATCATCGCAAATACAAAAACAAATTGCCAAAGGAGGCTATTACCCCACTCTATCGCTAAATGCCAATCTCGGCACATTGGTTTCAAATAATTTTAAGGAATATTACAACCCACAAACTCAATATATACCTTTCGGAATTGTACAAAACACAAACGAAACAGTGCTTATTCCGAATGTAACTTACGAAACCCGTAAACGCAATTTTTCAAAACAATTGAATGACAACCTTGGTAAATCAATAATGTTAAATTTAAGCATTCCAATTTATTCAAACGGTAGAAACAAAAACACTGTAAAACAAGCCGAAATACTCTCAGAAAACAGTAAACTTGATTTACAACAAATGCAAAATGAACTTTATTCATCAATTTCTGTATCAATGGCAAACTACAAAGCATCTCTTGCAAAATACAAAGCTTTAGAAGATGCTTTTGTTTCGCAAAAAAACAATAACGATTTTAATAAGCAGAGATACGAATCGGGAACAATTTCTAGCTCAGATTTTATACTTTCTCAAAAAAACTACGATGCGGCATTATCAAGGCTTGCCCAAGGAAAATACGAACTTGTTTTCCGCAAAATACTACTCGATTTTTACAGAGGAAAACAACTTGAAATAAACTAAGACAAAATATGAAAAAGAAAATCATTATCATTTCAACTATTTTATTATTGCTAGTAATTTTAGTTTTAATATTTAAAGATAAAGGAAACAAAGTGCTAAAAGTTTCGGTTGCAAAAGCCGAAAAACGAACGATTATTGAGGTTATTAGTGCCAATGGCAAAGTACAACCCGAAACAGAAGTATCAATAAGTACTGATGTTTCGGGCGAAATTATTGAAATATTTGTTCACGAAGGAGATACAGTAAAAGAAGGGCAAATTTTACTAAAAATAAAACCAGATATTTATATTTCGGCTGTTGATAGGGCAAATGCAATACTCAACTCGGCTACTGCTTCAAAAAAAATTGATGAAGTGTTGCTCATTCAAGCACAATCAAGGCTCGACGAAGCAGCGGCTGCCTTCAATAGAGCAAAAGATTTATATTCAAAAAAAGTTATAAGTACGGCTGAATTTGAAAAAACTCAAACAGCATATAAGGTAGCTTTAGCTGATGTAGAACAAATAAAAGAAAAAATAAAATCATCAGAATATTCAATAGACAATGCAAGTGCAAGTTTGAAAGAAGCACGCCAAAATCTTGACCGAACTATAATTACAGCACCTACAGACGGAGTAGTTTCAAAAATAAATAATAAAAAAGGCGAAAGAGTAGTTGGTACAGCACAAATGCAAGGGACAGAAATTATGAGAATTTCAAATTTTAGTAATGTAGAAGTAAGAGTTGATATAAATGAAAACGACATATTGAAAATTCATAAAAACGACTCGGCAATTATCGAAATTGATGCTTACAATGAAAGAAAATTCAAAGGGATAGTTACACAAATTGCAAAATCATCAAACAAAGCCTCATCAGCCTTGAGTACTGACCAAGTTACTACTTTCGAAGTAAAAATTAGAATTTTGAAAAATTCATATACTGATTTGCTTGCAAAGCATTCAATTCCGTTTTTACCCGGTTTATCTGCCAATGTTGATATACAAACAAATCGCGGAAATGAACTTGTATCACTTCCCATAGAGTGTGTAACTACTCGGACGAACACAAAAAATAATATAAATTCTGAACAAGAAGAAGTAGTTTTTCTTATAAAAAAAGATAAAGTAGTAAAACAAAAAGTTAAAACAGGAATTCAAGATAATTCATATATTCAAATAATTTCAGGAATAAAAATTGGTGAACAAGCCGTAAGCGGTCCATACAATGTGCTTTCAACAACACTTGACAATGATAGAAAGGTAAAAGTAGTAGAAAAAGAAAAATTATTTGAAAGTAATAACTAATTTTTTAAAATGTTTTATCAACTGTTTTAATTATCGGCAGGGGTCTTCACCTGCCGATATAATTTATTAAAGCAAATTATTACTATTAATTTTAAATTTAAAAAAAACAATATATAGTTTGTATTTATGTCGCTCCTTCGAAGCTTATTATATTAAACTTTTTAATCAAAATATTAATATTTTGCTCCTACCGAGCAAAGATTTGGTCTTATATTATTGGCAAGTGTCCTTATATAATCGGCAGGTGTCCTCAACTGCTAAAATACTTGATTTTATAAATCTATAAAATTAAACAACTAAAATTACCTTATCTTTGCAATGGCAAATGCAAAAGAGCGAATTATCTTCTATCAGCCCTGTTGACGGTCGCTACCGCAAAGTCACAAAAGATTTGGCAAAATACTTTTCTGAATACGGTCTTATAAAATACCGAGTACAAGTTGAAATTGAATATTTCATTTTGCTATTTAAAACATTGCCCGAACTTGCTGAAATTAATATCGAAAACCATCGTAAAACTCTTGAAAATATTTACATTAATTTTAGCGAAAGAGATGCACTTCAAATAAAAGATACCGAAAAAACAACTAATCATGATGTAAAATCAGTTGAGTATTTTGTGAAACAAAAAATACAAGATGCAGGACTTGAAAAATATATTGAATTTGTACATTTCGGGCTTACATCGCAAGATATAAACAACACTGCCATTCCGCTTTCGTTTAAAGAAGGAAACGAAAATGTAATTTTTCCAGCAATTGACAGTGTTATTTTAAAACTGCAAAATCTTGCAAGCGACTGGAACAATATTACAATGCTTGCCCGCACACATGGACAGCCAGCTTCGCCTACAAAACTTGGTAAAGAAATTAGTGTTTTTACAAATCGTCTTATGCAACAAATAGGACTTTTTAAAACCATTCCATACAGTGCTAAATTTGGAGGAGCTACCGGAAATTTGAATGCTCATTTTATCGCATATCCTGAAATAAACTGGCATAATTTTGCTCAAAATTATGTTGAAAAACTAGGTTTACATAGGTCCTTTCCTACAACTCAAATTGAACATTACGATAATCTTGCGGCACAATTTGATTCATTTAAGCGTATAAATACAATTCTTATAGATCTTTGCCGCGATATATGGACTTACATTTCATTTGATTATTTTAAACAAAAAATAAAAGAAGGCGAAGTAGGAAGTTCGGCAATGCCACACAAAGTAAATCCTATAGATTTTGAAAATGCTGAAGGAAACCTAATGCTGGCTAATAGTATTTTTGAGTTTTTGGCAGCAAAACTCCCAATATCACGCTTGCAACGCGACCTTACAGATTCTACAGTATTGAGAAATGTTGGAGTTCCGCTTGCACATTCGCTTATAGCATACAAATCAATTTTGAGAGGGTTGGAAAAAATTATTGTTAACAATGAAAAAATAAATGCCGACCTAGATGAAAATTGGGCTGTTGTAGCCGAAGCCATACAAACAATATTAAGACGCGAAAAAATTGAAAAACCTTATGAACTTTTAAAAGAACTTACGCGAACCAACGAAAAAATAACAAAAGATAAAATCAAAAATTTCATTCAAAACCTAAAAATAAGTCCTGAAATCAAAGAAGAACTGCTGAACATTTCACCTTTTAATTTTGTTGGTAAATAAATTATGCAAAAACCAACTATAATACTTGGCGCCTCTACAAATCCCGAAAGATACTCGTATATTGCTACCGAATTTTTACAACAAAAAAAACATCCTGTATATCCTGTTGGAATTAAGAAGGGAGAAATATTGGGAAATCCAATTTTAAATGATTTTGAAACCCTGAAACATAAAAATATTCATACAATAACATTATATCTTAATGAACAAAATCAAAAACAATGGTATGATAAAATTCTGGATATAAAACCTGTAAGAGTAATTTTTAATCCCGGGTCAGAAAATCAGGAATTAGAAAACATACTAAATCATAACCATATTGAAACTGTAAATGCTTGTACTCTCGTATTGCTTAGAACAGGGCAGTATTAATAAGTTCACAAATTCATAAACTACCATTTAAGTTTTTTTGTCATAATTGCTACAAAACCTATAGTTAAAAAATATAAAGCTGCAAATACATCAAACAACCAAAAAAGACCGAAAATTTTGGCAATCCTAAGTTTTTTCATTGAGTTGTAAAAAATTATTGCTTGTATTATAAACCTGAAAGCAAAAATTGCGATTATGTAATAGAGATAATCACGACAAAAAACTAACGATAATGCTAAAAATATATAAAATAAAATATGTGAAATATTAAACATACCAAGTTGAAATTTATGCTTGGCTTTATAGAATTTTCCTGTAAAAATATGACGGCGTTTTTGTGCAAACCAAGCACTTATATTAGTTTTGGGTAATGATTCAACAATAGAATCACGATTGTAAATAACCGCTACATTGCTACTGTTTGCCGTTTCGTTTACAAACAAATCATCATCACCCGCCATTAGATGAATATGACTTGCAAAACCCTTAACCTTAAAAAACAATGATTTTCTGTAAGCTAAATTTCTACCAACGCCCATGTAAGCATTGCCTTTTAAGGCATAAGAAAAGTATTGTAATGCTGTGTAAAAAGTCTCCCATCTGATGAAAAGATTAAGTAATGAAATTTTTCTTTTGTATCTTGAATAACCTAAAACTATTTCTTTGTCGGAGGTCATGCCGTTTGCCATTTCTCTTATCCAATTCTCTGTTAACGGACGGCAATCTGCATCAGTAAATAGTAACCATTCATGAGTTGCAGCTTTTATTCCTAAAGTAATAGCCATTTTTTTTCCTTTCTGGTATTTTTCTTCAACTTTTACATCAACAAGCCTGAGCTTAGGCTCAGTTTTCATAAGGTTTTCGACAAATTCAGATGTTTCGTCCCATGAACCGTCATTTACTACCAATACTTCAAAAACAGGATATTTCTGACCCAAAATTGACGGTAAAAACTCTCTGAGATTTTTTTCTTCGTTTTTTGCTGAAATTATTACACTAACCGGAGGCAAATCACTGTTTTGAATATTCAAAGGTTTATCAAAAGCAAATTTTGAAAACACAAACAAATAGTAAACTGACTGTACAATTACACATAATACTAATAATCCTAATAATGCCCAAATAATGATGTTCATTGCTGTGCAAATTTATCTTAAGTTGAAACCAGATAATGAAAAAGATTTCAACCCTTATGTTTAAAAACAATTACAGATACTACTTTTTTGCAAGTGGGGTTTTAATAAAAACTGCAAAATACACCACAACCAATACGGCTGCAAATGCAGTAATGGTAAATGTTGTAACTGCCCCAAAAGCAAACCAAAGATAACCTGCAAAACTACTTGCCAACATAGCACATATACTCTGAAAACCAGAAAAAGTGCCAATTGCAGTAGCTACATCTTTTTTAGGAATTATATTGCTAATCCAAGCTTTGCTTATGCCTTCGGTACAAGCTGAATATATTCCGTAAAACATAAAGAAAAAAAAACTAAGATATATATTGTGTGAATGGGAAATAAACAAATACACCGTTGCAAAAAAAAGCAAACCTGCAATAAATATCTTTTTCAACCCGATTTTGTCTGCTAAAATACCTGCCGGATAAGCGACAAGCGAGTAAACGAGGTTATAAAAAATATAAGCCGAAATTATTAGCAAATCATTAAAACCCTGTTGTTTTAAAAATAAAAGTAAAAATACATCAGAACTGTTAAACAGTGCAAAAACAAGCAACCCCGAAACCAACTTTTTGTATTCGGTAGAGCTTTCTGTCCAGTATTTAAAAAAATACAAAATAGAGTTTGAAGACTTTTTATTAATTGCTTCAGTTTTTTTTTCTTTTAAATAAAATGAAAGTAAAATAGTTAAAAAACCAGGTATGAAGGCTATAAAAAAGAGATAAGTATATTTTTGTGGGTAAAAATAAAGAAAAATTAATGCTGAAATTGGTCCTAAAACAGCCCCGAAAGTATCCATAGAGCGATGAAAACCAAAAACACGGGCTTTGTTTTCATAATCGGTTTCGGCTGATAACATTGCATCTCTTGCACCTGTTCTTATCCCTTTTCCAAGTTTATCAAAAGTGCGGACTATAAAAACCCAAAGTGGAATTACCGAAACTGCCATCAATGGTTTTGAAACTGCACTCAACATATATCCAAGTTGTACAAAAGGTAATCTTTTTGATGTGGAGTCTGAAAGTTTTCCAAAATAACCTTTGCTTAACCCTGCCACTGCTTCGGCAATTCCTTCCAATACTCCTATTAAAAATATTGAAAAACCTATTTCTCTCAAATATATAGGCATAATTGGGTAAAGCATTTCACTTGCCATATCGGTAAACAAACTGATAAATGACAAAATCCAGACTGTACGAGTTATTAACTTCATATTTTTTGTCAAAAATAATAGCAATTACACAAATGCAGTTTAAGTTTTAATAATGTTAATACAAATGCTTTTTTCTATTAAAAATACTAAATTTGCTTTCCTAAAATATAATACAAAATGAAAAAAATTTTATTTACCCTCAGTTTATCTATGTTTATTGTCTTATCTTACTCTCAATCGGGCGATAAGTATTTTAAAGACAAAGATTATCAACGTGCTTCTTTTGCTTTTGAACGTGAAGCACCCGCCAATCCATCACTTTACTTAAATCTTGCAAAATCTTATTTTGCTTTGCAAAATTTTGAAAAAGCAATTGAATCACTTGAACTTTATAAAACAAAGTATTCATCAGCCGATAAAGATTACACTGATAAGTTAATTGCTTTACTCAAAAGAGATGACGAAAAGGTAAAAGTTGAAAATTTGGGAGGAACAATAAACTCAACAAGTAGTGATTTTCTTCCGCGAATTCTTGCCGATGGAAAAACTCTTTACTTTTTATCAGATAAAGTTGGAGGTAAAGGAGGTGAAGATATATGGTACTCTACGCTGGATGCGTCAGGAAACTGGAGTACCCCAAAAAATTTATATGGATTAAATTCAACAAGCCATGAAGGCATTTTGGCAATTTCGCCCGATGAAAAAGTTGCAATAGTTTTTGGAAATTTTTCAGGTTCATTTGGTGGAGGAGATTTATTTTACTCAGTAAAAACTACTGATGGATGGACACCCCCATGTAACCTTGGAGGAGCAATAAATACAAAAAATTGGGAATCACTTTCATGCATAGGACCAGATGGCAAAACACTAATATATTCAACAGATAAAGGAGATGGAAACCAAAGCGATATGTATGTTACATTTTTGAGTGAAAATGGTTGGAGCAAGCCAATATCATTAGGTAATTTAAACTCTAAAAGCAATGAAAAATATCCGTTTCTGGCGGCTGACAGCAAAACATTGTATTTTTCAACTGATGGATTATTTGGATTTGGCGGAACAGATATATTTGTTTCACGCCGTTTGGATGATAGCTGGACAAAATGGAGTGAACCTGTAAATCTCGGAAAATACATTAATACACTTGAAGATGATGCTGATTTATCAATACCCGCTTCGGGAAAACTTGCATACATGGTTCGCCGCAATTCGCCCGAAGGATATGGAAATGCCGATATATATAAATTTCTTATGCCTTATTCAATGAGACCTGAACAACTTTTTAAACTTTACGGCTATGTTTACAACGAAAAAGATTCATTTGCCGAAGTAAATATCAGATTTATTGATATGGCCACAAATACCGAAGTTACTAAATCAACAAGTAGTGCCGAAAATGGATATTATCAGGCATCATTACCTTTAAATAAAAAATATCTTGCAGTAATTGATATGAAAGGTTATTTATACTATTCAGAAATAATAGACCTTACAGACCCTGACAAATACCGCAAACGCTACACTTTTCAACAAAAAATAAAGGTTCAACGTGCAAGGCTTGATGAACTTAAAACAAAACTTGATGCAATGAATATAGAAATGGATAATCTTAATAAATCTGAATCTCAAAACCTGAGAGAGACTTTTGATAAGTATGAAAAACTCACAAATGAATACAACAAAGTACTTGAAGAAATTGAAAAACTTGTTTATCAGGCAAAATATGATTGGATGACAGAAAACGAAGAAGACCTTTCTCTGCAAAAAGATTTCCATGTTAAACGTGCTATAATAGGAGCTACTTTTGAATTGAAAAACATTTTCTTCGAAACAGGTTCTGCAGTGCTTAAAGACGATTCAAAAGCAGAACTCGACAAACTTGTTGAAATACTAAAAAACAGCGATATTGTAATTGAACTTGGTGGGCATACAGATAGCATTGGATCTGATGAAGCAAACCAAAAACTTTCACAAGACAGAGTTGAATCTGTAAAAAAATACATTGTTGACAAAGGTATTAATACAAATAGAATAGTTGCCGTAGGGTATGGAGAAAAGATTCCGGTTGCTCCAAACTCAACTCCGGAGGGTCGTCAGCTAAATCGTCGTGTTGAAGTTAAAATATTAAAACTACATTCAGACAAAGAAGGTAAGGATGTAGTAACAGACGAAGATAAAAAGAAGAAAAACAAAGACCCCGAAAAAGTTGAAGTAAAAAAAGGCGAGATGCTTCCTATACTTCAAGCTGCTGCACGCAAAGGAGGTTTGCCATCGGGTAGTGATTGCAATAACGAAAGCTATGTTCCAAAATACACTTACAAACCAAGTAAACCTTACAAGCCCAGCAAATACAAAACACCATGGGAAAATATGTTTAGCAAAGATAAATTGAGAAGAGAAGACAACATTTACAAAGGTTTTAATATTGGATTATTGAATCATAAATATAAATCAATGGGCAATTCGCAAGGTGTGGATGTATTTTTTGTTAGTAAAAATTTATTTGAAAATCATTTTCAATACTTTTTTGCAAATGCTGATACCGTAAAATTTGGAGCTGGATATACCGGAATTGGTGTAATTCAACTCAAACCTTTAATTTCACTACCTTTAAATCTTATTTATGGTTTAGATTTGAAGTTTTTTCCAATTAAAGAAACAAACAATACTTATTATAATTTGAATATACCGGTAGGTGCAAGATTGATTTTCCCATACAAAGGTTTTGTTTTAGCTCCCGAAATAATTCATAGCTTTGGTAATAAAAAACAAACCTCATTTCCTGTGATGGAAAACAGAACTTACAATAGTATAGGTGCTACTGCAAGATTCAAATTTATACATATTGGATTATATGCAAACGCAGGCAAAGAAATAAGTTTTCTCGGCTATCGTTTAGGTTTAACTTTTTAAAATCAAAATTATTTAATAAAAAAAGGCTGAAGAAATCTTCAGCCTTTTTTTTTATTGTGATTTAGAAGTTAATCACACATTACAGGACAAAATGATTCTGAATTTATACCATTTATATAAATATCTTTCCCGCTACCATCAACATAATTACCGGCACTAAGCATCAAAAACATTACATTTTGCGGACTAATAGCCGCTGTAGAAGAAACGCTTGAATACAAGTTATCAGCTAATCCAAAACGATAGTTTATATAAGTTTGCCCAGGTTCTGCTTGCGATATAATTTTTGTTAACACAGCTATACTAATTTTACCGCCCTTGTTTCCATGTGCATTCAATACATCAGGCGAACCCGGAGAATACTGCGACGAAAACTGATCATAATTTTGTTGATTAATAATATTAGTATCTAAATTATCAACATCTATTGGTGTTACATTTCCTGTGGAGTCAACAATTTGAATACCTCCACTCGATGAACATTCAAAGGGTAAATTACCTGTGGCACATAAGCCATAAGTTAAAACCAATCCGGCTATTAAGCCCAAAACAAAAATTAATAATGATTTCATAACTGTAATTTTTTATAGTTTTTTAAAATATTTTTATTCAAACCTAAATAAAAAATTGTCATTTCCAATTATTTCTTAATTTCTTTTTCTTACACTATATGACACAACTCTTAATTTTCATTTAAAACAACATAGAAACCATGCATTTTTTACCTTAAAAAGTAATAGCAACAAATTAAATACAATAATTTTTGTAAAATATAGCTTCTTATAATCAGCACTTTAAATTCTATGTGGAAAAAATGTGTTTCAAAATGTCATAAAGTGGAGATTTGTGTTTAATAATCACTTAATTTTACAGCGTAAATTCAATTTAAGATAAAATGCCGAAATTTATTGGAGAATTTGACGGAAAAATTGATGCCAAGGGTAGAATAGTAATCCCCGTTGGACTAAAAAAACAACTTCCCGAAGATTCGTTCAATCATTTAGTAATTAACCGTGGATTTGATAAATGCCTTGTAATTTATACCCGAAACGACTGGGAAACCGAAACTCAAAAACTTGAAGGGTTAGATTCTTTTAATAAACTCGACAGACAATTTATTAGAATATTTAATAACGGTGCAACTGAAATTGGGCTTGATACTGCAAACAGGGTATTAATTCCAAAAAAATTATCGCAATATGCTGAAATAGAAAGCGATGTAGTACTTTATGCTTATAACAATAAAATAGAAGTATGGAGTAAGAAAAACTACGAATCTCAAATGGCAATAGACCCTGATGAGTTTTCGAAAATGGCAGAAACAGTAATGTCGAAAAAGAAAAATGACGAATAGCGAGTATCATATACCGGTTCTGCTTAAACAATGCATTGATGGTTTGAACATCAAACAGGGTGGCGTTTATGTTGATGCTACTTATGGAGGCGGAGGTCATTCAAAAGAAATTTTAAAGAATTCAAAAGTCAAAAAAATATTTGCAATAGACCAAGACAGCGATGCTGTTTTAAACAAAGTTGATGATGACAGATTGATTTTTATAAATCACAATTTCAGATACATGAAAAGATTTTTAAAATATTACAAATCATTGCCGGTTGATGGTGTATTGGCTGATTTGGGTATTTCATCATTTCAGGTAGATGAAAAAACAAAGGGTTTCTCATATCGCTTTGATGAAAAAATTGATATGAGAATGGACCGAGATTCAACAATAGATGCTACAAAAATTTTGAATGATTACGAGTTTGATAAACTAAACTTTATTTTTAAAAATTATGGAGAATTAAACAACTCGGCAAGTATTGCAAATTCAATAATCCAGTATCGCACATCAAAAAAAATTGAAAAAGTAAGTGATTTGCTAAATGCTATTAAGTCTTTAACCCCTAAAAAAGGCGATTATGCATTTTTTTCAAAAGTTTTTCAAGCAATCAGAATAGAAGTAAACAATGAAATAATAAATCTTGAATTGTTTCTTAAACAATGCGAAAAATCAATAAAGCCCAAAGGAAGACTTGTGATAATTTCATACCATTCTTTGGAAGACAGATGTGTTAAAAATTATATAAATACTGGAAATTTTGAAGGAATATCAGTAAAAGACAATTTCGGCAATTTGATAAGACCATTTGAGCCTATTAATAAAAAAGTAATAATACCTGATGAAAGTGAAATTGCCACTAACCCAAGAGCAAGAAGCGCAAAATTGAGAATAGCAGAAAAAAACTAAATATGAACAAAAACACTGAATATAATGAAAAATTGAAAAGTGAAAAGCATGCAATTTCGAGCCGCGAAAATCTAACCGGTATGCTTCCCTTTGTTCTTTTTATTGCATTCATACTTTTGCTTTACATATTTTTTTCACATCAAACCGATAAAAAAATCAGGAAAATTGAAAAACTAAACAAAGAAGTAAAAGAGCTTTACTCCGAAAACATTACTCTTCAAACCGAAATACTGAATAAAACACGTAGCTCAAGCCTTGAGCCATTAATGCTTAATTACGGTATAAAGCCCCCCGTAAAACAACCTATAATTATTAAATAAATTAATGGCAAATGTTAAAAAATCCATATTAATCAGAATTTTTATAAGTTATGGTGGTATTGTACTGCTTGCTTCATTTATTATTTGGAATATTCTTAAAATTCAATTTGCCGAAGGTAAAAAATGGAAATCAATAAACGATAGCCTTACAATAAAATACAAGGTAATAAATGCTGTGAGAGGAAATATTTACTCTGACAATAGCACATTGCTGGCTACATCAGTGCCTATATACGAGATAAGACTTGATCTTACGGTTGTAAATTCTGATACATTCAAAAAGTATAAATATCAATTAGCCCAAAAACTTTCAGAAAAATTTGCCGACAAACCATTAAGCAAATACCTTATTGAACTAAACAAAGCAAAAAGAAATAACAATCGCTATTTCTTAATAAAAAACAAGCTTAGCTATCTTGATATAAAAGAAATGAAAAAATGGCCTATCATAAACAAAGGACGTTTTAAAGGGGGGCTGATAATTGAAGAAGAAAATTACAGAGTAATGCCATTTAAAAATTTATTGACTCGTACTTTAGGCTACACTATAGATGGAAAACAAAAACTGAAAGTTGGTATAGAGGGAGCATATAATACAGAATTAGCAGGCGTTACAGGCAGGAGACTTGTTAAAAAAACTGCTGGTGGATTTATTCCGATAAATGACGAAAACGAAGTTGAACCTACTGATGGAAAAGATATTTACACTACCATTGACATAAATATTCAAGATATTGTAAATAATTCACTGCTCAATGGATTAATTAAACACAAAGCTCATCATGGTTGTGCTATTTTAATGGAAGTAAAAACAGGTGAAATTAAAGCAATTGCAAATTTAACTGTAAAAAATGATGGTACATATTCAGAAACTTTCAATTATGCTATTGGCGAAAGTTTTGAGCCAGGATCAACATTCAAACTCGTATCAGCACTTGCATTGATAGAAAAAAATAAAATAAAATTAGATGATTCGGTTTTGATCAACTATGGCGAATTTAAAATTTTAGATAAAGTGATGTATGATGCCGAAGAATCAAGATTTAAAAAACAATCATTCGAGTTTGCTTTTGAACATTCTTCAAACGTAGGAATATCAACAGCAATACAAAAATATTTTGCAGAAAATCCCAAAGAATTTATTGATTATCTTAAAAAATTGAATATTCAAAACCGTACAGGAATTGAATTGCCCGGCGAAGCAAAACCTTTTGTAAAAGATTTTAAAAGCAAAACTTGGAGTAAAATATCATTGCCTTGGATTTCTATTGGTTATGAAATAAAACTCACTCCATTACAAATACTCAATTTGTACAATGCAGTAGCAAACAACGGAGTAATGGTAAAACCATTTATAGTTAAAGCAATTGGCGAAAAAGGAGAAAAAATAAAAATTTTTAACACACAAATTATAAATCAAAAAATTACTGACGATGAAACTCTTAAAAAAATAAAGCACTTGTTAAAAAATGTTGTTTTAACTGGCACTGCATCTGTTATAAAAAACAGCAACATTAAAATATCAGGGAAAACAGGTACAGCAAGAATATCAGATGGAAAAGGTTATAAAGAAAACGAGTATTATTCATCATTTGCTGGTTTTTTTCCTGAAGAAAATCCGGAATATTCTGTAATAGTTGTTGTAAACAATCCTAAAGAAAATGGTTATTACGGTGGAATAGTAGCTGCCCCGATTGTAAAAGATTTAGCCGAAAAAATTTACGGTTATAAAATTAATTCAGGAAAAAACTTAAATGATTTTATTACTGCAAATTCAATTAAAACACTTGACTTTGCAGCAAAAAAAGATGTTTTAAAAAAATTCAATAATAAATATCTAAAAAAGAAAATAATTGAGGAAACTACTAATGCTGATTGGTTATACATACCCTCTGATAGCACTGGAAATATAAATGCAAAACCCATTAAAGATGTAAAAAATCTCATGCCTGACTTAACTGGCATGTGTTTAAAAGATGTATTGTTCATTTTAGAAAATAAAAAAGTAAAGGTTCAGGTAACAGGTAAAGGAAAAGTTTTTTGGCAATCAATCAAACCTGGTGTAAATATTGGTAAAGGCACAATATTAATTTTAAAAATGCAAGTTTAATGAAATTGCTCGAAGACATAATTAGCGATATATCAGTTGTTTTTGATAAAAATTATTCAAATATTTCAATAAATCGTATAATTATTGATAGCAGGAATATACAAAAAGGTGATTTATACGTTGCTATATCTGGAACTTCAATAAATGGGCATGATTTTATAAACGAGGCAATAAGCAAAGGTGCATCAGCAGTGGTTTGTGAGTATATTCCCAAAAACTGCTCTGTTGATTTTGTTTATATATTAACAGATAATTCAAGAAAAACACTTGGAAGATTAGCTTCAAATTTTTATCAAAATCCATCAAAAAAATTAAAATTAATAGGAGTAACAGGTACAAATGGCAAAACAACTGTTTGCACACTTCTTTACAATCTTTTTATCTCATTAGGCTATAAATCGGCTTTAATATCTACTGTTCAAAATCAAATAAACGGCAGAGTTTTAAAAAGTTCGCATACTACACCTGATGCTGTTTCATTAAATCAATTGCTAAATGACATGGTAAATGAAGGTTGTGAGTTTTGCTTTATGGAAGTAAGCAGCCACGCCGTTGAGCAATTTCGTATAGAAGGACTTGAATATACAGGTGCTGTTTTTACTAATATTACACACGACCATTTAGACTATCACAAAACTTTTGAAAATTACTTAAAAGCTAAGAAGAGTTTTTTTGATAACCTGTCATATACTGCATTTGCTCTTACAAACAAAGATGATAAAAACGGCTCGGTAATGTTACAAAATACTTTGGCATCAAAGTACAGTTACAGCCTAAAGTCAATTTCAGATTTTAAAGCTAAAATAATTGAAAGCGATTTACAAGGTCTTCTGCTCAGTATTGACAATGTACAAGCATGGTTTAACCTAATTGGTAATTTTAATGCATATAATCTTATAGCTGTTTACGGAACAGCATTTTTGCTTGGTATTAACAAAAACGAAATAATAACAGCACTCACAAAATGCACTGGGGCAAAAGGAAGATTTGAAGTTTTTAAGAGTAAAAACGGCATTATAGGGATAGTTGATTATGCCCATACACCCGATGCTCTTAAAAATGTTCTTGAAACAATAAATAAAATTAGAACAAAAAACGAAACCTTGATTACCATTTTTGGTTGTGGCGGAAACCGCGACAAAGAAAAACGTGCTGTAATGGGCGATATAGCTACACAAAACAGCGATAGAGTAATTATAACTAATGATAATCCGAGAAGTGAAAATCCTGATGAAATAATAAATCAAATAAAATCAGGCATTAAACCACAACATTATAAAAAAATGATTGTGATTTCTAATAGAGAAGAAGCTATAAATGCAGCCGTTGGTTTTGCAAAAAAAGGGGACATAATACTACTGGCTGGCAAGGGTCACGAGAACTATCAAGAAACAGGAAATGTAAAAATCCCTTTTGACGATACGGAAAAATTAAAATCAGCATTCGAAAAATTTTAATACCATGTTTTACTATTTATTTGAATATCTTGATAAATATTACCAAATACCCGGAGCCGGTGCATTTAAGTTTATCACTTTCAGGGCAGGTTTGGCAATTATACTTTCACTTACCATTTCGTTGGTTTTTGGCAAAAAACTCATTGAATTATTGAGGAAAAAACAACTTGCCGAAACTATAAGACAACTTGGGCTTGAAGGTGAAGATGTAAAAAAAGGAACTCCTACAATGGGAGGTCTAATAATTATTGGAGCAACACTTATTCCGACATTACTTTTTGCAAGACTAGTAAATGTTTATGTAGTTTTAATGATTATTACTACAATATGGCTTGGTTTAATAGGCTTTGTAGATGATTATATTAAAATTTTTAGAAAGAATAAAGAAGGTTTAGCGGGTCGTTTTAAAATTGCAGGCCAGATTGGTATTGGCTTAATTGTTGGGTTAACCTTATATTTTCATAAAAGTGTACTTGTTCGCGAAACTTACTCTGAAAAAGAAGCTACACAAGAAATTATTAATACTTCTACTCAAAAAACTACTTTAAATGGCAAAACCATCTATCTAAAAGATGTAAAATCTACAACAACCACTATTCCTTTCTTCAAATCACACGAGTTTGATTATTCAAAAATTCTATTCTTTATGAGTGATGAAAAGGCAGAAAAATACACTTGGTTGGTTTATGTTCTTGTAGTAATTTTTATTATAACAGCCGTTTCAAACGGTGCAAATATTACCGATGGAATTGATGGGCTTGCCGCCGGAAGTTCAGCCATTATAGGCTCAACTCTTGCCTTACTTGCATTTCTATCAGGAAATCTCATTTTTTCTGATTATTTAAACATAATGTATTTGCCCAATCAGGGCGAACTTACAATATTTCTGGCATCGTTTGTTGGTGCAAGTATCGGCTTTTTATGGTATAACTCTTTTCCGGCACAAGTATTTATGGGCGATACCGGAAGCCTTTCAATAGGAGGTATTATAGCTGTAATTGCTATTATACTCCGCAAAGAACTTCTCATCCCAATTTTATGCGGAATTTTTCTAATTGAAAACCTAAGTGTAATACTTCAGGTGGGGTATTTTAAATATACTAAACGCCGTTTTGGCGAAGGTAAAAGAATTCTTAAAATGTCGCCTTTGCACCATCATTTTCAAAAATCAGGCATTGCCGAACCAAAAATAGTTTCAAGATTTTGGATTGTAGGTATAATGCTGGCAATTCTAACAATTTTAACATTTAAAATAAGATAAAAAACATGGCTAAAAGATTGGTAATATTAGGTGCAGGAGAAAGTGGATGCGGCTCGGCTTTGCTGGGTATTGCCAAAGGCTTTGAAACTTATGTTAGTGATTTGGGAACAATTAAAACCATTTATAGCAATAAACTTAAAAATGCAGGAATAGATTTTGAATGCGGAAAACATACCGAATCAAAAATTTTAAATGCTGATTTAATAATTAAAAGCCCAGGTATAAGTGATAAAACAGATTTAATTAAAAAAGCAAAATCATTAGGTATTGAAATTATTTCGGAAATTGAATTTGCTTCGCAATATACTTCTGCTAATCTTATAGGAATTACTGGTACAAACGGCAAGACTACTACAACTTTGCTCACTTACCATATACTTAATAACAATGGCATAAGTGTAGGTTTGGCTGGCAATGTAGGTAAAAGTTTTGCTGCTCAGGTTGCTGAAAACAAATTTGAAAATTATGTATTAGAACTTAGCAGTTTTCAGCTTGATGGCATGTTTAAAACCAAAATAAAACATGCTGTTCTTACCAATATCACTCCTGATCACCTTGACAGATATGAATACAAAATAGAAAATTATATAAATTCAAAATACAGAATTACACAAAACCAAACAGAAACCGACAGCTTTATTTACAATGATGACGATGAATTGACTATCAAAAATTTACATTTAAACAAAGGAAAAGCATCGGCTATTCCTTTCTCTATAAACCATGAGGTTCAGAACGGAGCCTTTTTGTATGGTAATGAAATAATCGTTCGACTTAACAATTTTAACAAAGAATTTATTATGCCAATCAATCAATTAACCATTAACGGAAAACACAACATTTACAACAGCATGGCAGCAGCAATTGTTGCAAACTCGTATGAAATCAGAAAAGAATCTATTAGACAAAGCTTTTCTGATTTTAAAAATGTAGAACATCGAATGGAATGGGTTGCAAGAATCAAAGGTGTTGATTTTATCAACGATTCAAAAGCAACTAATGTAAACTCTGCATGGTATGCATTAGAAAGTATGGACACTCCGGTAGTATGGATTGTAGGCGGTACTGACAAAGGCAATGATTACTCAATGCTACTGCCTCTTGTAAAAGACAAAGTAAGAGTAATTGTGTGTATGGGTATTGACAATACCAAAATTCATCAGGCTTTTGGAAATGTTGTTGATTTTATTGTGAATACTGATAATGCCGAAGATGCAGTAAATGCAGCTTATCGTTTTGCCGAAAAGGGAGAAACGGTGTTATTATCACCCGCTTGTGCAAGTTTTGATTTGTTTAATGATTATCAAGACAGGGGCAATCAATTTAAAAAATATGTAAAACAATTATAATTTTTTTCGAATTGAAATAATTCTACTAAAATATTTGAGTTGAGATGAGTTTAAGAAATTGGGCTGCAAAAAATTTACAGGGCGACATAGTAATATGGATGATTGTACTTTTTATTTCAATTTTTGGAATGCTTGCAGTTTACAGTTCAACAGGTACACTTGCCTTTGTAAAACAAGGTGGCAATACCGAATTTTATTTGCTAAAACAAGGGATTATGTTGATTTTGGGCTTATTTATAATGTGGTTGGCTCACTTGCTGGATTACAAATATTACTCAAGACTTTCTCAAATTCTACTTTGGGTTTCTATACCATTACTCATTTACACTTTGCTTTTTGGCATTAATGTAAACGATGCCCGCCGGTGGATTTCAATTCCTCTGATAGGGTTGTCTTTTCAAACTTCTGATGTAGCAAAACTTGCATTAATCATGTATATTGCCCGCTTTTTATCGCGTAAACAAGAAAATATTAAAGATAAAAAAAATACTCTCTTCCCTATTTTAATTAGTATAATACTTGTTTGCGGGCTTATAGCTCCATCAAATCTGTCAACTGCACTCGTATTGTTTGCAACAAGTATTTTGCTATTATTTATTGGTCGGATACCCGTATCATCAATATTAATACTTTGCTTAGCTGCAATACTGCTATTTAGTATTATGGTTTTTGCAATAATGCAGTTGCCTGGGCAAGGCAGAGTTCAAACATGGAAAACCAGAATAGAAAATTTCAGAGAAAAAGAAAACCCTGAAGCAAACTATCAGGCAGTACAAGCTAAAATTGCAATAGCACGGGGTGGAATCATAGGAGCAGGACCTGGAAAAAGTTCGCAAAAAAACTATCTTCCATCACCGTATGCCGATTTTATATTTGCTATAATAATCGAAGAATACGGTCTTTTAGGAGCTTTAATACTTATTTTTTTATATCTTTTGTTTTTGTTTAGGTGTATTAAAATAGTTTTTAAAAGCCCGAAAGCATTTGGTGCATTGCTGTCAGTGGGGCTGGCTTTTAGTCTTGTAATTCCGGCTTTGTTAAATATGGGGGTTGCAGTTAATATTTTTCCGGTTACTGGTTTACCACTTCCATTAGTGAGTATGGGGGGTACTTCTACCATTTTTACAAGCCTTGCATTCGGTATAATATTAAGTGTGAGCCGTAATATTGAAATTGAAGAAAATAAAAGTATTGAAAATGTCGAAGAAACAAAAGAAAAAGAAATTGAAAATAAATAAAATTCTTATATCTGGTGGAGGAACCGGAGGGCATATTTTTCCGGCAATTGCAATTGCAAACTCACTAAAAGAAAAATTGCCCGCCTGCACTATTGAATTTGTAGGAGCAAAAGGGCGAATGGAAATGGAAAAAATACCATCGGCAGGATATAAAATTCATGGTTTGTGGATTACTGGTTTTCAACGTAACCTTTCATTAAAAAATTTAATATTCCCCTTAAAATTAATTTTTAGTATCATAAAATGTTATTTTATTATTTTAAAATTTAAACCTGATGTAGTAATTGGAACCGGCGGTTTTGCCAGTGGTCCGCTTCTTAAAATGGCATGTTTGTTAAAAATTCCAACATTAATACAAGAACAAAACAGCTTTGCCGGTGTAACAAACAAACTTTTAGGCAAAAAAGTAAATACAATATGTATCGGTTTCGAAAATGCCGCAAGATACTTTCCACCTTTCAAATGTGTTTTTACAGGCAATCCGGTTAGAAAAAGCATTATTTCGCTTCCCAATAAATCTAATGCTTTAAAAAATTTTGAACTTGACGAAAAATACAAAACTTTACTAATTATAGGTGGAAGTTTGGGTGCTAAATCTATAAATGAAGCAATTGAAAGCAACCTTGAAATTTTTAATGAAAACAAAATACAATTGCTTTGGCAAACAGGAAAAAACTATACCTGTCAAAATAAACCTAAATTGGGTAAAGTTTTAAAATTTATTGAAAACATGGACGATGCTTATTCAGCAGCCGATATTATAATTTCACGTGCCGGAGCTATAGCAATATCAGAACTGTGTTTGGTTGGAAAACCTGTAATTTTAGTTCCTTCGCCCAATGTAGCCGAAGACCACCAAACCAAAAATGCTATGGCATTGGTTGAAAAAAACGCTGCAATTATTTTAAAAGATAATGACTTAAAAAACCAAATTTCAAATGAAATATTGATGCTTGTAAATGATGAAAATAAGCAAGCAAAACTGATTGACAATATTAAAAAATTTGCAAAACCCGAAGCTACTGATAGCATAGTATTTGAAATTTTAAAATTATTAAAAAATTGAACCTCCAAGACTTTAAATATTTCTACTTTGTAGGCATTGGTGGCATAGGTATGAGTGCTATTGCACGCTACCTGAATAATATGGGAAAATACGTGTTTGGATACGATAGGGTAAAATCTAATTTGTGTACCGAACTTGAAAATGAAGGAATTAAAATATCATACATTGATGAAATTGAAAGTTCGTTCAGTTCTAAATTCACAAGACAAAATACACTTATTATTTATACTCCGGCAATACCTTCTAATAGTAAAATATTAAATTATCTGAATAATAACGACTATCAAGTTTTAAAAAGATCTCAAATTCTGGGTTTAATTACCCAAAACAGTCAAAACATATCGGTAGCAGGCACTCATGGCAAAACTACAACTTCTACACTCATTGCTCACTTGCTAACATTTGCACAAAAACCATGTGCAGCATTTCTTGGTGGAATAAGTGTAAACCTTAAAAGTAATTATTTTAATTCAAACACTAAAGATAATTTTCCGCTTACTGTTACCGAAGCTGACGAATACGACAGGTCTTTTTTAACATTAAACCCTGATATAGCCGTAGTTACTTCTATGGATGCCGACCATCTTGATATTTATGGAACGGCTTTAGAACTTGAAAAATCATTTTTTGAATTTATAAAAAAAATAAAAAAAGGAGGAAGCCTGATTATAAACCACAAGCTAAAAACTATTAATGCTAAAGGAATAAAAATTGAAACTTATGGTATTGAGACAGGAACATTTCAAGCAAGAAATATTGGAATTGAAAAAAGCAAATTTGTTTTCGATTATTTTGAAAACAACAAGTTTTGGAGCAAAATAGAACTCGGCATTCCCGGAATTCACAATGTAGAAAATGCTGTAGCAGCAATAGCTGTATGTACAAAAATTGGTTTAGAAAAAGCAAAAATCATAGAAGGATTAAAAAAATTTAAAGGCGTAAAAAGAAGATTTGAATACATTTTGAATGATGAAAATTGTATCTTTATTGATGATTATGCTCATCATCCAACCGAGATTGAATCATTAATAAAATCGGTAAAACTGCTTTATAATGGCAAAGAAATTACTGGTATTTTTCAGCCTCATCTATACAGTAGAACAAGAGATTTTGCAAATGAATTTGCTACGAGCCTCAGCTTGCTCAATACCTGTATTTTGTTAGATATTTATCCGGCAAGAGAGTTGCCTATTGAAGGAGTAAATTCTGAAATTATTTACAAAAACTTAAAATCACCTAAAAAGTTTTTATGTAAAAATGAAAACATAGGCACTTTGTTGAAAGAAATTAAACCTCAAGTATTGCTTACAATTGGGGCTGGTGATATTGATACTTTTATACCTCAAATTAAAAAAACATTAGAAAATGGCTAACATCAGGAAAATTGCAGGTTTTGTTTTTGTTTTTCTTATAGTAATTGGGGCAGTAACTGTTTACTATTTTTCATCAAAAAACGACTCAAAAGCCTTGTGTAGAGATGTAATTATTAAAATAAAATACAAAACCGAAAAACCCTTAATAAACGAAACCGATATTTATCGTTTTTTAAAAATTGCAGATAAAAAAAAGCATTTTATAAATAAACCTACAAACAAAATAGAAATAAAAAAAATTGAATACACTCTGAGAAAAACACCACAAATCAAAAGTGCTGATGTGTATATTAACATTTCAAAAGAGTTAGTTTTAGAAATTGAACAAAGAACCCCACTTTTAAGAATATTGACAACTCAAGGAAATGGATATTTTTTATGCGATGATTTAAAAAAAATTCCACTTTCGTCGCATTACTCGCCTTACATTACCCCCGTAAGCGGAAATGTGAACGCTAAAATGGACAAAAAACTATATGCTTTAGCTGTGTATGTGAATAATAATAGCTTTTGGAAAGACCAAATTCAGCAGTACTTTGTAAGTGAAAATGATGATATTTCATTTATACCTACAACAGGTGCACATGAAGTGATTATAGGAGATACAAATAATTTAGATGAAAAATTCAAAAAACTTGAAACTTTTTATCAGAATGGTTTAAATAAAATAGGATGGGAAAAATATAAAACAATTAATTTAAAATTTAAAGGACAAGTAATTTGCAAATAATGAATACCCAAAAAATAGTTGTCGGACTTGATATAGGAACCACTAAAATATGTGCAATAGTGGGTCGTGCAAATGAATATGGCAAAGTTGATATACTTGGAATTGGCAAAGTGCCTTCAAACGGTGGTGTTACCAGAGGTGTAGTATCAAACATTGACCGTACCGTAGCTGCAATATCAGAAGCCGTGAAAATGGCAGAAGATGTAGCAAATGTAAATATTAAAAATGTTCAGGTTGGAATAGCCGGAGCACATATCAGCAGCCTTCAACACAGAGGTATGCTTATACGCAATGATTCCGAAAAAGAAATTAGCATATCAGACTTAAACAAACTTGAAGCCGATATGTATAAACTTGCAGTAAAACCAGGTGACAAAATACTTCATGTTATCCCTCAAGATTATACTGTTGACGATGAACCAGGTTTTACCGAGCCTGTGGGTATGGCAGGTATTAAGTTAGAAGGTAATTTTCATATAATTACAGGACAGATTTCTGCTGCAAAAAATATTTACAAATGTGTTGAAAAAACAGGATTAAGAATAAGCGACCTCACATTAGAACCACTTGCTTCGGCTATGGCTGTACTCAGCCCCGAAGAAATGGAAGCAGGAATAGTATTGGTAGATATTGGTGGCGGAACTACTGATGTAGCTATTTTTCATGAAAATATAATACGACACACAGCAATAATACCTTATGGCGGAAATATAATTACAGACGATATAAAAGAAGGATGTTTTGTTATGAAAAGCCATGCTGAAGCATTAAAAACAAAATTTGGAATGGCTTTGGCTATGGAAGCTGCCGAAAATGAAATTATAACAATCCCCGGTTTAAAGGGAAGAGACCCAAAAGAAATTTCGGTAAAAAACCTCGCAAAAATTATTCAAGCAAGAATGCAGGAAATACTTGAACTTGTATATTTCGAAATTAAATCGTCAGGTTTAGAGAAAAAACTTGCAGGAGGCATAGTACTTACAGGAGGTGGTGCATTATTAAAACACATTACTCATCTTGCTTCTTATGTAACAGGGCTTGACGCAAGAGTAGGACATCCAAACGAACACCTTGCAAAAGGAATGGTAGAAGAAGTAAATAGCCCTATTTATGCAACAGGTATAGGTCTTGTAATGAAAGGCATAAATGATGCTTATTTAAGTGAAAACAACATAAAAGAAGACCCTTCGCAAGTGGCTGAAAAAAAAGATAAAGATACTAAAATAAAAAAAGGATTTTCAATTTTTAATATGAAACTTATTAAAAAATGGCTTGCTGACGACAAAGATTTTAACGATTTTGATTAGAAAATAAATTATGGCAAATTTTAAAGTAGAACTTCCAAAAGAAAGATCATCAATTATAAAGGTAATAGGTGTGGGCGGTGGCGGTGGCAACGCTGTAAACTATATGTATAAAGAAGGTATTACAGGGGTTGATTTTGTAATTTGCAATACCGATTGCCAGGCTTTGGAAACAAGTTCGGTACCCAATAAAATACAAATAGGAAACGAACTTACTAACGGACGTGGAGCGGGGTCGAATCCCGAAGTTGGTAAAAAAGCTGCCGAATGCAGTATTGATGAAATAGCTGATATTTTGGGAGTAAATACGCAAATGGTTTTTATAACCGCAGGAATGGGAGGCGGAACAGGAACAGGTGCTGCACCGGTAATTGCCAGAATAGCAAAAGAAATGGGAATACTTACAGTAGGTATTGTAACATTGCCATTTAGTTTCGAAGGTTCTAAACGAATTTTAGCAGCCGAAAAAGGGATTATTGAAATGAAAGAATCAGTTGATTCTCTTTTAGTAATTTCTAACGATAGAATTATTGAAATCTATGGAAAACTTCTGCTTTCTGAAGCATTTAATTATGCTGATAATGTATTGGCAACAGCAGCAAAGGGTATAGCTGAAATAATTACAGTAGCAGGTAGTTTGAATGTAGATTTTGAAGATGTTAAAACTGCCATGCAAAACAGTGGAGTTGCTATACTTGGCAACGGAGTGGCAGAAGGCGAAGGAAGAGCCTTGATTGCCGCACAAGAAGCCTTAAACTCTCCTCTGCTTAATGATAATAAAATTGAAGGTGCTCAAAATTTACTTATAAATATTACCAGTAAGAAGGGCGAAGGCGAACTTACAATGGATGAATATAGCCAAATTAATAATTTCTTTCAGGAACAGGCAGGTTTTGATGCAAATTTGAAATGTGGAGTTTGTTTTGATGAATCATTAGATGGAAAAATATCAGTAACTGTTATAGCTACAAGTTTTAACAGAACTGAAAATACTTTGAAAACCGAAGTGCCTGAAACACAATTTGAAAACAATTTTAAAGTAGAACAAACAGAAAAATCTGAAAAATTTTCTGAAAAAATTGAAACGGATGATGTAAAATATATGTCTTTGGAAGAAGATATTCCGTTTAAAAAGGAAGATATCAAAAGGGAAGTTAATAAAATAAAAAATCTTGAATATACCTCAAGATTAAAAGAATTGAGAGAATTGAACCAAAAATCGAAGAGTGAAAACGGACGCGAAGAACTCGAAAATACTCCAGCTTATGAACGAAAGAACATAAAGCTGGATGAGGTTTCACATTCATCAGAGTCCAACGTGTCAAGGTTTTCGCTGGTTGACGAACCCGAACGCAAACCCGAATTGAAATCAAACAATTCATTTTTGCATGATAACGTTGATTAAGAAAGAGTAAATTTTTTTTTCATAGGCATTAGAATTTTAATCGAAAAGGGCGTTGCGAAACGTCCTTTTTTCATTCATCTTTATTTACCGATACAAAAACGGCTGAAAATATTGTCGAGCAAATCTTCGGTTGAAATTTCGCCTGTTATTTCAGAAAGATGGAACAATGCTTTTCTAATATCTAAAGCCAGCAAATCGGTAGAAATAGTACTGTTTATCCCATTTGTAATATCTTTTAAAGATTCTGAAGTTTTTACAAGTGCCTCATAATGCCTTACATTGTTTATTAATGTTGTTGATTGATTGTTGAGTTGTGCTGCAAATTTTTCAAGTTTTTCTGTAAGCTCTTTTATTTCTTTGTTTTTTGCTGAAATATAAACTACATCATAACCCAGTTTTTTAAGCTCTATTTTAACTTTCTTTATATCGCAAAGGTCAATTTTATTGGCTACTGCAATTATTTTTTTTTCGGTTTTTAATGAATTTATTTCATCTGTAATATTTTTCAAGTTTGAGATTTTTGCATCAAAAACATAAAGTATCAAATCAGCTTTTTTAATATTTTCAAACGTTTTGCCAATTCCAATATCTTCTATTTCGTTTGTAGATGTTCTAATACCCGCAGTATCTATAAATCTGAAAAGTACACCATTTACATTTATTGTTTCTTCGATTGAATCGCGTGTTGTACCTGCTATATTGCTTACAATAGCTCTTTCTTCGTTGAGCAAAGCATTAAGAACTGTACTTTTTCCTGCATTGGGTTTACCGGCAAGCACTGTAGCTACTCCTTTTTTCAATACATTACCGGTAGAAAAGCTTATTTTTAAACCATTTACAACTTTTTCTATTTCTTCGATTAGTAGCAAAAGTTCCTTGCGATTTGCAAATTCAACATCTTCTTCGCCAAAATCAAGTTCAAGTTCTATTAGCGAAGCAAAATCAATCAATGATTGCCTGAGGTTTTTAATTTTATCAGAAAAAACACCCTTCATTTGCTGTATTGCAAGATTATGCGAAGCCTCACTATCGGCGGCTATTAAATCAGCAACAGCTTCGGCTTGTGCAAGGTCTAATTTCCTGTTTAAAAACGCCCTCAAAGTAAATTCACCTGGTTTTGCAAGCCTTGCTCCGTTTTTTAATATTAATTCAATGATTTTTTGCTGTATAAATGGAGAGCCATGACATGAAATTTCAATAACATTTTCGCCTGTATATGATTTTGGTGCTTTAAAAATTGACAAAACCACTTCGTCAATTACTTTTCCATCCAAACCTGTAATTTTACCAAAATGCAAAGTATGAGAAGGTTTATCGGTAATTTTTTTTGAAAATATTTTTTGAACAATATTTATTGCCTCACTGCCCGATAGCCTTATAACCCCGATTGCCCCAACTCCCACAGGAGTAGCAAGTGCCACTATTGTATTGTTCATTATATTAAAATTGTATTACTATTAAATTTAAAAATTTGGGCTTAAAGAATATTTGCTGTAAAAATCAATTATTTCTTCGGCTGCTTCATTAGCTGTATCAACAACTTTTAATAAAAAAATATCTTCAGTATCTGCGTTATTTTCTTGGTCAATCAATACATTTTTAATCCAATCAATCAAACCATTCCAATAATCTTTACCTACAAGTACTATTGGAAATTTTTCAACTTTGCGGGTTTGAACAAGAGTGAGGGCTTCAAAAAGCTCGTCGAGTGTGCCAAAACCACCGGGCAATACTATAAAACCTTGAGCGTATTTCATAAACATTACTTTTCTAACAAAGAAAAATTTAAACTGAATTAATTTATCATAATCTATGAATTTGTTTGGAAATTGCTCAAAAGGCAAATTGATGTTTAATCCTACTGATTTACCGCCCGATTCTGTTGCACCTTTATTAGCAGCTTCCATAATTCCAGGACCGCCTCCTGTAATTACACCTAAGCCAACTTTACTCAAAATTGATGCAATTTCGTGAGCTTGTTCATAATATTTTGTTCCTGGTTTAGTCCGTGCCGAACCAAAAATTGAAACACATGGGCCTATTCGGGCAAGTGTATCATAACCATCAACAAATTCACTCATTATTTTAAATATGTTCCAACTGTCTGAGCTTTTTATTTCCGGCCATTTTTGCAATTCAAATGCTTTCTTTATTTTTTTATCAAGATGAAAATGATTTTTGTTTTTTCTCATTTTTTTATGCAAATCAAGATAATAAGTGATTTATTTAAAAACAAATTGACAAATAATTTAAAATTTTTAAATATTGTATTTTCAATAAGCATTTAGTTTTATTATTGTCTAATGTCAAAATCTAAAGAAGTTATAAAATTTCTTGATGGACCACAATCAAGACTCAGTGATTTATGGTTTGTCATAAAAATTACATTTCAATTTATTAAAGGGTTTAGAGTACTTCATTTTGTAGGACCATGTATAACCATATTTGGATCTGCCAGATTTAACTACGAAAATGAATATTATAAGGCTACACAAGCTATTGCCGGCAAAATTGCACATTTGGGGTTTACAATAATGACAGGTGGCGGACCCGGAATTATGGAGGCTGCAAATCGTGGAGCAAAAGACGTTGGGGGAAAATCAGTTGGTTGTAATATTGAATTACCTTTTGAACAGAAACCTAACATTTACATGGATAAGGCTGTAGATATCAGATATTTTTTTGTGAGAAAAACATTACTTTTAAAATATTCTTATGGTTTTGTTGTAATGCCTGGTGGTTTTGGCACACTCGACGAACTATTTGAAGCATTAACATTGATACAAACAAATAAAATCAAAAAATTTCCAATTGCAATTTTCAGTCGGCATTATCATAATGAGCTAATCAAATATATTGATAAAATGTGCTTTGAGGGAACTATTTCTCCCGAAGATAAACATTTGTATTTAGTATCTGATGACGAAGATGAAATAGTTGAGCATATTAAAAATAATTCAATTAAGCCATTTGGTCTTAAAATAAAACGCAAAGCATGGAGATTGCTTGGTGAGTATAAATCTTCCTGATTTTTAAAATTAAATTTTTATTCACAATTAATTTAGTTCAACAATTGTAATGACAACCACTAATGATAATTTTATTGATAAAATATTTTGCTTAAATATAACTTTGCACTTTAGAATTAAAATTGAAATTTGCTATTATTAATAGATAATTACGACTCTTTCACATACAATCTAAGCGATTATTTTTATCAATTGGAGCAAGAACAGTTAATTATAAGAAACGATGAAAAAGATGCCGAAGAACTATCAGCATTTAATTTTTCTGGTATTGTTTTATCACCTGGACCCGGAACTCCTCAAAACTCTGGTAATTTAATGAAAATTATAGAATATTGGCATGAAAAAGTGCCTATATTAGGTATTTGTCTTGGTCATCAGGCTTTGGGTTGCTATTTTGGTGCAAAACTTATAAAAACACATTTTCCTATGCACGGCAAAATTTCGGAAACTGAACTTAAAAAACACCCAATGTGGAACGATATACCCAATAAAATAAATGTTTGCAGATACCATTCTTTGGCAATAGATATAAGCAAATGCAATAATATTACTCAAACTGCCGTTTGCAGTAATGACAATATAAATATGGCATTTGCTCATAAATACTTACCAATTTGGGGAATTCAGTTTCATCCCGAAGCAATTCTTACCGAATATGGTTTACAAATTTTAAAAAATTGGTTAAATGCTTTTATTTTGCATAAAAAATAAAAAGTGATAATAAAAAATCTAGCTGACAATCTCATATATCCACTAAAATCTGCCGATACAGTTAGATTTGCACTTGAGTCATTTGAAATTTTAAAACAAGAAATTTTGCCTGTAATAGAAAGCGATGAACTTTTAGGTTTTGTTTTCAAAAATGATATTTTAAAAATAAACAGTAGTCGCAAAATCAGAAGTTTTGTAAGAATTGAAAGCAATTTTGTAGTAAACGAAAATTTTCATTTTTTTGAAGCAATAAATATTTTTTACAGGTACAAAATTCCTTTTCTGATCACTGTAAACAACCAAAACCAATACACAGGAAATATTTCTATACAAAGCATTTTAAATTATCTTGCATCAAGCTATACTTTGCAAGCCGAAGGAAGTGTTATCAACATAAAAGTTTTGTCGGGCAACTATTCGCTTAACGAACTAAATAGAATAATTGAAAGCGAAGACGCAAAAATTATAGGTTTAGAAATTTTTAAAATACCAGAAACAAGTTTGCTTATTTTAAATATAAAACTCAATACTTTGTATATTGATAGAATTGTTTTTTCATTGCAGCGCTTTGGTTATGAAATTACCGATACATTTTTTAACCGAAGCATTGTAAACGATGTAGAAGACCGCTACCAGTCGCTTGTAAAGTTTCTGGAATTATAGAAAAGTGCTAAAAACAATTAAAATTAATACAACAATTTATCTAAGGTTATTATTAGTTTTATCATTTGTTTTTTCTTTCAAAATATCATTTTCGAAAAAAGACTATTACATTATTGTTGATTCGATAATTATAAACGGAAACAAACTCACTAAAGCTTATGTAATTCAAAACGAAATTCTGCTAAAACATAAAGAAATATATAAAAAATCTGAACTTAACGATTTGATATTGCAAAGCAAAAATTTGCTAATAAATACCAACCTATTCATTTTTTGCGACATTAGCTTTATTGAATATAAATACCAGCATATTTTCTTAAACATAAATGTAACCGAAAACTGGTATTTATGGCCCATTCCGAGTTTTGAACTTTCTGACAGAAATTTTAAACAATGGCAATTGATGGATTATAAACTTAACAGAACCAATTACGGGATGTATCTGTTCAAATACAATCTTAAAGGGAGGAACGAAACCTTAAAACTGGCTTTTATCAATGGTTACACACGCAAATACGCCTTGTATTTTTTAAAGCCTTATTTTTTTAAAAATTTAAAACTCGGTGCCGAATTTTCATCTTCATTTAAGCAAAACAAAGAAATTTGGTACATTACCAAAAACAATAAAATTCAATTTTACAAAAACTACGAAAAACCTATAATTCAACGTTGGGAAAACAATGTATCACTCATAGTAAGAAGAAATAATTTTATGACTGAAAAATGGGAAATTGAATATAATAATATAAAAATTGATAAAAAGATAATATATGACAGCCTAAACAAAAACTTTTTGCTTGGAGGCAATAAGCAAAACGAAATATATATTAAACAAACCATGAATTATGAAAAAAGAAACAACAAATATTACCCACTTACAGGTTTCTATTTAAAAAATGAACTAAAACTCGGCTCTATAAGTAGCGAAAACTCGGCAGAAATAATAAGTGAAACATTCGAGGCCGCATATTATAGCCAAATTGCCAAAAGACTTTATTTATCAGGTTTTTTTAAGGGCAAATTAACTAATCAATTAATGTCATACATCCCGTATTACAATTTTAAAGCTTTGGGTTATACCGATTATGTAAGGGGCTATGAGCAATATGTAATAGACGGACATGCATTTTTATTGGCAAAAGCCAACATAAAGTTTGCTTTGATAAATCAATATAAATTAAAAATTCCTTTTAAATTGAATAAAAAATACATTAGTTTGCCTATCGGAACTTATTTAAATTTGTTTACAGACTGGGGAAAAACATACAATAACCAATGGCAGGAGAAATTTTACGGATTTAATAATACTTTGGCTAATAAAAATTTATTAGGATATGGCTGTGGTATAGATTTTTTGGCATTGAACGATAAAATATTGAGAGTTGAATATTCGCAGAATATTTTGGAAGAAAAAAATATAAATCTTCATTTTAAAAAAGCATTTTAAATGAAAATAGGAATTTATGCTAGAGCATTAAAAAACAAACAGGCAAATGAATGTTTGCAAAACCTTATGAAAAACCTCAGAAATAAGAATATTGAGATTTTTTTACATAAAAATGTTTCAGAATACTTTTCAGATACAAAAACCACGGTTGATGAAAAATTTGAGGTATTTAACGAACAAAATATAACTCAAACCAAAATAGATTATTTGCTATGTATTGGCGGTGATGGTACCATTTTAGATACTTTAGATATTGTAAGAGATACAGGTATCCCGGTTATGGGTTTTAATACCGGAAGGCTTGGCTATCTAACCACATCTAATACCGAAAATATTGATAAAGTAATTGATGAACTTATTTTAAAATCATACAGAATTGATAAAAGAACCTTATTGAAACTTGAAGCAGACCAAGAGCTTTTCAGCGGGTTTCCTTATGCTTTAAATGATTTTGTAATTCATAAAAAAGACAGTACAAGCATGATTATAGTTCATACATATTTGAATGGTGAATTTATGAATTCGTACTGGGCTGATGGACTTATTATAGCTACACCTACAGGCTCTTCGGCTTATTCGTTAAGTTGCGGTGGACCAATACTCATACCAAAATCTGCAAGTTTTGTAATTACACCTATTGCACCTCACAATTTGAGTGCAAGACCCGTAGTAATACCCGACAATACAGTTCTTACATTTGAAATTGAAGGAAGAGTGAAAAGCTATTTGCTTAGCCTCGACAGCAAAAGTTGCTCAATAAAAAAAGGAACTCAAATAGCAGTACGAAAAGCTGATTTTGCTTTTAATTTGATAAGACTTGGTGACGAAAATTACCTTGATTCGCTAAGAAACAAAATGATGTGGGGCCAGGATATTAGAAATTAATACAATAAATGTTTTAGCTTTTCGCGATTTATTATCGTAATTTTTCCTTCTTTTATTTCAATTAATTTTTCTGATTTAAAATCGCTAATTGTTCTTATAAGCGACTCGGTTGCTATTCCTATATAACTTGCAAGTTCTTCGCGTTTTATTTCAAGCAGTGCATCGGTTTCAATATTTCTGAACTTTGAATCAATTTCAATCAAGGTTTTGGCTACTCTCTTTCTAAGATTTCCATAAGCCATTATTACAAGTTTATCTTCTTTCTCTTTAATATTTTTAGCAATTGTTTTTATCAATGTATTTGCAACATTTATATCAGAAAAAATCAATTGCATAAATTCTTCCTTAGGCAAACCAATAACATCGGCATCTTCAATAACAATGGCTGTTTCGTCGTATATTCCATTTCCCAAAAGTGTAAGATATCCCATAAAATCATTTGCACCGTAAATATCTAAAATTAGTTCTTTGCCTTCTTCGCTAATTTTCACACATTTTACCTTGCCTTTCTTAATAAGATATACGCTTTTGGCATATTTTCCCTCTTTAAACAACACTTCTTTTTTGGCAAGTTTTTGGCTAATGCCAAATTCTTCAAAAATTTGGTTTATATCAATGCTTTCTTGATTATTTTGGATATCACGTGTTTTTTCACTCAACTCGCTTCTTTTAAACCTTGACTCTATAGCATTGAGTAATTCTACATCTTCAAAGGGTTTGGTTATAAAATCGTCAGCTCCCATTTCCATTCCTTTTCTAAAATCTGACCTTTCGGTTTTTGCTGTTAAAAAAATAAACGGAATATTTCTGGTAGAATCGCCTTTTCTGATTAGGTGGAGCAATGCAAATCCATCCATTTCGGGCATCATAATATCGCAGATTATCATATCCGGATTTTTTTTTATTGCAATTTCGTAGCCTTTTTTTCCATTTTCGCAATTATATGTTTTATACCCTGAAAGTTCTAAAATTTCGACTATATTTTCTCTTATATCATCGTGATCTTCTATAATTAATATAACTTTTTTGGTGTTCATTTTTTTTTTAATTTTTTGGAATTGAAAAAATAACTCTTGTGCCTTCGTTCAATTTACTTTCAATTTTTATTTTTCCTTTTAATAAATCCAGATGGCGTTTTACAATGTGCAAACCAAGACCTGTACCTTGTATGTTCACTGCATTTTTTGACCTGAAAAACGTTGTAAACAAATTCTCTTTGTCTTCATCCGGTATCCCTATTCCATTATCTTTTATTGTAATTGTAAGCATATCGGGCGTGTTTTCACAATTTATTTCAATTTTGCCATCAGGATATGAAAACTTAATGGCATTAGTCAGCAAATTTATGCAAATATTTTTAAGGAGATTTTTATCTGTTTCTATTGTATGACTTCCTTTAAAAGTAAATTCAATGTTTTGTTCAGGTTTTTTTAAAATTTCAACTTCGTCAATTGCATGATTAACAATTTCGGTAATGCTTTCTTCATTCAACTGTACATTTATTTTGTTTTCTTCAAGTTTGCCAAATGATAAAAAATCTTCAAGTATCTCGTTTAGATAGCGTACTGATTCTTTTATTTTTTTAATATGGATATCTCTTTTGCTTTGTTCATCAGAAAGTATGTAGCGTTGCAAAATATTAGCCGAAGAAAGTATGGTGCTAAGTGGAGTGCGAAACTCGTGTGATGCCATTGAAACAAAACTGCTTTTTATTTCACTCATTTCTTTTTCTTTTTCAAGGGCATCTTTTAGCTCAAGCTGAGATTTTTCAAGGTTTTGCATTACTTGCTTTAAATTGTTGGTTCGTTCATTCACTTTCTCTTCAAGTTCTTCATTTAATCTCGCAAGTTGGTCGGTCATTTGTTCAAGTGATTCATTTTTCTGGATAATTATTTTTTCGGAGTTTTTTCTTACAGTAATATCAATAATAAATGCTATTACAAAAGTTTTATTTTGGTCATGGTAAGTACTTAGGCTTATTTCTACCGGAAAAACTGAACTGTCTTTTTTTACTCCCATTAAGTCACGCCCCGCCCCCATTTGCCTGTTTGACGGTGATTTTAAAAAATCCATTCTCATTTTAGGGTGCATATTTTTTTGACTCGCAGGTATAAGTATTTCTACAGGTTTGTTTTTTAGCTCTGTTTCGGTATATCCAAATAATACACATGCTTTGGGGTTTGCCATTATTATTCTGCCTCTGTCATCGGTAATTAAAATACCTTCGGTAGAGTATTCATAAAGTAGAAAAAAATGCTTTAAACTTTGTTTTATGTTGTAGTTTAAGTCTAAAATAAACAGCGATACAATAGTACTAATGAAAATAAGAAATAATGTTCCCCAGTAAATCATTCGGTCTTCATTTACAAGGTTTTGCTCTTTAAAAATTATTGGTAGCAAACCAAAAAGTAAACCAACTCCAAGTCCACTGTACAATGTAATTTTCTTATTGTTAAAAACAAGACTTATAAAAATAAGATTGATAAATACAAGATTTAAGGTTTTAAAATCACCTGTAAGAGCACCTAAAAGCATTATAAGCGTAAAGGTTGATAATATTACGAAAGTTACAGAGTTTTTCTTAAAATCTGCCATTTTATTCTTTTTCTTTTATCATTCAATTTTGCAATAAATAAATCATTTCCAACTATCACTATATTTCTTTTTTATAAAATAAAATTAGTCAATATTTTGTTTTTTATCTTGAGAAAATAATAATAAATATCAAAGCAGAAACTAAAATCATTAACAATAAATTTGTAATAATACGGCGGTGAAACAGAGGTTTTATACCATTCTCAAGCATATTTTCGGTAGTAAACAAAATTAATCCTTTTTGTTTTTTTAATTCACCCATTACACTATTGCACTCGTCAATACACGATGTACACATTATACATTCGCGTTGTATTCCGTTTCGTATGTCTATAGCCATTGGGCATACTTTTATACATCTTAAACAATCAGTACATTCACCAATTTTAATTTTAGTTTGGTCATTTTCCAAAACTCCCCTTGGTTCGCCTCTTTTGTAATCGTAAGCTATAAGCAAAGTATCTTTGTCAAATAACACATTTTGCAAACGGCTGTACGGACAAAAATTTATACAAGCTTTTTGTCTTAAAAATGCAAAAATGCAGTAAATGATAATTGAAAAAATTATTACACCCGAAAGCCCTGTGATATGGTTTTGTATTGAACCATTTATAATAATAACTAATTCTCTGAAACCAATTATATACGACAAAATAATGTTGGCAATGATAAATGATAAGATATAAAAAACTATTTGTTTTAATATTTTCAAAGTTTTTTCAACCAATTGAGGACTATACTTTTTGTTTTCATCTTTTTTTCTATCAAACAAATACTCTATTTTTCTGAAAAGCATTTCCATCAGTACCGTTTGCGGGCAAAACCATCCACAGAAAACCCTTCCAAAAACCGTTGTAAACAATAGTATAAACGCAGCAAAGAGTATTAATATCAAACCAAAATAATAAAACTCACCAGGCTCAAATACTTGTCCGTAAATTATGAATTCTGATTTAAAAAAATTGAGTAAAATAAATGGCTTTCCCTTGTAATAAACAAAGGGTAAACATGCAAAAATTAAAAAAAATAAAAGGCTTACCCAAGTTCTTAATTTGTATAATTTACCATCAGGTTTTTCAACACACAGTTTGCCTTTTTCTATATTAGTTTCAAAAATGTTATTTTTAAAAAACAGCAAATACTTTTTGAGTGAAATACCATGTTTACCTGAAACTATGCCCATTTAAAAACTTGTAATTTTCTTTAATTTTTAAAGAAGCTAATTAACAGTAAAAAAATGAAAACTTATGAATAATTAATTACCACTTTCAAGATCTTTTTTCCTATTCAAAAGTAGCTTTGCTTGCGAAATGAGAAACAAAATTATAATTATTTCGAGTACAATAAGGCTTAAAATAAGATAAAACAAAAAATTTGGTAAACCTGCAATTGTTCCATCATTAGGCGATGCTTGCAAACTATCTGCTTGTGCTGAAACGCTATATGAAACAAAGTTTATTGTAAGTAATAATATCAAACTTGTAATTTTGCTTTTTCCCGAACTTTTTCTTTGCTCATTTTTCCAATTATCTACAAATACATCGGTTGATTTTCTTATATGTCGTATTAATAACCATATTATTACAAGCAATAATAGCAATACTCCTATTAGAATGTATCCACCCACCAATCCCGAAATACTAAGGTTTATATTTGCTAAATTTGAGTTTTTTGAAAACAATAAAAATGGCATTAATATAATTAATGTTGTAATGAAAATTCTTATATCTGTTCTTCTGAAAATCAAATTATTTGAATTTGAAACTTATTCCAAGAAGCAAAAGTATTGTCATACAAATTTTTAATAAATGATGTTAGTCAGAAAGTTTAATGATATTGGTCAATAGCATGAATAGCACCTTGAGCAAAAAAAATTAATTAAGGCACAAAACTTCAACACATTTTTTATTGTTAAAAACATCAATAAATGTGCTTATTTCGTTTTGGTTACGGTCTAAAATTATAAGAGAGCTATCGGTATTTGTAGCTTTTTGAGTAAAAGCTTTTATCATATCATCTTCACCATTTAAAGATGAAAGTGTATAATTTATACCGGAATTTTCAAGTGTTGACTGTATTTTTGATATTAATTCTTTAGTTGCAAAGCCAGAAGTAGAATCGGTAAAATTAAAATGAATTGATGAATTAAATTTCTTAGCAATATCAATAATTATTGGGTTTACCGGATTGTCGAACAACTCGTCAATATAAATATAGATATTTTTGAAATTGCAAATTTCAGAACCCTTTTGCACAACCCAAACAGGTACATCAACCATGTTTATTGTTTTTGCCAAAAAACTACCTGTAATATGCTGCACACCATGCACGCCGTGAGTTCCTATAAATAAAATATCTGATGATGTTTCTTCAACAGCATTTTTCATAGTATCAAAAAGTTCACCTTCTTTTGTAAGATAACTTATTTTTATTGATTTATTTTTTTCAATTTCGGATACCATTTGCTCAAGTCGGTTTTTAATTTCGCGATTTAAAAAACCTGAACCTATAATTTTTTTTGCACTTTTATCAATTTCCGAAACTTCAAAAATATGTAGCAATACAATTTCTGAATTTGTTAAAGTTGCAAGATTTACAGCACTCATCAGTGCTTTATCAGATGCTTCGGAAAAATCGGTTGCTACAAGAAATCGCATTTTTTTTATTGATTAATTTTCAAAAATAAGACATGAAATTTAATGTTTTAAATTTTACCTTAAAAAACTTCATATTTATTATTTGATTTATCTTTGCCATTTAAAAAAATGGAAAATAATAAGGGAGTGGTTTTTGTTACCCGAAAACTGCATTTTAATGCTGCTCACAGGCTTTATAACGACAACTGGAGCCAAGATAAAAACTATGAAATATATGGCAAATGCTCTAATAAAAACTGGCATGGGCATAATTTTGATTTATTTGTAACTGTAAAAGGAATACCAAACCCAGAAACTGGTTTTGTTATAAATTTTACAGAGTTAAAAGACATTGTGAATGATTTGATAGTTGAAAAATTAGACCATCTTAATCTAAACTTGGATGTTGAATTTATGCAAGGTAAAATTACAACAATAGAAAACCTTGTGGTTGCAATATGGAATGAGCTTTTGCCTCATATAAAAGGTGTTGAATTACATTGCATCAAAATTTTTGAAACCGAAAGGCAGTTTGTAGAATACTACGGTTAGCTTTCTATTATTTTACAATAGTCAAAGCCATATTTTCTTCAATTATTTCATTGTTGAAACCTGTTAGTGTTATTTTACATGGGTAAGTTCCCATTTCAATTGTTCTGCCGTCAGACATTGTACCATTCCATGATTTATATGGTCCTTTGTATTGATATATTTTTTGATACAGCCTGTTATAAACTACAATTTCTATTTCTTTAAAAATTCTGCCTTTTATGTCGAATTCATCATTTATTCCATCTCCATTGGGCGAAAATGCATTTGGTAAATACCATTCACATTCATCTCCAAAAATTGAAATTTTTACAGAATCTTTCAAGGTTTTGCAGCGGTGATTTACGTTTACAGCATACATTCCTGTTTTGTTTACTTTTATTGTAGGTGTATTTTCGCCTGTATTCCAGCTATACGAGTTGGTATTAGTTTGAGTGGCATCAATGGTTATCTCTTTATCTTCGCAATATCTCTGCTCTGTACCCAAATCAATAACGGGTGCTTCTATAACAAATGTTGATTGAGAACTTGAATCTTTACAACCATCTTTTTCTATTAAATATTTGAAATTATAATTTCCAATAGTTAAAAATTTGAATGTAGGGCTAAGGGGCAAAAAATTTAAAAACCAAGTACCTCCGTTAGTAAAGGGCTGAAGCAATGGACTTTCGCCAATGCAATACAAACTATTTAACCCTGTAAACGATGAATTTGGAATTGATTTTACTTTAAATTCTTTTTCTGTTTCAGTATAGCAACCCTTGTCGTTTTTTGTTTCAAGTTTTATTTTATATAATCCTATTGCGGGTTTTTGTATTGTTATATTCTTTTTGCTGTCAAAAAAACTTCCATTGACAAACCATTTGTACGAAAGCACATTGCCTTGAGGGTCGGTGCTGTTGTTAATAGTATTTAAGTTCAAACCAAAACATACATCTTCTGATGTAAATTCTGAAGTTGGCAATGAAAATACGTTTAAGTTAAAATTTGATGTTCCTATACAACCGCGTTGGTCTGAAACCTTTAGTTTTACGGTGTAATTTCCATGCGTTCCGTAATGCTTATCAGGTTCAAAATCAACAGATGTTGAACCATCGCCAAAATTCCATTCGTATTTTTTTATACTTCCATTTGTAATATAGCTATTATTTACAAACTTTTGAGATATATTTTCACAAACATCATGTGCCGTAAATTGTGCAACCGGATTAGGATGTACCGTAATTTGTTTTGTGATGTTGCTAATACATTTCATACTCACCACTTTTAGCGATACCTGATAAGTTCCGGCAGTGGTAAAAGCATACTTTACGGTATCTTTATCACTTGGTTTATAAATGCCGAAATTCCATTCAAAATAATTCAAAGTATCATTCGATTTTGTTCTTATAAATCGTGTTTCTACCCCCGTACAAATGCTGTCATAAGTAAAATCAGCAAATGGTTCTTTAAATATTGTAAGGTTTTTAATTACTGTATCATTACAAGTATTGTAATGTGCATCAAGTATTAGTTTTATTTTGTAATTGCCAAAACTATTGAAAGATTTCATAGCTTTTTCGCCAGTAGCTTTGTCGCCTTCGGCTAAATCCCAATTTAAGGTGTATTTTAAGTTATTTGTATCCGGTAAATTTATTGATGAAAAAGCTATATTTTGCTTAGGGCAAGCGTTTTTAAATCCAAAATCAATTTTAGGCGATTCTAATATTTCAATTTGTTTTGTCACTTCATTAAGACAGCCCCTGTCATCAGTTGCCACAAGCCTTATATTATAAACACTCGGTGACGAAAATACTATATTTACAACTGAATCTGAACTGCTTAAACTCAATGGATTCGAATCCCATTTCAATGTGATTTTTCTTTTGAGTTTTGAATACGCCAACGAAGTAAAAGTAAATTTATTTCTGTCTAAACATTGCACATCAGGGTTTTCAATTTTAAAATCAACAATAGGTTTTTGCGAGATTGTAATTATAGTTGTATCGTAGTAGTATTTAAAACAATACTCTGTTCTAAGTATGACTTTATAAATATTATAACCCTTGAAAGTATGAGTTGGGTTGTTTTGAGTAGAACTATCGCCATCGCCAAATGTCCAGCGATATTTTATTGCTTGATAATTGTATGGATTTGTAAAATTGAGAGTAATTACACTATCAGTACTGCAATATCTGTCATTATATGGTTTTATAGTTGTACCTTTTGGTTTACCTGCGGGAGTTGTGTAACCTCTGCCCACTCCTACTGCCTGCCAGGCATTGGTTACAGCTTCTATTTCACGAGTACATTGACCAAATATATCTTCGGCCGCTTTTATTGCATAAAATCTTGCATCATTAAATTTTGAATTTGTTGTTAAATAATATGTATTGTTTCTATAAGCAACTTTTGCCGCATTTACAAATCCGATGCTATCAACATTGTAAGTCATATTTGAATCATTTGTACCGGAGCCGCCTTTGCATAAGAGATAAAACCAAAAATTTTGAACACTGCTGTTGTAATGAACAATATCACCGGCATTCCAATATTTGCCACCATAGGTATCGGGACAACCAAATTCGTTTGGGTTTGACATATTTCTAAAACCCTTGTTAGACCCCGCTCCAAATCTCCCAATATACCATGTAAATTTTGAAGGCAAACCATACCATTCAACTAATTTACCGAAAATATCGCTAAAAGATTCGTTCAATGAACCTGGTTCGCCAGAATATACCAAATTTGATGATTTTTGAGTAACCCCATGTGTAAATTCATGTCCTACAACATCAATACCTGTAACAGGTCCCCATGAACTTCCGTTACCCATACCGTATGTTGAATATGTACCATTCCAATATGCATTTACAAAATTTCCCCCCAAAATAGCAATCATCTTAGCGTTGTTGTTATCGTAACTGTTTCTATTATGCGATTTTTTATAGTAATCAAAAGTTTTTTCGGTACCAAAATGCAAATCGGCTGCTGTAGCCTGCCTTGCCGAAGTTGTACTATCCCACACATTATTGTTGTCGTAAAAATCGGTTCCGCTTGAGTTGTCATAAGTATCTACACCACCACCCCTGCCCGTTTCTCTTAGCCTGTAACTTGATGAATTTATACTGTCAACAGTTATGGTTTGTGTGCCTGCATATTTTCCAATTGCTTTGCCTTTTACATCTGTTTCGCAAAGTATTTTTTGGGTATTTATTATTTCATTTTTAAAAGCATCAACAAAAATGTACTGTCTTTCGTGAGGTTCAATGCTGTAAATATCAAATTTCCATGTCAGTCTGAAATCGGCTTTTTCAAGGTTGTTATTTACTGCACAAACTACAAGTTCGCCTTTGGGATACCATGTTGCATTGGGGTTGTTTTCTATTTCTCTTAATAAATTTTGTTCGTTTTCTGCTTGCCATGCGTATATTTTATCTTTAGAAATTAGCTTTTCAAGGCAAATTTCTTTATTAAAATAGCCTTTGATGTTTATGTTTTTTACAGGATAATACTCACCGTTGAATGATTCTATTTTTCCGTCTCTTGAGTGGATAATCAACATGCTTCCCTCTATGTAAAAATCTCCAAAATACTGGTGAAATCGGGTATGAACCATTCCCAAATCGTCTGTTTCTTCATTGTATTTTACAAAATGATTTTGTGGGTCGAAATTAAATTTTCTTATAAGACTCGAAGCAAACTCATCAATATTTGCTTTTATAGGCTTTTCAAAACTTACATAACCCGGCAAATTGAAACTGTTATTAATATAAACTTCTTTAGAAGCTTCAAATTTTTGCTTAGCACTTTCGCCATAAAATGATTGTTGGCTAAATACGTTGGTAAATAAAAAAATTGTCAATAATGTAATATTTAACCTTTTCATATATTTCATATTTATATCAAAATTAAAAAATAACTTTCTAAATTTAAAACATTAAAATTTAATAATTTGATTTTTCAGAACACTTTTAATATTTTATGCCCTTACTTGACGTTGATTTTAGTAATTTTGCTGCATGCAAATAGGTGAAAAATTATTCGATTTTAATCTTAAAGGTACAGATGGTAAGTATTACTCAAACTATACTTTTTCTGACAGATATGCACTGCTAATCATTGTTTCGTGTAATCATTGCCCATATTCAATGGCATATTGGGGCAGAATTATAAAACTTTGGGAGCGTTTTGAAGAAGACAATCTCGGTATTATTGTTATAAACGGTAATGATGCAGAGCAATATCCGCAAGATAATTTTGAAAATATGATAACTTTAAACAATCAGGTTTTAAAGGGTAAATTTCCGTATTTATACGACCAAACTCAAGAAGTTGTAAAAAAACTCGGTGCTTCAAAAACTCCCGAATCATTTCTTTTTAACTCAAAACGCGAACTTGTTTACAAAGGTGCTATAGACAATAGCTGGGAAAACGAAAACACTGTAACTAATGTGTATCTGGAAGATGCAATAGAATATACATTAGACGGACTGGAGGTTGATTATCCCGAAATACCTGCTGTAGGTTGCAGCATAAAATGGAAAAAACAACAATAAATCTTTTATTTAATAAAATTGGAAATTGCAGATATTTTAAAAAAACAAATTGCTGACGGTATAAACAATTTATACAATCAACATTTGGATGAAAATGAAATAAAATTAGAAATTACAAACAAAGACCACAAAGGTGATTTAACTTTTGTAACGTTTCCCTATTTAAAATTTTCAAAGCAAAAACCCGCTGAAACTGCTAATGCAATCGGAAATTATGTGATAGCCAATTGTAGCTCGGTATCTCATTTTAACGTAGTAAATGGTTTTTTAAACTTTGAAATAAGCGATAGTTTCTGCTTAAATTTCTTAAAACTCAATTTCAAAAACACCGATTTTGGAAGCATAAATCAAGGAAACGGAAAGTGTGTAATGGTTGAATTTGCATCGCCCAATACCAATAAACCCTTGCATCTTGGGCATTTGAGAAATATACTTTTAGGCTATTCGGTTTCCGAAATTTTAAAATTTGCAGGGTACAATGTTATTTCGGCAAATTTAATTAACGACCGTGGCATTCATATTTGCAAAAGCATGTTGGCTTGGAGCAAAGGAAATGGCGAAACTCCTCAATCAAGCAATACAAAAGGCGACCATCTCGTAGGCAAATATTATGTTGAATTTGATAAAATTTACCGTAAAGAAATTGAAGAATTAAAACAACAAGGAATACCCGATGACGAAGCCAAAAAAACCGCTCCCTCTATTGTTGAGGCACAAAATATGCTTGTAAAATGGGAACAACACGACCCCCATATAATTGCTCTTTGGAAAAAAATGAACAACTGGGTTTATGATGGCTTTGAACAAACCTATAAAAGATTAGGTGTAACATTTGATAAATATTATTACGAAAGCAATACCTATCTTTTAGGAAAAGATTTAATAAATGAAGGTTTGCAAAAAAAAGTATTTGTAAAAGACCCTGACGGAAGCGTATGGATTGATTTAACCCAAGATGGATTAGACCGCAAAATTGTACTCAGAGCCGATGGCACTTCGGTTTACATTACACAAGACCTTGGCACGGCACAACTCAAATACGATGAGTACAAAATGGACAATTCAATCTATGTTGTAGGCAACGAACAAGATTACCATTTCAAAGTACTTAAAATAATATTACAAAAACTCGGTAAGCAATATGCCAACGGAATTTTTCATCTAAGTTATGGTATGGTTGACCTTCCGCATGGAAAAATGAAAAGCCGCGAAGGCACCGTTGTAGAAGCCGATGAACTTATGGATGAAATGTACTCTACAGCAAACAAACTAACAATGGAACTCGGCAAAACCGAAGGATTTACCGAAAATGAACTTAAATCGTTAAACGAAACAATAGCTATGGGTGCTTTAAAATATTATCTGCTTAAGGTTGAACATGTAAAACGTATGCTTTTTAACCCCGAAGAGTCTATTGATTTTCATGGCAACACCGGACCCTTTATACAATATACTTTTGCACGAATTTCGTCTGTACTAAGAAACACCGCAAATAATGAAAATATTGATGTTTCATGCTCTTTGCACATTTCCGAAAAAGAATTAATAATTACTCTTTTGCTGTTTCCACAAAAAGTAATGTTGGCATCGCAAACCTACAACCCATCTGTAATTGCTAATTATATATACGAAATTTCAAAATTATTCAACCGTCTGTATCACGAACTTTCTATACTTGGCGAACCCGACAGCATAAAAAAATCAAACCGTGTAGCTATATGCCGTTTAACAGCCATAGTTATAAAAAATGGCATGAAACTTTTGGGAATTGCAGTACCCGAAAGAATGTAATCTGATAATGTTAATTGAAACTATATTTTTAAAATAAAAAAAAACGATCCCGAAATTCTTCGGGACCGCCTTAAATGTCTTCACAACGGAATAATCCTTATTGTGATTTGCTTTAAAATCATTGCAATAATAATCTTTTTTTTTATATTGCAAAAAAATTTTATCTATGAAAAAAATATTAGGACTTGACTTAGGAACAAATTCAATCGGATGGGCGCTGTTGGAACAAGATTTTGAACATAAACAAGGAACAATACTGGGTATGGGGAGTAGGATTATTCCAATGGATGAAGGTATTAAAGGTAAGTTTGAGGATGGGATATCTGTTTCTCAAACGGCAGAACGTACGAGGTATAGAAGTGTTAGACGATTGCGTGAACGTAATTTATTACGCAGAGAACGTTTGCACAGAGTGTTAAATGTGCTAGGTTTCCTTCCTGAGCATTATGCGAATAGCATTGATTTTGAAAAACATTTTGGAAAATTTAAAAATGAAACAGAGCCAAAATTAGCATGGAAGAAGAATGGGAAAAAGAAAAATGGAAAAGATAAGTTTGAATTCATTTTTCAAGATTTATTCGATGAGATGCTTGCTGACTTTAAACACAATCAACCTGAGTTATTGAATAGAAAAAACAGGAATAATGAGCCGGCAAAAATTCCTTATGACTGGGCAATTTATTATTTGCGAAAGAAAGCATTAACAGAAAAAATAAAAAAAGAAGAACTTGCCTGGCTAATACTAAATTTCAACCAAAAGAGAGGATATTATCAATTACGTGGCGAGGTGGAGGAAACGACTAGTGAAGATTCTAAAAAAGAGAGTGTATTGAATCTTAAAGTTGTGGGTGTCAAGAAAGGAGAAGTAGATAAAAAGAACAATAAAAAAACGTGGTATTCAATCACTTTTGAAAATGGATGGGTACATTCATTTCCATTTACAGCTGAACCAAATTGGTTAAACACAGAACGAGAATTTATAGTAACTGAAGAGTACAACAAGGAAACTGGAGAAATAAAAATTGTAAAGGACAACAAGAAAGATACAGTAGGAAGAGAAAAACGAAGCCTGTCTGTATTGCCTTCTTTCGAAGAAATTGAGTTGATGAGTAAAAAGGAACAGGATAAAATTTATAAAAAAATAAAAGCCAGAACGGAGCTTACTATTTCAAATAGTAAAAAGACTGTTGGCAGCTACATCTACGAAACACTTCTAAAAAATCCTACTCAGAAAATACGAGGGAAATTAGTGCGTACTATTGAACGAAAATTTTATAAAGATGAGTTGAAAGCTATATTGGAAAAGCAGGTTGAATTACAGCCTGAATTATTTACAGATGAATTGTACAACGCATGTGTTCGAGAATTATATAGGAGCAACGAAGCTCATCGGGTTCAGTTGAGTAAAAAGGATTTTGTTCATTTATTCTTGGAGGATATTATTTTTTACCAACGTCCTTTGCGAAGCCAGAAATCAAGTATTGGAAATTGCTCGTTAGAATTTAGAGAACATAAAGTTAATGTGAAAGATGAAAAAGGAAATCCTATCAAAAACAAATTTGAAAAAGATATTAATGGGAAAGACATTTTAATTAAAGAATATCTCAAGGCAATTCCCAAGTCAAATCCATATTATCAGGAATTCAGAGTATGGCAATGGTTACATAATCTAAAAATTTATAACAGAAAGGATGACACAGATGCAACAGAAGAATTCTTAAAGTCAATAGAAGACAAGGAAAGATTGTTTGAGTTCTTAATGACTAAAACAGAGGTAAACCATTACGATGTTTTAGAGTATCTACTAACGCCTGGGATAAAAGAGAGATTTCCGGATGCAAAACCAAAAGCGTTTAAGAATGAACTAAATAAAGAGATTTCAAAGTATCGTTGGAACTATGTATTTGATGATGCAAAGGAAAAGGAAGGTGAAAAGTCTAAAGCATACCCAATGAATGAAACGGGCTATGAAATTCGCAAACGTTTAGAAAAAGTGGAAAGCATTCCGGTTGATTTTTTAACAAGAGATATTGAGCAAAACCTATGGCACATCATTTATTCGGTTACTGATCCCAAAGAGTATGAAAAAGCATTGAAATCATTTGCTGATAAGCATCAATTAGGTTCAGAATCATTTGTAGCAGAATTTAAAAAATTTCCTCCATTCAAAAGTGATTATGGAACATATTCTGAGAAAGCCATTAAAAAATTATTGCCTCTGATGCGAGTTGGAAAATATTGGGATGGAGACGTTATTGTAAAAAACAGTACGAATTATTTTAATAACATTCAACAGCTATTAGAAAAACTCAGTAAAAAAGAAGGAGCGATTACAAAGGAGCAAAAAGAAAAATGGAATAAAGACATTAATAGGAAATTGTATGATGAGTTGAATCTTTTTAATGATGCAGATATTTCGTTGTTTCAGGGTTTGCAACTTCATATTGCACAATATCTGGTATATGGAAGGCATTCCGAAAGTGCTGATATAAGCCAGTGGACAAGGTCATACGATGTTCAAAATTATCTATACGAATTCAAACAACACTCTTTGCGGAATCCAATTGTAGAACAGGTAATAACCGAAACCCTTCGTGTGGTTAAAGATATTTGGAAACATTTTGGAAAGGGAGAGGAAAATTTCTTTGATGAAATACATGTGGAACTAGGAAGGGAAATGAAAAATACTGCAGAGGAAAGAAAACGCTTAACAAATATTGTTTCTGAAAACGAAGCAACCAATCAGCGCATCAAGCTATTGTTAATGGAACTAAAGAACGACAGCTCTATTGAAAATGTACGAGAATATTCCCCATCACAACAAGAGATTTTAAAAATTTATGAGGATGGTGTTTTAAGTTATTTCACAGAACAAAAATTAAAAGAGGAAGTATTCCAAGATGCAGGAAAGGAAGAAGCAAAAAATGTTTATGAAATTTCCCGAAAAGCTCAACCTAATAAATCAGAACTTATACGCTATAAACTTTGGTTAGAACAAAAATATCAATCACCATACACAGGTGAGATTATTCCATTGAGTAAATTATTTACACCTGCTTATGAAATTGAGCACATCATACCCCAAAGCCGATATTTTGATGATAGTTTAAGCAATAAAATAATTTGTGAAGCCGAAGTAAATAAACTCAAAGATAACCAATTAGGTTTGGAGTTTATCCAAAATCATTTTGGAGAAAAGGTGCAAATTGGAGAAAAAGAGGTAAGCGTTTTTACCGTAGAGAAATACAAACAATTCGTTGAAGAGCATTATACCAACAACAGAAACAAGCGTACTAAACTGTTGTTGGATGATATTCCGGAAAAATTTATTGCTCGCCAATTAAATGATACCCGCTATATCAGCAAATATGTTTCTCAAATTTTATCAAACATAGTTCGTGCAGATGAAAATGATGATGGCGTAAATTCCAAAAATCTGATTCTTTGTAATGGACAAATTACTGATCGTTTAAAGCAGGATTGGGGCTTAAATGACATTTGGAATTCATTGATACTTCCTCGTTTTGAACGCATGAATCAATTGACCCATTCAACAAAGTTTACCACTAAAAATAAAGAAGGGCATACCATTCCTCAAATTCCATTTGAATTATCAAAAGGGTTTCAGAAGAAACGAATTGATCACCGCCATCATGCAATGGATGCTTTAGTTATTGCCTGTGCTACACGCGATCATGTAAATCTTCTGAACAATCAATCGGCAAAATCAGAAAACATAAGGATAGACTTGCAAAATAAGTTACGCAACAAAGAAAAGTGGACAGACCGCAACGGAAGAGAGCATGATAAATTCACCACCTTTAAAAAGCCATGGGAAAATTTTACTGTTGATACTAAAAATGAGTTAGAGAAAATTGTAGTAAGCTTTAAACAAAACCTGCGTGTTATTAATAAAGCCACTAATTATTATCAGAAGTTTAAAAACGGCAAGAAAGTAGAGGAAGAACAGAAAGGCACAAATTGGGCTATACGAAAGCCATTACATAAAGCAACTGTTTTCGGGAAGGTCTATTTACTTAATAAAACAAGGAAGTTAAGTATTAAGAAGGCTTTAATAAAAGTAAATGAGTTAAAGGATATGAAAATCATTGTTAATGAAAAACAACGAGTAGCAATCAGTAAGTATTTCAATGAAAATAATGTTGACATTGAGAATGCTCTAAAAGATCCTTTCTTAAATAAGTTTAAGGAAATTGAAATTTACGAAGTACAGTCCGCTACACGTCAAGGAAATGATTTAGTATCTATTTTTAAGGATGTAAAAACAAAAAATAAAGCTGAGGGGGTCATTAATAACATTACTGATACAGGTATTCAGAAAATCCTTCTCAAGCACTTATTATCAAAAGAGAATAATCCGGAAATAGCCTACTCTCCGGAGGGGATTGAGGAAATGAATAAAAATATTGTGTCTTTAAATAACAATACGTTTCATCAACCCATTATCAAGGTTCGGATGTATGAAACTATCGGCAATAAATTTCCTGTTGGGGAAAGCGGCAATAAGCAAGATAAATATGTTGAGGCTGATAAGGGTACTAATTTGTTCTTTGCCGTTTATGAATACGAGGAATTTGATAAAAAGAAGGAGCGCACAATAAAAAAACGCTCTTTTGAAACTCTTCCTCTGAATGAAGTAATTGAAAGGCAAAAACAAGGATTATCTCCAGTACCTGATATGAATAAAGAGGGGCATTCACTGATCTTCTATCTATCCCCCAATGATTTAGTTTATGTGCCCACTAAAGAAGAATTGGAGAGCAATACAAAAATTGATATTAGAAATTTAACTAAAGAACAAAGAAGTCGAATCTATAGATTTACTGATGGAAGCGGAAAAATGGCAAATTTTATTCCTGTAAACATTGCTAATGTGTTATTCAATATGAATAAAGACAAACAGAAAAAAACATTTGGAAAAGAATTATTTGCTATACAAAATGAAATTGGAGTTGGCTCACAAGGCTCAAAAAATGAAAATGCAACAACAGGGGAACAAATTAAATCTATTTGTATCAAGTTAAGTATTGATAGATTAGGCAATATTTCAAAAACTCAATAAGCCCATGCTCCTCCCAGACAGCTATTACCATATCTTCAATCACGCAAATGGAGATGATAATCTGTTTCGGGAAGAAAAGAACTACGATTTTTTTTTACTAAAATATCATCAGCATATTGATCCAATTGCGGATACCATCGCCCGGTGTTTGATGAAAAAACATTTCCATCTGTTGGTGAAAATAAAAGGGGAGGAAGAAATATTATCAACCTTTCCAAAGTTTAGAACTTTGGAAAAGTTAGAATATCGACAGAAATTTATTAGTAAACAATTTTCCAACTTTTTCAGTAGTTATTCGCAAGCCTTCAACAAAGTATATAACCGTCAAGGCTCCTTGTTTATAAAGAATTTCAAACGAAAGGAAAATGATGACCTTCAGTATTTGCAAAAAGTGATACTGTACATTCATCTCAATCCCAAAAAACATGGTTTTGAACTTGATTTTAATCAATGGTATTATACATCTTATCATACTTTTATTGAAAACAATACTGAACTGGCAACCGATTTATTTACAAACGAAGAACATTATTTTGATTACCACCAGGAGAATAGTACAATTAATATAGAGTATCAAAAACTTGAAAATGAATTAACCTGAATTACACATATATGATAAAACGTACCCTCTACTTTGGTAACCCGGCTTATTTAAAAACCCAAAACGAACAACTTGTTGTAACAATTCCCGACAAAAACAACAATTTGCCCGAAAACACACGAAGTACAACTATTCCAATAGAAGATATTGGAGTTGTAATATTAGACAATCAACAAATAACCATAAGCCAGGCACTGTTGGCAAAACTGCTCGAAAACAATGCAGCAATAATTACCTGCGACAATACACACCATCCCACAGGCATGATGCTTAACCTAAATGGAAATACATTACAGGCAGAAAGATTTTCGTCACAAATTAATTCGTCGTTGCCCTTAAAAAAACAACTTTGGGCACAAACCGTTGAACAAAAAATTGCAAACCAGGCTGCTGTATTAAAAAAACAAGGCAATGGCGACCATACAGTATTATTAAGCTTTTCTAAACAAATAAAAAGTGGCGACCCCGATAATTTTGAAGGGCGGGCAGCAGCATACTATTGGCAACATTTGTTTGGAAAAAACTCGGGCTTTTTGAGGCACCGAGAAGGAAAATACCCAAACAATCTGCTCAATTACGGTTATGCAATACTTAGAGCATCAGTAGCAAGAGCTTTAACCGGAAGCGGTCTGCTGCCCTCGCTTGGCATACACCACCGAAACAAATACAATGCCTATTGTTTGGCTGATGATATAATGGAACCATATCGCCCTTACGTAGATGAAATGATTTGTAAAATTGCACAAAACAATTATGGCGAAGAAATAAGCAAAGAAATAAAAACCCAATTGCTGCTTATACCGGTTATAGATGTTGAAATAAATGGAGAAAAAAGCCCTCTTTCAGTGGCATTGAGTCGTACAAGTGCAAGCCTTGTAAAATGCTACGAAGGTACATTGCGAAAAATTTCTTATCCTGTATTGATATAAAAAATTAAATGCTTTCAGACAGACTAAATGCATACAGAATTATGTGGGTATTAGTTTTTTTTGACTTACCAACCGAAACAAAACTCGAAAGAAAAACAGCTTCAAATTTTAGAAAAGAGATATTGAGAGATGGTTTT
>JABWCE010000014.1 GCA_013359235.1 Bacteroidota bacterium
TTAAAAATTTTTAAATTATAGCCAATAATACCTGTTGTTGTGGGCAAAAACTCATCATTAAGCCCATCGCCATTAGGGGTGAATGAGTTTGGGATAAACACTTGTGGTTCAAAATTTACACATTCGTAATTGCTGTACATTTTTGTACCATTGTGCAAAATGCTCATTCGGTAACATTTTTTTAATAAACCCGGACTTGCAAATTTTTCATCTCTGTAAGGATTTACGGGGTTTTGCTCGCCCAAAACAAGATTTATGGCATGATGGTAAGACCATTCAAGTTCTGTGGATTGAGCAATTCCCAAACCTTCGTCGGGTGTATAATAAATTATTGAGGCTTCGTTGGCGGGCAGGCGTTCACCTTTAATCCATTGAGGTTTTGCTATGTTTTTTGATGAAGATAATTTACCGCAACTGTCAAGCCCTGCAATTTTATAATAAACAGCTTTGTTAAGAAAAGCAATAACTGCATTGGTTTGCGAAGTATTATTATACAAACTAAAATTTTTTCCATCAGCCGAATGATAAATATTGTAGCTAAGGGCAGCTATATGGTTTTCCCAATGTAAATGCAATTGGTTAAGCGTATCAAACGAAGCCAGAGTAATGGCAATGCTATCGGAAGGCAAAAGCCCTTTTGAAACAAAAAACCTAATAGAATCTGTGCGGATAATACAGCCGGTGTAGCCGTAGAGTTTTTGCACAGCCCAATAGTGGCCGGGCTTAGAGAAAGTGTAATTGAAAACTGAAGAATTTATGGTTTTCCACTTTGCTGAATCTGTAAAAAGGTATTCTTTTTTGGTTACATTAAGTGTAACGGTATCGGTAATTTGTGTGGTAAATGGAACGCAACCTTGCCTAACCGCCGCACTAAAGCCCGGTTTGGGAGCATCAACTACACGGATGTATTGGTTTTTTACCAGGGTGCTGTCGCAATAGCCATTGCTATAGAATAAACTTACGGTGTAATATCCAGGCTGAGTATAGGTATGGGTAGGTTCTTTGTCGTAAGATGTACCGCCATCGCCAAAGGTCCAGACATATTTTTCCTGAGAGCCGGGTTTTATTTCTTTTGCATGGCTTAAATTGGTAAATTGCAAAGGCAGGTAGCGGCAAATTACGGTATCGGCAGCTTTGAAAGCGGCAATGGGTTTGGAGGGGATGTTAATTTCTATGGTATCATAATACCATTCACCATAGCCGCCATTTAAATCGGAAGAGGCAAACACCTTAAAACCATATTTACCATTTTTGGTGTAACTTATTTTTTGATTACTGCCAAAAAGAGTATCAGTTTTCCCTAATTGGTTAGTGATAACCCACATAAATTTATTAATTCCGCCTGATAGGTCAGTTTCATTTATTAAATCCACAGTTGCTTTACAGTCATAATTTACATTTACCTTTATCCTTACATATTCGTACATTCATATTTCCTTTAAAACCAGATTTATTAGGATCAATGGTATATAGTTTCGGATTAAAATAATCCTCAAAAGTGAATAAGTTTAGTGTGTGGAATGGAGACAAATAATCTGAAAAGGTAGATTCTCTCGGCACTTGAATAGAATCAACATACTTTCTCTTTTGAATATCAAACTGAAGATATTGTGTTTTATCGGTCAACTTATTGAATTTAAAATAGGGATATTTCATTATAACTCTATTTTCACTATAAAAGAATTGATTATTAGGGCTCAATAATCTCAAAAAGTAAGGGAAGATGTATGGCTTAGTTAAATAAGAACTGTCTCTTAAATGCTCAAGTTTATTTAAAATTTGGTTCTTAGAAGCAACAAATTTATTACTCTTTTTATCAAAATATATTATTGATGTTGTATTGTTTTCGTAAAGGAAGGGACTATTTGAAGGATAAAGTACCGAGATAGATTTAATGATGTTACTTATTAAAAAATCAGCACTATGCGAAAACAGTAAAAATATGCTCTCTTGTTTTGCAGTTATATTTGTATCCAAAATGTGTTTTGAAATGTTCGGGTAACCGCTTTTTGTAGGATTAAACAAACTATCGGTCTGAGTGACTCCATCACTATCCATCTTAAACAAATACAGATATTCATTTATCTGTGCGGCAATGAGGTAAAAGCCATCAATAGTCCTGCAAATATCCATCCACTTAGCTTCCCCCGTTTTTAAAAGAATATTACTTTTTCCAATTATGGTTCTACCTTTGCCCGAAGCAAATTTGAAATCAATAAATGTGTATAAAAGTTGTTCTTTGTATGCCTCTTTCTCATCAAGCTGTTTATTAAACCAAACTAACGCCGCCAATGAATCATTTAAGCGGACAGCCTGGGCTGTGCTGTAAGAAAATATTAAACTGTCTGTCGGGATTATAATACCTCCGTTAGAATTTAATACATCATCGGCAAAAGATAGTAAAACTTTACCGGAGTTATCACTTAATACTCTATACCATTGCTTAATAATGTTATTATAATTTACTAAACTTGGAGGAGAAATCGTGTTATTTAAATATTTATTACTACTCACGGGATAATACATATTTGTTTGTGCCATAGAAGTTAAGGCATATACAAAATAAATTATACTAAGCAAGTATCTCATGTTTTTATCTGTGAATCATTAATTTTTGAGGAATAGTATTGTAATGATTATCAAGTACTACAATTGTATAAACGCCTTGACTAAGATCAGAAATATCTATGACAAATTCAGATCCATTTATATTTGAAATATCCTTTACTAATTTTCCATCTATTGAATACAATCTAATTTCCTTAATATAGCCATTTGATATGGTAATGGTAGCTTTTTGATTAGCGGGGTTGGGGTAAATTACAGGTCGTTGTATATTGATTTCCTTACTGTTATTACGTTTAAGTAACGGAAAGTAATCGCATGTGGGTGCTACAATATCAGGTTCGAATCCATTAAAAGTAGTATTCCAAAAAATCAATGTATCAATCTGGCAAATCGACTTTAATTCTGTTGTATGTATCCAAATCCAATCATATCTATACCAACCAAAATTTTTTTCACCTAATCCTTCTACCCAAATCAAGGGTTTAGCTTGATATTTTGATTTCATATACCAATGTTTGTGAAATTTTAGATCATTTAATTGTATCATTTTTATCGAATCAATTTTCATAAATTCTGTTCTTGTTGTTGGGTTATTAAAGTAAAAAGTATCTCCAACCATTAATGAATAGTCATAATATAGTACAGTATCATTACCAATTAAATAATACACTTTATCATTTTTTTCCAGGATGATTTGAATATCGAATTTATAAACATTAACCTTTCCGGTTGATGTTTTAATAATCTGTTTAATGCTTACTGTAGTTTTTGGTCCATCGCCGTAGGTAAGATACAGAAATTTTGAGCCGTCCAGAATTTTTTGAGCAAATAATTCGCTATTTATTAAAAACAAAAAACTAATGCTGAATAATTTTATGGGTTTCATGGTGATAATATTTTTTGTTGTTTAATTAAAAGACATTTATAATACGAATATAAACAAAATTTTAAACCCCTTTATATATTTTTAATAAACAAGTTTTTATTAAAAAATTAATAAACAAGTTTTTATTAAAAAATAATAAAATCTTTAGGGTTTACGGGAGTGCCATTTTTCCACATTTCAAAATGAAGATGATAGCCAGATGATAGTTCACCTGTAGTACCTACAAGAGCTATTGGTTCGCCTGCACTTACATAACTTCCGCTTTTTTTGAGTATTGCCGAGCTGTGTTTATATACCGAAATTACATTATCAGAGTGTTGAATTATAATTATATTCCCGTTTTCGGGTGTCCAGTCGGTTGCTATTACCGTTCCGTTTCCAATACTTTTTATAGCTGTGTTTTTAGCTGAAGCTATATCTATTGCAAAATGGTTGGTTTCTGTGTTAAAGGTATCGGTAATAAAACCTTTAAGTGGAGGAAAAAAGGTTTTTAACTCAAAAGGCGAAATTTCTGCAAGATTTTGACTTGTTTTTTCATATTCTTCTCTAAACTTAGCTTCGTCTTCACTTATTTTGTCAGCTTCAAAATCAAGGCTTACATTTGCCGTGTCAGTAAGTGGCACATTTTGATAAATTGAGTCATTACCTGATAAAATATTCAATAAGTTTTGTCTTTCTTTTTCAATATTTTCAATTTTTAACATCAGAGAATCTTTAAGGTTGTTCATTTTTAAAAATTCATTTTTGTAAAAAGTTTCGTTTTGGCTGCGGTAAGCATATTCTCTAAGGGGTGTACGTGTAAAAAGAAAAAGAATGATAAAAGCAAAAAGTACAAATATCCCGCTAAGCAGCAGAATGAGATTGAGCGGAGTAAGTGTTATACTCAATTTGTCTTCAAGTGTTTCGCGGTTTTTAAGTACAAGCACATATTTTGTAAGACTTTTTGTGGCTATTTTTTTTCTATATTCTTTGAAATTCATAAATAATTACAATATGTTTTTAGCAATGCAAAAAATATGTTTTAAAGAAATATTTTTGCAGTTGCAAAGTTATATACTAAACTTAGATTAAAATATAATACATTTAGTGAAGTTTAAAATATTAATAATTCTATCGGTATCAATATCATTTCAGGCTTATGCCCAGAATAAAGATAAATGGTTCAGGCGTAACTGGAACAATATGGTTTCGAGGTACAATGTATATTTTCATGCCCAAAAAAAACTGAACGAAACTATCGAAGACCTTGTTGCAATGCACAAAGACGATTTCAGCAAACCGATAGAAGTTTATCCTTATGGCGATGAAGCAAATGCTACAAGTTTAAAACCTAAAATGGAAGAAGTAATGAAAAAAGCTTCTTATGTGATAGAAAAGCGCAGCCGTAGCAAATGGGTTGACGATTCGTATATGCTTATAGGTAAATCTCATTTCTTTTCGGGCGATTATTTTTCGGCTGACGAAGCCTTTCAGTTTGTAAATTCGCAATACCTTGACCGCACAATAAATTACGAAGCCAAATTGTGGATTTTAAAAAACATGGTAAAACTTAAAAAATACGATGATGCTGAAGCATTGTACAAAACTTTTTTAAGAGAAGAAAAATTTCCAAAAAAAATAAATAACCAACTAAACTGTGTTGCAGGTGATATTTATACACGGCTAGGATATTACCCCGAAGCACAAAAACACCTTGAAGATGGACTAAAAAAAACAAAAAATAAAGTTTTAAGATATAGAATACATTTTCTGCTGGGACAGATTTATATGAAAACAGGCGATTACAAAAAATCGGCTAATCATTTCAGAAAAGTAGCACGTTCTAATGCTCCTTATGAATTTACTTTTCAATCAAATGTGCTGATTGTAAAAACTAATACTCTTAGTGGAAATGCCTCTACTAAAGAAAGTCGCCGAAACCTTAAAAAAATGGTACGCGATGATAAAAACATTGATTATTTCGGGCAACTTTATTTTGAGCTTGGAAATCTCGATTATGCTGATAAAAACTTGCCAAAAGCAATAAAAAACTATCAAAATGCTGCAAAATATGCAAAAAATGATAAAGTTATAAAAACTGATGCTTTTTTGAAAATAGCTAAAATCTACTTTGAAAACCGCAATTACAAAATGGCTCAAAAGTATTTTGACAGCACTGTTTTGGTAATACCCGAAACGCACCCCGATTATGAAAAAATTAAATTACAACAATCATTTCTCACAAACCTTATTGACCAACTAATGGCAATCCATACCAACGACAGTTTGCTAAAACTTGCATCATTAAGCAAAGAACAGTTGAATAAAGAATTGAACAGAATTATAGATTCCAAAAAAGCCGAAGAAAAAAAGAAATCGAAGAAAAGACACAAAGACGAAGAAACCCCTCAAAATATATTAAATACTACCCCAACTCCGGGCAGCAGTTACACAGGTACAAGCCAATTTATTTTTGATAACCAAAGCCTTTTAGCTTCAGAATACAATGAATTTTTAAAGCGTTGGGGAAACCGCAAACTTACTGACAATTGGAGATTGTCATCAACAAAAAAGAATATTGATAATGAACCTGAAATAAAAGACGAAAATGACAACAAAGGAGATAAAGATGGTAATACAAAGCCTGAAAATTCTCAAAATACTGTTTCGCGTGATGATGAGTTGAAAAAACTTATGTCAAACATACCTTTTGATGAAAAAGATAAATCTTTAGCTAATAATAAAATTCTTAAAGCCAATATTGAAGCAGGTAAAATTTATTACGAAAAATTAAAAGAATACAAAGAAGCAATTTTTCACTTTAACTCCGCAATTACAAAGTATCCGGGCAATAAATATGAAGCCGAAATTTTGTTCTACCTATCAAAATGCTATTTTTCAATAAACGATTCATTAAACGGTAAAAAATACGGTGATTTATTAAACTCAAAATATCCAAATTCCGAATTCAACAGGGTTTTTAATAAAAACAATGCTCCAAAAGATTCAATTTCAAAACCAACCGAAAATGCAGTAAGCGAAAAGCAAGAAATCACTGCACTATACGAAAAAATGTATAATGCTTATATTGAAAATAAATTTGAACTTGTAAAAGCAATAAAAGCTGAAGCTGATAAGAAATATGCAGGAAATGCTATTCAAGCAAAATTTGATTATTTATATGCACTTGCAGTAGCAAAGACCGATGGAACCGAAAAATTTGCTGAACTTCTTAAACAAATAAAAGAAAGTTATCCCGGAACCGAAATTGCTCAAATAGCAATATATACCCTTGAGGTAATAGACAACAGGAACAAAAAAACAAAATTAGACCCCAAATCTAAGTTTAAGTATGATGCTTCAGTTTCGCATTATTTTGCTTTAGCCACACCCGAAGGGCAGTCAGAAAGGTTTAAAAATGCAATTTCTAATTTTAATACAAAATACTTCAATAGCAACAATCTTAAAATTAAATCTTTTTTGCTTGGGAATAAAGATTTGCTGGGAATTGAGATGTTTGAAAACAAAAGCACTTCGCTTGAATATTACAAGTCTTTTAAAATAAATTTCAAAGAATTTATGTCAATAATTCCCGAAGATGTAAGTTTTTTTGTTATTTCTTCCGAAAATTTTCTTACGCTTATCCGCGAACTTGACGAAAAGGAATATTTAGAGTTTTTTGAAAAAATGTATTTCTGAAAATATTTCAATTATCAATCAAAATTCTATCATTTCCATCAAAAAATGGTGATTGTACAGAAATAACTTTCAATGGCTTGTTACCTTGATTTAAAACCGAATGAACAGTTTTTGCAGGCACTATTATCAAATCTCCTTTTTTTATTTCAATTTCTTTTTTGCCTAATTTCATAATTGCATTTCCTTCCAATACAAAAATATTTTCGGTATGCGTGGCATGATAGTGCGCTTTTACTTCGTCGGGTATTATTATTAAGAAAGTACAACTCAAACTATCGCAATACAATTTGCTAACTTGTGTTTTCCCGGTGTTTTCAATATTTAAGGTATCGGTTGCAAATACAGACTGTGCATTCGAAAAGCACGGTAGAAACATTAATAGAAATAAAATTGATTTCATTTTTAAATTGCGATTTTATTTTTGGCAAAATTTAAAATTATTTGGATTATTAAAAAATATATTTAAGTTTGTTTAATTATTTTCTAAATGTAATTTATTTTTTATTTAAATATTCGAATTTTTTAACTCTTAAAATTATAAAAATGTCATGAAAATTAAAGTAATTATTGCCGCTGTATTAGGCGGTATCACATCATTTATTACAGGTTTTTTAACCTACAATCTACTGTTAGGCGAATTTTTTAAATCTAATGTCACTAATGCTTCAGCAAACAATCCGCCAATTGCTTGGGCATTGTTTGCTTCAAACTTGGGATGGGGTTTTTTCTTTGTGATTATTTTCAATAGGTGGGCAAGTATTTCTACCTTCAAGTCGGGAATGATCAATGGTTTGTGGATGGGTTTACTGTTGGGTTTATCAATAAATTTGATGAATTATTCATTAATGGGTGGCGAAACAATATTAGCCCATGCCGTAGATGTAATTTTATGGGGTATTATTTGTGCTGCCGGAGGTGGAGTTGGAGGCTGGGCACTTGGCTTTGGCAACAAATCGTCAGAGTAAGTCACTTAATTTTTAGTTGATTTTTGATTTTTATCCGATTCTGTGTTTTATAATTTCAGATACAGTATTGTATAGCTTTTGAGGTGAATTATTTCGCCAAATAAGTTCATCAAGGTCACCACCAAAAATTAGATAATAATCAATCTTAATTTTAGAAAATTCATCTAAAACGTGTTTTCTGAAATTAATACAAGCTATCCAACCATTTTCAATATCCTGATACCATTCATCGTAGTATTCATCGCCCGAAAAGTGAAAGTTTAAAACATTTTCGCCTATAATTAAAAATTTATCAATACCCGATTTTATAAATTTATCAATCACTTTGCGTTTCAAAAACATAATATCATTATTTATGCAGTCGTTCCATTCGCCAAGCAATTCAATTATCACAAATAAATTATCATAATCTGCATAAAGTACTTTTAAATATAAGGTTTCGGAGCCAAACTCATCCCAGCCGGGGTGAATCAAATAGCCGTAAACACTATTTGAGTAAATATTTCTGTTGATGTTTTTGGCGTAAAATGGTGAATTTTTATCGCTTTCGGGGGTGTATTTATTTTGCCAGTTTTGGTATGGTTCAATATCGTGCATTACTGCCCAAGAAGTTTTTTTACAATTTCTGCTACAAGTCTTCCATCGGCTGTACCGCTTGTGGCTTTCATTGCCAATGGCATAACTTTTCCCAAATCTTTCATAGTATTAAAACCTGTTGTATTTACAATTTCCTGAACTTTGGCTATAATTTCAGCTTCGCTTAATTGCTTAGGCAATAGTGACGAAATAATTTCAAGTTCATCATTTTCTTTTTTTGCAAGATCATTTCTACCTTCTTTTGTAAAAATTTCAATACTATCTTTCAATTGTTTTGCAAGTTTTTGTACTGCTTTAAGGTATTCATCTTCTGATACTTCGTTTCCTGATGATTGTAGCAATAGAAAAGCAGCTTTAACATTTCTGAAGGTTCTAAGCTTTATTTCGTCTCTCGATTTCATTGCGAGAGTAATTTCATTATTGACCTTTTCGGTAAGTTTCATAAGTGCAAAGCTAATAATTTAATTTTTTCAAATTTTTGTAATTTTAAAAATCCAATACCTTTCGTAATATTCTATTCCCGGAGGAAAATAGGCCATTTTCTTTACCTTGTATTTATCAAAAATAAATTCATTTTTAGGGTTCTTTTTATTTTTATAAAACTCAAAATACTCAATTTCGTGGCTTGCAATAAAAATTACAGGACAGCCGTTTTTAATACCTTCTGCAATTGCTTCAGAAATATCGTTACTGTAAATAGAATTTAACCTTTTTTTATCCCATTTTGTAAAACTGCATAAAGCTTTATGTTGCATATAATATATTTTACGGTTTAGCTCGGCTGCTATCGGGCTCATAGCAAAATCAACACTGGCTATCATATAGTTTTTTGAATATCCGTGCTTTTTAAGCCATTGGGCGGCATCGTAGCCTGTAGAAAATTTTTGAACTCTATCAGCATTATACATCATTACTCCGCCTATACCCTGCATTGCAATTACAAAACCAAAAACAATAGTATTTATTTTGTTTTTTACTTGGTAAAACACCTGTAAAAACCAAAAACACACAATCCAAAGTAAAAAAATATGACCATAATATCGGGCAAATCTAAATCCTGTATGGTATTGAAAAAACAAAATCATGCCTACTCCCATAACCCACAAAAGCAAAATTTTGATACGTGTTGCAAATGGAATACTCACAATGATAAAAACTATAAGGGGCAAGTACCATTTTACAATACCTAATGAATTCATTAGGAAATTTGTGTTCCAGAAAAATTTGTTTTGAAACTTGCAAATAGGTACAAAAGCACTGAAAAACTGTGTAATTGCTACATCAAACCTATATTTATCAAAGGGTAAAATTACTCTGTGAACCGGAAATGAATTATCGGCTCCGGGTTTTATTTGCAGATACGCCAATAGTACACCCAAACTTACAATTATCAACCATAAGTATTGTTTTATATTGTCTTTTTTAAAAACATAAAGTCTTTGGAAAAATATTATCCATGCACAGATTACTGCAGTTAACATCATTGCATAAATTGATGTATTGGCTAACAGAAAAAGCACAATTGTAGTTTTTAATGTGAGTTTTTTTTGCTTTGAATAGAAATGTGAAAAAACGAAGAAAAACAATACACCAAATGCATAACAACGGCTAATTACAGCATATTCAAACAACAAAAAATAACTTGAAAGTAATAATGCTGATTGCCATAGTTTAAATGGACTTTTGTAAAGCAATACATAAGCAAAAGCTAAAGCGATAAAACCATGAAAAACCTGCATCCAAAGTGGATTGTGCGAAAATCTTGTAATTATCCAAAGACACGTTTGCCAAAGCATTGCATGACCTTGCGACATTATATTTTGAAGCCCAAAAATAGCTCCCGAATCTCTTGCCTGAAGGTATTCTTCATATTCATCACGCCACATTTCATGATTACTTAATCCTAAAATAAGTAAAATGATGTATAGCGATAGTATTACAAATTTTTTGTCAGACAGACTCCAAGAATTTAATTTTAAATGCACTATTTTAAAACCTTGGTAAAATTAAATTTTCGGCTATAAAGTTCAAATTTTTTTTAGAAACCCATATCTTCGTTTCGCTGTTCTTGTTGTTCTTTTTTCTTTTGTTTGTTTGAAGAGGTGGTTTTGCCAAAGCGGTAATTAAAGCCAATGTACAAAATACGCGATTCCATCTTTCTTTGAAATACAGATTCCATATTGTTTGCATACAATTCCATTCCGAATTTACGGGTATTAAAAATATCAGATAAAGTAATTGTAAATACGCCTTTACCTTTCATTATTGGTAAGTTTCCGCCAAAATCAAGCCATTGCATAGGTAATGATTCTCCCTGTGGGGTTAAAAAAGGGGTACGGTAGTTATATGTAAACTGTAGTTCTATTACTTTTTTAATTTTAAATGTTGCAGTTTGCTTTAAATTGGCATTCCAGTTGTTATTATCAAAACTAAAACCTCCCAAATTACCCTTCATACGGTTGTAATAAGCTGTTAAACTCGTAAGTGTGTTCAACCATTTGTTGAAAGTATATGTAGTTATCCAATCAAATCCCATATTGTATGAAGAACCTATGTTTTCAAATGTTACATAATTAACATAGTTTTCTAAAGTCATATATCGCCACATTAAATTATTGGTTTGTTTATAATAAATACCGGGATTTGTCATTAATTTTTTATTTGTAAAAACGTAATCAAATTCAATGTTATTAATAAACTGTGGTTTTAAATCAGGATTACCTTTTCTTACATTTCGGGGGTCGCTCAAATCTTGAAATGGATTTAACTGATAAACCGAAGGTCGTTCAATTCTTCGGGTATAATTTACTTTAAATTCGTGCTCTGTTTTTATCTTCTTGTACAAGTAAAAACTCGGAAAAAAATCAATACGGTTGTAACCTACTTTTTGATTATTGAATTTTAGTTCGCCATCGGTAATTGTTTGCTCAACACGGGTACCTGCTTGATATCCAATGTTTTTGTAAACACCTGAAAAGTTTACATAAGCAGCATTAATTAATTCAGAGTAAACAAAGTGATTTGAGAGACTGCTGTCAATAAACCATTCGTTTTTTAAAATATCCGATTGTTTTATCAGCATATTATTATCATAGTTTCTGTAAGTTGTTTTTAAACCGGTTTCAAGTTTTCTGCTATTTGAAAACAGATAAGTATAATCTGTTTGAGCTATAAAATTACTGTTTTTTGTAAAATTTATATTTTGCCTGTTCAAAGAAATACTGTCTATAGGCAAATAATTATACAAAGTATAATAATTTGAACCTTTATTTATGTTAGAATCATTGTTTGAAGTGTAATTTAATGCTGCGGAAAGCTCGTTTTTATTGTTTTTAAAGGTTTTTTTGTATTGAGAATTAAAATTAAAGAAGAAATTTTCACCGTAAATATTGTTTTGTCTCGAAAACAAGGCAAAGGTAGTTTTATATGTATCAAACTCGGTATATTTAATGTATTCGGGACTTTTCTTTGTTCCAAAATTTGATGATACACCAAACGAAATAGAATTTAATTTATTAAAATTATAATCTAAGCCAGCACTTGCCGTTTGCGAAAAATCTCTGTTATATCCATTGTTATCAGTATCAAAATAATATGTTGAATCTGATAAAAACACTTTACGGTAAAAGAAACCATTCCAAATTCTGTTGTTATATCTCAATCCATAACTAAAATTCAAACCAATATTATTTTTATTGTAACTAATGGCAGCACTCAGGTTGTATTTGTCTTTAGTGCCTATCTGGGCATTTATATTTCCGTTTATACCTGTGTTTTTATTGTGTTTCAATATAATGTTAATTATTCCATTGGCTCCTTCAGAGTCGTATTTTGAAGATGGATTTGTAATTACTTCAATTTTTTCAATCGAATTAGCGGGTATTTGTTTAAGAATAGATTGAATGCTTTCGCCTTTCATACCCGTTGGTTTACCATTTATCAAAATTAAAATACTTGAAGAACCTCTAAGTTGTATATTTCCATTTTCATCAGTTGAAATTAATGGAATTTGTTCAATAGCTTCTACCGCACTACCACTCTGGCTAATAATGCTTTTATCAATAGTAAAAGTCTTTTTATCAATGTTGTTTTCAATAAGTTTACGTTCTGCTCCAATTTCAATCTCTTTAAGGTCTTTGCCCGTGCTATTTAATACAATAGATGAAAATGTAACTGTAGGCTTGTAGGCATTTGGCTCTGCAACAAGCCATTTATCTATAGAACCAACGTTTTTAATTCGTACATAATATTTTTCAAAAGATAATTTTTCAATTATAAATTGTCCTGTTTCATTGGTTACAGCACCCATCACATTACTGCTGTCAGAAGCTTTTATTACATAAATTGAAGCGTATGCAATTGGATAATTCTTTTCATCTGTAACTTTGCCTCTGATAACTCCGGTTTGGGCTAAAGTGTTTAAAGAAAACAGCAGAACAATAATATTAATCAGTAAAAAACGCATTTGATTTATTGAATTTGCTAATTTAACTCAATAAACTACATATTAGTTTTAATTTTACTACGAAATGTTAAATAATGACGTTTGAATAATGATATGTTGCCACACTATTGTCATTATATGAAGTCCCCAACCTAATTAATTCTAAAACTTAATTTTAAAAAAAACTTCTGAATTGTTTGATATAGGAATGTTTCTAAGTTTACTTATATTTTGGCGATATTTTATTATACCAATATTCAACCTCTCTCGTCAGGGTCAGTCGGTCATAATATCTCAGCAAATATTTTGTTAAGGTCATTGTCCAAGTTACCATTGTATTCCTTGTGAGGAATTTGCAAATTCTCCAACGCCAACTTAAATCTTTTCCAACCGTCTTGGCTCCGCATTTCAATCCAATTTATCTGTAAACTTTCAAGTTGATTTTTGTTTTGAATTGAAAGTTTGTCAGCAACAAAAACATTTGTCGCCCTTGCTATAACTGCGTCAGCACTTTCAGGATTACCGCTTCCCATCAGTTTTACTTCGCACAAAAATTCTTTACCGCCTTTGAGTAAGTAGAAGTCAATCTCTCTGTCAAAACCTTTTGCTTTGTCTTTGATAAATTTTGCTTTGTAATTATCGGGACTTACAGAATAAAGTTTGCAAAGTGTTTTCATCAGAGGATTTTCAACTCTCTTTCCTGCTGTGCTCCAAAGTCCGCCACGAAGCTCTGCCCGCTTAACAGCAAGCGTATTGATTACGATTAAACTTTCGCTAACATTCAAATCAACCGAAACGCCTTTGAATTTTATCGTCAGCGTTAAATCAAGTTCGTGTTCGCTTTCAACCAAGTCCTTGATGCTCTGATAAAGAATGTCGTAATGTTCATTTGCTGCATCAATCACAATCTCTTTGGTTGAAGAGTTGAACATATTGTGAATGGTCTTTTTGTTCAATCCAGAATTAATGGCTATTTCATTCGCAGGTAATTTCGGATTTAGAAATGCCTCTTTATACCAGTCAACTGTTATATTTTTGTTTTGAAGTTTTGCATCAATAATCTTTTTGAAAAACTCTATTGCGAATTGCAAAAATTCTGCATTGATAAGAGTAACTACTTCTATTCTGTAGTCAGCACCTTTTAAAAGTTTCTTGATAATGTTTTTGGCTACTTGTTCTGTTAGTGTCATTTGATTGTTTGATGAAAATCTTTGAGTGATAAAAATTTGGTTGGATACTCATCAAACATTCCATTTGATTTTTTGGATTGCATATAGCCAAAATAACTTTCGTCTTTTTCAGTGAGGAAAAAGTATCTGTCTAAACTCTTTGCTGTTTTACCGACTGTTCCGCTTCCTCCGAATGGGTCAAACACTAAATCGTGTTTGAAACTGTAATACTGAATTACTCTCTTGCACAACTCAACAGGGAAAACCGCTGAATGAACTTTGTCAAAACAAGGGTCAATCTTCCAAACATTTGTTGTTTCAAATCCATCTGCAACTTTACTTTCTTTTACAGTCGTCCAATCGTATTGGCGAATGTTCCAGTCCAAAAGTTTTTCAGTTGATTTTCTGTAAACCATTAAATATTCTGTCACACTGTTTGGTTTGTAGCCAAGCGGTTTTCGGTGCTGCTGAAAACCGCCAATGCGGTTTTTTACACTCGCTTCTGGTTTCATCCAAACAATATCATCAATAAACTCCCAACCCATTTCCATCAAGTATGGATGAATGTCAAACGGAATTGGATAACGCTTGCTACTGTGAGAACGGCTAACTCTTGGAATTATAATCGGTGAAGTGTTCACGATTAAAAATCTTCCTTCTTTTGTAATGCGATGAACTTGCTGAAAAACATCTCTCAAAAATTCAAGGTAATGTTTATAGCTTGGATAAATTGAATAGTCCCGTGCGTTGTAATATGGAGGCGATGTAAATGTGAGATGCACACTTTCATCTTGTAAAAGTTTCATTGTTTCAATGGTGTCGCCATTGACAATTACATTTTTCAAATAATCAAAACTTTCAGTGTGTGGTTGATGGGAAGGAGTTTTTTGCGTAGCAAAAAACTCCTTGTAAATTACCGTTCTCACCATTTCGTTTTGATGATTAATTAGTGGCTGCAAATTTTCTTCAACATCTTTGTCGCCTCTGAAAACTAAAAGCCCTCTGATTGCTTGGCACACAACTTTTGGGTCATTGTCATTGAGAACTTCAAAAAGATATTTTTTTGCTTTCGGGTTTCTCATTCGTCCGATTGATGAAACCGCCTCTCGTCTTACAGTCGTGTCCTCCTCGTTTTGAATTACTTTTTTCAAAAGTTTCAAGTAGTCCTCATTTGAAAGTTTGCCAATCGTCTTTACAGTCCAAAGGCGAACATTGGAACTCTTATGTTGAAGTAAGTCAGGTAAAAAACTGCCGTCAAAGTCGTTGGGAAGATGTCCCAAGTTTTCAAGAATGAAGCTTATAGAACTACTGTCGCGGTATAACTTTACAAGGTGTCCAATACCACCGTTTCCTTTTGATTTTACCTCTTTTATGTGTTCTTTGGTCAGCATTATTGTCGCCTGTTAATTTGCTCAAAGGTAAATTTTTTAGTCGTCAATTCAGTTGTGAAATTAAGGTTAGTTTTACACAAATTTTCCGATTTAATAAAAAATTATTTAATGCCCTTCTCCGTCTTTATGTCTGCAAATTTCAACTATCTGATGAAAAATATCATGTAGTTTTGATAATGAAGTTTTGATTTTTTCATCACTTGCTTTGTTTTTTATCATTTTATCTAAGGCTACGGAATTTTTATACAATTTTTTTAAAGTTTTTTTTACTTTTGGGTTATCAAATTCTTTTGGAGGTGTACTGTTCATCCATGCTTTGGCACTTTCTACAAGCTCGCCACTGCGGTTTTTTATAGGCTCCAAATTGCCTTCTTCAGATGGGTGAAAAGTTGCTGACATTACTGAATGAAAATCGTTTTTTTCTTTCCATTCGGTTTTTTTTTCCTGTGCTTTTAATAAAGTTGAATTAACAAATAATGCAACAAATAATACAATTGCTGTGGTTTTGAATATTGATTTTTTCATATTTTTTAGCAAATTTAATATTATTAATTATAAGTAGCTAAAAATTCAATTGTTTTAAACCTTTGGCTGTAATCCTATATTGATATCCGGTCATATTATCCGAATCAAAAAAAAATCCTGTTTTGCCTTCGTTTTCAAGCGTTATTGCAACTATTAGTTTATGATGCAACAGAAATTTTAAAATATCAGAAATAACGTTGACAGGTGCAAGTTCTTTACAATCGTTTAAAATATTTTCATAGCTTTCGGCAAAAATTAATTTTTGCAATATTGCTTTTTCGGTCTCGTCAATTTCCATTTTTTATTTTAAATAGTTTCCAATCTTTATATTGAGAGGCAAGTTCAAGTTTATCAATCATTGCAGGGTATTGTTTAAAAAACCTTGAAGAATTGCTTGTAATTAAGTTTCCGGTAATTTTTATTTTTTCTTCAACATAAAGTTGATTGTGGTCAAAAACTCTGTACCCACGTCTTTTGAACATATAAAGCATTACATTTGGATTTTCGTCAAAAGCTACAAAAATCTTTTTATTTTCATCTATTCCATTTTTTTTAAGCCAGTCATTTGTACCTATAAAATTTTGTGGTTCAAAAAAGGTTTGATACCAATAATTTCCTTTGCTGTACCTAAGTCTTACTCCGTTTTTGGCATCAATCATTCCCCAAAATCCAATACTAAATATTATAAAAATTGCAATAGTTTTATTTAATTTTTCAAGAAATTTATAAGCTGAGATAATTAAAAACAACATTATAGGCATAAAAGTAATGATGTAATAATCATGAAACCTGAATTGATTAGACATTAATGCATAAAACGCCAAGCAACCAATAATTGAAATAAATGTGAATAGTTTAATTTCTTTTTTGATATTGGTAAAAAACAAAACAGCCAACCCTAATCCAATCAAAATCCACTGTGCAATATTGTATATTTTTAAAAACCAATTACTGAAAAAAATGTCAAAATTTTTTACAAACTCAGCAAGATTTTGAGACGGCTCAATTTTCATAAGAAAATATGACCCTCCTACTTGTTTTTCGAGGTTTATGCAATAGTAATACCACGAGAAAACTATTATAAATACAATTATACTTTCTGTAAAAATGGTTGTTTTCTTTTTGTTTTTTATATAAAAATAGGTTTGGCAAAGCAATAATGATATAACAAAAATCAATGAAGTGATTTTTATTAAACATGAAAGAGTAATTGCAATTGTAAATAATACTTTATTTAAAGTTGAGTTTTGTGTTTGTATAACTTGATACCTGTATATTCCATATAACATTAGCGAAAGCGAGGCTATATCAGGCAAAAAATTGTTTGTATAATAACAAAGAACTGTTCCAAAATACCAGCAACTTGCAATAATTAAAGATAAAATTTTTGAGTTTTCAAATATTTTAATGATTTGTACTGCACACCAAAATCCAAATGACATAAAACACCAAACCACAAAACGGTACCAAAAATCATTAAACCCGAAAATTTTATAAAACAAAGCCGAAATATAACTCACAATTGGAAATTCAGAAGGTGTTATACCATCTTTTGTGCCAGTTTCCATAACACGAGGTTCAAAAAAATTTGAGTTGGTTTTAAAAAAATTGTAAGCAATAGAAGCCCTATCGGCTTGTGCTCCTTGGTGTACCGAAAGAGGGGGATTAAAAACTGTTTTGTGATAGCTAAAAAGTATTGAAAAAATCAGCCATATAGCTATAAGCAAAAGGTTACTTTTTGCAGATTTTATTTTTTGAAGTATTGTCAATTAATTTCAAATTGTTTGTTTATTTCAGGAGTTATAGCATTTTTATTTATGTAAATTGAAACAGTTTTGAGCATAATATATTTTTCTGACATATATACGTAACCCTCAATTCCTGATTTTTTTCCCCATGAATTTTTGGTTATAAAATATTTATTACCTTTTTGGTCGTTTGCAATTCCGGTAATTTGCATTAAGTGGTCATCGGCAGTTTCATGATTATCAAAAGTGTATTGTCTCAATTGCTGCGATGGAATTTGTTCTATAGGTAGTGAATCGCCAAGTAAAATACCCTCAGGTAGTAATACAGCAACTCCTTTATCTCTCAAAAAACCTGTTTCGCTTACATCACCATCCCACACTACTGAATAGCCTTTATCTATTGAAGAATTTATCAGGTCAATCAATGTTTCGATAGGTGCGTTAAAATATTGACCTCTCGAAAAATTATCTGGTATTTCGAGGATAAAGTTTTTATAAAAAGGATGATGTGTATAGCTTGTAAAACCTAAATAATCCGATGTTTTTAAATTTAATGACTCTGCAAAAGATTTTGCCGAATACTCTTTGCCTTCGTAGGTAAAAAGTGCCGGGCATGCTCCGAGAAATTTATCGAGTATTGTTTCAAAATTTTCTTTCCAATGAGGGTCAATCGTATTAAATTTTAAAATGGAATCGAGATAATTTTTTAATGATATTTCGAGTAGTGAATGATTGTGGTTGCTGTTTTTTTTACCATTGTAAACTGTTTCGGGCATTAAACCGTATTTGTCAATTACATTAAAATAATCATGAGCCAAGCCTCCTTGGCTAAAATTGGCTTTTCCCCAGAAACGAAGATAGTTTTCGGCTTTTTCAAGGTAAATTTTTCGTGCTACAAACATTTCTGAAAGGTCAATTTTTTTTCCTGAAATACGCAATATCTCTGATTCTACAAAAGACGAAGTGCTGAAACTCCAACATGTGCCGGTATTGCCTTGGTTTTTTACTTCGGTAGCTTCAATATTTTTTACTATTGTAAATTTAAAAGGATTTTGGGCTAAAGCTGTCCATGTACATGTAAAAATCAGTATAAGAAATATTGTTGAATATATTTTTTTCATGTTTTCAGTCTGTTTTTTCAATTTTTTTAACTCTTGCAATTGCACTTACCAAATAATATTTTTTGTTTGTAAGGTTGTAACATTTATATCTTTTACGTTCTAAAGCACCTTTTTTAAAGATTTTGTTTCCATCGAGTGAAAAAATTGAATTTTCTTCAAGTTCTTCAAGGTTTTTCAAACCATCATCAGGTTCAAACATTTGTAAAGATTTCATAAGATTAATATCGGCACAACTCGATGCAGCAGGGTTGTTCATATATTTAATTAAAGCATTGAGAATTATTTCGGGGAAAAAATTATTGTTCAAAAAGGGTGTCATGTGTCTTTTAAAATGGTTTTTCCATTCGGTACCATGTGGCAAAACTTTGTTTTGAAAATCATTCCAGCAGGTAAGGTGCGATAATTCATGGATAAATGTAATGAGAAACGAAAACTTGTTAAGATTTTTATTAATTGTAATTCTATGACCTTTGCCTTTTTGAGGTGGACGGTAATCGCCTATCTTTGTTGTTCTTTGGCGTGTAAGGGTTAAATGAATATTGTTTGAAATTATCAATTGTGCAACCATTTTATCAGCCCCAAATGGAACAAAGGGATTCAATTTCTCGGCAAGTGAATTTAATTGTGGGTGCATTTTTTAGTTTTGATAAGAGGTGAGTTTTGCAAAATTGTATGAAACATAGATTACTGTTTTGCCTACTGCTGTCAATGTGTTTTTATCTATAATTTTCATATTATCGTTGTGTGTATGCCAACTCGAACTAAAGCCTGTTTTTGTTCTTGGATTGTATTCAATAATATCAATTGTAGGAATTTTTGCAATAAAACTTACATAAACATGGTCATCAGTTATTCCGGATTTTGAATAGTTGATAAAAAAATTGCCAAAGCCAAGTGATGCTGCCGTTTGCCAAACAACTCCAAGAAATTCCATATCAAATTTTACCGACATATCTTCGTGGGCAAAGGTGGCGTTTTGCCCTCCAACCATATCGAGTAGTATTCCTTTATTTGCTCTGTATTCGGGAAAATGCAGGTGTTTTGCCCAATATTGCGAACCAAGGCACCATGTGCCTTCTATCTCGCTTTCTGAACTTTGGCCTCCATCTTCAAGGTCGAAAAAAATAATATCAATCCCGATTTCGGGTCTTTTAATATGAAACTGGCGGGCAAGCTCAAGCAAAATTCCAACTCCGCTTCCTCCATCATTTGCACCATCAGCAGGTGTGTTTGGGTTTATTGTGTCTTCGTCTGCCCAAGGTCTTGTATCCCAGTGGGCGCATAGCAATAATCTATTTTTTGCTTTTGGATTTATTGTGCCTATTATGTTTTTTCCGTTCCAGGTATCATTTTTATAACTTTTAGCTTGAAACTCTTGAACATAAATAGTATCGCACCATTTTTTTAACATTTGAGTAAGCCAGTTACCACAGTTTTTGTGTGCTTGTGAGTTTGGCACTCTTGGTCCAAAGTCAACCTGTTTTTGAATGTAACTGTAAGCGCTATCTGCATTAAAATTTACAGAATTTAATGCTTCGTTTGAATATTCTTCTTCATCTTCGGTATTTTCGCCTTCATTTGTTTTTGTATTGCACGATAAAAAAATTGCGATAAAAAAAAGCAGGATGTAAATTTTTAATTTCATTCTTTGATTATTGAATAAGTTGTTTCGTCTTTGCCGTCTTTTATTTCAAAACCGGCTTTTAGCAATTTATCTCGAATTTCATCAGATTTTTTATAGTCTTTGTTCTTTTTTGCTTCGTTTCGCAATTCTAATAGTATTTTTATTAAAGGATCTATGTATTGTTTTGTGTTTGTTAATTGTTCGTTTTTTAATCCTAAAACATCAAAAATCATAGTATTCATCAGGTTTTTCAGTTTGCTTAATTCTTCCTTATCAATAGTAGCATAACCATCGTTTATCTTGTTTATAATGTTTACTGCTTCAAATATGTATGATATTGCAATAGGAGTATTGAAATCATCATTCAAAGCATCATAAATTTTATTTTTTAATTCGGTAATATCAAAATCTGATTTTTCTGAAATTTTTAGTTTGTTGAGTAATTCTAAAGAATTAAACAATCTTTGAAGTCCTTTTTCTGAGGCTTTAAGTGCATCATTGCTAAAATCAAGAGTACTTCTGTAATGAGCTTGAAGTATAAAAAATTTCAAAGTGATAGGGCTGTAAGCCTTTTCGAGTAAATGATGATTTCCCGAAAAAAGTTCTGAAAGCAAAATACCATTGTTTAAAGATTTTGCCATTTTTTGCCCGTTTAAAGTAACCATATTGTGATGTATCCAATAATTTGCAGGATTTATGTTGTGGCAAACGGTACTTTGTGCTATTTCGCTTTCATGGTGCGGAAAAAGCAAATCCATTCCGCCGCCATGTATATCGAAGGTTTTGCCAAGGTATTTTGCACTCATTGCACTACATTCAATATGCCAACCGGGAAAACCCATACTCCATGGCGAGTTCCATTGCATTATATGTTCTTCTGATGCTTTTTTCCAAAGTGCAAAATCATTTGGGTTTTTCTTTTCATATTGTCCTTCAAGTTCACGACGGGCTTGCCCTGCCCCGGCTATCAAGTCTTCAATTACTCTTCCAGAAAGTTCTCCATAATTATACTTTTGAGCATATTTTATTACATCAAAATAAACTGAACCATTTGCAACATAAGCGTATCCCAGCTCAATTATTTTGCTTATCATTTCTATCTGCTCTATTATGTGCCCGCTTGCTCTTGGTTCTATTGAGGGTTTAATTACATTTAGTTTGTTAATTTCTTCGTGGTATGCCTCTGTGAAGTGTTGTGCAATTTCCATTGGTTCAAGTTTTTCAAGTTTAGCTTTTTTTGCAATTTTATCTTCTCCATCGTCAGCATCATTAAGCAAATGACCAACATCTGTAATGTTTCTTACAAAACGCACCTTGTATCCCAAATGTATCAAATATCGTATGATTACATCAAAAATTACGGGTCCACGTGAATGCCCGAGATGTGGATATCCATAAACTGTGGGACCGCACAAATACAAACCCACATAAGGATGATTGATTGGTGTAAATACCTCGCTTTTGCCTGTAAGTGTATTGTGTATTTTTAACGGAGATTCCATTATTGCAAAAATAATTTAAAAACCATATTTTTGGGATTACATTATTTTCACAAACTTATTTTTGAGTTTTAAGTTTTTGGGTAACTATAATTAAAACTTACTCTAAGGCTTTGGAAAGCGAAAAACTGAATATAGTTCCCGAACCTGGAGTGCTTATTACTTCTATTTTTTGGCGATGTGCTTCAATTATGTGTTTTACAATTGAAAGTCCTAATCCTGAACCTCCTTTTTCGCGACTTCGCGAATTGTCAACTCTATAAAATCTTTCAAAAATTCTACCAAGGTGTTTATTGTCTATGCCTATTCCATTATCAGAAATTTCAATTTTAATATAGTTTTCGAGTTCGTAAATTCTCAAAATAGTTTTACCACCTTCTTGTTTGCCGTATTTTATCGAGTTTAAAATAAGATTGCTCAATACTTGTTTAATACGGTTTCGGTCGGCAGTTACAAATATTTCATTCGTTTTTTTAAAATCAATAAAAATATTGTTTTTGCCTGCATTGTCGTTTTCGTTTTCAATAACTTCAATTATTAGTTCATTTATCTCAAAAGTTTCAAAATCAAGTTTAAGTTCGCCTGTTTCTAATAGACTTATAGTTTGCAAATCGTCAATAATGCTTATCATTCTATCAACATTTTTATCGGCTTTTTCGAGAAAATTTATAGATATTTTTTTGTCATCAATTCCACCTTCAAGTAATGTAGAAATATATCCTTGTATATTGAAAACAGGTGTTTTTAGTTCGTGAGATACATTGCCAATATACTCTCTGCGGTATTTTTCGAGTTTATTTAGTTTAAATAATTCATCTTCTACTTTCGAGTTATAAAATTTAAGATTATTTATAATACTTTTTAGTGGGTTAATGCCTGTTTTATTATCAATTTTGTTATTGTACAAGGGATTTTTTTGTATTAATTCATAAATTTTATGTGTATTGTGCAATATTATAAAGTACAAACAAATAAAGATACATGAAGCATTTACAAGCCAAAAAGTTGAAATTTCACTTAATAATAAATCGAATTCTATTTGTTTTTTGTTTGCAATAAACCAAATTGCAGCTATTAGTAAAAAAGTTATAAAAAACGAAATAATAACTGAAACAAAAAATAACCACCAATATCCTTTATTATTCATTTAGCTAAACAAAAAACTGTACGAGAAAATACACTGCTGCAGCAATAATAGCAGTTACAGGTATGGTAAGTACCCATGCCCAAAGCAAACTAATGGTAACCCCCCATTTTACAGACGAAACGCCCTTTACCAAACCTACACCAACAATAGAGCCAGTAATAGTATGTGTTGTACTTACGGGTATTCCCATTTGCTCTGTGAGAAACAATGTAGTAGCACCTGCGGTTTCGGCACTTACACCTTCAAGCGGGGTAACTTTGGTTATTTTGCTACCCATAGTTTTTACTATACGCCAGCCGCCAGAAAGTGTACCTAAGCCTATGGCGAGATAACATGAAAGCGGAACCCAATCGGGCATTGATTTTATATCGGTTAAGTTTCCGCTTGTGATAAGGGCTGCGGCAATTATCCCCATTACTTTTTGGGCATCGTTTCCGCCATGTCCAATGCTGAACGCTGCCGATGACATCAATTGCATTTTTTTGAATGAATTTACTGTTCGGCTCACGGTTCGCTCTTTTATTTTTTCGGTATATATAAATGATAGAGCAAAAACTAATAATGATAATATAATTGCTATTCGCAAATATTTGTTATTGGCTTTTTCAACTTCTTTTATCAGTTCCTTCTTTATGTCTATTATAATAGTTTTTTTAAACTTGTTTTTGTCTCTTATTTCTTTGCCAAATGAGGTATAAATAGCCGATAATAGCGAATCGTTTCCATGTTTGTAATTTTTATTTACTATTAATTTTATGCTGTCAACTATTTCTTTTGACTCGTTGTACTGGCTTTCGAAAGATTTGTCATTTTTTGCTTTGTATTTGAGCATTTCAAGTTTAAAAAATAATGCTACTTTTTCATTGGTTTTTGAAATTGCAGCATCGGTTAAATCAACATGATTTACAATACTATCAACCGTTACTGCCGCACCTTTTGTTTCGTATAGTTTTGCAAATGGTTTACATTTATCAGAATTTTCTTTGGCTTGTTTTAATTTTTCTGCTACTGAATTGTCGTGTTTTATTTCAAGTTCATAGGTGTATTTATCAACTTTAAAAAATTTCTTTAAGTTTTCATTTATTTTATTTTCTTGAAAACCTGTAAAAACCAAGTAAAGTACAGCCGAAGTTAGCACTAATATTCCTACTTTAAGCCATGTTTTCAATTGGATAAAAACTAAAGTATAAAAAATAGAAATCATCATACCTATAATTGGAGCAAGAAAAATGAACCAAATAGTTTTATTTATTTTACCACTGTCAATTATTTCGTTTATAGGCATAAATCCCTTTGTAATAAAAGCATGACAAAGTGCTGCCCCTGCAAAACCGCCAATTAAAGTATGCGAAGACGAAGAAGGAATGCCGTAATACCATGTTACCAAATTCCATGCTATTGAACCAATCAAACCGCTTAATATTACCGGAAGAGTAATAAAATCAGAATACACGGTTTTACCTATTGTATTTGCTACAGCATGGTCTTTAAAAATAAGAAATGCTATAAAATTGAAGAATGCTGCCCAAAGTACAGCTTGAAAAGGTGTTAATACTTTTGTTGAAACTATTGTAGCAATTGAGTTTGCGGCATCGTGAAACCCATTTATAAAATCAAAAATAAGTGCTAATGCAATAACTATAATAAGTAACTCCATATAAATTTTTATTTGTTAGGCATTTTTTACCTGAATAGATTTAATAATATCAGCCGCATCTTCTGCTTTATCAGTAGCTGTTTCTAAGGTGGCGTATATTTCTTTCATTTTTATAAGTTTTATAGGGTCTTTTTCTTCTTCAAACAATTGCCCTATTGCCATATCAAAAATATCATCGGCATGGTTTTCAATTGAATTTATCCTCACATAAGCTTCATTTATTTTTTCAATATGTTTAAGATTATGAAGTTGCCCAACAGCTATTTGCAATTCTTCGCTGCATTTCAATATAAGCTCGGCAAGTTTTATAATTTCAGGAGTAATATCATTAGGTTCTATTTTATAAATTATTATTCTGCTTGCTACCCCATTTATATAATCAACAATATCATCAATTATTACTGTTAATGAATGAATATCTTCCCTGTCAAACGGGGTAATAAAACTTTTGCTTAGTTGTTTTAATATATCATGAGTAATTCCGTCACCAACATGCTCCATTCTTTCAATTTCATTTCTCAAATTTTTTCTTTCGTCAGCCGAAGTAGATTTAACTAACTCTACAAGCAATTTCGATATCTCTACAAGATTATTTGTTGCACTTTGAAACATTTCGAAAAACTTTCTTTCTTTGGGGATAAAAAAACTTAATAAGTTTGCCATAGTAATTTTGATTTTTATGATGCAAAGATTAATCTTGTCATCTATTCTAAAGTTAAGAAATTGTTAAGTTTTTTTTAATAAATGTCATTAAAAAATTGGATAAATATGCCGAAGCCCGATTTGCAAGGGGTTGAAAAAGTTCAAACTTTGTTAAATGTAAACCGCATTATTGCAAGTTTGCTTTTTCAACGTGGAATTTCGGATTTTGAAACAGCAAAAAAATTTTTCAGACCATCGCTTGATAATCTTTACGACCCTTTTCTTTTCAGAGATATGAAAAAGGCAGTAGATAGGATAAACCTTTCAATTTCTAAAAACGAAAAAATATTGATTTATGGCGATTATGATGTTGATGGAACAACTGCCGTTGCAGTAGTTTATTCGTTTTTAAGAAAATTTACTGAATCTATTGAATATTATATCCCCGACCGCTATACCGAAGGCTATGGAGTTTCGCAAAAAGGTGTTGATTATGCTATAAATAATAATTTTAAACTCATTATTACTCTCGATTGTGGTATTCGTTCAGAAAAACTTGTAGAATATGCCGCAAATAATAATGTTGATTTTATAATTTGCGACCATCATCTTCCTGCAAAAAATCTTCCTCCAGCTATTGCCGTTTTAGATGCTAAAGCAGAAGGCGAAACATATCCATTCAAAGAATTATCAGGATGTGGTGTAGGTTTCAAACTCATACAAGCAATTTGTAAAGACAAATGTTTACCTGATGAAAATTTTCTTAAATATATTGATATTGTTGCTGTAAGTATTTGTTGCGATATCGTTCCGATAGTTGATGAAAACCGCATAATAGTTAAATTCGGCACTGAAAAACTAAATAATAACCCATCGCCAGGCTTAAAAATTTTGAAAGAAAGTTGTATAAATAAAAAAGACCTTACAACATCAGATATTGTATTTTACTTAGGTCCAAGAATAAATGCGGTAGGCAGGTTAAGCGATGCAAAAGATGCCGTAAAACTTCTATTAGCAAAAAACGAAGATGAAGCCGAGAAATATGTTGAAGTTTTGAATAAAAACAATAGTGAAAGAAAATCTATTGACGAAAGTATTACAGCACAAGCTCTTGAAATGATTGAAAAAGACAAATACCATCTCAACAAATTTACAAATGTGTTATACAATCAAAAATGGCACAAAGGTGTAGTAGGAATTGTAGCTTCAAGAGTAATAGAATACCATTACAGACCAACAATAATATTAACAGGTGATGATAGAAAAATTACAGGCTCTGCAAGGTCTATTGAGGGTTTTGATATACACGAAGCATTAATTGAATGTAGTGATTTGCTCTTGCAATTCGGTGGGCATAGCCATGCTGCTGGTTTGAGCCTTGATGCTGCAAATCTTGAAAAATTTAAAGACAAGTTTGATAATGTTGCCAGTAAAAAATTAACCCGAGAAATGCTTGTTGAAACATTTAAATACGATATTGAAATAAAACCTGAAGAAATTACCGATTCGTTGTTAAAATTATTAAAACAAATGGAACCTTACGGACCCGGGAATATGACACCTGTATTTTATATATCAGGCTTAAAAGATACAGGAATGGTAAAGCAAATGGGTAGCGACAATTCTCACCTCAGCATAAATGTGATATTACCCAATATTTCGAAACCTGTAAAAGGAATTGCCTTTAAATTGGGGGAAAAATATGAAAAAATAAAAAATGGAAATTCTTTCGAGAGCTTGATTTCCTTACATGAAGAAGAGTTTAATGGCGTAAAAAACATTCAGATTTTAATAAAAGATATAAAATAAAAATTCAATGTTAAATTTTCGTTAAGTGTTATGAAAGTAAATTAACGTAAAATTAATAATCAATTAAAAAGTATATTATTTTTTTGCATTAAATAAAAAACAAATGAAAAGATTATTAAATTTTTCTGCACTCCTACTATTTATTTTGTTTGGTATCTTAGTTCCCAAAAATTCAAAATCTCAAGATAACAAAAAAACATTTTCGGAAAATTGGTATGAAAAAATATCAATTCGCGGATATGCACAATTCAGATATAACCGATTATTTGAAACCAACGATTCGCTAAAGTGCGAACAGTGCGACAAATCGTGGGGTAATGGCAGTTTTTTTATTAGAAGAATGCGTTTGGTTTTTTACGGAAATATTTCTGATAGAATTTTTTTATATATTCAACCTGATTTTGCCACAAGCACATCGGGCACAATACTAAATTTTGGACAACTGCGAGATGCTTATTTCGACTTTTCGTTTGATAAAAACAAAGAATACAGGCTTAGAATTGGTCAAAGTAAGATACCTTACGGTTTTGAAAATCTTCAATCAAGCCAAAACAGATTGTCATTAGACCGTAGCGATGCCTTGAACAGTGCAATATCAAACGAACGAGATTTGGGTGCTTTTTTTTACTGGGCTCCTCATAAAACAAGAAAATTATTCAATTCGCTTGTAAACGAAGGTTATAAAGGCAGTGGTGATTATGGTGTTTTGGGGGTGGGGGTATTCAATGGTCAAACATCCAATAAAAGCGATTTGAACAAAAACTTACATGTTGTTTCGCGAATTTCATACCCGTTTTCTATCAATGGGCAAACTGTAGAAGCAAGTGTACAGGCTTATAGAGGCAAATATGTTTTAGAAAATAAATCTGAAAAAACTAAGGTAAACAATGATTTGAATTACCTTGATCAAAGGATGGCTGCAAGTTTTATTCTTTATCCTAAACCATTGGGTTTACAAGCCGAGTACAATATAGGAAAAGGTCCTGAATTTAATAAGTTTACAGATTCAATAGAAACAAAGGAACTTAAAGGTGGTTATGTTTTAGTCAATTATTTTATAAAGTATAAAAATCAATTAATAATCCCATTTATTAAATATAATTATTATAAAGGAGGGAAAAAACATGAACTTGATGCCAGAAGCTATTTAGTTAAAGAACTCGATATAGCAGCCGAATGGCAACCTGTGAAAAATTTTGAACTTGTAGTAATGTACACCATGTCAGAACGAAGGTTTGAAGATTACAAAATGCAAAATAATTTACAAAAAGGTAATTTGATGCGAATACAAGCTCAATTCAATTTTTAAACTTTTAAAAACATATCAATAAATATATTTTCTAAACCAATAATTAAATAGATATTACAAATTCAAACTTTAAAATTAATTTTTTAAAATTATCTTCGCCCATTGATGAAAATTTCGTACAATTGGCTTAAAAAGCACATAGAATTAAACGAAACACCCGAAGAAATTTCAGATTTACTTACAAATTGTGGGCTTGAAGTTGAAGATTTTTACGAGCACCAAGTAATAAAAGGAGGCTTAAAGGGTTTGATAGTTGGTCATGTATTATCAGTAGAAAAGCACCCCGGTGCCGATAAATTAAAAATAACAAAAGTAGATATTGGAAATGGCGAAATTCTTCAAATAGTGTGTGGTGCACCAAATGTTAAGCAAGGGCAAAAAGTAGTTGTAGCTACTGTCGGAACTACAATTTACCCATTAAATTCAGAACCTTTTAAAATTAAAAAAGCAAAAATCAGAGGAATAGAATCAAACGGTATGATTTGTGCCGAAGACGAAATAGGATTAGGTACTAACCACGAAGGAATTTTAATACTTGACGAAAATTGTTTGCAAGGTAAATTAGTTACTGATTATATAAAAACTCCAAACGATTTTATCTTCGAAATAGGGCTTACTGCAAATCGTGGCGATGCAGCTTCGCATCTGGGTGTAGCAAGAGATTTAAAAGCATTACTAAACCGAAACCTAATCAAACCAAAAACATTTGAAATAACCACTGCTCAAAACAAAATGCCATTGAGTATTTCAATAAAAAGTGATGATTTATGTGAAAAATATTGTGGTATTTTAATAAAAGATATAAATGTAAAACCATCACCAGATTGGCTTTCTTCAAAACTTTCTTCAATAGGTTTAAATTCAATAAACAATATTGTAGATATCACAAATTACATTTTACACGATACGGGACAACCGATTCATGCTTTTGACTTTGATAAATTGAATGGAAACATAGAAGTGAGAAATGCAAACCCAAACGAGAAAATAATTACTTTAAATAAAGAAGAAAAAAAACTAAATGGGCAAGAAATGGTGATTGCCGACCATAATGGACCTGTGGCTCTTGCAGGTGTTATAGGTGGTTTAAACACGTGTGTTGACAATAACACAAAAAATATTTTTATAGAAAGCGCATGTTTTGATATGTCTGCTGTACGAAAAACATCAAAAATCACCGGAATTTCTACTGATTCTTCATTCAGATTTGAACGTGGTATTAACCCTGAAAATACTTATAATGCTATGATAGAAGCAGCAGCAATGGTATTGGAAATAGCCGGTGGTAAAATTGAATTTTTGCCAGTTGAAGTAAATAGTAAACTAATTGAGCCTGCTCAAGTATTTATTTCATTCGATAAACTGAAAAGAATTTTAGGAGTTGAAATTGAAAAAAATGTAGTAAAAACTATTGTTTCAAATCTTGAAATGAAAATTGTAGAAGAAAACAACGAAGGTTTAAAATTAATTATACCACGTTACAGAACTGATATAACAAGGGATATTGATGTTTTTGAAGATATTTTGAGGATATATGGTTTTGACAAAATTGCTTTTCCCGAAAATGTAAATACAGCTATTGTAAACTCTGCAATTCCCGATAAACATTTAATAAAACAAAAAATAAGCAATTATTTAAAATCGCAAGGTTTTAATGAAATAATGACAAATTCATTAACAAGCGACAATTATTATGATGAAACCGAAAAAAATGAACTCGTTTATCTGAGCAATCCACTAAGCAATGAACTTGCAGTTATGCGGCATTCAATGTTGCCCACTATGCTCGAATCCGTTGCATACAACAAAAACAGGAAAATACACGACAACAAATTTTTTGAGTTTGGCAAAATTTATCATAAAAACGAAGATGGAAATTATTTTGAAATTGAAAAAATTGCATTAATAGTAAGTGGGAACCGTGAAACCACAAATTGGATTAAAAAACCCGAATATGCCGATTATTTTTATTTAAAAACTATAGTTGAAAATATTGTTTTACATGCCGGAGGTATTAATTTCAATACACCTAAAATAAGCAAAGTAGAAAAAAAGTTGCTTGACAAAACTGATGTAAATACCGAAGTATGGTTTGCCGAATTGAATTTTGAAAAATTGTTGAACAATATATCAAAAAACAAATTCGAATTACGCGATGTTCCTGTATTTCCGGAGGTTAGCCGCGATTTAAATTTAATAATAGATGAAGCCGTAAACTATTCGGATATTGAAAAAATTGTTAAAAATACAGTTGGAAAATATTTACAAAAAATAAATATGACAGATGTTTACAAAGGCAAAACGCTTGAAGAAGGCAAAAAATCTTACACTTTTAATATTTTGCTTTACGATAGCGAAAAAACTATGACCGATAAACAAATAGATTATATAATGCAAAAACTGATATTTACTTTTGAAACCGAACTTGGAGCATTTATTAGAAAATAATTAATAAAAAAGAATGTCAGAAACAGAAGAAATATTTCAAAGAATAAAGCATAAAATAGAGCAGCTTGTTTTGCGAAACAAAGAATTGCAAAACCAAAACAAAGATTTTGAGAAAAAAATCCATGATTTAGAAAAAACTATTGAAATTCAAAGAGAAACGATAAAAGATATAGAAGAGAAAAATAAATTACTTAAAATTGCAAATAAAATTACAGAAGACGATACACAAAAAAAAGAATTGAAATTAAAAATAAACGAATTTATAAGAGAAATAGATAAGAGCATAGCATTGCTCAACGATTAAAAACAAAAAATGAAAAACAGGTGGAACAGGAAGAAATATCCATCAAAATAATAATAGGAGACAGGCAATACCCGCTTAAAATTTCAACTTCAGAAGAAGAAAACATCAGAAAAGCGGCAAAACTGGTAAACGAAAGGTCAAAATTTTATACCGAAAATTTTTCGGTTAAAGATAAACAGGATGCACTTGCCATGACGGCACTCGAAATTGCAACCGAAAATATTAATAGCGATTCTCAAAACCAGCTATTAAACTCTGAACTGTCGCAGCAGCTCAAAGATATTGACAACTTCCTATGTAATTTTGAAATTTCTTAAAGTTCTGCTTTTAAAAAAAAGGACAAACTTAAAAAAAGAAGAAAAAAATGGAACCATTATCATTAGTATTGGGTATAGTAGCTGGCATCGGAGCAGGAACTTCGGCAGCATTTTACCTGATAAACAATCGAAACAAAAAAAAATCAAACGGAATTATAGCTGATGCAAAAAACAAAGCCGAAGCTATACTAAAAGCCAAAGAACTTGAGGCAAAAGAAAAATTTTATGAATTAAAAAACCAACATGACGAAAAAATTAATTCAAGAAACAGAGAAATAGCTGAAGCCGAAAACCGCATCAGAGGTAAAGAACAGAGCCTAAATGATAAAATTTCAAACTTAGAACGCAGAAACAAAGAAATAGAAAACCTTAAAAACGACCTCACAAATCAAATTGATGTAGCAAAAGTAAAAAAAGCCGAAGCTGAAAAACTACATGCAAGTCAAGTTGAAAAGTTAGAAAAAATTGCAGGATTATCAGCCCAGCAGGCAAAAAATGAGCTTGTTGAAGCATTAAAATCAGATGCTGAAAACCAAGCTTTATCACAAATGAAATTAATCATTGACGAAGCAAAACTAAACGCAACACGTGAGGCGAAAAGAATGATTTTGCAAACAATACAACGCTCTGCAGCCGAACACGCAATTGAAAATACGGTTACAGTTTTTCATATTGAAAATGATGATGTAAAAGGCAGAATTATAGGAAGAGAAGGAAGAAATATACGAGCTCTTGAAGCAGCTACAGGTATAGAGTTTATAGTTGACGATACCCCCGAAGCAATTATACTTTCGGGCTTTGATCCCATAAGGCGTGAAGTAGCAAGATTATCATTGCACAGACTTGTATCCGACGGCAGAATACATCCGGCACGCATTGAAGAAGTAGTAGAAAAGACAATTAAGGAAGTAGAACAGGAAATTATAGAAATTGGTCAGAAAACAGTTGTTGATTTAGGAATAAACGGACTGCATCCAGAGCTAATTAGAATGGTAGGCAGAATGAGATACCGTTCATCTTATGGTCAAAATCTATTAAAACACAGTAGAGAAGTTGCAAATTTATGTGCAATAATGGCGGGTGAATTTGGGCTTAATCCAAAATTAGCAAAGCGAGCAGGACTCTTGCACGATATAGGTAAAGTGCCAGAAGACGACCCCGAAACACCACATGCTTTGCTTGGTATGAAATTGGCAGAAAAATACGGTGAACATCCCGATGTTGTAAACGCAATAGGTGCACACCATGACGAAATAGAGATGAATAATCTTATCTCGCCAATAATACAGGCTTGTGATGCAATTTCAGGTTCACGCCCTGGTGCCCGCCGCGAAGATTCCGAAGCTTATATTAAAAGATTACAGGATCTTGAAAAACTTGCTGTAAGTTTTGACGGAGTTGACAAAGCATTTGCAATACAAGCAGGCCGCGAACTTAGAGTAATTGTGAACAGCGATATTTTAGATGATAAAAAATCCGATCTTCTTTCTTTCGATATTTCACAAAAAATTATGAAAGAGATGATTTATCCGGGTCAAATTAAAGTAACAGTAATTAGAGAGAGAAGGGCAGTAGCTTTTGCCAAATAATTTTTTAAAAGAAAAATGAAAAATATTGTATTGTTCGGTCCTCCGGGAGCAGGTAAAGGGACACAATCTGAAAAACTTATTGAAAAGTATAAACTAATTCATATTTCAACAGGTGATATTTTAAGAGCAGAAAGAGCCGCAGGAACCGTATTGGGCAAAAAAGCCAATGAGTTTATTGAAAAAGGCGAACTTGTACCTGACGAAGTTGTGATAGGAATGGTTTCAAACAAAATTGACGAAAACAAAAACTCAAGTGGTTTTATATTTGATGGTTTTCCGCGTACCAATGCACAAGCTGTTGCACTTGATAAATTGCTGCAAAAATTTTCACTTTCAATTTCGAAAATGATAGCTCTTGAAGTAGATGAAGACGAACTTACAAAAAGGCTTTTGTTAAGGGGTAAATCATCGGGTAGAGCTGATGACCAAAGCGAGGAAACTATAAGAAACCGTTTTAGAGTTTATAATAATGAAACTTTTCCGCTTATTGATTTTTATAAAAAACAAGGAAAATATTGTGGAATAAATGGCATGTATACAATAGATGAAGTATTTGATGATTTATGTAAAATTATCGAAGTAATTAACTAACAAAAACATATTAAATTATTAAAATTTGGCTGAATCAAATTTTGTTGATTATGTAAAAATATATTTTCGTTCAGGAAAAGGCGGAGCCGGAAGCGTACATTTTCATCGCGACAAAATTACTGCCAAAGGAGGACCCGATGGTGGAGACGGTGGAGCAGGTGGCTCGGTAATACTCAAAGGCAATTCGCAACTTTGGACTTTACTACATCTAAAATATCAAAAACACATACTTTGTGAAGATGGAAAAGATGGGCAAAGCCAAAACAAAACCGGAGGAAACGGTAAAAATGAAATTGTAGAGGTGCCACTAGGTACTGTAGCCCGAAATGCCGAAACAGGCGAAGTAATTTTTGAAATTACTGAACACAATCAAACACAAATATTAATGCAAGGAGGAAGAGGCGGTCTTGGCAACTGGCATTTTAAAACACCTGTAAAACAGGCTCCGCGATATGCTCAACCAGGTGAAAATGGTACAGAAGGCTGGGTAATAATTGAATTGAAAGTGCTTGCTGATGTAGGCTTGGTTGGTTTTCCTAATGCCGGAAAAAGCACCTTGCTTTCGGTAATTACAAGTGCCAAACCCGAAATTGCAAATTATCCTTTTACAACTCTTGTACCCAATCTCGGTATTGTAAAATATCGCAATTTTAAGTCTTTTATTGTAGCAGATATACCCGGTATAATAGAAGGAGCAGCCGAAGGCAAAGGTCTTGGAAGCAGATTTTTAAGACATATTGAACGAAATTCTGTTTTGCTTTTTATGATTTCTGCCGAAACAGGTAATATTATTAAAGAATACAACATTTTATTGAATGAACTAAAAAAACACAACCCTGAACTTATGTTTAAGAAAAGGCTCATAGCTATTACAAAATCTGACCTACTTGACGAAGAGTTAAGAAATATGTTAAGTGCAGAAATACCCGAAAACATTGATTTTATTTTCATTTCATCTGTAACTGGGTTTAATATTCAGAAACTTAAAGATAAACTATGGCAAATGCTTCAATAATTTATAAAATATGTTGAATTCATTTGTAGAAACACTTTTTTTTTGCAATTTTTTAACATAATATGAGTAATACAAAATATCTTAAAAGTCATTAAAAAATTTAAGCTATATCAAAATTACATATTAAGGAACATTCCACATTTCGGTGTATTTGTAAACCCATCGCTTATCAATTTGATTAAATCCTTTAGGGTTACTTACCAATTTAACTTGTAAATTTTCAACATCAATAGCTTTTTTGAGCTTTATGCTTACTTGTACTTGAACGTCAGTTTTGTATTTAGATATTTTCGCAGCTTCAACAAACTCTATTTCTGAAAGTTTGTATTTCATTAAGATTAACCATGCTTGAGCATCTCTATCTTTTTTCCAATCGCTAAACTTTTCAACTATATCGTCTTCTAAAATTCATTATATTCTTTTGAATTGTAAATTAATTTCCAATTATCAGAATTTTGCCATATTTCAACTACAGAGTTAGAGTATTTATCCTTATAATTTTCAAATTCTTTGTACATTTTCCTTAATGGAATTGGAAATGTAACATTTATTTTAGGTGTAAATTTAAATTTCTTATGCTTTGTTAATTTTTTAGATAGATTCATCCATAGCTCTAATTCAATTAAGTCTTGTTTCGTATTAGAAATTTCAAGTTGTGTTTGTATAAATGTAAGTGCTTTAGTTACAATTACAACATTTTCAGGAAATAATACAAAATAAATCCAGTAATCTCGTTCAAAAAAAAGTTTATCAATAGCTCTTACACCATTAATTGCAATCCATTTATCACTATTCTGCATAGTTTTAATTTCAATTTTCCGAACTTTTCCGTCTTTATACACCGATAAGCCATTAAATCCAGAAAGTCTTTTAACAAGTTCAATTTTAGCACCTTTAAAAGTTTCCAATGAACATACAAGTCCTGTTCCTATTTTTTCTAATGAATTACTATGTTCCATTCCTCATTTTATATAGCATTAGGATTAAGATACTTATCAATAGAATTTTGAATAGCAGTTGTTAATTTATAATATAAAATTGCATTTTTTGAATCATTATCAGCTATTCTCTTTGATTTAATAATTTTATTATTGTCATCAAAATTAAATAATAGATTAGAACAATCTGGCATATTTACATGGATTTCTTTTTTCATTGTAATCAAACAATTTTCATTATATATTTTTTCGGTTTCCATTTTTTTATTTAATTATAGAAGAATTAACCAAACATTAATTTTTTACTAATCTGAAAAAATTTCCTTATTAAATCAACTCTCAAAGTTATTAAAAACGTATAGATTTTTATTTTATAAATTAAAAACTTTTTTAAAAAAACTCAATTGCTTTTCATAAGCTACATTTAGAAAAAATATAGAAATAACAAATCAAAATAAGCTAATTTTGCAATGAATTTTATATATTAAATAATTCTGTTTTGACTCATACAATTTCACAACCCGAAACAACACTTGAGCAGGCTATATCACTTGGTTTGTTGCCCGAAGAATACGAAAAAATTAAAACAATACTTGGCAGAACTCCTAATTTTAACGAATTGTCTGTGTATTCAGTAATGTGGAGCGAACATTGTTCGTATAAAAATTCGATAGTATGGCTTAAAACTCTACCTAAAGAAAGCCCAAAACTTTTGGCAAAAGCAGGCGAAGAAAATGCAGGGTTAATAGACATTGGCGATGGTTTGGCAGTTTGTTTTAAAATAGAAAGTCATAATCATCCAAGTGCCATTGAACCTTATCAAGGTGCAGCCACCGGCGTTGGTGGAATAAACCGTGATATTTTTAGTATGGGAGCAAGACCCATAGCACAATTAAACTCTTTGAGATTTGGAAATATAGAAACCAAACGCACAAAATGGCTGGTAAAAGGTGTTGTAAAAGGAATTGGCGATTATGGAAATGCTTTTGGTATTCCTACTGTAGGGGGCGAAGTGTATTTTGACGATTGTTATGAGACCAATATTTTAGTTAACGCTATGAGTGTTGGTATTGCAAAAATTGGTAAAACAATAAGTGCATCTGCCGATGGGCCCGGTAACCCAGTGTATATTTTTGGAGCTTCAACAGGCAAAGACGGTATTCATGGGGCTGCATTTGCAAGCAAAGATATTTCTGAAGATAGTATAAACGACCTCCCATCAGTACAAGTTGGAGACCCTTTCTGGGAAAAACTTATACTTGAAGCATCAATGGAATTACTTGATACCGGTGCAGTGGTAGGTATGCAAGACATGGGAGCAGCAGGTATAACATGCAGCACAAGCGAAATGTCTGCAAAAAGTGGAACAGGTATGAAAATACAGCTCGACAAAGTTCCGTTAAGACAACAAAACATGAAAGCATGGGAAATTTTGCTAAGCGAAAGCCAGGAACGTATGTTGGTAGTTTTGAAAAAAGGTAGGGAAGATGAAGCTGAAAAAATTTTTAAAAAATGGGATTTAACTTTTGCTTGTATTGGCGAAGTAACAAACACCGGAAGGGTACAGTATTATATCGGCGAAACTCTTGAAGCCGATATTCCGGCTGTAAGTCTTGTTTTGGGCGGCGAAGCACCGGTTTATAAACGCGATTGGGAAAAACCAAGTTATATTGACAGACTTAATAATTTTGATATAAATGTTATTACTGATATTGAAAATAATTTTGAAGATATAGCAAAATTTATGGTTCAATTGCCAAATATTGCAAGTAAAAAATGGGTTTTCAGGCAATACGACAGTATGGTAGGTACTATAAACCAAAGCACAAACAACCCAAGTGATGCTGCTGTTGTTAAAATTAAAGGTTCTCAAAAATCTTTAGCACTTACCGTAGATTGCAATAGCCGTTATGTGTGGGCAAACCCCGAAGCCGGTTGTGCAATTGCAGTTGCCGAAGCAGCCAGAAACATTGTTTGTACAGGAGGTAAGCCAGTAGGAGTTACAAATTGCCTTAACTTTGGAAATCCTTATGATAAGGGAGTATATTATCAATTTAAACATTCTATTGACGGAATGGGCAAAGCTTGTAGAAAATTTGAAACACCTGTAACCGGTGGCAATGTGAGCTTTTATAATCAAAGCAGTGATGGTACTGCTGTTTTTCCAACCCCTACTATAGGAATGGTAGGAATTATTGAAAAACCCGAACATATTACAACACTTGATTTTAAACAAGAAGGTGATGTTATTTTTATGCTTGGTAAAAGCAAAAACGACATTAACTCATCACAGTATCTTGTAAAATATCTGAATATAGCTGAAAGCCCTGCACCTTATTTTGACCTTGACGAAGAATTAAATTTACATAATTTAGTTTTAAATTTAATTTACAAAAATCTTTTGCAAAGTTGCCATGATGTAAGCGAAGGTGGATTGTTTATTACACTTTTCGAATCTGCATTAAACCGAAATTTAGGTTTTGAAATTTCTACCGATTCTAATTTTAGAAAAGATGCTTTTTTGTTTGGCGAAGCTCAAGGAAGAGTTGTAGTTTCGGTAAAGCCGGAAAATTTACAGGCTTTTGAACAAATTGTATCTACAGCCCAAATCTCAAGTACCAAACTGGGCTCAGTTAAAGATAAAAAAATTGTAATTAATGAAATTTCTTTAGGAAATATTGAGTTGTATGCTGATTTATACAATAATGCTATTGCACAAAAACTTGAAGATTAAATTTTACTTTTAATCCATTCATCGGCTACAGCCTCAAGTTCATTATACCATTCTTCGCCCATTTTTCTTATCAATGAATTTTTTAAAAATTTAAATAATTGAATATTTAATGTATTGCCATTAGTACAAGCCGATTTGCATATATCCCATTCATTAAAATTGAAATTAATAAAATCGCCATATTTTGAAACTCTGATAGGATAAAGATGGCATGAAATCGGCTTAATGAAATCAGATTCGTAGTTTTCAAAAGATTTTTCAATTGCACAAAAAGCAATATTGTTTTCAAAAACTGCAAAAACACAAGCTCCATTTGTTCTACATGTAGTTACATATTCATTGTCGGAAGGGTCTATTTCAAAAAATCCATTTTTTGATAATAATTTAAGCCCTTCATTATCCATAAAAGGTTTAATTTTCTCAATATTTTTTTCTATTTCATCTATTTCGGATTCTTCGAGTGGAGCACCACGATCTCCCTCAACGCAGCATTTACCAAGACATTTGGAAACATTGCAAACAAATTTTTTTTCAATTATATTTTCAGAAATGAGAGCCTGTCCAACAATTATCATTCTGTTAAATTATAAAATTTTAAGGAGTATTCAGGTAATTTTCAAACCCTTCGATTTCAAGTTTCACAGCTTTTTCGATAACTTCATTTTTCATAGTTTCCTTAAATTTTATAACTTTTTCTTCAACTTTTTTGTCACATAATCCTATTATTTGAGCAGCTAAAATTCCTGCATTTTTTGCTCCATTTATTGCAACCGTAGCAACCGGAACACCCGGAGGCATTTGCACAATTGAAAGTAATGAATCATTCCCACTGAGGGTACTCGATTTTACCGGTACTCCAATTACAGGCAGATGTGTAAGCGAAGCAGTCATACCGGGAAGATGTGCAGCACCTCCAGCTCCCGCAATTATTACGCAGAATCCTTGTAAATGTGCATTCTTTGCAAATTCAAACATTCTTTCGGGGGTACGGTGTGCTGATACAATTGTTATTTTATATTCAATTCCGAATGTTTCGAGTATTTCGGCGGCATCTTTCATTACCAGAAGATCACTGTCGCTACCCATTATTATTAGTACTTTCATGTATGTAAAAATATTATTTTTTTTCTAAAATTTTTAATTTTTTCTTTATTTTCAATGCAATTTCTATGGCTTCTTTTGTTGTATCAGCCAAAATAGTAAAGTGTCCCAATTTTCTACCAGGTCTAGTTTGAATTTTGTTGTACAAGTGCAAGTAAAAGCCTTTTTGTTTCAGTGCAAAATCAAGTCCTTCTATTTGATAATCTCCATTAATATTTTCAGGTCCAATAATGTTTACCATTGCAGAAGGTTTAATAAGTGAAGTATTTCCTAATGGTAAATCAAGCAAAATGCGGTTCAATTGTTCGTATTGCGATGTGTATGAGGCTTCGATAGTGTGATGACCTGAATTGTGTGGTCGCGGAGCTATTTCATTAATAAATATTTTATTTTCTTTTGTAAGAAACATTTCAACGGCAAAAACTCCTTTTCCATTTAGGCATTTAATGGCATTTTTAGCAATTTCAGTAACTTTTTCTTCAATATCGCTTTCAATATCACCTGGTGAGTAAAGGTAATCAACCAGATTTAACTTAGGGTCAAAGTGCATAAAAATAGTATTCCAACTCACCGATTTTGTTCCATCAGATGCCACAATTACTGACAATTCGGTTATATCATTTACAAATTCTTCGATAATGCATGGCTGCTCAAAAGGAATTTTTCCATTTTTAATATCTGTTTTATTACACAATGCCACTCCGCGTCCATCATAACCTCCGCTACATAGTTTTGCAATTATTTTTTCTCCCTTAAAATCATCAATTGCATTAATCCAGTCATCGTGAGATTTAACAATTTTATAAAATGCAGTTGGAAGATTGTTTTGGGTATAAAAATTCTTTTGAAGCCCTTTGTCTTTTATTATTTTAAGGATTGATGACGATGGAATTACTTTTACTCCATTTCTTTCAAGTTCTTCCAAAGCATCAGTATTTACATGCTCTATTTCATAAGTGAGAATATTGCTAACTGATGATAATTTTTTTATTGCATTTTTGTTTTCAAGGCTTGCATTTATAAAGTTTAGAGCATATTTACGACATGGAGCATTGGGGTCGGGATCAAGCACATTGTATTGTATATTACATGGCATTCCACTTTCTATTAGCATTTTTCCAAGTTGCCCGCCACCAATTATTCCAATAATAGGATGAAATGGTTTTTTCATTTTGCTCTGCAAAATTAAGCTATATTAATAAACATTGTTTTTTTGGTTATTTTTGAAAACATCAAAAAAAAATTGAAAAATATGTATTTTAAAAAGTTACTGTTAATTGTACTTATAATTTTTACCGAGAAAAATATTTTTGCTCAATGTGCAATAGAAAACTGGAGTATTGAAAAAAGAACAGAACTTTCGTCATTAATTGTAGAGGGAAAAGTTATTAAACTGAATTCATTTAGATCAGCCTATTCAAAAGCAATATACACAGCTACAGTTATTGAGGTATATAAAATTTTTAAAGGCAATATAAATGGAAGTAAAACAATTGAAATTATAACTTTTGGCGGACAGATTGGGAATGAACTTCATCGTGCTGACCCGGAATTAGAGCTATCAAAAGACGAAACAGGTGTTTTTTTACTTGTAAATAACGAAGTAAAGTTGTCAGACAATATAAAAAACAATGGAATTCCAGAATTTCAGGGTGTTGCGAGTTTACAATCGTTAATATCTTATGACCTTATGTATAACAAAGCATTTGATGGAGAGAAAACATATTATGGAATTGAAACAGAGCTTTATGAAAAATTGCAAGATTTGACAGGTTTAAAGTTTTACGAAGTAAAAAATTCAGCAATAAATTTCAATTTGTTTAAAAATCGCAAACTTTCATCTCCCGAAATTAAAAGTTTTGTTCAAAGTAGCGCAAATTCAGGCACTGGTGATATACTAACAATAAAAGGTACTGGTTTTAGAAACACAAGAGGAAATGGGCGAATTGAATTTTTGGATGCCAATTATGGTGACGGCAGAAGAGTGAAAACCCCTTTTGCTGCTGATTATAAAGTATGGAATGACACAATGATAAGTGTAAGAATTCCAACAAGAGCAGGCACAGGTACTATCTCGCTTGCTACATACGACAGTAATTACTTTACTACAAGTACAAGTTTTAAAATAAATTTTGCGCACCTAAATGCTTCTTTTGCTCCTTCAGGAGGTTCTACTCAATATTTTACAACAGACCATGTAAATGATAATGGAAAAGGAGGTTATACTTTTCAAATGAACTACAGATTTAAAAACAACAACAATATGGTAAATACATTTCTCAAATCTCTTGAAACATGGAGATGCCAAACTTTTATGAATTGGGAAGTGGGACGAGATACGTCAATAAACAAAATTGAACCAGATCAGGTAAACATAGTAAAACTTACAAAAAATGCTAATAATGTGCTTGCAACTTGTTACAGTTACTGGAATGGTTGTTACGTAAGCGGAACAGAGATGGAATGGTATGTTACCGAACTTGATATAGAAGCCGATAGTACCCGAAACTGGTACTATGGCACCGGAAATCCATCTGGTTCACAATACGATTTTCAATCTGTTATTTCTCATGAACTTGGGCATGGTCACCAACTTGGGCATGTAATTGCTTCACAGGAAATGATGCATTGGTCTATTTCACCGGGTCAAAAAAAATCTTCACTCAGCTCTAATGATATAGCCGGAGGTACTTACGTGAAAGATAAAAGTATAAAAATGAATGTTTGCTCAGGTGCTAAACTTATTGCACTAAACTCTACAAACTGTGGATATACTAAACCTACAGCAGGTTTTAAAGCAAGTTTGTTAAATATTTGCGAAAGCAAAGATGTAGTTTTTACAGATACATCAAAAGGTATAATAAAAACGTACCTCTGGAAATTTGATAATGGAGCAAGCTCTGCAAGCAAAACAGGAAAGGGTCCACATACAATCACTTACAGTACTACAGGTTTTAAAACAATAAAGCTATTTACAACCAACGATTTCGGTACAGATTCTACAGTAAAAACAAATTATATCGAAATTTTACCAACAAAACCCCCTATGCCACAAAACCTAAAATTTAAAGATACAACTTGTATTGGAACAAGTACATACGTTGTTGATACATTCAACGGAAATTACAATTTGACATGGCTTTTCCCTCCAGAAGCTTCGGAAATCGGGGGAGGAAAATATTCAAAACAAGTTAATTGGACAAGTAGCGGAGGACCATTTAAAATTCTGGTAAAATCACAAAACCTATGTGGAAGTAGCGACTCTCTTACAGGCTCAGTTTGGGTAATGAATAATCCGGTTCCGTCTTTTACAGCCACAGAAAACGGCAGAGAAGTTACATTTACCAATACCAGCCAATTTGCAGATAGTTACAAATGGTATTTTGGCGACAGCGACAGTAGTAGTTTACTTAATCCAGTACACATATATCCACTAGGTAAAGCGTATGTTGCAGTATTAAAGGCAACAAATATTTGCAAAACCGTAGTTTTTTCAAAAACCGTAAATCCATATCATCCTGCACATATATATAATAGAGCTAAAAATGAAATTTACTTTTCACCTAATCCGGTTGTTGACCAAATTTTAACTTCAGAAAAAGTATTAAGCTACAAAATCTTTGATATAGCCGGCAAGGAATTACTTTGGGGAGATAAAAAAAATATAAACTTTGAAAAATTTGAAAAAGGATTTTACATTTTAAATCTCAAATTATTAAATGGTGAAAATTTAATATTCAAAATAATAAAAAAGGGTGAATAGTTTATATTTTGGCAATAATGTTCTGAATAGATTTTCTATCTGTTTTCATTGATTTATTTTTTGGAATTTTTTCAAGAAATACAAACTTTTTAGGCATTTCATGTTTTTCAAGGCTTGATTTAAGTAATTTTTTAAAGTCATTATTTTCGAAGAAAAGAATATTGTTATGAACTAAAACAATCATTTGACCCCACTCCTGGCTATTTACCAATGAAATTAAAAATTCGGTATTTTCACTTTTTACATCAATTAAATTTTGTATTTTTTTTTCTAAAACCTCTGGCGATATTTTAAAACCTCCTGTGTTAATTACAAAATCTGATCTTCCTATGAATTCAAAACCATCATCGTAAATTTTAACTATATCATTGGTTTTTATCCATTTATTGTCAGTTTGTTTGCCTTTAACAGACAATATTCCCAATGAATCAACTTTGAGTTTAATATTTTGATAAGGTTTATAATATTTCCAACTTTCATTGTTTAGTTTTTTTAAAGCAAAATTGCTGCAAGTTTCAGTCATGCCAAAAGTGTGGTAAACGTCAGGTTTTAATTTTTTAATTTTGTTTTGCAAATCGTTGTTAAGAGCGGCTCCGCCAATTAAAATAATTTTAAAACGATTGAGTTTACTAAAACTTTCTTCGTTATTTAAAATATTAATAAGTTGATATGGCACTAAAGAAACAAAAGAAAAATCATGATTTTTAACTAATTCATACATTGGATCTGCAGTTGGGGTAGTAATTGTTATTTTAAAATCTCCAACCAAAGCCCTTACTATCATCATTAAACCTCCAATTTTATCAATTGGAATGCAGCATAAAATATTTTCGTTTTTTAATTTTAAAAAATCAATAATTTGGTTTGCTCCTGCAATTAATGATGTTCTTTTTAACCTAATTTGTTTTTGTGACGAAGTTGAACCTGAAGTTAAAATTTCATAAACTAATTTTTCTTGATACCAACTTTTTAAAAATTCAAAAAGAAATAAGTTTTGATTAAATAATTGATGAAATTTTACCGAAACTTTATCGAAATTTTCACTATTGAAAGATAAATTATTTATGGTGATAAACATATTGTATTAAAAATCAAATTAGTATAAATAAAAAATAAATTTTAAAAAAAAACAATAAAAATTTCTTTTTAATAAAAATAGAACTATAATTGCTATTCATTTCAGTCATTTAAATATGTTTATGAAGAAAAAAATTTTTCTACCAATTTTAACTCTATTACTGATAACAAGTTCTGATGTAATCATGGCACAAAATTATGCTAAACGATTCGGATTTGAAGCAATGGGCGGAATTAATGAATACGGAGGCGACCGAGGCACTCGATATTTCTTTGCATCAAAGCCAACTTATCAAGGTGCAAGTGCAACTTTCGGGTATTATTTAAACCCATCTTTTGACGGTGTATTATCTGTTGATATAGGAGAGATTGGTCACATTGATCAATCGTTTGAAAAAGAAGGTTTCAGAGCGAGTATTTGGAGTGTTATGCCAGGCGTTAGATACAAATTATACAACAACAAAATACTTTCTGAAAGATCAAAATTCAAACCATTTTTACATGCAGGCTGGGGTTTGTTTAATTATGTAACTAATGTTAGAAACTCACCAACTCCCGAGAGAATGGTTAGAAGTTTTAGTCGTTTTGCAGTGCAATGGGGTGTAGGCGGAGGAGTTAAGTACTCTTTCAGCGAATCGTTTGATGTAATGGCTCAAATTTTATATAACTATACTTATGACGATAATCTTGATGGTTTGCCTTATGATCCTTGGGTACATCGCCGCAATAAATTAATGGATGCTTATTTAACTCATCGTGTAGGATTTGCATTTAATTTTGGTGCTAATGATGCAGCATATAAATTTGGAAAAGACGATGATGATGTTCCAAAAGAAGTTAAAGTAAAACTTGAATTATTTTCAAAGCAAATTCAATTTGAAACTGCAAGTTCTAATATTTTACCATCATCTTTCAATGCACTTGATTCTGTTGCAATGTTACTTTTAGCATATCCTAATGTAAATGCCTTAATTGAAGGACATACAGACAATGTAGGTGATGATGAAGAAAATCTTCTATTGTCACAGCGCAGAGCAGATGCAGTATTAAAATATCTTACTGATAAAAAAATTGATGTCTCAAGACTTACAGCTACCGGTTATGGCGAAACCCAGCCAATTGCTACAAACAAAAATGAAGAAGGAAGGGCGCTTAATCGCAGATGTGTTGTAAGACCATATATCAAAAAACAATAGAAAATTATATACATATATAAAGCCCGATATTATATCGGGCTTTTTTTATGTTCAAACTAGAGCATTATCAAGCAACCTAACATTACAGTAATTTACGGCAGCAAGAATTACAGATTCGTTTTTAATAAATTCATTATTAAAAGCTGTTAAATTTCTTCTGTTAACTATTTCAAGATACTCGAGTTCTGCATTTTCAGTTGAGTTAATCATATTTTTAGCTTGCTGCAATGCTATTGAAAAATCTGAAGTTAAAACGTTTTCTTTTAATTGATTTAAAATAGAAAATAAAAATCCTGCTTTAGTTCTGTTTTCTTCAGATAATCTGCTGTTTCGCGAACTCATTGCCAAACCATTTTGTTCTCTTTTTATTTCACAAACATTAATTTTTATTGGCAAATTCAAACTTTCAACCATTTTTTTTACAATTAATGTCTGTTGAAAATCTTTTTGACCTAAATAAACATTATTTGGTTCTACAAATTCAAAAAGTTTTTTTAAAACATTTGCAACACCATTGAAATGTCCAGGCCTGAGTTTACCTTCAAAAACACTATCTAAGCCATTAAAATCAAATTTTTCAGGTATAAAATTTTCAGGATAAACTTCATTTGCATCGGGTAAAAATAAAATGTCAACACCTGAATTTACAAGCATTTCAATATCTTTTTCAATTGTTTTGGGATACTTAATTAAATCATTCTTATCGTTAAATTGTAATGGATTAATAAAAATACTGCAAATAGTTGTATCGTTTTCTTGCTTACATCGTTCTATTAGCGAAATGTGTCCTAGATGCAAAGCTCCCATAGTTGGCACAAAACCGGATTTTGAATTTGAATTTTGAAGGAATTTTATAGCTTTTTTTAGCTCTTTTACTGTTTTTAGTTGAAGCATTATAACAAAAAATAATTAAAATACAAGTGTTTTGTTTGAAAATAATGCCGAAAATAAGTTATAATTTTGTAATTGAATTATTGAATAGTAATTTATCTATGAAAATTATGCGAAAAAAAGTATTATTCGTGTGTTCAGAAATGAACCCATTCCTAAACACTTCAAGTATTTCAGATATAGCAAGAATGGTGCCTCAAGCTATACAGGATAACAACAATGAAGTAAGAATTATGGTACCAAGATTTGGAGTTATCAACGAAAGAAGAAATAAGCTGCATGAAGTAGTGAGATTATCGGGGATGAATATTTCGATTGACGATAACGATAATCCATTGACAATAAAAGTAGCTTCTATTCCCGGAACAAAAATGCAAGTTTATTTTTTGGATAACGAAGATTATTTTCATCGAAAATTTGTTTATACTGATGAAAATAATCAGTTTTTTTCTGATAACGATGAAAGAACGATATTCTTTTGTAAAGGAGCTTTGGAAACTGTAAAAAAATTAGGTTGGTATCCTGATATTATTCATTGCCAAGGCTGGATGACAAGTTTAATTCCTATTTATCTAAAAACAATTTATAAAGATGAACCCGTTTTTAGAAGCGCAAGAGTGGTTTATTCTGTTTTTAATAATGAAACACATGGTGATTTAGGACCTGATTTCAGAAGAAAAGCGAGCTTAAATTCAATATCTGATGAAGAATTACATACTTTTGGAGCAGGCGAACTGTCTAATTTACACATAGGCGCTATAAAGCATGCCGATGCAATTGTAAAGTGCGGAGAGTCTTTACACCCAGAAGTAGAATTACATCTTGAAAAATTATCAGACAAACCATTGTTAATGCACGAAGAAGAAGAACTAGCAAATAAGTATATTAATTTTTATGAATCAGTTATGGGTGGCGAAAATTAGTCACCTCTTTTGTATTAGGAGAACTTTTTTAATACAAGGATTTTTATTGTTTTTAATTTTTACTGTAGTTTCTTGTAAAAATACAGACTCAGATTTAGGATTAAATTTAATTCCTGGAAATGGTGAATTCAATACATTTCAAACTGATACTTTTACTATAAATACATATACTGTAAAAGATGATTCGATTAAAACAGATTCGTTAAGCACCAACTTGTTAGGTGCTATAAACGACCCACATTTTGGCACAAGTTCTGCTTCGGTTGCGTCACAGCTTACAATTACACAAACTGGAATAAGTTTTGGTGCTTCAACAAAAGTAGATTCGGCAATTTTATATATTAGATTTGATAAAGATTACAATTATGGCAATTTAAAATCAAACCAAAATTTAAAAGTTTACGAATTGAATGAAGCAATTGATGAGTCAAAACAATATTTTTCTAACTACAAACCGAGTTTGGGTTCTCAAATAGGCAATTGGTCGGGAAGTTTTAATATTACAGACAGTGTACCAATATATTACGAGCAAACAAAAATAAAAGTAGCGCCAGGTATAATAATTAAATTAGATAATAATACAGCCGAAAAATTTGCCAATGCAAGTGCTGATGTTTATAGTTCGGTTGAATCTTTTCAAAATTTTTTTAAGGGAATTGTTATAGTTGCACAAAGTACTGGTTTGAATGCCGGCGATGGTGGTATTGTAGCAATTGATATGTTTAGCGGCACTTCACAACTTATGGTTTATTACAATGATTCTTTACAACACAATTTTGAATTTAATAACAATTGCTCAAATTATAATCTGTACGATTGCAATCTAATGAACCCTGAAATTACAAATCAAATATCAAGCACTGGTAAATCTTTTAACACAACTTTTATACAGTCTATGGGTGGTTGTAAAACCAAAATAGAAATCCCCAATTTATTAAATATTGCTAAGGGATTAAATAATGAAAGAATTATAATAAACGAAGCGGCATTTGTGCTCACACCCTTGAATGGCACAATTTCTACATCATATACTTTGCCTTACAGGCTCAATCTTTTTCAACCAGATATTAACCAAAATGATACCGTAATAATTGATTATATGGATTACATAAACCCACTTACATCTTATTTATCAAAATACGGGGGAATGTTTAATTCACTTTCAGGAAATTATACTATAAGATTTACAAGGCAATTACAATATATAATAGACCAATATTTGATAAACGGCAAAAACTTAAATAAAGGATTTTTTGTTAAAATACCAAGCGACAAGCCGATTACTCCAACAAGAATTGTATTAAACAATTCACGCAATTCGGCTTATAAAGCTTTGCAGTTTAGAATTTCATATACTAAAATTAAAATATAAAATGGAGATTAATACTTCATATCGTCTGGTAAAAAAAACACTCGAAAAACCTGAAACATTAGTTAATGTTAGTGGTAATATAATTGGTGGAGACGAATTTACACTCATAGCCGGACCATGTGCCATTGAATCTGAAGAACAGATATTTTCCATTGCCGAATTTTTGTCAAACAAAGGAATCAAAATTATGAGAGGCGGAGCATACAAGCCTCGAACATCACCTTATGCTTTTCAAGGTTTGAAAAAAGAAGGTTTAAAACTTCTTAAAAAAGTATCAGAAAAATATGGAATGAAAGTAATTACCGAAGTTTTAGATTTGAGCTTGTTAGATACTGTTTATCCTTTTGCAGATATTTTACAAATTGGTGCAAGAAATATGAAAAATTATCATTTTTTAAAGGAATTGGGTAAAACCGATAAACCAATTTTGCTAAAACGAGGAATGGATGCGACAATAGACGAATGGTTGCTAGCAGCCGAATACATTTTACTTGGGGGAAATGAAAAAGTAATACTTTGTGAACGCGGTATCAGGTCGTTTGATAACTCTACAAGAAATATAATGGATATTGCTGCAATACCCCTTGTAAAGCAGTTGAGCCACCTGCCAATAATTGCAGATCCAAGCCAGGCAACCGGTAAAAGAGATTTGGTAATACCACTTTCGTTAGCTGCTGCGGCTGCAGGTTGCGATGGTATAATGGTTGAAGTACATAACAACCCCGAAAAAGCATTGAGTGACGGACCTCAATCTTTAAATTTTGAACAATTTAGTGAACTAGTTGAAAAGCTTAAAATGCAATTGGCAGTTTCAAACAAGAAGTTTTTACCCAAAAAAATAAAATCAGAATTAATTCAGCAGTAAATAATGTATAGAGTTGCAGTTGTAGGTGCTACCGGACTTGTAGGTAGTACAATGCTAAAAATACTTGATGAGAGAGATTTTCCAATTTCCGAAATTTTTGCAGTAGCAAGCCAAAAATCTGAAGGGAAAAAAATCATTTTTAAAAACGAAGAAGTTAAAGTAATTACAATACCCCAGGCGATTGATAAAAAACCCCATATTGCGCTGTTTTCGGCAGGTGGAAATGTTTCGTTGCAGTTTGCACCTTTGTTTGCAGAAGCAGGAACAACGGTTATTGATAATTCATCAGCATGGCGTATGGATAATTCAAAAAAACTCGTTGTACCTGAAGTAAATGCTAATGTTTTAACATCATCAGACAAAATTATTGCAAATCCCAATTGCAGTACAATTCAAATGGTTGTAGCATTAAAACCACTCCATGACAAGTATAAAATAAAAAGGGTTGTTGTTTCTACTTACCAATCGGTAACAGGTACCGGTATAAAAGGTGTAAATCAACTTATGAATGAAAGAAACGGAATAAGTGGCGAAATGGCTTACAAGTATAAAATTGATTTGAATGTTATTCCGCAGATAGATGTTTTTTTGCCAAATTCTTATACCAAAGAAGAAATGAAAATGGTTAACGAAACAATAAAAATCATGGGTGATGAAAATATAAAAGTAACATCTACAACTGTTAGAATTCCTGTAATGGGAGGGCATTCAGAAGCTGTAAATGTTGAGTTTGAAAATGAATTTGAAATTGATGAGATTTTCAATCTTCTTAAAAATTTTAAGGGCATTACAGTTTTAGACAATACAAGCGAAAGCATTTATCCTATGCCGCTTATTGTCGAAGGTAAAGACGATGTTTTTGTTGGTAGAATACGCCGAGACGAAAGCCAGCCAAAAACTTTAAATATGTGGGTGGTTTCTGATAATCTGAGAAAAGGTGCTGCTACTAATGCTGTACAAATTGCCGAGTACCTTGCATCTAATAATTTAATCTAAATTTCAATTAATAATAGTTTTTTCTATACAGTTTTCAGCAAAACTATAAGGTAAATAATTTAGTGACGAAACGGGTTTGGTAATTATAAAATTAGCTTTTTTACCAATTTCTATACTTCCGTAATCATATTGCAATTCAAGAGCAGCCGCAGCATTTAAAGTTGCTGCATTGAATGCCTCTTCGGGTGTTAAATTCATTTTAATACATGCAAGTGAAATTACAAACTTCATATCAAGACATGGACTACTGCCAGGGTTATAATCACTAGCAAGGCAAAACGGTATATTGTTTTCAATTAGAATTTTAGCAGGCGAATAAGGAATTTTAATAAAAAATGAACAAGCCGGCAAAAGTGTAGCAATAGTTTGCGAATGTTTAAGTGTTACAATATCGTTTTCACTTATTACTTCGAGGTGATCAACACTTACAGCATTGTTTTTTACAGCACTTTGAATACCGCCAATACTGTTAAACTGATTTACGTGTACTTTGGGTTTTAAACCGTATTTCCAACCTATTTCAAGAATTATTTCCATCTCCTCGGGCGAAAAATAATTTTGTTCGCAAAACACATCAATATAATCAGCAAGGTTTTCTTTACTTATTACGGGTAACATTTCATCACAAATTATTTTAATATATACCTCGTGATTATATTTATAAATTTCAGGAAAGGCATGTGCTCCGAGAAAAGTGATTTTTACAGGAATAGGAGATTTTATCTTAATTTGATTAGCAACTCTAAGCATTTTTAATTCATTTTCAAATGAAAGCCCATAACCACTTTTTATTTCAATAGCTCCTGTTCCGGTTTCAATTGCTCTAATCAATCTTTCATACGAAAGTTCAAATAATTCATTTTCCGAAATTTCGCTTATTTTTTTTGCCGAATTAAGTATTCCCCCGCCTCTCAAAGCTATTTGTTCATAGGTTAATCCATTAATTCTGTCAACAAATTCTGATTCTCTATAATTTGCATGTATTAAATGTGTATGGCTATCAATAAAACAAGGTAAAATTAGCTTATTACTGCAATCAGTTATATTTCCTGAAAATTCTGGAATATCTTTCATTTCGCCGAATTGTTCGAAAGTGCCTTTTTCAGAAATAAGCAGCCAAGCATTTTCAACACAAACAAAGTCATTCAGTTGTTTACCCACCTTTAAGCGAGGAAATCCCGTTGTAATTCCGCAAAGGTTTTTAATATTTGTATATAGATGTTTTTGACGCATTAAATTTTGAAAAATTTTATCAAAAGTATATATAATTTGATAATATCAATAAAAAAATCACTTACTTAACAGTCGTTATTATTATTTCTTTAATTTTGCAAGCCTTAACAAAAAGTAAAATGATAATTGGAGTTCCAAAAGAAATTAAAAACAATGAAAACAGGGTAGCTGTAACACCTGCAGGAGTTGCAGAATTTAAAAAGTACAACCATACAATTTACGTTCAATCGGGTGCTGGTGCAGGAAGTGGTTTTAGTGACGAAAACTATAAAAGTGCCGGTGCAACAATTTTACAAACAATTGAAGAAGTCTATTCAACAGCCGAAATGATAGTGAAAGTAAAAGAGCCGATTGAGTCTGAATATTCGCTTATTAAACCCAATCAGTTACTGTTTACATATTTTCACTTTGCAAGCTACGAACCATTGACTCATGCAATGATTAAAAGCAATGCAATTTGTCTGGCTTATGAAACTGTTGAAAGACCTGATAGAAGTTTACCATTATTAATTCCGATGAGTGAAGTTGCAGGCAGAATGAGTGTACAACAAGGAGCTAAATATCTTGAAAAACCTATGGGTGGCAAAGGTATATTACTAGGAGGAGTTCCAGGAGTAAAACCGGCAAATGTAATTATACTTGGAGGGGGAATTGTAGGAACTCAAGCTGCTAAAATGGCTGCCGGGCTTGGTGCGAGGGTTACTATTATGGATATTTCTATTCCACGGCTAAGACAACTTGATGATATAATGCCTGCAAATGTAGATACTGTTTATTCAAATGAGTATAACATAAGAGAAGCTATTAAAAAAGCAGATTTGATTATTGGGGCTGTTCTAATTCCGGGTGCAAAAGCTCCGCATCTTATTACAAAAGATATGCTTAGCAGTATACCCGATGGTGCAGTAATGGTTGATGTAGCAGTTGACCAAGGAGGTTGTTTTGAAACTACTAAACCAACTACACATGCCGAGCCTACTTATGTAGTTGATGGCGTAATACATTACAGTGTTGCAAATATGCCCGGGGCAGTTCCATATACATCTACTCTTGCTCTTACAAATGCCACACTTCCTTATGCCATTCAGCTTGCTAACAAAGGCTGGAAAAAAGCATGTACAGATAATTCTGATTTAAAATCAGGGCTAAACATAATTAATGGAAAAATAGTGTACAAAGGAGTTAGCGATGCATTTGGGCTACCATATTCAAATGTTGAAGATTTTTTAAAATAAATTAGTTTAAATAAATGTGACAAATATTGCAAAAATCAGTTAACCAACTTATAAGTCACATTTACGCTTTGGGTGTAAGATATGTAATTCTATGCCCCGGCAATAGAAATGCACCTGTTTCATTATCATTTATCAGGCACAAAGGTTTTAAATGTTTTTCGCTTGTTGATGAAAGATCGGCTGCATACACAGCACTTGGTATTGCAATTTATCAAAGTAAGCCCGTTGTGATTGTTTGTACTTCGGGAACTGCAGTACTAAATCTTTATCCAGCAATAGCCGAAGCTTATTACTCTCAAATACCTTTAATTGTAATTACAGCAGACAGACCTTCTCATTTAATTGACCAATGGGAAGGGCAATGTATCAGACAAACTGCTATTTTCGAAAAACATATTTTAGCTTCATTTACATTTGATGTAGAAAAAAATGATAATTTTGATTTTAAAAATAATTTGTTTAATTGCCTTTCACCGGTAAAAGGACCTATTCACATTAATATACCTCTCGAAGAACCTTTGTATGCCAAAAGTGATGAATTTTTATACAATAATATAAAACCATACGAGCAAAAATCTATTGCATTTACAAATAAAATTCCAAATGAAAAATTGCCATCAAAAATTTTAATACTTGCAGGTGCTGATGCTTATGGACAAAGGCTTGAAAAATATTGTAGCTTTTTAAGCAAAAGTAAAAAAGTAGTATTTATTGCAGATATTTTAAGCGGATTACATCAAAAACAAAATATTAAAAACTGGGATTTTACTTGCCTTCTTTCTTCCGAAAATGAAAAGCAAGTTTTAAAGCCTGATTTATTGATAACTTTTGGAAAAATAATAGTTTCAAAATCGCTTAATCAGTTTTTAAAGAAATTTAAACCTCAAAACCATTGGCATATTACACCCAATGGCACTATTGGCAATCCATTTCAAACTTCACCAAGTGAAATTAAATGTAGCGAAGAATTTTTTTTAAGTTGGATAAAAAATAACATTTCAAACATTGATAAAAGTTACTTTGAAAACTGGGAAAAAATTTCTGTTAAATATGATAAAAAAATCAATAAAACATTCGAACAGGCTAATTTTAATGAATTTTCTGCAACGAGGTTTATTTTAAAAAATATCGAAAAAAATGTAAATTTATTTCTTTCAAACTCAATGCCTGTAAGATATGCAAGCTATCTTACAACACTTTGTAAAATTTCAAAAATTTATTGTAATAGAGGTGTAAGTGGCATTGATGGTACAACTTCTACAGCAGCAGGGGTTTCAATGGTTTCAAAAAATAATACTGTATTGATTACAGGTGATTTATCATTTTTTTACGATATAAACGGCTTGTGGAATAAATACCTTAAAAGCAATTATAAAATTATAGTATTTAACAATAATGGTGGTGGAATTTTCAGGCTAATTGACGGACCAGATAAAGCTAAGGAAAGAGAAAGGTATTTAACTGCACCACCAAACAGAAATTGCAAGGCAATAGCTGAAAATTTTAACTTTATTTATTTTGAAGCTAATGATTTTGATAGCTTGAATAATAGTTTTAAAAAATTTATGGATATTAAAAATTCATCAGCCATATTTGAAATAAAATTTAAGCCTCAGAATGCAGTAAAATTTTTTAAAAAATTAAATTTAGATACAATATAAGATTAATAAAATGAGAAACTGGCAAACAATAAAAGAATTTTCAGACATTAAGTTTGAATTTTTTGATGGGATAGCAAAAATAACAATAAACCGCCCAGAGGTTTACAATGCTTTTAGGCCCGAAACTACAATGCAAATGATAGAAGCCATGGAGTATTGCCGCGAAAATCAGGATATTTTTGTAGTGATACTTACAGGCACAGGAAACAAAGCATTTTGCAGTGGTGGCGACCAAAACGTGAAAGGCAAAGGTGGGTACATCGGCAAAGACGGTGTTCCAAGATTAAATATACTTGATATGCACCGCAAAATAAGAGAAATTCCAAAGCCGGTAATTGCAATGGTAAATGGATATGCAATTGGCGGAGGGCATGTTTTGCATGTAGTTTGCGACCTTACAATTGCATCAGAAAACGCAGTTTTTGGGCAAACAGGACCAAAAGTCGGAAGTTTTGATGCAGGCTTTGGCAGTAGCTACCTTGCAAGGCATGTGGGTCAGAAAAAAGCCCGAGAAATTTGGTTTTTGTGCAAACAATACACTGCTACCGAAGCCGAAAATATGGGTATGGTAAATAAAGTTGTACCATTTGAAAAACTTGAAAATGAAACTTTAGAATGGTGTAAAATTATTATGACACGTAGCCCGCTTGCACTAAGAATGATAAAAAGAGGTTTAAATGCCGAGTTAGATGGTCAACGCGGGTTAATGGAGTTTGCAGGCGATGCAACCCTTATGTATTACTTAATGGAAGAAGCACAAGAGGGTAAAAATGCTTTTCTTGAAAAGAGGTCTCCCGATTTTAAAAAATTTCCAAGATTTCCATAATTTACATTAATTTTTCAATTATGAAAAAGTATATTTCTTCAAAAAATTTCACTTTAATTTTAATAAACTTGATACCACTTTTTGGAGTATTTTATTGGGGGTGGTATGCCTATTCAATTATTTTATTTTATGTTGCAGAAACACTTTTGGTAGGTTTTATTCATGTAATAAAAATGACAGCACTTTATTTTATGAACTCAAAACGGCAATCTGCATTAAGTGTCTCCCGAAACAATTCGGGTGTTAGAGGCGCTGGACTTATTCCATTTTTTATATTTCATTTTGGTTTTTTTGTATTTGTGCAAATGATGGTTTTTGGAGGTTTTACTAATCAAAATTTACTTAAAGTATTTCCGGTACTTTTTACCGATACATATAAGTATGCACTTTCTGCAATTTTTTTAACAAAAATTACAGTGCTCATTGCTGAATTGTTCTGGGATCCTGATAGTGATAAAAAACTGCCTGATGATGTGTTTTTTGAACCATATCCCAGAATAATTGTTCAGCAGTTTATGGTAATTTTGGGAAGTTGGTTTAGCATTATCGGAAATTCAATTATTGGATATTTAATAATTCTTATTGTATGCAAAACAGTTCTAGATATAGGTTTTGCTAACTTTGATTTTACAAAATTCAAAAAAAAAGCTGATTAATTTACAATGCTTAGAGCAGCGTCGGTATAGATATAAAAATCGAGCGGATGACCGTTTTTCTTTGTATCGTTTCTCTTTCTGCCCAATCGTACTACTACCATATTTTTTGACGGAATGTCAATTATATATTGCCCGTCAATACCTCTTGCATAAAAAATATCAAGCCCTTTGTATTTTATAATCCACCACTGGTATCCGTATAAGTCATTTGGTTTGCCATCTAATTGCATTGTTGGGGCTAAAGCTATAGATTGATTATAATACTGTGTTGGTAAAATTGTGTCATTACCCCAAATACCATGTTGAAGCATTAACTGCCCAATCTTTGCAAAATCACGGGCGTTGCTGTGAAAACAGCAAAATCCTTTTTCATTTCCACCTTTATGGTCAAGGCTCCAATATGCTGGGTGTTCGGCACCTATTTTTTTCCATAATTTTTCAGAAGCGTATTGACTAACTGTTTTTCCTGTGGCTTTTTGTAAAACAAAACTCAACAATTGGCTGTTTCCACTCAGGTATGAAAAGTATTTACCAGGTATATTGTTCACTTTGTACTTTTTGTTAAGTTTTACGAGATCATTGCCATAAAGTGCTTTAGCAGTATATCCATAAGGATTTTTGTATTGTTCTTTAAAATTTATACCGGAACTCATAGTAAGCAAATGTTTAATTTTTAAACCGGTTCCATTGTATTCGGGCAAAAAATCAGAGACATTTTGCTCTACACTTTTTATTTTGTCTTCCTTTATAGCGGCTCCCGTAAGTATAGAAAGTATTGATTTTGCCATGCTCCAAGAGTTTGTGTTTGACGAAGAACTGTAACCCTGCCAGTATTCTTCATATATAATTTTATTGTTTTTTACTACAAGAAATGAAAGAGTTTGGTACTTTTCAATTTCTTTTCTTTCATTGGGTGAAAGCGTTAATTTTCCGAACATTGAATCTTCTATCCATGGCTGCGGCTTGCCAATATTTACTTTTCTGGTATTGAAAACGTTTTTTGTATCAACACTTGGTCCTAATCGCCCTTTGAGTACTGTGTTTTTTAATGTTTTAAAAATATGAGAATTTCCTGTTAAATAAGCATGTACGACAAAAAAAACTGCTATAAAAAAAATCCATTTTAATGTAGAAAAAAAGTATTTCATGTATTATAATTATTTTTTAATCTCAGAATTGATTTGAATTTTCAAATTATCTAATTCAAGTCTGTAATTTTTTAAAAAAATTTCTTTTGATTTTTCAAGTTGTTCAAAAAAGTTGCAAATTTGTTCATCGGCAGTTTCTTTTTCTTTGCTGTTATTGTTTTTCTTCGCTAATTTAAGCCTGTTGAAATACTCTTCAGTTTTCGAAATGTTTTGATTATTGAAATCAGAAATTATCCTTAAAACTGAAAGAAACGATTCTTTTGCAGAATTGTATATCATATCAAAAGATGTGTTCATATAATCGTTCATTGCCATGTCAACCTGCGAACGCACATTCATTATCAGTTGCGGAAATGTATCAATTTCATCATTGTAAAATGACCGTTGAAATTTGTTGTAAAGTGTATCAATATTTGCCAATATACTATCATTGTATTTTAAAAAAGTATTAAAATTTTCGGTTTGCGAAACTTGTATTTCATCTTGCGAAAATGCATTTATTGAGAACAAAATATTTACTAAAAAAATCAACTTTTTCATAAATTATTGTAACGTGTATCTAAGTGAAATTCCAAAATTAGTCAATGCAGTATTAAATGATTGTGATGTTTTAGGTTTGTTGACATTTCGGTTGTAAAATGCCTTGAAATTTAGATTATCATTTATTTGGTAATTGATGGTAGGGCGTATAAATATTGATTTCATACCTGCCGTAGGCTGTACCTGAAGGTCAGAATTTATTTGTCTTGATATTGTATAACCGTCTTTAAATGAAAAATCAAATCTAAAATCGAGGTCGTTTTTAAGCATTGGCTTTCTGCCGTTTATTTTAAATGGTAAAATCATGCCGGCTTTGCGGTAGCCTGCACCTACAACATATTCTTTTGTATGTATTTCGTTTAGCTGATAGCTTGTTGTAAGTGTTAATGATCTGTCGGTTTTCAACTCAAAATTAAATGTCATTCCATTGTTTAAGGTCATATCAATTTTTATAAGTGGGCTAAATCTCTCAATAATTGAAATAGACGTGAATTGGTATTTTGGTTGAAGATTTTTGGTTCTTGTAAGCGAATCGCGTCCGTAATTAGCACTCGTATTAAAATTGCCAATTGATGTAGTGGAATTGTACGAATGGCTTATTGCAATGTTTGAAAAATACTTTTTAATAAATTCAAGTTTGCTCAATCCGTTCCAGTTTATTCTCCATGATGGAAGTGGTATCATCGGAAATCTGTCAAGGCTGTATTTGCTTATGTCTTTTCCTTGATATGCAGCAATAAATGAATAAAACAATACATCTTGATGATTGCTGTCTATACCAATTGGATAGCGTGTTTTGGGATTTATAATACCAATTGAATCTCTGTAATTTTTACTTGTCCAAATATCATCGCCCAATACTTCGCTTTGTACTTTTGAGGCAATAAATCGCCTGTTTTGCATAAATTGGTCGAAAGCTGCCGATGTGTATTTGTCATTGTATTTTTCAAATGCTGTTTTCCATGTGTTAGACGAAATGCTGAAACTACCGGCTTCCATCAATCCTTGGTCTATAAAGCTGTTTGTAAGTGTATCAAATCTAAAAGTGCTTGAAGTAGTATTTGAGTATCTTCTTTCAAAATTTAAAGTAATTCTGAAACCGTCAAAAGGCTCTAAAGTAGCACTACCTCTTATTTCAAGCCCTGTAAGCTGGATATAACGGTTTATTTGATTGGGGTAATGTGATAAGTGCCCGTTTTTAGCTAATTTGTATCTTATTTGTGGGTCTTGCAGCCCTATAATAAATCCTATTCCGGGTGTTTTGTACTTATGGTTGTATCCTAAATAATCAATGCTTTTATTGTAGCCAGGCAATGTAATTCCGTTTGTTGAATTTATTTCTGTTTGGAATTGTTTTATCAATGTTACAAATCTTAGAACAAATCTCAAACCATCAGAAATTTCAATTTCTTTCTTGTCTTTTGATGTGTTTTTTGGTTTGGGTTTTGTTTCATCATCGTCGTCATATTTTTTTGGTTTTGATTTTGGTTTATTTTGATTGGCTGCCTTAAGCAATGGATATTTATTGTAAAAAGATGAAAAATTAAATTGTGTATTAATACCGGTTGTTTGGGTATTTGAAATTGTATTACCTAATATAAGAGCAGCGGGTGGTGCGGTTTGCCAATTGTAACCTGCCGAATATTTAGCCGAAATATTTATCCAGTTAAAAAATTTGATTTTATTTATCGGGAAATTGTAAGTTGCATTTATTGTTTGGTTAAAATCATTTGGTTTGCCCATAGCTTTAAAATTTCTCCACATTGTATCTTTTTTTGCCGATGTTTCAAGTGCTCCAAATGGTTCTTCTACTCTTGCATTTAATGTTGAATTATAATCAACCTTTAAGTTTTTTGTTATTGCGTAATTTATGCCGTAAGTACGTGAGATGAGAAAAGTTTTATCGAATAATTTTGGAACTATTGCTTTAAAATTATCATTATTTCGGTTTTGAAGTTCAGAGTATTTTCTGTCAATATCCAAACGCATATTTATACTTTGAGGCTTAAAAAACAAGCCAAAACCTTTTATTGGGGTCAAAAATTTTGCTTTTATTCTCTTGAATGGTTCCCATGGTTTGGGGCTATTGCTAAAATTATATCCTATTGTAGCTTTATAGGTTTCGGCAAGGTTTTCCTGAATTATCTGATTTCTTCTGAAAATTTTCTGATAACTGTAACTCACATTAAAATTTTCAATATCATAAATATGCGATTTTCCTCCTCCCAGCTTATTTTTTTTCACATTCATAAAATTAAGACTGTACCGCGAAGTAAAATCTTGAGCATTTTCTTTTATTTTTTTCTTTTCTTCGGTAGTTTGCGCTTCTTTTAAAGCAGTTTTGAGCAATACATCAGGATTAAGGGGATAGTATTTTGGATTTATAATATTTTCGTTATACCCAATAAACATTGGTATTGTAATACCTGTACGCTGTGGGAAAAACTTGCCAAGTTCAAAACTTGATTGTATATCGTAAGATATAATTTCATTAAGGTTTCGTTGGTTTAGTCTTTTATCAACTCCCCCAAATCCTATTGATTGGTAGCTTCCTGTAAGATTTACCTTTGCAAAGTCTGCAAGGTTGGCAACAATTCTTGCATTTGCTGCGTAACCTCCTGTATTAACAAAGTCTTGCAAACGCAATTCATTAAACCATACTTCGGTGCAAACTTCTTCTTTTCCGTTAAGAGGGTTTTTTATTCCGAGCATTATAGAGCGAACATTGCTCAAATCAGGCTGTCCTACAACAGAAATTATATTTCCATTTGACAGTTTATTTTCGTAATATGATGTAATATCTTTGTTATATTGGTTTCTTTCTAATTTTACTTTTTGAAAATCTTCAAGTGCAATGTTCAGTTCGTTTTCTTTTGGCCAAATTGAGGCTGGATCGCCCGAGCCGGGTTGTGTAATTTTTAAAGGAATTTCAATTTGGTAGTAGTTGCGTTCTAAGTCTGTTCCAATTCTTACAAATGCTCTTACATCTCCGTCATTCAGATTATTGCCTTCGGCATGTATAAACATTTTAAGGTTTTTGTAATTTCTGATGTCGTAATTCAAAGTTTTGTATGCTGCTCTTGAATCTCCTTTTTTTAGTCGGCAAGCTCTTAAAGACAGTGATTGCTCGTTCATCTGAACTGTGTTTTGCTGTGTAGGGTCATTTTCTCTTACAATTCCCGGCGGAACTACATAAGGAAATGGTACACGTTGGCTGTTTTTTTCAATACTTACAGCAGATACTGTAAATTCGGTAGCATCATTGGGGTCGAGATTTGGACCTACATCGGGCGGAAAATTCAAATTTTTTAGATATCGTCTCCATTCTGCTCTTACAAGCTGAAATTGTCCAAACCTAAGCACAACGCTATCTTCAAAACCTTTTACAAACATTCTCATAAACCTTATAGATTTAAAGTCTTGAATGTCGCCTACTTTGGTTGTAAATTGTCTGATTGGCACTTTGAACTGATACCAGGTAACTGTAGATGGCAAACCGCTTCCGTCAATATAATTAGGTGTTGTGCGGATTGAATCTGTTACAAAATTAGAGCCTACTTTGAATGATTCGGGCGAGATATCAATTTTGTATTGAAAATACTCTTCGTTAAAATTCATTGATTGATCTCTGTTCAAGTCTTCGTCATCCGGCAACATTGTTGCTGCGGTTGGCGAGCCATTTGATAGCGTTGCAAGATTTGAATTTCCTTCAAGTCCGTTGTAAAATTCATATCTTCCCAAAATGCTTTTTTTAGGTGCATCGTAAGATGGGTCGAAATAATGAAAATAATCGTCATTACTAGGATCGTTGTAAGCATTTTTATAAATATTTGTACTATTTCCAAACTTATTTTTCAATTCTTCAAGATATGTATTGAAAAACATTCGTTCTTCATCATTGTTTAATCCGTCTAAACCTTTATCCTGATTGGGTCTTGTTGAAGCATCATTGTCAAAAGCCTGAATTTGCGGAGCTACTTGTGGTACAAGCCCATAGCGAGTACTATCAATTCCTAATCGGCTGCCGTCTGATGGTAATCCATTTTCTACAGCCCTGCGGTTGTCGGCATTCAAATCTTCAGATACATTTCCTATATTCAAATAAAGTTCTCCTTTGTTGTTTGTATTTCTATCCATACAAAAAGGATCCATCATCCAAAATTCAATATAATCAATATTTGAAGCTTCAAAATCATTGTTATCCATTCTTCTTGAAATACCTGCCCAGTTTTCTTTTGGATTTTTAAATGTGCCATCAGTATTAAAGTCGCTTAAAGATGTATTGTAGTTGTATATTCCACGTTTTTTAGGATAATAAACCAAATCTAATGTTGAAAGCAGATTTACTTGTTGTATTTGAATGTTTAGTTTAGGAAAAACTTCTTTCAACCCCCAAATTCTTACAAAAGGGTGTGATTGGTCTGAGCCATTTATATAGTTTGGTACAATTTTGCTGCTGTTTGATGAAATAGAAAATGTTTGGTCTATAGTGTGAAATTGCAAAGAAGCACGTTTAAATCCTTTGGTAGAATCAGAAGTAGATTCAGGAAATAGTGAATTTTGCCCTTGAGGTGTTGAAGCAAATTTCCAATTTATAACATTTTTTAAATCAAAAGGAGTTTCGGCTCCTTCAAAATCATCGAGCATTGATGTTCCTCTTTCGCCAATGGTTTTTGCATTGTGTGGAAATATTTTTGCAAATTCACCTGAAATTGTAATGTTTGATTTTTCTTTTGTTTCAATAAATGGCAGCCTGTCAACCAATTTGGTGAGAAAACGCGATTCTTTATTCCAAGTTCCATCTAATCCTACAATTGTATTCAAAATTGGTTCTTGTCCAATATCAACCTTTGGTGTAAGCGGTCTTTCGGTCATGTGCATAATGGTACCGCCGAGCATTAAGTTTCGTGAATGTGTGAAATCAAAACGTGAACCTACTAAGGTTTTTTGCTGAAGGGTAAAAAGAGAATTGCTCTCTGACGAAACCTTTATTACTGCTCCTGAATTTATAATACCTTCGTTTATTATTCTAACTTTTCCAATATTATAATCTACTATAAAGTCAACATTTTCTACAAGGGTTGCACCGTTTGCTGTTACTTTTACCGAACCTTGCGGAATATTTATTGCATTAAGAGAAATTTCGTTGGTTGAACTTCCTTTATAACTTCCTCTCAGAAAAAATTTGTTATGTGTAACATCTTGCTCTGCCCACCATTTAGTTGAATCGTAAAGGGCATCGTATGAGTAAAAATATGCATCTTTCCCATTTGGATTTTCGAACTTGCTTCGCAAAAAAGAACCAAAAGGTTCGCGTACCGGAAATATAATTCTTCCGTTTGTCATATTTATAGTAATTCCTTCTATCAAATCAAAAACTCCATCGGGCTTTGCTTCTTGTTGTTTGTTTATATTATCTAAGTTTAGTACTGTAATGAGTTGTTTTTCGAAAATTTTCTTTTCTGACGAACTAACCGGCAAATAGTTTAAATCTGCCGATTTATCATCAGCATAAACTACATTTAGAGTAAAATCAAGTGCCTGAACATTGTATGTACTAAGTGAGTAAATGTTTTTCATCATCAAATCCCACAGTGGCCAACGGGTATTGGTTATTGATGATTTTAGCATTTTAGTAACCAAGTCTTTGCCACTTCCGCTTGGACCCGGCGGGTTATCACGCGACAATTGCCCTACTTGTATTACTTTTCCGTTGTAGGTATATTCGTAAGCTACTGAAAGTATCTCATCATTGTTCAAAGACTGGTTGAGTGAAATATAACCTAATTGGCGGTTTATTGTAAATTCTTGTTCGGTAAGTTTACGTGCATTTGAAAGTATGTTGTAATCTATACCTACTCTCATGTTGTAGTTAGGATATACAGTTTTTAGCTGATCTATTACCGTATTTGTATTGTTGAGTTTAGGGTCGTTTATAATTAAATTCCAAAGTTTGTTTGCTTCGTTATCGGTATAGCCCTCGTTGCCTGGGTTAAAAAGCAAAGGATTGTATGGGTTTGATTCAGCCAAATCTACAAATGAAACAACGTTTCTAATTTCGTTATAAGATTTACTTCGGTTTGTAACCCAAACTTCAATATAATTAATATATGCTCCCGATTGTATTATTGGAATAAGGCTTAGAGCACGGTCGTATTGGTCTTTGAAAAACTGCCCAACAAAAAAGTGTTTGTTTGCTTCGTAATTATTTGCCTGAATATCGAATTTAGTAACTTGTGCGCCTCCTGTCATTTCAGTTTCCGAAGTTTGACCTCTTTGCTGTGTGGCAATGGTTGTTACCATCATTTTACCGAATTGCATTTGAGCCTTTAAGCCAAAAAGACTTTGCCCCGCCTGTATTAGGCTTCCGTTCAAAGGTAAACTTACATTGCCGAGTTCTATTTTTTTAAGAATATCATCTTCTTCGCCCTCCCAATTTAGTTTTATTTGGTTTTCAAATTCAAAAGTTGCATCTGTATCGTAATTGGTGTTTAGCTTTAGTTTATCGCCAATTTGACCGTTTACAGCTATTTGCATTTTAATTTTAAAATCAGGAGTTCCGCTTCTTTGTTGCCTTACAGGAATTTGAGGATTACGCACTACATTGTAATTTCCTCCAAAAGTAGCTTCGGCAGAGCCGGATGGTTTTATATCTATCAATCCGCCTCCAAAGAGTTTGTCAACTATAGGCGGAACTGAAAAAATTTGAGGCAAAATTCCATTGTTGCGTGTAGTATTTGTCGCTTTGCTTTTGGTTTTGAAATAATTTTTTTCTTCATTTTCTTTAATTTCTTTAAGATATTCCGAAAAAGATTTTGTACGCGGATGCGAAATATCTCTATCACCAAGTTTTTCGTATTCTGTATATGTATTTGATTGTGGGTCGTACTCGGTTTTTTTCTTTATTATTTCAGGATCTTTTAGGTCAAATCTACTTCTTTTATAATTCCAGTCATAAGGTTTTTTGTCTTTAAAAGGATAATGGAGTTTTGAAGTATCTTTTTTTGTGCTATCGTCGAAGCCAAAGTAAAAATGAGGTGTGCAAGATGTATTATTACCAAAAGATAATGAAATTAAGCAATATAAAGCAATTGCAAGAATTATCCTGAATTTTGATTGTTTCAATTTTTAAATTTTGTTTGGTAAAATTTCCTTATGATTTTCTATTTTTAATTTCAGGTTTCAAAAATACAAAATTAAAGATATTTGAAAGCATCTTTTATTAGTCTTTCGGTTGATACATTGTTGCCAAGTTCTTTGCCAGCATTGAGCAAAGCTTTTTCGGCGTTAGTTCTTACAAAACCCAATGCCATTAATGCTTGCAGTGCTTCATCAAAAGCATTTCCCGATTCGCTTGTAAGCGTATCGCCAACATTTGCTGTCTTTGCTATTTTATCGTGCAATTCAAGTATAATTCTTTGTGCTGCCTTGGGTCCGATACCTTTAACAGATTGTAATAACGGAGCATCTTTTCTTATTATTGCATTTATAATTGTGTCTTCGCTAAGTGAAGATAAAAGAACACGGGCTGTGTTTGCCCCAACTCCGCTTACTGATATGAGTTGACGGAAAACTTCACGTTCTTTTTCACTGTAAAATCCAAACAAAATATGACTGTCTTCTGATATTACCTGATGAACATTGAGTTTTGCAGGTTCGTTTATTTTGAGTTTTTCATAAGTATAAACTGAAATATTTATATAAAAACCTATTCCATTGCAATTTATTACAGCATAAGCAGGTGTAAGTTTTACAATTTTTCCCTCTATAAAATCGAACATAATTTTTTGTTTTAGGTTAATGTTTTAATGAAACAAATGGATTGCTGTATTTTTCAAATCCAATTGTAGTTTCGGAACCATGTCCGCAATATACAACATAATTTTCTGGCAAAACATATAGTTTTTCTTTTATTGATTTTTCAAGGGTTTGAAAATCGCCTCCGGGCAAATCTGTTCTGCCAATTGAGCCGTTAAAAAGTACATCGCCACAAATTACAATACGGTTTTGGTGATTAATAAAACTTATGCTGCCTGGTGAGTGGCCAGGTGTAAAAGCAATTTCAAGTTCTGTAGTGCCAAATGTAATTTTATCATTTTCATCAATAAATTTATCAGGTTTTGGCGAAGGTGTGTAATCAACTCCATACATCTGAGCTATTGTACTACCGGCAGTAAGCATTGGTTCATCGTATTTGTTAATATATAATGGAATTTGATATTTGTTTTTTATAAATGAATTTCCCAAAATATGGTCAATATGGCAATGTGTATTGAGCAATAATACGGGTTTAAGATTTTTCTGTGTAATGAATTCTGCTAAATTTTTTTCTTCGTTTGCATTACTGCAACCGGGGTCAATAATCACACATTGATTTGTTTCGTCAAACAAAATATAAGTATTTTCTCCAAAAAAGTTGAAAATAAATTTATGTATTTTCAAAAGTATAAATTAAAAATTTTAAAGATGAATAACCTCTCCATAAGCAGCCGCTGCAGCTTCCATAATGGCTTCGCTCATTGTAGGATGCGGATGTACCGATTTTATAATTTCGTGACCGGTAGTTTCTAATTTTCTTGCTACTACAGCTTCGGCAATCATTTCTGTAACATTTGCACCAACCATGTGACATCCCAACCATTCGCCATATTTTGCATCAAATATCACTTTAACAAAACCTTCTTTTGAACCTGCTGCACTCGCTTTGCCCGATGCTGTGAATGGAAATTTACCTATTTTTATTTCGTATCCCTTTTCTAAAGCTTGTTTTTCGGTAAGCCCAACCGAAGCTACTTCGGGATTTGTGTATGTACATGCCGGAATATTTCCGTAATTTAAAGGTTCAGGATTTTGACCTGCAATTTTTTCAACACAAATTATTCCCTCAGCACTTGCCACGTGTGCCAATGCCTGGCCTGGAACCACATCGCCTATTGCATAAATTCCCTCGATATTGGTTTGATAATATTGGTCAACATTGATTTTGCCTTTCTCTGTTTTTATATTCATTTCTTCAAGTCCAATGTTTTCGATATTTGCCTGAATTCCCACAGCCGAAAGTACAATTTCACAACTGCGGGTTTCGTTTCCTTTTTCGGTTTTAATACTTACAATGCACTCTTGTCCGGTAGTATCAACGCTTTCAACAGATGAAGATGTTAAAATTTCAATACCTTTTGATTTTAAACTTTTTTCCATTGTTTTACTCACTTCGGTATCTTCAAGTGGTAAAATATCGGGCATAAATTCTACAATAGTAACCTTTGTACCCATTGTGTTGTAAAAATAAGCAAACTCACTTCCAATAGCACCCGAACCTACAATAACCATACTTTTTGGTAAGTTTTGTAAAGTTAAAGCTTGCCTGTATCCTATAACTTTTGAGCCGTCAATTTTAATATTTGGCAATTCGCGGCTACGGGCACCGGTTGCTATTATTATATTTTTGGCTTCTGCAATTTGTTTATCTCCGTTGTTATCAATTTCTACTTTGCCTTTAGCAACAATTTTTCCGACACCTTGAATTACTGATATTTTATTTTTTTTCATAAGAAACTGAACTCCCCTGCTCATTCCGCTTGCTACATTACGGCTTCGTTTTACAACGTTTTCAAAGTTCACTTTTGCGTCAGAGGTTTCAATTCCATAATCTTTTGCATGATTGATATACTCAAAAACCTGTGCTGATTTTAGCAATGCTTTTGTAGGAATACAACCCCAGTTGAGGCATACCCCACCAAGTTCAGATTTTTCGATTATTGCAGTATTCAAGCCTAATTGCGATGCTCTAATTGCAGCTACATATCCGCCGGGTCCACTGCCAATTATTATTAAATCAAATGTCATATTTTATGATATAAATTGAAGCTACAAAGATAACGTTAATTTTCAATTATGGTTTTTAGTTTTGATTAAACTATGTATTAAAATTTGCCTTAGCTGTGTGAATATATTTTAATTTTTCAGTTATTTTGAAAAAAAAATGAAAAATGGTTTCGATAAGTAAAGCAACTTCTGCCAATATTCCTGAGATATTTAAAATGGCTGATGCAATATGGCATATTCATTATATAAATATAATTTCGAGCAGCCAGATAGATTATATGCTTAAAAAGTTTTATTCTCCAAAGGCAATAAAACAAGCTATGAATGATGGCGAGATTTTTTACTTAATTTTTACTAATGATTTCCCAATTGGATATATTTCGGTAATAAATAAAGGTGATGAAAGCTGGTTTATTAATAAATTTTATATTTATACTGATATTCATCGTAAAGGTCTTGGTACTCTTGCTTTAGGCTTGCTCGAAGAACTTGTAAAACCTAAAACTTTTACTCTGCAAGTAAATCGAAAAAATATTAAAACAATAAATTTTTACTTTAAAAATGGTTTTATAATTAATGAATGGGCTGATTTTGATATAGGCAATGGTTATTTTATGGAAGATTTTGTTATGATTAAAAAATATTAAAAATCTCTGATAATTATTGAAACCACAAATAAAATCAGCTTATATAAAACTTCATATTGCGGTTTTTTTATTTGGGTTTACTGCAATTTTGGGCAAACTTATAACTTTGAATCAAAATGCTCTTGTTTGGAACAGATTATGGATAAGTTGTGTCGGATTATTGCTTGTTCCAGGATTGTTTGTGGGTTTAAAAAAAATTTCAGGTACAAAAATCTTAACTTTTTCGGCAATTGGTGTGTTGATAGCATTGCATTGGCTTACTTTTTATGGGTCAATTAAATTTGGCAACAATGTTTCGGTTACTCTTGCTTGCTTGGCAACAACTCCACTTTTTACTTCAGTTTTTGAACCATTATTTTTCAAACGAAAAATATTATACAGTGAAATAATTTTAGGAATACTCTCTATTGCTGGTGTAAGACTTATTGCTGGAGTTGGTAGTTTTTATTATGATGCAATAATTTCGGGTATAATTTCGGCAGCTATTGCATCACTTTTTACTGTATTAAACAAAAAAAATATAGGAGAAAACAATGCTTTTTCAGTTTCGTTTATCGAATTTTTTTCGGGATGGATTTTTGTGGGGTTGATAATTTTTTTAATGCCCGGTATTGATAATTTAAGTTTATTTCCCCAGCCAAACAACCTTGATAAATCATGGAATTTTATATTTTTTGGAATACATTCAGATTGGTATTATCTATTGGTTTTAGGTTTACTTTGTACCTGTCTTGCCTTTGTTTTCAATCTTCAATCATTAAAACATCTATCAGCTTTTACATCAAATTTGAGTGTAAATCTTGAGCCTGTTTATGGAATAATAATGGGTGTGATTTTTTTTAAAGAAAACCAAAACTTAAACACGATGTTTTATATAGGAACAAGCTTAATTTTAATATGTGTTTTGTTGCATCCATTTTTGAAAAACAATAAAAAATGAAAGATACTTATCCAATAATTTTTTTTGATGGCGAATGTAAGTTTTGCAATAGTTCAGTAAATTTTATAATAAAAAGAGATAAAAAAAAATACTTCAAATTTGCACCACTGCAAGGCAAAACAGCATTGGATTACGGCTTTCAAAACAACGATAAAATACCCGATTCAATAATTTTAATTCAAAATCAGAAAATTTATAAATATTCTGATGCAGCCTTAAAAATTGCACTAAAACTTGATGGTTTATGGAAAATATTATATGTTTTTATAATTATACCCCCTGTGTTTCGCGATTGGGTTTATAAATTTGTAGCTTCAAATAGATATAAATGGTTTGGCAAATACCAACATTGTATGATACCCGATAAAAATTTAATTGAAAGATTTTTAGAATGAAAATATACCACAATACACGCTGTACAACTAGTTGTAAAACGCTTGAACTTTTAAAATCAAAAGGATTGAATCCTGAAATAATTGATTATTTAAAAAACCCTCCAACTTTAGATGAATTGAAAGATTTGATAAAAAAACTTGGAATACCGCCCGAAAACCTTGTGAGGAAAAAGGAGAAAATATTTATCGAAAACTATAGTAATAATAGCTTTAGTGATGATGAGTGGCTCGAATTGCTTGCCCAAAATCCAAAACTCATTCAAAGACCAATTGTTGTAAATGGAAATAGAGCAATAATTGGGCGACCACCCGAAAATGTAATAAAATTATTATAAGAAATAATTAAAACATTAGTAAAATATGCCAATATTTTAAGCCTGAATGTAATGTTAGGCTGTGCAAGTTGCACTTTAATTTTTTTAGAACCCAATCCTTTTACAATAAAGAAAATAATTTTTACCGCTTTACTTTCTATTGCTGTTTGGATAATTTATGCAACAGACCATTTAGTAGATAGCTTTGTTTTTAAGGGCAAAAGCGGTATATTAAGACATGATTTCCACTATCGTTATAGATATTTTTTTATTACTGTAATTTTATTTCTCGCTATTTTGGAAGTTTGGGTTGCAATAAAACTTAAGAATGAATTATTTGTAAAAAACGCTTTTTATCTATCAATGATAATGCCGGTATATTTTGTTTTAAAATTTCTCAAATTTTTAAACTCAATAATAAAAATGTTATTTGTTTCGGCAGTATTTTCGGCTGCTGTGGTTTTGCTTTTTAACTCAAAAAATTTGTTTTTTGATTTCTTTAGTTTCGAGGTATTGGCTATGATGTTACTCGCTTTGCTCAATCAATTGGTTTTAGAGCATTTTGAAAACAGAGATATAAAATACGCCCAAAACTATTTTTCAGTTATAGCATTTAAAGTGTTTCTTTGGCTTTCGGTTGTTTTAATTTTGATTTCAATACTCAATTTATACGCAATTCCTTATACACTCTCGGTTTTTATGTCGGCACTATCAATTTTCAACATATTAAAACGCGAAGAATTTTTTACAAAAAACCTATTATATCGTTTTTGGGCAGATTTCAGCTTGGTGCTTATTTTTCCACTTTTAAAATTGTTTTTATTTATACAAAGTTTTTTAACAAATCTTTTGTAAGTATTGATAACTTCATGTTTTGTATGTGCAATAAGAATTTAATTTTGTTGTTTTATTTCAAATAAAAATTATGTCAAAAGAAAGTATTCATAATCAAATTAGGTCAATACTTGAAAAATTCAAAGTACAAAACGAAAATCTTGAAAAGGAAAAAGGTAAAATTTCGCAATTAGAAATTGATTTACTTCGCAAATACTGCATTGATTTGTATGATTTGGCAAATGATTTAAGTAAAACTGACGAACCGTCAAAAGAAACACCAAAGAAAGATGAACCTCCTGTAAAAGAAGTTTTTTTTGAGCCCAAAACCTTATCAGAGACCGAAAAATCAATAGAAACAAAAGAGGTAAAAACTTGGGATCCGCCCAAGTTTGAACCCATAAACGAAAAAGCAAAAGCGATTGAGATACCTTTCGAAGCCAAAACAGAAGATAAAGAAAAAACATCAGCAATAATTGATGTAATAAATGAAACAAATAAGAAAACAGCTTTGCATGAAACTTTTTCAAACACAAGAGAGAAGAAAGAAATGGTTGAAAAATTTGCAAATTCTAAAATATCGAAAATAATAGATGCGATAGATATAAGTAAAAGATTTGAGTTGCAACACAATCTTTTTAAGTCAGACAATAGGTCGTTTACCGATAGTATAAACAGCCTCGAAAATGCCGGCAGTATTGATATGGCATTAAAAATTTTTGATCATCTTGCTGCACGTTATCATTGGGATACAAAAAACGATCTTGTTAAAGAATTTAAAAGTTTTATTTATAGAAAATATTAAAATCTGATACATTTTATCATATTTGCTTTCAGAAAATGAAAGCATGAGCTTTTTAAATAATATACCTTTTGTAAAAATCACATTACCATTTATCATAGGTATATTATTGGTAAATTACTATGAACAAGCAGGTATTTACTCTGGTTACATATTACTATTAATTTTTGTAATTTACGGTTTAGCATATTTTATTAAAGGTTATTTGCCACAAACAGCATTTAGTATAACTAATGCTATTTTGTTTTTTACACTCGGAGTTTTTCTATCGTATAAGCAAAATCCACATAATAATGCTACCAACCTAAAAAAAGCAGGAACAACGGGTGTTTACCTGATTAAAATAGCCGAGATACCGCAGGAAAAAGCACAAAGTTTAAAATTTGCAGCGGTTGTAAAATACAAATTATACAAAAATTTGAAAGTATCTGTAAACGAAAAAGTAATTTGCTATCTGAAAAATAGCAGAAAGGCTTTAAAACCCGGAGATTATCTAAGTCTCAGGTGTAAATTTAAAGAAATAAACGAACCTGAAAATCATTACCAATTCAACTATAAAAAATTTCTCAAACGACAGGGAATTTACTATATGACTTTTGTTGGCGAACATGAAAATTTTGTAAAATATCAAGGAAATAAATCAAGCATAATCGAAAAATTTTCGTACAACGGAGTCAAATTTTTAAAGGAGGTTTTTGAAAAAAACATTGAGGATAAAACAAGCCGTAGCATGGCAGAGTCATTGGTTTTCGGCTATAAAGAAGATTTACCTAAAAACTTGATAGAATCATATTCAAAAACCGGCACATTGCATGTATTGGCAGTTTCGGGAATGCACGTAGCACTTGTTTTTTATATTCTCAGCAAAATGTTATGGTTTTTAGATATTAAAAAATATGGAAAAATAATAAAGCCATTTATTATAATTTTTGCCGTTTGGGGGTATTGCATTATTACGGGTTTTACCCCTTCTGTAATAAGAGCCGGGGTGATGATTACGCTTATGATTACAGGCAAAATGCTCAATCGCAATATAAATATATATAATGTAATTTTTGCATCTGCATTTATTATTTTATTATTAAATCCATTTTGGTTATTAAATGTAGGTTTTCAATTATCGTTTACTGCTGTTGTTGGTATAGTATTTCTTCAGCAATATTTAAAAGCATTTTGGATACCTCAAAACCGATTTTTAGAATTGATATGGGAAATAATTGTGATTTCAATTAGTGCTCAATTAGCCACTTTTCCGCTGTGTTTGTACTATTTTGGTCAGTTTCCAAATTACTTTATACTTTCAAATCTTATAATAATTCCACTTACAACTTTTATTATTTATATAGGTACATTGCTTGTTATTTTTTATAAAATAGCTTTTGTTTCAAATTTTTTGTCTTTAATAATTTCATTTTTGATTAGTACTACAAACAAATGTGTTACTTTGATAGAAAAATTACCTTATTCATTTATTGATGGAGTAAAAATATCAAATTTTCAAGTAATGATATTATATCTTATAATTTGTTTTATAATTTTTTGGCTTTTGAAAAACGATAAAAAGTTGTTTTTAGCAGCAGCTATAAGCGTTTTGATGTTTTTAAGTATAGGCTTTGTTGATAAACTGAAATTGCAAAGTGAAAAAGTAATTGTTTTTTTTGATATACCAAAACACAATGCAATTTTGATTTCTGATGGTAAAAAATCAGTAATAATAAGCGATAAACCACAATCTGATAATTTGATGTTTTACATAAGAGGGTATTTGATAGAAAAAAGAATATTTCCCATTTATAAATATTTTTCAATAAACAACATTGAAAAGCTTGATTACAGTAATAAAGAAATGAATCTGGCAATAAAAAAATCGCTTGTAAACTATAGAAATTTTAAATTTAAAATTTGTAAAAATTCAAATCCTGTTCAATCCATAAATTTTAACTATTTGATACCCGAAAACAATTTTTTTGAAAAAAACACAAAAATTGATTTTTGCGAAGAAAATTTAATTTTTGGGCACACAAAAGATAAAGAATTGAATTATAAAATCAGAAAAATCATATCCCAATGTCATAAAATTGCAATAAATTCACAAATCGAATTAAAATTCAAAACGGTGAAAGTTCAATAAAATCGGGAACTTCAGCCATTATTTTAAATACAATAAAAAAAAATAAGCTAATAATAAATTTTTTATATTTAAGTATTTTATACATTTGAAATCTTAAAAATGTTTTTATGAAAAAATCATCTACACACACAAACAAAATTAAAAGAGGATTAAAGTTAATGCTTATGGCTTTGGCATTATTTTTATTTACAGGAATCAACAAAGTAAAAGCCCAATCACCCTATTGCGACCCTTATTATACCTATAACTGTTCGCAATATTATATGTCTATCAATGCTCTTGAAATTTCTCAAGGTTCAACAACTTTGTATTCAAGATCGCATACATCTGGTGGTTTAAACGGCTGTACAGCTTCGTCAGGTTATTATACTTTATGGAGTTCGTCATCAATGTTTACATTAAAAGCTAATGGTACATATAAGTTTGGTTTTACAACTGGTCCTACTTATTCAGTAAATGTCGGTATTTGGATAGATCTCAACGGAGATAAAGATTTTGCCGATGCTAACGAAATGCTACCGGTTCCAGCATGTGTATACGGAACTGGTAATGTTCAAGCAGGCACTTCGTCATTAACTTATTATAATGTTAAAATTCCTGCAGGAATAACTCCGGGTGTAACAAGAATGAGAATACGTTCAAATTATTATTACAGTACATGCTGGAACTCAGGTGATAATGGATGTACAAGTTTGTATTATGGAGAAGCAGAAGATTTCACAATAACATTAGCTTCTGACCCAAATGATGCTGGAATTTCGGCTATTACAGCCCCCATGTGTAGCCCAAAATTAAAAGCTACAATTTCAAATTATGGAAATAATGATATAAACCCGGTACAGGTAGGCTGGTCGGTAAACGGTTCTTTACAAACATCTAATTCATATTCATCAACAATAGCAAAGAACGGTGGAACTGCTGATATTACATTAACACCCGATTATAATTTTGTTGATGGAACAGTTTATACTGTAAAAGTTTTTACTTATTCACCAAATAACACTACAGACCCTGATAAAACTAATGATACATTAGTATCAAAATTTAAGTATATAGGACCGGCAGGTACTCCTACAACTTATGATACCAAACGATGTGGGCCAGGCAAAACAATGATGAAGGCAACCACGCCATTTCAATCCGATTCGGTCACATGGTATAATGATTCAATAGCAGGAAGTGTAGTGGGAAAAGGAAAAAATTGTATGTCACCTCAATTGTATCTCGGTGTAAATAAATTCTGGGCTCAGTCATTCAAAATGAGTGCTCCTTCGAGTTTGATAAATGCAATGAATGGAAATACCATATTATCTGGCAGTGCTGCTTATAATGGAACAATGGTAGATATAACTCCTAATACTGATATAGTTATTGACAGTTTCGTTATACACCTATATTATTCAACTCCTGGATCTACTTCAGAAGTATGGTATAGAACAGGTTCTTATTCAGGACATGAAAATAGTTCAAGCGGTTGGACAAAAGTACAAGATGGAGTTATGAGAGTAGATGCATCAGGTGCAAAATATTTTGGATATATTAAATTGAATGAACTTGCACTTAAAAAAGGACAAACTTATGGTTTCTATATTACTTGTACTTCTACAACAGGAAACGATTTGTATGCAAATTACGGAAATGCTACAATCAGCAATTCTGACCTATCAGTTTATGGTGGTTCTTTTATATATGGTCAGTTTGCATCAAATGGAGTTTATGCGCCATACAATCCTGATTTAGGTACATATTACAGGACAAGTACTTGCCCAAGCAATAGAGTTCCAATTAAAATAACTGTAAATCCGGCACCAAACGGAGCAGCATTTACAAAAAGCACTCCATTTCAAACTACACAGCCCAATACCAATGGATTTATTGGAAATCCTGACATTGTAGCTGAAAGCGATCAACTTACTTATGAATTGCAACCACCTACAGGTTATTCAAATTCCGGTCATGGTTCTACATGGCTTACACTTACACCTGTAGTAAAATCAAAAAATGGTACAGATATACCTTCAGGTTCAATTTGGACATGGACTGCTCCATCAGGTTCAACCCCTGGAAAATTAATCTTTAAACCAACAAAATCTATGACAGATACTTTGTATGTGGTTTCGATGCAATTAAAAGATTTAGGCCCATACTATTGCGATTCAACAATTAATCGCTACATTTTTGTAGCACCTCGCCCAAACCCTGATTTCAAATTTAATCAACCGGTTTGTGATGGCGATGCTGTTTTATTTGATAACTTGAGCACAATTTCTACAGGAGGATTAAAATACAGATGGGATATGGGTACAGGAAATGCAGCAGATACTTCTGATGCTTATTCGCTAGTATTTACCTTCCCAACTTATGGTGTTTACAATGTAACATTAAAAACTACTTCGTTGCCTTATGGCTATGTAGAAAGCAAAACAATTTCTGTAGTAGTTACCGAAATACCAAAAATAGGTTTCAAAGTGCTTAATGCTTGCGAAAATGTACCAATTACATTTAACAACACAACTACAATTGGGGCTG
>JABWCE010000027.1 GCA_013359235.1 Bacteroidota bacterium
ACTGATGGTGTACAGGGCAATGGCATTTGGAAATCAACTGATGGAGGTAGTACTTTTTCAGTATTATCTTCAACTGTTACAAGCAATTATAGTACATGTTCAGGCACCAGTGACTGCAATTTTTTATATGTTAACAAATTAGTAGTTACAAGCAATGGTACGCTTTTAGCCGCATGTCGTCAGACTGTCTAAAACTCATCACGTTTCTTTATAAAATGTGCATTTGTTTATCGCTTTTTTCTTCCAATACATCTTGCCGCTTGAATATTTTAATTTTACTTTTGAGTTTTTAGACAAACTGACGTTAGTTAAACATTTCTGCCTTTAATTTTATTTTTGTTTTTACAAAATTTTCTAAAGCAAAACCATCTAACCATTCTGTTTCTTGTGTTTCTGAAAGCACAATAGGCATGCGTTTTTTAGAATTGTGTATTTTTTCCATTAACTCATCTGCAGCGGTAGTTACTATTGTAAATGTTTTAAATAACTCACCGGTTTCATTATTTACCCATTCGTTCCATAAGCCGGCCAATGCAAACAAGCTATTATCAGGCAAACTAATCAGGTATTTTTGTTTTTGCTTTCCTTTAGGGTCAATCCATTGCCATTCAATAAAGCCATCAACCAATACCAGGCACCGGTTGTTAATACAATTTCTAAAAGAAGGTTTTAATGTTAATGTTTCAATTTTTGCATTCAGTGTATTTTTTCTGATTTCTGTATTTTTTGACCAAATAGGTATTAATCCCCAATTATAAAAATCAATTAATTCTTTGTTTGAGTTTGTTATTACAGGAATTTTTGGAAATGTAAAAGCATTATAAATTACAGGTGAATTGAATAGTTTTATATTGCCGAATTTTGCTTTAAACCTGTTTTCAATTTCTAAAGCACTTTTGGTTTGTGTAGTGTAAAAACACATTACTTTAATAATTTAACAAAAATTCTATTGCTTTTTTTGTTTTTTCGGCATTGGGCAACATCATTTTTTCAAGATCAGAATTTAGAGGAACAGCAGGTATATCAAGCGAACCGAGTGTTTGTACAGGTGCATCAAGATATTTAAAACATTCTTTGGCTATTCGCCCCGACAAAGCTTCAGCAAACGAATTTCTTAAAGTTTCTTCGGTAAGTACAAGTACTTTTCCATGTTTTTTAACACTTTCAAAAATCGCGATATCATCGCATGGATTTAAAGTGCGAAGGTCAATAATTTCAACTTGATTATCGAATTCATCGGATGCTGCCATTGCCCAGTAAACTCCCATACCATAAGTAATAACTGTGCATGTATTACCACTTTTAACTTGTTCAGAAGAAGCTATTTTTACAATTCTTGCTTTTCCCAAAGGTATAATGTAATCGCTGTCGGGTTCGGGGGTTTTTGCTTTTTCTGTACCATGTACTTTGCTCCAGTATAATCCTTTGTGCTCAAACATTACTACAGGATTGGGGTCTAGAAAAGCAGCTTTCATCAAACCCTTCATATCGGCAGCATTGCTCGGATACACTACTTTTATTCCTTTAATTTGTAAAATACTGCTCTCTACTGTGCCACTATGATAAGGACCTCCACTACCATAAGCACCGGTGGGTATTCTTATAAGACTTTGTATAGGAAATTTTCCCATAGAAAGATAACAAGATTTTGATAATTCTGTAACTAACTGGTTTACTGCAGGCCAAATATAATCGGCAAATTGTATTTCAACTATTGGTTTACACCCTACGGCACTCATTCCCTGTGTGCTTCCAACAATATAAGCTTCTTGTATTGGAGTATTAAAAACCCTGTGTGAACCATGTTTTCCTGCAAGTGTAGCAGCTTCGCGAAATACACCTCCTAATCTTTTTCCTACGTCTTGTCCGTAAAATAATGCTTCAGGAAATTCTTTTAAAATTTCATCTATTGCATGTAGTGCTGCATCTACCATTAATACAGGTTGTGAGTTTTCAGGGATTCTCTCTCCTTTTTCATTTACAACAGGAGTTGGAGCAAACTCGTGAAGTTTTACAGATTCGAGTTCGGGGTCTTTGCTTTTAAATGCTCTGTAAAAATCATCGTTTATTTGTTCGGCAATTTCTGCTTGAAAAGCATAAAGAGATGCTTCATCTTCACCCAAATTAATAAGAAGTTGCCTAAGCAAAGGCATAGGATCTTTTGTTTTGTGAAGTTCTATATCATCGCGATACCATTCCATTCTCACACCGCTTGTATGATGACCGAGTAATGGAACTGAAGCATGTACCAAAATGGGTTTTCTGTTAGTTCTTACCCAATTTACAGCCCTTTCCATTTTTCTCAAACATTCACTTACATCAGAACCCTCAATTTTCTCTCTTTTCAAACCTTTAAAACCTGAAGCATATTCGTAAGCATCCATTGCTCTCATTTCTGTTTTATTGGCAGAAATTCCCCAATCATTATCCTGAACGAGATATAAAATAGGCAATTCTTTTAAAACAGCCATTTGAAAGGCTTCTGATACCTCTCCCTCAGTTACACAACCGTCGCCAAGCGAACACAAAACTATTGGTTTTTCTAACGTATTCAGTTTATTTATATTTTCAAGATACTTTAAGCCTTGTGCTGCTCCTGTAGCCGGTATAGCTTGCATACCCGTTGCGCTGCTCTGATGAGGTATTAAGGGGATATCTTTTCTTAGGCTTGATGGATGACTGTAATAGGTTCTTCCTCCCGAAAAATAATCATCGCCCTTTGCCAGCAACTGCAACATAAGTTCATAAGGAGTAAAACCCAAACTTAATAAAAGCGAGTCATCACGATAATATGGATAAACTACATCAACGGGTTTTAAAAACAATCCGGTTGAAATTTGTATTGCTTCATGACCAGAACTTGTACTATGCACATATTTTGTAATATTTCTATTTTGGTCGTAAACTGTTGCCATTGCACGAGCTTTAGTCATCAGTTCAAAAACTTTTAAATAAATTTCTTTACCGCTTATAGTTGTGGTATTATCAAGATATTCCGACAGAGTTTCAGGCATTTTATTTTGTTTGCAATTTATATATTTTAATTACACAACTATAAACCAAAAAGCACCAATTATTGTTTTTTATAATATAATAGTATAATCATTACACGATATAAAACTTATTTTCGCAATATTTAAAATGAAAAAGCCTGCAATCTGGATTATTTTTCTTACAATTTTTATTGATATACTGGGCTTTGGACTGGTAATACCAATTTTACCAAATTTTGTTTGCCAAACTCTTGGTTTTCCCGAAATAGTAAGTGGATTAATGATGGGCATTTTTAGTTTAATGCAATTTTTATTCAGTACGTTTTGGGGTACTATTAGTGATAAATATGGAAGAAAACCAATTTTGCTTGCAAGTTCATTTATTACAGCCGTTTCATATTTGTTGTTTGCGTTTACCAATAATCTTTGGATGTTAATTGTTTCAAGGGTTTTGGCTGGATTTGGTTCAGCTAATATTGCAGCAGCTACAGCCTATATTGCAGATATAAGTAAACCCGAAGACAGAACAAAGTCTATGGGCAAATTGGGGGCAGCTTTTGGTATGGGTTTTATTTTTGGACCACCACTCGGGGGCTTTTTGACACATAAGTTTAACAGTATTTTTCCGGTTGGTATAGTAGCAATGGCAATATGTCTTGTAAATTTTCTACTCATTTATTTTATATTACCCGAAAGTATTAAAGAAAAAGGAAAATCAAGCAGACCGGGTTTTATAAAAAGCAATATTGATGCAATTAAAGAACTTAAAAAACCATTTGTAGGAACTATTTTAATTTTTTATTTTTTATTTATTGCAGCATTTAGCATGATGCAGGTTTCGAGTATTTTATTATGGGAAAATGAATATGGAGTAAGCAAAAAGGGAGTAGGCTGGATATTTGCATTTATAGGTTTGGTTTCTTCGCTGGTTCAGGGCGGTTTGTTAGGTAAAATTACAAACAGATTTAGTGATAAAACTTTGTTATATACCGGATGGATACTTATGGCTATTGGCTTAGGTTCATTGCCGTTTTTACCAAAAACATTTTTCTGGTTTTTTGCACTCACTACTTGTGCAATGATTGCTTTTGCAAATGCTTGTATTAGTCCGGTTTTTATGTCAATTATAAGCAAAAAAACAGATCCTTTAAACAATGGTAAAATAATGGGTATTTTACAGAGTTACGGAGCATTGGCAAGAATTGTAGGTCCTGTTATAGGTGGGGGTTTATACCAAATTATTTATCAATTGCCACTGGCTACAGGTAGTGCAATTATGATTTTAAGTGTTTTTGGATTAAAAAACATTTTTAAACCTGTAAAAAACAATATTTAATGAATTTTTTAGACGATTCATTTTATCTTAATCCCAATGTTGTTGAGGTTGCAAGAAATTTGCTGGGCAAAAAACTCTGTACAGTTTTTAACGGAAAAATTACTTCGGGTATAATTGTAGAAACCGAAGCATATTTTGCTCCCCTTGACAGAGCTTCACATGCTTACAATAACAAAAAAACCGAAAGAAATAAAATTATGTTTGAAAGAGGTGGAGTTGCTTATATTTACTTGTGCTACGGCATACATCATTTGTTTAATGTAGTAACAAATCTTGAAGGCATACCTCATGCTGTATTGGTAAGAGCCATTGAACCGCTTGAAGGAATAGCTAATATTTTAGAAAGAAAAAATAAAAATGTATTAACTGTTAATCTTGTTTCAGGACCCGGTTCATTATCAGAAGCACTCGGTATTACAACTTCTCTAAACGGCACAAAACTAAACTCCAGAACATTGTTTATAGAAAAATATAAACAAATTGAAGAAAATGAAATAGTTTCCTGTCCGCGAATAGGAGTTGATTATGCAGGCGAACATGCAAAATTGAATTACAGGTTCTACATTAAAAACAATAAATGGGTTAGTAAACCTATAAAAATTTTATGATGTTTCTAAAATTGTTCAAGTTTAGAAAAGAAAAACGATGACTCAATTAATGCATTAGTATCACTGTCGCTTCCATGTATGGCATTTGCTTCAATACTTTTTGCAAAAAGGTTTCTAATTGTGCCCGGTTCAGCTTTTTGGGGGTCTGTAGCACCAATAAGTTTTCTAAAACTTTCTACGGCATTTTCCTTTATGAGTACAGCAGCCACTATAGGACCACCCGACATATATTTTACTAAATCGTTAAAAAATGGTCTTTCTTTGTGAATTTCATAAAATCTTGCAGCTTGTTGTTCAGAAAGATGCAAATATTTCATTGCTTTTATTTCAAAACCATCTTCCAAAATTTTATCAATAATTTTACCTGTAAATTTGTTTTGAACCGCATCGGGCTTAATCATCGTAAATGTTATGTTTGCTGACATTATCTGTGTATATTTTTTTTAAACGGCTGCAAAATTAATATTTTTAACTTGTTTTTACCGAAATTTGCCAACTTAAAAATGCATTTAATTGAAGACACAACCCAAAAACTTGTAAAAAAACTGCATAGTGGTAAAAACTTGAAAATAGTTATAACCACTCATCATAAACCCGATGGAGATGCATTGGGATCCTCACTTGCAATGTATTTTTATCTTAATAGTTTAGGTCATATTTCTACTGTTATTACCCCTACTGATTATCCAAAATTTTTACATTGGATGCCAGGCAACGAAGATGTATTGATATTTGAAGAAAACAAAAAAATGTGTTTGAACCTTGTAGAACAAGCTGATTTAATTTTTTGTCTTGATTTTAATGATTTGTTAAGAATAAATGAACTTGGCGAACCTGTAAAAAATGCAAAAGCCGAAAAAGTAATGATAGACCATCATTTAGACCCTGTGAAATTTGACGATTACCGATTTAGATCTCATCTGGCGAGTAGTACCTGCGAATTAGTTTACAACTTTATAAAAAAAAGTGGAGACACTGAAAAAATAAGTAGCCAAATAGCCGATTGTATTTATACCGGAATAATGACAGATACAGGTTCTTTCAAATTCAGCGGTACTACTTCTGAAACTCACAGAATAATTGCCGACCTGATTGATAAAGGTGCAAAAAATACAATGATTCACGAGTTTGTTTACGATACAAATTCATTGAGTCGCCTTAAAATGATGGGGTATATTTTATATCATAAAATTGAAATAATTCCCGAATTAAAAACTGTTTTGATATCACTATCAAAAGAAGAACTTGCCGAGTACAATATAAAAACTGGAGATACAGAAGGTTTTGTAAACTATGGATTAAGTATAGAAGGTATAAAATTATCAGTTTTAATAATTGATAGAACAAGATTAGTAAAAATATCTTTCAGAAGTAAAGGTGATTTTGCATGCAACGAGTTTGCAAAAAAACATTTTGAAGGCGGAGGTCATAAAAATGCGGCAGGCGGGCAAAGCAGCACTACACTTGAAGAAACAATTAAAAAATTCAGAGAAATAATACCTTTGTACAAAAAGCAATTGCAATGAAAAAATTATTATTTTTAAGTTCCATTGTTTTGTTTCTTTTCATTTCGTGTAAAAAAGAAATAAAGTATAAAAAAACTAAGAAGGGTCTTGAATATTATTTTTATGAAAAATCAGATAGCGGAAAAAAGGGTAACCCCGGCGATTATTACCTTGTAGAAATGATAGGCAAACGCAGTGATGACTCTATTTTTATCAATTCGTATGAATTTGGAAATAAGATAAAATTAGTAAGAACCAAGCCACCTTTTCATTCGCAGTTTAACGATGCTCTTTCGATGTTGAGCATTGGCGACAGTGTAATATTCAGAATTTGTACCGATTCTTTTTTTACACCACTTAACCAAAGTATTCCTAAATATTTAAAAAGTGGAGAACTTATTACATTTACTTTAAAAGTAAAAGATATTTTAGGACAACAGCAGCATTTGCTTATGATGTACGAAACCGAACTCATTAGAATGGAAGAATACCTGAACAAAAAGAAATGGAATTACCAAACCGATACATCAACCGGTATAAAATACGAAATTATAAATAAAGGCAACAATACCCAAGCCAAAGATGGTGATGAAGTTGAAATTAGCTATCTATTAACCTATCTCAATGGTAAAATAATAAACAGAACAAAACCGGGCGACAATTTAAAATTTATTGTAGGCACACAAGAATATATTAGTGCATTAAGTGTATTGACAAAACTTGCAAGTGAAGGTACAAAACTACAGGCAGTAATACCTTTTGCCGAAGGATTTGGCGAAAATGGTTCGGCTTATGTTGACCCTTATGCTACTTTGATTATAGAAATGGAAATAATTAAAATAAACAAAAAGTGAGAAAAAATATATTGATTACAGGAGGTGCCGGTTTTATTGGTTCGCATGTAGTAAGACATTTTGTTAAAAAATATCCCGAATATTTTATAATCAACCTCGATAAACTTACTTATGCCGGTAACCTCGAAAATCTCAAGGATATCGAAAATCATGAAAATTATTCATTTGTAAAAGGTGATATTTGCGATAGTCGTCTTCTTGAAGAAATTTTTACAATTAAAAAGATAGACGGCATTATACATCTTGCTGCCGAAAGTCACGTTGACAGAAGCATACTCAATCCAATGGAGTTTGTTGAAACAAATGTTAAAGGAACGGTTACTTTGCTCAATACTTTCAAACAGTTTTGTGATATTAAAAATGCAATATTTTATCATGTATCTACTGACGAAGTTTACGGAGAATTGGACAATTTCGGTAAATTTTCCGAAACTACCCCGTACAGCCCAAACTCGCCATATTCAGCCTCAAAAGCAGCAAGCGACCATTTTGTAAGGGCATATCACAGCACCTATGGTTTAAACATTAAAATAAGCAATTGTTCAAACAATTATGGACCTTTTCATTTTCCCGAAAAACTTATACCTCTTATGATTAACAATATTTTGAATAAAAAAGAATTACCTGTATATGGCAAAGGAGAAAACATTAGAGATTGGCTTTTTGTAAAAGACCATGCTGTTGCAATAGATATAGTTTTTCACAAAGGTAAAAATGGCGAAACATATAATATTGGAGGAAATAACGAATGGAAAAACATAGAACTTGTAAAACTACTATGTAAACTAATGGACGAAAAACTTGGCAACGAACCTGAATCATCATTAAAACTAATAAAATATGTAAAAGACCGTGCAGGACATGATTTCAGATACGCCATTGATTCGTCAAAAATAATGAACGAACTCGGTTGGCAGCCAAGTGTAACTTTTGAACAAGGTCTTGCCCAAACCATTGATTGGTATCTTACAAACAAAGATTGGCTGCAACATGTAACAAGCGGAGATTATAAAAACTATTACAGCCGTATGTATGAAAAATAGATATAGTTGGTAAAAAAACTAACACGAAAATTAACCAATTTTTATTTAAACTAAAAATTACATATAGCCAAAAGGCACACGGGTTTTTTTGTGTCCATCGCAGCCCTTTTTGCCATTTCTTACTGACGTACAAGAGTGAAAAACTAATACCATTACTGCTAATGTAAAAATAGTTTTAAGAATTGTTTTAATAGCCATTGTTTGAAAAACTGAAATTTAATAGTATTTATTATAAAATTACATATTTATTTTTTGTAAACCCCGCCAAAACCTGTCAGGCATTTCGCCTTTTGAAGCCATGAGATAATCGTTGTACGAGCAAGGTGTAAGAATGCTGTGTTCGCCGTAACTGTCAGGATATGGTATTTCCATCCACCATCTGTCGCTAAGTTTGCTTTTATAGAAAACTGCTTCGGGTTGTTTGTCGGCAAGTGTACATCTGTATTTTATAAATTCATTGTGTAAAATAGGATTATCGTTTTTTCGGTTGTAAAAACCATCAACAAAATACCAAAGCATTTGCGATACAAGTTTTGATGTTTGCCCGCATACATCATAAATGGGGTTTAATTCGTAAATACCCAGAGATTTAATTTTATCGGCTAAACCGGCATACCAAGCTATTTGGCACATTTCTTCACCCGAAAATCCATTGGGATTACCACTGGCATTTGCAGGGGCATCAGCTTGTTTAATTGATGTTGTATTTATCGAAACCATATCTGCATTGCGTAGCATTGGCTCTACATCTGTAATATCTTTTTTTAAATTGCCAAGACGATGACTTTCAAAATATAATTTTTGTAAAACATCAATACTATCGCTTTCTACCAAATACGATTGATATCCGAGAATATTGATATTGAAAAGATAATTTGGTTTGAATGTACAAATTTTTCTTAAAAAATTATCGTTTTTAAGGTCAAATTCGGGTGTAATACACACATATTCCATGTTTTTACAAATTTTTTGATATGCCATGTATTGTCCAAAGGCAAGTTCCTGGCTACCTCCTAAAATAATTAAGGTAATATTTTCGCGAAGTAAAAAATCTGAAACATCATTTAATGCAGAAATACTGTCTTCAAAAGTATCGCCGGCACTTATGCTTCCTAAGTCGCTAATTCTTATTTTGCTGTTTTGCTTTACGAGTTTATAAAATTCATCCTTTATTGTATCGGGAGCATTGCTGCATCCTTCGTTTCCAATAGATTTTCGGCCATCATTTATTCCAATAATTACAATATCTGTTTCTGAAAGTTCCGGAATCTCATCAGTGTAAAAACAACATAAATGACCGATAGAAGACTCTTTCCACGTTTCAGGTTTGGGCTTATATGGTTTTAAAAAATCTTTAAGCATTTTATTTTCTTTTAAGTAATTTAGCAAAGTTATAAAAACAGGTTTGAAAATTGCATTTGTTACTGGAGGTACAGGCTTTCTCGGGTCACATTTAATATGTGAATTGTTAAGAAATAATTTTCAAGTAAAGGCTCTGAAAAGACCTGAATCTTCATTAAATGAGTTTAACTATATATCAGCCCTATATTTTGGACAGGATAATGATAATTTTAAAAAAAACCTGAACTGGATTATTGGCGATATTCAAAAACCAACAACTTACGAAGAGTATATTGACCAAAATACCTGTGTTTTTCATTGTGCTGCATTAGTATCATTTAATAAAAAAGATAAATACCGATTATTTGAATCAAATATTCAAGGAACAGCCGTAATAGCAGATGTTTGTTTGTATAAAAAATGCCTCAAACTCATTTATGCAAGCAGTACAGCCGCCGTTGGCAAAGCCGAAGAAAATGAATATACCGACGAAAGCAATTTATGGGACGAAAAAGACAATCCATCTAATTATTCGGTAAGTAAATACTTTGCCGAACTTGAAGTTTGGCGTGCAATTGAAGAAGGTTTAAATGCAGTAATTGTAAACCCCTCTATGATTATAGGTGCAGGTGATTTTAACAAAAATACAGGGAAGTTTTTTACAAATGCTCAAAACAATTTTCCTTTTTATGCAACCGGAAGTAATGCTTTTGTTTATGTAAAAGATGTTGTTAAGGCAATGATAACACTTGCCTTAAGCGATATTAAGTCAGAGAGGTTTTTACTTACAGGCAGCAATTTGTCTTTCAAAGATTTTTTTGATTTGATTTCAAAGAAATTAAACAAAAAAAAGCCTACAATTAAAATAAATAGAGCTACAAGTGAATTAGCATGGCGTGTTTCGTCACTACTTTCAATCCTCACTTTTTCTAAAAATTTTATTACAAAAGAAGCAGCTCAGAGCAGCGTAAAAAACGTAAAATACTCGAGCAACAAAATTGAAACAACCTTAGGTTTTGAGTTTACACCTATTGAAAAAGCCCTTGATGAAATAGTTGAGGCATTTAAAAATAAAAAATGATTTTAAGCATAATTGTAACTTTGCATAAATGAAAATAATCTGCATAGGACGAAACTATTCCGAACACGCCGAGGAACTAAAAAACGAAGTTCCTTCAAGTCCTGTAATTTTTATGAAACCCGATACAGCATTACTCAGAAAAGGCGAACCTTTTTTTTATCCCGAATTTTCTGAAAATATACAATTTGAAGCCGAACTGGTTTTTAAAATAAATAAAATAGGGAAACATATAAAATCAAAATTTGCAGGAAAATATTTTACAGAATTTACTCTTGGTATTGATTTTACTGCTCGTGACGTGCAAGAAGAACTGAAAACAAAAGGTTTGCCTTGGGAAATATCAAAAGCTTTTGACCAAAGTGCAGCAATTGGAAATTTTTTACAGACCAAAGATTATGATTTAAACAAAATTGAGTTTAGTTTAAAGAAAAATGGTGAAATTGTACAACAAGGCAACGCATTTAAAATGCTGTTTTCTATCGAAAAAATAATTGAATACACCTCAAAATTTTTTACACTCAAAATAGGTGATATTATTTTTACCGGAACGCCCAAGGGAGTAGGGAAAGTTGAAATAAACGACCATTTTGAAGGATATATTTTTGATAAAAAAGTTTTAGATGTTAAAATAAAATAATTATGACTTTACTCGAAACAAAAAATCTCAGTAAAAAATATACCGGCTTTACCGCCTTAAATAATGTAAGTTTGAGTGTTGAGCAAGGCAGTATCTATGGTTTGCTTGGACCCAACGGAGCAGGTAAAACTACATTGATTAGAATTTTAAACCAAATTTCGTTGCCCGATGACGGCGAAGTTTTATTTGAAAACGAAAAATTAAACCAATCGCATATTTACCAAATAGGATATTTGCCCGAAGAAAGAGGGCTTTATAAGAAGCAAAGTGTTTGGGAACAGATTTTATATTTTGGTCAACTCAAAGGGTTAAAACTATCAGAAGCAAAAAAAAGAGCAGATAAATGGCTTAAAAAATTAGAACTACATGACTGGCGGCACAAGAAAATTGAAGACCTCTCAAAAGGTATGCAGCAAAAAGTACAATTTATAATTACCATTTTGCATAAACCCAAACTATTAATTTTAGACGAGCCTTTTACCGGATTTGACCCTATAAATGCCGACCTGATAAAAAACGAAATTAGAGAATTGAGAAACAACGGAACAACCATATTATACAGCACACACCGCATGGAAAGTGTTGAAGAAATTTGCGACCATATTTGTCTTATAAATAAATCGAAAAAAATACTTGATGGCAATGTAAAAGAAATAAAAAGACAGAATAGCAAAAATCAATTTGAAGTGATTTATGAAGGTAAAATACCCGGCTGGGTAACAGTAATAAGCAACGAACCCGACTACGAAAATCATTACAAAATGCTTTTTGAAGCACCCGGAATGAATCGTTCAGAAATAATTAAAAAAATGGCTAATGAAGTTGATATTTGGTCGCTACGCGAAGTTGTTCCAAGTATTCATCAAATTTTTGTTGATAAAGTAAAGGAGGCTGCAGATGCATAAAATTTGGCTAATAACCCAACGCGAATACCTAAGCCGAGTGAAGAAAAAATCGTTTATAATAATGACAATTCTTGGACCATTGCTAATAGGCGTATTTTATGCAATAATAATAGGATTGGCAATAAATCAAAAAACAGGTGAACAAACCAAAACCATAGCGGTAGTAGATAAAAGCGGTTTGTTTGAAAACAAGCTCGAAAATCAATACAGGCTTGAGTTTAGTTATTTTAAAAATGAAAATTCCAACGACCAAAATTCAATATATGGATGGTTGTTAATACCTGAAAATTTTACATTAGAAAATCCATCACAAATTGTTTTTAAAACAAAAAATTCACCAACTGTAGATTTGCAAAGCAAAATTACACATGCAATAGAAACGGCATGTAAAAACACAAAACTTATGAAAAAGGGACTAAGCCAGGCATTTCTCGATAGTTTAAAAGTAGATGTAAACCTGCATACTCTTCAGATAAAAGACGATGGAAAAGTTGAAGATTCAAAAGCAGAAATTAATCTTGGACTGGGCGCAGCATTTGCCTTTTTTATATATTTATTCATATTCTTGTATGGAGTGCAGGTTATGCGTGGTGTAATGGAAGAAAAAACAAACCGTATAGTAGAAATTATTATTTCGTCAGTAAAGCCATTTCAATTGATGATGGGCAAAATAATCGGTGTTGCACTTGTTGGCTTAACACAGTTTATAATTTGGGTAATTTTAAGTTTGATATTGATGGTATTGGTTTCATCATCATTTTCGGCAGAATTTAATGAAATAACACAAAATGTATCTCAAAACAATTATGGTATGACATCAAAAATAGCATTAGTTTTTGATACCATTTTTTCGCAGTCATTAATATATTTTCTACTATTGTTTGTATTCTACTTTTTGTTTGGTTATTTGCTTTATAGTTCTATGTTTGCTGCTATTGGTTCGGCGGTTGATAGTGAGTCAGACACACAACAATTTATGCTACCCGTAACATTGCCCTTAATTATAAGTTTTGCATCGGCATTTTCAATTTTATCTACCGACCCACATGGCAGCATGGCTACATTTATGTCAATTTTCCCGCTTACATCGCCTATTATAATGATGGTGAGAATACCCTTTAATCCACCGGCTTGGCAAATAGTTGTTTCAATGTTATCGCTTGTTGCTGCATTTGTTTTACTTACATGGCTTGCAGGTAGAATTTACAGGGTAGGAATACTTATGACCGGTAAAAAACCAACTTACAAAGAGTTGTTCAAATGGATGTTGATGAAGTAAAATAAAAGTGTAGATAAAAAGATGTATTAAAAAGTATCATCTGATACAATTGAAACAAACATCACTAAAACATTTTTCAGTTTAACCCCTGAATAGCATTATATTTCAAAGTTCCTTATAAATTAATTTGCCGTTTATTTTAAGTGTCATTTTAGTTTTTACTCCATTAGTTGTTATAATTTTAATTTCATTATTTATTTTATTCAAATTGCCTTTTTTACGGTAGGTTTTACCCCAAGTAGAATCTTTCTTTTTCATTACTTTTAACGTTATTTCATAATCACAATCAGATTCTGAATGAAGTATAAATGTATTTTGTTTATCATTTTTATAATATTTATAAGTAAAAGTATCTTTCAATAGCTGATGTTCATTGAGCAACAAGTTTTTTGAAAGCAGAGCGGTTTGAATAATAATTTTTTCGTTATCTACGGCTGTCCATACGGGTCTTACAATACCGTTTTGAGCAGAAATTCCGTTATAATCGCCAAAAAAAATTCTATATCCCGGTGTAAAAAACGGTATATCGGTAATTCTTTTGTTCAAAAATGTGTTACCGCCATCAGTGCTTACTGCAACATAAACATCAGTAGCAATGTTAAATTTAGAGTTACGTCTGTCGTAAAAAACTACATAAACGCTTCCATCGCTTGGGTCAACAGAAATGTGAGGTAAAAACTGATCACCTTTTGAGTCAGAATTTACAGTAATTTCTTTGCTCCAGGTTTCGCCACCATTGTCAGAGTATATAAGTTTTATTTCTCCTTTCAGGTCTTTTAAATATTCTCCCCAAACTATGTAAATACGGTTTTTGTATTTGCTATCAGAGTTGTCGGCTACCAAAAAAGGTAAGCCATTGCTTCTATACAATTGTTCAAATTTCAAAACCCAACCATCATCCTGGTTTGCAACAACTTTGTCTTTTGCCCAACTTAAGCCTCCGTCAAGTGATTTATCAAAAAATATTTTGCCATGCCCAGCCCAAGCCAAATACACTTCGCCCTTTGGACCTATTGCAGCAGTAGCACCTTCAAGAGTATTATCATCATCAAGGCAATCGCCGGTTGTGTCGCTTACGGTTACTGCATTTTCGAAACTCAATGCACCATTTGTTGAACGTGCAATTCTAATTCTCGAAAAATCATTTGGGTCGTTGCTTTCGTAATTATCAAACTCTGTCCACGAAACATAAATATTTCCTCTGTAGTTTTTGCTGTGATTGTCACACACAATCCATGGTTTATCTTGGTCTTTGTCGCCATTAAAACCTGCAAAAGTGCCATTATTAAAACTCACTCCGCCATCAGTACTTTTTTGAATTACAATTCTGTCAAACCAATGAGGATATTGTTTAGTTTTGGATGCTGCAAGATGTGTAAAATAAAAATTACCTTCGTTGTCTGCATAAATAACGGGATCGCCATACACACCATAACTTGATGTTAATTTTTTCCAAGTCCAGGTTCTTCCTGTATCTGCCGAGTAATACTGGTTGTAAATATTGCTTCCCACAACAATTTTAGCGGGATTAACAGGGCTTATAAAAATAGAAGGTTCGTTTGGAGCTACATTATAATCGTCTATATTTATTAATTTATACTGTGCTTTTGCGAAAAAAGTTAAGAGTAAAAAAACTACAGATATTTTTAATTTCATATTATGGTTTTCAAAATTAATTTAAAAATTGTTGGTTTGCAGTTTATATAAGGAAATGACTTCAAAATACAAGTATCTTATAATAGGCTCAGGCCCAACAGGGCTTGGAGCAGCCTATCGCCTTAAAGAACTCGGCATTACAGATTTTCAAATTATTGAAAAAGAAAATTACATTGGAGGGCTTGCAACAAGTTTTACCGATTCAATGGGTTTTACATGGGATGTTGGCGGACACGTTCAATTTTCGCATTATGATTATTTTGATAACTTAATGGAAAAGGCACTTGGAACTGACGGTTGGCTCACACATCAGCGTGAAAGCTGGGTATGGATAAAAAACAGATTTATACCTTATCCCTTTCAAAACAATATACGCTACTTGCCCAAAGAAACAATGTGGATGTGCCTTGCAGGCATTATTAAAAATTACAAAGAAACGCAAAATACAACACCTTCAAATTTTGAGGAATGGATTTATGCAACCTTTGGCAATGGTATAGCCGAAGAATTTATGTTACCTTATAATTATAAAGTTTGGGCATTTAAACCCCGCCAGCTTGCCTATAACTGGATAGGTGAAAGAGTAGCAGTTACAGACCTCGAAAGAGTTGCAAAAAATATAATTTTTGAAACCGATGATTTGAGCTGGGGACCAAATAATACTTTTAAATTTCCAAAATACGGCGGCACAGGTGCAATATGGAAAGCTATTGGCGAAAATCTTATTGGAACAGAATACATATCGTTAAATAAGGAAGTTAGTAAAATTGAAGCTGATGCAAAATATGTAATTTTAAAAAACGGTGAAAAAATTGAATATGAAACGTTAATTACTACCATTCCTATTGACATTTTATATGAAAAAATTGAAAATGCTCCCAATTACTTAGTTGAAACTGCAAAAAAATTAAAACACTCAAAAACAAACGTGGTAGGTATTGGGCTTAAGGGCAAGCCCAAAAAAGAACTCGAAACCAAATGCTGGATGTATTTTCCCGAAAAAAATAGTCCATATTACAGAGTTACTGTTTTTTCAAATTACAGCCCGAATAATGTACCCGATATAAACAAATACTGGAGTTTGATGGCAGAAACAAGCGAATCATCCGAAAAACCCGTAAACCATAGCACCTTGATTGAAGAAACCGTAAATGAACTGTATAACGATGGGTTGATAGAAGATAAAAATGATGTTGTTTCAAAATTTCTGCTCAGTTTTGAGTATGGATATCCCACGCCTTCGGTAGAACGGGATGAATTATTAAAACCCTTACGACCTTGGCTCGAATCGAAAAATATATTCAGCCGAGGTAGGTTTGGTGCATGGAAATACGAAGTGAGCAACCAAGACCATAGCCTAATGCAGGGCGTTGAACTTGTAAATTTTTTGATAAATGGTGAGAAAGAAATTACTATTGATTTTCCCTCAATAGCCAATGCAGGAAAGGGTAAAAATTAAAGTTTTTACATTTTAAACCATTTTTCATGAAACACCGGAATGCTGTTTTTATAAATTATAATAAAGTACGAACCACTTTTATAACTTTCAACATTAATTGTGTTATTTCCTCTATTTAACTTTGATTCAAATAAAATGCTACCATTTATACTAAAAATTTTAAATGAAAGTATTTCCCTTTCGTTTAACCCAACATTAATATTCAATATTTTATTAGTAGGATTGGGAAAAAGAGAAAATGATGATAAAGCATTTTTATTTTTTAAAGTTAAAATATTAGAGTATTCAAATTTTCCATCAAAATCTACTTGTTTTAAACGATAATAAACTTCCTTAAAATTTGAATTAACCGGTAATATATCATTAAAACTATAAGTAGAAATTTGGTTTGTATTGCCATTACCTGTTTGAGTTCCTATCATAAAATACTCACTTTCTCCTTCAATTTTACGTTCAATTTCAAAATGACTGTTGTTTATTTCAGTTGCAGTTTTCCAATTTAATTCTATTTCATTTAAAAGACGTTTTCCTGTAAAACTTAGCCAAGTAACAGGCAATGGACCTAATGTACCGTCTTTTCCGGCACCAAGCCCCGAAAATCCTGTAGTAAAATTAGCCGTTACTTTTTTGCCATCTAAATGGCTTGCTACAATAGTGCTGCTTCCATAATTGGTATTTGCTATGGTTCCTGTAGTAAGCAAACTGCCTGCTGTTTTGATTAGGTTCATACCCGATGAAGAATATCCGGTAGTAGCTTCAAAACTATCAATTTCTGCATCAGAAAAATACATTGTAATATCAACATTTCCCGATGAATTAGTATTAGTTGGAGTAATTTTTATTGTTTTTTTGAGAATACGTTTTGAAGTAACAGTATTGGTGCTAAAGTTTACAGTTCCTATACCGGCATTATCTATTTCTACCTTTGTATTGCCATAGTCATGTGTTGAATTATTTTTAAGTGTTGCAATATATTTGCCGTTTGGCGAGTAATAATCTACTGTTGCCAATGAGCCCAGAGGTTGAGTTTGTTCAGAAACGGTTGTTTCAATATCGGCATTCAATGCAGAATTTGTAGGACCGCTAATTGTAAAATCATCTACCATAAATCCATCTACCTCATATCCCACAGAGCTATATCCATCAACTACTGATAAAACAATTCTAAATGCCACATTTGAGTTGCCGGCCAAAAATGAAACATCATAAGATGTAGTTGAGTTTGAATAATTGCCAACCCAAGCATATTGGTCAGAAAAAATTGCCGATTCAATAGGGCATCCGGCAGCAGGATATGTATTATACCAGCTGGTTCCCGAGCCATTCACTCCCAATCTTGTCCAGCTTTGCCCTTTGTTTGTAGAGTATTGTACCTGAACAGCAATAGGAGCATTGCAATAATATATCTCCATGCTTTTTTTAAAACTTAAAGTATAAGTTCCGGAAGCAGTAAAATTATAATTTGGCGAATACAATGCACATTGATACTCACCTTTCTGAATATCGGCATCCAAATCTGTTTTCCATGCTTTAGTTCCAGAGTTTACAGTTGTAAGATAATTTGTAGGCACGCCTCTTTCCCATAAATTTATATTACCAACATTTGCTTTGCTGCCAAAATGAAAGGCTTTGGCATCGTCATCAAAATTTCCTCCGTCAGAAGTTGTGTATGGAGTTGACATATTTGGCAAAACTTGAATGTAGCTTGTGCGAGTTTTAGTTAAACTACCGTTTATTGTTAATTTAACGGTTTTTAATCCTGATGTGCCATAAGCAAAAGTGGGGTTTTGAGTAGTGGCATCGGTTACTCCGTCATTTTCAAAATCCCATGCCCAAGATGTTGCCTTGTACGAATCGTCAAAAAATTGAACGGTTTCTCCAATGTAAGTTAGTTGGGTTTCGCTACCAAAATCAGCTTTAGCTTTTGTAAAAACATCAGAAGTAAAAATACCCCTACCGTGTGTAGCTGCTATAATTAAAGAATCTTTAGGCCTAAAACGCAGCATATCTACTCTTACGTTTGCCAAACCACTATTTGAAGTTGCCCAAGCTGTTGTTCCTGCACTATTTAAATTATCGGTTGTCCATACCCCTAAATCGGTTGCAAGCAATGCTGAATCTCCTCCCCATGGACTAAACATAGCCCACCGAACAGGTATATCGGGCAAATCACCTTCAACACTTGCCCAACTTGTGCCTGAATTGGTAGATTCGTAAACACTGGTAGCTCCGTAATTAGAAATTGTAGCTAATAAGTGAGCCGAGTTTTTTCTGTCAATAGCAATGCAAGTTATATAATACCCCGACATAGCTGCTGCACTAATATCAGTAACAGATGGGCTTGTATTGGCACTTGTAACGCGGTAAATTTTTCCGGCATCAGTGCCAAAATATACTACATGAGCATTGAAAGTATCTACAGTTACTGCACTTACCTGCCCTGTAAAACCAGCACTATAAGTTGTGTTTGAAATTGAGCCTGTCATTCCTGTTGATCTCAAAAAGTATCCCGAAGAATAACCTGCATACATTGCATTATCTTTACTATCGTAATCAGTTGGATTTATAAACTTTCCGTTGCTGTTTGCAAAATAAGATGAAAATGTTTTTCCGCCATCGGTACTTCTGTAAAAATTTGAATTAGTATATGCGCCAAACTGATAATCAGGGCTATAATGGTCAATATGACAAAAGCCACCATCGCCACCAATAACTTCTGCAGTTTGATTTATTCCGCTGTTCAAAAAACGATGTGTTCCGTTGTCCTGTGTTCCACCTAAAAAAGTATTTGAATACCTCGTTGGGTGCATAGCACAACTATAGAATTGTGTTATATTATAATTGTAATTTATGTTTTTAAATGTTGGTGAAGAATTTGAAAAATCAGTTACAAGAAACAAACCGCCATCTTGTCCTATAATTAAAGTATCATCGCTTGATGGCCTAAATACAGCAATGTGTTGATCGCTGTGAATTGGTTGAAGATAGTCTTCGCCATACCATTGCGTAAGTTGTGTCCAGCTACTGCCAGCATTTGTAGATTTGTAAATGTCTATTGCGCCCATTATTACATTGTCCTCGTTTCTTGGATCTACTGCCAGCATTAGATTATACCAAGCTTGCTTTTTTGTAAAAGTATCAGTAGAAGATGTATTGTCAACTGGTACCGAAATGTTTGACCATGAACTACCACCGTTTGTAGATTTAAGAACTGATTGTGCTTTGCCGCTTGAACGATTTTGTGTAATAGCATAAATTCGGTTTTCATCACTGGGAGCACATGCAATTTCAATTCTCCTGTCCTTAGCATCGGCAATATAAACCTGTGTAAACGAAGCTCCATCGCTGGCACTTGTAGATTTCCAAATCCCATAATCTGATGAAGAATTGCTACCCGTAAGACCAATTGCAGCGTATATATCACCATTTGCTGCAATTTCTATATCAGAAGCACGGTACGGGGTACTTGATGGAATAATTCTTGAAAATGTTGAACCGGCATCTGTAGATCTCATTATACCTCCTCTGTTTGTATATGTTGAACGACATGCGGCTAAAAGAGTACCATTGCTTGTAACTACTAATTTGTTAACATATAAAAAATTGCAGTCACCGGTGCCGGCACATGTACTATAATTGCTTGTAACAGTTGAAGATAATACTGAAAAAGTACTACCTCCATCAGTTGATTTCCAAATGCCATTGCCCTGTACACCATCAGT
>JABWCE010000034.1 GCA_013359235.1 Bacteroidota bacterium
AGCAATCGGGTATCAGCACCATTTGTTCCCTGCATTGTCCTTGAATAAAATTCATGATGTAAAGATAGGTTATCGCTAATAATCACACAATGTTTCAGCATCAAACTAATGCACATTTTATAAAGAAAAGTGATGAGTTTTTAGACAGTCTGACGGTTGAGTGCAAGGGCAGTGCGACATCGGAGCCCAATCACTTTCACCTTGACGCGAAAGTAATTGGAAGAAAAGACTTTCACAAACTAAAAACTGAGCATTGCTTTTGCACTATGTTATAGCCAGTGCATTAGGATGTTAAAACTACTTATCTATTATTTCACTATGATTTTTTGGTTCAAAACTTCATCACCGTTTGAAATTCTAAATAAGTAAACACCAATCTCCAATTCAAAATTCAATTCGGTTTTTAAATCAGTGATTTTTGAGATATACAATTTTTGTCCAACGGAATTAAATATTTCAATTGTCGAGAAAGGCTTAGTTGATTCAAGAGTAAATCGTCCTGAATTAGGGTTTGGATATATAATAATTGAGTTTCTATTTAGTGACTGAATAATTCCTGAAAGCTGAATATATATGCAGGTATCTGACTTGCAATCAGCAAGATTTGTTACCTCTAAACACGCTTTATATTTGCCAGAAGGAAATTCTGAATAGGTGTATTTATAATCCTTTTTATTAATAATAGTTGATGTGCCATCGCCAAACGTCCAATGGTATTTTATGCCATTGGCTTCATTAGCTAAGAAATTTACTGTTAAATTATTAACTGCATATATAAAACCCTGTTTAGGTTTTGCATTTATTGTTATCGCTTTTATAACCGAATCTGAACATCCGTTTTGAACATTTGCAGTAAGCTTTACATTAAATGTTTTGGTGAATCCATTTATAACATAATTATGTTTTGGATTTTCTAAACTTGAACTGTTACCATCGCCAAAAAACCATTTATAGGTTACAATTCCACTTGCTATCTGTGTTTTATTAATAAAAGTGGCTAGATTATCCTCACATACATCGGATGCCTCAAAATCAGCTATTGCTTGTGGTTTTACATCAATATCTTTTGTAATTTGATCAAAACAACCGTTATCGGACTTTAGCGATAGTCTAACTCTATTAAGACCTGTTTGATTTAAAAGAACATTAGGGTTTATTTGATTTGAAGAATCAGAAGGATAGTACCATGAAAAGCTAGTAAAAGTGGGAGATGTTGGAACTGTTCCTGTGAAGTTTAATAAGGATGTGCTTTTGTCACACACAATTCCCCAATTAAAATCAGCCTTTGGTGAAGGGAGAACATCAATTGACTTTATTAAAGTATCGCTACAACCTTTATCGGAAAGCGTTAAAAGTTTAATAGGATAATTACCGGTTTTGGTGTACTGCTTGTTAAAGTAATGTTTTTGGGAAGTATTTAAATCTCCTAAATCCCAATGAAATGTAAGACTATCATTACTATACGAGGTGTTGGTGAAATCAAAACTTTGTTTATTAAAGCACTGCTGAGGTTGATTAATATTAAAACCGATTTGTGATTGTTCAAAAACCTGAATTTTGCTTGTAATCGAATCTACACAGCCAAGTTTACTATGAGCTACAAGTGTAATAGTATAATTACCAGAATTGGAAAAACTTTTTGAAGCTACACTGTCGTTGATAGTAACTCCATCAGAAAAGCGCCAAAATGTTTGAAAACGTTTATCATCCTGAAACTTTGTATTATCAAAACAATTAAAGACATTACCTTTCAAACACTGTGAAGAATCATTAATTGAAAAAGAAGGGGTGATGCTTGGATTTTTAATAATAATGGTATCACTACTCCAACAACCTAAGCTATCTAAAGCACGAAGCCAATAAGTCCCTTTGGAAAAGACAAATATTGCAGGATTCTTATCACCCGTATTCCATTGGTATGAAAGATAGTTTCGTTTAGGATGAAGCAATAGACCAAAGGAGCCACAGTATGAAGTATCATTGCCTAAATTTGGGGTAGTATTTTTAATATAAATTACCTTACGAACTGTATCAATAATATTGTTGTAATAGTAAATGAGACTGACGTTGTATTTTCCTTGGGTACGATAAAAATGTTTAACATTATTTAATTTTTTTGAAGTATTCAAAGCTCCCGATAAGGAATCTCCAAAGATCCAAAGAACAGAATCTTTTCTATATTCTGGATCATTTAGCGTGAAAATTGCAGTATCATTTGAACAATTATTTGTAACGGAAAATGAGTTATTCCAAAAAAATGAACTTACAAAGTTTGGCAAGCTTTGTGTGTTAAGTCTCCCCGGAAACTTGATGTAATCTTTTTGAAATCTGCATTTAGTACCAAGTGAGTCAGGAGCATGGACAACTTGAATATAATTTGGATAGTTTAATAAATCTGCCAAATAAATTTTCCCATCAGTCCCTAATTGAAGATAACTAAAGAACCCACCACCAGAAGGTACGATAACTTTATTGATAGTTTTTTTTGAAGAAAGAAAAGATGACTTTGTGGTATATCTCAGATCAAATTGTTTTAAAGTAGTATTTTCTGATGAGTAAGAGTAAAGGTACTTACTTTTGGGTGAAAACTCTATATTTCCAATAGAGTCACTTAAATTAGAAAATCGCCAAACATTGCTTAGCAAACCAGTAGAAGCATCAAAGTCCGCTAAAAAACTTGAATCCGCTGGTTGACTTACATAAATTTTTTTTCCATTAGGTGATATTTTTATATTTACATTAGCTTCAATAGCACTATCCTTAAAAGAAACAGAATTATTTATAAAACTTTTAACAGGCTGAGAACTAACACCTTTGGCAGTGATTAAATAAGCTAAAAGACTATCACTATTAAATTTGAGAGTTAATAACCAAACATCTTTACCATTTGAATGTCTTACACCTGCTATACCTTCACAAACGGGAGTAGTTAGAATTTTTGACTTTTCACCCGTTACAATGTCACCTCGGCCTGAATTTAGTCGCATATCTATTTGTGAATACATTAATCCATTTTTACGACCTTTAATATCAGTTATAAATAGGAAATATTTGTAATTGCTGTCAGGTTGAGGTATTATCAACTTACCTTGATAACTACTTACGTATCTACCATCGTATCCCCACCCTTTTAATCCTTTCCCATTAGGCATAATTTGTTGAGCACTGTCCCAAATATTGTCGCCATCGGTATAAAACATTAATCTACCCGCCGCATTACTTATGCATGCCGTTCCCCAAGATGTATTTTGCTTACCTTTGGTAAGTACTTCTGGTATTGCATGGTTAAAGTCCAAACCATATCCATTGTTTAAACCAAAATACCAAACATTTGCTTCCTTTTGTGCAGATGAATTAACTGCCTCAATTAATAAGATAAAAATGATAACTTTCCTTTTTAATTGGATTAACAACATTTCTATATGGAATAATACGTAAGCCAATAAATTAAATTTTTATAGTCCAGTAGTAAATTTTAAAAAGGAAATCTTGGTACTATGTGGTTAATTAATTCCTATGGTAAGAAAATAGGTACATAAAGGCGAACCTGAAGTCATTTGTGAATTATAGGATTGTACATTTCCACATAAAAAATTAAAACCGCAATATCCTTGTACATCTGGCTCAACATCAGGTGTAGTAGATAAGTTTAATGTACGGGTGCAAGTGCTGTAAGTAAAATTAACAGTTGCTGGAGTGCCTGTCGTACATGTACTAAAATATGTTGTTCCTGTTCCAATACTACCTGAATAAAGTACATTACTGCTACCATCATAAATTGTGACTGTAATCGTACATCCAGTTGAATTTGTAATAGTTCCATAAAAGTCTGCAAATGCAGATTTAGAAAAACTCATACATAAAAGTAATAAGAAAATTGTGATAAAATTTTTCATAGTTTTTTGTTTTTAATAGTTATAAATATGCAAAATTATACGCAATTTTTTTATAATTCAAAAACTTATTGATCATTTTAATAATATTTATTCGTAATTAATTAAAATTCAATTGCTTTATTATTGAATTCGGGGGGGTAGTATGGGCATTGGCTATAACGGCAGTTTGTCTAAAAACTCAAAAGTAAAATTAAAATATTCAAGCGGCAAGGGGTATTGGAAGAAAAAAGCGATACTTTGGAGTAAAAATTAAAA
>JABWCE010000015.1 GCA_013359235.1 Bacteroidota bacterium
TTCTACAGTTGCTAACCCAATACACAAATATGCAAATTCAACAAGTAAAGATGTAAAATTAAAAGTGATTTCAGAATTTGGATGTACAGATTCAATTACAAAAACTATTGTATTGCAGGAATCACCTAAGGCTGACTTTACTTGGGGACCTGCATGTAACTTAGCTAATACCAATTTTACATTTACAGGTTCACGTCCTGCATCTCCAATTATTACAACTTTCAATTGGAATTTTAATGGCGAAGGCACTACAACTCTTGAAAATCCATCAAAACTTTTCAGTATTGTTGGTAAGAAAATGATTACACTTACACTCGTTTCAAACAATGGATGTACTGATATAATTACAAAAGAAATTTCAGTAAAACTCCAATCAAAAGCTGATTTTGAAGTTGTTGATGTTTGCGATGGCGACGATGCAGTATTTACTAATAAATCTACTGTTTCACTTGGTGGATTAAATTATTTGTGGAAATTCGGCGATTCAAAAACCTCTAATTCACAATCACCTCGTCACCGTTATAATATAGGTGGTAGCGACAAAACTTTCAATGTTACACTTGTTGCTATTGTGCCAGGTGGATGTAGCGACTCTATTACAAAACCTGTTTCAGTTAATGCAAATCCAAATTCAGATTTCAATTTCAAAACAAGCGGTCGCAGAGTTTACTTTACTGCAACACAACCAGGAGCTACTTTGTATCAGTGGAGATTTGGAGACGGAGGAAAATCTTCGTTAACCAATCCACAATACGATTATTTGGAATATCCTTCTGCAAAATATTATGCTTGCTTAGCAGTAGTAAATGTTAACGGTTGTTTCTCCGAAACTTGTAAAGAAGTAGCAATTACCGGAAACATTGACAACATTTCAAAACTTACTGGCGTAAAAGTTTATCCAAATCCTAACAAAGGAAACTTTACAGTAACAGTAGAAGAACCCAAAGCTGATTTATCAATATCAATATATAACCTTTTGGGAGAAGTAGTTAAAACTATAGAAACCAATCCCTTCAAAACAGTTTATGCAATTGATTTGAATGTAGCAAACGGTGTATATATGGTTAAAGTTACAAACGGCGGCTTAACAGCTACTCAAAAAGTAACAGTAAACAAATAAAATTTTAGTTTGTAAATTTGAAGCCTCTCCGACACAACGGAGAGGCTTTTTTATTATGAACTATATTAAAACAGAAATTTTAGACAGGATAGCATACATAATCCTCAACAGACCCGAAAAGCGAAATGCACTTAATGCCGATTTTATTTCTGAACTCAAAACAGCATTGAATAATTTAGAGGTGGATAATGAATGTCGTGCAGTAGTTATAAAATCATCAGGAAATGTATTTTGTGCTGGGATTGACCTTGCTTTTCTTCAAAAAATGCAGGAATTTACATACGAACAAAACCTTGAAGACAGCAAAAATCTTAAAGATTTATTTTTTATAATTTATACTTTTTCAAAACCTGTAATTTCCTTGGTAAACGGACCAGCAATTGCAGGAGGTTGCGGGTTAGCTACTGTATGCGATTTTTGTTTTGCTACTCCCGAATCTACTTTTGGTTATACTGAGTCGCGAATTGGTTTTATTCCGGCTATTGTTTTAATATTTTTAAGAAAAAAAGTAAACGAAACTATCAGCAAAAAAATTCTTTTGAGTGGTGAGCTATTTAACGCTGATTATGCCTATGAAATTGGATTAATAACCAAAATTATAAGTGCTGAAAATATTGAAAACGAAGTACACGGATTTGTTAGAAAGCTAATCGAAAATTCAAGTTCAAATTCAATGGCTATGGTTAAAAAAATGTACTCTGCACTCGATAATTTATCAATGGAACAAGCTCTTGATTATGCTTGTGAAATGAATGCAAAAACACGTGAAACTGATGATTGCCGCAGAGGAGTTTCAAGTTTTTTAAACAAAACCAAAAACACATGGTAATATGATATTTACCGATACTCATGCTCATGTATTTTTAGATGAATTTGAAGGTGATTTTGAAAATTGCTTTAATAGGAGTACAAATGCAGGTGTTAGCCGTGTTTTTGTTCCCAATATTGATGAATTTTCAATAGAAGCAGTAAAAAATATATGTTTGAAATATAAGCAAAACTATTTTCCAATGATGGGGCTGCATCCATGCAGTGTATCAGAAAACTGGGAAAAACAGCTCGAAAAAATTTACAGCGAATTTTCTAATTCTAAGTATTTTGGTATAGGCGAAGTAGGAATTGACTTGTATTGGGATAAAAGTACTTTCGAAATTCAAAAAAAAGCCTTTGTAAGGCAAGCACAATGGGCTATTGATTTAAATTTACCTGTTTCTATTCATTCGCGAAATGCAACTGATGAAATTATATCAATAATAAAAACCGAAAAACTTGAGAAACTCAAAGGTGTTTTTCATTGCTTTTCGGGTGATATATCACAAGCCGAAACTATTATTAATATGGGTTTTTATCTCGGGATAGGAGGAACTGTAACTTACAAAAATTCAACACTGCCTCAAGTTATTGCTAAAACAGGTATAAAAAATATAGTTCTTGAAACAGATTCGCCTTACCTGCCACCAGTACCGCATAGAGGTAAAAGAAACGAAACATCGTACATTCCACTCATTGCATCACGCATTTCTGAAATATTGGAAATAAGCATTGAAAAAACTGCCGAAATAACTACTAACAATTCAAAAAATATTTTTGGGATATAGATTATTTTTGTTTTCTGTTTAATTGGAGACTTGTCCGAGTGGTTTAAGGAGCAAGCCTGGAAAGTTTGTATTCGGTAATACCGAATCGAGGGTTCGAATCCCTCAGTCTCCGCCATTTTTCTTACAATTTACATAAAAATTTGATGCAAGATATTATTCAAAATATTTCAGTTTTGTTTGTTAAAACTTTTAACGAAAAACCTACTGAAATTACTTTACTTGAACAAAGTGGCAGCGACCGCAAATATTTCAGAATTAAAACTAATGAAAAAACTCTAATTGCCACATCTAATGCAAACATATCAGAAAATGAAACCTTCTTTTACCTTACTCATAAGTTCAACGAATTGTCAATTAAAGTTCCAAAAATATTTGCAATTAGCGACGATAAAACCATTTATATTCAAAGCGATCTGGGCAAAACAAACCTTTTAGAAACAATAAATAAATTTGGCTTTTCTGACAAAGTAGTAATATTATTAAAAAAAGCAATTGAAAACCTTGTAAAAATTCAAATAGAAGGTGATAAATACATTGATTATACAAAATGTTATGTAAATGATGAATTTGGGAAACATGCAATTTTTTCTGATTTATTGTATTTCAAGTACTATTTTGCCGATACTCTTAAAATAAATTACAATAACCAAAACCTTATTAAAGACTTTGAAAAACTGAGCATTAATTTATCAGGCAATAGTTTAAAATATTTTATGTACCGCGATTTTCAAAGCCGAAATATAATGGTAAATGAAAATGATATTTTTTTTATAGATTATCAAGGCGGGATGAAGGGACCTGTTTTATATGATATTGCTTCGTTTCTGTGGCAAGCAAAAGCAAAATTGCCTAACAAAACAAAAGAGTACCTTTTTAATTTTTATATTGACAAACTTGAAGAAAATATTAAATCGCCAATTAATAGAATAAATATTAAAAATCAATATAAAGGATTTGTGCTACTCAGACTTTTACAAGTATTGGGAGCTTACGGTTTCAGAGGTATTTTTGAGAGGAAAACACATTTTCTTGATAGCATTCCACCCGCACTTCAAAACCTAAAAACATATTTGAACGATAAAATACCTGACTTAGACATGCCCGAACTCGATAACCTACTAAAAAAAATAACACTGGATGCAATTATAGATAAGTTTTCTACTGTAAAATCAAATAAAGATACTCAATTAAAAATAAAAATTAAAAGTTTTTCTTATATCAAAACGGGTTACCCATCTGATGAAAGCGAACATAGGGGAGGGTTTGTTTTTGATTGTCGCGGAATTCTAAATCCGGGCAGAATAGAAGAATATAAAAATCAAAACGGCAGAGATAGTGATGTAATTTATTTTCTTGAACAAAATACATCTATGCCCGATTTTTTGAATAATGCGTTTGGAATGATTGATATTTCGGTTAGCGAATATATTAAAAGAGGTTTTCAGTCATTAAGTATTAGTTTTGGATGCACAGGCGGACAACATCGCAGCGTTTATGCTGCTGATAAACTTGCAAAATATTTGTTTGATAAATACAATGTTTGTATTGAACTTACACATATAGAACAAAAAATTAACGAAACCTTAAACCCCAAAAGCTAAATGAAAGCCATGATACTTGCAGCAGGGCTTGGTACAAGGCTAAAACCTTTTACCGATATGCACCCGAAAGCATTAGCCGAAATTAACAACAAAACTTTATTGCAGCACAATATTGAATATCTGTTGAGATTTGATATTGATGAAATAATTGTAAATGTTCATCATTTTGCAGAACAAGTAGTTGATAAAATTAATAAAAACAATGGATGGGGAGCAAAAATCACAATAAGCAACGAAACAGATTTATTGCTCGAAACCGGTGGAGGTTTGAAAAAAGCTTCATGGTTTTTTGAAAATGAAAAAATCCCTTTTGTATTGCTAAACGTAGATATTTTGACGGATTTTGATTTAAAACATATCATTGATTTTCATAATGTACAAAACAATTTGGCAACGCTTTTTGTAAGCTCAAGAGAAACTTCAAGGTATTTTTTATTTGACGAAAATTTTGTTTTAAGTGGTTGGAAAAACTCAAAAACTCAAGAAACAAAAATCACCCGAAATGTTAAAAATTTAAAAAAAATGGCTTTTAACGGGCTTCATGTAATATCTCCGAAAATTTTCAGTTTAATAAAGCAAGAAGGCAAATTTTCGATTGTTGATACATATCTCGATTTGTCAAAAACAGAAATTATTAAAGGTTATAATGATGATAAATGTAAAATTATTGACGTTGGAAAGCCTGATAGCATTGCAATGGCAGAAAAATTGTTTATTTAAAAATACTAAAAACATGAAAATATTTAAATCGTTAATTCTACTTATTATTTCAAACTTTGCGTACTCACAAACATTTAATTTTCCTCAAGAAAAGATAAATAAATTTATTACTCCTCATAATTCACCAAAACCTATTCAAAACCTCCCGAAATTTGAAAATGTACAAAAATCAGAATCTGGAATTTTCAAAGCATTATTGTATTTCAATAACCTAAAAAACAATGTAATTTCAACAAAAGATAGAAAATTTTATAAAAAATCAAACGATACATTAGTTATAGGCGAAACACCAGGCGATACCGTGAGAATAAATGGTACATGGAATCATAAGGGACCTATTTTTGTTTTGAATGATGGGGTGCTTATTTTTAAAAATGCCATAGTACACGATACGGGCGATATTTATGTTTTTGGAAGCGGTAAAATGTTTGCAGATTCAACTCTTTTCTATTTTCCACAGAAATATTTTTATGAAAGAGGATTGTTGGTTGTACAAAATGCCAAAGCTTTTATTACAAATTGCAGTTTTGATTACAGCGGTATGTCGCACACATTGTTTTTGGCTCATAATGCAGAACTGGATATGAAAAATGTAAAGTTCAGAGACTGGACAACCTGCGGAATGTTTGAAAGCCCAAAACTCACAATTGATGGTTGCAATTTAGCCGGCGAATACATTTTAAGCGACAAATGTTCGGCAACTTTTTTGAATACTGATACAATTATACTATGGCATCAAATACCCGATAAAGCCGAAGTAGATTTTGAATTTCCTAATGGAAATTTAGTAAATAACTATAAATTTAATAAAAACGTTTCGGGAATTAAAGGTGTAGAATATAGCGTTGTAGCCGACTCATGCACTGTTGTTATGTGGGCATTAATGCCGGTAAACGGTTCAAAAGTTAAAATTTCAAATTCAAAACTCAGGCTAATAGGAAATTGGTTTATGAGAGGTGATTCTGCATTTTTATATGAAATTTATAATAATTCACATTACCCTGATTACAATTTACCACTTAGCGATAGGCAGCTAAGGCTGGTAAATACTGATGTTCAAACATGGAGCATGTATGTTTTTGATTCGTCAAAAATTATAATTTATGATTGTATTTTAGGAGAAGTTGGTTCGCAAAACAAATCTGGAATTTATGCTTCAAATTACCTTTGCGATGGTTCGGGAGGGTATTTTTGGGCAACTGATACAAGTGTGATTTTTGCTGATAATGTAACGGTGTACACAACTGTAAGGAGTGAAAGAAATGCGTTGATTATACTTGCAAACAGTTGGTTGCCTTTTTTGCCTCCTTTTGCGGTGCATAACAGTATTTTAATTAGTTCGCAAAACAAACTATCGTTTCAGCCTGTTCCGCATGATAGAAGTGTTGCTTGGTTGCTTTATATTGATTTTCCTGACTCAGTCATAAATGATAAAAGTTACTTTGTTAAAGGTTCTGCATGGATAAAACAAGGACCTGAGGGGCATCCAATGAAATTCGATTCATACAGCCTAAGCTATAAAAAAGAAAATGACAGCAAATGGAAAAGTATAATTTCAAGAAGCTACAATCAGGCAAACGACACAAATCTTGGGTTGTGGGATATTAAAAATTTAGCTCCGGGCAAATATATTTTGAAACTTACGGTTAAAGATAATTTTGGAGATACTGTAGATGCCTATAAAACAGTATTGATAAAGCCCGATTTGACAAATAGTAATAAAATTTTAAAATCACTGGGGGTAAAAATTTATCCTAATCCGGCTAATGATAAAATAGTATTGATGTTTGATAATAAATATAAAAATATGCAAATTAGTTTGCTAAATTCTTATGGGCAAAGAGTTAGAATTTATGAAAATGTCAATTCTGAAAATTTAATAATAAATTGCGATAACCTCTCATCAGGTGTATATTTTATAAATGTTACAAATTCAGTAAACATTAATAAAACTTTTAAAATTATTGTAAATTGAGTTTTAACTCAAAAAACCTCTTTATATAAATTGAACAAACAAACCTATTCAGCTTCGCTTTCGCTGTTTTCAAGGCTTGTTTGATATGCTTTAAGCAATTCGGCCTGTATTGCAGGAGGAACTAAAGCATATTCTGCAAATTTGCTTTTGAACGATCCTTTGCCTTGTGTAATAGAACGTATAGCTGTAGAATATCCAAACATTTCGGCAAGTGGAATTCGTGCTTTTATTGTTTGGTATTTTCCTTTTCCATCCATACTCAAAATTATTGCACGCCTTGATTGCAAGTCGGTCATTATATCGCCCATTTTATCTTCGGGCACATATACTTCGAGGTCGTGAACCGGTTCCAATAATTTTGGTTTTGCATTCAAAAAAGCTTCTTTAAAAGCATGTGCTCCTGCAATTTTAAAAGAAATATCGTTTGAGTCAACCGGATGCATTTTTCCGTCATATACCATCACTCTTACATCACGGGCATACGAGCCAGTAATTGGTCCTTTTTCCATAACTTCTAATATTCCCTTTTTTATTGAAGGCAAAAATCTGGTATCAATTACCCCGCCCACTATACAATTGTAAAATACAAGTACGCCACCCCAGGGTAGTTTTATTTCTTCTTTTCCTCTTATCTGCATATTCTGTGGCTCTGGCATACCTTCGTAATATGGTTCTACTTTTAAGTGTACTTCGCCAAATTGCCCTGCTCCGCCCGATTGTTTTTTGTGTTTATAGCTTGCATTCATTGATTGTTGAATGGTTTCTCGGTATGGAATTTTTGGCTTTTCAAATTCAACTTCTATTGAATGGTCGTGTTTTAGCATTGTTTCAATCACATTCAAATGCAATTCGCCTTGACATGAAATAATTACTTGTTTCAATTCACTGTCAAAATGTACTTTTAAAGTTGGGTCTTGGCTATGGAGTTTTCTTAAGACTTCACTTAGTTTTTCTTCATCTTTTTTGTTTATTGGTTTAATTGCTTTGCTCATTCTTGAATCAGGGTAAATTATTGGTTGAACAGATATTTTTACATTAGAAGCATGAAGAGTGTCGTTTGTATCTGTTTGTTTTAGCTTTAAGGTTGCACCAATATCACCGCTATTGAGCATTTGCACCTGATTTCGTTTGTTGCCGTCCATTATAAACAATTGGTTTAATACTTGTTCTTCTCCTGTTCTTGAGTTTACTACTTTATCACCTTGCTTTATAACCCCTGATTTTACTTTGAAAAATGAAATTTGCCCGAGATTAGGTTCTATCAAAGTTTTAAAAACAAAAAGTGCTGTTGGTTTATCGGGGCTGCAATATATTTCATTACCTTCAAGGCTAAGCTCTGGCTTGAGTTCTGAGGCAGAAGGTGCAACATTATCAATAAAACCCATTAATCTGCCCGAACCCATATCCTGCAATGCCGATAGACAAAAAACAGGAAAAATTTCGTGGTTTAACATACCGAGTTTTATGCCTTGACGCAGTTCATCTTCGTCCAGTGTCCCTTTTTCGAAAAATAACTCCATAAGATTTTCATCATTTTCTGCCGCTTTTTCTACAAGTTCATTGTGCAATTGTTCGGCTTTATCTTTTTCTGCATCAGGAATTGGTAATTTTTCTGGTTTGCCGCCCTTAGAACCAAATTTGTACATAATCATTTTAAGAACATCAATTATGCACTGCGAGCCTTCATGTTTTACAGGGTATTGAACAATTACAGCATTTTTTCCAAAAAAATCGCTTATTGATTTGTATGTATCTTCAATATTTGCGTTTTGGTGGTCAATTTGGTTTACAACAATTACTGTAGGTTTTACTATTTGGTCAATGTAGTTCCAGATAATTTCTGTACCAATTTCTACGCCATGCTGGGCATTTATAAGCATTACAACAGTATCGGCAATTCTTATTGTTGAGGCTATTTCGCCTATAAAATCATCAAGACCCGGTGTATCAATAATATTTATTTTATAATTTCTCCATTCTGTATGAAGCGGAGTTGCAAATATTGTTGTTTCGCGTTGGTGTTCTATTTCGTGATAGCTCGATACTGTATTTTTTGCTTCTACTGTGCCCATACGGGTAATTAATCCCGCTTCAAAAAGCATAGTTTCTGCCAAAGATGTTTTTCCGCTCTTGTGAGCCCCTACAAATGCTACATTTTTGATGTGTTTTTCATCGTATTCTTTCATGGTTGCTATATTTTAATTGTTGTTGAATTTACTTTAATTTTAAAAATTAATATTTTACTTCAAAAAAAATGAAATTAATAACAATACAAAACCTTTATAAAAAATATTTTAAAAATAAAAAATGATATTGGTATCTAAATTCAAATTTTAATACACATTATTAATAAATCATTAATAATTTTTTGCATTTTTATTCAATTCATTAAGCTAATATTGTATAAAAAAATAGTATGAAAATGTTTAAAATATTAATTTCAGTATTGTTGGTTACTGGTTTTGTTCAAGCACAAATGAATAAAAAAGTTTCGGTATTTGTAAATTCTAAGGTTGATGAAGCAAACAAAAGCATAACGCTATATTGGCCCAAATTTAAAGATGCTACGCAAGTAACACTTTATCAAAAAAATTTCACTTCGGGCAATTGGGAGATAAAAAAAACAAGAAGTGGAGCTGATTCGGGCTTTTTTAAAATTGATAATGTTAATATAGGTCAATTGTACGAGTTTCAAATAGCAAAAATGGGCACTACAAGTTCTTATGGTTATATTTATACAGGTATAAATATTGAAGAAGTACATAGCGAAGGCAATATTTTAATGGTGATTGACAGTGCTATATATACAAAAATTCCGAAAAGCATTAAGCAATACGAAACTGATTTGATAGCAAGTGGCTGGAAAACCGAAAAGGTAGTGGTTTCGCCTAAAAAAACTGTTACAGAAATTAAAGAAATAATAAAAGGGAAAACAGGTATTACAACAGTGGTTTTAATTGGTCATGTAGCAGTGCCCTATTCTGGTCAATACGGGTTTGATGGTCACCCTGAACATCAAGGAGCATGGGCAGCAGATATGTACTATGGCGAACTTGACGGTACCTGGACTGATAACTCAGTAAATGCAAATCCCAGTGGTGCAAGACCCGAAACTATTAATGTGCCTGGCGATGGTAAGTTTGACCAACAATGGCCTCCTTCTGATGTTGATATTGAAATTGCGAGGATTGATTTAACAAGGCTTTCGTCTTTTGGCAAAACAGATTCTGCTTTGCACGCTTATTATTTTCAGAAAAATCATCATTTTCGTTCCGGAGGTTTCAATCATGAGTATAAAGCCATAATTGATGATAATTTTACAAGCTATGAAATGGCTAGTTGGGGTTTTAGAAGTTATGCTCCGGCAGTTGACACAGGTAATCTTTATTATAATATTGACAATTCGTCAAATGATTATGTAACAACATTAAAAAATAAATGGTGGATGCTTGCTGCAGCTTCAGGTCCCGGAAGTTATACTTCATGTGGTGGCGTTGTAAATACGTCAAATTTTGTAAATGACAGTATTAAAACTGTAATTTCGGGAATGAGCGGCAGCTATTTTGGCGACTGGGATATAAATAATAATCTATTAAGAGCATCTCTTGCCTCAAAACCTTCAATACTCAGTGCATTTTGGGGTGGTATTCCGGCTTGGGTACTACATCCACTTGCAATGGGATACGATATGGGTTATTGTGCAAAAATAAGCATGAACAATAAGGGAACTTATGTTGGAAATTTTAACGGTGGAAGAAATTCTATTCACATTTCTTTACTCGGAGATCCTACAGTAAACATATATCCTGTAAAAAGCCCTACAAATCTTGTAATTTCGGGTACTGCATCAGCACCAAAACTAACTTGGACAGCTTCTGCCGATAATAATATTATTGGTTACAACATTTACCGTGCAAACACTTTGAATGGTGATTTTGTAAAAGCCAATACCGCAATTGTTACAGGAACTACTTTTACCGATACAAAACCTCGAAACGTAAAAACAGTGTATATTGTAAGAGCAGTGAAGAAAATTATAAACCCCTCGGGAATTCACAATCAAATGAGTTTGGGTGCTATTGATAGTGCTGCCACTACAAATCTTTGGGTAAAAGAAGTAGAAACCAAAGGAGGTGTAATTATATTTCCCAATCCGGTAAAAAACAGCCTAAATATTGAAATACAGTCAATGACTAAAGAACCAAACAGTGTTGAAATTTATGATATAAAAGGTAAAATGGTTTGCGGAATAAAAACATTTAATAACAATATCACCTTAAATACTTCAGATTTAGCAGCAGGAGTATATATTGTAAAGGTTTATAACAAGCATTATCTCCTAAATCAGAAATTTATTAAGGAATAGTAAAATTTTAAACAGTTTTAAATAAAATGTAAAATACGCTTCCGTTGTTTTTGGTGGAGGTAAACCATATTTTACCATTACATTTTTCTATAATTTTCTTAGAAATAGCCAGACCCAAGCCCATACCCGAGTTTTTTGTACTGAAACTCGGAACAAAAATCTTGCTTTTCACCTCATCGTCTATCCCTTCGCCATTGTCTTTTACGGCAATAATCACTTCTCCATGTTTATTTGTAAAACTTATTTCAATTTTTCCATCGGTTTCAGATTGAATACTTTGTATAGCATTTTTTATTATGTTGGTAAAAACTCTGCTTATTTGCTCAGGGTCGGCATAAATTACTGAAGGAGTAAGGTTTTTTTCATAAACAAAATCAATGTTTTCTGATTGCTCAAACAGATGAATGGTAGAAAGTAAAATTTCATCAACCCTGCAATTTGTGTATTTGTCGGTGGGCATTTTTGCAAAAGACGAAAACTCTGTAGCAAGATGGCTTAGGCTTTCAATTTGTTCAATCAAAATATTGGTTATACGCTTAAAAGTTGTTGCATCAATATTTTGTTTGCTATCCCAAGCTCTTTGCAAATACTGTATATTCAGCTTCATAGGAGTAAGTGGGTTTTTAATTTCGTGAGCTATTTGTTTAGCCATTTCACGCCATGCACCTTCGCGTTCTGATTCTGATAGTTTATTTGCACTTTCTTCGAGTTCTAAAACCATTTTGTTGTATTGTTTTACGAGTTGACCAATTTCGTCATCCCTTTTCCATTCTATGATTTCGTTTTTTGTAGATATTGATGTTTGTGAAAGTTTATTTCTTATTATCTGTAATGGTAATGAAATGCGTTGACCAATGAAATAAGCCACTACTATTGCTATGAGCAATAGCAAAAAATATATATTTATAAGAGAAACAAGAAATGATGAAATTTCTTTATCAATTTCAGATTTTTCGGTAAAATAAGGTAGATTTAGAAATGCTCTGATTTCATGTTCGTCACCCAACAAAGGCACATAACCCGAAAGATAATCAAAATTTGATATATTTTCTTTTTGCAGCAATTGTGATATTTTTTCGTTTCGCATTTTATACAAAGCTTCGGGGTGCATAAGCGGAGCTAAAAGATGTTGTGAATAAATATCGGGTTGTGTGCTTGCAAGCAAAATGCCCGACTTATCAAAAATATTTAGATCGAGGCGGTTTGCATCGCCAAGTTGATTTACCAAAGCTTTTAATCTTACACTATTAGCAAGTTTTTTTGAAAGGTCGGGTTCGTTATCAAGTTGGTTTAAAATTTCTTTTAGTTTTAAGAATAATTGGTCGTGTTGCCGCTGATTATAGTTGTAGTTTACGTATTGAATTGTAAAAAATACCGATACAACCAATCCAAAAAATACAAGCCCGACCATGCTTACCTGTATTCTTGTACTCAATAGCTTTTGTTTGTTGTTTATTAAAGGAAAAGTTCTGCTCAAATAATCGAGAAAAGGTGTGTGTTTGCGATTTTTGCCTAAAAAGGATTTTAATCCGTACCTTATTATATAAATGCCCGCCCATAAAGCTGAAAATGTAAGCCCCAGTATTGTAAAGTAAATAAACATAAACGAAAACATTGCAAATGATTTTACCATATAATCTTTTCGCTTGCTTATTATCAGTTCAATATCCTGATGTAGATTAAAAATAAAATGTTTGTATTCTGCAGTAGAAAAGTTTTTATTTTTTGTGAAATATAAATTTTCATAAGTCAAACTATAAGGAAAATCGCCTTTTTGGCTCACAAGTTTATGGTTTTGATATATGGCATAAGAATAATCTTTAAACTCAAATACAGTTTGCCTTTTTTTATCACTGAAAATATCGGGATATGAGTGTGAACTTTGAATTATTTTGGGCTGAAGCACCAAAAATACAGAACCAAAACTACCTTCAAGGTTACAGGTTTCAAATTTGGCTATGTAGCCTCGTATGCCTGTTTTATTTTTAATTTTATAAAAATGTGTGCTAATTGTAGGTACAGATTTGAATAAATATATTTCATCAAGTATTTTAAATGTATATCTGTTGTCTATATTCAATGATTTATGGCTACTGTCAAAACTCAATATTTTCAAATCAAATTTGTCAAGATACCCCGAAAAAAACAGGTTTTTAATGCGTTTTTCGTATTCATCTTTTTGTTTTATAAAATCTTTAAAGTCTTGTGGTGTAATAAATTCGCTGATAAGTTTGTTTTCAATCATTAAAAATTTTTCCTCAGCTTCAATATCTTGTTCTGATACAATTTTATCTACAAAAACATTTAGGTATTGTTCTTCGTGTTTTTTGTTTTGGTAATAAATGATATATGCCGAAAACCCCGAAACAACAAGTAAAATCAAGATATTTAAATAAAATTCTTTTATATTAAAGTTTGTTGTATTCCATAGTAAAATCAATAAAAAGTAAAGAATATTAATGGAGATAATAATGGCGGGCAAATGACCATCGTAAGTTTGAAAAAATGAATATATAATACACGAAACAGCAATTACAATCATTTTTTCTTTAAGCAGAAATAAATTAAATCCTGTATGTTTTACAAAAAATGTAATAATAAACATAATACTACCCATCATCAAACCAATCAAAGTGATAGCTATAAATGAGTAAATATTTATTTTTGTGAGGTCTGAAAAGTCAAAAGATATGTTCGAATCGCTAACTAAACTTCTTACAAGGCTTATTACCATATCAGAAAGAAAAATCATCGAAATAAATAAAAGCAAAGTTTTTACTATTTTTAGTTTTTGATATTTGAAATTTAGAAAGTTTTTGTTTTCAATATTTATAAATGAAATAAAAATTGTGAGAAAACATATTACATTCAATAGCAAGTCGCCAAGCGAGGGAATAAGAAATGATGAAGCAAAAATTTCAGGGTTAAAAATTTCAGAATTTTGAAGTGATTTCAGAATTATTCTGTGATAAAGCAAAACCCTGAAAGTAATACAGAAAAACGAAACAATTGCAAAATTTGAGAAGCCGAAGCCACTGTTTATATTGTTTTCTATGTATTTGAAAATTGAAAGCCCAAAAAAGAAAAATGCTATTATGCTGCACCAAAAAGAAAATGGATTTATATCGTCAATTTCTTTCAAAAAAAAGTAACCAATTGATTGCCCCGAAACTGAAGTAATATTGTACCCTTTATCATCAGTCAGTTTTATTCGATATTTATATGATAACCCTTCAAAAGGGTGGTCGTTAGGTAGGTTAGAGATTTCTGAATTATCGGCAATTTTGTAAATTAGAAAGCAGTTATATTCATTCAGTTTTTTTCTTTTTACCAAAAAAGTAATTTTACCAGCATCAATTATAAAAACAGAATCTTGGTTTAAAACAATTGCTGAATCGCTTATTGGCTGAATGCTATTCCAAAAGTATAAACTATCGTTTTTAGTGCTTATTAGATAAAAATTTTCTTTCTCAAGTTTCTTTAAAATTTGTGATTTGTAATTTTTATCAATAACAGTTTGGTAAAGGTCTTTGTTATTGAGGATTTTTGATGCTTTATCAATTTTTTTAACAATATGTTTTTGAAGTATTTTTCCAAGTTTTATATTTTCTTTTTTTAAATTATTTCGATTTGAATTGTAGTCTTTAACCAAAATAATTATAACAAATGCAATTGACAAGCATAAATATAAAACCGGATTATTTATTAGCTTTTTCAATAGTATTTTCCCTGTTTCAGATAGTTGTTCACGTAATCATTTATAGCTTCATCAAAGGGAGTAAAAGGTAAATTGTAACCTGCCTGATTTAATTTTTGCATATTTGCTTCGGTATAATACTGGTATTTTTCTTTTATATCGGCTGGCATATCTATGTATTCAATGTTTTCGGCTATATTCAAAGCTTTAAAAATTGCTTTTGCAAGTTCGTTCCATGAATGAGCTTTGCCCGTTCCAAGATTGTAAATTGAACTTACAGTTTGCTTTTTGAACATAAAAATCAAAACATTTAAAACATCTTTTATATAAATGAAATCGCGTTTTTGTTCGCCATCGTTGTATTCGGGTTTGTAGCTTTTAAAAAGTCTGATTTTGCCCGTTTCTATTATTTGCTTTGTGCCATGATATACAACCGAAGCCATGCGTCCTTTGTGATATTCGTTTGGACCGAAAACATTAAAAAATTTAAAACCTGCCCAAAAGGGAGGTTTCTCGTTTTGTTCAATTGCCCAAATATCAAAATCTTGTTTGCTTTGTCCATAAGGGTTCATGGGTTTTAGGTTTGGGAGTAATTTTTGATTGTCGTCAAAACCGATTTCACCCATTCCATAAGTAGCTGCAGACGAAGCGTAAATAAACGGAATTTGATTTGAAGAACAAAAATTCCAAAGTTTTTTTGAATATTCAGTGTTTTGTTCTTTAAGAAGTTTTACATCAAATTCGGCTGTATCTGTTATTGCACCAATATGAAATACAAATTTTGGACATCCATAAATCAAAGGATTTTTAATAAAATTGTGCAAGTCGGCAAAGGCTTTTATTTTTTTACCCTCAAGATTTTTCAGTTTGTTTTTGTCAGAAAAATCGTCAACAGCAATTACTTCACCCAAATTTTCATCGAGAATTTTACTTATCAGGCAACTTCCAATAAAACCTGCAGCTCCTGTTACAACTATCATAAACTGCAAATTAAGTTATTTTTATTAATAAAATTAAATCAGCTTTTTATTCGGTGTATGGCTGTGTAAATATTAAATTTTGATGAGCTTAAAAATCCCAGATAAGATATATCAAATTCAATAGCTGTTTGTATTGCAAGGCTTGATGGTGCTCCAATAGAAGCGATAATTTTTGCATCGGCAAGTGCGGCTTTTTGTATAAGTTCAAACGATGCTCTGCCGCTCAAAAGTATTATGTATTTATCCAATGGCATAAGTTTATTTTTCAGACAATACCCCAAAAGTTTATCAAGAGCATTGTGTCTTCCCACATCTTCTTTTATGGTTATAAGGTTTCCGTTGCAGTCAAACAATGCTGAAGCATGCAATCCTCCGGTGTTTTCGAAAATGCTTTGTTTTTCGAGCAATTTTGTAGGAAGTGTATAAAAAATTTCCTTATCAATTTTTAAATTATCAATGCTTTTGTGATTTGTTTTTTTTACTTGTTTTATTGCATCAATAGATGTTTTGCCACACACACCGCAACTTGAATTAGTGTAAAAATGTCTTTCGGTTTTGTTGAGGTTAAAATTCACATTTTCTTTAAGTTTTACAAGAATTATATTCTCAAAACTATTGAAATTATTTATATGTGCTATTGAGTCTATTTCGTCAAAGTTGTCAATAATTCCTTCGCTGAACAAAAAACCTGCAGCAAGTTCGTCATCGCAGCCTGGAGTACGCATAGTTACTGTAAGATTTGCGGTTTGCCGATTTTCAATTTTGCCGTATTCCACTCTTATTTCAAGTGGCTCTTCAATGGCAATAAAATCAGTAGCCTCTTCATTTTTGCCGTTTGAATGAATTTTTAAAAGTTTTACTTTTGATATGCTTTTACTTTCTATCATTAGTATTTTTTAATATTTTTCATAACATCTTCAGCTTTTTCAATAGTATCTACACTTTCAATTGCTTTGGCAGAAAGTGGTTTCAGCCTTTTTGTATTACAGGTAGCCAAAAAATGCCTAAGCGAATAATTTCCGTTGCTGTAATATTCAAACAATTTTTTAAGCGAACTTGTTTCGAATACCGAAATCAAAGGCTCATCAATATTTGTTTTTGTGTTGTAGTAACAAATTGTTTCATATTTTTCACTTCTGTTCTTTAGCAAATATTTCAGGTCTGTAAGCCTTAAATGAGGGTAATCACATCCTGCAATTAATACAGCCTGGCCAGAAAATTTATTGGCAAAACTCAACAAACCAGTCATAGGTCCTGCACCCAAAAAACCATTATTGTCAATTATTATATTAAAATTTTCATCAATATTGTCTTTTTGTGCTTCGTTACACGAAATATATACTTTATTGCAAACCTTTTCAAGTAATTTGTAGGTGTAATATTGCTGGGCAATACCATTGTAATTGAGCATTGCTTTATCGGTTTTCATTCTGCTGCTTTGTCCACCTGCAAGCACAAGTCCTGTAATGTTATATTTAATAAAATCTTTCAGCTTTTATGCTTTTTTCAAAGTGCAAATATTTTGTAATTATTTTTAAGTTTTACTTTTAATTATATAATCTTTTAAAAAAATATAAACTTTGCAAAGTTTGGCTGCAAAATTCGAATTATTATCAGATATAGAATTTCCCGAAGATTTAAAAAAACTCAACTTAAATCAATTGCCCCAACTATGCACCGAAATCAGAAATTTTATAATAGAAAATGTTTTGCAAAATGGTGGTCACTTTGCCGCAAACCTCGGTGTAGTAGAACTTACAGTTGCCTTACATTTTGTGTACAATGCACCTTATGACAAAATAGTGTGGGATGTAGGACATCAGGCATATATACATAAAATACTTACAGGCAGAAAAAAAGTTTTTTATACAAACCGCAAATTAGGAGGTATTAGCGGTTTCCCCAATATTTTTGAAAGCCCTTATGATTCGTTTGGAACCGGACATTCATCAACATCGGTTTCGGCTGTTCTGGGTATGGCGGTGGCTGCAAAACTTTTAAATGAAACAAATAAAAAACACATTGCCATTGTTGGAGATGGGGCTTTAACTGGAGGGCAGTTGTTCGAAGGTTTGAATAATCTGGCAGTTTCAGAAACAAATACTTTATTGATTTTAAACGACAATAATATTGGAATAGATAAAAATACAGGTACTGTAAATAATCATTTAAGCAATATAAATCCGTTGAATAATATTTTTACAAATCTTGGCTTGCATTATACAGGGATAGTTGACGGGCATGATGTTTTCGAGCTTATTTCAAGTTTTAAAATGTTAAAAGATATAGAAAAACCGGGTGTTTTACATATCAAAACCACTAAGGGCAAAGGGCATCCCGAAGCCGAAAAAGAACAAACCTTATGGCACAGCACTTCAAAATATATAAAGATTGAAAACCCGCAGAAACAAAAATTAAATAATAAACTCAAATATCAGGACGTGTTCGGAAAAACACTGCTCGAACTTGCCCGCTCAAACTCAAAAATTTGTGGTGTAACCCCTGCAATGCCTACAGGCTGCGGAATGATAGAAGCAATGAACGAATACCCCAATAGATTTTTTGATGTTGGTATTGCCGAGCAACATGCAGTTACCTTTTCGGCGGGCTTGGCTATTGAGGGTTTTAAAGTTTTTTGCAGTTTATACAGCACATTTGCCCAGCGTGCTTACGACCAGATAATACACGATGTTTGTTTACAAAATCTGCCTGTAATTTTTTGTTTTGACAGAGCCGGAAATGCTGCTGACGATGGAGCTACACATCATGGCATGTACGATATTGCAATGTTATTGCCTTTGCCCAATATAACAATTGCTACGCCAAGCAATGCAACAGACCTTAGAAATATGTTGCACTACTTTTCAAAAAATGCAAAGGGACCAATAGCTATCAGATATCCAAAAGGATTGATACCGGACGTAGATTTTAATTTTAATAATAAGGTTGGAATAAATTTGCCAAGCGGTATAATAAAACAAAATGAAGGCAAGGAAGTAGCAATAATTGCAGTGGGAACAATGCTTGAAATATGCAAAAATGCCGTAAAAATTCTCGCTTCAAAAAGCATAAATGCAACATTGTACTCAATGATTATTGTAAAACCTTTTGATGAAACCAATATAATAAAAATACTTGCACAAAATAAATTTGTAATTACGGTTGAAGATGGCTGCAAAACCAATGGTGCAGGCAGTTTAATAAAACAAGTAAAATCTGATAATAATTTTTTATGCAAAATAATAAACCTTGGTTTCCCCGATGAAGTAATACCACATGGTTCGTATTTTGAGATTTTTGAAAAATACAAACTTAATGCTCAATCTATTGCAGATATTGTATTTGAGAATTTGGGGTAAATTATTTTTTTAAAAAATTTTGTTTATTAAAATAAATATATAATTTTGAATTGTCAAATCTTAAATAACAAGAAAATGAAATCACTAAATCAACCACAACAAAAAAAGGAGTACAACTTTACTCAGTTAATTAAAAGATTAAACCAATCTAATTTAACAGGCGTTCAGGCGTTCAGGCGTTCAGGTGTTCAAATTTAAGTTAATTACAATTGCAATGACTGCAATTATATTAACAAATTATGCAAGGGGGCAAGATTACCGCATTTGGGATTACTCAATGTCAAACGAAATTTCAACAAATTTTTTACAAACCAATCCATTTCCAACAGCACCAACTACACTATGTAAACTTGAAGTAGGAAAAAATTACAATTCTATGTCATATAGAGCAATACTATACGGAGGCAATTTAGGTATATCGCAAAGTATTACAAATTTTGGGCAGTATTTAGGTAAATGGAGTTTTACAGGTGCGTGGCAAAAGAAAATTCCTAATGGACTACCCATTAATTGGTCATTTACACCTGGAATAAACTACTTAGTAAATTATCACCGTTGGGGTGATTATACAGCACATTTCGGTTTAAGAGCAATAAATACCCAAAGAAATGATGTATTTCCCGAAGGAGTTATATATACAGAAGCACCTCAAAAAGACGCTGTAATAACATGGGGATACGAAACAGGTGCAACACCTAATAGGTTGATTTTTCAATCAATTGAGGGAGTTGACACAACTATTCCGAAAACAGAAGTTGTTGAACACGAATGGGCGACTATTTTAAGTAATGGAAATGTAGGAATAGGTATTTCAAACCCTGATGCTCAACTTACAATTAAAAACAATTTACAATCGTATAGTTTAATAAAAACTATTGATGTATTAAATAAAGTGCCTTTAGAAGTTACATGGAATGGAGATATTAAATTAAATAAAGTGGTTAATAATGATGGAGTAACAACAAATATTTTACAAGTAATGCCAAATGGAACCTTGTCTTCTACACCTTTTTCAGGAATAGGAAGTAATATAAATTGGTCTCAAACAGGTAATTTAACAGGATACCCACCTGCAAAACTTGGTTCGTTAAATCAGCAAGATTACGAATTTATATCAAATGGAAGTACTTTTTTAACAATAAATGGAGATCAGGCTAAAAGTTCTTATGAAGGATTTTCTAATTTTACAAGAAATGTAAGTATTAGTGGAGGTAACCAATCAACAGGATTACCTGCTGGTGGTTATAAAATAAATGACCCTGAATTTTCACTAACAATTAAATCAAGCATTATTCCAAGTGTGCAGAATTATCCGGAAAAAGGTATATTAAATTGCATTGATAGTTACAATGATCCTGTTTTTCAAATAGGAAATAATGCAATTTCTATTTTTAATTCAGTACATCAAATAGGCAGTAATTACAGTCATTTTAATGGTTATGTTGACTTTAATGGAGATATTGCAGTTGAAAATTTGATGCCTTATTCATCATCATTAAGTAATATTGGAAGTAGTACAAATAGATTTAACGAAATATGGTGTACAATTGGGAATTTAAATACTTCAGATAAAAGACTTAAGGAAAATATATTGATTTTGAAAAGTGGTTTAGAAACAGTTTCAAAGCTAAAACCATATTCATTTACATTAAAGGAAAAAAATAATAAATTACATTATGGTTTTATTGCACAAGAATTAAAAAAAATATTCCCTAATTCTATAGTTTATGGTGAAGAAACTGATTCAAGTTATCTTGGAGTAATTTATTCCGAATTTATTCCAATTTTAACTTTAGCTATTCAAGAACAACAGGCTATTATAGATTCATTAAAACAAAAACTTGAATTAATTTTTTCCTTAAATAAAATAAAAGATGAAAAAAATATCAATATACAAAAAGAAATACTAAATAAACAACCTTTATTATTTCAAAATCATCCTAATCCATTTAACGGATATACATATATTGATTATTATTTACCCGAAAATTTAATCAATGTTTTTTTAAAAGTTACCGACAATAACGGAAAATTAGTAAAAGCATTTGAAATAGAAAAAACAGGTTTTGGGCAGGTAGAGATTGATTGTAGAGAACTTGCGGCAGGTATGTATTATTATAGTTTGATTACAGATTCTAAAATAATTGATACAAAAAGTATGATGATTATTGCAAGAGATTAATTATCTTAACAAACCAATGCTTAAAAATTTATTAATTTTAATTTTATCAATTTTGGGGATGGTTATTCATAGCCATTCCCAAAATTATCAATGGATAAAACAGATTGGTGATAAACAATTTGAGACTGGTTCAAAATGTAAAATATTGTCTGATGGTCGTGCAATCATAAGTTGGAACTTTATAGATTCTACTAGTATTGATTCTTTTAAAATTAAATTAAAAAATTCATACTCACCAACTTTGATTGCTTTTTTAAATAAATACGGAAAATCAAAGTGGATATGGACACCTGATAGTGCATTTAGTATGAATGTTTCAACAATACGATTTTCTGAAAGTTTAAATAAAATATACATATGTGGAAAATTTGCAAAAAGTGCTACAATTAATAATATATTATATAAGGGGAAAATGAATGGATTTATTCTTCGATTAGATACCAATGGCATATTTGAAAAGATATATACTTTATCGAATCCGAATTTGTTTTACTTTGAAACAATGGAAATTAGCAATAAAAATGAAATTATTTTGGGTATAAATTTACCAGATTTTCAATCAAATATTTCTATTCCTGAGGTAGGATTTTCTGCATCAAAACCTTGTTATTTTATTTTAAAGTTAGATAAAGATTTAAAGCCAATTATTGTTTCTGATCCTGTATATGGTATTCGATTTGGAAAAATGGCTATGAATATCTTTAAAAATAATTCTATTGTATGTTCTTACACTTTTAAGGATTCGCTTATAATAAATGGAAAATCATATTTCAATGGGAGAGGTAAAAATTCAATATATCTAAGTTATTTTGATAGCACTTTGAGATTTATAAAAAATAAATTACTTTTTACATCACTTGAAAAATATGCAAGTATATATTCTATTAAATCATTTAGCGAAGGAAATATAGTTGTAGGAGGTCGTTATGAAGATTCAATAAGTATAATCCCCAAAAGATTTTATTCAAATGATGTTCCGCTTTTTGCATGTTTTGATTCAAATTTAAATTTAAAATGGTATAAAAGCCCTGAAATAAAAACAAATGAAAAAGTAAGTGCAGAAGTTTTAGATATGGATATTATTGGTGATTATATTTATGTTGGAGGCGCATTCGGTGGAAATACAAAATATCGTGAATTTATATTACCAGAAAAAGAAGGGTTTTTATGGTTTTTTAAAACTGATAAATTGGGAAATATACTTTGGATGAATAAAATAGGTAAAAATGGTTATAATCAGCCGCTATCTGGAATAAGTTCAAATATACAAAGTGAGATATTATTGTCTGGTATGTTTATTGATACAGCCCACCTAAATAATCAAACATATATAACTTCAAAGGGGAAAGCAGATGTATTATTGATGAAGATAAAAGATATAGATATATTAAGAGGTTATGTAAAACATGGACCATATTGTGCTGGTGATACGATAAAAGTACCATATAGCAAAAACGGCAGATTTGATAAAGGGAATGAGTTCATAGCCGAGTTGAGTGATGAAGAGGGAAATTTTACCGGAAAACAAAGAGAATTGGGTAGAATAAAGAGTGATACTGACGGTGTTATAAAAGGGATATTGCCTATATTTGATGTAGTGAGCAGCCCACATTACAGGATAAGAATAATAAGTACAAGTCCTGTAGTACAGAGCTATTACAAATATGATACATTGCGTTTGCTTATATACAGCAAAGATACAGCTTATGCAGGCAAAGACACGACAATATGTATGGGTCACACAATAAAACTAAAAACAACAGGAGGTAGCCAATGGCAATGGAGTCCTGGAAAACTCACAAGCGACAGTACATCAAAAAACCCGGTAGCATTTCCAAACAAAACAACACAATACAGAATAATAATAAGCGACAGCAGCGGATGTGGCAAAACCGATACTGCATACAAAACAATAAACGTAAGGCCGCCATTAAAGATAGAAGGATTGCCAAAGGATACTGCTGCTTGCAATCATAATAGAGTATTGCTAAAACTAAGGGCAAACGGAGGCAATGGCAAAGATTATGAATATAAATGGATTGATACTTTAAATCAAACTATTGGAAACACAGATACACAAAGTGTAATTATTAGCGAACAAAGAATAATAAAAGCTATACTGAGCGATGGATGTACAGTAAAAAATGATACACATATTGTTCGTTTTAAATTACCTGATATAAGTTTTTCACAGCTTTTGCAAGATACTTTGGTATGTTCAAATACAGAGTTTTTATTAAAACTAAGAGCAAGTAATGGAAATAATAAAGACTATACATATCAATGGTTTTCAGATTTTAAACAAATATCAGTTACAGATACTTTGCGTTATAAGATAACAATGGCAGAAACTCTCAAAGCAGTATTAACAAACAAATGCAATGACAAACGCGATACGTCGTTTATTAAGATAATTATACCACCCGCAATAACAGCCAATATTGAAAAACCCGAATGTTTTGATAGCATTACAACATTGAGAATTAAAGCTAATGGAGGTTATAAAAATATTTTAAGCCATGTATGGTACAGAAAAGGCAAAGCAGTAACATTAGGCAAACAGTACAACATAAACTCAATATACGGAAAAGAACTTATAAAAGCAGTAACAAGTGATTATTGCAAAACAAATAAAACAGATAGCATTTATTTATATCCACAGCCCCAAGCCAAACTAATCTCCAGCAGTGATACATCATGCCAAAGAGAAGAAATAAAATTGAACAACAAATCAAAAACATTTACCAAATGCAATTCAAAAATACTATGGCAAACCGATAGTATAAAATTAATTAATGCCGACACAATTATAAGTTTTAAAGAAAATGGCATTTACAAAGTAATACTTAAAATAACAGACAGCCTTTTATGCCAATCAACAGATACTGTAAAATTAACCATAATACAAACTCCTGATGCCACATTTACAGTTGCACCATCCAATCCAACAGTTGATAATGGCAGTATAGAATTAATACCCAAACAAAAAGACAATAAAGAATACAATTGGCAAATAAGCGATGATTTAAAAATACGCCACAGATATTGGAGTGTAGTAAGGTTACCGGTAAAAGATACAACTACTTTTAGTGCAACATTAACAGTAAAAAACTTCTTTGGTTGTGCAGATACATTTAGTACCATGATAAGAATAACAGAATCAGAAGCATTTTATATACCCAATGCTGTGAGCAATAATAATGACGGGTTGAATGATGAATTTGCACCTTACGGTTGGATAATAGAAAGTTATAAGATGCTTATTGTATCGCGAACAAACCAAGTAGTTTACAAAGGCACAAATCCATGGAAACCCACAGTAGAAGATGGAGTATATGCCTACTATATGAAAGTGAAATTTAAAAACGGCACCGAAAAAGAATACAAGGGTAATGTGCATGTGTTCAAGTAAATTATTTTTTTAAAAAAAATTATAAAATAAAATTGAACATTACAAAGTAAAAGAAAGGTTATAATAAATGTTCATTTTATAAACTTAGCTTCGTTTTAATTCAAAATAAAACTATCTACCTTTGCAACTTGTTTTAATAAAAGGTGACTCAGGAAAAGGCTGTTCAAGCAGACAAAGCTTCAAAAACCAAAGAAAAAAAAATACCGCCAGATACCGATTTATACATAGAAGTAATTGGAGCAAGGGAACATAATCTTAAAAATATTGATTTAAAATTTCCTCGAAACAAACTTATAGTTTTTACAGGACTGAGCGGAAGCGGCAAATCATCATTAGCTTTTGATACAATATATGCCGAAGGGCAAAGGCGGTATATGGAGAGTTTTTCGGCTTATGCACGCCATTTTATTGGCGAAATGAAACGCCCCGAAGTAGATAAAATTGAAGGTTTAAGCCCTGTAATTAGCATTGAGCAAAAATCAGTAAACAAAAACCCCAGAAGTACAGTAGGTACAATTACCGAAATAAATGATTTTCTCAGATTATTGTATGCCCGAGTTGGTGAAGCTTATTCGTTTCTATCAGGCGAAAAGATGGTAAAATACACCGAAGAGCAAATAATTGAAACAATAATTCAAAAATTTGAGAAAAAGAAAATTGTAATACTTGCACCTGTTATTAAAGCACGTAAAGGGCATTACCGTGAACTTTTTCAACATGTTGTAAAAACAGGTTTTACCAAAGTGCGTATTGATGGCGAAATAACCGAAATAAAAAGCGGTATGCAGCTTGACAGATATAAAATACACGATATTGAAGTTGTAATAGACCGCATTGAGCCGGAAATGGGAAACAAACACCGTATTGCCGAATCGGTAAAAACAGCTCTTAAAACAGGCAAGGGAAATATGATGTTGCTTGCAAATGAGAATAATGAAATTTTTCATTTCAGTAAATTTATGATGGACCCGGTTTCTGGATTGAGCTATGACGAACCACAGCCAAATACTTTTTCGTTCAATTCGCCTTATGGTGCTTGCCAACGTTGCGATGGGCTTGGTTTTATAAGCGATATTGATATTGACACGATTATTCCCGATAAAACAAAAAGTATTATTAGCGGTGCAATATTACCCCTTGGCGAAATGCGTGATAACTGGACTTTCAGTCAATTGAAGGCACTTGCAAAAAAATACAAGTTCAGTTTATCAGAACCAATAAGTTTGCTAAGCGAAAAGGTGATTGATATAATTTTAAATGGAAGCGACGAAAAATTTGATGTTGAATACATTTTCAGCAGTGGTCAAAAGCAGATATTTCAAACTACTTTTAAAGGAATTACAAATATGCTGATGAATGCCTTTGGCGAAAAAGGCAACGAAAACATGACAGAGTGGGCAGAAGAGTATATGACAATAAAAGTTTGCCCCGATTGCAATGGCAACAGGCTAAAACCCGAATCATTACATTACAAAATATACGATAAAAATATATCGCAGCTAAGCCGCATGAATATTGAAGAACTTTACAAATGGATAACAAAACTTGAAAAAAATCTGAGTGAAAGGCAAAACCTTATTGCCGCCGAAATAATAAAAGAAATTTCGGTTAGATTAAATTTTTTATTATCTGTAGGATTAGGTTATCTCAATCTTGACAATCCGGCTCGTACATTAAGTGGTGGCGAAGCCCAGCGAATAAGACTTGCAACACAAATTGGTTCAAAACTTGAAGAAGTACTTTACATTTTAGACGAACCAAGCATCGGTCTTCACCCACGCGATAACGAAAAACTTATTGATTCATTAAAATCGCTAAGAGATATTGGAAACACTGTAATAGTAGTAGAGCATGACAAAGACATGATGAAACAAAGCGATTTTGTTGTAGATATAGGTCCATACGCCGGAAAATCAGGCGGTAAAATAATTTTTGCCGGAAATACAAGTGAATTTATAAAAACCGATACTTTGACATCAGGATACATAAACGGACACTTGAGAATAGAAATACCTGAAAAAAGAAGAAAAGGTAATGGAAAATTTTTAGAAATAAATGGCTGTACTGGAAACAATTTAAAAAATGTAGATTTAAAACTGCCACTTGGTATGTTTGTTTGCGTAACAGGAGTTTCGGGTAGCGGCAAATCAACATTAATAAATGAAACATTACATCCTGTATTAAGCCAATATTTGTACAAATCACATAAAAAACCTCTTAAATACAAGAAAATTTCGGGAGTAGAAAATATTGACAAGGTTATAAAAATAGACCAATCGCCCATTGGTCGTACACCGCGAAGCAACCCCTCTACTTATGTAGGTTTTTTTACCGAAATAAGAAACTTGTTTGCTCAGCTTCCCGAAGCAAAAATAAGAGGATACAAAGCCGGGCGATTTTCTTTTAATGTAAAAGGTGGCAGATGCGAAGTGTGTCAGGGAGGTGGTATGAGAGTTATAGAAATGAATTTTTTGCCCGATGTAGAAATCCCTTGCGAAAACTGTATGGGTAAACGCTACAACCGCGAAACCCTTGAAGTGCGTTACAAAGGAAAATCAATTAGCGATGTACTGGATATGACAGTTGATGAAGCTGTAGATTTTTTTGAAAATATACCAGCCGTAAATAGAAAAATAATAGCATTGAGTGAAGCAGGATTAGGATATATCACCCTTGGGCAAAGCAGTACCACAATTAGCGGTGGCGAAGCTCAAAGAGTGAAAATAGCTACTGAGCTTGCAAAAGTTGGTACAGGAAATACACTCTATATTTTAGATGAACCAACTACCGGATTGCATTTTGAAGATATAAAGAAACTTTTAAAACTACTTCATCGCTTTGTTGACAATGGAAATACAGTTTTGGTAATAGAACACAATTTAGATGTGGTGAAAGTTGCAGATTATATATTTGACTTGGGTCCGGAAGGAGGCAAAGCAGGCGGAAACATCATAGCTCAAGGCACTCCCGAGCAAATTATAAATAATTCATTAAGTTTAACCGGAAAATTTTTAATGCATGAGTTTAAATAAAAATTAATAAATTTACATGAGTTCGATTTAAAACCCAATTTTTGCTTCAAAGGAGCAAAATATTAATAGAATGATTAAAAAATTAAATATAAGAAACTCCGAAGGAACGACATAAATACATACTACATATTGTTTTTTAATATGAAAAATATCTTAATATTTGAAAAAAATTTAATATGAAAATATCTAAAATATTATGGGTTGCAGTTTCAATAGGTGTAATGTATTTTTATTCATGCAAAGACAAAGAAAATTTGTCAAAACCCGATAATACCACAAAAACAAACACAGAATATCTTACAGATTCAAATTGGTTGCTGGTAAGTGCAAAATTTGACCCTCCACTTGTAATTAATTTAGGGACCGTTATAGATACTTTTTACAATCTATTTGAAATTCCGATGTACGAAGACTGTCAACGCGATAATAGGGTAAAATTCAATAATAATTTTACGATGACAATAGATAATGGGGCAAAACGCTGTGGAGCAGAACCTCAAACAGCCAATGATGGAATTTGGCAATTTAAAAACAATGAAAAAACAATTCAAATTTCAAATTCTGAATATTTTAATATGCTTGGACAAGATACTGTATATTTTAATAATGTAGCTTTGAATGATACAGTTATGACCGGAAATACCGAATACGAATACAACAATCCACTTTTGGGCACAGTTAAAAGCAATATCACTTTTAAATTCAAAAAGTAATTTTTATCAATGATTTATTAACAATACTATTATTTTTAAAACAATCTTTTTTCTTTGTTTTTTGAAAAAAGAAATAGAATTATGAAAACTACTTCATTCATACTTGATTTAAACAAAGCCGGAATAAAAGATATTGAAAAAGTAGGAGGTAAAAACGCTTCGCTGGGCGAAATGCTTCAAAATCTTTCACAAATAGGTATAAAAATTCCTAACGGATTTATAATAACTGTTGATGCTTACCGTGAATTTGTAAGGTTTAATAAACTCGATAAACAAATTCATAAAATTATAAATGAAATTAATTTTGATGAAATAGAATCGCTTAGAAGAGGTGGTTTGGCAGCACGACAATTATTAAAAAACTCAAAATTACCCAAAGAACTCAGCCAGGAAATCATTAATAAATATTACGAGCTAAGCAAAAGCTATAATCAAGATATGACTGATGTAGCTGTTCGGTCGTCAGCCACAGCCGAAGATTTGCCTAATGCATCGTTTGCAGGGCAGCAAGAAACATATCTAAACGTAAGAGGTCCTGCACAATTGATGAATGCAGTGAGAAATTGCTTTGCATCAATATTTACCGACAGAGCTATAAGTTACAGGCAGAGTTTTGGTTACGACCATTTTAAAGTGGGATTATCAGTTTGTGTGCAAAAAATGGTAAGAAGCGATTTAGGCTCTTCGGGGGTAGCTTTTTCAATAGATACCGAAAGTGGCTTTAAAGATGTAGTAGTAATTAACGGCTCTTATGGCCTTGGCGAGATGATAGTTCAAGGCTCGGTTTCGCCTGATGAATTTATTGTTTTTAAACCGGCATTAAAAAAAGGGTTTAACAGCATTATCGAAAAAAAACTTGGTGTGAAAGACATAATGATGGTTTACGGTGACGACCCTGATGAAAGAGTTAAAGTAATACCAGTTGAAAAAAGTTTACAAAACCGATATTGTTTGAAAGATGAAAAAATAGTACAACTTGCCGATTGGGTAATGAAAATTGAAGAATATTATAGCAAAGTAAAGGGAAGTTGGTGCCCGATGGATGTAGAGTGGGCAGAAGATGGTTTATCAAAAGAATTGTTTGTAGTACAAGCAAGACCAGAAACTATTCATTCTCAAAAAAACTTTACAGAAATTATTGAATACAACCTCGAAAATTCAGAAGTTTTTGAAAAAATTCTTAAAGGCATAGCAGTAGGAGATAAGATAGGGGCAGGCAAGGCATCAATATTATTTTCGCTTGATAAAAGAGTGAGTGATGGACATGAATTTAACGAAGGCGATGTGCTTGTTACAGATATGACCGACCCCGACTGGGAGCCAATAATGAAAAAAGCTTCGGCTATTATAACAAACAAAGGTGGTAGAACCTGCCATGCAGCAATTGTAGCTCGTGAACTTGGAGTACCTGCAATTGTTGGTTGTGGTAATGCTACAGAGTTGATTGAAAACGGGCAAGAAATAACTGTATCTTGTTGCCATGGTGACGAAGGAATTGTATATAATGGTATTTTAAATTACAAAACTACAACTACCGATATTTCGCAATTTCCAAAAATTAAAACTTCCGTCATGTTAAATGTTGCTTCTCCTAATCTGGCTTTCAGGTTTTCTCACCTGCCCAATTGTGGCGTAGGGCTTGCAAGAGAAGAATTTATTATAAACAACTATATTCAGGCACACCCACTTGCATTGCTCAAGCATAAAGATATTGGCGATATTGAACTTAGCGATGCAATAAACAAAATGATACATGGTTTTGAAAACGAAGAAGATTTTTTTATTCAAAAACTAAGTTATGGTATTGCAAAAATAGCAGCAGCATTTTATCCAAACAAAGTAATTGTTAGATTCAGCGATTTTAAAAGCAACGAGTATTACAATTTATTGGGGGGCAAATATTTTGAACCTAACGAAGAAAACCCGATGATAGGTTGGCGTGGGGCAAGCCGCTATTATTCGGCTGAATATTACGAGGCGTTTGGGCTTGAGTGTAAAGCTATAAAAAATGTAAGAGAAGTTTTAGGATTGAAAAATGTTGTAGTTATGATACCATTTTGCCGAACTGTTGATGAGTTAAAAAAAGTTTATTCTGTAATGGAAGCTTATGGTTTGAAGCGTGGCGAAAACGAGTTAGAGGTCTTTCTGATGGCCGAAATACCTTCAAATGTAATTTTAGCATCAGAGTTTGCAAAATATATTGATGGTTTTTCAATTGGTTCAAATGACCTAACACAGCTAACACTTGGGCTTGACAGAGATTCGTCACTTGTAGCACATATTTATAATGAAAGAAACGAAGCTGTAAAACAAATGATAAAAATGCTATTAAACACGGCAAAAATATGTAATGTAAAAGTTGGTATTTGTGGGCAGGGACCATCAGATTTTCCAGATTTTGCTCAATTTCTTGTTGAAAGCGGAATTGATAGTATTTCAGTTACGCCAGATTCATTACTTAAAACCTTAAAAGCTATTGCTGAGATAGAAAAATCTGCTAATATTGCATCTTCAAACTAAGGATTAAAAAAAAATTATTCCTCATAATACTTGAATGTTATTGGCAATTGGTAATAGGAATTAACAGGTTTGTTGTCTTTAATTGCCGGTATCCAGTCGGGCATTTTGCTAATAATTCTGATAGCTTCATCTTCAAAGCCAAAATTATCTTTAACTCCATTATTTTTTATACAGCATATTTTGCCAAGCGAATCAACAATAAAGTTTAACACAATTTTGCCTTCGGCTTTGCTTTTCAAAGCTTTTTGAGGGTATTTAAGTTCGTTGTTTATAAACATAATCATAGAATCACGTCCACCCGGAAAACTTGCTCTTACATCAGTAATTAAATGCACTTCTTTATAAACCTTTTCGGGTATTGTAACAGTTTCTTGGGTATCAATATTCAATAGATTTTTTAGAATTTTTATTTCATTTTGAAGTGAATCAATTTTTAAACTGTCAGCAATATGAATTTGTCTTAAGTTACTACAATCTGATTGTGAAAATGCACATTTATTTAGAAAAATTAAAGCTATTAAAGCATTTTGCAGAATAAAAATTCTTAATTTCAAATCAATTTATAATTAATTTTCCATTGTAAAAATTATTATTAGTTTTTAATCTATAATAATATAGACCACTTGCCAATGGCAAATTTTCAATTTTCTTATTTATTGAATTTTTATAAATAATCTTATGCGAATAAATATCAAATACCTCAAACAAAAAATCGCTTTCGGTAATATTTATATTTATAACCCCATTTGAAGGGTTTGGATAAATTAAATTAGATTTTTTAAAATTTTCTGGCTTTATGCTCAACGAATTAATGCAAATTTTTTCGGCTGTTGCCCTATCGGTTCCACTGCTGTTAAAACCACCAAAAACATATATGCAATTGTCAATAGAAACTGCACAAAACCGATAGCGATATTCGTTCATGTCTTTCATTTCAAACCATTTTTCACTTAGTGGGTCGTAAATGTGAAAATCAATTAATTCATTATCGTTGTAACCTCCGGCAATAAAAATTTTTTCATTTCCATTTAACATTATTTTACCTTGTACATGTTGGTATCGTCTGCTTGGCAATTGCTGTATTAAATCCCACTGTTTGCTAAGCGGATTATAAACTTCAAAAGCCGAGAGTACATCATTGGCAAAACCTCCTGAAACGTATATTTTACCATTGGCTGTTGATGCACTTGGTAGTCTTCTGGCTGTAATCATTTTTTCTTTATAGTTCCATTTGTTTTGTGCCGGGTCAAATTCTAAAAATGAATTTGAAAAATACAAACCCGAATCGCCTCCCATAACGTACAATTTATTATTTAATGCAACTGCACAATTTCTTCTAAAATTCTTGGGAATAGGTGGTTTAAGGGTATCCCAATCATTATTACTTGGGTTAAAAATCAATGTAATATCATCGCCTGTAATGTATATTTTATCTAATAAAGTAACAGCAGTTTTATATTCTCCAATTTTTGTAACGGTATCAATTGTTTTCCATGTATTTATTGAGGGGTCGTATAAAAATGTATATTTATCTCCAAAAACATATATTTTTCCATTGTATAAGGTAGCTGTATGCTTACTCAAAGCTTTTGGCATTTCTTTAATGTATGACCACTGGGCATTAACATTTGTAATAAATAAAAACGAGAGAAAAGTTAAAAATTGTTTCATATTTTATTGTTGTTTAATTATTTAAAGTATCAAAGTTAAAATAAGATTTAATAAAAACAATTTAATTTTTAACTTTAAAAGTTATAGGAATTACCATTGATACTTCAACCGGGATTTTATTTTGATATCCGGGTTCCCATTTAGGCATTTTTTTCAACACTTCAATTGCTGCTTCCTCCAAGCCATATCCCAATTTATTTTTATCCATAATTTCAAAATTTACAGCATAACCTTCTTTGTTTATTATAAATTTTACATATACAGTTCCTTCAATTTTCTTTCTTACGGCTTGTTTTGGGTAAATAATGTTTTTGTTTATAAAATCTATAAGAGCATTAACGCCACCGGGAAATTCAGGCATTTGTTCGGCATACTTTAATGTTTCATTTTTATTTGTATTTGTATCATTTTGTGAATAAACTTTAAATTCAAAAAGAAAAACTGAAAAAAATAAAAAATAAAATTTTAAAACAGCCTTTTTCATGTTTTTGGTCTGTGTTACTTTATTTCAAAGCTTTCCATAAACTTTGTAGTAAAGTTACCATCAATAAAATCTTTATTCTGCATTAGTTGAAGTTGAAGAGGAATGGTAGTTTTAATGCCTTCAATTATAAATTCTTCAAGTGCTCTTTTCATTTTTACAATACATTCTTCTCTGGTTTGAGCTACAACAATAAGTTTTGCGATCATACTATCGTAATTTGGCGGAATTACATATCCGGCATAGATATGTGTATCTACTCTTATACCGTGTCCTCCAGGAATGTGCAACGAAGTAATTTTACCTGGGTTTGGAGCAAAATTTTTATAAGGGTCTTCTGCATTTATTCTACACTCTATACAGTGCATTTTAGGATAGTGATTTTTGCCCGAAATAGGCACACCTGCTGCAATTAATATTTGTTCTTTTATTAAATCGTAATTTATAACTTCTTCTGTAACCGGATGTTCAACCTGTATTCGGGTGTTCATCTCCATAAAGTAAAAATTTCTATGTTTATCAACTAAAAACTCAATGGTACCAACACCTTCGTAATTTATAGTTGAAGCAGCTTTAACTGCCGCTTCGCCCATTTTTTCACGAAGTTCATCTGTCATAAAAGGCGAAGGACATTCTTCAATTAGTTTTTGATGTCTTCTTTGTATCGAACAATCTCTTTCGCTAAGATGACACACTTTTCCGTATTGGTCGCCGGCTATTTGAATTTCGATGTGTCGAGGTTCTTCAATGTATTTTTCCAAATACATTCCGTCATTTCCAAAAGCAGCTTTTGCTTCTGTTTGTGCAGAATTAAATGCGGTTTCGAATTCTGAATCATTCCATACTATTCTCATTCCTCTTCCGCCTCCACCTGCTGTGGCTTTTAATATAATTGGATAGCCGATTTTTTTGGCAATTTTCACACCCTCTTTTATATCGGTAAGCAAGCCATCACTACCTGGTACTATAGGAACTCCGGCTTTTTTCATCGTTTCTTTGGCATTGCTTTTATCGCCCATTGCATTTATCATTTCGGGCGATGCTCCTATGAATTTTATGTTATGAAAACGGCATAATTCTGAAAATTCGGCATTTTCGCTTAAAAAACCATAACCCGGGTGAATGGCATCAGCATTTGTTATTTCGGCTACAGACAACAAATTGTGCATACTCAAATAACTCAGCGAACTTGCAGGCGGACCTATGCAAACTGCCTCATCTGCAAATCTCACATGAAGACTATCTTTGTCAACAGTAGAATATACGGCTACTGTTTTTATTCCCATTTCTTTGCAGGTTCGTATAATTCTTAGTGCAATTTCTCCTCTGTTGGCTATTAGTATTTTTTTAAACATATATCAATCAAAAAAAATCTTTTTTCCTTAAATTATTAAAAATCAGAAAAAATTAATACAAACAAACTGATTATAAAAAATCAATTAGCTTGGGTCTATTAAAAATAAAGGTTGGTCATATTCTACCGGTGTAGCATTATCTACAAGTACTTTTACAATTTTACCTTTTATTTCACTTTCTATTTCATTAAATAGTTTCATCGCCTCTATTATACAAACTGTATCACCGGCATTAATTTCGCTACCTACATTTACAAATGGAGGTTTATCGGGCGATGAACTTCTATAAAATGTACCAATCATTGGAGATTTTATTTCTTTCAAATTTGAAATTGAAATTTCTTCTTGTTTTTCTGCAACTTTTGGCTCAGGTGAAGGTGCTTGCTGTATTTGAGCCGGGGTTTGTTTTACCGGTTGTACAATTTCTGTTTGAATAAATTGTGGTTGTTGCATTGTAGCAAAACCCGTTTGGGGATTTTTTTTGATAGTAAGTTTAAAATCTTTGCGTTCAATGCTAACTTCATCAACTCCTGCAGTTGAAATAAACTTAATCAGTGCTTGAATTTCTTTAATATCCATTTTGATAAATTAAAAAATAATTTGGCGAAAATAAGTTAAAAAAATAAATATTAAACCAAAATTACATTCAATTAAGGTTAAAATATTGCAAAACCAGCATTTAAAATTAAATATTTTTTTTTAGTAAGTATCAGTATTTCTTCATTTTTTAATTTTTTAAAAATAAAGAAATACAAATTGTGTAATTTCTTTTAACTTTGCACCGCAAATAATTAAAGGTAATTTTTAAAGTTATTTGCAATGTCTGATAAATTCTCCGATAAAATTCAACTTGATGGTTTGGCATTTGATGATGTTCTTGTTATACCAAGATATTCAGAAATTTTGCCACGTGATGTTTCTGTAAAAACACGATTAAGCAAAAATTTAAACATAAATATTCCGCTGATAAGTGCAGCCATGGATACAGTTACAGAAAGTCGTATGGCTATAAGTATGGCAAGACTTGGCGGGGTAGGTTTTATTCATAAAAATATGAGCATAGAAAGGCAGGCGGGCGAAGTAAAAAAGGTAAAACGCTCTGAAAGTGGTATGATAAAAGATCCTGTAACACTTACAACCTCTGCTACTCTTGATGAAGCATTATCGCTTATGAAAGAATATAAAATTGGAGGAATTCCTATAACTGTAGATAATAAAAAACTTGTAGGAATTATTACAAACCGCGATTTGAGGTTTCAAAGTGATATGAGCAAAAACGTTAGCGAAGCTATGACAAAAGATAATCTAGTAACTGCTGACGAAAACACCGATTTGCAAAAGGCTTCGGAGATTTTGCAAAATTTTAAAATTGAAAAACTTCCTGTAATTGATAAAAACGGAATTTTAAAAGGATTGATTACTTTTAGAGATATTCAAAATGTAAAAAACCACCCTTTTGCATGCAAAGATAAATACGGTAGGCTATTGGCTGGTGCTGCTGTTGGTATAACATCTGATACTATTGAAAGAGTAAGTGAACTTGTAGCTCAAGATGTTGATGTAATTACTCTTGATACCGCACATGGTCATAGTTTGGGTGTTATAAATGAATTAAAAAAAATAAAAAGCAAGTTTCCTGCTTTGCAGATTATTGTAGGTAATATAGCCACTGCTGATGCGGCAAAAATGCTTGTAAAAGCTGGGGCCGATGCTATTAAAATAGGAGTAGGACCTGGATCAATATGCACTACTCGTGTAATAGCCGGTATAGGTGTACCTCAACTTTCGGCTGTAATAGAATGTTCAAAAGCTGTAATTGGTAGTGGTGTTCCTGTAATAAGCGATGGAGGAATAAGATATAGTGGTGATATTGTAAAAGCAATTGTAGCAGGGGCAGATTGTATAATGGCAGGTTCGTTATTTGCAGGTACTGATGAATCTCCGGGCGAAACAATTATCTACGAAGGCAGAAAAGTTAAATCTTACAGAGGAATGGGCTCGGTTGATGCAATGAAAGAGGGCTCAAAGGACAGGTATTTTCAGGATGCCGAAGAAGAGATTTCAAAACTCGTACCAGAAGGTATAGTCGGAATGGTGCCATTCAAAGGAACTCTTGCCGAAGTAATGTACCAATATATTGGTGGACTTAGGTCTGGTATGGGATATTGCGGTGCTGCTACTATTGAAGAACTAAAAACAGCCAAGTTTGTAAAAATTACATCTTCGGGTATTAGAGAAAGTCATCCTCATGATGTAACAATGACACACGATGCTCCAAATTATTCAAGGTAAATTTCGTTTTTTTAGAAATAAATTTTAAAAAACATAATTGCTATTTGCTCTTTGGTGTACATATCAAAATTATAGCAGGAGCAATGTATTTGGCATATTTGCCCGAAATTTTAATTAAAAAATTCAATATTTTCTGTGCTGATAATTTTAGCAGGTTTGCTTCATTCAAGTCGTAAAAAGCATAAGACCATTCAATTTTAAAAACATTTTTATCAATAAAATTTTCGTATTCTTCAAATTTAAGCAAATTTTCGGTTCTGTTACCGTTTGCAGGGTCGCAAGTATTAGTTGGGTGAGTGTTTTCAGTAGGAAATATTTTTGTAGAAATAAATTTTTCAGCATCTTTTTTTATATCATCAAAATTTTTTCCTCTTGTAATTTTTGCAAGTTTTGCTATTGAATTATCATCAATTTCTTTAAAGTGTTCTTTAATAAAATCATACCTCATTTTTAAAAAAGACACTGCAGAATCAGAAGGCTTGATAATTTGTTGTCCGCCTATTAATTCATCAGTTAAATGTATTTTTTCAAAGTATTTTTTTTTAAATATATTGTAAATGTTGGCTGAAGTGTTGTGAATATGTACCGATTTTTTGAATGAATATGAACTTTTCTTAAAAAAAATATTTGTATCGTAAATGTGTTCAATTACATCGCGACTTACAATTAGGTCAACATTGCCATTAGTTTCAATAAATACTTCATCAATGCTACCACAAATTACTTTGGTAACTTGAAAATTTAAGTGTTTTGAAATAGTTTTAAAATCTTCGCAACTTTGATTGTAAATATCAGAATAAATAATTTTATCAAATCCTAAAAAAGATGCCAGAAGGCTTATCAAACCTGTGCCGCCTCCAATTTCGGCAATGGTTAATTTATTTACAGTTTTGTTGGTTTTACAAACTCCAATATTCAAAATTTGTAACGCAAGTTGCGATGAATATTTAATTGAATTGTGGTTTTTTTTTATATAATCTTTACTGTATTTTGAAATATTTAGTTGATCGAAATTAATGCTTTCAATCAAAGAAGTAAAATGATTTATATCGCAATTTAATCTTTGCATTCCATAAGAATTAAAATGCCTGTTTTATAACTTATTTTTATTATTCCATTTTCGGATACTTCGTTGCTAGAACCTGTTCGTACAGGCAATTGAAGGTTTTCGTTTTTCATATTATACAAAAGACCTGAAGTAGTAATTCCGGAAACTTTACCAAGCGGAAACAACGAGATAATATCACCTTTTTTATACATTTTTTCAAAGGTTTTGGGTATTGCAAAAATTGATGAATAATCATCGTACATTGTACAGTTTATTTTTTTAAAGTATTTTCCAAGTGTTATAATATTATTAAATGTATGATCGGTCCGAAAGCCCGTAGCCCATATAATATCAACTTTTTCAAAGTTTAAACTTATTAAAAATTCTATTGCTTTTTGCAAATCGGTTTTATTTTGGTCAGGAGTTTTTACAATTTCAACTTCAGGTGAAATTTGAAATTTTTTATGAGAAGGTTTTATGCGGTCAAAATCGCCCAAAAGTACATCAATTCGAATATCGGTTTTAAGAACTCTTTCTATTGCACCGTCTAATACTATTACAGTTTTTGATTGATGATATAATTTCTCTAAAATAGCCATTGAGCATTGCATTCCATTGGCTATAATAAGTGCACTTTTAGATGTTTTTTTTTTCAAAATATTAAAATTACATTATCTGAGTACAAAATTTTGTCCTAAGTAAACTTTACGAACAAGTTCATCATCGGCAAGTTCTTGTGCGGTACCTGCTTTCAAAATTTTTCCTTCAAATAGTAAATAAGCTCTGTTTGTAATAGAAAGGGTTTCGTGTACGTTGTGGTCTGTAATCAATACACCAATATTTTTGGTAACGAGTTTTCTCACAATAGTTTGAATATCTTCAACTGCAATAGGGTCAACACCCGCAAAGGGTTCGTCAAGTAAAATAAATTTTGGATTAACAGCAAGTGCTCTTGCAATTTCTGTACGGCGGCGTTCACCTCCCGAAAGTACCGAACCTTTGTTTTTTCTAACTTTATTAAGATTAAATTCTGAAATAAGCAATTCTAATCTTTCGTGTTGTTCTTTGGCAGTAATTTTGATCATTTCGAGAATTGCCATAATATTGTCTTCAACACTTAAATCTCTGAAAACCGAAGCTTCTTGAGGCAGGTATCCAATGCCAAGCTGTGCTCTTTTGTACATTGGCAATTTTGTAATTTCGGTATCATCAAGAAAAATTTTTCCTTCATCAGCTTTTATCAATCCTACAACCATGTAGAAAGTTGTAGTTTTTCCCGCTCCGTTTGGTCCCAAAAGACCTACAATTTCTGCTTGATTTACTTTTATCGAAACATCATTTACAACCTTACGAGATTTGTATTGCTTAACTAAATTTTCGGCTCTTAACTGCATCTGTTAAAAAATATTTACAAAAATACCGATACTATATAATAATTTAAGGAGTTATTATTTTGCATTATTTAAAATTCTGTTTAGGTTTGTAAATTAATTTATTAAAAAAACATAAAATGAAAAGAAAATTATCATTGTTGATTGTTATTACGGTAATTACTTACACTGCTCAAGCCCAGTTTTATCTGGGAGCAAAGCTAGGTTTAAACTTTGCAAATTTTTCGGCTAGTGTTCCCAATTACAATTACAGCACAAAAATTGGGTTAAACGGAGGTGCAGCATTAAAATATAAATTTAATAAAAACTGGGGTGTACAGATGGATTTGCTTTATTCGCAAATGGGCTCAATAGGCAAAAGTGTAACAGCAAGTGATGATGGAGCGGGCAATGTAACTACAATTACCACCAAACCTACTTATACCTTTTCTTATCTGCAAGTGCCAGTATATGCAAATCTTGAAATTCCAATAAAATCTGAAGAGCTTATCCCTTACCGATACAGAGATAATATTGTTTCAATTCATTTATTTGCCGGTGGATATTTTGGATATGGTTTGTCAAACAATACCTCAACACTTACTACTACATCAGTAAAAGATGAAAATAACAATGTTACAACTACAAGTAGCAAAGTGAGTGGCTCAAACTCAAAATTCAATGCCATTGATTATGGTTTGGGATTTGGTGCAGGTGTTTCATTCAAATTAAGTACATTGGGCAAACTTACAATTGATGGACGTTATCTTTTAGGTATGGGCAATTTTAACAGTAATAAAGCATACACAGCTACAAGTATTGTAATGAAAAATACCGCACCTCAAATTCAACTTGGATATATTCATCGTATTTCAAAGCTAAAACGCTGGCAAACAGAGTAAAATACTTGTTTTATTAAGTTAATTTTAATCCGTTTTTTTCTATTGCAATCAGTCGTTTTTTGTAAAGAAAGCCAACCGATTTTTTAAAGGTTTTTTTGCTAATTCCAAATTCGTTGTAGATTATATCAGCCGGAGTTTTATCAGTAAAAGGTACAAATCCATTATTTGATTTTATATAATCTAATATTTTTTGCGATGTATTATCAATTGCTTTATATCCTGGTTTTTGTAATACCAGATTTATTTTAAAATCTTCTTTAATGCTTTTTATATATCCAATAAGTTTATCGCCAATTTTAATGTTTTTAAAAACATCGCTAAAATGTATAACTCCGACATTTTTTTGGTTTATTATAGCTTTGTAACCAATATCTGTTTTCTGATAAATAATTATTGAAACTTCCTGTCCTTCGTTGTACTGGGGCTTTTCTGTACTTATAAATTTTTCTATTTTTGACGAAGCCACAATTCTTTTTGTAAGCGAATCAACATAAATATACACTACATAAAATTTATCAACTTGCATTCTCGATTTTTGCTCACCATAAGGTACAAGCAAATCTTTTGGAAGCCCCCAGTCTAAAAAAGCACCTGCATTATTTACTGAAATTGCCCTGAGAACGGCAAATTCACCAACAGTAGCAATAGGTTTTAAGGTAGTAGCTATAATTCTGTCTTCAGAGTCATAATAAATAAAACAATCAATAGCATCACCAATTTTTGTACCAGTGGGTACATATTGTCTTGGCATGAGTATCTCTCCCCATTCATAACCGTTAAGATAAATTCCGAAGTCGAGAATTTTAATTACCTCTAAATTATTGTATTTTCCTATATCTACAGACATATAGTGGATGCAAAGCTATTTATTTATAATAATAAATTTAGCGTAAGTATTAAAAAATAATTTATTATTGATTATTATTGAAATGAATTTTTGCAGCACAACTATATTATGACATCTAAAATTGCAATATTTCCCGGCACATTTGACCCATTTACAAACGGACATCTTGATATTGTAAAAAAATCGTTAAAAATTTTCGATAAAGTAATAATTGCCATAGGACACAATGCTGCGAAAAAACATCTTTTCGATTCGCAAAAAAGATTGAACTGGATAAAATCTGTTTTTGAAAATGAGCCACGTATTGAGGTAGATATTTATCAAGGTTTGACATACCAGTTTTGCAAAGCAAAAGGTGCAGAATTTATAATTCGTGGATTGCGTTCGAGCATAGATTTTGAATATGAAAAGCAAATTGCTTTTGTAAATGAACTTTTGAATGAAAAAATTTTAAATATTTTTATTGTAAGTGATCAAAATCTTAATTCGGTAAGTAGCACTATTGTTCGCGATTTGATTATAAATAACGGAGATTTTGAAAGATTTATACCCGATAAAATTTATTCAGACTTAAAACATCACTAATATTTGGATAAGTTTCGGTTTTATCAATTTTAAACTTATCTAAATCTACCCATATAGCTTCTGAAATATCTTCAGAATACTGAGGTTTTAATTTCTGGTTTCCGTTGTATTTCATCAAAAACCAATGTGTTGTTTTAAGTATTGTTTCGTTGTTTTGTATGTAAATATGATATGTTGCAGTTATTTTTTTTAATATTTCAAGATTGTTTATACCACATTCTTCTTCTACTTCGCGACTTGCACAGGCACTTAAATTTTCATTTTTTTCTCTTTTACCCTTAGGCAAATCCCATTTACCAAGCCTTTTTATGAGTAAAACCAAATTGTTTGAATTTTTCACTACACCCCCGCAAGCTTCAATATTTACGAAGTGTTTTTTGAATAGAGAAAAGTTTTTTGTTGTGTTTCCTTTTATCAATATTTCTGATTTTACACCTTGCAAAAAATCTTTGATTATTGTGTCAAACTCAATAGCTGTAGGGTTTGTAAATGTGTGTTGTGAACTTAAATTATTTAGATTTGAAAATAAAATTTTTTTATTGCCAAAGTAAATTGTTTTCATCTTTTCAAAAATTCGTATTGGTAAACTTTAGGTTCAATTTTGTCGGCGAGGTGTTTAAGTTTCTCTCTAAGGTTGCCTATTAATTTCATGTATGTTTCGTCAGCACTTTTATTGTTCATTTTGCCCTTATCGTTTCTACCCTGAAAATGTTCACGTATGTCGTAAAGCGATGCATTTACATTGCAATTTGGCTGGCAGTGGTAATATTTCCAAATATCGCACCCTGCATTAAAAACTGCCATGGCTTCATTTGAAAATTTTAAAGGAGATTTACCATAAGACTCTTCGGGCTCAAACAAAATAGATAAAGTGTGAATAGATTTTGAAGGAGGTTTGGGTTTTCCATTAATAAAATCTGTCATAAAATTACTTTCAAATTTCTCTCTCGAATTAACTTCTTGTTCTGTGAATGGTATCCAATGGTTTATTCCATATTTGCTTTGAATATTGTTGTTGAAAAGCGCATAAGTTAAGCAATCGTTTTGAAATTCTTTATCTTTTTTCCAATCATCATTTGGATATAGAAACTGGTCGCGGTCATTTAGCCAGGTGGCTTCGATACAATGGCGAACTGAATAATAAATTGAAACGGGAATTAAATTGTTTTGGTTTATCCAGATTCCACGTGGATTTGGTATTTGTTCTTTTGTGTTTAAAATATAAACTATGTTATTATGTTGAAAATCGTTTCCATTTATTCCGTCCATATATCCAACATTGTTTTCGTTGGTAGTTTTGTAATCGGAAATAAACTTATTTATGTATTGGTTTTTATTGAGTGCATAAAGTTCTTTTTCGCCAATGTAATTGGCGTTTTTATCATAAACATCTGCAACTATTTTTTCAAATTTTTCTTTTTTGTTTGTATTCCAAATTTTAAAGCCAATTGGGAATTGCCCTTTTACATTGTCGAAAGTGTCGGCTGGTGCTAAAAATATTTTTTCAAGTTTCGCTTGAAAATGCTCTTTCAAGTTTATAAAAGCAGACCCTTGTAGAATTTTCAAAGTTGAAAATTCTGCAAGGGTTACACCATTAAATTCTGAATAAATTCTGATTAAGAATTGTGCAAATAATTCTCTTCCTGCTGTACCTAATATAGAACCGTACTTTGTATGAGTTTTTGTTTGATTAACTCCAACCTTACCTTTTTCTGCTTTACTTGAGACTTCCGCATAAGGCGGATTAATATAAACAACCAACTTTTTCCTTTTTTCGGGGTTATTTATTATTTCTTGCAAAAGTTTTGGCAATTTGTTGAAATCGTCATTCAAAAAATCAAACTGAAAAACATGGTCGTCTAACAGGTTTGCACCGTTCTTTATACGGTCGTGCATTACAGCTACATCTTGTTTATCGAGTGTAGATGCCCAAATATTGTATTTGTTTGTAAGCCCGGTAAGCAAATTTCCGGTTCCTGCTGCACAGTCCCAAATATAGTATTCGTCTTGCCAGTTTTCGCCTAAAACATCGGTAAGATATTTTTGTGATAGCTCAACCCATATTTGTGGTGTAAAGAAACTACCTTTACGTTCTCTTACATCTTGCGGTACGAGCAAATCTCTGCGTTCTACAATGTAATCCCAATATTCTTCTTTTGGTGGACGTTCGTATTTGTTCCAAAATTGGGTATGTGCTATTTGATTATCGTTAAACTTGGTATAAACAATATCAAACATGCCCATATCATTTAGTTTCCTGTCTAGTTCATAAATATCTTTTTTTAATATTACAAAAAGTTTTTCTCTGAGTGTGTTATTTTCTTGCGAAAGCAAATCTGCAAGATAAAAATCGGCATCAATTAGTCCATTTTTTTTGGCAATATCCCAATTCATTATGATACTTGGCTTTACAGCCTGCAACCACTTGTTGTAAATTATCATAAAATTGTTTTTGTCAATTTTGGTTTTTGTCAAGCCGAATTTGCCTGCAACGAAATTGTTTTTTATAAATTTCTTTAACTCTCGGTCGTCATTGAGAAAGTTAAATAATAAGGCTTTGCTGTCAATAACCGTTTTTACTTTCTTGTGTATGAGTTTAAACTCCTTTGTATCGTGGTTAGATGGTGTTACATTCCAGTTAAAGTCGTTTATGTAAAATACTTCGTGAATGTCGTTATATGGTATAAATGCAATTTTTTCACTGTCAAATGCTCCTAACATTGCAGGTGGTAAAAATTTATCAAAAGTACGTGCTTTGCCAATTGTAAGAATTAGTTGTACTATTGATTTGTAAATATCTGAAACCCCTTTTTTAGCTTCTGCCCAAAGCAATGATTGGTATTCAGAATGAATATTATCGCTATGGTGCATACAAACACAAAAGTCAACATTACCTATTATTTTGGTGCAATCATACATCCAAAAATAGTCGTATGCCACTTTGTTTTTAAGTTCTTCTTCTCTTATGTTTAGATATTTCTTTTGCAATAATTTCAGGCAGTTTTTAAGTGTTTTTTAATATTGATAAATTTTACCAATATTGATTTCGCAATATTTTTTTACAAATATTAAATAAAATTTTTGCTCACTATCAAATCTTTTGTACCATGTGTATAATTGTAAAAACCTTCGCCACTTTTGGCACCAAGTTTTCCGGCTGTTACCATGTTGGTAAGTAATGGGCATGGAGCATATTTTGGATTTCCAAAACCATTATATAAAACCATTAAAATACTATGACAAACATCAAGCCCAATAAAATCTGCCAACTGAAGCGGTCCCATAGGATGTGCCATTCCAAGTTTCATTATTGTATCTATTTCGGCAACTCCCGCAACTCCTTCGTGCAATGTGTAAATGGCCTCATTTATCATAGGCATCAAAATTCTGTTTGCAACAAAGCCCGGATAATCATTTGCCAAAGTAGGCACCTTGCCTATATCAGATGATAATTGAATGATTTTGTCAGTGGTTTCTTTGTCGGTGCTGTATCCGTTTATTACTTCTACAAGTTTCATCACCGGAACGGGATTCATAAAGTGCATTCCTATAATTTTTGTTGGTCGGCTTGTTGCTGATGCAAGTCTTGTAATAGAAATTGATGATGTATTTGAAGCCAATATGCAGTTTTGTGGTGCATGAGTGTCAATCTCTTTAAAAATTTTTAGTTTTAGGTCAATATTTTCGGTAGCAGCTTCTATTACAAGTTCGGCATTTTTTACACCTTCCTCAATTGCTGAATAAGTTTTAATATTCGTTAATGCACTGTTTTTTTGCTCTTCGGTTGCAATACCTTTTGCAATTTGGCGGTCAAAATTTTTGCTTATAGTGTTTAATGCTTTTTTTAGAGCATCCGGATTTACGTCAACAAGCGAAACATTATATCTATACTGTGCAAATACATGTGCAATGCCGTTTCCCATGGTTCCTGAGCCAATTATTGTAATGTTTTTCATTTTTTTAAAATTTTAATGTGAATTGTATTGTACTTATTATATTGTGTTGATTGTAGTGTGTAAAATTTGGTTTAAAATTTAGACTCAAATCTTTGTTAATTTTAAATTCTTGTAAATTAGCATCAACATTAGCATCTATTATATTTAAAATATATAAACCGGCAAACGACAATATGCAAATATCGCGGTTTCGGCGATGATAGTTTCTCAATGAAGTTACAGTACCGTCAGATAGGTTAGAGTATTTTGTATCAATAGTTGTGCTTAGTGTGTCAAGTCTTGCATTTAGGGCATTTTGATAGCTTTTTGTAAGTTTGTTGTTATATACATAACCATAAGCTATGCCAGCAAAGCCAGCATAAATTATTGCAGTTTTCCAAATTTTTCTATTGTATATCTGTCCTGCACCTGGCAATACTGCCGAGTATATTGTTGCTTTTTTGGGGTTTAATATTTTTTTATTAGTATTGTTTTCTGTTTTTTTTTGAGATAAAACCGTGCAGCAACTCAGTACTGCAAAATAGAGCGTAAATAAAAGGCGTTTATTAATAAACACGATGCAAATTTAGATTACTGTCTTGTTATTTCAAAAAATGCAGGTTTTACATTTTTTTTAATATTTCCTTAAAATGATCTCTATTTTCAAATTCAATTAAAATATTGCCTTTTTCACCTCCAAGTGGCTGTATCTCTACTTTTGCATTAAATTTTCGAGAAATCATCTCTCCAAAATTTTTAAATTCGGAAAAATGCTTTGAAACAGGAAGGGGTTCGTCATCAAATTTTATATCGTCAACAGTTTTTTTCTCTTTTTTGATTTTTGGCGAACCTTGTTTTACTAAGTTTTCAACGGCTCGTACAGATAGTCCTCCGGTAATTGTTCGATGATATATTTCTGTTTGCCAGTCTTTGTTTTCTACATTAATTAATGCACGTGCATGCCCCATAGAAAGTTTATTTTCTCTAACACCAATTTGAATTTCATCAGGCAATTTTAATAATCTTAGAAAATTGTTTATGGTCGTACGGTTTTTGCCAACCCTTTCGCCGAGTTCTTCTTGTTTCAGGTCACATTCTTCTAACAGACGCTTGTATCCTATTGCAATTTCTATTGGATTCAGTTCTTCGCGTTGAATGTTTTCAATAATTGCCATTTCGAGCATTTCCTGGTCGTTGGCTACTCTAATGTATGCCGGAATTTCTGTTAAACCGGCAATAAGCGAAGCCCTTGTGCGTCGTTCGCCCGATATTATCTGATATTTTTCGAATGCTATTTTTCTAACAGTAATTGGCTGTATAACGCCATGTACTTTAATGCTTTCGGCTAATTCATTTATATTTTCTTCGTTAAAATCATTCCGTGGCTGAAACGGATTTGCCTCTATTTGGCTTATAGGAACATTGGCAACTGAATTTAGTGTTTTTGCTTCAAATTTTGAAATATCAGTATCTGCACTTTCGAGCAGGGCACTAAGACCCCTACCAAGTGCATTGCGTTTTTTTATATTGTTGTTCATGAAAATATCTTGTCTTCCTCCTGCATTTTTGTCAAACCGTTTTTCTGTAAAATTTCTCTTGCCAGATTAAGGTAATTTATGCTGCCTTTGCTACCTGCATCGTGTTCTATTACCGATACTCCAAAACTTGGTGCCTCGCTCAATCTTGTGTTTCGCTGTATTATTGTATCAAAAACCAATTGCTGGAAATGAGTTTTAACTTCGTCAACTACCTGATTGCTCAACCTCAGTCTCATATCGTACATTGTAAGCAAAATACCTTCAATTTCAAGTTTGGGATTTATACTGCGTTGTACAATTTTTATAGTATTAAGCAATTTTCCCAAACCTTCGAGTGCAAAAAACTCACATTGCACCGGAATTATTATTGAATCAGCACTTGTAAGGGCATTTGTTGTAATCAAGCCAAGCGAAGGTGAACAATCTATAATAATAAAATCGTAAGAATCTTTGATTTTATTTAATGCTCTTTGCATCAGTTTTTCGCGATTTGGCATTTCTACAATTTCTATCTCGGCCCCTACAAGGTCAATATTTGCGGGTAATAAATCTAAATAAGTATTATGAGTTTTTAAAATTATGTCTTTAGGATGTAAATCCTGAATAATAGTTTCGTACAAGCCTATTTTAATGTTTTTTGGGTCAAAGCCAAGACCTGATGTTGAGTTTGCTTGAGGGTCGGCATCTACAAGCAATACTTTAAACTCTAGCAATGCAAGAGCTGATGAAAGGTTAATTGCGGTTGTGGTTTTGCCTACGCCTCCTTTTTGATTAGCAACACATATTATTTTTCCCATATTTGTTTTATTTCAATTTTTATATATTAATAGTTTCTCCTATTTTCATCAATAAAAGGTTTGCTCCTGATTTTTCAAATTCGTTAATGGCTTTTTGTTTGTCAATAACTATGTAACCAAATGTATCGTAGTGCATTCCTATAATTTTTTTGCATCTAATAAATTGTGAGGCAATAGCTGCATCAGCAGCGTCCATTGTAAAATTGCTTCCTATCGGCAAAAATGCAAAATCGAGATTATACATTTCGCCTGTAAGTTTCATATCGCTTGTAAGAGCAGTATCTCCGGCATAGTAAAAACACGTTTCGTCGTTGCTAATAATGTAGCCTGCAGCCGTACCACCATAAGTACCATCGGGTAATGAATTTGAATGTGCTGCATAAACCATTTTTACTTCACCAAAATCAAATGTACGCTTCCCGCCTAAATTCATTGGGTGTGTATTTAAAATATTTTTATTGTTGAGCCAAGTATGTAGTTCCCAACTGCCCAAAACAGTAGCTTTGGTTTTGTTTGCGAGTATTTCGAGGTCGGCACAATGGTCTTCGTGCCCATGTGAAACAAAAATAAAATCACAAAAAATTTCATTAAAATTTATTTCATTTGCAAGACTGTTTGGTGTAATAAATGGGTCAAAAATCAACTTTTTGCCTTTGGTTTCAACCAAAAAGCAGCTATGTCCGAAATAAGTTACCCTTGTCATAAGTAAAAAAAATAAAATTTAAATGATTTTCAAAACTATTTTCAATTGTTTAATAGATTTTAACAGGTTTTGCTTATTTATTCACATTATTTTGGTATTAACTTTTTGTTCTTGTAATGAAAGTAATAACATTGAAAAAAGTAAAGTTTTCAGATATAACAGCGAAAACGGAATTACATCACTCGACCCTGCTTTTGCCCGAACACAAGATAATATTTGGGCGGTAAGCCAACTATTTAACGGGCTTGTGCAACTTGATAAAAATTTGAACATTTTACCATGTATAGCCCGAAGATGGGAAATATCTGCCGATGGTCTTAAATATACATTTTACCTTAGAAACGATGTATTGTTTCACAAAAGCGATGTTTTTAAAAATAAAAAACAGAGAAAAGTTGTTGCATCGGATTTTGTATTTTCATTTAATAGAATAATAGACGAAAAAACAGCCTCACCAGGGTCATGGATTTTTAATGATAAAATTGCATCAAATCCTTTTGTGGCATTAAATGATACAATTTTTATTATAAATTTAAAAAAAGCATTTCCTCCTTTTTTAGGTTTGCTTACAATGCCATATTGTTTTGCAGTACCAAGCGAGGCAATAAAAAAGCATGGTAAAGATTTTGGCAGAAATCCCGTAGGTACAGGTCCTTTTGTATTTGGCAAATGGAATGAAGAAGTTAAGCTGATATTTTTAAAAAACGAAGAATATTTTGAAACCGATAATGGAGTGCAACTTCCATTTATTGATGCGGTTGCTGTTTCGTTTCTCGATGATAAACAAACTGCTTTTTTGGAATTTTTACAGGGTAATCTGAGTTTTTTTAACGGAGTAGAAAGCAGTTTTAAAGATGAAATTATTAATAAAGACGGGAGTTTAAAAAGCAAGTACAAAACAAAATTCAAGAGTTTGAAAACGCCTTTTCTAAATACCGAATACATAGCTTTTTTGGTAGATGATAGTTTAGAAAATTCAAAGAATCACCCTCTTTATGACAAAAACCTTAGGCTTGCCATAAATTATGCAATTGATAAAAAATCATTGATAAAATACTTACGCAACAATATTGGAACACCCGCCAATGGGGGATTTGTACCAATAGGATTGGCGGGGCATTACAAAAATGAAAACTTTGTTTTTGATATAAAAAAATCTAAGTTTTACCTTGAAAAATCTAAGTGGTTTAAAACAAAAAAACCTGTAACTTTATATACAACTAAAGATTATCTTGATATTTGTTTATTCATTCAAAAAGATTTGCGAAAAGCAGGTATTGACATAAAAATTGAGGTACAACCGGCTTCTTTTCTTAAAGAGGAAAAATCAAACAATCGTCTTAATTTTTTCAGAGGTTCGTGGATTGCCGACTACCCCGATGCCGAAAATTATTTAGCTTGCTTTTACAGCCCGAACTATTCGCCCCAAGGCCCCAATTACACTCATTTTAAGAATTTAAAATTCGACCAATTGTACGATTCTGTATTTAAAGCAGCAAATGAAAACGATAGAGTTGAAATTTACCACCGTATGGAAAATATTTTAATGAACGAATGTCCTGTAATACCATTGTTTTACGACCAATCTCTAAGGTTAATAAATAATAATGTAAAAAACCTTGACAACAATCCTACAAATTCATTGGATTTGAAAAGAGTGAAAATTGAATAAAAAGTTTAATTTATTTAATATCAAAAGCATTGCTGAGATTTTTATCAGCTTTGTTTACAAATGCTGAAATTTTTCTGATAATTTTTTTAAACTCTTTGTTTTGAGGGGTATTGTTTATGTTTTTATCTATTTTTAAAAGTGATATAAGCAAAGGGTCAAAATCGCGTTTTTTTCTTTCATTGTTCAATATTTTCGAAATTATTTCAATGTCTTTTTCTGCTTTAAAATAATCTTTACGTTCTTTTAAAACACGCACTTTATAAATCAAACCCATATTAACCAAAGCTCTCACATTTGTATTGGCATTGCCACTTGAAATTTGAAGTTTTTCCATTAGCTGCAATGTGCATAGAGGCTCGTTTGATATTAATAAAAGTGCATGAATTTGTCCCATAGGTTTGTTTATACCCCATTGCTGCCCGAAATTTCCCCAGGTAGTAATAAATTGATTTTTTGCTTCAGCAATATTCAATGTTTCGAAAATAATTGCTTTGTTTAAATTTAATGATTTAAGACGAAACTTGATTTTAAACAGATAAAAAAATATGTATATTTTATTCAACGTTTTGAGATTTGATATTAATGATGTTGGTTTGCAGAAAATTTTAAAAAAATCAAAATGACAGGAGAAAAAATAGCGATAAAAAATGGTTTATTAAATGTTCCAAACAACCCCATAATTCCCTTTATAGAGGGAGATGGAACAGGTCCTGATATTTGGCGTTCAACCAAAAGAGTACTAGATGCAGCCGTTGAAAAAGCATATAACGGAACCCGAAAAATTGAATGGAAAGAAGTACTTGCAGGCGAAAAAGCATTTAACCAAACAGGCAATTGGCTACCCGATGAAACCCTTGAAGCATTTAGAGAATACCTTGTAGGAATTAAGGGTCCGCTTACTACACCAGTGGGAGGTGGCATAAGATCATTGAATGTAGCATTGAGGCAAATGCTCGATTTGTACGTTTGTCTTCGCCCGGTAAGGTGGTTTAGCGGTGTTCCAAGCCCTGTAAAAAATCCTGGGGCGGTAGATATGGTGATATTTAGAGAAAACACCGAAGATATTTATGCCGGAATTGAGTTTGCAGCCGGAACACCCGAAGCTCAAAAGGTACTTGATTTTATCGAAAAAGAATTTCCAAAAAGTTTTGAAAAAATAAGATTTGGTACAGAGCAAAAATCAAAACAGTGGCAAAATGAACTCGAAAATATTGGTTCAAAGCGTAGAGATGTAGGAATAAATGTAGGAATAGGGATAAAACCTGTAAGCTATCTTGGCACCGAAAGACTTGTACACAGTGCTATTTCTTATGCCATTAAACACAATCTGAAATCTGTAACATTAGTACATAAAGGAAATATAATGAAATTTACCGAAGGTGGTTTCCGCGATTGGGGTTATAATGTGGCAAAAGAATTTTATGGAGCAGTAGAGATTGATGGTGGACCATGGTGCAGAATTCCCGAAGGTATGCCCGGAGCTGGTATTGTTATCAAAGATTCAATTGCTGATATTACTTTGCAGCAAGTACTTACACGTCCAGAAGATTTTGATGTAATAGCCACATTAAACCTAAACGGTGATTATTTGAGCGATGCACTTGCAGCACAAGTTGGCGGAATTGGAATAGCACCCGGTGCAAATATTAATTACATTACAGGTCATGCAATTTTTGAAGCTACACACGGCACAGCACCCAAATATGCAAATCAAGATAAAGTAAATCCAGGTTCAATGATTTTGTCAGGTGCATTAATGTTTGAATATTTTGGATGGGTTGAAGCAAGTAATTTAATTTACAAATCACTCGAAAAAACTATTGGAAGTAAAAGAGTTACATACGATTTTGAACGTTTGATGGAAAATGCAACCTTACTCAAATGTTCTGAATTTGGTACTGAAATGATTAATAATATGTGATGAATATTTTGTTGATTTCTTATTAAAAAAATCATTGTTGTAATTATAAAAAATTTAATATTTTCGCGTTTAATTGAAAAAAAATTAATTCTATGTATTGGACACTTGAACTTGCTTCATATCTCGACGATGCTCCCTGGCCTGCAACCAAAGACGAACTTATTGATTATGCAGTGCGTTCGGGGGCTCCAATGGAAGTTATTGAAAATCTTCAGGACCTTGAAGATGATGGCGAACCCTACGAAAGTATTGAAGAAGTATGGGCTGATTATCCAACCCCCGATGATTACTTCTTCAACGAAGACGAACTTTAATTTGCCTTTTTCACAAAACTTGGTTTGATTTTTTATAAAATAAATCTTTAACTCTTTACTATTTTAAAATTTTAAAACCCATAAGCTAAATGAACACCAATACTTGAATGATAATCATTGGGGTCATAAGCAAACTCAATAACCGGTCCTATATGAAAATCTTTAAAATCAAATTCGTAAGTAGCTTCAAGATGTAGAGCAAATTCTTTTTCTTTATAATTTCGCTTTTCTATAGTTAAGCCTGGAGATACAATTACTACAAGTTTTTCTAACAAATTATAACTGAAAACAACTCCAAAAGTATTATGATAATGATTGTCAAATATTCTTTCGTAACCTAATCCTATTCCGAGGTTTTTAATATTTGTTTTTTTTATAAAATGAATATGAACACTGTATGAAAACTCATTTTGTTTAGAGAAATGCACTATATTATTAGCAATACCAAGTTCGTTTTTATGAATTTCACCATGTTTTTCGTTTTTGTGAGACTTTTGTGAATATAGATTTTTGGTGCAAAACAGTAAAATTAATACTGTTGTAAAGCTAACTTGATTTTTTGTTTTCATTGATTAATTCTGAAAGTTTTTTTATTTAGTTTAATATTAGTTTTCCCTTTGCCAATATTGTTTCGCCTTTATAAATGAGTTTGTAAAAATAAAAGCCATTTTGTTCTGAATCTCTTATAAAATCAGCCTTTCCATTTATAATTTCTAATGTTTTAATTATTTTGCCTAATGTATTGTAGATAGAAATTTTATAATTATTATCGTTATTAGAATTGTAAAAAAATGTACAAGAGTTGCTAATGGGGTTCGGAAAAACAAAAATACTTTTATTTTCGGTGATGTTGTGTGAAATGGAAGTATTATTAGGAATATAATTTGATTTTTTCAAAACAAATGCACCAAATTTCGGGAAAGAATTTACTGGTTTTTGGCTTGAACCATTTACATTTACACAATCATGCCCTGTCATTGGTATAGAAATTTTTCCATTATCAAAACACGTCCCATTAATAGTATCGCTAAAGTAATTCATTACATTGATAAGTTGGTATTTTTCACCGGTTTTAAATCCATTTTTTGATAAATCAATTTCAACGGTTTTTAAACTATCCCAATTATATATTGCAAGATGAAATTTATCTTTTTCGTATTTGTTTTGATTTATAAAGTATTGTAATCCTGATTTAGGAACTGCCGAAACATAATTATTTTGAGGATAATCAGTTTGAAGAAAACCCCATAAATAGTACCCGTATTCTGCCGGAATACCTGCCATAAATGTATTGTTAGTTACTTTAGCCTGAAAAACAGGAGTATTGCTTAACCCTAATCTGGTTTGACAAGTTAAAAAATTGCTGTCAAGTATAAAATTTACAACACCATAGTTCAATCCAAAAGCATTTACCGGAGGGCGAGGTTGATTTGGGTCGGAATATGTGTAATTGTTTTTAATAACAGTATTTCTTAAAGGATTATTAGAACCATTTGATAATACAAAGAAATTGTGAGTTCGGTAATTATTACCAATTCCGCCAAGATTTTCGGAAGCTGAACCTCCATTGAAAATTATATTTTTTTGAAGGTCAAAATTTCCGATAGGAGCTGTGGTTGTGGTTTGCCAAATTTTAAGTCCATAACCAAAAGTGTTAAAAATAAAATTATTATGAATTTTTTTTACGCCAAAAGTATCGTTTTGCAAGTACATTCCATGTCCATGCCCTTCCCAGTTACCGCCATTTAATTGATTGTTGCCAATGTGGTAAATTATACATCCATAAATTTCGGCATTTTCTGCTGTTTTCCAGCAATCTATTCCACTGCCCATATCATGTATTATTAAATTTATAAACTTTATATTTTTGGCAGTGCAATATACTGTTCCGTTTCGACCCTGTTTACGGTCTGTTTTTGATGAATTGGTAAATTCAATTCCCCAAAACCAAGTGTATTCACATTCATTAACGTTACAAAACAATGTATATGTTAAATCGCCATCAATTGTTACCCTTTCGTTTTTATAATTTCTGAAAATAATTGGTTTTGATTCTGTCCCTTTTGTTTTACATGCAAAACTTATATTAGACATATATGTACCGGTGTAGGTGCCCCCTTTTAACCACACAGTATCGCCAGGCATAAGCAAAACCGGATGGTTCAGTGCTGTTTGAAATTGCCATGGATTATTAAAACTTCCGTCACCATTAGAAGAGGCATTATGTGATACAAAAAAACTTGAAGAATAAGTTTTAAGAGATAAAAGTAAAAATAATGAGAAAGTTTTATATTTTGATATGTGCATATAATTATTTTTTTTAAAATTTATTTAAACTCATAAGGCAATTCAATTTGATATTTTTTGTTTTTTTTATTTGGCAGTGATTTATCTCTAAGCCATGGATTAAGCAATTTTAAAGTTTTATAATTTGTACCGTTTTGCAAAGCGTATAAACTCAAGTTTGATACAGATGTATCAAGATAAATTAATTTTCGGGGCGGCAAACAATAATAATCCTCCGGATTTATGAAATAACCATACATTTCCGGATTTTCAAAAATAAGTTTATATGCAACAATTCTGAAAATATACCTTGCAGTTTCGTCATTCAAATGCAAATCATAAAATGAAGAAACACCTTGATACGAAAGATCTCTTAAAATACCGTTTATACCTCTGTTGTAGCTTGCAGCAGCAAGAGTCCAATTTAAAAGTTTTGAATAAGATTCTTTTAAAATTTTACAAGCCGTTTGTGTAGCTATTTCAAGATTGTAACGCTCGTCAACATAATCATTAATTTCAATATTATAAGGTTTGCAAGTGCCTTCCATCAATTGCCAAAAACCTTTAGCTTGCGAAGGACTTGTTACGTTTGCCAAGCCGCTTTCGGCAACACACAGGTACTTAAAATCTGCAGGGATATTATTTTCTTTAAGGATTTGTTCAATAATTGGGAAAAATTTTGTACTGCGCTTCAGCAATATCATAGTGTTTGATTGCCAAAATACAGTTGACATAAGTTCACGATCCAGCCTTTCTTTTATTTCATCATTTTCTAATGGAATTTTTTCACCTGCAAATTCTACATAATTAGGTATAAAAGGCGTTTTGATTTTATATTTTTCGGTAAACCAATTTTTGTACTTGTCAGTTACACTCAAAGCCCATCCGGCAAAAGCTAATACAGAAATAATTAACAAAAACAAGAAAAAAATTTTTCTAAATAAATTCATTTAATATTTCGGGATTTTTTTCAAAAACAGTACCTAAAACAACCATATCAGCACCTGCATTGTAAGCATTTTCAATTTTTTCAGCACTATCAATACCACCACCGACAATTAAGGGTAATTCAGTGTATTTTTTTACAGCAGAAATAGTTTCGTCCGAAACAGAATGTTTGGCTCCGCTTCCACAATCGAGGTAAATTAGTTTCATACCAAGTTGTTGTGCAGCAAGTGCAGTAGCAGCAGTCAACATTGGTTTGTCGGCAGGCAGTGGATTTGTAAATGAAATATACGAAGCAGTGGTTTTATTACCACCATCAATCAACAAATATGCAGTAGGTATAATTTCAATTTTAGAATTTTTCAACTCAATAGCAGCTTCAACATGTTTGCCTATCAAAAAATCGGGATTTCTTCCCGAAACAAGCGAAAGCAAAAGTAAAGCATCGCCCTTGCTGCTAATTTGCGAAGGCGAACCTGGAAAAATAACAACCGGTATATCTGTCATATTTTTAATAAAATCAATAGTTTTATCAATATTTCCGTTGCTTAATAAACTTCCTCCGGTAAATATAAAATCAACTTTTTTTTTGTTACACAATGAAATTAATTTCTCAAGATGTACAATATTGTCAAAATCGGGATCTATCAAAACCGAAAACATTTTTTTACCTCTACTTGCTATGCTTGAAATTTTATTTAAAATATCAGATATCATCAGACTTTTTTATACGAGTGTTATTGTTTTACAAAGTAAATGCCAAAAACTGAAATCAAGCACCTTTTTTAATAAAAAAATTTGTTTTCAACATGGTTAAAATTTGGATTTTTCTTGTATTTTTATTAATTTTAAACCTTGTATGTGGAAAACGATTTTTAAAATGAAAATTGCTTTGTTCTACCTTTGGATAAAAACTCCCTATATTTTTTTAGAGAGTTTTAAGCATTGAAAATCAGTATAAAATAAGTAAAAATGAGCGACCAAAATTTAAAAACACAAAAGGGATTGAAATTCGAAAGGTTTTTTACAAAAGAAAATATAAAACCCGAAGATATGTTTAATTATAATTTACGTTCGTCGGTAATTAAAAATCCCGATGGCAAAATTGTATTTGAAGTGGACAATGTAGAAGTGCCTGATTCATGGTCGCAGGTAGCTACTGATATTTTAGCACAGAAATATCTTCGAAAAGCAGGTGTACCTCAAACCGATGGCACACTTGGCTCAGAAACATCAATAAAACAAGTAGCCCACCGTATGGCAAACTGCTGGAAGGAGTGGGGTGTAAAATACAATTATTTTGATACCGACAAAGATGCCGAAATATTTTACGATGAGCTAGTATTTAGTATAATTTCACAACATGCAGCCCCAAACTCTCCACAATGGTTTAACACAGGTTTGTTTACATCCTATGGAATTAAAGGAGATCCGCAAGGGCACTATTATGTAGATGAAGAAAGCGGAAAATTGATGCGTTCAACATCAGCTTACGAAAGACCTCAACCACACGCTTGCTTTATACTTTCGGTTGATGATGACCTTGTAAACGAAGGGGGAATAATGGACTTGTGGGTACGTGAAGCCAGAATTTTTAAATACGGTTCGGGAGTTGGAACAAACTATTCAAAAATAAGAGGAGCAAACGAAAAACTATCGGGAGGCGGAAACTCAAGCGGCCTTATGTCATTTCTTAAAATTGGCGACAGAGCCGCAGGTGCTATAAAATCAGGAGGTACAACAAGACGAGCAGCTAAAATGTTATGCCTTGATTTAGACCACCCCGAAGTAATGGAATTTATAAACTGGAAAGTAAACGAAGAAAAAAAAGTAAAAATTCTTATCAATGCCGGATATTCTTCGGATTACGAAGGAGAAGCATATCAAACTGTTTCAGGACAAAATTCAAACAATTCGGTTCGCATACCCAATAAATTTTTTGAGGCTTTGAAAGAAGGTGGTAACTGGGAACTAATATCACGTACTTCGGGCGAAGTGTTAAATACAATCCCTGCACAAAAAGTATGGGACGATATTACAAATGCAGCTTGGGCTTGTGCTGACCCTGGCGTACAATTTGACACAATTATAAACGACTGGCACACATGCCCCGAAGGAGGTAAAATAAATGCCTCAAATCCATGTTCGGAATACATGTTTTTAGATAATACAGCATGCAATCTGGCATCTTTAAATCTCAGAAAATTCTTTAATGAAAATACTCTTGAGTTTGATATTCCTGCATTTGAATATGCATGCAGGCTATGGACTGTAGTACTCGAAATATCTGTGCTAATGGCACAATTCCCATCAAAAGAAGTTGCAAAATTATCGTATGATTACAGAACTCTCGGCTTAGGATTTGCCAATTTGGGTTCGGTACTTATGATTTCCGGAATTCCTTACGACAGCGAAAAATCTCAAGCAATTTGCGGAGCAATTTCGGCAATAATGACCGGCACAGCCTATTCTACATCAGCAGAAATGGCTCAATTTTTAGGACCATTCAAAGAATATGCAAAAAACAAAAAACACATGATGAGGGTTATAAGAAACCATCGTTATGCCGCATATAATACACCTTTGGCTTATGAACAATTAAGCGTTCCGGCACAAGGCTTAAACCCCGCTTATTGTCCCGAAAAACTATTAAAAGCAGCTTGCAATGCTTGGGACAAAGCAGTACAATATGGCGAAATGTGGGGTTTTAGAAATGCTCAAGCTACAGTTATAGCACCAACAGGTACCATAGGACTTGTAATGGATTGCGATACTACAGGAATAGAACCTGATTATTCACTTATAAAATTCAAAAAACTTTCAGGTGGTGGTAATTTTAAAATAGTGAACGAAAGCATTCCATTGGCTTTGAAAAATTTGGGTTACACACAAGAGCAGATTAATGATATAGAAAAATACGCCAGAGGAAGTGGCTCACTCGAAAATTGCCCTTACATAACCAAAAATGTATTGCTCGACAAAGGTTTTAGCGAAAAAGATATAGAAAATATTGAAAAACAATTGCCCTCTGTTTTTTATATCAGCCATGCTTTCAATCCCAAAACAATAAATAAGAAAACATTAGAAAATCTCGGATATACTGAAAAAGATTTTGAATCAGCAGAATTTAATTTGCTAAGTGAATTAGGCTTTACAGAGTCGCAAATATTTGATGCCAACCAATACGTATGCGGAACTATGACAATAGAAGGTGCCCCTCATATTAAAGAAAAACACTTGCCTGTATTTGATTGTGCAAACAAATGTGGAACAATAGGAAAAAGATATATACACGCACATGCACATATAAAAATGATGAGTGCTGCCCAACCATTTATTTCAGGAGCAATTTCAAAAACAATAAACTTGCCAAACGAAGCCACAGTTGATGATATAAAATCCTGTTATTTTTTAAGCTGGGAATTGGGCTTAAAAGCCAATGCTATTTATAGAGACGGATGCAAATTATCACAACCACTCTCTACTAAAGCCAACAGCAAAATTGAAAAAGAGCAAGATATTGTTGAAAAAGCTGTAGGAAATAATGCTGATGTGAAACTAAATGAGTTAACACCCGAAATGATATTGAATGCAGCCAAAAATATAATGGACCAATCAGTAGGAACTGAATTTAAATCTGCCTTATCAAACATTGTACAAAGAAAAAAACTTCCTCAGAGAAGAAAAGGCTTCACACAAAAAGCAAAGGTTGGCGGACACACCATTTTTGTTAGAACGGGTGAATATGATGATGGTAAATTAGGTGAAATATTTATTGACATGCACCGCGAAGGAGCCACATTCCGTTCGTTGATGAACTGTTTTTCAATTGCAGTTTCAATAGGTTTACAATATGGAGTACCGCTTGAAGAATACGTAGATAAATTTACATTCACAAGATTTGAACCCGCTGGTTTTGTTGAAGGACACGATAATATTAAAAATGCGACATCAATAATTGATTATATTTTCAGAATGCTCGGGTTTGAATATTTACACCGAAATGATTTAGTTCAAGTACAGCCAAACGATGAAACTAAAAAAATACAAAATCCTAAGCAAAATCAAATAAAAGACCTGCCACTATCAATAGAAGACGATACAGATTTTAGCAGCCAACATTCAAGCGGAGTAAGTAAAGAAAATAAACCCAATTATTCAACTCAACCACAGGCAAATGCTACAGATGTATATTTAAAAAGTATGCAAAGTGATGCTCCCGCCTGTAATGTTTGCGGACATATAACAGTACGAAGCGGAACATGTTACAAATGCCTAAATTGCGGTAATTCTTTAGGTTGCAGTTAGGAAAATAAAAAAATAAAAATTTTTAGTTTTTGTATTTGCATTAAAACAAAAAACAGATAATTTTGCAGCCCTTAAGCGGTGGGGAGTTTGGTTTTTCAGTAACAGAGCATCCCGAGTTATTCGGGAGGTGTAATTGGGGAGAGAGGAAGAAAATAATGGGAAGCATAGTTTACTGGTAACAGAGCATCCCGAGTTATTCGGGAGGTGTAATTGGGGAGAGAGGAAGAAAATAATGGGAGCTTAGCTCAGCTGGTTCAGAGCACCTGCCTTACAAGCAGGGGGTCACTGGTTCGAACCCAGTAGCTCCCACAAATCAAGCAAAGGGATTCAAAAAAATGAATCCCTTTGTTTTTAATAAAATTTGATTAGTACAAAAGCAATTAAATATTGTGATTTGCTTTAAAAGTGAGGAACGAACTTCGCGAATGCCAAAATTTAAAAAATAAAAGTAAATTATGAGCAAATAGTATATTTGAAATGATAATTACAACGTAAACTATCGCCAATTCCATAGTTGGCAGCAAGCGTAAAACGACACTACACAGCAGACATTGACCGAGTGAAAACAGAAAAAAGAGAAGCAAATTTTGACAAGTGGACAACGACATACAGATCATATTGAAAACGGACAACGAGTAAGCCGACACTCATTGCCGACCCTTTGTTTTTTATTTTTTTCCCACCCGCATTTTTTAAAAACAATTTTGAGCCACCCCGCAAGTGGCACATTTGGCTTTGCCCCACCCGCAAGCCGACCCTTCAGCAAAGCCAAAAGAGCCACTTCTTTGCCCACGCTTAACGATAATTTGCGATATTCACGAACTAAAATTCTTGACTTTTAAATGCTATTAGATAATAAGACAAAAACAGAGGACAACGAACACTACAAGGTGTTTGACTTCATAAAAGGGAACACCGAAAACGGTGCTCTTGACCTAGTTACAGGTTACTTTTCAGTGAACGCTTTGGCGTTAATGAAAGACAACATCAACACGGTTGAGAAATTCAGACTGATTCTAGGAAACTTAATGCAGGAAGAATCACAGTTAAACAAAGTGATTGACCTACTAAATGGTAACACCAGTATTAACTCGACACTTTCTTTAAGCACATCTGCACAAAAAGCCGTTGAGTTTCTGCAACAAGACAAAGTAGCTGTAAAGAATATCCAAAAGAACTTTTGCCACGCAAAAACATACTTATACACCGACAAGACCAAAACTAAAAACTATTTCATTGTTGGCAGTTCTAATCTGACAGACGCTGGACTTGGTATCAAGGACAGTTCTAACATAGAATTGAACATTGCCAAACACGACTATGAGGACGAATTCAAAAACTTGAAAAAATGGTTTCAGGAACAATGGGAAAAAGTGGCTTTAGAAAAAATCGAGTTGCCTGACAAGACCAAAGTTGAAGTAAAGCAATACATCATTGAACTGATTAAAAACCTGTTCAAAGAATACACACCACACGACCTTTATTTCAAAGTCCTTTACGAAATGTTTAAGGACGACATAATGGAACTATCAGGTGATGCAGAGTTCAAACGTGAAATAGCTCACTTAGAAGAAACTATCATTTACAAAACACTTTTCCCTTACCAACAAAAGGGAGCAATCAGTTTAATTAAAATGCTCCAAAAATTCAACGGAGCTATTTTAGCGGATGCGGTTGGTTTGGGTAAAACCTGGACTGCTTTAGCAGTGATGAAGTATTTTGAACTGAAAGGTTACACCGTTCTTTTGCTATGCCCGAAGAAACTATCAAACAACTGGCAACAATATAAAGTAGGACAACAAAGCCGATTTGAAAAAGATGAAATTGATTTTTACATCCGCTATCATACCGACCTACAAGAGGGACGTTTTGACCGTTACAACGACAAAACACTTCGCTATTTCAAGACCAGACCAAAATTGTTGATTGCTATTGATGAAAGCCACAACCTGAGAAATGATAAATCTTCCCGATACAAATTCCTGATTGACGAAATTCTGCTTCCTGAAAATAAAAGCAGAGATGTAAAAGTATTGCACCTTTCTGCAACGCCTATCAACAACAAACTGATGGACATTCGTAATCAGTTTAAGTTGATGACAAAAGGCTTGGATGATGGCTTTAAGGAAACCGATTTAGAAATTGAAAGTCTTGAAAATATTTTCAAAACTGCACAAAAGGATTTCAGCGAATGGTCAGATATTGACGAACGGAAAATTGCCGATTTCATCGCCAAACTTCCCAAGAAATTTGAAAAGCTAACCGATGCACTCATTGTTGCAAGAACAAGAAAATTGATTGAAGGTGAATTCGGTGAAATGAATTTCCCGAAAAAAGAAGACCCCATCAATGAGTTTGTAACTCCTGAAAACATTGGCGACCTAAAATCATTTGATGATATACTGGATGCCATTTCGGTAAACCTAACGGCTTACCGACCTGCGGACTACATCAAAAACATTTCTCCAAAGAGTGTGCTGGAAGATGAAAAGCAACGTCAAAAGTTCCTAGTTAAAATGATGTATATCCTTTTGATGAAGCGACTGGAATCCAGTTGGTTTTCTTTCAAAAGCACCGTTGAAAACATTTTAAATCATCATACCAATGCATTAAACAAAGTCAATCAGTTTATTCAAAGCAAAACCGACAGTGCCATTGACGATGAATTGACCGAAGAAGAAAAAGAAGAAATTGACGAAACGGCAGCAGAGATAGACGGAGAAACAGAAGAACCTATCACACTCGGAAAGAAACGACCAATTCCGCTTTCATCCATTACAAACATTTACAACTTTAAAAAGCACTTAGAAGCCGACATCAAAAAGCTTTCAAAACTTAAAGCAAGTCTCGACAAATACGAAACTGACTTCAATGCTGGCAAAGCTGAAGATGATAAACTCAATAAACTTATAGAGCACATCAACAGCAAACAAAAGAAGTCTAACAACAAAAAAGTGTTGGTGTTCACGGTGTTTAAAGACACAGCCAAATTCCTGTATGATGAATTGAAGAAAAGAGGAATTCAGAATGTGGCTTTTGTTTCAGGTTCTATCAGTGAAACTTTTGATGGCTATTCAGGAGACAAGTTTGAACCCATTTTGGAACGCTTCGCACCTTTCACCAAACTATACAATGAAAAAGATTGGTCTGACCTATACGAAAGAATAAATCTTTCAGAAGATTTCAGAGAAGCCGACAAATGGAAAGTGCCTTACACAAAATGGTTAGAGATAATCAAGCAACACGACAAAACTACACAAACTAAAATTGAAAAGCCAATTGATATATTGATTGCCACCGACTGTTTGAGTGAAGGACAAAACTTACAGGATTGCGACACGGTGGTAAACTATGACATTCACTGGAATCCTGTTCGTTTGATTCAGCGAATGGGTCGTATTGACCGTATTGGTTCACCCAACAAAACCATTAAAGGCATCAACTTTTGGCCCGGAGATAACTATGAAGATTATCTTAATCTGAAATCAAGGGTTGAGAACAGAATGGCTTTAATGACTGTCGTAGGAACAGAACTGGACGACAAAATGACTCCCGAACTGCACAAAATGGTAGAGGAAAATCCATTGCTTCCAATGCAAGCCCAAAAGATGTTGGAGCAGTTACTAATCACTTGGGACGATGTAGAAACCAGCGATGACACGTTGGGATTGAACGACCTTTCATTGGAGCAATTCAGACAAGAGTTGTTTGAGTTCTTCAAAAAGAATGAGGAATTCTTCAAAAAAATACCCAACGGAGTTTTCACTGGCTTCAAGTTCAAACCTAACCGCAAATGGCAAGCAATGCCCGATAGCATTGTAGCAGTATTGGGCTATCCCAAACGACCTGATGAATCCTTAAACCACGTCTACGATGAAATTCATTTGCTGCATCAAAACATTGAAGATGGAAAAAGCGGCAAGTTGGTATTAAGCAACAATCAGGAAATTTTAACCCTGCTAAGAAACCACAAACTGGTAGCACGATATGTTCCCAAAAACATTGACAAAGGCGACCAAGCTGTTTTAGATAAACTGGCTGATGCTGTTGGCACTTGGGTAAAAGCACAGGCAACACCTGTTGCGGTAAATCAAATACAGGACTTATTTACAGGTGATGTAACGCCAAAATCCCGAAAATTCGGGACGCCTGAACAAAAGAAACTGGAAGAAAAGTTCAAGGCAGAAAATTTCGATTTGATAAATTGGTTTGTAATCTCAAATAAGTAAGCGACAATGAATCTGAATATATTCAATACAACCAATCTTTTTGATGCAGCTACCAACCTGTTTCAGCAGTTGAATATCAAACTCAACTCCAACACGGCTGAACCTCTGCCGACAAAAGATATTTTAAAACACCACTACAAAGATAACGACACTTTTAAAGCCATTGAAAAAACCTATTTCATTGGAATTATTGATGATTCGGTTTTCAAGGCAACTGGAATGTTTGACATCAACTATTCCTACAAAGAAGCCATTGAACAGGGAGACAAAAACTACAACGGTTTAATGCTGTTTGCCCTGGAACTGAAAAAACAACCTACCCGAACCGAAATTTCAGAACTCACAAGAACGTTCAACCGAATAAGCCAAAAAATGCCTGTGGCTTTGGTGCTGAAATACACGGTTGCCAAAGAAGCCGTTTTTTCCATTGCCATCAGCGAACGCTTTAAATACCTGCAAAACTGGCGACAAGGCGAAAAAGCAGGTAAAGTGATAATTCTGCGTGACATCCACACCCAAAACACTCACGCTGGTCACACAAGAATATTACAAGATTTAGTAAAGCCCGTTGGCGTAAGCACCTATGAGCAATTACATCAGCATTGGTTGCAGGTGTTGGATGTAAGCATCCTGAACAAGAAATTCTTCCAGGACCTTTCCAACTGGTATTTCTCTGCAATGAACGAAGTTTCCTTTCCAGACGATTTGGAAAAGAAAAAAGAAGTTCGAAATGCCACCAACCTCATTCGCCTTATAACACGTGTTATCTTCATTTGGTTTATCAAAGAGAAACAGTTGGTTCCTGCTTCCTTATTCCGCAAAGATTTTGTGGCAAGCATTTTAAAAGACTTCAACAAAAACAAAAAATCTCAGAACTACTACAATGCCATTTTGCAAAACCTGTTTTTTGGAACGCTGAACCAAAAAATGGAGGAACGCAAGTTTGTAAAAGAAGGCGACATCCGAACCAACAAAGAAGAATACGGGGTAAAAAACCTGTTCCGCTATGCTGACCTGTTTACCATTCCCGAAAAAGAAGTGCTGGCCTTGTTTAAAGATGTTCCGTTTTTGAATGGTGGTTTGTTTGACTGTTTGGATAAACCCAACGATGACGGCAAAATTGAATATGTGGACGGCTTTAGCCGAAATGCCAAGAAACAAGCCATCGTGCCAGATTACATTTTCTTTGGGGAAGAAAAGGAAGTTGACCTGAATGAAGTTTACGGCACTAAAAATAAACGCTACAGTTCAAGAGGATTGATAAACCTGCTGGAGAGTTACAAGTTTACCGTTGCGGAAAACACACCGATAGAAGAAGAAATTGCCCTTGACCCTGAATTGCTGGGTAAGGTATTTGAAAACCTCTTGGCAAGCTACAACCCAGAAACACAAACCACAGCACGAAAACAGACAGGTAGTTTTTACACGCCAAGAGAGATTGTAAACTATATGGTGGATGAATCACTGTTGGAATACATCAAACAAAACCTAAAAAGCTCCTCCCCTGAATCAGGGGAGGTGTCCGAAGGACGGAGGGGTCAAAATATAAACCCTGAATCAGGGGAGGTGTCCGAAGGACGGAGGGGTCAAAATATAAACCCTGAATCAGGGGAGGTGTCCGAAGGACGGAGGGGTAAGATATTTAACAAACCTGAGTTTAAATTTTTCAGACGCGAACTTCGCCATAATCTAACTCCGGCTGAAGCCAAGCTATGGACTTTACTGCAAGGCAAACAACTGGATGGACGAAAATTTCGCAGGCAACATAGCGTGGATAAGTATGTGCTGGATTTTTATTGTCCTGAGGAAAAATTAGCTGTTGAATTGGATGGCGCTGGGCATTTTACTGCCGCAGGGGCTGAATATGATGCCGAGCGTGATGCATTTATTGAACAATTTGGAATAAAAGTATTGAGGTTTGAAAATAAATGGGTTTGGGATAATCCTGAGGGTTTGCTGGAAGAGGTTAGGCGTAGTTTTAATTGGAGTAAGCAACCTCCCCGTCCTGCGGACACCCCTCCTTCAAAAGGAGGGGAGCTTTTTGAGGAGAGGTTGAGAAAGTTATTTTCTTATAGTGATGAACCTCATGATTTTAACGAAGCCGAAACCAAAGACCTGATTGAAGCCATTAACAACTGCAAAATATTAGACCCTGCTTGTGGTTCGGGTGCTTTCCCAATGGGCATTTTGCACAAAATGGTACATATACTTCAAAAACTTGACCCCGAAAATAAACTGTGGAGAACCATTCAAGAACAAAAGGCCATTGATGAAACAAAAGCAGCTTTTAAAATTGGCGACAAGGAAGAACGAGCCAAACGATTGGCCGAGATAAACGATGTATTTGAAAACAATGCCAGCGATTACGGTCGTAAACTCTATTTGATTGAAAACTGCATTTACGGCATAGACATTCAACCCATAGCCGTGCAGATTGCCAAACTGCGTTTCTTTATCTCCTTGGTGATTGACCAAAAAGTGAATAAGACCAAAGAAAATTTTGGCGTGCGCAGCTTGCCCAACTTAGAAACTAAATTTGTGGCAGCCAATACCCTGATTGGTTTGGATAAACCACAACAAACCCTGTTGCGCAACCCCGATATTGAAATAAAAGAAAACCAACTGAAAGAACTCCGCCACCAATACTTTACAGCCAACACCCGCAAAGAAAAAATTGCCCTGCAAAAGCAAGACAAAAAACTGCGCCAGGAGATTGCCAAAATGCTGGAAAGCGATGGTTGGAATACTACTGTTGCTAAGCAGATTGTAGCCTTTGACCCTTACGACCAAAATACTTTTGCTAATTGGTTTGACCCGGAATGGATGTTTGGGCTGACAAGCGGTTTTGATATTGTGATTGGGAATCCACCATATGGGTTTAGAACAGTACTCTCTAAAGAGGAAAAAGACTATTTCAGAAAAAAATTAAAAATTGAATTCAGTAGTGGAGATAGTGCTGAACTTTTTTGCAAAATATCCTTTGATAGATTTGTAAAACAAAATGGGGTTTTGAGTTTTATTATTCCAAAGAAATCGCTTTATGGAGATGCTTGGGAAGATTTAAGAATAAACTATTGGAAAAAGTATGATTTAGCTTTTATTCTAGATACTGGCAAATCCTTTGAAAATGTTCTACTTGAGGCATCGGTTTTTGGACTAATTAAATCCTCAACGAATAGAAAAGTTGATTTAGCATTCCTTGAATCAGAATTATCAATTCAAAAGTTTTCAAATACAGAAAAAGAATTCTTCTTTTTATCAAATAATACTTGTCAAATTTATAAAGCACTCTATCCTGCAAGTTTATTTCAAAAAATACAGGATAGAAGTTTTAGCACAAAGAAAATAACAACAAAATTAGGATTGGCAATCGGGCAAGATTTTTTCTCTGACACTAAAACCAAGCATAAATTACTAAAAGGTATTGATATAGAAAGATACAATGTAAGAACACACAGATATTTAAAGAATTACGAAAATTTGAAAGAAGAGAGTGTAAAAGCTTTTCTAAAACCAAAAGTTATAGCTCAAAGAATAATTGCATACATAGAAAATCCGTATCCGCATTTAAAAATAACAGCATGTTTGGATTCAGAAGGTGTTGCCATAACTAATACTTTGATGGCTTTCGAAACTGATTTTGACATTGAACATAAGTTTCTATTAAGCTACCTTAATTCAAAGTTTGTCAGTTGGTATGCCTTGAATTTCATATATGTTAAAGCAATACGTACAATGGACTTTTATGATTTTTATATTCAGCAAGTGCCTATACCAAATATACAATTATCTGATCAAAAACCATTTATCACTTTAGTTGATAAAATTCTTGATACAAAAAGAGCTAACCCAAATGCCGACACCTCTCAGCTTGAAAAGCAAATAGACGAGTTGGTTTACAAGCTGTATGATTTAACGGAAGAAGAAATTGCCATTATTGAGAATTCATATAAAAAAAGCTGATGCCAATTCACGAACACCATAAAAAACAAATATTAACTGTGAATAAATCAAAATAATTGAAGGCAATGAATAGTCCACGCATTTTGCAAGCACATTGCCAAAGCCGCACAAGCCAAAGCACAGACCAAAGCTTTGTCAAAGAGCTTGCAAAGCCACCGCAAGACAAAATTGTTTTTAAAAAATTCCCGACCCTTCAAAAAAGTAAAAAACGCCACCCACAACCCAACACAGACAGACAAAATATCACTCGGACAATGACAGCTAAAACCCAATCACACAGGGACTTTCAGACACGATGGACAAGAACGCCAGCTGCCAACAGCGTGTTGCCGCAATTGGCGGTGACGTGCAAAATTGAAGCCGAGTGCTACTATCAAACTTTTGTGCAGGTTGACAGTGAAGTGCTCCGAAATCGCCAACTGCGGCAACACGCAAAACGTTGTGGTAATTGTAATTAACAACACATCAGACAGAAAATGAAACAGACAATTATTTATTTATCGTTGACAATTTTCACATTGACTTCGTGTAACAACAAATCAGAAAACACAGAAAAAAATATGGTGACTACAGCAAACGACAGCCTAACTTTTAAGAATGGCTTTTCGGAGGTGAATGGAATTAAAATGTATTATGAAATTTACGGACAAGGCAAACCACTTGTTCTCATTCACGGAGGCGGATCTACAATTCAGACTACTTTTGGCAGAGTAATTCCTTTGTTTTCAAAAGACCGACAATTAATTTGTGTTGAACTTCAAGCACACGGTAGAACAGGAGACCGAAACACTCCAATTTCATTTGAGCAAGATGCAGACGATGTAACAGCACTCCTAAAAAATCTAAACATCAACAAAACTGACATCTTTGGTTTTAGCAATGGTGGAAATACTGCATTACAAATTGCTATACGCCATCCTGAAATTTGTAACAAGGTTATTGCTGGTTCTGTGCTTTTGAAACGAAACGGGACTTTCCCACAATTTTGGGAGTTTATGAAAAATGGAACTTTCGAGCAAATGCCACAACAATATAAAGACGCATTTTTAAAAGTAACTCCTGACAGCACCAAATTGCTGACTATGTATCAGAAATGTGCAGACAGAGTAATAAACTTAAAAGATTTTCCTGACGAGCATTTAAAGTCAATCAAAATTCCAGTCTTACTTATTAATGGCGACCAAGACGTTGCCACATCTGAACACATAGTTGCAATGACTAAATTAATTCCGAACTGTAAATTGGCAATTATTCCGGGCGGACACGGAGCATATATCGGAGAAATAACAACTTTAAATCCCGACTACAAAGAGAATGAATTTATTATTCCTTTAATTGAAAAATTTCTTGACGACAAACCAAAACAATAATGCGGACTGTTTCGACCGAACAAAACAACGAACCGCCAACATCGTATTGGCAATAAGCGGGCGGAACGGCTTTGTATCAACTGAAGTGCAAAGTTCAGCTTCTGTACTTCGATTTAATCCCGAAGCTTCGGGATGTTGAAACACCCCGCCATCGCTAAGCCCCAAACCGTCAAACTGTCTAAAAACTCCAATTTAATTTTGAATAAAATGTTGATTACTTATTCAACCTTTGGTCTTTTAATTACAAGCATATACATTTTATATACCTCATAAAATGCAATGTATTAATTGACACCATTTAAGACAGACCTTCTTTAAATAATTTTATAAAAGAATAGCTTAAAATGCCCCTGATAAAGTCGAAATTTTGTATTTTTGAAATAAAAAATGAAGTTTTTAGACCTGAAAATCCTAGTATACCGGAGACTGACATTATACAACACTTTAAGACAACAACAACGATATGACATTTATTGAACTTGCACAGACAGTTTTAAAGGAGACGAAGCGACCACTTGCCCCGACAGAAATTTGGCAGACTGCAGTAGAAAAGGGTTATGACAAACAACTGGAAAGCGAAGGAAAAACTCCTTGGCAGACACTTTACGCTCAAATTTATGTTAGTGTTCGGGATAATCCCAAAACACCTTTTCAGGTTACTGTCTCGTCCTAAAAAAAATTACGGTTTTTGTATTACCTGCAGGTGCCCTCACCCTTACAGAACAAATAAATTATAATAATTTTCATGGCTGTCAACTTGTGACATGCTATAAATTAAATAAAATTTGAAAAATCGAATGGTTAGTTTTAAAGGAAAAATTGTTTAATAAAAGTTTTTTTTAAGTGATCCGCAAGGGATTCGAACCCCTGACCCACAGATTAGAAATCTGTTGCTCTATCCAGCTGAGCTAGCGGACCATTTTTATATCATATTGCAGGCAGGAGTCATCATCTGACGTAACAAATAAATTATAAATATTTACATAGTAGTTACCTTGTGATGACACAATCCGATAATTTAATACACTTAAAGCGATACCTCTTTACATTCATATTTCGCAAACTATTTCAAATAACTTTATATTGTCGGGGTGGCAGGCATGTCCCGAGTAATTCGGGAATTCGAACCTACTTTCCTTCCCGAAGGTTCGGGACGCGATACCTCTTTACCTTCATATTTCG
>JABWCE010000028.1 GCA_013359235.1 Bacteroidota bacterium
TTTAACACAAATAAATCAAAACACAAAAACTATCCAAATCCACACAAGTAAAGGTATTTACTTTGTAAAAATAAAAGCCGGCAATGATGTTTTTGTGCAAAGGGTTTTGGTTTTTTGAGGGGGGTTAGGATTTTCCACCCTTTCCAAAGTTTAAAAATTTGGAAAGGGGTGAAAAAGAAAAATATTCCATTTTAAATAATTCTTTTAATAAATTTTAGTAACCATTAAAATAGTTTAGCTTTTAGCAAAATATTAAATTCCGCATTATTTGGGTCATTTGTATAAATTGTTATAGGTTTTTGAATGTTTCCGGCATGTCCAAGCAAATCAAAAGTTACTTTTAAAATGGCTCTTTCCCCTTTTTTAATAGTTTTCTTGTCAATTTCAGCTTTAGTACACGAACATTGGCTTCTAAGAGTAAGAATTTCAAGGTCATTTTTACCTTTATTAGTTATATAAAAAAATTCTTCAACAACAGAACCAATGGCTTTTTCGCCAAAATCTTTTTCTTTTTTATCAATAGAAAATTTAGGAGATGACTTTTTCTGTTTTTTAGACATTTTTCCAAAATTGTATTGCAAACTTCCAATCATAAAAAGAGGTTTTTCAGAATACTCCTGATCGTCTGTAAACAGTTTAAAATTTTTATTAAAAGGACCAAAATCTTTAATCACATTGCCGTCAACCACTGCAAAAAGCTTTGCTTCTTCATTGGGTTCTATCGCATTTTTTGAAGCATACACTTTGTATCCTACAGGCAATGTAGAAACATTATTTATTTTTATTGGATATTGACCATCGTTGTACATTACAAGATATGCCGAATCTAAGGCATTGTGAAATACATTTCCAAGTTCAACCATTTCTTTGTCAAACATTAAATTTCCTACTCTGTATGGGAAAATATCAGACATGCTTTTATCACGCGGTATAACTTCGCCCCTTAGCTCAAGTACAACAATTGAAGCATAATGTGCATTTGTGTAAACTCCAACAGTTTTATCAATTATTCCTACTTGGTTTTTGGGATTAAAAATAGCTGTAACTGTTCCAGTTTTTCCAGGGGGAATAGGCTCTTTTGTATATTCGCCGAGTGTACAGCCACACGAAGGTTCTACTTTTAAAATATACAAATCGGCATTGCCGGTATTTTTAAATGTAAATACGGCTTTTACCTTACCTCCATCTTCTTTTATTTTTCCAAAATCGTGATATCTTTTATCTACATCAAGTGTAGTTTTGTTTTGCTGTGCAGATATCTTAAAACCTGTAAATATTAATAATGATAATATAATTTTAAATTTCATCAGATAAAAAAAAGATGAGTAAAAAACATGTTAGGTTGCCCACAAATATTCATTTAATTTTGTGTTGTGCAAAATAACATTCTTAATCCCAATAAAGAAAATTTAACATTGCAAGAACAAGAGCTCGAAAAAGTTCTACGCCCTTCAAATTTTGATGATTTTGCAGGGCAAGACAAAATATTGGAGAATTTGAAGGTTTTTGTAAAAGCAGCAAAATTGAGAGGAGAAGCACTTGACCATGTTTTGTTGCACGGTCCTCCGGGCTTAGGTAAAACTACACTATCAAATATTATTGCAAACGAACTAAATTCTAATATAAAAGTTACATCCGGTCCTGTAATTGAAAAACCTGGCGACCTTGCCGGTTTGCTCACAGGACTTGAAAAGGGAGATGTGCTTTTTATTGATGAAATTCATCGCCTGAGCAATATTGTTGAAGAATATCTTTACAGTGCAATGGAAGATTACAAAATTGACATAATGATAGATACAGGTCCTAATGCAAGGTCGGTTCAAATAACTTTAAATCCATTTACTTTGGTAGGTGCTACAACGAGGTCAGGCTTGCTTACATCGCCCTTGCGCTCGAGGTTTGGTATTACTTGCAGGCTTGAATATTACGACTCTTTACTGCTTCAAAATATAATAAAACGCACTTGTAAAATTATAAATACTCCGATAGAAAATGAAGCTGCACTTGAAATTGCACGCCGAAGCAGAGGTACTCCCCGTATTGCAAATTCGCTGCTTAGGCGAACAAGAGATTTTGCCCAGATAAAAGGAACAGGAATTATTACTATTGATATTGCAAAAATGTCGTTAGATGCACTAAATGTAGATACATTAGGTTTAGATGAAATGGATAACAAAATTCTAACAACAATTATTGAAAAATTTAAAGGCGGACCTGTGGGGTTAAATACTATAGCTACTGCCGTTGGCGAAGAAGGAGGTACTATTGAGGAGGTTTACGAACCTTTTCTTATACAACAAGGCTTGATAATGCGTACAGCCAGAGGACGTGAAGCTACTTCATTAGCATATCAACATTTAGGAATTTCAATGTCGGGAAGAAATAATCCTTCCCTTTTTTAGAAATTTATTCTATCCCCAGTAGTTCAACTTCAAAAACTAATACACTGTTGCCAGGAATACCTTGTGTGCCGTACTCACCATAACCGAGTGCAGGAGGTATATATAAAATCCATTTTGAGCCAATTGACATCATTTGCAATGCTTCTGTCCATCCGGGAATAACTTCGTTTATTCCAAAAACGGCAGGTTCGCCTCTTTGAACAGAGCTGTCAAATATTTTACCATCCAATAATTTTCCGGTGTAATGTACCTTTACTTTCTGTCCGGCAGCGGGTTTTGAGCCGTTTCCTGTTGATACTACTTTGTATTGCAAACCGCTTTCTGTAGTTACAACTCCTTCTGCAGATTTGTTTTTTAACAAAAAGTCAATTGCTATTTGCTCATTTGCTTTTGATTGTTTTAAAACTTGGGCGGTAGAAAAATCCTGCAATATTTTAGTAGCATTCTCCTTACTCATTATTAAAGAATCACCTTTTAAAGCATTTTTTAACGAAATTTTAAATAATTCATAATTCAAATCAGGAAATCCGGCAAATTTCAAATCACTTCCTATTAAAACTCCGAGTGCATAACTCAAACTATCGTTCTGATTATTTAAAATTGGCAACTTATCAGATTTTTTTTGCGAAAAACTAGATAAGGTTGTTAAAAGCAAACAAAATACAATTGTGGCTTTTTTCATTTTTTTATAGTTTTAATAAAATTAAATTAACTATTTTTCTATTCCGAGTAATTCAACTTCGAAAATAAGTAGGCTATTGCCAGGAATGGCTTGATTGCCTTGATCTCCATAACCTAATGCAGGTGGAACAAAAAGTTCCCATTTGGAGCCTACTTTCATGAGTTTTAATGCTTCAGTCCAACCGGGAATTACTTGATTTACCCTGAATACAGCAGGTTCGCCTCTTTGTACAGAACTGTCAAAAATTTTGCCGTCAATAAATTTGCCTGTGTAATGAACTTTTACTTTTTGGGTATCTAAAGGAATTGCACCATTTCCTTCTTTTATTATTTTATACTGCAAACCTGTAGCTGTAGTTTTTACACCACTTGCCGTTTTGTTTTTTTCAAGAAAATCTTTGGCTGTTTTTGCATTTTCATTAGCTTTGGTTTTCATTTGAGCCATAGCAAATCTTTGCAAAGTCATAGTTGCATCTTCCTTTGTCATAATTAGCGAATCGCCGTTTAATCCTCTTTGCAATGCAGCATTTAAAATATCGTAATTTAGTTTGGAAAAACCTCCCGATTTCAAGTCTTGCCCAACAAGTGAACCGAGTGCATAACTTATACTGTCAATTCCGCTTTTTAACTTAGGGTTTTCGGGTGACGAGGTAGATTCTGTACCTTTTTTGTTGCACGATACTGCTACTATTAGCAACAGTACAAATGCAAAATTTACTGATTTAAATTTCATTTTATTTTTTTTTAAATTTTATGTAGTTGAAAATTCGTGTTGATATTCGTTTCGTCTTTGTTCAATTTCTTCGTTTTCAATATAATCATCATATTGGCAGGTTTTGTCAATAATATCGTTTGGCAAAATTTCTATCACTCTGCTAGCAAGGGTATGTACAAAAGTGTGGTCGCGGCTGGTAAAAAGCAATGTGCCTTCATAGCTTTGCAAACCATTGTTCAGTGCAGTGATTGACTCAAGGTCAAGATGGTTTGTAGGCTCATCAAGTATCAATAAATTCGGATTTTGTATCATCATTTTAGAAAGCATACATCTCACTTTCTCTCCACCTGAAAGTACCCTGCACGATTTAAGTGTTTCCTCGCCCGAAAACAACATTCTACCTAAAAACCCACGTATAAATGTTTCGTCTTTTTCGGTAGAAAATTGCCTTAGCCAGTCAATAAGGTTAAGGTCGTTATCAAAATATTCGTCTTTTTCATTTGGCATATAAGCCTTGTTTATTGTAACGCCCCACTCTACACTGCCTTTTTCGGGTTTTGTTTCTCCCGTAATTATTTTAAACAGATTTGTAATTGCAAGATTGTTTCTTGAGAGAAATACAACTCTTTCGCCTTTGTAAATATTAAAGCTAACATTATTAAACCATGGTTTTAAAGTTAAATTCTTAACATTGAGAATTTGGTCGCCGGCTTCGCGTTCTTGTTTGAAAAATATTCCAGGATATTTTCTGCTCGATGGCTCAATATCATCAACATTTAGCTTTTCGAGCATTTTTTTTCTGCTTGTAGCTTGTTTAGATTTTTTAACATTTGCACTAAATCTATCAATAAATTCTTGCAACTCTTTGCGTTTGTCTTCGTTTTTCTTATTCAAATCGGCTCTTTGACGCAATGCCAATTGGCTTGATTCGTACCAAAAAGTGTAATTACCTCCGTAAATTTTTATTTTTCTAAAATCAATATCACAAACATGTGTACATACCGAATCGAGAAAATGCCTGTCGTGAGAAACTACAATTACTATATTTTTGAAATCTGAAAGAAAATTTTCAAGCCAACTTACAGTATGAATATCCAAATCGTTTGTTGGCTCATCCAATATCAAAATATCAGGATTACCAAAAATAGCTTGAGCAAGCAAAACCCTAACTTTTTGATTATTGCTTATTTCACTCATTTTTTTTGAGTGAAACTCGTCTTTCACACCTAATGAATTTAGCAATTCGCCTGCTTCGCTTTCGGCATTCCAACCATTTAAGTCAGCAAATTTTTCTTCAAGATGACTTGCTTTTATACCATCTTCGTCATTAAAATCGGGTTTTGAATAAATTTCTTCTTTTTCTTTTATTATACTATAAAGCTCTTTGTGTCCCATAATAACGGTTTCGAGTACATCAAAATCATTAAATTCAAAATGGTCTTGCTTTAATACAGCCATTCTTTTGCCCGGTGTAATGCTTACATTGCCGGTAGCGGGATCAATTTCGCCTGATAAAATTTTTAAAAAGGTGGATTTACCGGCTCCGTTTGCCCCGATAATTCCATAACAATTGCCTTCGGTAAATTTTAAATTTACTTCGTCAAACAACACTCTTTTACCGTACCTTAATGATAAGTTGGAAACTGTTAACATATATTTTTTAAAAAAACGTCCGCAAAAGTAATATTATAAAATGAGTTTTTTGCACTGCAAATCGGTGAAAATCGAAAGTTGGTCTTTTTTATGATATTGACTTTAATTTTGCTCATTGTGTTATTATTTTAAAACCTTTTTAAAAATGTATTGTTTTAATCTTGCAATACACATTTGTAAATGGGTTATTACTCCATAAAAGATATTGAAAGTTTAACCGGAATAAAGGCTCACACCATTCGAATATGGGAGCAACGCTATAGACTTGTATTGCCCAAACGCACCGATTCTAATATCAGGTTTTATGAAGATGACGATGTAAAACTCTTGCTTAATGTAGCTTTACTAAACCGCAAAGGTTATAAAATTTCGAAAATTGCCGAATTATCTAAGACAGATATAAGAATGTCGGCATTGAAATACAGTAAAAAAAATACCGAATACGAAGACTCTATTAATTCATTAGTATTAGCTACTTACAACCTAAACGAGAATACTTTTAATAAAATTTTTTCAGATTTTGTACAAACCGAAGGATTTGAAAACACAATACAAAGATTGATTTTCCCTTTCTTGCAGCGTATTGGTGATTTGTGGGTTACAAACTCTCTTCATCCTGCACTTGAGCATTTTGCAAGTAATATAATTGTAAAAAAACTTCATTATGCAATTGAAAGTGTTACAAAAACCAAAAATAAATTTTTTAAGTTTCTTTTGTTTTTACCCCCGGGCGAAATGCATGAAATTGGACTTTTGTACACTAATTACCTTATCAGATCTCGTGGTCACGAGGTTATTTATATTGGGCAAAATACTCCATTTAATAATTTGTTAGAAATTATAAAGAATAATAATCCTGATTATTTGCTTACGGTTTATACCAATTGTCAATCTGAAATTGATTCGATAAAACTATATGAAAGTATAATTGAAATAAAACCTGATGTAAAAATTATATTTTCAGGTTGTTCGGTGTTAAATAAACTTAGTAAATTTAAATCTCTTCCTGCATACAACAAATCGGTATTTGTAATAGACCAGCCAAAGGAAATTCACAAATTTTTATAAATTTAATTTTCTAAAAAATCAATATTTCTACGCAATCCTTTAAATTTAGTACGTTTAATAGCTGAATTTTTAAATAATTTATTAAATGTTTCTTCGTTTAGATTTTCCCAATCTTTTTTATTCATATTTAAAAATTCAAGTTGAGGTTGAAAGTCGGCTTCTTTATTACTCTCAGCAAATCTATTCCAAGGGCATACTTCCTGACAAATATCGCAACCAAAAACTCTGTTTTCAAGTTTGTTTTTAAACTCGACAGGCAATTCATCTTTTAGTTCGATGGTAAGATAAGATATACAACGGTTTGAATCTAAAATTTTTCCTGGAAGTATAGCCCCGGTTGGGCAAGCATCAATACATGCGGTGCAAGTTCCGCAATAATCTTTTATTGGTGCATCCGGCATTAATTCTATATCGCAAATAATCTCAGCTATAAAATAAAAACTTCCTTTTGATTTATTGATGAGCAATGTATGTTTACCTATCCATCCTAAACCGCCTCTGGCAGCCCATACACGTTCCATTACCGGTGCTGAATCTGTAAAAACTCTTGCATCTGTTTTGCCAATATTTTCATTTATTTTTTCGAGTAATTTGTACAATTTTTCTTTTATGGTTAAATGGTAATCTTTTCCAAAGGCGTATTTCGAAACAATTGGAACATCACTGTTCAATTGTTTTTTATCGGTATGATAATTATATAATAAGCTTATTACAGATTTTGCTCCTTGAACCAAAAGTCGAGGGTCGAGCCTTTTGTCAAAATAATTTTCCATCCACTGCATTTTACCATGAAACCCATTTTTTAGCCAGTATTCGAGCCTTTTTGCTTCGCTGTCGAGAAATTCGGCTTTTGAAATTCCGCAAAAATCAAAACCTTCATCTTTGGCGAGTTTTTTTACAATTTGTGAATTTTTTTGTGCAGAAAAATTCATATCAAAACCATCTGAATTTGCCTTTCAAAAGTTGTATTACTGTTTTATTCAAATCTTCAGAAATTTTGAGTTTGAATACAATTATGCAAAAAATTAACATTAATATTAATGATCGCACAAAAACATTAAGCCACAAGTTATTAAAATTTGGTAAGAAAAAGTTAAAAATTAGCATAATAATAAAAATGAGTGCCATTTTTATAAATTCTTTATTTAGCCAATTCATTTTTTCAAAATAAAATATAACTAGTAAATTTATTATAGCAAAAATTATATATCCGGTGCTTACACCTATTGCTGTGCCTGCTACACCCCATACCGGAACCGCAACTTTATAAGTTATTAAGGTTGCAAAAAGGCAAATTATTGAAATATACAAATTCCATTTAAAATATGATGAGTAATTGATAATAGTTGAAGGAATGATAGAATAAAGCTCAAATAGTTTTCCAATACTTAAAATTAAAATTAAAATTTTACCACTTTTATAAAGGTTTCCATTGGGCATAATTGTGTATATGCTGTCAATATTAAACCATATTACAAGTACTATTGACATACCAATCAATGTTTGATTAATGTTTCCTTTGTTAACTGTTTCGTAAAGTTTTGTTTTGTTTTTTTTATGAATAAGGTCAGAAATTACAGGTTGCAAAACAGGTAAAATCACTCTTTTGGGCAATTCGGTCATTATAGCAATACTCAATGCTACTGAGTAAATACCTAAAGAAATATCGCCACCAATATGGCTTACAGAAAAATAATCAGACCTTGTAATAATAAGTGGGGCAAAACTCCCAATAAGTATAATTCCGCTGAATGAGAAAAAATCGTTTTTTATATCGGGATTTTGTTTTATAAATTTAAAATCGGGCTTAAAATTGAGTTTATTTATTGAATAAAGATAAATTATATCAGCAAGCAAAACTAATAAATAAGAAAAAAGTAATAAAACTAAAAAAAAATCAAAATCTATAATACCATTAAAGGCAAGTAACAATAAAATTAGGTTTATAATTCGCAAACCGTTTTCGCGAAAAATATTAACAACCACTATTCGCCCAAACAATGCACAGTAATGTTCTGTAACTATTGTAAAAAGCATTGTTATAGTTAAAGGTATAATTATATGGATATAATTTGTTGTATTGGAGCCTCCATCTTTAAGCAAATTTAAAATTGCAGGACCCGCAATGAGCAATACTACACATAACATTGCAAAACCTACAACAGGAATAACATAAGCCCAAAAAGTAAATCCATTGTGAAAAGTATCTTTTGAAGATTTGAATTTTGGAAAATATCTGCTCAAACTATATGAAATTCCAAAACTTGCAAAGCCCGCTAAAACACCCGAAACATCAATTACAAAGCGACTAATTCCCACTTCGGCGGGGCTAAAAATTTTTGGCATTAATATTAAAGCATTGAAATATCCAATAAGCAAACCAATATAATTAGAAATTGAAGCTTTTAATGATTGCCTTATTATTAAGCCCATTTTTCAGGCAAAAATAAGGTTATTTTCTTTATTCTTTATTGGCAGGTGTACTTCCTTTCTTTATTGGAAAGTGTCACCACCAGCCAAAACTTGCAAATTATTAATTAAGTGTGGGGTGAAATAACAGATAATTAATTATGCGTTTTCAAACTTTTTACTATTTCCGGCAAATTGCGTCTAAATGCCAAAAGTTCATTAAAACTCTTCCAACATACTTTTAATAATTTCATCTTTCGTATGCTCACTTCGCCTGTATGGCGGTCTTTGTGTGTTATTGGAATACTAAATATTTTATTCCCCGATTTTTTTGCCATTACCGATAAAAAAATGTTAGGTGCAAATGGAACGGGTTCGGGTAATTTGCTCAACATTTTTTTTAGAAAATCACCTTTTACAAGTCTGAAGGGTATGTTGCTGTCTTCGATAAATACACCAAAAAAAAGATATACTGAAAATTTTAAAATTCGTGTAATTACAAGCCTTATTGGTGCATCAAATCTCTGTTTACGATATCCAAGAATAAAATTAGATTCATTTCGCTTTTCCCATAGTTTAAAGAAATCTTGAGTTTCAAACTGGTCATCACTATCTGTTTGAAATACATATTCGGCTTGCATTTCAATTGCTTTTTTGTATGCATTTACTACAGCATTACCATGCCCTCCGTTTGGTTGGTTTACTGGCACTAATATTTTATTATTTTTTGCAAGTTCTGTAAGTATTTCGAAAGTGTTGTCTTTAGAACCATCATTTACAATTATCAAAAGTGGATTATCTTCACTTTTAAACCCATTTTGAAGTAATTCTGTCCATTTTAATACTACTTCGCTTATTACATCGGCTTCGTTGTATGCCGGCATTACAATTGCAATTTTATGACTCATCAATATTTTACTAATTTATAGCATTCGTTTCCTTTTTCAGTAAAAATTCTAAGAAAATATGTTCCGGCTGAGAGTTCAGAAGTATTAATTTCTTGATTCTTTTTAAGTTTGTTGATGCTTTTAATTTCTCTGCCTGCAATGTCTGTAAGAATTATATTATAATTTTCTAAATCTGACTTAATAATTATTTTTCCGTCAAAAGGATTGGGCAAAATTCTGAATTTTTTGTTTAAATCTAAAATTTTATTATTAGTATTTGATTTGAATACAATTGTACTTACAAAATCTGTATTAAAATTGTTTGATAAATTTTTAACAAAAACTTTGTTTTGAAGCAATGATAAATTTGATACCATCATAATATCATCAATGTACCAACCTTCGCCACCTTGAGCACCATCACTCACAAATCTGAACCTGATTTTTGTGGTTTTTTCTTTGTATTTACTTAAATCAATTATTGTTCTTACAAAAGCATTACTATTGCCCGAAAATGCAAATCTGTCGCTTATTGTACTTTGCGGATTGGTTGATATTTTTGAATTGTAGTCGTTTTCAATCATATAATCTCCCAAATCTTCCCAGTTTCCGTTGTTTAATATTTCGACAACAGCTCCATCCCATTCTGATTCTGTATTGTATTGGTGATAAAATATTAGATATGGACTTAATCCTTCAATTTTAAACTCTTTTATCAAAATATTATCACTTTGCGTAGCAGTATTGGCAATAAAATAACTTTTACTTCCTTTATTAAATTTGTTTGAATTTAACGCCCATTTATTTGAGTTGTTTATTAAAGTTGAATCAATCCAGCTATTATTGCCATTTTCAAAATCTGTAAAATCAATTGTTGTAGTGTAATCTGATGTGTTTACAAGTGTATAAACTTTGCATAAAACCGAATCTCCTTTTTGCAATGAATCAATATTCACAGAAAAAATTCTGCCGGAAATATTTCCATTTATACAATTTTCGTACTTTAAATATGTAAGTTCAGAAGCTAAAGTATCAGAAACAATAAGATTTTTCACTGTATTCGGATTATTGTTTTGAATTTTTATACTGTAAATTATTGTATCACCGTTTTTAATTTCGGTTTTTGCTGTTTTTGATATCACAGGTAAATCAAATTTAGGTATATCAAAGGCTGAAGTTCCGTCACTACGGCTGTTTGATGAACCTTGTTTTGAACTATATCCAAGCCCCCTGCGGGCAAATGCTTTCCAAATAATATCTTGATTAGCTCCTTTGTTATTTATTTTATCTGCTTCTAAAATTGCATCTCTTCCATCAATAAAACCAGGGTTGCAAGGTTGTAATTTCAATCCGTCAATTACAAGCTGCATTGCCAAGTTATTTCCGCCTTTACCATTGTAAATATCGCTGTCATAACCATATCTGTCAATAAAATTCCAATACATATCCCAAAGCATGCTACACCATACTGAACCAACTCCATGTGGTACTGAAAATGTTTTAATATCGTTATAAGTAACAGGGTTTATGCTCATTAATGTACTGTATGGATAATCTCTAATTCCATCACCATCATTGGCTTGGTCTATAACATAAGTACCCACCCCTCTTTTATCTGTGCCTTTCGCACCTGGTTTATGTGTCATTACCAAGGCAAAAAAATCACTCCAACCTTCGCCCATTTGTTCTTGATTGGTAAGACAATTGGTATTTGCAGCACCTCCTGTCAATCTGTTTGAAATACCATGACCATATTCATGAGAAATTACTCCATTATCAAAATCGCTGTCGTATTGCTTTCCCGATGAGCCTGTTGAATCGTACATGCTTACTATTACTGTTTGGCTTTTTAAAGCATTTTTTAAAGCATCTCCATCAGTTTTTGAAATCATTATTGAAGGAATTGTAGGATTTGTAGCTCCATCGCCTCCCATAGTAAATGGGTTACCATTAACGTTATTAATAATAATTGCAGCTTTTGCTCCGGCATCTTGTGCAAATTTTACCTTTTCGGCAAATCTGCAGCTTCCCCTGTCTATCAAAGCTATTTGCCCGTTTATACTACTTGCGTTTGTAAGTGCTTTACAAGAAAATGAAGGGTTTGAAGTACCGTCATTTACCAGCACAAGATTACCGCTTATTGGAGTTGTTGTTAATTTTGGTCCAAAACTCGCAAGCACCGAAGCATACAATTTAGCAATTGAAGATGGCTGCAAAACCCTTAAAAGATATGAAGTTGAACTAACGTTCCAAACATACATCTGCATTCGTGGGTTTTGACCTTCGGGAGGAGTTGCAAAATTAGCGTTATTAGTGCCACTACCATCTTGTGCATCAGCATTCACTTCATCACTTCCGCTACCACCTCTGCTATAATTGTTTCTTTGAAAATTTCCAGATTCATCGTCAAAACCGTAATGATACCATACATCGTGCATTAAATTATTCCAGTAAAAAAGATTAGTAATGGCTGCATCTAAATAATCTGAGTGACGTTTAGAATTGTCAAACTGAAAATCAAAATTTAAGGTTGTTCCGCCATTGGGGCTGTATCCAGCCTGGTTGTTATTATCTTTATCTTCACATGCAAATACATTGTTTCCTCTGGTAATTGTATATTCATTGCCTGTTCTGCCATTTATATCATGCCATCCGTAAGGCGATGCAAGGCTATCAGAAGGGTCAGTAAGTAAAGTCATATTACCATGGCTTGGGCTTTCAACCGGCAAAGGTAGTACTCTGTACTTTGAGCCATTTGTTCCTTCGCCTTTTGCTTCTGCCGGTAAGACTTGGTAAGTATTAATTTTCTTATGACTAGCGTGTTTAAAATTGCAAGTATTTACCCAGTTGTTTTCATCTATTATTTTTCCGGTTTTTGCATCTATTCTTATATTCCACCAGTTTTTACCATCAATAGTTTGAAAATTTACATTCCACGATAGTACTAAACTTTTTTCTTCTACCACCCAGCATTTACTCAACACTATGTCATTCAAACACAATTCCTCATTAGTATAAACTACTTCGTTTTCGGCTTCGCTTTTAAACTTAAAACCGTTACTATTTTTTGATATTTCTTTATCACTTATTTTTGAATTTACAGCAATTTTTACAACTTCTATTGGACTGAAATTAATTGTTGTTTCAGCATTTTGTTCATTTATATTTTTAAAAAACGAATTGTTTATTTTTACAACTTTATTGCTTTTGTCAATATGCAAACCCAGAACAGCATTGTAAACCGGTAGATTTTTATAATATTGATTGAAATAAATATGAGTAATACTATTCCGTTTGTTTAACGATTTTGAAGTAATTTTCATTTCATTCAAATCCGAAGGTTTCAATCCTGTATTTTCTTTTAAAATCAATGTCTTGTAAAATTCAATATCATTAGTTATTTGTGCCTTTGATAGCAAACTCAGTATAATTGAGCATGTAAAAAATACTTTTTTCATTTTGTGTTCAAAATTAATATTTACAGAATTATGAGTAATTAGACTACCAAAAAATAATTTAAGTTACTTTTTCGCTTCTTTTCCTTATTTTATTTATAAATGGAATTTTTATACCCGATTTTTTTTCGTCTGTTTCATCACCAATCAAATATCCCCATGGCTCTAAAGAATCAATATTATCAAAAATCACTTTTATTATTGCAATTATAGGTATAGCCAAAAACATACCCGATACACCAGCAATAGTACCACCTATTATTATTCCAACAATTGAAGCAATAGCATTTATTTTTACTTTAGAGCTAACAATCATAGGAACCAAAATATTGTTATCCAAAAACTGAACTATTGCATTAACAGCCACAACACTTAATATTAACGAAAGGTCTGTTGAACTAGTAAGTGTAGCAAAAATACTCAAAACAGCAGCTATAGTAATACCGATATATGGTATCATATTGAGTAAACCCGTAATTACACCGAGCAAAAGCGCATATTCAATGCCCGCAATTGTATATCCAATACTTGTCAATGTGGCAACTATTCCCATTTCTGTAAGCAAGCCAAGCAGATAGCTTTGTATTGCCGATTTTATGTTTCTTAAAATATCGTTTAAATTTCGCTTATACTTATTAGCAACTATTTTATTTAAAAAATTAATAAACAATTTTCGGTAAAGCATTATCAGGAACGTATAAATTGGTATTAAAGTGAGATTAAGTAAAAATTCAGAAAATGTAGTGATAGTGGTATTCAAATACTTTGTACCTTTATCAAATGTAAGCGCTGACGAGTTTTTCAGGTAATGTTCAATTTGGCTGTTCGAAATATTAAACTTATTAAAAATCCATTTTTGAATGTTGTGATAATGAGTAAAAATATTTTGGCTTATTTTGTCCCAGTCATGGGCTATATATCCAATTTGCCAAGAAATAAACAAAATAATTGAACTTAAAAACAAAATGGCAAGAAAAACAGAAATAAATATTGAAGCTACTCTCGGAATTTTTAGCCTTAAATTAAAGAAAACTTCAACAGGTCTTAGCAAAATGCCCATGAGCATTGCAAAAAGCAGCGGAAATAATATATGTCTTCCATAATATAAAATTGTAAATAAACAAATAAGCGAAACAAGTACATAAGCAAAATGAGCATAAAATGGATTTTTTTGATTATTTTTCGCTTGAATTGTTTTCATGGTATTGCTCGTTTTTAAACAGTTTGTTGTATAAAGAAATACCGAAATCTTTAATTTCTTCTTTATTATTTGAAATGTAATTTATTATTCCAAGTTCAATTATAGCCGTTGAAAGTTTATTTAAAATTGCCTTTGAATTATTTTTAATGAGTTTACTTATTAAAAAACCTACACCACCGGCTAATGTAACTACTATTATCTTGTTTATTACATTTGTAGATTGTGCAAAACCCAATATTGATTTTTTAACAATATTTATGGGATTAAGACTCTCTAAAGCACTATTAAAATTTGATTTTAAATTTTCTTCAGCTTTTACTTTTTCAAGTTCTTTTGCTGCAATCATAGCTCTTAGATTTTTTGTAGAGTTACCCATTTCAATCTTCTTTTAATAAAATATCGATAATTGTATTGCTTACTTTAGTTTTTAAAAATCTGTTTCTTAGCAAGTAAAGTATAATAGTAATTATTGCATAAAACCCCGAAACTACAAAAAAACCATAGTATGTTTTATGCAAAAGTTCGCCAAAATAGAATGATAAACCTATGTTTAGAATAATTAATGTAAATACCAAAAATATTAAAATTGCTATTCTCGAAAATGCAGCCGAAATTACATCTGCCGTCTTTTCAATAATTTTTAGTTTTATTAATTCAAGTTGTATTTTTATATAGTTTTCAGTAGCATTAGCTAAATCTCGTATTTCATCTTTGATATTTTCTTTATCTTCCATTTGATTTTTCGAATAATAAAAAACTATAATTTGCTTTGATTTAATTTTGTTTTTATTCTTTGAATGGTTTCTCTTGCCTTATCTGTAATTTTTTTCCTTGTATCTCCTCCTTTGCCAGGTGCAAAAAGAAAACCGATTAAAGCACCTGCGGCAAGCCCTGCTATTACTCCAAACAATGTTTTACTTCGTTTCATAACTAAAATATTTTTTTAATTAAACTATTTAATAAAACAAATTTAATACTAAAAAAATTATACCCTGAAATATTGTTTCCATAAACGTCAAATTGTCTTTAAAAATCTATAATTATCAGCCCATTCAAGACTTTTTGGCTTTAACATATTTTTAAAAAAGCCAAATAGACACCAAAACCTCAAAGGGAATTTTTTTTGAACATAAAACTTAAAAAATTAAAATTATAATATGAATTTAAACCAATTCACAATCAAATCGCAGGAAGCAATCCAAAAAGCTCAAGAATTAGCATTTAATTCAAACAATCCGAGTATAGAAACAGGACATTTGCTTAAAGCATTATTCATTACAGACGAAAATGTATTGGTATATGCACTTAAAAAAGTTAATGCAAATTATGATAGAATTAGCAATGCTCTTGATGCAATATTAAAGTCGTATCCTGTACAGCAAGGTGGCAATCAGGAAGTTTATCTTAGCAAAGAAGCTAATACTGCCTTGCTAAAGGCGTTGGGTATGTTAAAAACTTTTGGAGACGAGTTTGTTACAATAGAACATATTTTTCTTGGAATATTAGAAGCAAAAGATGCAGTAGCAAATCTTTTGAAAGATTCAGGAATTAAAAATGATGAAATAAAGAAAGCATTTATAGAACTTAGAGGGAATAGCCGTGTAACAAGTCAAAGTGCAGAACAACAATACAACTCGTTGAGCAAATACGCTAAAAATCTTAATCAACTTGCACGTGAAGGTAAATTGGACCCCGTAATAGGACGCGATGACGAAATACGAAGAGTGTTACAGATTTTAAGCCGCCGTACAAAAAACAATCCTATACTTATTGGCGAACCAGGTGTAGGTAAAACAGCTATAGCCGAAGGACTTGCCCATAGGATAATTAATGGAGATGTTCCGGAAAATTTAAAATCAAAAACCGTGTATTCTCTTGATATGGGAGCTCTTATAGCAGGAGCAAAATATAAAGGAGAGTTTGAAGAACGACTTAAAGCAGTTATAAAAGAAGTTATAGGTGCAGACGGCGAAATTGTACTATTTATTGATGAAATTCATACCCTTGTAGGTGCTGGCGGCAGTGGCGAAGGGGCAATGGATGCTGCAAATATTTTAAAACCTGCACTTGCACGTGGCGAATTAAGGGCTATTGGAGCTACAACACTTGCTGAATACCAAAAATACATTGAAAAAGATAAAGCACTTGAACGCCGCTTTCAATCTGTAATGGTTGAAGAACCTGATGTTAATGATGCTATTTCAATTTTAAGAGGCTTGAAAGAACGCTACGAAACACATCACAAAGTAAGAATTAAAGACGATGCTATAATTTCGGCAGTAGAACTTTCTCAAAGATATATTTCTGATAGGTTTTTGCCCGATAAAGCTATTGACCTGATTGACGAAGCTGCTGCAAGACTTAGATTAGAGATTGATTCAATACCTGAAGAGTTAGATGAAATTGACCGCCGTATTCTTCAGCTTCAAATAGAAAGAGAAGCAATTAAAAAGGAAGGTAAAGCAGAAAAAACAGAAGAACTTTCAAATATTTTGAGCAAACTGAATGAAGAAAGAAACGAACTTTATGCCAAATGGAAAAACGAAAAAGAAATTGTAGAAAAAATTCAATCTCAAAAATTATCAATTGAAAACCTTAAGCATGAAGCCGAAGTAGCAGAACGTACAGGCAATTACGGAAAAGTAGCCGAAATAAGATACGGCAAAATGCGTGAAGCCGAAGAAAAACTAAACGAACTGCAAAAAGAACTTACCGCCAAACAATCGGGTGGTGCTTTGGTAAAAGAAGAAGTTGACAGCGAAGATATAGCCGAAGTAGTAAGTAAATGGACAGGTATTCCGGTTAAAAGTATGTTGCAGGGAGAAAGAGAAAAATTACTCAATCTCGAAAACGAACTTCACAAAAGAGTTGTAGGGCAACATGAAGCCATTACAGCTATTTCAGATTCAATAAGACGCAGCCGTGCAGGCCTTAGCGACCCTCGAAAACCAATTGGTTCATTTATTTTTTTAGGTACAACCGGTGTAGGCAAAACAGAACTTGCAAAGGCTTTAGCCGAATATTTATTTAATCAGGAAAATGCCATGATCAGAATAGATATGAGTGAATATCAGGAAAAACATACAGTAAGCAGACTGGTTGGAGCACCTCCAGGTTATGTGGGTTATGACGAGGGCGGACAGCTTACTGAAGCCGTAAGAAGACACCCCTATTCTGTAATACTTTTTGATGAAATTGAAAAAGCACATCCTGATGTATTTAATATTCTTTTGCAAGTATTAGACGATGGCCGTCTTACTGATAATAAAGGTAGAACTGCTAATTTTAAAAATACAATACTTATAATGACATCTAACCTTGGCAGTCATTTAATACAAGAAAAATTTGAAAATTTTAACGATAGCAAAAAAGACGAAATCATAGCTTCAACCAAAATTGAATTATTTGATTTGCTTAAAAAGTCTATCAGACCTGAATTTTTAAACAGAATTGATGAAATTATAATGTTCACACCCCTAAGCAGAAATGAAATACGCCAAATTGTTGAACTTCAGGCAAAAAATATTATCAAATCTCTTAATGAAATGGGAATTAACTTAGAAATCACTCCAAAACTTATAGACTGGCTAAGCGAAATTGGCTACGACCCTCAATTTGGTGCAAGACCATTGAAAAGAGTAATACAAAGAGAATTATTGAATGTGCTTTCCAAAAAAATCATTGAAGACTCTGTAAATAAAGAAACTCCAATAATTTGTGATATTGAAAATAAACAAATAGTTTTTAATAATAAAAAATAATAATTCATTTCCGGTTACTAAAACTATCTAAACTGAATTTCCCCCCCCATTCCAAAGTTTTAAACTTTGGAATGGGGGGGGAAATATAATTTATCCTTCATTTTTCTGTCATTTTTTTCTTAACTTCTTGTTTTTGAAAAAAAAAAAAAACGAAAATTTGAATAATAAAATATATATCAAATATGAAAAAATTAATAACTATCCTAATGTTTTTAGCATTTTTAACCTTATCAAAAAATGTGGTGGCACAATGCTTTGAATATAATTGGTCGAATACTTCTGATTGTGATTGGCAAGTAGATTTTTGGGACAATAGTTCTCCCCCTGCTTTAATTGCAGCAGCAAGCTTTATTGCAACTGCTGGCACTCCGGGTCCTATAAGTTACCTTGGTCCTTGTGGAATAGGCTGTGGAACAACTATTTCTACTATTTCTTTTGTAAATTCTTTGGGTTGTGTAATTTCTTTTCCATTTATAGCTGGCACTCAAACACAAACAAATATTACAAATTATTGTGGGGCAGCATGTGGTGGGGCATTAACAACAACTAATACAATAAGTGTAACAATATCATCGACAACTTCTGGAATATGTACACCAAGTTCAAACTGGATAGTATCTATTTCAATAACCCCTTAATTTTTTTATAAATTTTAAAAAATGTGTATTTTGCATAAAAAAATATTGTGAATTTTCATAAAAAGGTTTTACTAATAATAGTATTTCTGCTATTTTTTTTGAGTTCAATTTCTCAAACTCATTTTTGGGTAAAGGAAGTTTACTCTGATTCAACGGCTCTTCTTAAAGATATTTGTGTTGATAGCCTTGGCAACAGCTACGCTACAGGTATTTTTAAGGATTCGTTGATTATTGAAAACAAAACTCTACTCAGAAAATCAACAGCATGTAATAATGATATTTTTATTGCAAAATTT
>JABWCE010000035.1 GCA_013359235.1 Bacteroidota bacterium
CGGGTTTTATTTCTTTTGCATGGCACAAATTGGTAAATTGCAAAGGCAGGTAGCGGCAAATTACGGTATCGGCAGCTTTGAAAGCGGCAATGGGTTTGGCGGGGATGTTAATGTAAATTGTATCATGATACCACTCTGAGTAACCATTTTGAATATTGCTTACTCCATGAACTTTAAAAGGGTATTTTCCATTTTTTTTATAAACCACTTTTGGTTCAAAACCCCAAACAGTATCTATTATGCCATTTTCCTTTGTAAAGTACCAAGTAAAATCATTCATTCCACCACTCAAGTCAGATTGATTTTTAGTACTTACCTGTGCTTCACAGTTATAATCTATTTTTGAACTAATTCTTATGAAATCGTACAAATATAATTGTGGTTTAAGGTTTACTGTGGTGGTACTGGGAAGAGAAATTGTAGAAAATGTGGATGATAATCCTTTAGGCCTGTTAGTCTCATTGAGGTTCATCATCATTGCTTCTCTATAATTACCAGGGGTATTATTCCGGATGATGATATTTAGCTTTCCATAAGGGTTAATATTAATGGAAGTAATACCATCGAAATAATCCTTATACTTATCTGAAATAAATATTGGAATAGGGTTAAAGGCACCGCCATCTCTAAATCTCCATGAAAAAACCCTATAAATGAAATTATCAATTCGTTGATTATTTGATGAATCAAGGATATACTCTTTTTCTATATAGTAGAGAATCGAATCGTTCGGCGATATTTCAAAATCACTATAGGAATAATACGAACCCTTTGGCAACCAATTTAAATGGCGTTGGGTTCTTTGCTGCCCTTCTTTTAATACACGTTCATTCCCAATAACTTTGCCGGTAGCAGCATCAATATCCACCATACAAATTCCTGTATATTCAATTACGGGTTCTAAATAAAAACTGATTTTTTTACAAATACTGGCTTTTTTAATATAAAATAATTTATCCTGTCCAAATGTTAATTTACCTTCACCAACATTTTTCCCATCGTAAATTCTTTCATTGGGTAATATTGGAATTGGTTCCTTAAAAAGCTGAGCAGAATTATCTATTTTAATGCTGTCTGTTAAATAGAATACTCCATCTGCGTAATTATTTATTTGTAGGATATTATCCTCATCTTTTCCGTAATTATATGGTGCTTTATAATAAGAGCTAAGAAAACGATATTGATAATCCTTAACACGGTGAATATTGTCAATATTAACCAAGTTAATGGGGTAAGGTTGGAGTAACTTATTTTTATCTATGGCTTTCATCGGATTTGAAGATAATAAAACCGAATGTGAGTAAAGCCCCGGTGTATAAAACTGAATTTTATCATATTCGTAACCACCGGATTTGTAAAGAGACTTCCAAACATTTACCCCAATACCAATGGTATCATAATCACCTATTAGATCAATTAAACTATCATTTCTTTGAACAAAAAAACTATGGTACAATGGAACAAGCGAATCGCCATTTTTAATGGGGTTTCCTCTTAAAAAGTCAAACAAAAAATTACCGCTGTTCGCTAATAGGGGGGAACCATTATTTTGAGAAATAACTGCATCATCCCCAAAACTATTTATCCCGGAAAAAAATGCATACTTCTCTAATTTATCTGCATTTAAAAATGTGTACGTTCTTCCTTCGTTCAATAACCATTGCTTGCTCGATTGAGTATACCCCCAATGCCCAAAACAAAATAAAAAAGCAATTGCTATATTTCGAAACAAAAACATAAGAAAAATTATTTAAAATATATAAGTTTTTGGCAGGCACTCATAGATGGGCTATGAATCATAACAGTATAAATACCTTCGTTAATTTCGAGTTGTGCAAGATTTAAAGTTGTTTCAGTATTCTGTATTTTATCCTCATATATTGTACGACCCTGCAAATCAATAATTTTGAAAATTGCATTTTTGCATCCAATTACATTTTTTAATTTTATGGTAATCTGTCCATTTGAAGGGTTAGGATACAAAACAAATAAACCTTTATCCATTATGTAATTAATACTTGCCTGCACTTTCTTAATGGCAAGTTTATCACAATTGGTACTGCAATCTACACAATTGCTGCCACTCCAAGTTGATTGAACAACTTCTTTTAGATATGGTTTAATATTTGGATGAGAAAAAGGATGAAACCGCATGTTATAGGATGGGGAAGAAGTTATTTTGCGATGACCCACAGCAATTGTGCTTGTTTCATTATAAATATTACTTGCGCAGCCAAGTGTTAAATGTTGAAAATCCGGAATAGATGGATTTGTTTCAGGGGGTAAACTTGAATAGGCATTTTCAGCTAATTCTTCATTTGATAGGTGGTCTGCCATATTGGGCACATCATCCAAAGTTGCATCTTCATTTACTTTAATATCGTAAACTTGGTCTATAAAGTTATTACAAGTAATATCTAAGTGATTGTTGTTACCATACAAATCTATAGCTATAATATGAGGGCCACATAATGGACCAAGGCCTAAAGTGTTATAAAATTTATTTTTTCTGATAAATGATGTTTGAGATAGATCGGGGTTATCAGATTTTATTCCATCAATATATTCTAAATCATGTGTAAATTCGTTATCAAAAATTCTTACTCCGCTTGAGTTTTTAAAAGTAATGTCAAAAACTTCGGTATTATTTAAAAATGTATTTGGAAAAAAATCATCAAAGTCATTTGAATTTACGATAAAATAATTATCAGAAATTACTACATCACGTGCATTTTCAATAAATATGCTGTTTGCACAATTTGAAAATTCTGAATACCTGCATGCTATTTTTTCTGCACGAGCCCCGTAATTATATCCATCGAATTTTATACCATAACCTAAATTTTTAAATTTATTTCCCCTTTGCGTTATTAGTGGGTTTGTAAAACAATTATCGGGACATTTGCCATCTTGATTTACGCAACATTTATCACCATCTTTAGAAATTGAAAATTCAGATTTTATTGCATTAATACCTATGCCTCTTTCAGGCGAATAATTTAAAGTAGAATTATAATTATAAAAATTACATCCGCCTATATTTAATTTACCCGTATATAAATTTTCAAGCTCTATATGAATTAATTCATTTAATGAAAAGCTAATATTATCATTCCATTCAAAATCTGTTGTCATTATAAAAGAAGCATTTGGATAATCGCCATCATAAAAATAGGCTAATCTAATTCCTTTTTTACAGTTGATAAACTTTGAATCTCTAACTCTTACAACACCGCCTCGTTGATTAAAAGTTGGAGAACAATCAATTCCTATTTCTGCATCATAAATTTTAGCATTTTCTAAAATCACTTCACCTATATTGTTGTATAAAATGCCTGTCCACATACTGTTTGTACAATTTCCAGAAGGGTCAATACTCGGGTATGTTGAGTATTGCTGTTCATGAGTACCGTGCCAAAATGTTTGTTTTAAAATTATACCTTTCCAATTTAACCCCTTAGGCTTTATTTCTGAATTTAAAATAATTAACGAATGTGGTGTGCCAAGTATTCCAGAAAGTTCAATGTAAGAATTCAATCCCATAGCAATAATGCTATTGTTAATTATTTTAAGATAACCATTTGTTACAGAAATTAAGGTGTTGTCATTCAATTGAAAATTGGTCAAACCATCAATTGTCAATTCAGCTCCATTGATGATTGAAATACCCTCCCTATAATCCGGGGCGGGTGCTGGTCCGGTGGGTAATGTCGTTGAGGAGTTCCATGTAGTAGTGATACTGATGGTTACCGGTGTAGCAGACACATTTTGCACCCAAATCATAGAAAGAAATAGAAACGAGAAATTAAGAATTAAACTTCTGTACGAAACAGTAA
>JABWCE010000029.1 GCA_013359235.1 Bacteroidota bacterium
AACCATCCAAATCCCCGCCGGCAAAGGCATTTACTTTGTAAAAATAAAAGCCGGCAATGAAGTTTTTGTGCAGAGGGTTTTGGTTTTTTGAGGGGGGTTTAGGGTTTTAAATTTTTTCCAAAGTTTTAAAACTTTGGAATGGATGGAAAACTATAATTTATTCTTCATTTTTCCGTTTTCTTGATATTTGTTTCGTCAACAATATAAAGAGGGCGATTTCTGATATTATCGTAAATACGGCTAATGTATTCTCCAATAATACCAATACCAATAAGTTGAATTCCGCCTAAAAAAACTATGGTAATCATTAAAGACGACCAACCTTTCTCATAATCTTTAAGAATATAACGACTGTAAAGCGTATATAAAATAAGAAGAAAGCCAGCAAATGCACATAAAAACCCAGATATAGTAGCAAGTCTTAATGGAAAATTAGAAAATGATGTAATTCCATCTGTTGCCAATCTCAACATCTTTCTTATTGTGTAATTTGTTTTACCGCTAAGTCGTTCGTTGCGGTCGTATTCAATAGAAGTTTGCCTGAAACCAAGCCATGCCATTTGCCCTCTAAGAAATTTTTGTTTTTCGGGCATATTTTTTATCTGGTCTATTACTTTTCTTTTTATTATCCTAAAATCGCCTGTATCAAGTGGAATATCTATAGTAGTAAGTCTTGAAAGAATTCTGTAAAAAACTTTGGCAGTAAAAATTTTAAAACCCGACTCGCCCTTTCGTTTGTTTCGGCGGGCATAAACTATTTCAAAACCTTCATTAAGTTTATCAAACATAGAGGGTATCAATTCGGGAGGGTCTTGTCCATCGGCATCAATTATTACAGCTTCTGAGCCAATACATAAATCAAGCCCGGCTGATACTGCAATCTGATGTCCAAAATTTCGGCTGAAGTTGATATATTTTACAAAGTCGTATTTGGTTGCAAGATTTTTAATTGTAGAAAAAGTATTATCTCGGCTGCCGTCATTAATATAAATTATTTCATAAGTACATTTGGTTTTATTAAGTGAATTTTCAATCCTTTCGAAAAGCGGAAGTATATTTTTTTCTTCATTAAAAACAGGTACAATTACACTTATCATATTAAAGCAAAATTATAAAAGAAATTAAATTATTTTTTATCCAATTAAACCAATGAATTTGATTTTGTTAATATTCAGGTTCACGGCAATTACATTGTCTTATAACTTTACGTTTTCCAAATCTGTTTATTTTGAGCCATGCTTTATTATTTTCAAAGTACAAAATCCAAATTAATTTACTCTTTTTGTATTTTATTTGCTTGTACAAAGTGCCGTCAGGATAATGCCATGTCCATATTTTACAGCGTTTTGAGTTTTTATACATTCCCGAAACTTTTAACCCATTTTTTTCGGTTAATGAAAATTTTCCATTTTTTGAAGAATCAATCTCAAGTCTTTGACAAAAAGAATTTGAAATGCCGAGAAAAAATAAAAGCAAACAAACAAAACTGCATTTCATCAGTCAATTATTGAAAGTTTTGAGCCTGTAAAATAAAGAATTAGTATAATCAAACCTAAAATTATTCTGTAATAGCCGAAGATTTTAAAACCGTATTTAACAACAATTGATATCATAAATTTTATTGCAATAACCGATACAACAAAAGCTACAATATTACCAAAGGTAAAAATTTTTATTTGTTCATTGTTTAAAAATAGTCCATTTTCGAAATAATCGAATAAAGATTTTGCGGTAGCTCCAAACATAGTAGGTACAGCCAGAAAAAAAGAAAACTCGGCAGCTTTTTTACGTGACAAACCTTCTATTAATCCTCCAATGATGGTTGCTGCAGAACGCGAAATGCCTGGAACCATACTAATTGTTTGAAAAAAGCCAATGATAAAGGCACTTTTATACGATATTTCTTCATCATTATTAATTTTTTCTTTGTTAAAAATTTTATCAATAAAAACAAGAATAATACCTCCTGCAATCAAAGCAATGGCAACTATTACAACATTTTCGAGCATTTCATCAATTTGGCTTTTAAAAAGTACACCAAAAACTGCTGCAGGAATAAAAGCCACAAAAAGTTTGTAATAAAATCGTAGTGTTTGAAAAAAGTGTTTGAAATAAAGAATTATAACAGCCAGTATAGAGCCAAACTGGATCCCAACTGTAAATAATTTTACAAAATCGTCAGATTTTATTCCCATTATTGACGAGGCAATAATAATATGACCAGTGCTGCTTACAGGAATAAATTCGGTTAAACCTTCAATAAAAGCTAAAATTAATGCTTCAATCAGCCCCATTGCCAGCTTTTGGTTTTATCATTATGGCAAATATTCCTATTACAAAACCAACGAGTACTACTATTGGTGCAAGTGTAATTTTTCTGAAACTGTAAATATCTTCTTTCCCGCCATACATCATTACAAAACCTATAATTAGCACAATAAATGCTGTTGCTGTTAAAATATAATTTTGCTTACCGAAAACCATATCAACTTTTGAATTTGGCTTTTCTTTTGGAGTTGATTTTACTTTTTGCTGAATTTTTTTCGACATATAAATATAATTTTTTTAATATAAATCTTCAATATTAGAGTGCAAATATCGTTTTGTTGACCAATAGGTGCAAACTGATGAAATAATAATTCCGGCTAATAATAACAATAACAAATACAATGATGCGAATGTTAAATCGCTTTTTAGTGTGGCATCGTCAAGCCACTCGAGATTTCCAGAAAAAATAAGTTCGTCAGCTTGTTTTGCAATAAAATATACGGTTATAGAAAGAAATATTGAAGCAATTGCAAAACCTGAAATAGCGTAAACAAATGCTTTTTTCAAAAATGGTTTAATAATAAATCCTTCTGTGGCACCAACAAGTTGCATACTTCTAATCAAAAATCTCTTACTGTATATATTGAGCCTAAGAGTACTGTTTATGAGAAAAAAAGCTATAATAACAAACAGCAAACCCAATATGGCAAGAGTACCGGATATTAGCTTTTTATTGTTGTTTATTTCATCTATCAAACCAGTTTGTATTATCACTTCTGATACATTTTTAAGTTTGTAAAGTTCTCTTTCAATTTTTCGAAGGCTTCTGCTGTCAGCATATTCAGCTTTTACCGATAGTTCAATACTTGCAGGTAGCGGATTATACCCCAAAATTTCAACAATATCCTGCTCAAGTTCTTTTTTATAAGCATAAACAGCCTCTTCGCTGCTAAGGTAGGTTGTTTGCTTGCAATATTTTTTTGTTTTTAAGGTATCTATAATTTTATAAATCTCTTTTTCATCAGTGTTTTGTGCAAAGTATATATTTACATTAACTTTTTCTTTTAAACTGTCAACTACTTTTTGCCCGGTAAAGTATATTAAACCCGACAAACCTAATAGATATAAAATAATGGCTATACTTAATACAGGCGGAAGAAATGACGCATCTTTTTTTGATATTTTTGGGGCTAAAGTATTGAAATTGCTCACTTGAATATTTCCATTCAAAAAAACAATAATTTTATCAATTTTTTTATCTTTTTTTATTTGTTATTAATCATATCAATACAATAAACCCTAAAAAATCAAATTAAACTATATTAAAATTTAAACTGTTTATATATAAAATTTAATCATTAATTATTGTTACTTTATTTATACTTGTTCCTCTGTCTGTTTCGGTTTTTAAATAATAAATACCTACGGGCAAATCGGTATCAATTATGATATTTTTATTGTTTTGAGGTGATATTTTTAATACTTGATTTCCTATGTTGTTAATCAAAGTGCATTTATAAACATTTAAATTTTCAGGGATTTTCACTTCAAAATTACCGTTAGTGGGGTTTGGATAAATTTTTATACCAAAATTTTCAACCTTACTGATTTTTGAGAAATCGAATGGAACATCAATTATTGTACTGTCTTTGCAGCCACTTGTAATATTTTTAAGAATTAATTTTACTTTATATGTTCCATACTGGGCATATTGATGAGTTACAAAACGAGTGGTATAGGTGTTTCCGTCACCCATTTGCCAAATATAAGTTACGCCTGTTGTGGTGTATGGTGTAAACCTTACTCTGTGTCCGCTTATGTATTCATATTTAAATTCAACTACAGGCAACGGCAATACCTCTACAAATACAGTATTTACAGGACTTATACATCCATTTTTTTCTACTGTATAATAATAGTTTGTAGAAACGAGTAATACAGGCGTTGTGAATGTAGAACCGGTAAAAAGCAATTTTGTAGCTTCGGGGTCTTCGTACCATTTTACTGTACTTGCGCCTGCCGTAATTTTAAGTTTTGCTGAACTGCTACCGCAAACTATCGGAATATCCGTGGAAGTAATAGAGTCATAAGCATTTATAATAATATTTACAGGTTTTCTAACTGGGTTTATACACCCGTTTTCATCAGCTTGAGCATATAGTGTTTTTGAAATTTTTGTAAAATATCTTATCACTGTGCCTTTGTCAAACGAAGTACCACCGGTTGATGATAAAAACCAATTTACATTACCAACAGATGAAAGCATTACTCCTACTTGTGCAGTATCGCCTTTGCATTTTTCATCTCCAAATACCTGAGTTATAGACGGATAATCGCTAATAGTTATTTTTATTCCAATTCTTGAACTTGCACAGGTAGATTTTTGTGCTTCTACATAAAATGTAATTTCTCCTTTTGATGATGGAGTAAAAGTGTAATAATTACCGGATTTTATGCTGCTGCCACCACTAGCCGTACTATACCACTTAAGCGAATCGTTTGATTTGCTGTAAGCTCTCAGAGTAGCCATGCCTTGTGGCCTTAAACAAATAATTGTGTCAGGCGAAACATTAGGCTCATCAGGTGCAAAACCCGCATCTACATTAGCTGTAATTTTTTTGTAATACGGGCTTTTGCAACCATTGTTATTGCTACGAACATAGTAAGAAACACTATTGGTTAATGCACCTGTTTGCAATACATTTCCGTTGTAAAAAGGCAATTTAGTAGTATCAGTAAACCACTCTGTAACTCCAATATTGCTAATTGCAACGAGATTTGCCTTTGCTCCGGTACAAATACTATCGTCTTTTATAGCTGGATGTTTGGGATATTCGTTTACCGAAATTACAAGTTGGGTAAGTGCACTTGTGCATGAATAATTATAAGCTTTTAAATAAAAAGTATCATTAGAAACAGGAATACCAAGTCTGTTATATGTACCAGTAAAAACAGGGATAGTATCATTTATTTTTTTAAACCATTTAATTTGTGTGCCAGTATCAGATTGCACAAGAATATTTGCCGAGTCGCCTTTGCATATTTTTGTGTTTGAAACGGCAATAGGTTCTGTTGGTTTAAAATACAATATTTTTTCGCTTGTATCAACGCAATTGTTGTTTCGTCGCCACTGGTAAACAGTTGTAATTAGTCGTATCTTATAATTTCCTTTTCCAGTGTATTTATTCGCACCATTAATTGAATAAGTATTCCATGTTTTATCACCGTAATTCCACATATTACACCATTGTTCGTATTTCCAGAAAGAATAGCGGTTATAAAAAAAACTACCCGATACGTTGCTTCTATACATGTTTTTTAATCTTACCGAATCTTTGAAATCAAAACATTCAGGTATATTAAAATCAGTACCAAAATTATAAGTTACATGTGGATAAAACTGCATGTCGGCATCAAGTTTTACCCCACTGATATTTAGGTTTAATCCGCGATACCATTTTCCACCAACCGAGCCACATAAAAAGTTTAAAGCATCTCCATCATTTTTTGCCCAGTTATTAGCCACTATTGCTGCATTTAGTGCAACACTATCTGATTCTATTACTAAAATATACGGAAAATTAACAGTTACAGGAGTTTTAAAATTTGCCCTTTTTTCTAAGGTACTCAATAAACCTGAACCAAAAGTTGAGTCAATAGTTACAGTATCACTTCTCAAAGGAGAACCAGTAGGCAATGAATCTTTCCCTGCTTTATAAATATTGCAAATCAATCTTATTTTTTTATCGGTTGGAGGATTTGACCATACCCAGCCAAAAAAAGTAAAGCCATGAATTGTAATATCTTGCGGAGCACCATAAAACTGTCCCAATGAATAATTTTTTCTAATAGAAATAGAATTAAATCCCGTAGCCTTGTAACGAGGGTATTCTACTGTATCTTGTACACAGTTTTTGGGGCTTGTTGCCGATTTTTTAAATAATAAACTATTAACTGCTTTTGGTAAATTATCTTTAATAATTGACCCAGGTGAACTGAACTGACCATTTACAGAATAAGTACAAAATAAAAATATAAATAGCTGAAAACAATATTTTTTCATTACAATTTTTTTTTAAAATTATAACAAAGATGATTAAAAAAATAAAAAAATAAAAAAATTTGACAATAGAATGTTTTTTTTATTATCTCATGACTGAATGTGCTTAATATGTTTATGAAATAACATCGTCTGTAGCTATGTTTGCAAAAGTTACAACTCAGTACATTATATGAACCAATACGAGCACTTTTTAAAATATGTTTATGAAAACGGAATCCAAAAATCTGACCGCACAGGAACCGGAACAAAAAGTTGGTTTGGGGGGCAAATGCGATTTGATTTGAAAAATTCATTTCCTTTAATCACAACAAAAAAAGTACATCTTAAATCTATAATTTACGAATTGCTTTGGTTTATAAAAGGCGAAACAAATATTAAATACCTTACAGATAATGGTGTGACAATATGGAACGAATGGGCAGATACAGATGGAAATCTTGGACCCGTGTACGGTAAACAATGGAGAAGCTGGGAAGGAGCAAATGGCAAAACTTATGACCAACTTATTGAAGTGATAAATCTGTTAAAAACAAACCCATACAGCAGGAGAATTATTATAAGCGCATGGAACGTTGCCGATATACCCAAAATGGCACTTGCACCATGTCATTGTCTTTTTCAGTTCTACGTTAAGCCACCTGATGAAAATATGTTAAAAAATGGAATTAATGGTCAACTTTCCTGCCAGTTATATCAACGTAGTGCCGATCTTTTTCTCGGCGTACCATTCAACATCGCCAGCTATGCAATTCTTACTCTGATGTTAGCCCGCGAATGTAATTTGATAGCCGATGAATTTGTTCACACTTTTGGCGATGCACATATATACAGCAATCATTTTGAGCAAGTTGAATTGCAACTTAGCCGCCAACCCAAGCCATATCCAACTATGGAACTAAACCCTGTAAAAAAATCAATCTTCGATTTTGATTTTGATGATTTTGTTCTTAAAAATTACGACCCTCACCCTTTAATAAAGGCACCAATAGCTGTTTAAAAAAATTTTTAAAACTCAAAAATTTTTAAAAATGTTAATTATTTTATCATACCAAACAAACGTTTGTTTTTAAAAATAAATTTTTTTAATTTTGCCTCATAAATTATGGCTTTAAACAAAGAAGACATCATAAAAAAAAGTGTAATTGTTTTTAAAAATAGGGGTTATAATGCCACCTCTATTTCTGACATTGCCAAAGAATGTGGTATTTTGAAGGGCAGTCTTTATCATCATTTTTCGTCAAAACATGAACTTATGAAAGAAGTGTTGTCTTTTTTAAAAACCTACTTTGCAGAAACTGTATTTTCTATTGCATATAACGAAAATTTAACTATTGAAAAACGTCTTGAAAAATTATCGCGAAAGTCTGAAGAGCAATTTATGGAAGGTATAGGCGGATGTTTCATGTCGCTTATTGGAAATGAATGTGTAACTTCAAATATGGAATTTAATGCAATTGTTAAAGATTTTTTTGCAGAATGGAAAAATGCTTTTACACATTTGTACTCAAATTTTTACGGACAGAAACAAGCAAACGAAATGGCTGAAAGAGCAATAATGTTAATAGAAGGAGCTGTGCTGCTCATGCGAATACACAACAACCCCGATTTTTTAACAAATGCACAAAACTGGTTGATAAATGATTTTAAAAACAATAAAATTTTAATAAAAAATTAAAGTGATAAAACGTAAAATTAAAAAAGTTGCCATACTTGGTTCAGGTGTTATGGGTAGCCGTATAGCTTGTCATTTTGCCAATATCGGAGTTAATACTTTGCTTTTAGATATCGTTTCGCCACAGTTAGATGATGAAATGGCAAAGGTTAAAGCTATGAGAAATAAATTGGTAAATTCTGCACTTGAAAATGCTGTAAAATCAAACCCATCACCAATTTATGACAAGGATGTTTTAAAACTCATTACTACCGGTAATTTTGAAGATGACCTAAGTCGCATTTCAGAAGCCGACTGGATAATTGAAGCAGTTGTAGAAAATCTTGAAATTAAAAGGCAATTGTTTGAAAAAATTGAAAAATACAGGAAAAATGGAACACTAATAACTTCAAATACAAGCGGAATTCCAATCCAACAAATGGCTGAAGGACGAAGCGATGATTTTAAAAAGCATTTCTGCGGAACTCATTTTTTCAATCCACCAAGATACCTTCGATTACTCGAAATAATTCCATGCAATGAAACCGAAACAGAAGTAGTTGATTTTTTAATGGAATATGGTAGTTTATTCTTAGGCAAAAGTACCGTTAAATGTAAAGATACACCGGCTTTTATTGCAAACAGAGTTGGAATATACAGTATTATGACAGTATTAAAACTTATGGACGAATTGCAATTGAATACAGAAGAAATAGATTTGCTCACAGGCACAATAAGCGGCAAACCAAAATCGGCTACCTTCAGAACCTGTGATGTTGTAGGGCTTGATACGGTTGTAAAAGTTGCAAACGGACTTGAGAACAACTTGAGTGAAGCAATTGAAAAAAATATTTTTAAAATACCCGCTTATCTGAATAAGATGATAGAAAACAAATGGCTTGGTGATAAAACAGGTCAAGGTTTTTATAAAAAAATAAAAAATGAAAAGGGTGAAAAAGAAATTCTTGTACTCGATTTAAAAACTCTTGAATATAAACAACAAGAAAAACCACGAATAGAGTGGTTTACCGCTGCAAAACAAATTGAAGGATTGTCAGACAGACTTAAATTTTTATCAGTTCAAACTGATAAATCAGCACAATTTTTAAATAAACTCAATTTTCATGTATTTGAATATGTAAGCAAAAAAATACCTGAGATTTCAGACAGTATTTATCAGATAGACGATGCTATGAAAACTGGCTTTGGATGGGAGTATGGTCCATTCGAAACATGGGATATTTTAGGCATTGAGCGCACAATTACTGCTATGGAAAAATACGGTTTAAAACAGGCAAAGTGGGTTGATGAGATGCTTGAAAAAGGTATAAATAAATTTTATAAATCAGAAAATGGCAAAAGATTTTGCTATAATATAAAAAATTGTGCTTATGAAATAATAAAGGGGAAAGAAAATTTTATATTACTCGAAAATTACAGAACAGAAAAACCAGTTTGGCAAAACAAAGGTTGCACATTGCATCATATTGGCGATGGGGTATTGAACCTTGAATTTCATACAAAAATGAACACAATTGGCAGCGAAGTGCTTGAAGGGTTAAACAAATCTATTGATATAGCAGAGAAAAGTTATCATGGGCTTGTAATAGGAAACAATGCTGCTAATTTTTCGGCAGGTGCAAATCTGGCTATGGTTTTTATGCTTGCTTTAGAACAAGAGTTTGATGAACTTGATATGGCTATCAGATTATTTCAAAATACCGTGATGAAACTCAAATATTCATCAATTCCGGTAGTAATTGCACCACGTGGATTAACGCTAGGCGGGGGGTGTGAAATGACATTGCACGCCGATTCTGCCGTAGCTGTTGCAGAAACCTACATTGGTTTGGTAGAATTTGGAGCCGGCTTGATACCTGGTGGCGGTGGCACTAAAGAATTTGTTGTTCGTACTTCAGACAGCTTTTACGATGGCGATCCTCAATTACCTACACTTCAACAACGCTTTACCACAATAGCAACTGCAAAAGTAGCAACTTCGGCTTTAGAGGCTTTTAAAAATGGCATATTGCATCACGACAAAGATTTGTATGTTGTAAATGTTGATATGCAACTTAGCACTGCAAAACAAAAAGTACTTGAACTTGCCAGAAATGGTTATACGCAAAAAACTCAACGATCAGATATTTTGGTATTGGGCAGAACTGGCTTGGGAACTTTGTATGCCGGTGCCGAAGCATTTTACATAAGCAATTACGCAACAGAATACGACAAAAAAATAGCACGCAAATTAGCCTTTGTGATGTGTGGTGGAGATTTGAGCCAGCCAACTTTAGTTTCAGAACAATATCTTTTAGACCTTGAAAGAGAAGCTTTTTTAAGCCTATTGGGAGAAAAGAAAACTCTTGAAAGAATACAATCAATATTAAAAACAGGAAAACCATTGAGAAACTAAAATTTATAAAATAAAAAATGAAAACAGCATATATTGTAAAAGGATACAGAACAGCAATAACCAAAGCAAAAAGAGGAGGTTTCAGGTTTACACAACCTGTAGATTTTGGGGCTGAAGTAATTAATTTTTTGCTTGATTCAGTTCCGGGTTTAGATCCATCAAGAGTTGATGATTTAATAGTGGGCAACGCCGTTTCCGAAGCCGAACAAGGCTTGCAAATGGCAAGATGGGTAGGTGTAAAAAGCAATTTACCCATATCGGTTCCTGCTGTAACAGTAAACAGATATTGTGGAAGCGGAATTGAAACAATAGCTATGGCTACCGCAAAAATTCAATGTGGTATGGCTGATTGTATTATTGCAGGTGGAGTAGAAAGTATGAGTTTGGTGCCAACAGTTGGGTATAAAACAGTACCAAATTATAATATTGCCAACGAGCATCCTGATTATTTTATAGGAATGGGATTAACAGCCGAAGAGGTTTCTTCAAAATATAATGTTCAAAGACAGGAACAAGATGAATTTTCTCTCAATTCACATCTCAAAGCCATTAAGGCAATAGAAGCCGGAAAATTCAAAAATGAAATAGCTCCGGTACAAATTGAAGAAGTTTACTATGATGAAGGAAAAAGAAGAAAAAGAACATTTACTGTTGACACAGATGAAGGACCTAGAAAAGACACAAATCTAAAAACTTTATCAGAGCTAAAACCGGCATTTAAGGCGGGAGGCATAATTACCGCAGGCAACTCATCACAAACCAGCGATGGTGCTGCATTTGTAATAGTAATGAGTGAAAATATGATGAAAGAATTAAACCTTGAACCACAAGCCCGAATTGTAACTTGTGTAAGTGCCGGAGTAAGCCCAAGATACATGGGAATAGGACCTTGCCAAGCTGTGCCAAAGGCATTAAAAAATTCAGGATTATCTATAAATGATATTGATTTGATTGAATTAAATGAAGCATTTGCAGCACAATCACTGGCAGTAATAAAAAATCTAAATTTAGATATTGAAAAAGTAAATCCTAATGGAGGTGCAATTGCTTTAGGACATCCACTTGGTTGCACAGGTGCCCGTCTTGCCATTACAATATCAAGAGAATTGAAAGAACGAAACAAAAGATTTGGATTGGTTACAGCTTGTATAGGTGGTGGACAAGGAATAGCATCAGTAATTGAACGTATGTAATAATCTAAATTTTAAATTTTAAAAAAATAACAAAAGATATAAAAAATGAATCAATTAACTTTAAAAGGCGGAGAATTTTTAATAAAAGACGAACCGGCTCAATCTGTTTTTATCCCCGAAGAATTTTCAGAAGAACAAAAAATGTTCAAAGAAATGACATCAGATTTTATAAAAAGCAGAGTTTGGCCCAATATTGAAAAACTTGATAAACACGAAAACAATGATTTATTTCTATCTCTGCTTGCCGAAGCATCTGAACTTGGATTGATGGGTGCAGGTGTTCCCGAACAATATGGCGGAATGGGTGTTGACTTTAATACAGAAACTATACTTTCTGAAAACCTTGGTCCAAGCCTTTCGTTTGGTGTTGCTATTGCAGCACATACAGGTATAGGAACATTACCCTTATTGTATTTTGGAACAGAAGAACAAAAACTAAAATACTTACCCGGATTGGCTTCGGGAAAAATAAAAGCTGCATATTGTCTTACTGAACCTGGTAGCGGTAGCGATGCTTTGGCAGCAAAAACAAGAGCCGACCTGAGCGAAGACGGAAAGCATTATGTGATAAATGGTCAAAAAATGTGGATTACAAATGCCGGATTTGCTGATTTGTTTACTGTTTTTGCCAAAATTGGAGGAGAACATTTTACAGCGTTTTTAGTTGATGCCAACACTCCCGGAATTACATTAGGCGAAGAAGAAGAAAAATTAGGGATAAAGGGATCATCTACCCGTCAAATATTTTTTGAAAATGTAAAAATACCTTCCGAAAACCTATTAGGAAAACCAGGCAAAGGGCATAAAATTGCATTTAATGTATTGAATATTGGAAGATATAAATTGTGTGCAATGGTTATGGGTGGAGCTAAAGAAGCGGTATCGGTAGCTGTAAAATATGCAAATGAAAGAATCCAATTCGGCGTGCCAATTTCAGATTTTGGAGCCATAAAATACAAAATTGGCGAAATGGCAATTAAATCATTTGCAGCAGAATCTGCTACATACAGAGTATCGGCTCTTATAAATGACAAAATAAACGAATTACATGAAGAAGGAATAGATAAAGTAGAAGCCAAGCTCCGTGCTGCCGAAGAGTTCAGTATTGAATGTGCTATTTTAAAAGTTTTTGGGTCCGAGGTTCTCGACTATGTTGTTGACGAAGCAGTACAAATATTTGGAGGCACAGGTTATAGCGAAGAGTATCCCGTTGCCCGTCTTTATAGAGACAGTCGCATAAACAGAATTTTTGAAGGTACTAACGAAATAAACAGAATGCTCACTGTCGGGATGTTGCTTAAAAGAACTATGAAAGGCGAAATAGACCTGATGACACCGGCATTGGCGCTTCAAAAAGAACTAATGAGCATACCCGATTTTGGCGACGAAGAAGAATCTTATCTTTCAAAAGAAAAAAAGGCAATTTTGCAGGCTAAAAAGGCTATACTGCTTGTAGCGGGTGCAGCAGTACAAAAATTTATGATGGAGTTTGAAAAAGAACAGGAAATAATGATGTATCTCGCTGATATGGTAATTGATTTGTACGTTGCAGAAAGTACTCTATTAAGGGTTGAAAAACTCAGTTATATCATTAAAGATAATATTTCATTATATGAAAATATCGCCATTTGTTACCTAAATGATGCTCTTGAGAGAATTTTTGTTAATGGCAAAAATGCTGTATGTGCATTTGCCGAAGGAGATGAATTGAGAATGATGTTGCTTGGATTAAAAAGATACACAAAATATAATCCTATAAATACAACGGTTATGAGAAGACAGGTAGCAAATCAAATTATTTCAAAAGGCGAATATTGTCTGTAATTATATTTTAATCACATTGTTCAATTTGCCTCTTTTAGTCTTGCAGTAAAATGCCTTAAAGCCTCAGCTTCGTAGGTAATTTCCAACCCTTTAATTTTTTCGCGGTTTTTAGCCATTTCTATTATCACTTCGGCTACATAATCAATATGGCTTTGAGTATAAACTCTACGCGGTATAGCAAGCCTCACAAGCTCCATCATTGCAGGTATAAGTTTGCCGTTTGAATCGTATTTGCCAAACATTAGCGAACCAATTTCAACACCTCTAATTCCACCTTCAACATACAAAGCAGCTACTAATGCTTGCCCTGGATATTTATCAACAGGTATATGTGGCAACATTTCTTTTGCATCAATATAAACCGCATGACCACCTGATGGCTGCATAACAGGAACTCCTGCAGCAGCTAATTTTTCAGAAAGATATTCCGTACTCCTAATTCTGTATTGAAGATAATGCTCGTCAAGCACTTCATTCAAGCCAATAGCAATTGCCTCTAAATCTCGGCCTGCAAGACCGCCATAGGTTGGAAAACCTTCGGTAATTATCAATAAATTTCGGCATTGCGTAGCAAGTTGTTCATTATGCAATGCTATAAATCCCCCAATATTGGCAAATGCATCTTTTTTAGCACTCATTGTACAACCATCGGCATAAGAAAACATTTCTGCGGCAATTTCTCTCACTGTTTTATTTTCATATCCCTTTTCGCGTTTTTTTATAAAATAACTATTTTCAGCAAATCTGCAAGCATCAATATACAATGGAATATTATATTTTTTACACACCCTGCTTGCATCTTTAATGTTTTGCATACTCACAGGCTGTCCGCCTCCGGAGTTGTTTGTAACTGTAATAATACAAAGCGGAATATTTTCTGCTCCTTTTTCATTTATAAAATTTTCGAGTGCTTTAATATCAATATTACCCTTAAAAGGTGCCAAAACCGATGGAATTTTACCTTCGGCACAAAGCAAATCTATACCTTCTGCTCCACTTGCTTCTACATTAGCACGTGTTGTATCAAAAAGAGTATTGCTTACTATATATTTTCCTTTTCCGCCAAGTACAGCAAATAGAATTTTTTCAGATGCACGTCCCTGGTGCGTTGGAATTACAATTGGCATTCCGGTAATTTCATTTATTGTTTTTTCGAATCTGAAAAAACTGTTGCTTCCGGCATAAGATTCGTCACCTATCATTATTCCTGCCCACTGGGCACTACTCATAGCACTTGTGCCACTATCAGTAAGCAAATCAATTATTACATTTTCGGCTTTTATCAAAAAAGCATTGTAATGTGCCTTTTTTATAATATCAAGTCTTTGATTGCGTGTAGTAAAATATATAGGTTCTACTGATTTTATTTTAAATGGTTCTATAATGGTCTTCATTATTTTTTATTCCTTTTTTATGTATTAACAAAGATTTAACATCATAGTTTTATCAAAGAAAAAATTTTTTTAAGCAAAAAAGTACTTTAATACTTTTATTGTAAAAATTTGTTTTATATTTGCAGCAAATATTTAAAAAAAATGGAAACAGTATCAGAAAACATACTTAATGTAACACTTCTCGAACCAAGAGAAAAACACCCTACAATTTTTGCGAGATTCGATATACTTAACGAAGGCGAAAGCTTGACAATTCACAACGATCATGACCCCAAACCTCTGTATTATCAAATGCTGGGCGAAAGAGGCAATGTTTTCACTTGGGAATACTTAGAAGAAGGACCCGAATGGTGGAAAGTGAGAATTTCGAAAAAAATAAGTGGTTCAAAAGATGAAACTCTCGGGCAAATTGCTGCAAAAGATTTAAGAAAAGCTTTAGTATTTAAAAAATACGGAATAGATTTTTGTTGCGGAGGGAAAAAAACAGTTAAAGAAGCTTGTGCAGAAAAGGGTTTAGACATTACTCAAATTGAAAAAGAATTGCAAGAAACCGAAAAAACATCGGCTAATTCTAACAACTTGCCCTTTAACGACTGGAGCATTGATTTTTTATCAGATTATATTGTAAATACTCATCATACTTATGTAAGAAAAAACCTTCCTGAATTAGTTTTTTATTCTAATAAAGTTTCGAGAGTGCATGGTGACAGGCACCCTGAACTATTAAGAATTAACCAGTGTGTAGAAGAAATAAATGCAGAATTGAATTCACACATGCAAAAAGAAGAAATTGTGCTTTTCCCATATATAAAGCAGCTTGTTAACTCAAAAAATACTAATCAGCCCTTAGAACCATCGCATTTTGGTACAGTAAAAGGACCAATAAATATGATGGAAATGGAACATGAGTTTGTTGGAAAACACTACGAAGAAATAAAAAAACTTACTGTAAATTATAGTCTGCCGGCTGATGCCTGTATGAGCTACAGCATGCTTTATCGTTTGCTTCAAGAATTTGAAAATGATTTGAATATTCATATTCATCTCGAAAACAATATTCTTTTTCCCAAAGCTATTGAATTGGAAAAAGAATTATCTAATCATTAATTGATAATTAAAATAAAAAAGTTGAATTATGAAAATTAATTCAAAGACATCGATCGGCAAAATTATAAACTCAAATCCTGCTGCACTTGATGCTATTTTAAGCCTGAGCCCAAAATTTGAAAAATTGCGAAATCCGGTTTTGCGAAAACTAATTGCCGGCAGAGCTACAATTGAAATGGCATCGAAAATTGGAGATTGTACAGTAGATGATTTTTATAAAAAATTATTACCATTGGGTTTTGATATAGAAGAAAAAAAAATGAATGTAAACGAAAGTAAAAAGCCTGTGCCTGATTTTGTTTTAACAATTGCAAAAGAAAAAATCATAGATTTTGATGTAAGACCAATTCTTGCTTCAGGAACAGACCCATTGAAACAAATCCTTGAAAAGATAAAAAGTATTAAAAAGGGTGAAGTACTTAGAATTATTAATACTTTTGAACCTGTTCCACTAATAATAATGCTTGGCAAAAAGGGATACGATGTTTACTCTGATGTGCAAAACGAAAACTACACCGAAACATGGTTTTACAAAAAACATGATGTTTTGGAGGAAAATCCACAACCTGAAATTAGTAGTTCTGCCGACTGGGAAACAATTTTGAGTATTTATAAAGAAAACCTTTTGACTTTAGATGTAAGGCAAATGGAAATGCCTATGCCAATGATGACAATACTCGATAATCTCGAAAATATGCCTCAAGGTAAGGCATTATACGTTTATCATAAACGCATTCCGGTTTTTTTAATTCCCGAACTTAAAGAAAAAGGATTTGATTTCAGAATAAATGAACTTTCCGAAAACGAAGTTCATATTATAATTTTTAAAAAATAGATGATTGCAGGGCAAAGTAATATTAGCCGGCTTGCAAATACACCTGCTAAAGCAATAACTCCATTTTTTGCTTATGCTGCCATATCGTTTGCAATTGCTTGCCTAATGTTAATTTTTTCGGCCGAAGCTTTATTAAGGCATTATCTAAACCCCGAAATTATTGCAATTACTCATGTTCTTACTTTAGGCTGGGTAACGATGATAATTTTCGGTGCAGTTAATCAACTATTGCCGGTACTAATAGAATCGGGTATTTACAGCATTAAGTTAATCTTTATAACATTTGCTTTTTCATCTGTTGCAATACCAATGCTCGTTTATTCATTTTACAATTTTAATATGGGCAACTTAGCTATGTTTTCGGCATTGCTTTTATTAACTTCAATATTTATTTTTTTAGTAAATATTGCTTTAAGCATTTACCGAAGCAAAACAGAAAATATCCATGCAATTTTTGTCTTTACATCGGCAATATGGCTTTTAGTAACGGGAGTAACTGGTTTTTTACAAGTATATAATTTTTCGGAAGTTTTATTGAGCAATAATTCTTTTTATTACTTACCTTTTCACGCTTTTTCCGGTATTTGTGGGTGGTTTTTGTTACTAGTAATTGGTATTGGATCTCGGCTTATACCTATGTTTTTAATATCAAAATACTCTAATCACAAACTTCTTTGGACTATTTTTATATTAATAAATTCGGGAATGGTAATTTTTGTATTTTTTTTCCTGAAATCTTTTAAAACATTTTGGTATTTTTTACCATTATCGCTTGTTTTTATTGCAGTTATTATGTTCGGATATTTTTGCTTGCAATCTTTCAAACAAAGAATAAGAAAAGTTGTAGAACCTCAACTCAAAATTTCACTTATTTCGGTGGCATCTATTGCAATTCCTGTAATATTGATTTCATGTTTAATAGCAATTACAAATAATCTGCATTTTGAGTTAAAATTAATATCACTTTATGGTTTCATAGTCTTTTTTGTTTGCCTTAGTTTGCTCATTTTGGGCATGACTTTCAAAACTCTTCCTTTTATAATTTGGAACAAAGAATATGGAAAACTTGCAGGAAAATTTCAAACCCCCACCCCTAAAGAGATATACAGCAACAACATATTCAATGTAATGATTGTAATATACTGCTTTGCAATTTTTGCTTTTACAACAGGCTTAATTTTTTCGATAATTGAAATAATACAAATAGCAGCAAGCCTCATGTTTATTTCATCAGTGTTATACAATTTTAATGTTTTTAAACTAATTTTTCATAAAGCTAAAATATCATGAATGTTTTATCAAATAATAATATAAAATCTGAAACAGGTATAAATGCCCTTAAAGAAGTAATGGACCCTGAAATAGGTTTAAATATTGTAGATTTAGGACTTGTTTACGAGTTGAATTTTGACGAAGAAAACAAAACAGTAAATTTATTAATGACACTTACAACACAATATTGTCCGATGGGAGAATCAATTTGCAACTCGGCAAAAAACAAACTTGAAACTGCTTTTGAAGGATATATTGCAAATGTAGAGTTGGTGTTTGATCCACCATGGACTTTTGAATCGCTAAGTGAAGAAGGAAGAAGATTTTTAGGTAGAATATAAATGCTTAGCAATACTTGTAAAACAGCCATAAAAGCCGTAATTTATCTTGCTTCAAACCAAAAAGCATCAGAAAAAGCTTCTATTAAGCAAATTTCTGAATTTATAGGAGCTAGCGAACATACAGTTGGAAAAATGCTTCAAACACTCGTTAAACAAGATATTATAAAAAGTTCAAAAGGACCTCTGGGGGGGTTTTATATTACTCCCGAACAATGTATTCAACCCCTTAAAAACATTGTTGAAGCAATAGACGGACCGCAAGTTTTCAAAGAATGTGGTCTTGGATTGAGCAAATGTTCATCTACTCATCCTTGTCCAATTCACAATGATTATAAAGAATCTCGCGATATCCTTGAAAACCTTTTCAGTAATAAAACTATAACCGATTTGTGTATTTCAATAAATTTAGGTGAAGCTTATTTGTTTGGCTAATTTTTTTAATAATTAATTAAAATATATTAATCTGTTTTTAAAACTTTGGAAAGGGGGGAAACCTATAATTTATCCTTCATTTTTCTGTCATTTTTTTCGTAACTTCTTGTTTTTGAAAAAAAAAAACGAAAATTTGAATAATAAAATTTATCAAATATGAAAAAACTAATAACTATCACCATCGTTTTCTTTACCTTAATGAGCATTTCTTATAATGAAAATACAGGATGCAATTATACAATAAAAATATATTGGGATGATGGAGCAGGTAATTGCCAAAATAGTGCGTCAATATGGATTCCGGGGTCTGCTACTACTAATTTAACCAATCCATGGATTCCTCCAATTGGAGGAGCAATTGGCGTTGATGTAACATGTAACAATTGTGGTGTTGTTGCATCAATTGGAGATTGTACTAATGTTACATGCTTTACCCCTTGTAATTGGGTTTGTTGTTATACGCATACATGTAATTGCGGTTCTCCTGTAAATTATCGTTTTATACCTTATTTTGGATTTAATAATGCAACATTAAACATTTACTGATTATTTGATATTTTCATTTAATTTTGGATAAAATAAAAAAATTGATGAAATCAAAATATTTGATTCTTCTATTTATAATACCTTCATTATTAAATGCACAAAACTATGAATGGTTAAATTCTTTTGGTCACAAAGGGAGTGATAATATAATAGGAATAAGTACACAGTCTAATGGAGAATGTGTAATGGCAATTTATAATTCTTCATCATTAGTGGTGAATGATACTCTATATTTTGATAAATATAAATTTAAAATCAATGAATTTCCAAACATAATTAATAATATTTATTTAGTTAGATTAGATAGCAATGGTAAAGTATTAAATGCTAAAGGAATTGGTTATGCTTTTATTAGAAGTTTTTGCGGAGATAATTATGGGAATGTTTATATTTCTTGTTCGTTTAATATAGACGATAATAGATGTAAAATTGATACATTAAATTTAAATAAAAGCAATGGAAAAGCTGTTGTTGCAAAATTTGATAAAAACTTTGATTTAAAGTGGATAGTTCAAACAGGAAATGATACTACCAGCCAAATAGGTGTTTTAAAATATTGCAATAATAAACTATATTTTATTGGTGGATCATCAGATACTACTTCAATAGCTTATAAAACATACTATTTTAAAAAAGTCAGCACTTCACTATTTGGAGAAATAAATACACAAAATGGAAGCATTTTATGGTCTAATTATTTACACATTAATTCTTGTCAGGAAATTTTAATTTATGATATGATTTCATTAAACAATAAATTGTATTTTGCTGGAATATCACCTTTTAACTGTAATGGAGCAAAAATAAATTCTGATACAATTTTACCAGGTTCAGGCTTTATAATTATGACCGATTCACTCGGTATTTACATCAAAAACATTCTTTTTAAAAGTAAATATACCAATATAAGAACCATTTCATCAGATGGAAAAAATATTTATGTTGGAGGATGTTTTTCTGATACTGTATTTTGGGGAGCCAAGAAGTTTTCCCCATTTTTTAAATCAGGTAGCAATATAAATGAATTTTTTGTTGCAGCAGTTACTTATAATCTCAAGCCACTTTGGTTTTATAGCCCAAAAGTAACAAAACAGTTATCTAATAGTTATAATATCAATAATATAATTTTAAAATTGACTACAAGTAAAGGTTTTATTTATATTGGAGGTAAATTCGATAATGAAATCATGATTGATAGTACCATTTTTTCCCCTAAAAATGTATCAAGTATGCTTTTTTTAAAAATGGATTCATTAAATAATGTTCTTTGGGCAACAAGTGGAAATAATTCAAAAGGAACAATAATAAGTATTGATGCTAACAAAGAAAATTCGGTTTTTGTTTCCGGAAATTTTTTAGATACTGTACGTTGCAATAGTTTTTTTAAATTATCTAAAGGCTCTTACGATGTCTTTATCACCAAAATCACCGATTACTCAATTACACGAGGCAAGGTTTCCCCCGGCCCCTACTGTGCCGGCGATACTATTTTGATTCCTTATTCTAAGTTT
>JABWCE010000036.1 GCA_013359235.1 Bacteroidota bacterium
AAATGTGGAAGCTAAATGGTGGAGCGATTTTGTATTTGAACCCGACTATAAACCCATGACCTTGCCTGAACTGGAGGTATTTATTAAAGCCAATAAACACCTGCCTAATATCCCAAGCGAAAAAGAAATGATTGACAGCGGCATAAATGTAGCGGATATGCAAGCACTGCAATTGCAAAAAATTGAAGAGTTAACGCTTTATATTATTGCTCAACAAAAGCAAATTGAAGAACAAAAACTTCAATTGGACATGCAGCAAAAGCAACTGGAAATATTGATTAAACAATTAGGAGTGGTGTTGCCTAATAAATAAACTCATGAAAACATTATATTTTATAGGATTATTCTTGTTGATAGCAGTGGCAATACAATGTTGCAAGGATGAACCGACAGACCCATGTAAAAATGCCAAACCCGTAAGTGCCGATTTTACCATTTATGAAACTCCCTCAGGAGGTGGCTGGGAAGGGTGGTATGACGGATATTATACTGATACCATACTACATTCTGCCACATTTAAAGCAAAAGAAGACGGTGCAAAATATACCTGGTTAATAGGGGCCGGTGTTTACGATAAACAATCTGTTTTTCTCAATTTTAATGGTGTTGCTAATTACGAGTCTATACCTGTCACCTGTATTGTTGAAAAAGAACCGAATAAGAATTGCTTTCCTAATGACGACGGTAAAGATACATTTACTAAAAATGTAACTGTTGCCCACCAAAACCCAAATATATTTGGGACCTTTCAAGCCAAAGACCTGGACGACCCTAATAAATTATGGACTTTCAGCATCTTCGACACAGTAGTGGGAACAAGTAATTATATTCGATTTGACAATATACCGGTTGGTATTCCCAGAGATGTTATTTTAAATAAAGACAAATTTATACAAGGTTACAAGGTAATTGTAATAAGAGCAAGAGTATATCAATCAGGGGGAGGTGGAAGAAATGAAGGATTTACACTCAGGTATATTTGGATAGGCGGTAATCAATTTGATTGCACATACGAATGGAAAATATACAATAGCAAAAGTGAATTACAGTCAACAAAAACATATAATTTTAAAGCAACCAAAATTAAATAACTAAAAATATGAAACCGAAATTTAATATTTCAGAATATAAAATAATTTTTAAACGGGGTTTACCGTGCTTATTAAGTATAACCCTGTTTAGCACATTAATGGCTCAAACCCCCAACTGCACTAATGTGACGAATACCAACCCCAACAGTACCTACACACAACCGAGTACTAACAATTTTAAAAAAAACACATTCAACTGGATGCAAAGTACTTTCCCTATTAATAAATCCGATTATCACAATTTTGCTCCCTATACACCTACTAACCCGCTTTCTAATCCTTTCTTCAGCACAGGCACTTACCTTCAATATATTGCCGGAAGTACTAATAGCGACAATAAACCGGAAAACGGATGGGAACTAATAAAGCAGGATTTTGGGTTTGAATATGCGAATAATACCTGGGATGGCAATTATCTCGGGAGCTATAATAAAGCCATCGCCTATTTTGTACTTTATAATAAATATAGCGCCAAGCTCCGAATTCTGGCCACCACGCCCGGACAAGGTTCATGGACTGCTGATAAAATTGCAATTACAGTAAGGTTAATAAATCATGCAGATGACGCTGGTTCAAATTTTGACCAACATTTTGTAAATGGCTTATTTGTAAATACTGCTCCCATAGCAAGACCATTAGATCAAACGACTGATATTAAATCTGCCCGGGCTATTGCTGTTTATCCTGCATCCACCCAGGATTTCTTTTTTGCGGATTTTCAATTGGCTTATGACCCCTGTATTTGTGTTTTTGAATCAGGTCTTGAAGTATCATTTGAAAAAATAACATCAGCTACTATCAATTTAAGCGGTAAATTAATAGGGCTTAATAACAGCATTGCATCCGTCAGTAACGAAACAGGAAATATATTTGGCGACAATCCCGCGACAGAAAACTATTACTCCCAGTTTTTTGCCGATGGACAAAATGATGTAAAAAGCCTTACCCAGCATTATGCAGATATCGTAAAATTAAAAAGTGATTTGAAAACGAATGGAGATGTAGGTAACGCCATTGATGGTTTTGAGAAAATCTTAAAAGTTGCAGCATTTGTTGGCGAATTGAACGGTACAAAACCGGCAGTAGAAGTGGTTAGCGGAGGACTCGATTTTTTCAGTGCCTTAATTGAGGAAGAACCAAAAATAGCCCCTACCGTTATTTCAGCATATATGAAATTAACAGGTTCTGTTAATTTTACTACAGCAGGTGCAGGATATGATTTTAAATTTGCCGTACCAGGCAGTAAGGATGCTGAAACAAGGCCGGAGTATGCTACCGCAAATACAAATGGTGTAATACCGAATTATCCTATGTACAATGAGACTCCGGGTTTATTTGCCTTGTTAAAAACCCCCCAAATAAATAGGAATAAAAAAACCGCATCAAGTTCTTTAATAGCTGATAATCAAAGTACAATGTGTTCTGACGGTCAGGAATTATTTTTTTTCCCAAGCCTTGATAAAAAGACCGTAACTAACCAACGGTTCACTTATAAACTTGCCGATGGTAATTTTCAATTTGCATTTAATCCAATTGTCAACGAAAGTAAGACCAAAATTGAAGCAGCAATCGAAATATATGGGATTGAAGATGCGGTTCATTGCACTAATATTAATGCTGTAACCACCAGAACAAATACAAACTGTCACTTGATTGATATGAATGAAGATGTTAGGTCCAATAATCCTATGCATGATAAAATTCCGAGATATAGAACAGATTTTTATCCCTTGGGATGCATTGAAAAAGTAATGCCACAAATTGGATACTCTTATTTTGGTGATAATGAGAAATGGATAGCCAAAGTACAAGCGTTGTTAAATTATAAAGCATATTTGATTTTGAATATCTATTACGTGTTTAATATTGACGCTTACGGAAAAGAGCATTATGCCATACAAAGTATAAAGTATCCCTTAATAATGAGTGAAACAGAGGAAGATTTTGAAGCAGATGCTAATTTTATTAAATTAAAAGACGTTCCTAATAATTTAATAATTCCTGCAACAACATTTACAAGTACAAATACTATATTTTCAAGAGGCACAATAACCATAACTGGTGATCTCATTAATAATAGTGTTGGAACTATCAAAATAATGGCTGAAAAAGACATCATTATTGAACATGGAATCATCATTCCTCCAGGATTCGAACTTTTGATTGGCAGAGTTTCTGACTTTTTCTGTGAAGGGAGTGGAACAATTTCACAACAATCTACATCACAATTGACTACCTTTTGTAGCAGCAATAATTATAATGCAAAAAATTTAACCAAGACTGCAATTACACCTAAAAATAAAGTTACATTTAACAAATATGTTCCTTCTGCAACCGTGTACCCCAACCCCAACTCAGGAACTTTTTCGGTTGAACTACCTAAAAACAATAGTTCAACTAATTTAATATTAACAGATTTAGCAGGTAAAATAATTCTATCTCGTACTTTGGCTGCCGGGCAAACCATAGCCAAAATAGAAACCAACGGCCTTTCCAATGGCATTTATATGATGGTAATAAAAACGGATGAAAATCAAACCACTAAAAAAATAATTATTAATAACCCTTAGGTGCTTTATACCTGACATGTTTATAAAACCTGTCGGGTATATACTAATTAAAAATTTAATAATTAACGCCCACTCATAGCCGCAGCACTACTTACAATCTCCGAAATTGGAGCTA
>JABWCE010000037.1 GCA_013359235.1 Bacteroidota bacterium
CCAAACGATTACTTTGGGAGTAACATCAGTGAACAAAACCTCTGATTTTTCAATCTACCCCAATCCAAATTCAGGAACTTTCACTCTCCAAACACAAAATTCATCAGATTATCAACTAAAGATTTTTGACCTTCTCGGCAAAGAAATTCCCTTTACATTCACCCAAACAAATCAAAACACAAAAACCATCCAAATCCCCACCGGCAAAGGTATTTACTTTGTAAAAATAAAAGCCGGCAATGATGTTTTTGTGCAGAGGGTTTTGGTTTATTGAGGGAGTTTAGGGTTTTAAATCTACATTCATTTTTCTGTCATTTTTTTCTTAAATTCTTGTTTTTGAAAAAAAAAAAAACTAAAATTTGAATAATAAAATTTATCAAATATGAAAAAAAAAATAACTATCCTAATGGTTTTAGCATTTTTAACCTTATCTAAAAATGTGGTGGCACAATGTATAAATTATACATGGACAAATAATTCAGGCTGCGATTGGGAAATAACTTTTTTTGATAACATGGGAGTTAGTATAGCTGCTTCAAAAGCAACAGCTACAGCTTTAAGCGGAACACCAACTATACCTACAGGTGGAGGTTGTTTTTCATGTTTGGCAAATATGAATGGAGGTAGAATTGATTTTGTAAATAGTTGTGGGTGTACTATTTCTATTTCTTTACTTGCAGGCGGAACAGTAACGACAGTAATAAATGATTGTGCTTCGCAAGGTTGTACCCCAATTAGCTGTAGCAATTCTCCTACAACTTCTAGTATTTCGGCAATTGCAAATACTCCGAGTTTTCCGTGTACATACAACTATACGATTACAATAAATTAAGTAATTATCAATATTTTTGCTTTAGCAAATTTTCTCATGTTAAAATACTTGATAAATTTTATCTTTTTATTTACAATACAATTTTCAAGGGCAACACTTAATGAAAAATATTTGCCGATTGATATTTTTTCAAAATCATTTATTAAAAATGTTGGTCAATGGGATAATAATGTCATTTACAGAGTTTATAGAGATGAATTTGTAGTTAATTTTTTAAAAAATAAGGTATCTTTCTCTATAATTAATAAACACAACTTTATATCAAGTTCAAACATTAACAACGAAATTTTGGTGTGGGAAATCAATTTTCAGAATATGAATAGTTGTATCCCCGAAAGCAAAGAAAAAATTAACTCTACCATGAGATTTTTTGGCAATGGCTCTCCAAAAGGAAAATTAATTGAATTAAGCAATCAAATTATATATAAGAATATTTATAACAATATCGATTTAATTTTTTATATAGACAAAAATTTGGGGTTAAAATGGGATTTTGTATTAAACCCAGGTGCTGAAATTCATGATATTAAATTAAATTACAAAGGAATTGAAAGTTTAAAAATCAATGAAAAAAATGAATTAATCATAAAAACATCATGGAACACATATAAAGAAAAAATTCCAATTTCCTTTTTAATGGTTTCGAATAAAATAAATGATTTGATTGATGTAAATTATAAAATAGACATAGAAAATAATTTAACATTTAAATTAAGTAAAACTTATGATAATACAAAAACTTTAATAATAGACCCTGTTTTATTAGAATGGAGTACATATTTTTATGGTACAACTCGGTTTACAATTAATAATTTTAATCATTTAACACAAATTATTGGAGGTACAGATATTGATTCAAAGGGTTTTATTTACGTTTGTGGAACAACAAATCAAGATTTCCCTCTAATTCCCGGATTGCACAATTCTAAACCTTCTAATTTGCCTCAAAGCAATACAGATGTTTATTATTGCAAGTTAACTCCGGATTGTGATTCTTTTGTTTTTTTTAACTTTATTGGAGGTTCTAATAAAGATATAGCTAATTCCTTAAATATTAATTCAAAAAATGAATGTGTAATTACTGGAGTCGGGGCTTATGGTTATCCTTTTACTAAGGGTACTATTGATACAACTTACGGTGATTTTATAACTGTTTTTAATAAGTTTGGTGATTCATTAATATTTTCTACCTTTTTCAACAATACCTCAAAAACTATTGCAAATATTACCGAAACAGGTGATGTAATTGTTGCAGGAACTTGTTCGGGAAGTATAAAAACAACATCAAGTGCTTTACAAACTTCATTTCAAGGTGGTTGGTCTGACGGATTTGTTGCAAAAATAAAATATGATGGCAAAAGTATTTTATTTTCAACTTACATTGGTGGGAGCAATAATGATGAAGTTTTTGGGTTGTGTGTTAATAACAATGAAGATATTTTCTTAGTTGGATATTCAAATTCAAATAATTTCCCTATAAACACTACAAATTCAAACTTTAAAAGCATTAATGGTCTTTCTGATGGTTTCTTGCTTAAGTTGGATAAAAATGGTTCAAAACTCCATTTTAGCAATTATATTGGTGGAAAAGAAAATGATTATATACAAAGTATTTATTTAAATTCGAAAGAAGAAATCTTTATATCGGGATATACAAATTCCTCAAATTTTCCGGTTACCACTTATCCATCTCCATTTCAAGCAAAATTATCGGGAAAATATGATCTTTTTGTTATGAAATTTTTAGCCAACGGCTCTAATTTTAAATATTCAACGTACTTAGGCGGTAGCAATGACGAAAATAGTGTTAATTGGATAAATGGTATAATAACTCAAATTTATGCAAATGTTAAAGATGAGGCTTATATAATTGGCATTACTCAATCAACAGATTTTCCAATTACCAAAGATGCTTTTCAAAATTCAAATAAAGCAAAAGCTCAATCACCATTTTACCCTTCAAATTTAACTTTGAGCAAATTATCTGTGAATGGTGATAAATTGCTTTACAGTACATATTTGGGCGGCAGTTTTTCAGAAACAATTTTAACTAGCCGTATTAAAAAAATTGGTTGTGTAACAAATTTGATAATTGGAGGAGTAACAATGTCAAGAGATTATCCAACAACAAAATATAGTTTGTTTCCCAATGCACCAGATGATACATTGTTTGGAAATGGAAAATATTCTTATTATAATTATACAAGTTTTATTTCAAAATTTAATGACACTTTGTTTCTTGAAAAAACATCTTTTAAAAATAAAACAAAAACATATTGTAATAAATTTCTTGAAATATTAGATGGTTTAAATATTGGAGCCTGGAAACGTTGGAATAACGGAGACAGCAGCAGATATTTTATGGTTGAAAATAAAGGTATGTACTGGTATAAAGCTTCTTATGGATGCGATACTCTATTTGATACTTTTTATGCTATTAATCCTATAATAAATTCTGCTTTTTCTGCTTCTGACACTGCTTTGTGCCAGAGGGGAAATTCGTTTGTTTTTGCTGATAAATCTTCGTTTGTAAACGATGTTTATTCAAAATCTGTCTGGACTATTGGCGATAGCATTATCTCGTCCGATAGTGTTATTTCATGGAGTTTTGCTTCGGCAGGTGTGCATTCGGTAAAACTCAAAACTATAAGCAAACTCGGGTGTACAGATACTTTTGTGAGAAATATTCAGGTTTTCACTCAAAATAATATAGGTTTTTCTGTAAACGACTCCGTTCAATGCCTTAACAACAACAGTTTTAGTTTTGTAAATACTTCTGCTGATACCACTTTGTGTT
>JABWCE010000002.1 GCA_013359235.1 Bacteroidota bacterium
TGAATAAATATTTCAAAGTGACTCACATCATGTTGAAATTTTGAACAAAAAACTAATTTATATTATCATGAAAAATAAAAAATTAAATCTTCTACCCCCTCCTCCTCTCAAGGTGCTGGTAATCAGCGTGTTATGTATTTATTCCTTTTCGGCTAATTCACAAAACTGGTTAACAAACGGCAATTCTGCAACAGGAACAGAAAAACATGGCACTACCAACGCTTTTGACTTGAATTTTTTTACAAACAACAACCAACGGATGACCCTCAAATCTGGAGGTCAACTCGGTGTTGGAATAACAACACCAAGAGGTTGGCAGGAAATTCTTTATTGCCCTTCTCTTGGAGGAATTCAAAACGGGCTAATTGTAACAAAGAACAACTGCCAAAACAATTGGCTGGCTGCAGACCCTGCATTAGGAGATTATATTGGGGGAGGACTTGTGGAAGCTGATACAGGACAAGGTGGGGAAGGAAACCCTGATCCTCCTTTCGTTCTTCCATTTAGTTTCTTAACTGGTCATTCCACAAATGCAACAACGCCCCTATATTCATCAAATGCTCCGCTTTTTTGGGTAAGAACGGAGGACCCTTATCCTAATCCATTTTACTCGGGTCCAGCAAAATTTGACACAAAAATGATTGTAATGCCAGATGGAAGTACAGGTATCAATATTGCTCAACCTCGTGCGGCTTTGGATGTAAGAGGTAGCCAAATTCCAAATCGACCGGCTGCAATTTTCGGTTCGAGAGCTTTGAGTACAGGAGGACCCTCCGGGCCAAATGGCTTGCTTCAATATTACACATTGTTCCAATCTTAAAAATAAACGGCTATAACAGAATCAGTCAAGCTAATGATCAGGGTATGTTTTTTAGTGATGGTAAGGGTACAGAAGGTGCAAATCTTAATGGCGCTTTAGTACTTGCTCCGTGGTCAAACAATAACGACACATTAGTGGGTGGAATGCGAATGGACAAATTCGGAAACACCGAATTTCATGGAAAGGTTAAGGCGACTAAAGTAAATGTGAACGCTAAATGGTGGAGTGATTTTGTATTTGCACCTGACTATAATTTAATGAACCTTTCTGACCTTGAAAAATTCATAATAGCCAATAAACATCTTCCAAATGTGCCAAGCGAAGCCGAGGTACTGAAAAATGGGATTGATTTAGCAAATATGCAAGCCATTCAACAACAAAAAATAGAAGAATTGACATTGTATATTATTCAATTGCAAAGGCAACTGAATAGTTTACAAACTCAAATAAGCGACCTTAAATAATTGCATTATGAAACCGCTTCATTTTATTTTTTTCGCCCTTTGGTCAATGGCTTTTCTTTGTATTCAATCCTGTAAAAAAGATTGTTGCAACGACCCATCCAACCCCGATTGCAAAAACTACGACCCTTGTTACGGAAAAGAACCCGCTAATGCCAGTTTTCATTTCTATCGTGACCTGAGCAACGAATACGGGAAATATCATTATAAAACCGATACAATCGAAATGTATGAAGGAGGCAGTATGACTGGTGTTATCTTTAAAGTAGAAGACAAAAATGTGGATAGTTGTTGGTGGACTGTGGGGCAAGATACAAGGGTATTCACTCAAAAGGAATTTTATTTGACTTTCAACTTATGGAATTCCCCTATACCAGTTAAACTAATAGTGGATAAGCATAATGCCAAAAATTGTAATCCTGATAAACCAATAAGGGACACATCAACAAAGATTCTTACCTTAATGCCATTAGGTAGCAGTAATATTTATGGGAGATATTTTGGATATTTAGATGGTAACAAAGATGATACTGCCACGGTTCAAGTTCTTTTAGAAAAATTACAAAGCGAAAACATTCCGGTTCTAAGAAGCTCAAAACTATTGGGAAATATTAATGATGAATCAGGGAGAAGAAATATTTGGACTGGATGGAATGAATTTGCTATTTCAGGATATGATTTAGGAACAAGACCATACTTTGAAGGTCATGCCAAATTGCAGGGAAATGAACTCGAAATTAAATTCAAATATGCAGGAATTGATTATCCTAATGGAACTTTTAAAAACAGAACTTTTAACGGAATTAGACAATGAAACCGCTTGATTTTATTTTTTTTGGCCTTTGGTCAATGGCTTCTCTTTGTATTCAATCCTGTAAAAAAGATTGCTGTAATGACCCATCCAACCCCGATTGCAAAAACTACGACCCTTGTTACGGAAAAGAACCCGCTAATGCAAGTTTTAAATTTTATCGTGACCTGAGTAATGATTTTGGGAAATACCATTTTCAAACCGATACAATTGAAGTATTTAATGATGGTAGCTATATTGATGTAATCTTTAAAGTAGATGATAAAAATGTTGATAGTTGCTGGTGGTCAATAGGAGCGGACCCAAGGGAATTTACACAAAAGGAATTTCATCTGACATTTCAAAAAGATGATGCGCCCATTCTTGCAAAATTGATTGTAAATAAAAGTAGTGCTAAAACCTGTTACCCTAATAAGCCCGATAGAGACACTTTTTATAGAGAATTAATTTTTATGCCATTGGGTTCGAGTAGTATTTTCGGCATGTATTCAGGGTATTTTGATGGAAATGCTAAAGATACTGGAATAATTTCGGTCTCACTAAAAAGATTAACCGGTGATTACATACCCATACTTCGCAACTCACAAGAATCTCCGGGAATTGATAGTAGTAACTTTCACTTAGTGATATTGGGATGGAACTCCGCTTTTGGAATTCGAGCAAATCAAGGATTACCGTCAATGGACGGGTTCGCCAAAATTGATGGTAAAAATATTGAAATTAAATATAAGTATAGAACAAAGGGCGATCCTAATGGAGTTTATAGAAAAAGAACTTTTAACGGAATAAAACAATGAAACCGCTTCATTTTATTTTTTTCGCCCTTTGGTCAATGGCTTTTCTTTGTATTCAATCCTGCAAAGAAGAATATTGCAACGACCCATCCAACCCCGACTGTAAAAATTACGACCCATGTTTCGGAAAAGAACCCGCCAATGCAAGTTTTAATTTTTTCCTTGATTTGAGTAATGAATACGGAAAATATCATTATAAAACCGACACCATTGAAATGCGTGAAGGCGGTTATAGTGCTTTGGTTCATTTTAAGGTAGATGATAAAAATGTAGATAGCTGTTGGTGGACTGTGGGGCAAGATACAAGGGTATTCACTCAAAAAGAATTTTATCTAACCTTTAATTTATGGAATTCCCCAATTGCAGTCACTTTAATAGTTGATAAGCATAGATCAAAAACCTGCCATCCCGATAAACCTATAAGAGATACCATTACAAAGGTTCTAACCCTTCTGCCCTTAGGAAGCAGTAATATTTTTGGCAGATACCTTGGATATTTGGATGGAAATAAGGAGGACACCGCCTCAATAGTTATAAGCAGAGAGTTCAAGCAGGGTTTAAATGAACCTGAATTGAGAAGTGTAAAGCTTTTAGGCAAACAACCTTATCAATTCATGGGAATTATTCCCGGATGGAACGAATTTGGAGTAGTTGGCGATATCACTGGAAAACCATATATGGAAGGTCAAGCCAAATTAGAAGGAAATGAACTTGAAATCAAATTCAAGTACGCGGGAATTGATTATCCCTTTGATACTTATAAAAACAGATACTTTAAAGGAATTAAACAATGAAACAGATAATATTAATTGCAGCAATTTTGGCCTTTCAATTAGCAAAAGCCCAGTGTCCTGAACGGACAAATACTACCAATCCTGATTCAACCAACGGATATGATTGGCGAAACCTGAAACTTGCCGATACTGTCTGGATAGGTTCAGACCCTTGGACGCATATTCAGGGCGTTTTCAACAGTTCTCAAAACGCCAATATTGGCTTTTTGGCGACTTTACCAAAAGATATGCAACCCGAAGATGGCTGGGAACTTCTTTATGTTGACATTGGCACCAATCCTGCGAGTGGCGGCAATAGCACAAATCACCCTAAACTTGTTTTATACAATAAATTCAGGAGTGTTATGAGAGTGTTTGTTTGCATTACAGGAACAAATTCCGACTATAATAAGGCAAGCGTTTATTTGAGTTGGGATGGATATATAAATGGTACATTAATAGGAAATGCAAATCTTTCGGCTTATAACTCACCAATAGATGCTTTGGACGATTTTAATGAATCGAAAATTTTTATTTCTTTGAAAAAATTTAACCAATGGGATAATAATGGAGCAAATCCCGGAGGGTATTATTGGCTTATGGGCGAATTTCCAATAATGTATGACCCTTGTGTTTGCAATTACAATTCGTCATTTAACATAGGTGCAAGGCTCGCTTCAACTGGGGATTTACAATTCAATATTTTTGAAAGTCAGGAAAAAGGGGCAAAAACAGCAAGCAGCGGTACACCAAATAGCACTTCTAAAGGTTTTGCGAGGTCAATTGGATATTTAGGTGATGCAGCCAAAAAAGGAAACGAATTTGAAAAAACACTGAACGAAGTGAACAATGCTTTGGAAGATATATTCGGAGTTGTACATTCCCTTACATCAGACAGCACTCCTTTTAAAATGCCTGAATGGGCCAAGCAGATACCGAAAGTAGGGGTTATTGTTGGAGTTGCGGAATTCCTTATTAGCGGCGGCAACAAAACCTCCGGTTCAGCAACTCAAACTACCCTGAAAATTCCTAACTTAATCTCTCAAGGAAATTTAACCTTTAATTCACCTTTTGGAATTAACAAATTCGGAACTCCCGGTGGCGACCACACCAATGAGCCAAGCGACCACATACCGCATTACGACAACCCCATTGGTGTTTTTAACTTATTGGAAACACCTGAATTAGAATACGTAGATTATTTCCTGAACGCCTCTGACGCAGCTGCTTCCGTTGACTGGTTGCATGTCAATAATCAAATGTGGCATCTTCCTACCCTAAGGCAATATAGAGTTAAAAATGATTTGAAGTATATTGTCAATCCTCATTCTGGCTTAGAGTTGGTAGATATACAAGCAAAAATTTCATTTACAATGGGTGGTGATTTTGACAAAATAGTAGGAGACGAGGGAGTAACAAGTCGCCACACTTGGCCTGTTTCTTTTGGTGGAGGAACTATTAACAAATTAGTGAATTACGGACCTTATGGGCCAGTTATACTTGGAACAGATACGAATGCCGATATGAGAAAAGCATGGGACAGAATGGGTGTTACCCTTGATTTTAGAAGTGATTCTTTTCCCGGCATTAACAGGTATATTTTTGGTACGCCTTGGAAAGCTCTTGGTTGTTTTCCGGGAACTACTTTTATACTCACAATATATTCAAGCGGGTATTATGAAAATACACCTAAACTAACTTGTAAAGTAAGAGCCGTGTTTAAGCGTAAAGATGACCCTGATGCAAAAGAAGTGATTTGGGTAGGTACTTTTAATGTTAAAACAACTCAATCGGGATTGCAGGATAATACCAATAACAGATACAGGATAACAACCTATGACCAGTATGGTGTTCAACAAATACTTGTTCCTCATTATGCAGACATCTCACGATACAAGTTTAATTACGACATCAGCGTGATTAACTCCGGCAATCGTTCTGGTAACACTGTTTGGCCGCTAAAGTATGAATTAAATCCGGCAAATCTAATCTTTGCCAACACCCATGTCGCAGCCGGTAATTATTTCGCAACCAATAAAATTACCATTGGCCCAAATGTTACAATGGATGAAGGAATTATTTTCAGGGCAGGGGTTAATATTGAAGTATTGGAAAACGTTGAACTTGCACAAAATGTAGAACTTGACATCAGCAGCAAATGGCATCCCGATTGTGACAGAAATGTTTACGAAGTTGATCAAAATACAATAATATCATTCTGCAATGATTCGTTAAAATATAAACCAAAGTTCATCCTTTCCAAACGTGACATTGTAGAAGAAAGTGTCGAAGATAATAGAAAAATTAATAATGGAAACTTGGCATTTAGCGTTTATCCAAACCCATCAACAAATATTGTAAATGTGAGAATTACCAGCGATAATTCAACAGATTACTCCCTTCAGATTATTGACATTTCTGGAAAGGTTTATCAAACAGTTTCAACGATTGAACCAGTTCTTAGAATCAATATTGAAGGCCTTGCAGACGGAATCTATTTCATTAAGGTTACAGATAATCAAGGTATAAATAAAGTTGAAAAGCTTTTAAAATACCATTAAAGCAATTCGACAACAAATGCAAAATGTGTGGCTGCCAAACAGCGTTTTGGCTCACCGCACATGGAGTATTTACGAGAATAAATCATTGACACCTGCATATAACAGCACCTACAAAAAATTGGCGGTTCATTGCCCCGCAGACACATTTTGGGTAAAAATCTCCAACTTATTGTAGCTGCAAAACGTCAGTTTGTCTAAAAACTCAAAAGTAAAATTAAAATATTCAATCGGCAAGCGGTATTGGAAGAAAAAAGCGATAAACAAATGCACATCTTATAAAAAAACATGATGAGTTTTAGACAGTCTGACGGTTTGGAACTTGGCATAGTGACGGAATATTAGCACTACAGTATTTATGAAAAACAAAACCCTCCATTACGTCAAACCCTTGTTGGCTGCTGGGCTTTTCTTATTTTAGGTATTCGCTTAGTTTTAGTCCGAAATGTGTTTCTAGTAAAGTCGGTAAGTTGCAATGTTCAATTTTAAGTAATTCGCAAATTTCGGGAAGTTTCTTAAATAGTTTATTGGCGTTGTCTGTTCGTGTTTCTTCTGTAACTAATAAGGTTTTATCAAGTTTCAAACTATCGTCATTGTTGGTTGTTGAGCAAAACAAAATCAATTTTGCATCGGCAGAATCTAAAAATGCTTGTTTTCGGTTTTCAAATTCCGTTTCGTTGAGTTTATTTTTCAACGCTGTATAGCAAAAACGATTTTCTAAATCTCTTAAAAAACTTTGAGTTGGCAGAAGTGTGTCTGTTTTTGTGATGTTCTTTTTATCTTCAATAAAATCCAAACTTTGCACAATAAGACCTTTTGCAGTTCTTTTAGACTCCAATGAAACCTTATCTATTACGACAATACTTTTGCTTTCAACTTTACTTTTGATAAAGTTCTTCAAAGTATCTTTTTTATCAAATGGCAAATAGTAACGAACCAATGCCATAAGTGAGCTGGTATCAATTACTATTGTCATTTGAGGTAATTTTCAATTTTTTCGGGTTTAATATTTAGTCGTCTGCAAAATTCAGTTTCGCCAATTATACCTTCAATAAATGCAGATTGAACTGTATTTACATACAAAGGTGACAAAATTGGTTTTGATGCTCTTGCATTTGATTTGCGACCTTCTTCTTTTTCCTTTTCTCGTTCTTTTCTTAGTCGTTCTTCGTTTTCACGATATTGCTTTTCAAAATCTTCTTTTACAGTTTGATAATCATTAAATGAAATTGTGTCGTTAATTCTAAGTCGTGTAAAAAGTGCAAACTCACTCAAATTTGTTTGCTCTGAAATTTGTTTTACAATTTCGTGATGATAGTCATTTTTTGCAGATGCTTTTTCTAATTGAGAAATTGTTTTGTCAAAATCTCCCGCCAAAAAATAATAGGCGAAGTCATTACACCACTTTTCAATTTTATCCAAACTTTCATAGTTTGAAAAATCATCTCCGATTTTCTCGTCAATTTCTTCAACATTCAATAAATAATGTCCAAGTTCGTGAATTAACGTAAACGTTTCTCTACGATATGATTTTTGACGTTTTAATACGATGACATTCGTGGAAAGATAAAACCCGTTGATATTGGCTTTTTCTTTTTTGTTCCAAGTTTCAATAAATTCAAAAACGATAATGTTGTTTTCTGCAAACTTTCCAATAAGCGATTTTAAAAATGCTTTTCTGTCGGTTGTGAAGTTAGGATATAGGACTTTACGAATTTCTTCCGCTACTTTTTTCGGACTATTCGTTACTTTGTAACTTGGTAAAGTTCGTTCAGTTTTAAAATCTGCTAATTTTGATAGAGCCGAAAAAGCAATTTTTTCTTCTTCAAAATGCGTTACAATTTGTTTTGCACCAAAACTCAATTCTGCATTGAATTTATCTTTTCTGAAAAAAATACTTTCCTCTTTGGCTTCTTTTAAATCTTTTGGGTCAATATAATAGCTTAACCCTTTTTTAAAAAGTTCGTCTATTTTTTTTAGAACGCTAATTTTGATGTTGTTTCCAAAAACTTCGTTTTCGGAAAGTACTTTTTTTCGGTCTTTGTTCAGATTATGCAACAAATCGTCCTTTGAAAGTCCGTAGAGTTTCAGAAGATGAGTTAAACGATTGATATTTATGTCAGTATAAGTCAATGCAATACGAAATTAGACCAAAATACAAAAAATTTGGGGCAAAGTTACCTCTTTTTAAGGAACTATGAAATAGTTTGCTGTCTAAATCACTACTTCCCCGATTTTCTACGATTATCGTCTTTGCATAACATTTGACAATTTTCGGCTGTTGTTTTACCGCCTAAATGCCAAGGTGTGATGTGGTCGGCTTCCATTTGTTCAATTTCGTAATGTTCGGTACAAACAGGACAAATTCCTTTTTGCCGTTTTCGCCATTGTTGTCCGATTTAAGGCAACAAGTCAAAACGGACTTATTTTGTCGGACTGTTGATTTTAGTACCGAGTTCCGTAAGCCTTGCTGCCAATAAGATATTTTTAACCCAGGTAAGATTTTAAAATCTTGCTTTTTGAAGATTTGCGTAGTCTTCGCAAAGCTTTTTCTTTTATTTGACGTACACGTTCTCTGGTAAGCCCTACTTTTTCACTAATATCTTCAAGTGTGTGAGTAGGTCCTCCGTCAAGTCCATAATAATATTTCAAAACATCTCTTTCTTTGTCGCTCAAGGTGCTTATTACACGACTAATTTCTTTCTGTAATGATTCGCTAATAAGTGTTGCATCGGGCCTTGGTTCATCGTTGCTGTCTAATACACCTAAAAGCGTATTGTCTTCACCTTCGGTAAGTGGAGCATCAATAGAAAGGTGCCTGCCGGCAGAGCGTAGGGCATTTTCTACTTCTATTAAGGGAATATCAAGAGCTTGAGCAATTTCTTCGGCTGTTGGTTCGCGTTCGTGTTGTTGTTCAAGTTTAGCAGCCATTGCAGAAATACGCCCAATTGAACCAACCTTGTTAAGTGGAAGTCTTACAATTCTTGACTGGTCTGCCAATGCCTGAAGAATTGATTGACGAATCCACCATACAGCATAAGAAATAAACTTAAATCCTCGTGTTTCATCAAATCTTTTTGCAGCTTTTATTAATCCAAGGTTCCCCTCGTTGATAAGGTCGCCAAGTGTCAAACCTTGGTTTTGATATTGTTTTGAAACAGAAACAACAAATCTTAGGTTTGCATTTACAAGTTTTTCTAAAGCAGCTTGGTCTCCTTCGCGAATTCTTCTTGCAAGTTCTACTTCTTCCTGAGCATCAATCATCGGAACCTTCGATATTTCATTCAAATACTTGTCAAGTGATTTATTTTCTCGGTTTGTAAATTGTTTGCTGATTTTAAGTTGCCTCATTTTTTCTTTTTCTTATTTTTTTAGACGTTAAAAAGGTGAATTAAGTGTATTATTTTTTTAGAACTTGCAAAAATATAACAATAAATTGAGATTTTGGTTTAATTTTTAAAAGAAAATATTATAAGTAACAAAACTTGCCAACCAAGCAGTAATGCCCATTAAAACAAACTGAATTATTGGCCATTTCCATCTTTTTGTTTCTTTGTAAACTACTGCTAAAGTACTTGCACATTGCATTGCTAATGCATAAAAAACCATAAGCGAAAGACAGGTGGCAATTGAAAAAAATGGTTGATTTGTTTCGGGATTTATTTCAGACTGCATTTTTTCTCTTATGTTTACAAAATTTTCTTCTGATGTTCCATAAATTGTAGCCATAGAGCCTACAAAAACTTCACGAGCAATAAATGAAGTTATTAAAGATATTCCTATTCTCCAATCAAAACCCAAAGGTTTAATAAACGGTTCAATCGAACGCCCAAAGTATCCGGCATAGGAATATTTCTGTTTTTCTGACATGAGTTCACTGTTTGCCTGTTCGTGTGAGAGTTCGCCTTTCATAACTTTTTCGGCTATATTTTGTTCAATGTTGTGAATTTTGTTTGATGGACCAAAAGATGTAAGGTACCACAAAATCATCGAAATTATAAAAATAATTTTACCCGCCTCCCATATAAAACTTTTTGCTTTTATATAACAGGTAGTTGCTATATTTTTTAATCGTGGAATTTGATAATTGGGCATTTCCATAATAAAACCCGAATGTTCGGTGTTTTTTATTACTTTGCTTAATACCACAGCAGCAATCAATGATGTAATAACTCCAAGAATATACATTGCCATTAGTAAAAAACCTTTATGATTAAATATTCCTAAAATTTTATAATCAATAGGAATTATACTAATCATCATAATATAAACCGGTAGCCTTGCAGAGCAACTTATAAATGGAGTTACAAGTATGGTTATAAGGCGATCTCGCTTGTTTTCTATAGTTCGGGTACTCATAATTGCAGGAATAGCACACGCAGCTCCGCTAATAATTGGCAATACTGATTTTCCGTTCATCCCAAATTTTTTCATTACCTTATCAAGTATAAAGCTTACCCTTGCCATATATCCCGAATCTTCTATTATTGCAAGAAAGAAAAACAAAATAACAATTTGTGGAATAAAGGTAATTACACCCGAAAGTCCTGCAAGAATACCATTTACTACTAAGCTTTGAAAAATACCTTTTTCGAGATTTAAAGTAAAAAAATTACCGAGATAGTTAAACATATTTTCAATAAGGCTCATTGGGTATTCGGCAAGCTTAAAAACCGACTGAAATATAACAGCCAGAATAATTAAAAAAATTAAATATCCTCCAATTTTATGAGTTAAAATTATATCTGCTTTTTCTGAAAATAATTTACTACGATCTTTAATTTTAACAGTTTTAGACAAAAGTTTATCAATAGATTTGTATCTTACCATCACCTCCATAGCTCTTTGCTCTTCAAATATTTTTCTGTGTGCTTTTGCTCCTACTATTTCTGTATTTCTATAAGCCAATTGCAATGCCTGATAATCATTAAATTTTGAAATATCAATATCGGTATTTGTAACAAATTGCTTTAACGATGGTGGCTCATAGCTTTTAAAATGAGATTTAAATCCATTTTTAAAAACCAATTCTTTAATTTTATCAATATTCAGCCCTTTTCTTACAGATGTTTTAAAAACAATAATTCCCAATTCCTTTTCTAACCTTTCAATATCTACATCTACTCCTTTTTTTTCAGCAATATCAGCCATGTTTAATACTAAAGAAACGGGTATTGACAAATCTGAAATTTGAGTAAAAAGCAGCAAGTTTCGCTTTAGATTTGTCATATCTGCCACTACTATTACATGGTCGGGATAATTTTTATGCTCAGGGTTCAATAGTGGTTCACAGGCAATCTGTTCATCTTTACTTACGGGATTTATGCTATATAAACCAGGCAAATCAAATAGTTTGACCGCTTTGCCATTATTAGATTTAACCACACTGCTTCTTATCTCTATGGTGGTTCCGGGAACATTGCTTGTTTTCTGTTGTAAGCCGGTAATGATATTAAAAATTGAAGATTTGCCGCAATTAGGATTTCCGGCAAGATATACGTTTGGTAATTTTTCTTCTTTTTTCAATCAACTCTCACTTTTATGGTTGAAGCATCTTGTTTTCTAATGCTTAAAAGGTTTCCATTAATGTTTATTGCTATCGGATCGCCTAATGGAGCTATAAGTTCAAGTGATATCTTTTCTCCCGGTAAACACCCCATTTCATAAAATCGCACTTTTAATTCGTCATCATCGAATGAAATTATTTCTGCAGTTTGTCCTTTTTTAAGTTCCGAAAGTTTCAAAATTGAGAGGCAAAGTTAATATTTATTTAAAACATTTCTAAATAATGACAAAACTTTTAATTTTTGTATCAATTCAAACTAAAGTTATTCAATGTACGTTGATAATTAAATTCCCTTTATTTTTTATTTGATTTTAATCTTGTAGGAGTTATTATTAATGCGGAAAATACTAATATTTCTATTTTTTCCACTTTTGCTTATTAATTGGCAAAAACCCATACTTGGTACAGGTAAAGACAGGTGGGTTGACGATGTTCTTTCTAAAATGAGCATAGAAGAAAAAATTGCACAGTTGATAATAGCAGAAGTTAGACCTTCTAAAGGACAGAAACATCTTGATTTTGTTGATACTCTGGTAACAAAATACAAAATTGGTGGCGTTATTTTTTTTAAAACAGACCCTCAAAATCTTTTTTTGCTTTCGCAAAAATATCAGTCTTTGGCTACGATTCCTCTTCTTGTAAGTATTGATGGAGAGTGGGGTTTGTCTATGAGATTAGACAACACTATTTCATATCCATATCAGGTTGGTTTGGGCGGTATTCAAGACGAGAGTTTAATATACAAAATGGGTAGAGACATTGGAAAACAATGTAAACGCTTAGGTATACATTTGAATTTTGCACCGGTAATTGATGTAAACAACAACCCTGAAAATCCGGTAATTAATTTTCGTTCGTTTGGCGAAGACCCCGATAATGTTTCACGCAAAGGCTGGCTTTATGCTAAAGGTTTACAAGACGAAGGTATAATAGCTTGTGCCAAACATTTTCCGGGACATGGTGATACTAAGACCGATTCTCATAAAGACCTACCTATAATTTTACATAATCGTTCAAGGCTTGATTCCATAGAATTAAAACCTTTCAAATATTTGATAGATAGCGGTGTGATGAGTATAATGACCGCACATGTTTTTATGCCCGCAATAGACACTACAAACAACCTCGCAATTTCTCTTTCTTCAAAAGGAGTAAATTATTTACTTAAAAAAGAACTAAATTTTAAAGGTTTAGCAATTACTGATGCTCTAGATATGAAAGGAGCTTCAAAGTTTTTTTCTCCCGGAACTCTTGAACTCAAAGCTCTAATGGCAGGAAATGATATTTTGCTTTGCCCTTCTGAAATTCCAACAGCTATTGATACTATAAAAAATGCCATTGCCGATGGTAGATTTTCAGTTGAAGATTTGAATACAAAGGTAAAAAAAGTATTAGAAGCAAAAGTATTTGCCGGACTTGATAAAAAACCTAATTTATATTATCCAGGAATAATAGAAGACCTTAACAATACTGATGCTCTTAGCCTTTTTAATAAATTAGTAGAAAGTGAAATTTGTGTTGCTAATAATGAAAATGGAATTATTCCCGTATTTTCTAAACCCTTCAAAAAAATAGCTGTATTAGCTCTTGGTAACAACGCTCCAACATATTTTGAAAATTATATTAAAGAACTGGGAAATTGTGATTTGTTTTCAGTAGGGAAAAATTTTGGTGTAGAATATTGTACAAATATTGTTTCTCAATTAGAGCCTTACGACCTTGTGATTATAGGACTACATCAGGTTAGTAAATATCCAAAAGACAATTATGGAATTACTACCGATGCATGTAGCCTTGTAAGCCAGTTAAAAGAAAAAACTAATGTTGCTTTAGTATGTTTTGGAAATCCTTATTCAATGAGAAATTTTCCGGGAATTAAAACATGTGTATTTGCTTTTAATGACGAAGAACCTTATTACAAAGCCGCTGCCGAAATTATTTGGGGCATGAAAAAGGCTGATGCCAAACTTAGCATTACCATTAGCAATGAGTACAAATTAAACAATGGTGTTACTTTATTTAAAAGCGATAAACTTATTGCCGGAAGCACTTCTGTTTTAAAGCTTAAAAAACTACAAAAAATAGACAGTATTGTAAATAAAGCAATAAAAATAAAAGCTATGCCAGGGTGCCAGGTATTAGTTGCTCATCGTGGCAAAGTTGTATTTTCAAAATCTTTTGGTTATCAAACTTATGATAAAACTGTGAAAATAGACAATAATCAACTTTACGATATTGCTTCAATTACCAAAATTGCTTCAACAACTCTTGCCATTATGAAACTAAAGGAAAACAACCAAATAAACCTTGATGATTCTTTAGTAAAATATCTTCCCGAATTAAAGGGAAGCAATAAGCAATTTATAACTATAAGAGAAATTCTTGTTCACGAATCAGGATTAAAAGACTTTATTCCTTTTTACAATTCTTTTAAAAACAATCCACAATTGCGTGATAGTGTTTTATCTTACAATAAAAGTGATAATTTTTGCTATGAAATAGGAAAAAATCTATTTGTAAACAAAAATTATTATAAAACCATATTAAAAGAGATAGCAAACTCACCTCTCGGTAAAAAAGGAAAATACGTTTATAGTGATTTGGGTATGATAATGCTCAGATTTGTAATAGAAAGAGTTACTAATTTGAAATTTGAAGAGTATCTTGATAATACTTTTTACAAACCTATGGGTTTAAAAATGCTTACATTTAACCCTTTAAATAAATTTTCTAAATCTCAAATTGTACCAACAGAAAAAGACCCCGATTTTAGAAAGGGAGTTTTACATGGATATGTACACGACCCTTCTGCTGCCTTGCTTGGAGGTATTTCGGGTCATGCTGGTTTGTTTTCTAATTCTTATCAACTTGCCGAAATTGGTCAAATGCTGTTGAATTTTGGTTTTTACAATGGTAAACGCTATTTAAAACAAAGTACCATAATTGAATTTTCTTCAAGACAAAACAAGGAAAGCAGGCGTGGACTTGGTTTTGATAGAGCTGAAAACACTCCGGGTAAACTTAGTCCTGTTTCTTCTATGGCTTCTGATAATTGTTTTGGTCATACCGGATTTACAGGCACCTGCCTTTGGATAGACCCTGACAAAGAATTAGTTTATGTTTTTCTTTCAAACAGAATTCACCCTTCTTCCGAAAACAAACTTTTGATAACTAAAAATGTAAGAACTGATATTATGGATGTTATTTACAATGCTTTGAAATAATATCAAACTTACAAATATTTTTTTTATATCTATTATCTAAAGCCCAGCAAACTGGTTCAATAGACGAGTGTCGTTTTCAAAAAACATTCTTATATCTTTTATACCGTATTTTAGCATTGTTATTCTTTCAATGCCCATTCCAAAAGCAAAACCTGAAAATTTTTCATAATCTATCCCACAATTTTTTAGTACATTTTCATCAACCATACCACAACCTAATATTTCTAACCAACCAGTCCCTTTGGTCAAGCGTTTGTTTTCTTCTGTTTCTGTTCCCAAAAATATATCCATTTCTGCTGATGGCTCGGTAAAAGGAAAATACGAAGGGCGAAACCTTATTTTTATATCTTTCCCAAAAAATTCTTCAACAAACTTTAGTAATACAAACTTTAAATCAGCAAATGATACATTTTTATTAATATATAAGCCTTCTATTTGATGAAAAAAACAATTTGACCTTGCTGATACTACTTCGTTTCTGTAAACCCTTCCTGGCGATATTGTTCTTATGGGTGGTTTTTGCTTTTCCATAACCCTAACTTGTACAGATGATGTATGTGTTCGTAACGCCATTTCTTTGCTAATAAAAAATGTGTCTTGCATATCTCTTGCAGGATGATTTTCAGGAAAATTTAGTGCAGAAAAATTATGCCAATCGTCTTCTATGTCGTTTCCTTCTGATATTACAAAACCCATTTTATTAAAAATATCAATAATTCTGTTTTGTACAATGCTTAATGGATGCAAACTTCCCAGTTTTATTGGTGTTCCAGGTAAAGAATAATCAATTATATTTTTTTCTTCTTTTTTAGTTTCTTCAATATATTTTCTATTTTCATTGTATTTTTTTTCAATAAGGCTTTTAAATTCATTTAATATCTTCCCATATTTTTTTTTCTCTTCTCCTCCTATACTTTTAAACTCAACGAATAATGAATTTAAAATACCATTTTTTGAAAGATATTTTAATCTGAATTTTTCAAGATCTTCGCTTGTTTTTATTTCAATTTTTTTATTTTCTTTTAATATTTCTTCAATATTTCTTAACATATTTTTTTCAAAATTAATCTAAAATATATAGTTGATGAATAAAAAGGATATTAGTATTAAAAAAAAATTATATTATTTATAAAATTTTCTTTTTATAGCTATGTTAAAATATGGAAAACTAAAGTTTTTTGTAATATATTTAACATAATTTTAACAACTAAAAACTTTTATATATTTGACTATTAATTTATTAAATTTAATAAATGTTTATTAAACTAATAAATTAACATAAATTGTTAATTAAATAAATGTTTATAAACGGATGAATATTTATTGAGTTATTATTTTTTAAGAAATTTTAATGTTATAAATGTTAGAAAAATATGCTTAAATAACAATATATTTACATTAATTAATATTGATATTAACATTCTCAAGTTCCCAATTTTCTTTAATATTAAAGAAATTATTTAATTTAATAATTCTTTCATTTTCTTCTCTATTGCCATTATTGTTGTTATCTAAAATTATTTGAATATTGTAGTTTCCAGGCAGTAAAGATTTAATTTTTATCAATTTTTCTGGTATTGAAACAATGTCATAATTATAGTTATTATTAAATACTTTTATTAATAAATGTCCGCTACATTGTTTTGTACTATCTTTGATAATAAATGAAAGATTTCCAATTTCATCGTCTGTTGCAAGTTTAACATTGAAAGTATCAGTGTAATCTTTATAATCATCAAAGTCTGTAATGAAACCTTTATTTATTATAATTGTTGCAGGATAAGTTAGGAGGTTTTTAAATTTAATTTTAGTATTATTTATAAGTTCTACATCTTCTTTTAAATTTATTCCATTAATTAAAATATTTTTTGAATTTATATACTTAATTGGGAGATTTGACTCTAAAAAAATTTCATTATTTTTTGTTATAATTGGTGAAAAAAGCGTGAGTTTTAAATCTTGTACTTTCAAAATTTTAGGTTGAGGAATAATAAAAGAATCTAAATAATTATTTAATTCAATATTTAAAGTAATATTTTCATTATTAACAGTTTTATGGTATATAATAAAGCTGTCTCTTTCATTTGTACTAATTAGTTCATTAGTTTTTTTATTATATGAATTATTGATGGAGTATTTAATATTATCTTCTTTATTTAAAAATCGGTTAAAAACTACTGAAAAACAATTTTTATTAATATAAGAAGTTTTTTTTACTTTTAGAGGAATAGAATCTGACGGATTTTTAGAAATTAAATAAATTTTTTTAATAATATTTTTATTCATTGAGTTGATTTCAAAATTGCTTGTGTAATATAACTCTTTAAAATCTGCAACTTTATTTTTATTATTATCTTTAAAACAATAAAAATTATAAAAGCCATTCTTTAGGTTGCTGAATTCAATTCTTCCTTTTTCGTTAGAGTATGAAATGTATTTTAATTTTTTATTTTCGTTAATTAATATCCCACTAAGTCCATCAACAAATTCATTAGACATACTATTAATACCGATTAAAAAAAATGATAAAGTATCAATAAAACTGCCTGTTGAAAAAGAAAAATCAATATTTTTTAAAACATTTCCTTCGTTTATATCAGCTATAGAATTTGGCAATGAAATTTTATAAGTAATATTTGAGTCAAGAGAATTTTTTTGGAAAAAAATATAAAGTTTATTTTTTTTAATTTTATATTTTGGAAAAACATTAATAACCGGAGAAATAACAAAATTTTCATTAAATCTATTTAAGGTAATTAATTCATCAAATTCAAAAACAATTTTATCATTTTTAAAATTTGTAAAATTGTTTTGAGGGATAGACCTAAGTAATTTAGGAGGAGTTGTATCTTTATCTCCACCAGTAGGAGGTACAACAGTTGCGCAGGAAAGGCTAAGAAAGATAAAGTAATAGCTTAATATTTTTTTTACAATCATCTTCCAAAATGAACTAGTAAAACTGATACATCAGCTGGCGAAACACCACTAATTCTACTTGCTTGGCCAATTGTAGCTGGTTTTATTTTATTTAATTTTTCCCTTGATTCTGATGATAATGAATTTATTTTACTAAAGTCTGTTCCTTCTTTAATAGGAATATAATCAAGTGAAATTATTTTTTCAGCTAATTCTCTTTCTTTTTCTATATATTTTGAATATTTTATCATTATTTCTGCTTCTTCAATTTCATCTTTTTCAAAATTTTTAAAGTAATCTTTATATCCTTCAAAATTATTTATAAATGAATTAAAAGAAACTTCAGGACGAGATAAAATTCTATAAATCGTTGTTTTTTCAGTTAATTTATTACTGTTTAATTTTTGTAAGAAATCATTAAGTGTTGCTAAATCGGGCTTTTCTTTATTTACAAACCAAATTAATTCTTCAATTCTCTTTAATTTATTTTTATAAATTTCGTATTTTTCTTGCGAAAGCAACCCAATATCTCTACCAATTTTACAAAGCCTTTGATCTGCATTATCTTGTCTTAGCAATATTCTGAATTCTGCTCTTGAAGTAAACATTCTATATGGTTCATTCGTGCCTTTATTAACCAAATCGTCAATTAGAACACCTATATATGCGTCTTGTCTGGAGAGAATTAAAGGATTTTTATTATTAATTTTATTGTGTGCATTTATTCCTGCAATTAATCCTTGACATGCTGCTTCTTCATAACCCGTTGTACCATTAATTTGACCTGCAAAATATAAATTAGGAATTAATTTAGTTTCAAGCGATGCAAAGAGTTGGGTTGGATCAAAATAATCATATTCAATAGCATATCCCGGTCTGAACATTTTTACATTTTCAAAACCTTTAATTTTTTTCAGAGCTTTATATTGAATATTTTCTGGCAAAGAAGAAGAAAAACCATTAATATAAACCTCTATCGTATCTTCTCCTTCGGGTTCAATAAAAATTTGATGGCGATTTTTATCTGCAAATCTATTAACCTTATCTTCTATTGAAGGACAATATCTAGGACCAATTCCTCTGATTGAACCATTAAATAAAGGAGATTCTTTAAAGCCACTTTCAATTATTGAATGTACATCTTCATTTGTGTAGGTAATAAAACAGCTACTTTTATTTATTAAGGGTTTGTTTTTTGACCAAAATGAAAAACCACTATACCCATCATCGCCTTTCTGTTCTTCTAAAATTGAATAATTAATTGTTCTACCATCAACTCGTGGTGGAGTTCCTGTTTTCATTCTACCATATATAAAACCAAAGGATGAAAGACATTCTGTTATGCCTTTTGAAGAAGATTCAGAAGCTCGTCCTCCGCCTATTTTAACATTTCCAATATGAATAATACCATTTAGAAAGGTTCCAGTGGTTAATATTAGTGATTTGCCTTCAAATGAAAGTCCTAAAGTGGTTTTTACATAAAAAGAATTATCAACTATTGAAAATCCAATAACATTATCTTGCCAGAAATCAAGATTTGTACATTTTTCTAATGCCAAACGCCAATTCCATGAAAATTTCATTCTATCGCATTGTGAACGAGGGCTCCACATTGCCGGACCCTTAGAAAGATTTAACATTCTAAATTGAATTGAAGCAGAATCGGTTATTATACCCGACATACCACCAATAGCGTCTATTTCTCTAATTAGTTGCCCCTTAGCTACGCCTCCCATTGCTGGGTTGCAGCTCATTTTAGCAATTGTTTCCATATTACTTGTTATTAACAATACATTAGAACCAAGCATAGATGATGCGTATGCTGCTTCACAACCTGCGTGACCAGCGCCAACAATAATTATATCATACTTTTTCTTCATTTGTTTTCACGTGAAACAATTTATTTAAATAATAGTTTTCTTTTACTTTCATGTTCTTTCTATTGATTTCTGTTTCGTCTGTATAGCCTGCTAGATGTAAAAAACCATGAATAATTAATCTATTAATTTCTTCTTCAATTGTACATTTATAAATTATTGAATTTTCTAAAGCCATTTCATAGCTTATATATATTTCTGCATCTTTTATCATTTCATCGCTCAAATCAAAAGTAAGTATATCGGTATAATAATTATGATTTAAAAATTTATTATTCATTTCTAAAATTTCCTGATTGCTTATGATATTGATGGAAATAATATCATAATTTATGCATAATGAATTGGCCAAATTTAATAATTTTCTTTTATTATTAAGTTTATATGAATTGTGATTGTTTTCAAAAAAAATTTCCATTTATCAATATATAACTATAATAGTTCCGTTAAAATAATGTGAATTATTGTTTTGGTCTTTTAAATATGCTTTAAAAAAGTATGTTCCTAAGTTAATTGGTTTATCGTTTATTTTAAAATTCCATCCTGAAATAATATCATTTGAATCAAATATTTTCGCCCCCCATCTATTAAATATTTCTAATTTCGATTCTAAAATGTCTAAATTGTTTCCATAAATTTTGAATACATTGTTTATATTACTCAATGGATTTATAGAGTGAGGAAAGAAATATTGTCCCTGCTTTTTAAAGCATAAAGCATTTGAGAAAGAATGGTTCTCTGTATTATAAATGCTTTTGTTTTCAACATCTAAAATTCTAAAACATATTGAATCTTGGTTTTGAATTAAATTATCCAAATTGAATTTAAAATTATTAACAGGAGAGATAGTAGAAGTATTCCATGTATTATTCAACTTGTTTTGGATATATTGTTCTTTTACACCAGCTTGCCAACCAGAATATGCATTCCAAATTAGAGTATAATTTTCATCATTTTGATATGAATGCTTAAGCAAAATGGATTTGCCTTTGTTTGAAATTTTTAAAGTATCTTTACAAACATTTATACACTTTGCAAAATATTGATATGACTCTGAATTTATTGCTACATCATAATCTAAAAATTCGTAGTGCGAACTATTGCTTTGTTTAATTAATGTTGCAAATATTTCTGGTTTTGAAGATGAAAATTGTTTAAATACAAATAATGAATCAAAAGTAGATCCTGCATCTATTTCAAGCGAAATTTTTAAAAATGAATTTTCTTCAACAGTTACATTGCTTAAATACATAAATGAAGGAATGCTATCTGTTTTAATATTAAAGTTTATTATATTAGATGAAGAAGTATAACCATTGTCGTTGTTAATAGTTCTGATTAAGAAAGATACGTATTTATCAGATGACAAAATGTTCAAATTATATGAATTTAGATTTGAAACATCAATTATATCTTTAAAGCCATTTTTATTACGGTTTAAGATTAAAAATACTTTTTTGTTTTGCCAACCTTCATAATTAGACCAATTTAATGTAATAGATTTTTTACAAGTATCATATTTACCAGAAAGATAAACGGCTTTTTGAGGAGGACTAATTAATGAATATAAATTACAACTATCAAAAGAGGCAACTGTAAAATGCTCAGGGTTGGTAGATGTGTAAAATGGTAGTTTAATAAAAGTAGTATAAGAGTAAGATATAAAATCATTTACAGAATTATAATATTTATATATTTTATAACCTTTTATATCGGGCGAAGTATTGACTGACCAACCAATAATTATGTTTTGAGAGTTCATATCAAAACTAACCGAATCTATATAAATATTTGAAGGCGGCGTTTTATCTATATAAACCGCTGCCGAAGTAAAACTATCAATATTGTTACAAGAAGTATAACTAACAATTTTGTATTTCCAAACAGATGTTAAATTTCCTATAGAATAAGAAATTTCGTTTATATTTTTATTAAAAATTTCAAGAATCTTAACCCATTGTCCTTCGTTTTCTGAGGAATATATCACATTTTTTTGAAAAGAATTGCATGTGTCATTTATTGATTGCCATGAAATGGTAATGGTAGATGTGCTGTAATCAAGGCAAACCCTTTTTATTTCGGGGTTTTTATCTAATCCAAAACAAAAAGGAAAACTTATAATAAAACAAAAAAATAAATTAAAAAATTTTATCATTTAAAGTATTAGATGTAATTTTGAATAAAAAAATTACAATCAATTAAAATCTTAAAATTAAAACTGCAAAATAAATGAATTATTATCGGTTTTTCGAAACTATATAAGTTAAAGCGTGTTTTAAATATTAAAATTATATTATTTAGATTTTTAATTTTCACTAATAATGGCAAATAACCTAAATGAGAATCAGAGAAGGATTCGAAAAAGAATTGTATTAAAAAAATCAGATTCAGAGCCAAGTTTTGTTCCTGTGAATTTGAATAAAAATGAAGGTTTTCAAAGAAAGGACAACTTTTTTAAAGGAAATTTTAAAAACAAAAAAAGACCTTTTATGAAAGATGGAGAATTTAAATTATCACCTCAAAAAACGCATCCGTTTTTTAAAAAATATGAGAAAGAATCGCCCGATAATTCGTATGTAGCCAAATATTTAAAAGAAACAAAAGCTGAAGATTCTATAAGACTTAACAAATATATTTCAAATTCAGGAGTATGCAGCAGGCGAGATGCCGATAATTTAATTTCAAAAGGAGATATAAAGGTTAATGGTAAGGTGGTTACTGAACTTGGGACTAAAATTAATCCAAAAGATATAGTTGAATTTAAAGGAAGAAAAATATTTGAAGCACAACACGTATATATACTACTTAATAAACCTAAAGATACTATTACAACTACAAAAGATCCTGAAAACAGAGCAACGGTTATGGATTTGGTTGAAAAAGCCACAAACCAAAGAATATTTCCTGTTGGAAGATTAGACCGCAATACTACGGGGGTGATTTTGCTTACAAACGATGGAGATTTTGCTCAAAAATTATCACACCCATCAAGCAATGTAAAGAAAATTTATTATGCCGAACTTGATAACCCTTTAAAAATAGAAGATTTTAATACTTTAAAAAGCGGAATTGATTTGCCTGACGGATTTATTTGTGCTGATGACTTAGCTTTTGTAGATAATGATGACAATAGTAAAATAGGGATTGAAATTCATAGCGGCAGAAACAGAATTGTACATAGAATGTTCGAACATTTGGGATATAAAGTTAGAAAATTAGACAGAGTAGTTTATGCCGGCTTAGACAAAAGCGGACTTAAAAAGGGGAAATGGAGATTTTTAAGATATAATGAAGTACAGCAAGTGCTAAATTCAATCTAAATCATGAAAATAAAATTAATTTTTTTTACAGCAATTGTCATTATTGGGGGTTGTAAAGAAATTCCTCCGTTTATTGATTTTGAAAAAAACAATACAAACTTGCTTGATACTACATATATTGAAACATCAGTACCTGCACCTGTAAAAACCATGGTGGTAATTGAAGATTTAACAGGTGTAAATTGTTCAAATTGTCCCAAAGCTGCCGATAAAATTAAAACCATTAAAACTGCAAATCCTGATAAAGTAATTTCTATTGGTGAATATCCTTGGGCTTTGTCAAACCTTACTGCTCCCTGGGCTGGTTTCGACACATTAAACACCAAAGAAGCAAATGATATATTTGTAAATATATTTAACAACCCTACAGGAATACCAACCGGCGGTGTAAACAGAAAACTGTTTAGCGGCGAAACAACATTATGGGTAAGTTATTTTAATTGGGCGGGCTTTGCAGACCAAATAAAAATTGAAGATTCAAAATGTATTATTTCATCACAAATTATAAGTAAAGATACAATTTCGAGAAAAGCAATTGTAAAAGTAAAAGTTTTGTTTACAGAGTCTTATAGCAAACCGGTTAATCTTACAATTTATTTAACTGAAAGTAATATTTTATCAAAGCAACACATGCCTGACGGAACAAAAAAAAACGATTATATTCATAATCATGTTTTGCGAAAATCTATAACTCCATATTCTGGTACTATGTTAAAAATGGATGTTATAGCAAACATGTATGAAAAAGGTAGAGTTTTCGAAAAAGAATTCGAAATTAAAATTGCAGATAAATGGAATTTTAAAAACTGCGAAGTTATTAGTTTTGTTAATCGTTTTGATAATGACAGCAAAGAAATACTACAAGCCAATGAAATAAAACTTGAGTAATGAACATTTCGCTATATATAGCCGAATACGAAAGATATCTTCGACTAGAAAAAAACCTTTCACCCAATAGTATTCAAGCATATATCAGAGATATTAAAAAAATAGAAGATTTTATTAATATTAATAGTATTAACCTTAGTTCAAATAAACCAAACAGCGATTTTTTTGAAAGTTTTATAAATTGGTTAGCCCAAAATGGTATAGCACCATCTTCGCAATCTAGAATTATTTCGGGCATACGTTCATTTTTCAACTACTTGTTATTAGAAAAAATAATTGATGAAAACCCTGCAGAAATGATTGAATTTCCAAAACTTGCAAAAAAACTCCCAAATTTTTTAACATTAGAAGAAATTGAGAAAATGCTTAGTATAATTGACTTGAGCAAAACCGGAGGTTTCAGAAATAAAGTAATTATTGAATTGCTTTTTGCTTGCGGGCTAAGGGTTTCAGAACTTGTAAATTTAAAAAAAGCCGATATTTCGTATGATGAAGAATGGATAAAAGTTACCGGAAAAGGAAACAAGCAACGGCTTGTACCAATTAGCCAAAATGCCCTTAAACTAATTGAAATTTACCTTGAAACCGAACGAAATAAACAAAAAGCCAGTAATGCTGATAAAGAAACACTGTTTTTGAACAGAAGAGGAAAAAAATTATCACGAGTTTTTGTTTTTAATATTATTAAAGAGTTAGCTATAAAAGCTGGAGTTAGAAAAAATGTAAGCCCTCATACCTTAAGACATTCATTTGCAACCGGACTTGTTGCAAATGGTGCAGACCTAAGATCTGTTCAGCTTATGCTTGGACACGAGAGCATTACTACCACTGAAATTTATACTCATTTGGATAGAAAATTTTTAACACAAACAATTGACGAATTTCATCCAAGGTCAAAAAAAAGAAAATAATAAACGCCCTTTTATTAGCAGCGGTTGTATATAAATAAAAAATTTTTTTTTATTTATGAGAGTTAATTATAATTGCACACCTTTTTAGTCTATGAAAAATTTAAAAACCCCTATTAAAAGCTTATTGCTTATAGCAATAATTGTATTAAACAATGCGGAAACAAAGTCGCAACCGAGATTAGTAATATCAGATGGAACCTTTATAAAAATAGGCGGAAACGGCAGCAGCACACCTGTTTATCTTACAGTAAACAACAGCAGTACAAATGCTATATCGCAAAGTGGCAGCGGAACAGGCAGAATAATTTCAGAAAACGAGTATAGTTACATAAGCTGGATGACCCAAACCGGCACCGGCAGTTATGTTTTTCCAACAGGCACATCATCATATTTTACTAAAGTAGATGTAAATATAAGTTCGGCAGGTACAGGAAACGGAAACACTTTGCTTTCAACATGGTACACTGCAAACAATGCGGTAGTGCCCGATACGGGCTACAGTATATGCTCTCTTGAAGACAAGGCTGTTGACAGATTTTGGAAAATATCGTTCAATGGATATTCAAGTAAACCCACTTCAAGTATTAAATTTTATTACAACTCTGCCGAGCTTGATGCAATAGCCGAGGCAGATTTAAAAGCTCAAAAGGGAAATTTAAGTAACCCTTGCCCTTGGGATTCGCCTATTGGAACAGTTTATACAGGTTCTGATTATGTAGAAGTGACATCAATAAATACATCAAACAGATGGATATTGTCAAACAGCAACAGCCCTGTACCGGTAAAACTTTTGAGGTTTTTTGCATATTGGAAAAACGAAAATCAAAATGCTGTAACTATACAATGGACAACTGCAACAGAAATAAACAACGATTATTTTGAGGTGGAACGAAGTGGAGATTCAATAAATTTTGCTTCAATAGCAAGAGTGAAAGGGGCAGGCAACAGTCTTCAGAATATAGAATATACTACTGAAGATGCCAACCCTTTGAAATCTCCGGTAATTTATTACAGGCTAAAACAGGTAGATTTTGACGGAAAGATAAGTTATAGCAAGCCCGTTAAAGTTCTTAAAAACTACAATCCTAAAAACAACAATCTGATATCAATATACCCCAATCCGGTAAGCGATGTATTTAATTGTAATATATATACTGAAATTGAAGAAGAAATAGAATACAAAATATACGATATGTGCGGTAAACAGTGTGTAGCACAAAAGATATTGCTTAAACCCGGAATAAACAATATAAGCCAAGATATATCAAGTCTTTCAAAAGGTATATACACCTTAGAAATAAATGCTTTCAGGTTTAAAAATACAATAATTAAAAAAGTAACAAAAATTTAAAAAAAATAAAATCATGAAAACAAAATTAGCTTTTAGTTTACTTCTTGCATTAACAATAACGTGCAAAGTTTTTTCACAAGGAATTGGAATTAATTCATCAGGTGCTGCGGCAAACAGTTCGTCAGGGCTTGATGTAGATTTTTCAAACAAAGGAGTATTAATACCCCGTGTATCATTAACGGGCACAAGTGATGTAACAACAATATCAAGTGCAGCCACCTCGCTTATAGTGTATAACACAGCCAGTGTGAGTGATGTTACTCCGGGTTTTTATTTTTGGAGCGGCTCAGCCTGGGTGCGTTTTGTAACAACAAGCAGTTGGTCGCTCACAGGTAATTCTGGCACAACAGACGGCACACATTTTATAGGTACAACAGATGACAAACCCCTAAATTTTAAAGTAAACAACCAAAAAGCCGGTAGAATAGAAAATACTACAAAAAACACATTTTTTGGATATACTGCAGGTAATGCGATAACATCAGGTGCATATAATACTGCTATGGGATACGAAGCTTTAAAAAGCAATACTTCAGGAAACAATCATGTTGCTATTGGCTATCAGGCATTATATAGCAATGATGGTGGAGGTAGTAACTTAGCTATAGGATTTCAATCATTATATAGAAACACTAGCGGGTACTCCAATATTTCGATTGGGTATCGTTCTTTATATACCAATATTTCAGGCGTCAATAATACTGCAGTAGGGCACAGTTCTCAATTTTACAATACATCCTCAAATAACACATCTTTAGGGCATAATTCATTATTATATAATTCAACAGGATATCATAATTCTGCAGTTGGTAGCTTTTCTTTATATTATAATACTGATGGATTTTATAATGTTGCAATTGGAAGTTATTCATTATATGATAATATTTCAGGAGATGAAAATACAGCAGTAGGTAATTATTCTCAATATAGAACTTCTACAAGCTCAAAAAATACATCATTAGGAACAAATTCTTTATATACAAACACAACGGGATCAGAAAATACAGCATTAGGTTATAATTCTTTATATTACAGTACAACAAGCTCAGACAATACAGCAGTTGGAGTATATTCTTTATATAATAACACAACGGGAGCTGAAAATACAGCATTAGGTATTTATTCTCAATATAGTACCACTACAAGCTCAAAAAATACATCATTAGGAGCAAATTCTTTATATAACAATACAACAGGTTATAATAATACTGCAGTAGGTTATGCGGCAGGGAATTTTACTTCAAGTTCTAACAATTGCACATTTATAGGTTGTAATTCAACAGTATCAACTACACGTTCAAATGTAACAATGCTTGGGGCTTCCATTGCTAATGCACAATGTACTAATGACGATCAAGTATTGCTTGGCAATACAGCAATTACTTCAATAAGAGCACAAGTTTCAAGTATTACAGCTTATTCTGATGCACGTTTTAAGTTTAATATAAAACCAGATGTAAAAGGGCTTGATTTTATAATGAAACTTAAACCTGTAACATACAACCAAAACCCCGAAATACTGCACCAGATATGGGGAACCCCCGATAGCATACTAAAACACATAAAACATGACGAAATAAAGAAAATGAAATTCATAGGATTTTTGGCACAAGATGTAAAAAAAGCAGCCGACGAGAGTGGTTTTGATTTTCCGGGCATTGATGTACCGCGAAACGACAAAGAAGTTTACAGCCTAAGATATACTGATTTTATAATGCCAATGGTAAAAGCCATACAGGAACTTAAAGCCGAAAACGATTTATTGAAAGATGAAATTGTAAAACTTAAAGCTACCGTAGGTAAAGTAACAAGCGACAAGTGATGTGAATAGAACCTGTAAGCTATACTTACAGGTTCTATAAATTTTTTTAGAAATTAAAAAAATAAAAAAAAATCAGTTTTGGGGAGTTGGAGGAGGAAAAAACATTTTGGTTGTTACGGCAATTCTATTCCAAAAATTTATTTGATTTACAATTATAATAATTTGGGCTATTTGATTTTCGCTAAAATGTTTCTTTAAGTTTTCAAAAGTTATATCATTTACACCATGTTCAGCTATATTTGTTATTTCTTCGGCAAAAGCCAATACAACACGTTCTTCATCGCTAAAAAGCGGGCTTTCTTCCCAGGCAGAAAGGGCGTAAAGTCGGTTTTCGGTTTCACCCGCCTTTCGTGCATCGCTTGTGTGAAGCTCAATACAATAAGCACATTTGTTTATTTGCGAAACCCTAATTTTTATCAATTGCCTTAAACTGTATTTTATATCGGTAGTAGAAATATAATTTTCCATAGCATACAGCACTTCGTATGCTTTTGGTTCAAGTTGTTTTAAACTAATTCTCTGTATCATCAGGTAATGTATTATTCAACAAAATACATGGTTAGGTCGCCTTTTCCTTTAACATTTATCTGGCCCCTTGGGGAGCATTTATATACATCTTTCACTAATTGATATGTTGACTCTGAAATATTAATTTTTCCCACTTCTCCGTTGCTTTCCATTCGGCTTGCGGTATTTACAGTATCGCCAAATAAATCGTAGGCGTATTTTTTCTTGCTCACCACACCTGCCACAACCGGTCCCGAATGTATTCCAACACGCATATTCCATTGGATTTTGTTTTTTTTATTTCTCATCTCCAAATATTTAAACATTTCTTTTGCAGCTTTAATACAAAGCACTGCATGGTCTTTGTTTACTTGCGGCAAACCACACACAGCAAAATAAGCATCGCCAATAGTTTTTATTTTTTCTATTCTTAAAGATTCTACGATACTATCAAACTTGCTGAACAATTCATTAAGTTCTTTTACAAGTTTTACAGGAGAAATAGAATGAGCCAAAGAAGTAAAATCTTTAAAATCAGTAAAAATTATAGTTACATTATCAAATTTTTTGGTTGATGCTTTTCCTTTTGTTTTAAGCTCTTTAGCTACTTGTTTTGGAAAAATATTTAAAAGCAGGTCGTCAGATTTTTTCTTTTCTTCTAAAATAGCCATTTCGGCTTTCTTTTTTTCGGTAATATCTCTAATTATACCGCTGTAATATCTTTTGCCATCATTTTGCCAACTACCGAGTGTAAGTTCTATTGGAAATATTTCACCGTTTTTTTTCTGTGCCCTCAGTTCGAGAACCTTACCAAGTACACGAGGCTTTTCGCCTTGATTCATTCGTTCAATACCTTCGTTGTGCCTTTGATGCAAATCTGGTGGGATAATCAAAGTTAGTGGTTGGCCTATTGCTTCTTCGGCTGTAAAACCAAAAATATGTTCGGCCCCGGTATTCCAAAATAAAATTCGATTGGTTTCGTCAGAAGTAATGATAGCATCATTTTTTGAACTGCAAATTACCTGAAACCTTTTATTTTGTTCATTAATTTTGCTTTTTATTCTGCTAATTGAAGGTGTATTAATATCAATTTTTTCGGTATTTTCAGCTTCCATATTTTAATTTTTTTTAGTCTTTAACTTATTACTTTTTTGTTTAAATATAATATAGCTTTAAAGCTTGGGTTTTTTACATATATTAAAATTTGTATATAGACATTAAACTTCTATAAACACTAATTATTTTTCAAAAATATGAAATAAATTCATAGTTTTATTTTGGTTCAAATCTAATGATTTTTTTAATTTATCAGTATAAATTGAAAAACAAATTGTCATATTTTCGGCGGGTGTCCTCACCAGCATAAACACTATCCTAAATAATTTACATTATAAAAATCTTAATTGTGTACTGACCGGTATGCAAAATATTACTTTATCAAATCTCCATTTAATCTCATTAGTTCAATTTCAGCCATTTTAGTAAAGTATCGGGCACTTATAAGCCTTGCAATTCCGTCTTCAAAACTTTTTTGAGCTGTCATTAGTTCTATTGAGGTTGAGCTTCCTATTCGGTATCTCTCCATTGCAATTTCAATATTTTCACTCACAATTTCAATGTTTTCTTCTTCAAGTTTTAGAGCTTTAAGCGAATTGCTGTATTCAACCCAAGCCTTGTAAAGTGCAGTTTCTACAATGCTTGTGCTTTGTGTAAATAAGGTTTGATTTTGATGCAAAGCTATACGAGAATTTGAAATAAGAGAACGGTTTTTGTATCCGTCAAACAATTTCCAACTTGCTGTAAAACCTGCATTAAAACCGAGAGTTTGATTGAGTAAAACCAAGCCAACTTGATTTTTACTATTGATAAAATTGTAATTGGCGTTTAAGCCTATTGTTGGATACATACTGCTTTTACTCTCTTTTAAAAGGTTTTTGGCTATATCTATATTGTTTTTAGCAAATAAAACCTGACTGTTGTTGTATGTAATTGTTTTTTTTAATTCATCATAAGAAAAGTTTGGATTTAGTGGAATTGTATCTAAAACATCTATAATATTATTAACAGGGTATGACAACAATTGATTTAAAGAGGCTTTTAAATTTTCTAAGGTTGTTTGATATTTTAATAAATTTGATTTTTGAGTGTTCAAATCGGCTTTTGCCTGAAGTAATTCGAGTTTTGAGCCAGAACCAATATTTAATTTAGTTTGAGTGATTTTAATTCGTTCATCATTAAGTTTAATTGATTGATTTGTTGCATCAATCAATTTTTGTTGTTTTACTATATCAAAATATATGCTTGCCAGATTAACAATATTGTTTTCAATTTCAATTTTTAAATTAAGAAATTGTTGATTTTGTATGGATTTTAGTTTTTCGTAGCTAGCAAACATTTTCATCCCGTCAAAAACGGTCCAGCCAAGACCTATTCCTGTATTAAATGAATTTGAATTTGCCCCTTTTCTGTCAATATCACTTCCCGATGAAAATTTAAGGTAGGTATTGTTGTTATTAAAACTCCCGTTTGAATTAATACTTACACTTGGCAAAAAACCTGCATTACCACGTGTAGTATTGTTTTTTGAAATTTGTACCTGATCGCTAAAAACACTAATTGAATAATTATTTTTTAAAAGAATTTCAACAGCTTGTTCAAATGATAAAGTAGTTTGAGAAATTGATATTTGAGGAAATAATGCTAAAGCAAAAAGTACTATTACAGAAATTATTTTATAATTCATTTTCATTTTTCATTTGTTTATGTGAAGAAATGTAAGAGTATATGGCAGGTATAACATACAAAGTTAAAACAAGTGAAAACAATAAACCGCCAATTACAACTATACCCATACCCATACGGCTTTTGGCACCGGCACCCATAGCAAGTGCTATTGGCAAAGCTCCTAATGATGTAGCTAAGCTTGTCATTAATATTGGTCGTAAACGATTTACAGCAGCTTGTTCAATTGCCTTTTTTCGTTCAATTCCTTTTTCTCTTAGTTGATTTGCAAATTCTACTATAAGTATTCCGTTTTTGGTTACAAGACCTATTAGCATTATAATTCCAATTTGGCTGAAAATATTAATAGTTTGATTAAAATACCAGAGTGAAAGCAAAGCCCCCGCCATAGCAAGCGGTACAGTGAGCATTATTATTAAAGGATCAATAAAACTTTCGAATTGTGCAGCAAGAACAAGGTAGATGAGAACGAGTGCCAACACAAAAGCAAACAATATATTTGATGAACTTTCGGCATAATCGCGTGATGCACCAATTAATGCCGTAGAAAAAGTATCATCAAGTAATTTATCCGAAATTCTCTCCATTTCTTTAATTCCATCACCAATTGTTTTTCCTGGAGCCAAACCAGCAGAAATAGTTGCAGACTGGTACCTGTTGTAGTGGTATAGCTGTGGTGGGCTGCTTTGCTCTTCAAAACGAACAACATTATCTAACTGAACCAAATCTCCTCTGTTATTTCGTACATAAATTGATTTTATATCAATTATTTCATCGCGGTTTTCTCTGCTGAATTGTCCTATTACCTGATATTGCTTGCCATTCATTGTAAAATAACTAAATCTTTGTGTGCTTAATGACAATTGTAGGGTTTGAGCAATATCAATAACCGAAATTCCCAGATTACGGGCTTTATCTCTGTCTATTGTTAAATTAAGTTCAGGTTTATTAAACTTTAAATTACAATCAACCATTTGCAAAACAGAACTCTTATTTGCTTCTTCAATAAATTTAGGAACTATTTCTTTTAATTTTTCAAAATTAGGTGCCTGTAAAACAAATTGAACGGGAAGGCCTCCAAAACCTCCCGAAGAAATTGTTTGCTGTTGTATTACAAATGTTTTTGCTTCGGGAAATTGTCGGGTAATTTTCGTAATATAATTTGCAATTTCCTGCTGGCTTCGCTTTCTTTCTTCCTGTTCGGTAAACTTGAGCCTTACAAATCCGGTATTAGTTGCTCCGGAGCCTGTAAATCCGGGGGCTGTTACGGTTAAGCATACTTTTTTTTCAGGAATTGAATCATTTATAAAATTGGTGAGTTTGTTAATGAATTTATCAGTATATTCAAATGAAGAACCTTCGGGTGCTGTAATCATTAAGCGCAGCCAGCCCCTATCTTCAAGGGGTGATAACTCTGATGGGATTTTTTTACCAATAATAAAAATTAAAGCAACTGCTATAAAGATTATGACAAACGACCACCACCTGACTTTTAAAAACTTAGAAAGAGAATGATTATAATTTTTTATTAACCTCTGAAAAAAAGGTTCGGTAAGCTCGTAAAACTTACTTTTTTTATGAGGATTTTTTCTTACCAAATATGCGTTTAACATTGGTGTAAGTGAAAGAGATACAAATGCCGAAATCAATACAGCACCGGCAATAACAACCCCAAACTCTCTAAATAAACGTCCGACAAATCCCTGTAAAAAAATAACCGGCATAAACACAGCCGCAAGTGTAATAGAAGTAGAAATAACAGCGAATAAAATTTCGTTTGATCCTTTAATAGCAGCTTCTCGGGGACTCATTCCATCTTCTATTTTTTTAAAAATATTTTCAGTAACTACAATTCCATCGTCAACAACCAAGCCTGTTGCAAGTACAATTGCTAAAAGCGTAAGTACATTTACCGAAAACCCCATTAAATACATTATAAAAAAGGCTCCAATTAGCGAAACAGGGATATCAATCAAAGGACGAAAAGCTACTAACCAATCTCTAAAAAAAAGATAAATAATAAGTATTACAAGAATTATGGCAATTATAAGAGTTTCTTTAACTTCTGAAATAGATTTTCTGATAAAGGTTGTATTGTCAAGTGCTATATCTAACTTGTAATCCGACGGCAAATCTTTTTTTATTTGTTCTATTCTTTTATAAAATTCATTCGCAATTTCAAGATAATTGGCTCCGGGCTGAGGAACAATACCAAGTCCTATCATTGGAACACCGGATTGTCGTAAAATTGTCTCTTCGTTTTCAGTCCCTAATATTGCATAGCCTACGTCTTTTAATCTTACTACATTGTCGCCCGATGTTTTAATAATCATATTGTTAAAACTCTCTTCGTCAGTAAATTTTCCAATAGTTTTAACTGTAAGTTCTGTATTGTTTCCCGCTATTTTACCCGAAGGTAATTCAATATTTTCTTTTTCTAAAGCAAGTTTAATGTCTAATGGAGTTAAGCCTTTTGCAGCTAATTTTGCAGGTTCCATCCATATTCTCATCGAATAGCGTTTTTGTCCCCAAATTTGAACATTGCTTACACCTGCAATTGTTTGAAGCCTTTCGGCTATTACATTTTCAGCAAAATCACTTATTTCTAATTGGTTTTTTGTATCAGATTGTATTGTTAAAGCAAGAATAGCATCAGAATTTGCATCAGATTTGGTTACAGTTGGTAGAGCATCAATATCTTGTGGCAATTGTCTTACAGCTTGAGAAACTTTATCGCGAACATCATTTGCAGCCGCTTCTAAATTAGCATCAAGATTAAATTCTATTGTTATTTGACTTGACCCCTGATTGCTCGAAGAAGAAATAGAACGTATGCCTTCTATTCCATTTAGAGCTTTTTCTAATGGTTCTGTTACCTGCGATTCAATTACATCAGCATTTGCTCCGGCATAACTTGTTCTTACAGTAATAACAGGTGGATCAATTGATGGATATTCCCTTACTCCTAAATATTTATAACCAATACCACCAAACAAAATAATCACTATTGACATAACTATTGCAAGTACAGGACGCTTAATGCTTATTGTTGATAAACTCATTTTATAAGTCAATAATTATTTGTTGTTTTTATCAATTGAAATTACTTTAACAGGCGAGCCATTTCTTAGCTGCATAATACCGGTAGTTATTATTGAATCGCCAATTTGCAAGCCGCTAACAATTTGTATTTTAGTATCTGTTCTTATCCCTGTTTCAACTTTAATTTGCTCTGCTTTTCCATTTCTGTAAGCAAATACTGTTTTGCCTTTTAGTACCGGTATAATAGCCTCTGTAGGAATCATAAGTGCATTTTCAATTTTTGCTAATGGCAAATCTATCTTTGCAAATGAGCCTGGAAGTAAGTTATTGTTATTTTCGGCAATTGCTCTTAATTGTAAAGTTCGTGTGTTCAAATCTACTTTGGGTTCGATAGCATATACACGTGCATTATGTTTAATGTTGCTGCCTTCTACATTAAATTGAATAATATCACCTACTTTTACAATTTCAACGTATTTTTCAGGAATAGAAAAATCTATTTTTATTGGATTTAATTGTTGTATTGAAGCAATTCTGCTTGTAGGCGATACATAACTGCCCTCGCTAATATATCGCAATCCTATAATTCCTGAAAAAGGTGCTCTTATTTCTGTTTTTGCTATCTGAGCATTTATAAATTCCAAATCAGCTTTCGAAGAATTATACATATTCAAGGTTATATCAAAATCTTCCTGACTAATGCCCTTAATGGAGAGAAGTTGTTTCTGGCGGTTTAGTTTTTCTTCGTTTATTTTTATTTGTAATTCGATTTTACTTAACTGTGCTCTATATTCTGTATCATTAATTTTTACTAATAGCTCGCCTTTTGATACTTTTTTACCTTCTTTCATGTTTAAAAACACTACTTTCCCTGAAATTTCGGGAGTTAAAATTGCTTCTTCATTTGCTATAAGTGTCCCAGTAGCCGAAACATTGTTTGAAAGTTGCTGCGGTTTTACAATATATACTGTTACAGAATTTTCTTGGTGAAATCCTTGCTTGCCCGACGATTTTTTTTCATTTTCATCATTGGGAGATATGAATAGCAGCTTTATTGCTGCCAATACACCAATTACTACAACTATCCAGATTGTCTTTTTCATTGCTTATTACTAATATTTTAAATAATAATTTTATAGTTATTCAAATTGTTTGGAAATTTTTTTAAATTTTTAATTAAAATGATAGCGAAACCTTTCATTTTATTTTTTATTAATTTTTAGCATTTCAAAAGTTGTATTTTGAGAATGTTCAAAAATATTCTTTAATAGTTATTTCAACACTTAATGATACTTATCAATTTCTAAATACATAAATTTTATTGCTAATAATACTATTTTAAAGCAGTTATTATAAATAAGAAACATGCCAAAATTAAGAAAAAAAAATTATGGTATTTGAATATGTAATATGAAAAATCGCAAGTTTTTATAAAAAGATTGGAAAATTCAACTTCTTTTATTAATCTTATACTGCCAAGTAATAAATTTAAAAATTTGTAACTAAATAGAATAGCGCAACTTATTTGAATTATAAATTTAAAACAATGATAAAAAAACAAATATTTTATAAAATCCAAATTCAGCATTTAAAAATGCTGAATCGGACAACAAAATCAAACTAAATGCTTAAATATCTGCACCGAAAGATTTTATTACTTGAAATAAACCACCCAAAAAAATAGTTGCTAAGATGATCATTTAGCACCTAATAAATATTTTGATAAAAGTATATGCTAGTGTTTTAGATTTTTTTCGTGAAATAAATTTAAAATCACATCTTTAAGGCTATGTTTGGTTTCTAATGTACTGGCGTGAATTTTATCTTTTAATGAATCTTTTTGATTATAAGTTTTGTATTGATAAGAATCTTCAAGCAATTTTCCATCTAATACAGTTGTAAGACTTTTTAACTCAGTATTTTTCATATTTACCAACGAAACTTTGGTTAGCAATACAGCCACAAATGCACAAATTATAAATGCACATGAAAAAAGAAAACCATGAATTTGATACTCTGTACCGCCAAGAACCAAAGCACTTAGTAACATTACAATAAGTCCGATAGGTATCAAAGTACTGTAATACATTTTTTTGGTAATACTAAAATATTCATTTATATCCATTTTAACTTTAACAGTAGTGCTATTTACGCCGCCTTCAATTTCTCCTTGAAGCGAAGGAGTAGCACTAAAAGGGCTGTATCTAACATTTTTGATATTAAATGAATGAGATGTAATTTCGCCATAGTAAGATACAGGAGGCGATTGTCTTAATTGTGTAAAATCAGTAATTGTAACTGATTTTAATTTTTCAGCTATTTCAGATGGTGAAAGCTGTGTCTGGATGATGTTTGTTATATTTTTCATTGTTTTATATATTTTTTATTTAAAATTTTAAAATTTGGAATATATGTGTTAAAGGTTTTATAAATTAAACCGCCCATAGTTACTGTCCATGCAAAAAGAGCCATATAAACAAAGGTTTTGGGAATATTATAAAGAAAAGATATTTGCGTAGCTTGTGCTAGCCTGTATGTGCAAACAGTGTACATTCCAAGTGGAAATACCATTCCCCAATATTGCGGATGATAAATCATAGGAATTAACTGATAAAAATGTCGCCATGCACCAAGCAAAACGATAAGTGGTATCCACCATGTGCCAGTTGCCCAAAACATAAGTGTTATACCTTTCAGAAAATGCTTTAATGAATACAAAAAATCCCATTGCTCAATATTTAGTATTAATACAGAACCTGAAAGAGTTATTATAGCTACAGCACCCATGTTTATCCAATATGGTGGGGCAAATTCTTCGGCTCTGAGTTCAAAAAATGTAAGACGATAAAAAATTAATGTTATTATGATAATGTACAACATGCAACCAATCAAAAACAACATTAAACTTACAAAAAGTACAACTTCTTTTGAAAATGGCAGATAATTTACAAGCTGAGTGCCAAGAATTGAAATTGATTGGGTGGCAACAACCATTAACAGCCATATACCATTCATTCCTTCTTCGAGAGTCGGTTTGCCTCTTCTTACTGTAATAATCATAAAGAATGAATAAATAAGTATAAACCAGAGAATAAACCCAAAATAAAACAGAATAGTTGCAATTTTATAATTTTCAGAAATAATAATAAATTGACTGCCAAGTACATTTGTGCCTGCAACAATAGTTAAAAAGCCCGGGCTGCGTGAATGATTAGAAAAATCGTTTAAGAAGTTTTGAAAATAAAATATCAATCTACATATAAGCAATATCCACAAGATGATATATGCAATTACATTAAAATAAAACAATACCTCGCCTATGTATGGAAATTTTAATAAATGACATGCAATAGAAACTATGCCCGTAGCCATTGTCAAAGCAAAATAGCTAGGAAACAAGTTTTCAATTCCTTTTAAAATGTTGCTCTCAATATTGTTGTAATTTGAAAATTTCATCTTAAATATTAAAGACAAATTTCAAATACAGAACTTAAATTGACGTTAAAATCAAATTAAAAATTATTAAATTTTTAATGATTAAATGCATAAATTTTTTATTATTTCTTGTAAAATAAGCAATTTTTTTAAGTTCAATTAATTTAGATTAAAATTAGCTTAAATTGGGTAAAACCACCTCTATTGTAGTACCACTATTTATTTTTGAACGTATAAAAATTTTACCTGAGTGTAGTTTTATAATTCTTTGAACTAATGATAAGCCTATACCGCTTCCCGAAATGCCATGTGTATTACTGCCTCTGAAAAAAGGTTCGAAAGCATGCTTAAGATAAGTTTCGGGCATACCAATACCATTATCAATGAAATACAAGATAATATTATTTTTTTCTGCTAATACTTTTATTTCAACGGTTTTATTTTTTGAAAACTTACAAGCATTTTCAATAATATTTAAAAATGCAACAGATAATAATTTTACTTTTCCTCTGCAAGTAATTAGTTTTTCATTGTCTATTATTTGGTCAAAATTTATCTGAATATTGAATTCGGGTTTTAGTTTTAACATTTCGTCTCTTACGTTCCACAAAAGTTCATCAATTCTTATTTCTTCCGAGTCTTTAAAGATAGTTTCTGCTTCGCTGTTTGCAAGCTCTAATAGATTGTTTGCAAGTGTTCTTACATTTTTAATTTCTTTTGAAATTGAATTTAAAACACTTTTATATTCTTCTGGGTTTCTTTCTTTTAACAATGCTACTTCTATCTGTCCGCTTATTGCTGTTAAGGGATTTCGCAATTCGTGAGAAGCATTTGAAACAAATCTTTTTTGAATTTTAAAGGAGGTTTCAAGCCTTTCGAGCATTTTGTTAAAAGTAGCTGTAAGTCTGCCAATTTCATCATTTTTGTTTTTTGTGCTCAGTCTGTAATTCAAATTACTATATGTGATTTTATCAGCTTGTTGTACAATTTTTGAAATGGGTTTCAAAAACCGACCGGCATACAACCATCCGCTAAGCACTATTAACAACATTATTATCAAACCTCTGAAAATAAGAGTTCTTTTAAGATTATTTATAAATTTTGTTCCATATTCGTCTTGTGCTTTTGCAAAAAGAAAATAATTATTTCCGATATACGAGTATTTTATACCTACAATTTCTTCTTTGTTTGTAACCGAAACGTATAGTTTTTGTTTATTCAATAAATTGATAGTTTCGAGAGTTGGCAACGCGGTAGCAGAATCTTTATAAATTATTTCTTTATCAGAATTATATATAATAATCTTTTCATCTTTTAGTAAATTAATTTTACTTTCTTCAATATTATTTAAATGAAATTTTTCGGGTTTTCCTTCGGCAGCAATTACTAATTTTAGCTTTGAAATGGCTCTGTCCTGGAGTCTTGAATGAAAATCATTCTGACGGTAATCTTCTGAAAGGTAATAAATAGCAAACGAAAAAAGAAAAAGTATAATGCCTACTATTAATGCAAACAAAAGGGTAAAACGGGTTCTTATATTCATTTTTTAGTCGTCTTTTAAAATATATCCCATTCCAACCATAGTGTGAAGTAGTTTGGTTTGATGGTCTTTATCTATTTTATTTCTCAAAAAATTCATATAAACTTCTATCACATTAGTTCCCGAGTCAAAAGTAATATCCCATATTTTTTCGGCAATTTCGGCTTTGCTCAACACTCTGTTTTTATTAATTACCATCAATTCTAATAAAGCGTATTCTTTGGCAGTAAGTTTTATTTCAATACCATTTCTTTTAACTCTTTTGTTGTTTGTGTTTAGTTCCAAATCGGCTACTTTTAATATATGATGAGAATTGTGAAATTCGTCATCGGCATGAATTGACCTTTTAATAAGAGATTTTATTCTTGCAAGCAATTCTGGAAAATCAAAGGGCTTTACAAGATAATCATCGGCTCCTGCTTCAAAACCTTCAAGTTTATCGTTTAATGTGCCAAGTGCAGTAAGCATAAGTATTTTTACAGTATCATTTTTTTCTCTAATTAATTTACACAGTTCAAGTCCATTTATTTTTGGAATTATAATATCGAGTATTATCAGGTCGTAATTTTTTGTGAATGCTAATTTTTTGCCACATTCACCATCATAAGCAAAATCAACCTGAAAGTTGTTTTCTTCTAAGCCTTGTTTTATAAATTGCAAAACTCCGGCTTCGTCTTCAACAATCAGAATTTTTAGATTTTCCATTGCTTTATTGTTATTTTATTACAAATGTAATCTGATAACTTATGCTATCAAAATTCTTAAAAATAGATTCAATATCAGAAAACGACTATTTAAATTATTTAAAATAACCTTATAATTCTATAATTTAAAGTGAGTTCGATTTAAGAAATTGCTTGCATTATTCAAGTCAATAAAAATTGAATATTAATTATAAACTTGAAACAAATTATTTCCTTTATTTTTAATTTTTTAAAAAAACAAAATGTAGTTTGTATTTATGTTGCTCCATAGAGCTTCTATTATCGAACTCACGTTAATTTACTTTAATTTTTATTCTTCTTCTTCTTGATTTTTCATTTTCATCAGCAAGGTATATGCACCTTTAAGTACATAAATTTTATTCCTCATTTCTGTGCTGTCTTCAAAAGTAATTTGAGTAAAACCAAGTTCGGTATTTTGTGTTGTAACAGCTTGTATTTCAAATTTATTTTTGCTTGTTTGAATAAAAACATATTGCTTTCCTTCAAATCTAACTATGCCTTCATTCGGTATTACATAAGCATTATTTGTGGATACTTCTATCTCGGCATTCATATACATTCCCGGAATTAAACTTTTATCATATTTTTCAAAGTGACATTGTACTTGTACAGTTCTTTCGGGCGATACATCTTTTCCAATTAAAATTATTTCGCAAATATATTTTTTGCTTGGATGTGTGTTGTTGTAAGCAAATATTTTCTGTCCTATTGAAAGTTTAAACAAATCTTTTTCAAATACTGTAAGATGCAAATGTATATCTTCAGGATTTACCAGTTCAAACAACACATCGGTTGGTGTTACATACTTTCCTATGTTTTGATTTACTGAAGAAACAAAACCATCAATAGGTGATGGTATATTTATACTTCGCGAAATGTTGGTTTCGTTCAAATTGTTAGGATTGATATTGATGAGTTTTAATTTTTCTTCCAGGGATTTTAGTAAAACTTTTTGAGAAATATATTCTGTTTGTGCTGCCTCAAATACTTTATCGCTACTGGCTTTGCTTTGATTTAAGTCTTTTTGCCGAAAGTATTCCTTTTCAATTGAGCTAAAATGTGCTTTGGCTGTAAGGTAATCTTGCTGTAATTGAATATACTGCTGGTCTTCTAATGTAGCAATAATTTCGCCTTTATTAATGTGCATACCTGCTAAAAGTTTGGTTGATTTTAAATAACCACCCATAGGCACACTAACCGAAACCATGTTTTGTGGGGGTACTTCAATTTTTCCGTTAACCTTTAAAAGTGATGAAATATTGCGTTGTTCTATTTTTCCAGTTGCAATTTCAGAATTTTTTAATTGTGCATCAGTGAGTTCAACCGAGGTCTCATCTGGTATTTCTTCTTTTATAGTATTTGTTTTCTTATTTCCACATGAAATAATAATTGTTAAAAGTATTGTTAAAATGGTGTATTTTGTCATAATTGAAATTTATTTTGAAATTAAATATTTAAGATTAATAATAGTTTGATTTAATTCATAAACTGCATCTGCATAATTGCTATAAACAGTAGTTGCATTGTTGATCAACATAGTCCATTCCAAGTAATTAATATCTCCATTTTTGAACTGTTCATTGGCAGTTTGGGTAATAGAATTGGCATTTATCAAAGCATTATCTTCAAAATATTTCACAGTCATTAATTGCGTTTGATAATTTTTAATTGCTGAAATGTATTCTGTTTTAAGTGACAGCAAACCAATTTGATAATTGCTTTCAGAAATAAGCTCCTGCATTTTGCATGATTTTATTTTTGCTGTATGTGAACTAAAAAAAAGCGGAATTCCAATTCCAAACTGCAAAAAATTAAATCGTGATGATTTGTTGTAAAGCATATTGTCAGATCCCATTCCTTGAATTGTAATGCTGTTGTAGCCAAATTGCAGGCTGGGCAATAGTTGTTGTTTATGCAATTGTGTGTTAATCAAACTGATTTTCTGTTGCTGTTGCAAAATTTTCAATTGAGGGTGGTTAAAAATTGTTGAGGAATCTAATAGTGCCGTTAATGAAAGCTTTTTATCAGCTTTTGGTATATAAGCTATATTGGTATTAAGTAGCAATTGAAATTTTAATTTCATTATTTCAATTTCATTTTCAATCTGTTTCAACTGAATAAAAATTTGAGATATATGGGTTTCGGCAGTTGATTTTTCTATAATGTTAGACTCACCTTTTGTAAAACGCAATTTAGCTTTTACTAAAAAAGAAGCATACACACTATCGGTTTTTATCAAAATGTTCCTTTTTTCATTTAAATATATCAGGGTGTAAAAAATTTCACTTATTTGTTTTTTTACTTCAGATTCTTTCAACTCAATATTTAACAAACTGCTTTTGTAAACCTCGTTGTATAATGTTTTTTGTTTTGCATACACCGTTGGAAAACTTAATGATTGCGAAAATCCAAACGAATTGTCTTTATAAATTGAATTAAATTGCCCAAATTGAGCAGTAATTTCAGTTTGCGGAATATCATAAGCTGTGGCTTTGATTTTTTTCTGATATTCGGCACAAAGAGATTCATTTTTAATAAGCAGATTATTTTTTAAAGCCGTATCAATTGCAGATTGTAAGCTTATTTCTGTTTGTGCATTTGCTTTTTGAAATGAAATAAATATTAAAGCAATGGCTGTTATCACTGTTTTGCTTAGCTTCATTTTTTTTAAGGAAATATTCTCAAATAAAATGTACAACACGGGCAAAACAAAAAGTGTTAGAAATGTAGCTACCAACAAGCCCCCAATTACAACAGTAGCAAGTGGTCGCTGAACTTCGGAACCGTTTCCGGTGCTTAAAGCCATTGGCAAAAAACCTAAAGATGCAACTAATGCAGTCATCAAAACCGGTCTTAAACGTATTTTAGTGCCTAACAATACAATTTTTTTTAAATCAGTTTCGCCATTTTTCTTTATCCTGTTAAATTCGGCAATAAGAACAATGCCATTTAAAACAGCAACACCAAATAAAGCTATAAACCCAATACCGGCACTTATACTGAAGGGCATTCCTCTTAAAGCCAAAAACAATATTCCGCCAATTGCAGAAAGCGGTATAGCCGAATAAATTAGCAAACCTTGTTTAACTGAGCCAAATGCGAAGTAAAGCAGTATGAATATCATTAATAGAGAAAGTGGTACAGCAATACCCAATCTCTTTTTTGCAGCTTCCAGATTTTCAAAAGAACCACCATAGGTAACGTAGTACCCCGAAGGCAGTTGCAATTTTTCATCTACTGCATTTTTTAAATCTTTTACAATGCTTTGCACATCTCTGTCTTTTGCATTAAAACCTACAATAATTCTACGCTTTGCATCATCTCTTTGTATCTGGTTTATGCTTTCTTCAATTTCTACATTGGCAACCTGATACAATGGTATTTGTGTTCCATTTGAAGTAGGTATTAATAGATTTTGAACATCTTCTAAATTTTGCCGCAATTCGCCACTAAGCCTTACTACCAAATCAAATCGTTTTTCATCTTCAAATACTATGCCGCTTGTTTGCCCTGCCAATGCAGTGTTTACAACTTTGTTTATGTCAGAAATATTCATACCGTATTGGGCAATAATGCCTCGTTTATATCTTATAATTATTTGAGGTAACCCGTCAATTGGCTCAACATATATATTTTCTGTTCCATCAATTTTATTTGAAATTTCGCCCAAAATTTTTGAATATTTTGAAAGAGTATCTAAGTTTTCACCGTATATTTTACATACAATGTCTTGTTTAGAACCGGTCATAAGTTCATTAAAACGCATTGCTACAGGATATTGAAAACTATAAGTAACGCCAGGAACATCCAACAATGCTTCACTCATTTTAGTTGATAGTTCGTCCCAGGTTTGTGCTGATGTCCATTCAGATTTTTTTTTCAAAATTACCATTAGGTCGGCAGCTTCCATAGGCATAGGGTCTGTCGGAATTTCGCCACTTCCTACTTTACCAATTACTTTTTCAACTTCAGGAAATTTGTTTTTTAAAATGTGAGAAGCTTTTAGGCAGGCTTCTACCGTTGTATTTATATTACTTCCGGTAAGCACTCTTGTTTCTACTGCAAAATCTCCTTCGGGTAATTGAGGAATAAATTCGCCGCCCATTCGGGTAAATACAAATACGGCAAAAATCAATAAACTAACGGCAAACAATAATATTGTTTTTGGAAAATTTAATACACGATTCATATTAAGTTGATGATATTTGGTAAAGAAGTCCATCATCTTATCAGAAAAATTTCTTTTATGTGTAATTTGTTTATTTAAAAACAATGCACTCATCATAGGAACATAAGTAAGCGATAGAATGAAAGCCCCGAGCAAAGCAAAAGATACAGTTTGAGCCATGGGTTTAAACATTTTACCTTCTATTCCTTCAAGTGTAAAAATAGGGAGATATACAATTAAAATTATTATTTGACCGAAAACTGCACTGTTCATCATACGGCTTGCTGATTGATTTACTTGTACATCCATTTCATTTTGTGTAATTTTAATCATTTTGTTTTTATGCACCAAATTGATCATTACTGCTTCTACAATAATCACAGCACCATCAACAATCAGACCGAAATCAATGGCACCCAAACTCATAAGATTTCCGCTCACACCAAATATATTCATCATTATTACTGCAAATAGCATTGATAAAGGTATGACCGAAGCAACAATAAAACCCGCTCTGAAATTTCCTAGAAATAAAACCAAAACAAAAATCACAATCAAAGCTCCTTCAAGTAAATTTTTTGAAACTGTGCCAATAGCGCTGTTTACCATTTTTGTTCTGTCGAGAAATGGTTCAATTACCACACCTTCGGGTAATGTTTTTTCAATTTGTTTAATTCTTTCTTTAACATTTTTAATTACCTCGCTGCTATTTCCACCTTTCAACATCATAACTACTGCACCTGCTGCTTCGCCTTCGTCGTTATAAGTCATACCCCCATACCGAATTGCATTTCCAATCCTCACATCTGCCACATCGTTTATCAACAATGGTGTACCGTTGCTGGTATTTTTAATTACGATGTTTTTAATATCATCAATATTTTCTATCAAACCTTCGCTTCTGATATACAATACTGTTGATTTTTTTTCGATATATGCTCCTCCGGTATTTTCATTGTTTTTTTCAAGAGATGCAAATACATCGTTTATTGAAATATTGTATGATTTTAATTTATTGGCATCAACAGCAATTTCATATTGTTTTAGTTTTCCACCAAAACTACTCACATCGGCAACACCTTTTACTCCCAGCAATTGCCTTCTAACAATCCAATCCTGAATTGTACGCAATTCTGTTGCATCATATTTTAATTCAAAACCATGTTTTGCACGTATTATGTATTGGTAAATTTCTCCAAGCCCTGTTGTTACAGGTGCCAGTTCAGGAGAACCAAGTCCATGCGGAATTTGCTGTTCGGCAATTTTTAATCTTTCTGAAACTTGATGTCTTGCCCAGTAAATATCAATATCTTCGTTAAAAACAATTGTAATTAAAGATAAGCCAAACCTTGAGAAACTTCTTATTTCTTTTAATCCAGGAATATTGCTGTTGGCTTGCTCAATCGGGAATGTGATAAGCCTTTCAATATCTGGTGCACCAAGCGAAGGTGCAGTAGTAATTACCTGTACTTGATTGTCTGTAATATCTGGTACAGCGTCTATCGGCAATTTTGTAAACTGGTAACTGCCAAAACCAATCAGAGCTATTATAAAAAGCCCTATTATGAGTTTGTTCTTTATTGAGAACGCAATTATTTTGTTGAGCATTTTTTAATCTATTTAATTAATAATAATTTAAAGTTTACGGAGCTTTTTATCCGCAATTTTTTTGTTCCTTAAATATGGAATTTTATTATATAATTAAACGATTTTGGGCGGTTGCCAAATATTACTTAAAAATGCAGATTGTACAAACTTCATCTTGTTTTGAAAAGTTATTTTTGAACATAAGAGAATTGCACAAAAAGATAAAGTTGATTGTGTATTGAGAAAGGTTGTACTATGTACAGTTTCGCAGTCGTGTGTTTTGAAAGGTAGGTTTTTGTGGTCTTTGTTAGCGTTATTACAATGAGAAGGTTTATCGCTTGTGTAATGTTCTAAAAGAAAACTCGATAATGATTCGTTGTGATTTTGATTTTTGTGCTCAAAAAAGTGGTGAATAAGTACAGGTAATTTATATAACTGATGCAATTCTGTATTTGCACTTAGAAATGAAAAGATGAGCAATATTGCCAATACTTTTTTCACACAACAAATTTATAAAATTTAATCAAAATATTATATCATAATTTCATAACACAAATGAAATTATATATTTAACACAAATTGGATAATTGAAAAATCTGAATTTTACTCAGAAAATATATTTATCAATCAACCCTATTCACTTCAATACTTTTTAACCAATAAACATGTCTTGGTCCTGTTTTAATATCATTTGTACAAATAAGTATCATATCGCCCTGTGCTTTGATTGGGTTGCCATTTTCTTCAAAAATAACATAAACATTTTCACCTGTAGGATTATTAAATATTTCTGCCCAAGAAAAAGTAGCTTTATAATTGTCTGTAGCTCGAGCAACTATATAAAAGTTTCTGTCTTTATGGGTATGCTGTTTAATTTTAGCTTTATTAAGTATATCTTTTAATAACACACCTTTACAAGATTTATTTTCTTTCATATTTGCTCCGCTTTGACAAACTACCTTAAAATTTTCTATTGTTGTTACATTCATTTTAATTAAAGAATCAACGGTAAGGATTAAAGATTTTTCAACTTCGCCTATTATTTCTATCTTTTTGCTTATATACTTTGCACTATCTTCTTTGTTAATTGGCACAATGCATGCATCATTTTTGTCTTGCATTTTTTTTTGTTTTTTTTCCGAAAAATTACACATGTTAAATGTGAAAGCAATTGTAATTGCTGTAATAATGATTGTTTTCTTTTTCATGTTTTTATTATTATTTTTAATGAGTTTTATTTTATGGATTATTAAGTAATGCTTATTTTTATATGTTATTTCAAGTTTTAAATCGTTTAATTGTGATTATAAAAACGTAGTGTTACAAAAAAGTTTCTACCTTCTTCGGGATAACCTTCAGTCAACATATAGTTTTTATCAAATAAATTGTTAACTCCCGTTTCAATATTTATATGTTTCCAAATCTTACCAGATATAATGGTGTTGAATATAGTAAATGCAGGAGCTTTTGTTCCATAGCTTGTACTGTATCTAAATGAATTGTATTCTGAGTTTACAATTATATTTATTTGTTTAATAGGTTTGTATTGTACATAAGCAAAAACTTTTGTACTCGGTACATCTGTAAACAGGATGGTTGGGTTTGTTAAATTATGTCGTTCGATATATGTGTAATTTGCCCCAGTTAAAAGGTTTTTTAAAATATCATATTTTGCCGAAAATTCAACTCCTTTAAATTCAGCCGAACCTGTATTTTGCATTTGCGATTTGCCTGGTTGAACATTGCTCACGCTAAGAATGGCATTGGTTATATGGCTATAAAAAACAGAAGTCTGAAATGATAAATTTTTAAAAAATTTTGAAATGTATGTTAGGTCAAAATTATCAGAAATTTCGGGGTTTAAGTCAGGATTAGGAATTGCAGTTCCCATTCTGTATGAATATCGGTCTTTAATTGTTGCAAATCGCGTTTTTCGCGAAGCTGTTGCACTAATTTTGTGATTTTCTTTTATATAATAGAATGCACCTAACTGACCATTAAATGCAGTACTGGTAACAGCTTTAGCATAATTAAAAATTTCTTTTGTTGTTGAATTATAATCTTCAGCTTTTATGTTTTTTCTTGCACTGTAACCTATGCCCGGAATTACAATTAATTTATGATTGATTTTTAATATATCTTCAATTGCAAAGTTTATTGTATTGTCTTCAATTTTTCTAACAGGCTCATTAATATTATTTTCTCTATGAATATCTTCTTTAAAATGTGTAGATAGTTTCAATTCATTTTTCTTGAAAATAGAAGTACCGTATTCAATACTTCCACCGTATGTATAATCATTATACCAACTTTGAAATGAATATGGTTTCTTTTGTGTTGTATATGTAGAATCGTCGTAGCTACTCACAGAATTTTTGAAAATATCATAATAAATTCTGCTTTTAATATAGCTATTGTTGTTAAATTTGGTATTTGACAAAAAGTAATAGGTTTCTTTGTTCCAGAATGGCCATTGCCAATAGCGTGGCTTTGAGTAAAGTGAATTTAATTTATCATCTCCGGCATAAACCGGATTCCCTTTTTCACCTTTTTGCTTGATATATCCCAAAACAAATTCATTCTTTTCATTTGGTGTCCAACCAATTTTTAAATTTGTTTTTTGATCGCTACGATACGAATTTTCTCGGTTTCCACCATTTTCATGAGCATGTGGAGTATATTCACCAGACATTATGTATGATTCTCTGTGTAAATATGAAATTCCCCCTTGAACAAAGAATTTTCCAAAGTTATAGCCTACATTAATGTTGCCTTTGTAACCATTTGTGTTTATTAAACCTAATGAACCATCATATTCAAACTTCTTATAAGGTTTACGAGAAATCAGGTTAATTGTTCCACCAAGCGAATTTGGCCCATAAAGCATTGAAGTAAAACCTCTCGAAACATCTATTGCAGATAAATCAAAAGTAGTAAATCTTGCCAAATCCACATAACCATCGTATGGTACATAAACCGGAACGCCATCCATATATACCGGAACTGCACGCAAATCAAAGCCTCTTATTGATACCATTGACTCGTTTCTTGTACCTGATGAAGTAAGAAAAACACCCGGCAGCATATTTACCGAGCGTGAAACTTCAAATCTGTTTTGTGTTTCCATATTCTCTTGAGTTATTCTATCTGTCATTTCATTTTTTGGGGATGCAGAAATTGTTACTTCGCCAAGCTGAAAAATTTTGCTCGAAAAAGAATCTGTGCGATTAATGTTTGTTGTGTCTTTCTTCTGTGAATAAGCTACGAATGATAAAATACTTGTTACAATTAATAATTTAATTTTCATGTTTTATTTATTTTTTATGATTATTTCGATATGTTTTGTAATGAATAGCGATTGTTAAAAAAATTATAGTTTAATCTTGCTTGCTTCTTGTTTTATATAAAATTCAATTTTTTCCTGAAGTTCATTGAAAGCCTTAATTGTTTTTAACCCTGCCTCAGTAACTATTGCACCTCCGCCACTTTTTCCTCCAAGATGTTTTACTACAAAAGGAAATGCTGAACGTTGGTTCATCTCATTTACCATTTGCCAGGCTTGACGATATGACATTTTCATCTCTTTGGCAGCTTTTGCAATAGAACCTGTTGTGTTTATTCTTTCAAGTAGTTCTACACGACCAATTCCAAGCAGCTTTTCTTCTCCCGCAAAAAACCAAATTCTGAATTTAACATTTATTATTTTATTATTTGTCATCAATATGCTTTATAAAACATACTGCAAAAAAAAGTTTTTTTATAATAGGTATATTATGATTTTTGTCATTTTTTATTTTAATTATAAATTACTGAACTATAAGTCTTTTTGTTGCATTGCCTATTTTTAGATAATACATACCCGAAGGCAAATCTGAAACAGAAAGTTTAAAAACAGAATTTGATGTAAGAAATGATATAACTTTTTTTCCTTGTATATTAAAAATTAATAATTCTTCTCCAACTATATTGTTGCCAATTATAACTTTAATATCATTATTAGTAGGATTGGGAAAAACTTCTAAACTATTTTTTTTATCTTTAATTAAAGGAACAATTGCATTAATTACTGTATCCTTTTTCAACATCAGTTTACATGTATCAATGCGTATTAGTACAACCGAAGACCAAGGTTTTAAACTTAAAGGAGAAATTACAGGTGTGCTATCGAGATATAAAAAGCAATTTGCATCAAAAATGTATGTTTTTGCTGAATCACTCATATTGCTTATTAAAGGAAATTTAAATTCATTTGACCACTTATTTGCCTGCAAAGGAATAAGAGAAACATTATCTAAGCGAAACGATAAATTTCCCTGAATATGATATGAAAAAAATTTAAGATTTGCCTGCAAAGCATTTGTTTTTGGCTTAAAAATAAATTTAAAATGTTGTAAAGTATCGCGTGGCTCAATAGTTCTATTAAATAGTAATTCATTATTTTGAGTATTAGTCAAACTAACACTCCAAAAAGTATTTGCCAAGTTCTTTGCGTCAACAGGTATTGAACTATATACATCAAAACTTAGTGAATAATTAATACTACTGTCAATATTTACAGATGCAGAAAATGCATTGGTGCTATCAGCAAGATTTGTAGAAATTGAAATATTATTGTTTACCCCACATAAACCTGAAGGATTGTAATAATACAAATGATTAGATGAAAAATACGAGGTTGAGTCTATATTTATATTATTCAAGCACAATTTATTTGTTGCATAAAAATTCCAGAAATTATAATTTGAGTTAAACTTTGAATTTCGTATCAGATTGCCTTGTGGCAAGGTACCAAAAACAAAAATGTTTGACTGCATTGGAAAAACAAAATACGAAGCAGAATCTTGACCCCACAATTGCCATTCGTATGGTTCAACCCATTCATTCTTTGATATTAAGCCGGCAAGATAACTTTTTGTTGCTATATACTTATTATTTAGCGAAACATAAAAATTGTTGTTGTATTTTCCCCAATTCACCCCATCGCTTACTTTGTTGCTTGTGCGCAGAGCAAAACCATCTTCATCAAAATGCACAACTGAATTATCTGTAAACTGTAGAGGAGAGTATAAAAACGTTTTGGGTATATGATTTGCATCGGGTATGCCTTGTGCTCCAATACCAAATTCTTCGTAATGATTATTATAAAGAACATTTTTTTTAATAATTGAAGGAGGCGAACAATAGCCGTTACCGTATTTGTTGGGCTTGCCAATAAAATCATCAGATGTAATAAAACCAATTCCTCTACCACAATTGGTAATAGTATTTCCTTCTACCTCTACCGAAGTATATCGTAAGTCACCATTATAGTCAATATAAACTCCGTTACCGGCTATAAGTGCTAATGAGTTTATTGATGGAATAAAGACTCCTTTATCGAAATTGCCGTAGCAATTGTTCACAAAATTATTTTTAATAGTAATGCTATCGTTGAAAACTGAATAAAGTGCACCGCAATCATAATAATTCAAACATGAATTATTTACAATATTCTTATTCACAAAAGAGTTATAGGCTGGTAATATTCCGTAGTGTCCGGTACTATCAATAATATTGTGTTCTACTATGCAATGGTTTCCGGTTTGTATTGCCGAACCATTTGCAAAATCAATTACATCATAAGAACGAGGTAAATTGAGCCATTCCCCTATATTTGGTAAAACTGCATTGCGTATTATATAATTATTAGTAATTACTGAGTGTGATGGAAAACAAGCTACTGCCGAGCGGTAAATATCAGAAAATTTATTTCCTTTTATTTCTAATTCATAAGTTAATGCCCTGCGAATAAAGCAATCCGTATTACGTGATTCACCTCTATTGTGAACTCCAAATGGCGTATGTTGAAATTTACAATCAATGATATAAATTCTATTATCATTTTCTTTCAATTCTATTGATGAAATTGATTGGTAGTTAAATTCAATTTCTTTAATTTTTATATCATGAGCCATTGTATCAGTTAGTTTTATTCCGTAATTGTGTTTTGAATATTCAACAAACGAGGGTATAGTATTAGCTACTAAATATAATAGCTGGTTTGCCTCGTCAACCCAAAATTCTGATTGTTGCGACAAAAATTCTTTTTTATTTGAAAGAAAAAATCCATATTTTTCTGATGAACTATTGTGTATTGTAAGATTGGTGCTCCATCCGTAGCTTGATGAATGCAGTGATAATTTTCCTTTAGCTTTATCAAAAGCAATTGCTTTAAAAGTAGCAATATTCCACCCTGAAGTTCGCAGATTTATATAAGCACCTGTAATATCATTCATAGCAATGGTTGTAAGAGAATCAGAAACTATTACCGAATCTCGGGGATAGCTTTTGCCACACATAGTAAAGTTGCCGCTGCTTATTGCATTATCTACAAATAGATAATGATTGTCGGGATAACGTGCAAGGTGATGAAATTTTCTATCAACAAAAACAAACCGTGCAATGTCTGCAAAATTAGTTTTATAGGTTTTTATTCCGCCTACAAATTCAATCTGCCAATTTGCATTTTGCAAAACTTCTGCACCACTTATTACAGGTTCTTTTCCGTTTCCATAACTTCCAACAAATATTGGTAAGCTTGAGTTTCCGCTACCTTTAATATAAAATGTACCGCGATAAATACCGTTTCGTTCAAAGAAAATACTATCGCCGGCAGCAAAAGTTTGACTACTTAGTTTTGTTAATGTTTGCCAAGCTTTAGAGGTAGATGTGCCATGGTTATTGTCATTTCCTTGGGGCGATATGTAATAGTTTGTTTGAGCATAAACACTCATTACAAGAAGTGGATATATAAGAAAACCGAAAACACGTCTCATATAAGTAAAATCAAGCATTTGATAGAAGTATCAAAGTTCAAATATATTGATTTTTTGTTTACAAGCTTAGTTTCTTTGTTTAATCAATAAAATTGATAAGAAAAGTATTAAAATAAACTTTATTTTCTAAACTTTTGATTAATTAAAACTATCTTTTAAATTATCGTTTTCAAAATCTTCTTTACTTTTACTATATGGTTTGAAAAAATTTTTAAAGTTTTTCTTCTTGCCAGGTACTTTCAAATGATATGTAATACCCAATACAAAATCTATTTTGGGTTGCGAAAATGATATTATATCAGGCTCAATTAAATAAAATGCAGCAAAACTCTGATATTTATTATATTTATAGTTAAGGTGAGTTACAAAACGTATTCTACTTAAATAAGCATAATGTTTGTACGAATGCTTTATATATGGCTCGCCCGATACTGCCATACCAAACATTTTGTTTATTTTATATGAAAATCTTACTCTGTTTCTAAACTCTACATAAGGCTTGTCTGAGTACATTTCGCCTGTAAAATAATTTCTCACTGCCTGAACAGATGTTCGGTAAAAAAATGAAGTACGTCTGGTAAGTGGATGTTTATATGTTAAACCAAAGAAAAAGGTGTGTTGATCGGTTTTATGATTAGTTGTTAATTGATATAAAATTTCAGCATTATATTTTTTTTTGAAATCTAATCCATACATAAAATAAAAATTGCTGCGATTAAATTGAGTTACATTTTGATTAAATCGTGCTTGATATTGAAATTCTATACTATGTTTTTTACCAATTTTTTTTTCTAATTGAAACCAAGTCCACAACGAAAAATCTTTTTTAGTATTTTCTTGTGCATTAGATTTATAACTAATTGCAATTATCAAAACTACAAATAAAATTATATTTAAGTTTGAAATTTTCATTAGTTAATGATGATTTATCAAAACAACTTTATTTTTTTTAATAAACTATGTGGTTCGAGTACATTCAAATTTAATGTAAAACAAATCCGTTCGCCAAAATTACTCATATTTGCTAATTCGCTTGATTGAACTAAGGGAATATAAATTATGAAAATTTCGGGTATTACATCTAAAGCAATTCCACCCGAAAATATGAATTTTTGTGGTGAACCATTACTTTTCAAAAGCAAAGTATCAGTCATTATACAAAAATCTGAATAAAGTCTTATCGGAATTTTTCCGGGAATAGATGTACTCATGTTTAAAGTTGCAAATAAATTTGTAAAATTGCCCAAAGTACCAATAATTTTCATGTTATCATCACCTTGTGTAACATGCCTGCTCCACAAGCCAGATGTAGCTTTTCTGCCGGCAAGTACATTGTCAAAATTGTAATCAAAAGAGCCGTCTTTTGACCCCAGACGATACATAAATAAGCCATTATCAAAACCCTTTTTAGCAAAAAAAGTACCCGCAAAAAGCCTCACTGCAAATCCTTTCTTTTTGCTTTTGTATGTGTTGAAATAGTTAAATTCAATACCCGGTTTTACAAAACCTGTATCTTGATTTTTATATTTTCCGGTTTCTAAAATTAATTTAAAACTGTATGGATTTAAAGTTTTATTATTTTCAAACGAGTATGTAAATTTCAATGTTTGATATTTTATATCCTTAGTCCCATTAATAAAATATGCTTTTTTTCTAATGCTGTCATGCGTTTCGGAGGCGTTTTCGAGCCATACAGATTTTATATTGTTAAATTCAACCAAAAGCGAACTTCGGGTTGTATTTGTGTATCTTTTCGGTTTAAAATTAAACTTAACAAAGGCTTTGTTTCTGTGGTATTTGAAGGTTTCCATTGAAATTGCAGGTTCGTATGCAAAACTTGCATTTTTTAACCCAACAACAATTGATTGAAAAGTATTTTTTGGCAAAATTCGATAGCTAAAGTTGTAATATCCATTAAAACTCTTTGTTTTGAACGAATATAAGGGCGATAGCCAATATTCAAATCTTCGGTGTGGAAATGTCCAGTTATGCAATGCTCCGCCAATCATAAAACCATTGTGAATGTTGTAACCCACCAGAGGTAATGCATAAAACTCTGTCTTGTCAGATAAATCAAGTCTCGAACCTAAAACTATTTTAGGTTGAAAAATGTGTTTAAAAAGTGAACGATTTACATATACATTATTTCGTCTGTTTGTTTCAAAAATATTTTTGTCCTCGTCAATTATTACGTGTGTAAAGTCTGAAATTGAATCGTGTTTTATTATTGTATCACTTTTTGTAACCCATATTTTACTCAGTTTTTCATTATCTTTAAAAAATGTTAACGAAACAGGGATATTAGCATAATATCCTTTTTTAATTTTCACTTCGGAATAGGGGTATTTGGTATTTATTTTTTTAATTTTAAAATCCATTTCTTGGGTGTTAGTTAACAAATCTTTAAAAAACCAATCGAGTTTTTTGCCCGATTCGTTTTCAAAAACTATTTGAATATCGCCCGGCAATGGATGTTTATATGCCCACAAATCAAAATATTTTCTGAAACATTTAAAGTAAACATCTTCTCCAAGATAATCGGCAAGATGCTTAAAAATGTAAGCACCTTTGCCATAAACAACAGTTCCGTAATTTTCGGTAGTATAGTCAGTGGCATGAAGATTTATAGGTTGTGAGGTATTTTCTCTTACCGAATTAATTGCCATTACATTCATTAAAACAATATTCAAATCGTTCCACAAATCTTTTTTAACTGCAATATGGCGTTTTTTACGGTAATCGCTAATGGTTTTTTCTGTAAAATAACTGTTTATTGATTCATCCATCCATGGGTAGCGTCTTTCATTGCTGCCTATTATACCATAAAACCAGTTATGCCCTACTTCGTGAATAATTATTTCTTCGTTTAGCATATCGCAAACTGTAATCATCGGATACTCCATGCCGCCACCGGCTTTAAGCATACTCCTCACTACAGTTACATGTTCGTATGGATAATTTCCAACTTTTTCAGAGTAAAATAAAATTGCTTTTTTAACTGATTCCATGTTTTCGTAAGATAAATCTTTAAAATCTTCGCTGTATATATAAGTATCTATGTTTTTCCCACCAATCTGTATATTGCTGTATCTAATACCGAAATTTTTTGAAGCAAACCATGCAAAGTCGTGTATATTCTCTTGCTCAAATTTTAGGGTTTTAAAAGCTGTTTTGCAGTATGTATTTTCTATTACACCTGTAATTTTTCCTTTCATATTTCTATACATAATTTCATATTTATCGTTAAGCACCCCTGTAGAAGCCACAACATAATTTTTTGGAACAGTAATATTCACAGTAAACTTGCCAAACTCTGAATAAAATTCACCCTGATTTAAATATGGAAAAACATTCCACCCGTTGATATCATAAACAGCAGGTTTTGCATACCATTGAGTTATATTATATGTTTGACCGCTGTGCCCCAAACGCGAAAATACGTGGGGAATTTTTACTAAAAAGGGTGTAGAAATCATACATTTTTGTCCACTTAGCAAAGCTTTATTGAGAGTTATTTTTGCAATATCAGGATTTGAAGGGTCAAAAGCCCAAACAGCATTTTTTCCATCAATAAAAAAATCAAGAGAATCAATGTATCCCATTTGTTCATTTTTTGAAAATTTAAAATCGGTTTTACCCTCTTTCAAAAAATTATGAGCAAATGAAGTTGAAGTGTTTTTGTACGCATTAGGCCAAAGGTGCATGTATATTTCTCTTAATGTATCGGGCGAATTGTTTATATATTCAATTGTTTCAAAACCTCTGAGAAAATGATTGACATCGTCAAGAAAAACGTCAATGTTGTAATTTACCTTTTGTTGCCAGTTTGCTTGATAAACTGACTGGGAATGAACTTTATTTATAAAAAACAAAGTTAATGTAAAAAAAATGCGACAATAAAAATTCATCTTTTGTTTAAAATTTAATTTTCAAAAATACAAATTGCCTAATCAAGTTAACCTAAAGTTAGATTATTTTTGTACAAACTTTGAATTATTATGAAATTTGACGAAAACAATTTCAACAGCGAAACGGATGCTGTAAAAAAATACGAAAAATACCTTGAAACAGGCAATTCAATTTATTTGAGCGAAGAAGAAATGGACGAGGTAATTAATTATTACACCTATAATGATAAATATAAACAGGCATTGATAGCGGTTGAAAACTCAATATCTCTTTATCCATACGAATCAATATATTATGTAAAAAAATCGGAGATTTTAAACGAACTTGGAAAAATGAATGAAGCACTAAAAGCTATAGATAAAGCTATGGCTTTGGAGCCTGCCAATCATGAAAATTATATTTCTAAAGGTGAAATTTATGAAAAATTTGAAGAATATAACAAAGCTATAGATGTATATAAAGAAGCAATAAAAATGAGGTTTAATCCTACAATTTTTATTGTAAAAATTGCTGTAAATTATCATTTTGCCGACAAATTGGATCTTGCAAAAAATTGGATGAGAAAGCTCGATCCAAAACTTGTTGATGAAGAAATAACGCTTATAGAAATAGTTTTTGGTTTTAGCCTTTTACAATTGCAAAATCAATGTATAGATTTTTTAATTTCTTATACCGATGAAAATCCATACAGCGAAAGAGCATGGCTACTATTATCGCAGATATATTTTGAAATAGGCGAATTAAAAAAAGCTCTTTGGGCTATTGATTTTTCTATTGCCATAAAAGACTACGTATCTGAATTTTGGAGTATAAAAGGTATTATTCATTTTAAAAAAGAAGAATATAATACAGCTATAGAAAGTTTCATAAAAGCAATAGAATTAGACTCGGAAGAAAGCCAAACCTTTAGCGAACTCGGACAATGTTATCTTAAACTAAACGATTGGCAAACTGCAAGAAAGCACTTTAAAACAGCATTGAAATTAGAAAGGGACAATGCCTCTGCCTGGGCGGGAATAGGTTCTTCATTTATTTTGCAAAATAAAAATACAGATGCTGTACATTATTTGAAAAGAGCATTAAAACTTGAGCCTTGCAACGAAAGTTTTCAATTAGAACTGGCAAAAGCATATTTTAATCTTGAAAAATATCAGCAAGCAGATAATATTTACTTTAATATTGTTGTTTTTAACCCCGATAATACCGAAGCATGGCTCGATTGGTCATATCTACACTGGGAAATGGGTAATTATCATGAAGCATTTGAAAAACTTTATCTTGCATCGCCAAGTTTGCCTCCACAAGCCGAAGTACTTTACCGTTTGGCATCATACAGTTTTTTAAGAAAAAAGATAAAGGAAGGAACTAAGTTTTTGGAAGAAGCTCTCGGTTTGAATTTTAATAAAAAAGATTTGTTTTTTAAATTTGCTCCTAAGTTTATAAACTCAAAAGCAGTTAGAGAATTGATAGATATGTACAACCCAGAAAATTATTACAAGTAAATTGAATTATAAAATTAGTAAAATCCCACGACGAACTGCTAAACCAAGAGAAAAAGGGCTGACAATGGTTATGGATAAAGGTTTGAGCCTGCGTGAAGTTGAAGATTTTTTGTCTGTTGCATCATCATATACCGACCTTGTAAAACTTGGTTTTGGAACCTCGTATGTTACTCCCAATCTCAAAGAAAAAATTAAACTTTACCAACAAGCTGAAATTCCTGTGTACTTTGGAGGTACATTATTTGAAGCATTTGTTATCAGAGGGCAGCTTGATGAGTACATTAAAATATTAGAAAAATACAAACTTACACATTGCGAAATAAGCGATGGATCTATTGAAATAACACAGGAGCAAAAATGTAAGTACATAAAACAACTATCAAAATATGTTACAGTTTTATCTGAAGTAGGTTCAAAAGATGCCGAAAAAATTATTCCACCTTATAAATGGATAGAAATGATGCAGGCAGAAATTGATGCAGGGGTTTGGAAAGTGATTGCCGAAGCAAGAGAAAGCGGAAATGTTGGTATTTTTAGAGGGACAGGCGAGGTGCGTTCAGGTTTGGTAGAAGAAATTTTAACAAAAGTTCCTCAAGAAAAAATTATATGGGAATCGCCCCAAAAATCACAGCAAGTATGGTTTATAAAGTTATACGGAGCTAATGTAAATCTTGGTAATATTGCCCCAAACGAAGTAATACCACTGGAAACACTAAGACTTGGTTTGAGAGGAGATAGTTTTAATTTCTTTTTGTAGAGAAAAACTATTTTTTATATCTGTAATGACCAATTATTGTATAATCAAACAAACAATCTTCAAGTACTTGGCCCGCACCAATATTGTGAATAATCAGAAATCGTTTGCCATCTTTTGATTTTATTCGCGATACAATTCCTATATGAGTTATTTCACCGCCCAAATTCCAGCATACTATATCGCCTGGCTGGTAATCAGCAGCATTAAAACTTATCGGTTTTATTGTACCCTTACGTGCAAAAAATACCATTAAATTTGGTACTCGTCTATGATCTATATTTTTGTCAGGTTGTTTCAATCCCCATATTTTTGGATATTTACTAAAGTTTTCTTTCATATCAAGATGAATTTCTTTTTGTAAATCAATTCCAAGTTTTCTGTATGCTCTAATAATAACATCAGAACATACTCCTTTATTAGCGGCTACATCACCATTAGGATAATCAATCGTTGAATAAGAAGGGTCGTAAATAACTTTTTGCTTGGTAAGTGTTAATGCCGAATCAGCCAGCTTTTCGTAGAAACCCGATTGAGCGAAAGACTGAAAAAATATAAATATTAAGAATATTGATGTGTAGAATGCCTTTTTCAAATTTTGAATACTATAAAAACGAAAAATAATTATTTTATGATAAAATTAAAGTTTAAACTTTTTTTCGCCTAACAAGCATAAATTGCACTTTGTGAATTTTTATTCCGGGCAATCTATCGTTTATTCCAAAAAAAACACGGTAAACTCCCGATTCTTTAACTTCAAATGGCAGATCAATAATATTATTCGAAAAATCTTTATTTTTTGTAGAAACATATTCGTCTTGTAAGTCGAAAACCTGAATTGAAGCCATTGCCGAATCTAATTTATGATTCATTATAAAAATGTAGTCGTATCCTGCTTCGGCAGCAAATTCGGTATTGTACCATACTCCATCTGTCATATCTATTTCTTGGCTTTTTACATAGTTCCATCCAATGCTCGGGTTTATTTCTTTTATTTGACTTTTTGCTAAAAAGAAACCAATCATCGCACAAAAAACTATTATATATCTCATTGAGTTTACAAATGCAAATTTAAGACTACTTATTATAACAAGACGAAAAATAAAACTTTTTGTTAGCATAGCTGTATAATAATTTTCACAGGTTAATAAATAGGAATTAATTTTGTAATAAAAATTTTATAAAGAAATTACAATGAAAATTTTAAAAATTACAATAATAATAGCTTGCGTTTTTTTTAATTACTCTTGTGGAAATACAAATAAATTGTTTTCTGATGCAAATGAAATACTCAAAACAATAAATGCAGGAATTACCGAAGAAGAAGCTGCAAGTGGACTAAAAGAAGCTTTAAATTCAGGCGTTTCAACCGGAACAGATTTTCTTTCGAAACGCGATGGTTTTCTAAAAAATGATATGTATAAAATTTTATTTCCGCCCGAAGCACAAAAAATTGAGCAAACTTTAAGAAATTTGGGTTTTGGAAACAAATGTGATCAGGTAATTGAAAACATTAATAGAGGAGCCGAGATGGCTGTTGCAGTAGCAAAACCTGTATTTATAAATTCAATAAAGCAAATGAAAATAAAAGATGCAATTAAAATTGTAACAGGTGGTAATGGTGCTGCTACTTCATTTCTAAAAAGAACAACTACAAGCGAACTGACGAATAAATTCAAGCCCATAATACAAACATCGCTTGACAAGACACAAGCTACAAAATATTGGACAGATATAATGACAATTTATAACAAAATACCCGGAGTTGAAAAAATCAATCCCGATCTTAATTCGTATGTAACTCAAAAAGCTCTATCTGCACTTTTTAGCCAAATAGAAACAGAAGAAAACAATATAAGAAAAGACCCCTTGAAAAGAAGCACTCAATTACTTAAAAAAGTTTTTGGATATGCCGACCAGAAAAAAAACAATTAAAAAATCAATTTAGATTATAATTTTTTTTTGGCTTTTTCGATACAATTTATTCAATTTCAAAAACATTAAAGTTTTAAATCTAAAATTCTAAAATTATTTTTACATTTGTCGCCCTGTTTAAAAATAACTTAATATGATGTTATTTGATTTTGAAAAGCCAATAGAAGAGCTATACAAGCAAATTGAAAAGGCAAAAGAAACCCATGTAAAGGGCAAAGTAAATATGCTCGATACTATTGAACAATTAGAAAAAAAAGTAGTAGAATTAAAAAAAACCATATACAACGATTTAAATGCATGGCAAAAAGTTCAGATAAGTCGCCATCCCGATCGACCCTATACCTTAGATTATATCGAAAACATATTTAAAGATTTTATCGAGTTACACGGAGATCGCAACATAGCTGATGACAAAGCTCTTGTTGGTGGTTTAGCTAAACTTGATAATCAACCGGTGATGATAATAGGTCATCAAAAAGGGCGTAATACCAAACAAAGACAAATGCGAAATTTTGGTATGGCAAATCCCGAAGGATATCGAAAAGCGTTGCGATTAATGAAAATTGCCGAAAAATTTGATATTCCTGTAATATCATTTATTGATACGCCCGGAGCATCGCCAGGCCTTGAAGCCGAAGAAAGAGGGCAAGGCGAAGCTATTGCCAGAAATCTTTTAGAAATGTCAGTATTAAAAGTGCCTGTCGTTTGTATAATAATTGGCGAAGGTGCAAGCGGAGGAGCATTGGGTATAGGAATAGGCGATGTAGTATCAATGCTTGAATATTCTTGGTATTCGGTTATTACACCCGAATCATGTTCTTCAATTTTGTGGCGTAGCTGGGAGTTTAAAGAAAAAGCTGCAAATGCTCTTAAACTCACTTCGAAAGATATGCTCGAAATGCAAATGATTGACAAAATAATAACTGAACCCACGGGGGGTGCTCATAACGATCCGGAAACAATGTATAAAACCGTCAAATCCGAATTAAAAAAAATATTAAAAGAACTTTGTGAAACAGACATTAACAAATTGGTGAACAAAAGAATTGAAAAGTTTTCGAATATGGGAGTTTATAACGAATAGAATATTTTATTCTTTTTCTGTTTGAACTATAAGCCTTCTCCTAAATTTTATATAATAAAAAATTGCTGCAAAGCATGAAATAATCAAATTTACAGGTAATGCAAACCTGCTTGCTCCTAATGGTCCTGTGAGAAATGCTATATAAAATACCAAAGCCGCTCCTCCCAAAACAATTAAATTAGTACGTTTTAGCCATAAAAATCCCAAAAAACCTATAGTTTTCGTTACATTTACAATTAAAACAAAAACTAAAAATAGAAATATCAAAGGTTGTTGTTCTATTATAGATTTTATTTTTGAAACCTTAAAACCATTGTGTAAAAAACCATCAGAATTTGTCTTTTCTAATCGTAAAAAATTGTAAACATCGTATCGTCCGGGATCAATAAAAAAATATAACATACCTTTCAAATGAAATACAGTATAACTAAATGGATATTTCAAAATTTGTTCAATGCAAACTTTATTTACTTCACTGTAATTGTTTTTAAAATCATCAATGTTTGCGGGTACTGTCATTAGAGGAGAAAGTAGTTTTTCTGTTTCGGTTTTTCCAATTGTTTTATTCAAAAACAAATTAGTGTTATAATGCAAAATATTAATGTAGCTAATGCTGCTATAGTGAAAAACTCCTGTATTTTTTTGATTCTGGCTTGAAATTATATACCAACTTAGCACAGGCAAAATTGATATAAGTATCAAAATCTTGTGTTGACTTTTTATAATGAAATAATAAAAAGTACAAACTCCAATTGCCAGTGAAAATAAAAGAAAAACAGGCTTGGTTAATGCACCAAGTGTAGAAGCTATTATTAAAAAAACCAGCCAGAAACTGTGTTTTGATTTTATAAATTCCACATAAAACCAAAAACAAACTGTAATAAAAAGCTGAAGCCAGATATCAGCCATTATTACAACACTGTATATAAATTGTGCGGGTGTAAATAGCACAAAAAATGCAAATAAGTAAAGAGGTTTACTGTGATAATTTGATAAAAACCTAAGCAATTTTATTGTAATGTAGATATTAAAAAGAGCAATAAAAATCTGAAGTATAAACAACAAATTCAAATGTATATTAAGCTTGTTGAATAAATATAATACAAATGGGTAAAAAGGTGTTCGTTTGCTGAAAAGCCTATAATCTGTATTGCTACCAGATGCTCCAGCGTAAAAATTTTCATTGTTTTTAAAACTAATACTACTATTTATGTACTCTTGCGAATCACGTATATTTACTGGTTCTTGGTTTAAACTGTAGAATAAAACAAAATGATAAACAATGAGAAAAATAAAAATTACAAGTTTGTAATTACCACTTACATGATTTTGTGAATGATAATGCACCATAGGGTAGTATTTTTTAAACAAAAATAGAAAAGAATATGTAAAAAAGTTAAAATTTAATGTACCTGTGTTTTAATTTTTGGGCAATTCATAAACTCTTTTATTAAAATTTAAAATTAATTTTGCAATTGTTTAATATTCATTGACCTCAATACTTTCAATAGAATCAAGCGGAAATGTGTGTAGTGTAGCATTGCATAAAAACGGAATACTTATTTCACAAAAAGAAAGCAAAGAACTGAATGTGCACGGAAAAATGCTTGCAGTTTTTGTTAAAGAGATTTTATTTGAAAGCAAGCTAAATACTATAGATTTAGATGCAATTGCAGTAAGTGGAGGTCCTGGAAGTTATACAGGTCTTAGAATTGGAACTTCGCTGGCAAAGGCTATTTGCTTTACATCTAACATACCTTTGATTTCGGTAAATTCGCTACTATCACTATCATTAAATATTAAAGACAATTGCGGAAATTTGCCCGAAAATACCTTGTTTTTGCCAATGATAGATGCACGCAGAATGGAAGTATATACCGAACTGTTTGACTTGAATTTGAAAAGCATTAGCAATACGATACCTATAATTTTAGATAATGAATTTAGTAATATTTTAGATCCCCAAAAATTATATTTAACAGGTGGAAACGGTGCTGTAAAATTATTAAAAATAGAAAAGCCTGATAATATTACAATAGTTGAAAATATTGATTTTTCGGCAGATTTTACCGGTAGAATTGCATTTATGAAATATGAAAAAAAACAATTTGAAAACCTTGCAAATTATGAACCTCTATACCTTAAAGAATTTGCCGAATTAATAAAAACTAAAAGTGCTTTTTGATTTTAATTAAAATAAGAGGTGTATTTGAAATGAAAATAATATCAAATTTTTGCTGTGATTAAAATATCTGAAGACTTTCATACCTCAATTTATTTTTGCGTTAATCGTATTTTAATTTGCACTCCCATTGTTGGTAAGTGTTTTTGTAAAAAATAAAGGTATGTTTGTTTTCAAAGTCATGTTCTTTTTGTTCTTGATCTGGTATTGAAAGGTTTTCATAAGTTCCATTAACGGTAACTTTTACCAAAAAAGTGTCATTCTGTGATTTTTTAACCTCTTCAATTTTAATATTTTCAACTTCATAAGTTGGAGAACCATCGGCAAGTGAAATTTGTTTATAATGTTTTTTTACATTTTTAATAATTTCAGATGAGTCGGGCTGAGAAAATGCACAGCCATTAAAAAATACAACTAAAGCAAAAAATAATATTTTTTTTATTTTCATAATTCTAATTTTTAAATCTATCTCTTGGGTCGTTCTCTGTTGTATATTCCCACTCTTTGTGGATATTCAAATAGTATTTAAACACAAATTTATTTTTAAATTTTTTCCATTTATCTTTAGCAATTGTAAAATTTTTTTCTTTTCCGGTAACAATTATATAAACTAAAAAAGTATCATTTTGGGTTTTCTCAATTTTATCAATTATTATCTTTTTGATGTTATATGAAGACGAACCAATAGCTTTTGAGTACAAATGATATAAATATTTTACATCGTTATCTATTTTTTGTTTGTAGGGCTGCGAAAAGCAAAAACTACTTATAAGCATAAATGCCAAAAATTGAAACAACTTGTATGTTCTTTTAATTTTTTCAGAAATCACGATATTGCCAGCTATTTTGTGTTTGTTTGTAAAAAATCAAATTTACGGTATCGTTAAAATTTTGAGAATACTTAGAGCCATCGGGAATTGAACCATTTTTATAATTGCCCTTAACCTCTGCTTTTACATTCCATTCTTTGGTGTTTTGCAATTTTTTTTTACTTAATATTTTTATTTCAATTACATTGTAGGTGCCTCCACCTACAGAAAGACTCATAATAGAATATCGATTGTAAATTGAATCTTTTATAAAATCGTCTTTTGGGGGAGCATTGCAAGCACTAAAAATCAAAGTGATAAATAAAATTTTTACTATGATAACCAGACTTTTCATAAATCAAAAATATAAAATAGTAATTTAAATATAAAACTATTTTTCTAATAATTCAGGATTGTTTAAATAATGTTTTAGTTGTTTAAATAGTTTTCCACCATGCGAAGCATCTACTACGCGATGATCTAATGCGGCACTTAGATTAAGAATTTTTCGGGGCATTATTTCTCCATTTACAATCCATGGTTTTAGTGAACAACCACCCATAACCAATACAAACGACACATTTGCATAGGGCATTAATGCCGGATATCCTACATCAAGACCTACCGAACCTATGTTTGTGAGAAAAAACGAACCAAAAGTATTAGCCGACAAACCCAGTGATTTGATAGAAAGACCCCAGTTTGTTATTAGGTTTTTTATTAATAACGATATCCATTTGCTTATTGGCCAGGGAATGTAAGTTATTAGTGATTTTAATTTCATCGTTTGGTTTTCGCTACCTTTTCTGGCTTTATTTATATTTTCTTTAGCTATAGTTACAATTTCATTTAAACTTAATACGTCAGCATTACAAATTTTTATCGAACTCATTTCACCTTCGGCAAGTAAAACACTAATTGAACCATCAATGCTTTTGTGAGAACAAATATTTCCTCTTTTTACATAAGTATTGAGTTGTGGAATTTCTTTAACAGCACGTGCTGTAGCAAGAAAAACTATATGTGTTAAAGTTACTTTTAGACCAACTTGGCGTTTGCTTTCGATATATTTTTCAAGTTCTGTAACATCAATTTCAACCGAGCCAAAAAGTTTTGAATCAACAGATTTTTTATAAATTGTTGCTGCCGTTTTTCGCCATGGTGTATTGTAATTTATTTTGTTTACCAAAAGAATGATATTTTTTATTAAAATCCCATGTCAGAAAGCCGAAGGAATAAATCTAGTCTTTCTTTTACATTATCATCTGTTAGTTCAAGCAATTTTTCGGTTCCGAATTTTTCTACACAAAAAGATGCCATAGTACTGCCGTAAACTACCGCTTTTTTCATATTTGTAAACGATGTGTCTCCGGTTTTTGCAAGGTATCCTGTAAATCCACCAGCAAAAGTATCACCTGCACCAGTAGGGTCAAAAACCTCTTCGAGAGGTAGTGCGGGGCAGTAGAAAATTTCATTTTTATGAAATAACAAAGCACCGTGCTCTCCTTTTTTTATTACAAGGTATTGAGGTCCCATATTTCTAATAATTCTGCTTGCTTTTAACAAACTGTATTCTCCGCTAAGTTGCCTTGCTTCTTCGTCGTTTATAATTAAAACATCTGTCAGGGCAAGAGTATCGCGTAATTGGTTTTTTGCAGTGCTAATCCAAAAATTCATTGTATCCATTACAATTAGTTCCGGTTTGTTTTTAAGCCTTTCTATTAATGTGCTTTGCACGGCAGGATGAAGGTTTCCTAAAATTAAATATTTACAATCATTGTATTTTTCGGGGAGCAAAGGGTCAAAATCGCCGAGTACATTTAATTCGGTTATAAGCGTATCTCTTGAGTTCATATCGTTATGATATTTGCCACTCCAGAAAAAAGTTTTTTCGTTGTGCTTAATCTGTAATCCCTGGGTATCAATGCCTCTACTGTTTAATATATTTAAAAAATTTGTGGGAAAATCACCACCAACCACCGAAACCAGATTTAAATTATTATAAAAAAATGAAGCAGATAACGAAATATAGGATGCCGAACCTCCTACAATTTTATCTGTTTTGCCAAATGGTGTTTCAATAGCATCAAATGCCACACTTCCTAAAACTAACAAACTCATAGTTACTTTATTTTAAAAAAATGCAAATGTAAGGTTTTAAATTTAGCTAATTTTGTAATATTGGTAAAATATAAATGAAACGTGTAGTTGTAGGTCTTTCAGGCGGGGTAGATTCTTCTGTTGCTGCATTATTGCTCATAAAAAAGGGTTATGATGTAATTGGAATTTTTATGAAAAACTGGTATGATTCTTCAGTGCTATCTACCGATGAATGCCCCTGGGAAGAAGATAGTAAAGATGCATTGCTTGTTGCCGAAAAACTGGGGATACCTTTTCAAACTTTCGATTTCAGTAAAGAATACAAGCAAAGAATCGTTGATTACATGTTTGAAGAATATGAAAAGGGACGAACTCCAAACCCAGATGTTTTATGCAATAGAGAAATAAAATTTGATATTTTTTTAAAAGCTGCCCAAAAATTAGGGGCTGATTTTGTAGCTACAGGGCATTATTGTCAAAAAGGCGAAATTACCATTGAAGGAAAACAATATTTTACCTTGCTTGCCGGTGCAGATAAGACAAAAGATCAAAGCTATTTTTTATGCCAAATTTCACAAGAACAACTCTCTAAAGCATTGTTCCCAATAGGACATTTGCAAAAAAAAGAAGTTAGAAAAATTGCTCTTGAAGCAGGTTTGGTTACTGCTGAAAAAAAAGATTCGCAAGGGTTGTGTTTTATTGGCAAGGTGAGATTGCCTGATTTTTTGCAAAAGCAATTAAAGCCCCAAAATGGAGAAATTATAGAGATTGATACAAACACTAGTATTATTAAGAAAAAAGAAATTTATAATAATTGTTCACTCGACGAGGTTTTTGATAACACAAGTGGAACAATTGACATGCAAACATTAATAAACCTTGAAAAATGCTCTTCTGCAGTAATTTATAATTTTAATGACGGAAAAGTTACAGGTATGCATAATGGTGCTCATTTTTTTACTATCGGACAAAGAAAGGGATTGAGAGTGGGGGGCAAAGAAAAACCATTGTTTGTTTTGCAAACCGATACCAAAAAAAATATAATATACACCGGGCAAGGGCAAGAACACCCGGGTCTTTATCGTAATTGTATAAAAATAGAAAATAAAAGTTTAAATTTTTTAATACCACAATATATACCCGAAACTAATAAATATTTGAAAGTATGGTCGAGAATAAGGTATAGGCAACCTTTACAACAAAGTGTATTAATAAATGCCGGAAATTGTTTTTATTTATGGTTTTTTGAAGAGCAAAGAGGAATTACTTCAGGTCAATTTGCTGCATGGTATTTTGACGAAACTCTTTTAGGAAGTGGTGCTATTGAATGATTTGAAATATTGAATTTAAGTTTTCATATTATGAAAAACCCCTAAAACATCCTCGTCTTCTTCAAGTTTGTCAATGAGTTTATTTACTTCTTCCGCTTGTGTTTCGCTAAGTTCAATAGTATTTGTTGGTATTCTTTCTTTATCAACCGAAATTATAGGAATATTAAGAGATTCTATACCTTTTTGCATAGAACCATAATCGGTAAATGCAGTGTAGATAAGAGTTTCGCCTTCTATTTGTTCAATTTCTTCAAGACCAAAATCAATAAGTTCTAGTTCTAAATTTTCAATATCTTGTCCTGTAGGGTCAATTTTAAAAATACATTTTCTTTCGAATAAATAATCTAATGAACCGGTTTTTACAAGTTCGCCGCCATTTCTGTTAAAAATTACCCTTATGTTTGCCACAGTTCTCGTAGGATTATCGGTAGCAGTTTCTACAACTATTCCAACACCGTAAGGTCCTTTACCTTCGTAAACCATTTCAGCATAATCTTTTTGGTCTTTTGACGAAGCTCTTTGTATTGCAGCATCTACTCTGTCTTTGGGCATATTTTCCGATTTTGCATTTTGAATTGCTACACGCAATCTTGGATTGTTATCGGGGTCTGGTCCGCCTTGTTTTACAGCCATTGCAATTTCTTTTCCGATACGGGTAAATGTTACAGCCATTTTGCCCCATCGCTTCATTTTTCGTGCTTTTCTAAATTCGAATGCTCTTCCCATTTTTTTATTTATTTTTTAAAGAAAATTCAACCCATTCAGCAAATTTTATAATAGCTTTTTCTGTTTTTTCAGGTTCTTCTATCATGCCTAAATGCCCTGAATTATTCAATATTTCAATCATTGCATTTTTTGTTTCGGATGCTTGTTTTGTCATTTTTTCGAGAGGTATTAGTTGATCGTATTTACCGGCTAATATTAGCATTGGCAAATCTGAATTTTTATAAACTTCAAAATTATCATTGCGGTTTAGCATTGCTTTTATTCCATCAATAACTGATTGTTTTCGGGTATTTAAAATTATTTTTTCTATTTCATCTAAAATTTCCTTTTTGTAATTGTGCGGTGCAACAAGTCCCTGTATAAAAATTTTGAAAAATGTATCTACTGAATTGTTTTCAAGAAATTCGAGAGTTTTTAGGCGGTTTGTTTTTTTATCTTCGCTATCGGGGTAGCTTGTACTGTGAATAAAGCCTATGCCCGAAAGTGCTTTTGGAAAATTTTTTAAATACTCTAAAGCTACATAAGCTCCCATACTATGACCAATTATTAATGGCTTTGGTATGTATAGCTCATCAACTACACGTTTTACACTTTCGGCAATATATTTTATACTTAGGTTTTCGGGCAATGGGCTGTTTCCAAAACCTGGAAGGTCTATTAAAATACATCTGAATTTTTTAGAAATATTTTCAATGGTTTTATTCCAAATATTTACCGATTCATTGAAACCATGCAGAAAAACTACTGGAAATCCACTCCCAATTTCATAAAAATATACGGGCTTGCCCTTAAATGATATTTTTTGTGATGGCAAAAACTATTTAAAAATACTTATAACGTTCGTCTTTTATTTTTGCATTTTTTCTGAGTGCATCCATTACACCTGCATCGGCTTCCATTTTCAATTGTTCATTTCCTGCTTTTTGCAAATCAGTCCATTTTGCTGGGCGTTGAGGCTTATTTATGTTTGTAAGCCAAAGGATATAAATGCCGTTTTCGCCTCTTATAATTGGTGAAAACTTATTTTTTTCAATTCCGAACAAAGTACCTAAAACTTTTAGGTCGTAGCCAACACCTGCAATATTATCATTGCCGAATAACTGCTCGGGAATTAGCATTTGAATTGAGCCAACATTTGTTGCCAATTGATCCATAGTTTTTGATTTTTCAAGTGCTTTTTTAAATTTCTTTTCAATTCGTTCGGCTTTTTTGCGGTTTCTAACGGCAAGTTCAAGTGCCGGTCTTACATCTTCAATTTTTGGCACTCCTTCTTCTTTTACTTTTGAACATTTTAAAACCATAAAACTCGATGTAAAACTCATCATATCTGAAAGAGTTCCTTCTTTTGTTTCTTTGTCATATAACCATCTGATAACCTGTTTTGGTTCTGTAATACCCGAAACGGTAATGTCGTTTTCTTTTATTCCGAAAGCAACGCGTTTGCTCAATCCTTTTGATTCGGCAACTTGTCCAAAGTCCTTAGCATTTCTAACGGCAGTTAAAAAATCGTTGGCTTTTTCTGATGCATTTTTTATCGTATTTCTTCCCGAAGTAATACTTTGGCTCAAAATTGCAACTTTTATTAGTTTTGTGTATTTTGGTGAAGTTACTTTACCAATATGAATGCCACTCTCGTCAACTACTACAAACAACTGACCTTCGGGAGCTCTTAAAGCAGCATCGTAAAACTTTTTGCTAATTGAAGTACCTATTGGAGTTATGTAACCTAAATCTCCTTGCACTTGTCCGCTTCCATCGGCATTGGTAAGTGTTGCATTATCAAAAGTAGTTTTTCCTGTTTTAATATCATTCAAAATCTGGTTAATTCTGTTTTGAGCATTTAGCGAATCAACAGAAGTTCTTCCGTTAAGTGGTACAATTATGTGACTTGCCTTGAAAGTGGCAAATGAATCTTTTTTAATGCCTGAAATTTTATAAATTGAATATTTTCCTTCATTGTATATCGGTCCGAGCATTTGCCCGCTATCTAAAGCAAAAAGTTGTAATTCTATTGATTTGTCAAACGAACCTATGCGTTTGTAGCTTCCATCCCATAGGTTTTCGCTATTCATAATATTTACAAAAATTGAATCGTGTTTGGCAAGTTTTAATTTTTCAAAATTTTCGTATGCCCAAGTTTTTGTTACCGCAGAGTCTTCTGAAGTTGGCAAAATGCTGAACGACACATATTCAATATCTCTTGATGCTTCTTGTTTGTATTTCTCTTTGTTTTTATTGAGTTCTTGCTTTAGTTCATCATCAGTAATTTTTATACTTGCATCGGGTATTGTTGCGTATTGAATGCCCACAAAACTTCCGGTAGCTTTGTCATTATTGTCAGCAAATTGGTTTTTTACTTCAATCTTTGTTGTATATGTTGCACCTTTAACTAATGCAGCGTATTTTTTACCGAGAGTGTTTTGTATTAAGCTTTCTTCAAAAAGCAGCCATTGTTGGTTTTTGTTCTCATCGGCAGCAATATCTTCTTGCAAAAATTTAATAAGACGGTTTTTATCAAATTGCCCACCCTGAGGTGTAAATGCTTTAATAATCTGTTCGTCGGGGTGGTCGCCAATGGTCATATCTGCTAATTCATCGCCCGAAACTTGAATTCCGAGTTTTTCGTATTCAATCTTAAAAATTTTTTCTTGAAGAAATGAATTCCAAGCCTGCTCTGAATATTGTGATTTTACATTTTCATCAATTTTTACATCGGGATTGTTTTGTGCAAGTTGGTCGAGCATTTTGTTTAAACGAAGATTAAACTCTTCATAACTAATTTTCTCACCACGTATTTCGCCAACAGAAAGTGTATTATTTCCGAAAATTCCTCCACCATCAGTTTTTATAAGGTCAGAAATTACAAATAATAAAAGCGAACCAAGTATTAACAGGAACAAACATCCTGTTTTTTGTTGTATTTTTTGGATAATAGCCATCTTAAAAAATTAAAGGCTGCAAATTAATACGTTTTAAACCAAAAAATCAAAAGAATTTAGGTATAGTTTGGAGTTTAAATTTATTTTACTTTTAAAGTTTGGCAAATACCTTAAAAACACAAGCATAATTCAATACTATTTAGGAACATGATAGGTTTGAGACTTTATTAACCAAATTATTTAGTTTTAAAAACGATGTAAATTTTTCTATTGGACTAAGTAGTGATATAGCCATTAATATTTTAAGAATTTTTTATAAAAAAAATTTTATTCATTTTTAGAGAAAATTTCAGATAATTATCTTTCAAGTGTATGCTCAATTTCGTTTTCATATACCCATTTTAATTGTATCAATTGTTTGTTTTTTGTAATTTTTATTACTTCACAATGTATCGTTTCGCCATTATTTAATTTTGATAGAGCCAGTTTAATAATGTTTTTACTATTTGGATAATATTCCTTTGTTATTGGTATTGTTCCTAAATGATTGCCATTAACTAAGAAAGTAATTTGATTATTGAAATTTTTATTGATTTGTACTTTCACCACTTTACCTATTATCGCTTCGCTAATGATTTTATTTTCGCTTTTAAAAATAGCTAAATTCTTTGAAGTCTCTCCAGTGTAAATTACCGTTAAAGTGTCACCACAATTAAGCTCAGAAAATTCAGCCTTATCAATCTTGGTCTTGTGAATTAAATGTACGAAAGAGCCGCATTGCCATTTAAAATTATATCCAAGTTCTATAAATAAGCCATATCTTGATTTTTTTATTATAACTCCAACATAATTTGAATCCTTTTTTAAAATAAATTTTTTAAACTGAGGAACATCTCCATTAACCATAATTGAAAAAGGCTCTTTTTCAAATTTATACACCTTGCAGAAAAATGTTTTGTCAAGCAAGTATTTGAAAACATATTCCCAAGATTTCAAATCATTGTATTGCCATGGCATGTGATAAAAGGATATGAAACCAAATAAGCCGTTAATTTTTATTAAAAAGCCTTTTTCTTTAATTTGATAGATTCTAAAAGGTATATTTCTATTGTCAGAAATTTTTTGTTCTAAATCGTCAATCAAGTATTTTAGCCAATCTTTATCATTGTCTTTATCAAAAATTACTTTTATATTTTGAACTATTTTTTTTCCAATCATTTTTTATTTTCAATTACGTTTCTTATGTCTGATGTTTGTTCTTTCGGCAAATTGTTTATAGTATTAAATGAATAATTTTGAATTGAATTTACAAATGTATTTTGTTCTTATAATAAAACTATTGAAATATCACACTTTTTGTCTATTTTTTACACTTTTTTGTGTAAACCTGTTTTAGGAATAAATTGTAAAAACCTTATTTTATTAAAACTATAAATAAAAATTTAAAAAAATTTTTGAGTTTCAGCATTTATTTTATAAAATTGCCTTGCATTGAAATCGTCTATTTTAAACTCTTTTTTGTCGTGGTATTTCAAAAACCGCTTGTCACAGGTAGAGTATTCGCTACTTAACCCCGCACAAATGCAATACGATATTTTCAATGAACTTATATTTAAAGGCAGCAGAACAGAATTTGGAAAAATTCACAATTTCTATGAAATTCATTCAGTTGAAGATTATCAGAAAAATGTACCATTACAAGATTATGAATCATTAAAACCGTTCATAAAAAGAATGTTAAATGGTGAGCAACATTTGCTTTGGCCCTCAGAAATTACATGGTTTGCCAAATCATCAGGCACTACTTCAGACAAAAGCAAATATATTCCGGTAAGTTTTGAAGCCCTTGAAGATTGCCAGTTTAAAGGAGGTAGAGATGCATTGACCTTTTACTGTTCAAGCAACCCAAATACAAAAGTATTTCAGGGAAAAGGATTGATGATAGGTGGTAGCCATGAAATTAACCCATTGTCAGAAAATATGTATTGCGGAGATTTGAGTGCAGTGATAATGAACAATCTTCCATTTTGGGTAAATATTTTGAGTACACCCAAACCCGAAATTGCTCTTATGGCAAATTGGGAAGAAAAGCTTGAAAAAATTGCCCGAGCTACAATCAACGAAGATGTTACAAGCATTTCGGGAGTTCCTACTTGGACATTACTGCTATTTAAACGATTGCTCGAAATTACAGGAAAAAATACAATGCTTGATATTTGGCCCAATCTTGAATTGTACATACACGGAGGAGTAAATTTTGCACCGTATCGCGAACAATTCAAGTCATACATACCTTCGCCCAATATGCATTATCTCGAAACATACAATGCTTCTGAAGGTTTTTTTGGAATACAAGAAACACCCGGTAATGAAGGTATGTTACTTATGGTTGATTATGGAATTTTATATGAATTTATTCCATTGAACGAACTTAAAAATGAAAACCCCAAAGCTCTTTTGCTTGACGAAGTTGAAACAGATGTAAATTACGCCCTTGTTATATCAACAAACGCAGGTCTTTGGAGATATTTGATTGGCGATACAATTAAATTTTTAAGTACTAATCCCTATAAATTTGTAATTACAGGACGAACAAAATTGTATATTAATACATTTGGCGAAGAACTTATGATTGAAAATGCCGAAGCAGCAATAACTATGGCTTGTGCCGAAACTAACTCGGTAATTAGAGAATTTACTGCAGGTCCGGTATTTTTAAAAGAAAATGAACCCGGTGGACATGAATGGTTGATTGAATTTGAAAAACATCCCGAAAACATAGATTTATTTGCTTTTAAACTTGATAATCATCTGAAAAGCCTAAACTCTGACTACGAAGCCAAACGCACCGGAAACATGGCTATTTCATTTCCGCGAATAAGAACCTGTAAACAAGGTGTGTTTTACAATTGGCTTAAAGAAAAAGGTAAACTTGGCGGGCAAAACAAAGTGCCTCGGCTAAGTAATGACCGTAAAATAATAGAAGAAATCTATCAATTTTTATAAAATCAAACATCAAACAATGAAAAATATTTTATTAGTAATTAGTATAGCAATACTATCAGTGTGCAATGGCTGCAATACAAGTAAAAATGAAATTTTAGGCTCAAAAGAATTTTCTGAAATTATAAAACAAAAAGAAATTCAGCTTATTGATATAAGAACTCCCGAAGAATTTAGTACCGGCTATATTGAAGGAGCAAGCAACATTGATTTTTATGACCCTGCATTTTTTGAAAAAATGACTAAACTTGATAAAAAAAGACCTTTGGCTATATACTGCAAATCAGAAGGTAGAACAAAAGAAGCTCTTAAAATGCTTGCTGATGCAGGATTTGAAAAAATTTATATGTTAAAAGGAGGTTTACTTTCGTGGGAACATGACGGATATAAACTTGTTACCCCCAAGCCTGTTGAACCATCAACAAAATCAATATCAAAAGCCGAGTACGATAAACTTATTAATTCTGCAAAAATTGTGATAGTTGATTTTAATGCCACTTGGTGCAAACCATGCCTTATGCTTAAACCAATTCTCGATAAAATAAGCACAAATTATGCAAATAAAAATGTAAAAATTTTAGCAGTAGATGTTGACGAAAGCAAAGCACTTTCAAACGAACTCGAAGTAAATGAAATTCCTTTACTACTTTTTTATAAAGATGGCAAACTTATGGAACAAATGATAGGTTTCAATCCTGAAGAAACAATAGTTCAGGCTATTGAAAAATATTTAAAATAAAACTATGAAACGTTCACAGTTTATTAGACAATCATTACTTGCATATCCTGCTTTTTTGTCTTTGAAAGGTATTTCTCAAATTCCTCATCAAACAACATCGGAAAATATCGAGAAAAACGAAGACTATTGGAAAATGCTTAGAATGCAATTTCCTCATCCATCATCATTGATTTATTTTAATAACGGTACTATGGGCATATCGCCATATCAGGTAATTGATGCAGTATATAACAAATCTGTTGTTATAAACAGCAAAGGGCAATATGGCGGCGGAGATCATGAGGCAATTGAAGCTCTTGCAAATTTTACCGGTGCCGATAAAGACGAAATTGCATTTACACACAATGTAACAGAAGGAAATAACATAATTGCCCAAGGATTGCCGCTTAAAAAAGGCGATGAAGTGATTTTAACGAGTCACGAACATGTAGGTGGGGCTTTGCCTTGGCTAAACAGAGCCAAACACGATGGAATTGTTATTAAAGTTATAAATTTGGGAAATACAGCAGCCGAAACACTTGAAAACATTGAAAAATTAATAACAAAAAAAACAAAAGCTATCGCTGTTCCTCATATTCCGTGTACAATTGGACAGGTTTTGCCCGTAAAACAAATTTCAAAACTTGCAAGTTCAAAAGGTATATTTTCTTTTTTTGATGGAGCACACGGTGCCGGAATGTTAAATCTCGATTTACATGATTTAGGTTGTGATTTTTATTCATCTTGTTGCCACAAATGGATGCTTGGACCAAAAGGTACCGGTTTTCTTTATGTAAAAAAAGAAAAACTTGAAGTGCTAAAACCCATAATGGTAGGTGCATATAGCGATTCGGGATGGGATATGCTTAGCAATCCACCTTCAATGAAAAGTTACAGTAATTCAGCACATCGTTTTTGCTACGGCACACAAAGTGCCGAGCTATATGAAGGAATACAGGCAGCTATTAAGTTTCATGAAACAATTGGCAAACAAAATATCGAAAAACGAATAAAATATCTTACAAATTATTTCAGAGAAAGTTTAAAAAAAATTTCGAACAGCAATATTGAAATTGTTACTCCCGAAGAAGAAGAATCAAGAGCAGGTGTTACAGCATTCAGATTAAAAAATTTGACAATGCAAAAGTTTCAGGAAACAGCTACAAAAGAAAATATTATAATTCGCGTAGTTCCCGAAAACAACGTAAATGTAATAAGAATAAGCACTCACATATACAACCAGATACATGAAATAGACAAACTTACTGACCTGATAAGCAAAAATCTTTAATATTTTATCACAATTATCAAAGAAAATCGTTTTCTAATTACCTTCGCAAATTCTTTAAAAAAATAATGAATTTCATAAAAAAAATTATTACACTAATTTTATTGCTTCAATTAGCTGAATCACAAGCACAATCGGGCTATGACAAAATAAAATTTAACGATTTTATTGGTGCCAGAAACATTTTTCTGCAAACTCTCCAAAATGATTCCTTAAACTACGAAGCCCTTACTGGAATGATTATAATTTCAGAAATTACACAAGATTATATTTCGTTCGAAAAAAATATAAATGTATTGCTCAGAAACTATAACGATCCATATATATTTTCGCTATTCAATTTTTTGTATAATGGAGATTTTAAAGCAATAGAAAAGAAAAATTTTCCTGACTGGATAACAGTAAAATACAAAATAAGCGAAGTAATAAGCTGGGGTGATAAAAACCGTGATAGACAAAAACAATGGGAAAAATATGGCGAAATAATTCCAAAAGCAAATTGGGCAATGATTGGTCCGTTTAAGAACATATACGGAAGTGCATTTATTGAACAACATCCTATAGAAACAGAAAAATTTGATTTGAATAAAGCATATAAAAATGATTACGCAATAGAACTTAAATGGGCAACACCAAAAAATACCGCAGCATCAGGAAGAATAATTTTTACTCAGCATTTACCAAATATGGGGTACAGCAACGACGGGGTGTATTATGCAAATACCTTTATAAAAACAGAAAACGACAAAAAAGTAAAAATTAAAATAGGCAGAACATCACCTCTTAAAATCTGGATAAATGATAAATTGGTGTTTCAAAACAATCATTCGGTGCCTTTTACCTATGATATTGAAGAAATAGAAGCTGATATGAAAAAGGGTTATAACAGAATTTTAATAAAAAATGCTACCCAACGCAATCAGGACGAAACGAGCGGTTCGCTATATTTTTGGGACGGAAACAGCTACGAACATGATATGCTTGCAATAAGATTTTGCGATGAAAATGGCAAACCATTGAAAAACCTAATTTCAGATTATACAGCCGAAAACTACAATAAAGATGTAGAGTCAACCGTAAAATCAAATAGCTTGGTAGATTACTTTAAACGTATAACCGAAAATTCAGCAGGTAATGTTTGGAATGAATACTGCCTGTTAAAATCATTTTTGAACGAAAATTATATAAAACAAGGCGAAGAGTATTTTTATAACAAATACGCACTAAACAAAAACATGATATTTTATGGTTATCTTTATGCTAAAATGTGCCAATTTAATAATAAATCAGAAAAAGTATATGAAGTACTTTCGAAAGCTGACGAAGAAAAAACCCCTATTTTTGGGATTTTGTTTGACAAACTTCAGGAAATAAATATTGATATTGAACCAGAAAAATATTACATTGCTCTACAAAAGCTTTCAAAAATTTCACCTTCAAATCTTTCAGTAATAAACAACTACATAAACTACTATAACAAGATTGGCAAACAAACCGAAAAAGACACCTTTATTTACCAAACTATAAGAAAATACAGTAAGTATAAAGAAACACTCGAACCAAAACTTAGCAATTACAATGAAAAACGCGACAGATACGGAATTACCGAACAATTAAAAGAGCAGAAAAAATCCATCAAAGCATTAAAAACAGGTTCGGCTGATAATGATTTTGACAATGCGATAACATATTATAAAGACAAAAAAAAGAAAAACAAAGTATTCGAATTGTATCGTGATAAAATTTATTTTTCGCCACATATTACCGAAAATTACAACGATTTTGCCGAATACCTTAAAGAAAATGAAAAATACGAAGAAGCAAAACAAATGCTATCAACAAGTATTGAAATAAATCCATATCAAACAAAAGTGTACACTCTGCTGGGAGATATAGCCAAAATAGAAGGTAAAACTGATATGGCAGTTTTATATTACCAAAAAGGAGCAAATTTGGGTTCAGAATATTCATTTTTCGGCTATTCAAACGAATCAAAAGAAAAGCTGGAACAAATAGTTGGTTCGCCAAACTATAAAAAACTTTTTAAAACCCCTGCATTTGATGAAACCCTTCAAAACCCCGGTTGGTATAGCCTTGCAGACAACGAAGATGCAATAGTATTGCAATACACAAAAAACTGCGTTTACGATACCACAAATTCAATTACAATGTATCAAACCTTTATGGTAAAAATCCTTAAAGAATCCGGAATTGAGAAATATAACGAATTTGATATGAGTTTTTTAGGAGATATAACAAGTGCAAAGATTATATCTGAAGATGGAACTATTTCAAACCCGGAGCGTTCGGGAAGTTACATAGTAATTAAAAATCTTAAACCAGGTGATTTGATTGAGGTTGAAGGACAAGCAAAAACAGATGCAGGAACAATTTTCGGTAAGGAATTCTATCACCAACACTTCATATTTTTTCCAAGTCCGGTATTTTATTCCGAATTCGAGTTTGTAGTACCTAAATTTAAAAAATTAGTTTATAAAAGCCATAAAATTCCAGGTAACCCTGAAATATTTGTTGACAGCCAACAAAACCAACACTACAAATGGATAAACAAAAATCTCGAAAAAATTACCGAAGAAGTTGCAATGCCTGACTATTGGGATTTGTACAGAAGTATATCGGTAAGCACTATTCAAAACTGGGAACCAGTAAACGATTGGTATTACCAAACTACATATCAAAAAAATGATTTGACCTACGAAGTAAAACTCATTTTAGATACTTTGATAAACAACAAAATGAGCGATTCGATTAAAATTCAAAAAATTTACAATTTTATAACATCAAAAATTCGGTACAGCTATGTTGCTTTTTTAAACAGCCGTTTTGTACCCAAATGGCCCGGCAATACTGTTTCGGCAGGAATTGGCGATTGCAAAGATGTAGCAACCCTTATGATTACAATGCTTAGGTCTCAGGGTATTGAAGCATATTACACTTTGGTAAAAACCAATCAATACAACCATTTAGAAACAATACCATCAATGTCATTTGACCATGTAATTGTGTGCTATGTGTTAAATGGCAAAAAAAATTATTGCGATCTCACAACAAATTTTTATCCTCTTAATGTATTGCCCGAAATGGATAATTCAGCAGTTGCCTTACTTGTAAAAAAAGGTGAAAAAGATGTTTTCAAATTGCCTAATGATTTGATAAACTCCGAAAAAACATTAGCAAAATACATCATAAATGCTGAATTTGAAGAAGACAAAAACCTTAAACTAAAAGTAAATGCTCAATACATTGGAAATGCCGGTGGTAACTTGAGAGAACAAATATTCAGAACACATAAAAACAAATATGACGATTTTGTTTCAAACTACTTTGGGCAAGATATACTCGAAAACAGTATTTACAACAAAGTAAATTTTATAAACCTCGAAGATTTTTCGAACCCGCTCAAAGCAGAATTTGAAATTACTGCAAAAGGTTTTGCCGATAAGGTTTCGGGCTTGTACATCTTGCGAATGCCATACCTCGAAGCTATAAGAAAAAATCAAGCAATAATTGATAAAAACCGAACAAACCGTATTGATCTTGAAAAGGTATTGAATATATATGCTTCAGAGCAAATAATAAATTTAAAAATTCCCACTGCATATAAACTTGCCGAAATGCCCCAAAACATTAGTTACATTTCAAAATATTCTATGTACAACGTACAATTTAAACTTCAAAACGGCACTTTGCAAATAATTAAAAATCAAAAATTCTTTAAATCAATTATAGAATTAAATGAAGTAGAAGAATTTAAAGTTGAATATCAGAAATTACTTGATCTCGATAAATTCAAAATTGCTTTGATAAAAAACAATAAATAAACTGTTTTCAATAAAAGAATTTGTTGAATTTGAATTTAATAAATTAATATTTTTTGAATTTAGTTCTAATTTTGCAGCATTGAAATTTTTCGGACTATTAGCTTTAATAATTCCATTTGTTTCGTTCTCACAGATAAACGAACCAATTAACATTAACAATTCCGATTTTCTTGATTTCAACAAAAATTACGCAAATGCCCAACGATTGGTAGGCAACGTATCAATGTCACAGGGAAACCTTACTCTTACATGCGACAGTGCATGGTTTTGGAAAGATAAAAACAAAATGGAAGCTTTTGGCAGAACATTTCTATCGCAAGCCGGAGGTATTAAAGTGTGGAGCGATAAAATGATATACGACGGAAACCAAAAAACCGCAAGTGCTATGTCAAACGTGAAAATGAGTGATGGAAAAATGTCTATGACTACCGATAATGTGTATTACGATGTAAATTCAAAAATAGTTTATTACAATAGCTGGGCAAATATAAGCGATGGAAAAAATAATATGATAAGCCGTCGCGGAAGATATCATACACAAAGCAGAGAATATTTTTTTAAAGATAAAATAATTTTAACAAACCCCGAATATACAATGACCTGCGATACACTAAACTACAATGGAAATACAAAAACTGCATATTTTTTTGGACCTACATACATAAAAAGTACCGATAATCTTTTGTATTGCAACTTTGGATGGTATAATACCGAAAAAAATACATGCAGTTTTAGTAAAAAATCATATATATTGAGCAAAGAAAACAGAATTGATTCTGATAGTTTCAGATATAACCGCAATACCGGAATAGGCTATGCTAACGGAAATATAAAACTCAGCGATACTATTCAAAAAATTACAATAACCGGGCAAAACGGAATACACAACAGATTTGAAAAAACAACGCTTATAAGCGGTAGTACCAAAGCTATAAAAATTAATAAAAACGATACTTTGATAATAAAAGCTATGTATTTCTACGACAGTTTTGACACATTAACAAAAAAAAGAAACCTTGCAGCTTTTGGAAAAACGAGTGTTTTTAAATCAGATATGCAATCAATAGCCGATAGCTTAAATTATTCAATTTCAGATTCGATAATCAAACTTTTCAGAAACCCTGTGATATGGAATGACAGTAACCAATCAAGCGGCGATACTATTATTATTGAGCAAAAAAATAATATGATAAACAATATGATTATAAAACAAAATTCAATGGTAATAATGCACGAAACTGAAAATAAATTTAACCAAATAAAAGGGAAAAAAATTACAGCACTTTTCAGCAACAACAAACTATACCAGATAAATGTAAAAGGCAGTGGACAATCATTATATTGGGTAAAAGATGACTCATCAAAATACAGCGGAGTAAATTTTATAGAAAGTTCTGATATTCAAATAATGACAGACTCATCAAAGGTAAAAAAAGTAAAATTTGTTACATCGCCAAAAGGCACATTTTATCCCCCTTCAAAACTGCCCGCAGAAAAAGAAAAGCTCAAAGGTTTTAACTGGATGCCCGAAAAAAGACCCAAAAGAGAATAAATCAAGCATGTATTTGTTTGAATAGGTTTAACAAATTTTAAAACAGGATTTCAAAAAAAAGAGAGATTTCAATTGTTTTATTATAAGAACTAAATACATTTGTAAACCCCAAATTGGATTAATTATGTATTGTAAACTAATATCAGGATTATCATTAAAATACTGTAAACTTCTTTCAGGTCGAAACAGTATAAAACTCACAATTTTTTTATCAATATTTATAATAAGTTTTTCATCCTTTTCAAAGACATGGAAAGTAGGAATTACCAAAACATTTAAAATGCCAAGCACTGTAAGTACTTTGGTGGGTGATGGCGATACGGTTGAAATAGATTCGGGGCTTTATATAAAAGATGTTGCAAAATGGACAGCAAATAATTTACTGATAAAAGGCATAAACGGCAGGGCAAGGCTCGATGCTCAATACACAAGCTATGGCTCAAAAGCAATTTGGGTAATTGGCGGAAAAAATACCAGAATAGAAAATATTGAATTTTATAATTGCAAAGTACCTGACCATAATGGGGCTGGCATAAGGCTCGAAGGTTCAAATTTAAAATTGATAAACTGTTATTTTCATCATAACGAGATGGGGTTGTTAGCCGGAGATATAGCAAATTGTAAAATTGATATTGAAAGATCCGAATTTGCTTATAATGGTTATGGCGATGGTTATAGCCATAATATTTATGTCAATCATATTGATACTTTTATTTTTAAATACAATTATTCGCATGATGCAGATGTAGGTCATGAGGTGAAAAGTCGTGCATTCAACAATTTTATAATGTATAATCGCATTTCATCAGAAAAAGGTAACGACAGTCGAAATATTGATTTGCCAAATGGCGGTAAAGCTTTTCTTATAGGAAACATTATAGAACAGGGCAGCAATTCTCAAAATTCAAACATTATTGGTTATGGTTTTGAAGGCTTGACAAATCCTGTTAACCATAAAGTTTATGCAATAAATAACACGATTGTAAACAATAGGGCAAGTGGTAGTTTTTTTAGTTTTCAGAATGGTACAGAATTTTTTAAAGCTTTCAACAATATAATTGCAGGAAATGGTACTTTTATTTTGGGTGATGTTCCATTAAGCCTTGATACTACTGCAAATTTGATAAATAAAACTATTGCCGACTTTAAATTTGAAAATGCTAAAGATTTCAATTTTAGTTTGACAAATCAAAGTACAAACGTTATAAATAATGGTATAAATGCAGGTTTTGCAGAAAATTTTTCGCTTCAGGCAATAAATGTTTATGTGCATCCTATTTCTTTCAAAGCAAGATGCACGGATACAAAAATTGATATTGGAGCTTATGAATTTTGCTCAAATGCAGAAATACATTTACCAAAATTTGAAATTTCATTACAACCAAATCCAGCTTATGACAGGATTTTTATAAATGGTTGTAATAATGGAGAATTTGAGATTTATAATAGTTGCGGAAAAATTATTTCAAAAGGAAAATTCGAGAAATTTATTGATACTCACAACTTAGCCAATGGATTATATTTTATAAGTATTTCAAGTAACAATTCCATTGTTTTAAAAAAATTAATTAAGAATTAAACTTTTATAACAAAATTTCATGGCTTTTATAGTTTCCTTTAAAAAGAAATTAGAAATACAGTTTTTATAAGCGTGATATCTTCATTTGCCAAAATAATTATTCTAACTGTATATACACTCATAAGCCACCAAATAAAATTATTGAAATTAGAACTATGTGATGTTTGAAAATATATCGCCCATACGGAGCTTCTTATATTTAATTTTTAATCATTCTATTAATATTTTGTTCCTTTGGGGCATAGATTGGGTCTTAAACCGAGCTCACGTTATATTATCGGCTTGAGCCTTTACCAGCCGAAATACTTACGGAAACAAATCAATAATGCAGTTTAATTTTGGTTATGCTGCCATTTTTATAAGGAGATGTAAAAATTTCAACTTTATTTATATGTGAACTGCAAAAAGGTTTCCAGAAAGGATCGGTCCTTAAAAGATCGATATTGGCGTAGAAATAATAATCGGGTAGTTTTTCAAAAGTTTTGTTTCCACTTTGCAAAACATAAGATTTAGTATTTTCAGATAATTTTTGTTTGAAAAACTCACTCGAAATTTTTGTTTGAGTGTCGGGTTGGGTTTTGAATAGCTCAAGATACATTCCAGGATAAGTTTTGTATTTGTAATATATTTTTTGGGTTAGTTTAAATTCAATATCCATATCGTAAGTAATTACTTGTTCGGTTGACGTAATTGTGTCTAAAACCTCGAAGTTTAATTGATTTACCGGCTTTGAAATCATTTTTAAAATTGGTTTTACAATTTCGTTTGGCAAAATATTTACAGATTTTATAAATAATGTATCCCATGGACAACTAAGCACTAACAAGCATTTATTGTTTATTGATGGTAAAAAATTTTGGTTTTGCAGTTTTAAATTTTTCTGGTACAAATTAAACTCTGTTTTTTGCTCGTCGATAATAACAGAAATGTAAGTTTTTTCTTTTATTGGTATTAGTTTTAATAAACCTGAGTTATACAAATCGGGCTTTATAAAGCCCCAAACTGTACTATTTTTGTTTTCTTCAATTTGCAAATCTTTTATTGAGATTTTAGGTGATTTGTCGCTGAAAAATCCTTTTTTCAAATCTGGTAATTTATTGCTTAAAACCACAAGCGGCCAATCGTAGCTCAGATATAATTTGTTGTTTAATTTCACGTATTCAAAGTTTTTGGTATGTTTAGCAATTAATTTTGAGTTTTTTAAGTATTTGTAAAATGTTTTCTTCGAAATGCCCGCCCATGCTAGATAGTAGCTGTTATAATTGCCAAAAAGTACAATTTCGCCGAGTGGATTTACTCCGGTTTGTTCAATTATTTTTTCAATTGTTTGAGTAAAATTACTTGTACTTCTTTTAACAAACGTATCTTTTTTAATTTTTTCAATAAGCCGTAATTCATTGGCAATTTTTCGGTTGTTCATTACTATGCAATAACTTACATCAGCCGGAACTTTTGAAATGATTGAAGGACGATTAAAGTAAAACTTATAAAAAATTAAACCTGCAATTATTGTAACTAATGATAAATAAATTATGTATTTAAGTTTTTTTTTCAAAGTTTTATAATTGCTATATGCAATTGGTATAACAATTATACGATAATATTATAAAAAACTAATTATTTAATCTTGTTCAAATCTTCAAAAAGATTGAGTATTTCAAGCAAACTGCTGTTTTCTCGGTTTTTCAATTCAAATGAAATTATAGTTTCACTCATATTCCCGCTTATGGGTTTTGAATAAAAATTTATATTATTTATCTTATTTCCCAATTTATTTAAAATTGCCGAGTTGCCAAAATCATTATTATTATTGTTGTCTGTCATTAGCTTAAACATTGAAGTAGCATCCCAAAAGCCAAAAGATTGATTAGGTAAAAGCGTATCGTATTTATTACCTACGGTTCGGCTGCTCGATAAATTTCCATGTATTTGCTCTGTTGCAAGTTTGCTGTCGTTGGTTATAAAAAACAAATCATCTTTTTTTGCTATGTAGAAGTTTGTATCTATTTCGTTTTTGCCGGTTTTCAAAGTCCACACTTGGGGTTTTATTTGTTTTACAGCATCAAGTCTTACCAAAAGCGATAGAATTTTATCAATATTTACTTGGTTTTCTATCGATAAAATGCACAAATATTCAGGAATATACTTAGTCTTGGTTTTTTCTATTGTACGGCTTTCAAATGTAATTGAATCATACTCCCACGAATTGTATGTATGCAAGTATGATTTCATACCTGTAAAAGCCAAAATGCCATCGCCCCTGAAAGTATGAAAAAAAACATCGCGGTTTATCAGCAAATCGGTGAGTTCAAGCCCTATTGCAAATCTTTTGTTGGGATTGCTATTGCTTTCTATCGCCCTTCTGAAAACTTCAACATAAAAATCAGCCCAAGCTTCGGTATTTACACTCATGCCGGCAAACCCAATTAAATTGTCGGATTTAATGTATTTGAAAAAGTCAGGATTTATTTTACCTGCTGACATTTTTATCATAAAAGGTTTAAATTTATCATTAAACTGAAAATTAAATTTCATATCAACCTTTCCCTTTTCAAAATCACCTACTCCGTAAAACATATTATTTTCAAAAAGTTCTGCTAATTTATTTGGTTTACTTTCTTTAGTTTTTTTGATTGTGTCGTTGTAATTGTAATACCTCTTTTTTTCCATAGCAGAAATTATTTTTTCTGAATAATTGCTTATGGGTATCCATATTATAAAATCATTTGACAGTTTGTAAATATTGTTAAATTTACTGTCAGAAGCCATTGTTTCATTATTTTTAAGTTTAAAAAGTTCAGTTTGGTGTTTAAGCATTTTTTTATCATGAGTTTGCCAAAACTTTTGTTCTTTTTCAAGCTTCAATTTTGTCCAGTTGCGTTCAAATTGCTTCATAAGCGAATCGTTTTCATAATCTGTATAATAATAATCATTTGAATTGATGTTTTCTGTTACCACAATTTCAGTTGCCGAACTATCAATATACTCATTGTCATTAAATACGGTAATTGTATCAGGTTTGTTTTCTTCTTTTACCGGCTCTTCAATAATATTTTTTGCATTGCGAATACTATCAATTTTTGCAATTACTTTGGTTTTTTCCTGGCTGTATAATTCTTCGTCGTACACGTAGTAATAAGGTCTGTTCCACATTGAAACTGCAGCCAAGTTTTTTGAAACCGAAATATTTATGCAATTGTTGTAACTTAAAACTTCGCATTTCCCATTTTTTTCAAATTTTAAAGATTTGTTTTTTTCTTGTAAAATTTCTAAAACTCTGTTTTTAAAAGCTTTGTTGTTAGTTATTGCAATCAGGTAAGTGAAACATAACACTGAATCGTGATTTTCACTAAACATTAAAATTTTTCCTTTGGTATTTACAGCTCCTTTTTCGGGAAATCTGAAAAATTCTTTAATAAATTTACTTGAACTTACAGGAATTCCTTTCATATTGTTTTGCATAAAAGAAAAATTACCCAAATCGGTAAAATTTATTTTTTGCGACAGCGAAGCCAAATTTACCGAAATTACAAAATCTGCTTTTGCAGGTATTGATTTTTCGGGGCTTTGCGCAAATACATGTTGAGCAAGTAATATTGAAATAAATAATATTGAAAATTTCATTTAACTAATTTTATAAAATTTATGAGTGATTCTTTACCATTAATAATATTTAATATTTTGCAATTGAGCATAAGGGCTTTTTTGCTTGACGATAGTTTTGCTTTTTTGTTTGTGTGAGATTCTATAGCTGTTTCAAACCTGTAAATAGTTGTATAATTTGCATTTGAAAGTATTTTTTTTAATACGCCTTTATTTGCATTTTTTACATCTTGTTTACTTAAACTGAGCATATTTCTCTGCATACTAACTCCCGCAAATCTAAATAAGTCTTTTACATTAAAGCTGTTTTTGTTGCTCACAGCATTTATTGCATTATTTATGGCAGTTTCTATGATTGTACAATTTTCAAAATCAAAAACTATTTCAAATATCCATTTAGTGTAATCTTTGTTTACTTTTACATTGCTAATACCTTGTGTATTTTTAACTGATTGTTCAACTTTGTTTATATTTTCGTTTAACTCTTTAATTTTTGGAATTTTAAACCCCGAACTGCTGTCGAGTTTTATCAGTGAATTTATTTCTGCTTTACTCTGGCTAAGGTTTACAATGTATTTAAAAGTTCCCGAACCATTTTTCTTAAAGCTTACATCTTCAATAATTTCGAAGCATGACGAGCAAAAGACAATTATAAAAATGTAAAAAAATATTGAGTCATTTTGCCTAAAATTCATGTTTCGAAATTAATGAATTTAATAAACCAAATACCCCGAAAAATTTGCTATTTTCAATTTAAGTAAATAGTCGTTTTTAAACAAAAAAAAATTTTTCAATAAAATCCACCTTCTTTAAATATTTTCTTTTCAGCATCGGTGTAATTACCTTTATTTATTGATTCTTTAATAATGTTTTTGTATTTGCTTTGCTCGCTAAAATACTTTAAAATGTTTTTTGCCGGGCCAGAAAGCCTGCCGTTATTACTTAAAACAGCATCAAGCATTTTTGAAACCGACGAAGGATTACATATACCAAGTCTTTTGAGAGCTTCCATTGCTGCTATTCGGGTGCGGAACTCATACAAATCTGATGAAAGTTTTTCGAGAATCATTGTTTTTTCATCAGGGTTTACACCATAAAATGACGATAGTTCAAGGTATTTAATATAGATATTGTTGTTTTGTCCGTATATTTTTTTATTTATAAAAATTTCTTCGGTTTTTTTAAGTAAATTATTAGCATTATCGGGAAATTCGCTGCACAAACGCGTTAGAATTTTTTCAGATAAATCGTAAGAACCTGTTTCAAACAACTTAATGAAAACATCTTTTACTTCTGGTGAAATAGTTTTTATATTGTTTACAAGAGCTTTTGCTATTTCGTTGCTGCTGTTTTGCACTTCAGTCAGAAGAAAATTAATTGTTTTTTCATCGTTTGCAAGTTGTGATATTATCTCGGCTTTGAAAGTTTCAGATTTTTCTTTTTTGTATGATGTCAAAAGAGCATCGCGTTTTTCAGATAAACTAATATTTTTTAATTCTAATAGGGCATCATAGCGGTCTATCATATTGGCTGCTCCTGCAAGTTGGGCAATGAGTTCGGCAGTGGTTCTGGCAAAGCTTACTTTTTTTGTTATTTCGCAATTTTCATCAAAAAGAATAAAAGAAATATCTTTTTTATCCTTGTTTGTAAAATTTACTGTTTGAGTTTGTTTTTCTATCCATACCTGTTTGCGATCTACCGAGCCGTCTTTATAGTAAACAGCAAGGTTTACAGGCATTTTAAATAATTTTATAAGTTCGTTTGTTTTATGTATTTGTTCTATCGTTATATCAGTATTGTCAATATTATTTTTATATGAAACTTTGTAATGAGGCTCGCCTCCTCGGTATATCCACTGTTCAAAAAACCAATCGAGATTTTGTCCGGCTACATCTTGAATTGCCTGATAAAGATCGTTTGTCTCCACATTTTGATAAGCATGTTTTGTAAGGTAATATTTTATAACTTTTTTAAAATTTATATCGCCCAACACATATCTGAGCATTGAAATTACCGAACTTCCTTTTTGATACACTCTCGATGTGCCGCCTGATGTGTGTCTAATTGGAAAATTATCAGTTTCTGATGCTTTTAACGCAGCATTTATTTCGTTTTTGTTTATCAATTTCACCTTATCCGAGTTTTCTATTACACCATAAAATATCTTTGAATAGTAAGTAGCAAAACTTTCCTGGAGCCAGGCATCGGCACCTGTACGGGCAGTAATCAAATCGCCAAACCATTGGTGTGCTAATTCGTGGGCATTCACTCCAATGTAGTTTCTATCTTCAAAACCTCTGCTGTCAACATTAAAAAAATCGCCAAATACTGTAGCTGTAGTGTTTTCCATGGCTCCATACAGAAAATCTTGAACCATTACTTGCGAGTAGCTTTCCCAGGGATATGGAACACCGGTTTCGGACTCAAAAAATTCAATAATTTTTTCGGTATGAATACTCGTTGGTTCAACCTTTTCGGGATGCTCGGGATAGTACCAGAACGAAACGGGAACACCTGTTGTGGTTTTTGTTTTTTTAACTGAATATTTATCAATGGCTATCATAAGCAGGTACCCTGCATGTGGCTTGGTCATTGCATAATGCCAAGTTTTACTTTTGTCTGAATTTATTTTAGTACTTTTAAGCACTCCATTTGATAATACTTCATAATCACTATCAAAAGTTATAACGGTTTCGGTTACAAATTTGTCATTCATATTGTCGTACATCGGTATCCAATGGCGGTTGTCTATACCCTGTCCCTGGGTCCATATTTGCTTTCGGGTTTGTGTTTTTGTATCAGCAATATTCTGGTTTTTCCAACCTATAAAATAAATGCCGCGTTTAGGTGTAGATTCATAAGCAATTGTTAATTTATATGATTTTTCTATTGTTAATTTTTTTGAAAAATATACTGTTAAGCCATCATTGTTTGTAGTGAAACTACAATCAGTACCATCGAGTTTTACCGAAAAAATTTTTATTCCGGGAGCATCAAAAAACAAAGTGTCGGTATTTTCTCTAAGTGCTATAAAAGTATGAGTTACCTTGCCATTTACAATGCCTTTGGGGCAATCAAAACTCACCTCAACTTTCATATTTGTAATATCAACCGAATGTTCGCGTGGTTTGTTGTTCGGGTCGTTCAGAAAAGTTTTTGTATCATTTTGAGCTATACACAAATTATGCAAAATCAAAATGGCTAATATTAATCTATAAATTTTCATAACTATAAAAAAAGCCTACGAATGTAACTCGAAGGCTTTAATTTTTATAAAATTTTGTGATTATTTATTTTTGGTTTGTGTTTTTTTCTCGTCTTTGTACAGCAAATCTAAAATACCCGGCAATGATTCAACATCAATACCTTTGAGTTTTATCTTTTTGTTTTTGTCTAAAATAAACACTTGAGGAGTAGATATAAAATAATAACTGCGTCTATAGGTACTGGTACCATACATATTGCCAACATTTATATACTTAAGCTTATGCTCTCTGATGTATTTTTTCCACCCTGCCCAGTCATCTTGTGTGTAAACTGAATAAACTTCAAATTTTAAACCTGCTTTGTTTAACGAATCGTAAAGAACATTTAAACGTGGCATTGATTTTTGGCAATGTCCGCATTGATGATCCCAAAAAATTAAAACTATAAAAGGTGAATTTATAGAATACAAATCAATTTGTTTATTATATGTACTATCGAAAAGATTTGTAATAGGAGGTGCAATCTTATCACAAAGTGATGGTTCAATTTTTACAACATGTTCACACATTTTGCGAATCATGGCTGTATCAGCCCAAGGTGCTTTACCTACGCAATAATAGTTTTTTCCCATAAAATGCAGAACCTTATCCATACATACAATTTTTGAATCTTCGTAGTAGTTTGTAACCCATGACAAAGTATATCTAAAAAGTTCATTACCACCTGCTGCTTCAATTTTTTTAAGTAGTTTATCGGCTTCTTTTATAATAGTATCGGGTATTTGAAGAAAAGTTTTCTTAAAAAAAGTCTGCAATTTGTTTGCATATACAGGAGAACGCAACATTCCGTCCTCTCCCAAATCTATATTGTCCCAAAAATGTTCAACATAGTAATTGTACTTGTAGTTTGAATCAACAAGAGTACCATCGGGTTTTTTTAGAGGTTCAGGTTCAGGTAAATCTCTGAAAGAACGAAATATTTTTGAAATATACAGGTTTGGATTACTTTTTGAAAGTATAAATCTCTTTTGTTGAATTAAACTGTCAAGTGCTTTAAATTGTGCTTGAATTTTAATTGTATCTTTTAATGTTTTGGCAACTTTAAATTTTTCTTTCAGCATTTCATAATCAAAAGATTTTTGGCTTGCAAATTTGTTGAATTCAAAGAAAACACGATTTTCTTCCGAGTTTTTTACTATAAAATTTTCAATTTCAAAAAGTGTATCGGTTTCAATGGTAAATTCTTGTTCTTTTGATGAAACAACAAATTCAAAATAGTTGTGTTCCGGTGTTACAAGCAAATAGATTCCGTTGGGTAATATAGTTTTTCCTTTAAAAACCATAACACCATTTTTATCGGTTTTAGCCGAGTCTCTTAATTGGTTTTTATCAGCATAATAGTTAGCCAGCAAGCAAGTTGAGTTTGCTTTCATTCCTTTTATTTTAATGGTTATTTTATAACCTTGAGCAAATATTGAGGCTGAAAAAAACAGTAAAAATGCAATAAACGAATATTTTTTAATCATGATTTTTTTTTGAAATAAAGATGCAAATTTATAAAACGATGTTGACATATTTTTGTAATTTAAAATGCAAAATCGTCAAAACACATGCCAAAAAAGGATGAAATGAATTTTTTTGAACAAGTTTTTGAAGTTGTAAAACTTATTCCACCTGGAAAAGTTACAAGTTATGGGGCAATTGCAAAGTATCTCGGCATGGCAAAATCAAGCCGTATGGTGGGTTGGGCAATGAATCAATCGCATTTTTTGAAAGATAAAATTCCGGCGCACCGTGTTGTAAACCGAAACGGAATGTTGACAGGAAAAGCACATTTTGAAAACCATGAACAAATGAAATTTTTGCTCGAAAAAGAAGGTTTGTTAATAAAAAATGATACAATAATGAATTTTGAAAAACACTTTTGGAACCCTGCTGACGAGCTTAAACTTTAATTATTTTAAAATATATTTTTTTAATCAAAAATTAATATAGAGTTTTGAAACTCATTTTATAAAAAACACAATGCAATTAAAAAAATTTATTTGGGTACCCGTTTTTGTAGCTGTTTCAAATATGGTAAGCGGGCAAAATGCAGCTCCCGAAAACTGGTTTAATCTTGATAAAGGTGAAGACAAAATTGAAGGTATGAGTACCGAAAAAGCCTATAAAAAACTTTTGGTAAACAAGAAAGCAAAACCTATAATAGTAGGAGTGTTGGATAGTGGAGTGGACGAAGACCACGAAGATTTGAAAAACATAATGTGGGTAAACGAAGACGAAATACCCGGAAACAATATTGACGATGATAAAAATGGCTATGTTGATGATATTTACGGGTGGAACTTTATTGGAGGCAAAGATGGCAAAAACGTTGATAAAGACTCTTATGAATTGACAAGAGTTTACAAAGTGAAAGATGAAAAATTCAGAAATATGCTCGAATCAAATATGACCGATGCCGATAAAGAAGAATACAAAGAATTTTTAAAGCTTAAAGCCGAATTTCTTGAAAAAAGCATACAGGCAAAAACCATGTTTGAAGTTGTTTCAAAAACTAAAACCAATTTTGAAATAATTGAAAATGCTATAGGTAAAGGAGAAAATATAAATACCGACGATTTAAAAAATTATAAACCGTCAAACTCAAAAGAAACCGCTATAATTAATAAACTTATAGGTTTTATGGAATCGGGAATTACATATTTTGACCTAAAAAAAGAAGTTATGGGGATGTTTGACCATTATGACAAACTTGCAAATTATGCCTACAACTTAAACTTTGATCCACGATATATAGTTGGCGATGATTATAATAACCAAACTGAAAAATATTACGGAAACAATGATGTTACCGGACCCGATGCCTCACACGGTACTCATGTGGCGGGTATAATAGCTGCACAAAGAGATAATTATATTGGAATAAAAGGCGTGGCAAATAATGTTAGAATTATGTCTGTACGATGTGTACCCGATGGCGATGAGAGAGATAAAGACGTTGCAAATGCTATAATTTACGCCGTTGACAATGGAGCAAAAGTAATTAATATGAGTTTCGGAAAATCATTTCCATGGAACAAAAAAATTGTAGATGATGCTGTGAAATATGCCGAATCAAAAGATGTATTATTAGTTCACGGAGCCGGAAATGACGGCAAAGATATTGATGTAAACATTAATTATCCCAATCCCAATTACAACAATGAAAACAAAAGAGCTCAAAATTGGATTGAAGTTGGAGCGTATTCATGGATAAAAGGCAAAAATAAGATAGCTTCTTTTTCGAACTACGGTAAGAAAAATGTAGATGTATTTGCGCCCGGAGTGAGTATATATTCTACAACACCAGGTTCAAATTATGAATCTTTTGACGGAACAAGTATGGCTTCGCCTTGTACAGCCGGCGTAGCGGCATTAATAAGAGCCTATTTTCCTGACCTTACTGCTTCACAGGTAAGAAATATAATAATGAAATCAACAGTAAAAGTTAAAGGAAAAGTAAATCTTCCGGGCAGCAATAAAACTACCAAACTCAAAAAAATATCAGTTACAGGTGGATTTGTAAATACTTACAAAGCACTAAAATTAGCAGATAAAATGAGCAAATATTAAAAAAGCTTGAAAATAAATTAACTATTTCTTATAATTAATTTGATAATTAAAAATTATTTATATGTTTGCATCAAAAAAACTTATGCGGAAAATAGTTTTATTACCCTTGCTATTCTTTAATACCCTTGCATTTTCGCAAATTGATAAAAAATTTCCACAACCCGACCCTGATTTCAAAAAATATTTGAATGATGGAAGAATGGAACTTGCAAAAAATGCTTTAAAAATCCATTTAGACGGTATAATTAATCATGAAATTTTAGCTACTTATGAACGAAAATTTTCTGGTTTGTTTAGTATTGAAACTGGGGGCGGATTTTTTATAAAATACCCTGGTTTTTATGAATCAGAAATGTTATACTCCAGAGAGGTAATTGATAGTGTAAGATTACCTAAAAAATCAGGATTTACATTACAAATAATGCCAAAATTATACTTTGGAAAACAGGGGATAGACAATGGCATATATTACGGTTTTTTATTTAAACAACGTTATTTACAGAATTGGTATAAACAAGAAATAAGATATACAGAATATGCTTTTATGATGGGAGTGCAAACATTAGCTAAAAAGAAATTGTGCATTAATTACGGCTGGGGATTAGGCTTTGGTAAATCAAAAGTGCTTGATAAAGATATTGAAGATTTTCCTTATATTTTTCCAACATTTCATTTAAGATTAGCTGTTGGTTTGTTTATGGGAAAAAATTACTTTAATTCAGATTCAGAAAATCAATTAAAAAAGAAAGGAGAAGAGATAAATGAAGACGATGAGTAATAAAATTTTAGTTTTAAGTTTGTTATGTGCTTTGAGTATAAATTTATTTGCTCAAAAATCAAAAAATGTAACTTATACCAAAAAAATTGTTAGACTAAGTTCAAGATATGTAGAAGGTGCTTTTAGTATAAATTCTTCTGAAATGGTATTATATACAAATTATAATTCAGCTGTTGTAATAAAATCAATTCCGATAAAGAAAAATAGTAAGGTTGCATTGTATAAATTAGATGAAAACCTGAACATAGTTCAAAAAAATTCTATAAAAAGCGAATTTTATAATAAGAGAATTAATATAGAAAAAATAATGAAAATTGGCAATTTCGGTTGGTTGTTTTTTACTTATAACAATTATAATACAAAAGTAACCTATTTATTTGCTCAAAAGTTTGATTATCATAATTTAGAAACTACAGACGACCCTATAAAAATAGCCGAAACCCCTTATTCAAAATCGCAAAAATATTTTAATAAATACACTTTTGAACAATCTGAAAATGGGAAACTGATAATGATTACAGCAGAATCAGCAACCGGAAGGACAAAGAGTTCAAGTACAGCTCTTACAGTTTGGGTGTATAACCAAAATATGGAACTATTAAACTATGTTAATAAATTAAAGTTGCCAAATAATGGAAGTATAAAAAGTACAACAATTGCTGATGATGGAAGCTTTAATATAATTGGGTTATCAAAAAAAGAGAAATCGAGAGAAAAAAAGAGTTTTAAAGATTTTCTCAAAGGAAATAGTAATAATAATGAATTGTCACTTTCAATGTTCAATTATGATTCATTAGGTGAAATTCATGATTATTCATTTGGAGAAGAAAAATTGAAAATTCTCGACATTAAATCATCAATAAACAATAATACTGGCAACTATTGTATAGTAGGGCTTTATACCGAAAATAAAAAGGGGGCAAAAGGTATAATTTGCTCCCAACTGTCTTCAAAAGATTTTTCTGAAATTTCTTTTGTAAAAGCACCATTTTCTGATAAGTTTATTAATAATGCAAATAAGAAGTACGATATAAAATCTGAAAGTACAAAGAAGAAAACTACAAAAAAGAAAAAAGATAAAGATGAAAATGAAAGCAGTAATGATGATGAATCTAAGCCCAAAAGTAAATATTTAGATAAACTTGATAAAAATGCTCAAGAACCCGAAGAAGAAGAAAAAAAAGATTTAAAAACTAAAGACAAAAGTAAAGATACAGAAAAAGATGAAGACGATGATAAAAAAAGTACTTCAAATAAGGAAATAACCAATTTGAATAAAATTGCTGATGTGGTTTTTGATAATGATGATAATCCAATTTGCATTTTTGAAAAAAGATGGGTAAATGTAGTAACAACAACAAGTTCAAAAGGAGGTACATCAACAACTTATTATTATCATTATGGCGATGCAGTTATTGCAAAAATTGAAAATGGAGAAATTCTTAATAGCAAAATAATCAGAAAAGATGGTACTACCACAAATATTAGCTATCCGGCAGGATTGAGTGTATTAACAAACGATGATTACGTAATACTGTCGTATAGCGAAAAACAAATTGATTTTAAAAAAGATGATTTATCTTCAAAATATGAAAATGCTGATACCAGACGCGAAAAATCATATACAATGTCGGGTACACGAATAAAATTGGCTTCAAACAAATCTTTAATCACCACACCTAAAGCATTCAAAGAAGTTAAATTAGAGTTGATCATTGCAAAATAATTTTTACCTTTTTTTTAAAAAAAGTATTTTTGATTAAAATATCTTTTTGAAATGAAAAATTTAATAGTTTTTTTATCTCTATTTTTAATAATTTCTTGCGGTAATGCCTCACGAAACACTGAAAGTAACATAAGTTTTACTCCTACGGCAATTACTGATGAATCGTATGAAACTGCAGCAGGCAGTGATATAGAAACAAAACAAACATCAGAAAACGGTAATAAAACAGAGTCTGATGGCAAAACTCCGAAAGATATTACACCCAATTCTTTAAAACTTATAAAAAATGGATACTTAACAATAGAAGTTGATAAATACAAAGAAACCCGTATAAAAATAAACGAAATAGTTAAGAAAAATGGTGGTTACATGGGTAATGAATCTGAAACAAACGAAACCTACCGTATAACAAATGATATTACAATAAGAATACCCTCTACATCATTTGATAAAGTGATGGAACTAATAATAGCAGAAGGAATAAAAACTGATACCAGAAGAATAGAGGTAACAGACGTAGGCGAAGAGTATGCTGACCTCAACACTCGTCTTGCAACAAAAAGAGCTGTAGAAAAACGATACCTTGAAATATTGACAAAAGCAGGTAAAATAACCGATATACTTGAGGTTGAAGAAAAATTGAGAATTATCAGAGAAGAAATTGAAGCTGCCGAAGGAAGAATTAAATATCTTGATAATCAGATATCATACAGTACAATTCAACTTAGTATATATAAAACACTCGATACGCATTACACTCCCCCCTCAGGCCCTGGTTTCTTTACAAGAATTTGGAAAGGTTTTGTTGTTGGCTGGGAGGGTTTGGTTAATTTCTTTATTGGTATTATCTACCTTTGGCCATTATGGATTATCATTACTTTGATTATTTTTTGGATAAGAAAAAGAAAAATAAAATTTAGATTACCACGTTTCAGAAAAAAACAAAATCAAGAAAGCTCTTAATTCAAACAATTTGCTGGTATAAACTATATCAATTTTCTATTATTAAACCATCCAAAATATTTTAAGCAAATAATTCTTTAATCAATAAAAACAAAAAACTAATGCTGAATAATGATTTTATGTGTTTCATGGTGATAAAATTTTTTATTGGTTAATTGAATGTAATAAATTCCATTGGGCAAGTGTTTAGTTGAAATTTGATGTATATTTTCTTTTGATTGTAAAACTGCTTTTCCATTAATATTTGTAATTGTAATTTCCCAGCCTGGCGAACCTTGGGGATATTCTATTTGTAAAAAGCTATGAGCAGGATTAGGATAAATTTTTACTCGATTTTGCTTAATTTTATCAATAGATACAGATCTAATTGTATCAATCAAATGAATAATTTCCAATTCATCACAATAGTCAATAATTTTCCAATGATCAAAAGAAGAATTTGCAGAATATACAGCCACTTTTTCCACGTTGCACACTGAAATAAGTTCTTGCCAAAATGGCGAATTACGCCTAATTAGTTTAAAAGGTAGAAGTCCAAAATTAGAACCTATACCTTGCGATGCAAAAAATGGTGAAGTTACTCTGTAATATTCAGAAGGAGCTCTAGTTAGAATCTTATAAAATTGTGTCCTTCTTAATTGATTGTCTTGAAACTTAACATTTTTAACACTATCAATCAACAATTTAATGTTAAGTCCACTTGCTGTATGTTTAATTTTCAAAGTATCACCTACTTTCAAACTAAAATCATAAATAATTAAATTGTCAGCTTTAAAAGAATCACCGTTTTCATTATACAATGTACCGGTAAAAAATACAGTATCGTTTTTCTCTTTTAAGAAATATACATAAGAATGCTGTTTCCAATCTTTAGAGCTATAAAGGATTGAATAAAATTTTTCTTGTCCTTTTACAGAATCTAAATGTACAAATTCTTTTGAATAAGTTGCAAAACTCAAACCTTCAGAAATTGATGGTGCATCGCAGTATGTGTAATAGGTGCTGCTATCTAAAAAGCTGATTTGTGCATTTATGTTATTAACAAATGTAAATACAAAACTAATGCTGAATAATAATTTTATGTGTTTCATGGTGATAAAATTTTTTATTGGTTAATTGAATGTAATAAATTCCATTGGGTAAGTGTTTAGTTGAAATTTGATGTATTGTTTCTTTGGTTTGAAATACTTCTTTCCCGTTTATATCGGTAATGATTATTTCCCAACCGCTGGAGCCTGTTGGGTAATCTATTTGTAGAAATGTATGAGCAGGATTGGGATAAATCTGACAAATATTTTCGGGAACTTTAATTTTAATGATATTGTCTGTGGCGTTACACCCTGGTGTAAAGCAGCCGTTACTATCAAGTTTAAGCAATGCGGCTGTTTGGAAAACGCCCATAGGTTGTGTAGTATCACTAGGCACACCCCATCTACGCATGTATTCACCAGTAAGTAAAAATCCATTATCAGGAGTTCTGATAAAACTATAAGGTTTAAAGCCTTTGTCTGTGGTGTCAGTTGACCAAAGATTGTATTCTCTGTACCAAATGGGCTTGCCATCAAACCCTGTTTTAAATAGGTACGGTATAGCAGTCCAGTTTTGAGGATATGGTCTATTTATATAACGATAACCACACCAAACTGCACCATCGTCAAAAATTAAGGCATCTGTCATTAAATTGGCAGCCACATCTTTGTCTGTAATTCCCATTTTCCAATTCAGAAATTGACGATTATTTTTTGTCCAAAGCTTTTTGCCGGTTTGGTAATCTATTTCTGCGAACCAAAAAGTTGCATTATCTTTTGATTCCGCAAGATGGTATGGGTCGCCTGGCTTTTTCCATGGACGATAATACAAATCCAGCCACGAGCATAAAATATTGCCATTGGGCAATTGCACCATTTTAAAATCAGTAGTATTAATAGTATCTTGGTCGCCTACCGGGCGACTTTCCCATATCAATTTGCCGGTGGTATCTATTTTTTGTATAACCCCTTCAAACTGATTAGCGTCTCCCGCAAAATCCCAACGATCTAAAATTTGTAAAAACAAGTTTGCCGGGTTTTGGTTGTCTGCGTGGATGTTTTCAAGTTGAATGTCATGATTTGATTGACTGTAAAGTGGATTTAATCTAGTATAAATCAAAGATGTAGTGTTATCTACATTAATTTTAAGCAATCGAGAACTTTGAACGGTGTTTAACTTATCAAACTTTTTATACCAATTGACCAACGCATATTTTTTATAATTAATTAAAAATAAACCCTCAACAAGAGTTGGAAACGTATCATAGTTTATCGGCAATTCTAATTTTTCAAAACTGGGGTATAAAAATACATCAGATTGCCATTTTGTCTCAGAACCTACAGAGTCACCATAATTTGCAGCAAACAAAAAATAATTGTTATTTAATCTTATCGAATTATTTTTAGTGCGGTACTGTAAATTTGTTAATTCATCTATTTGGTCTGAATAGTAAAAGAGAGAATCAGATGAGTAAAATTCACCATCAAGCAAACTGTTTTTATTAATATTTAATCCTAAAACTATAGACTTATCAAACTTTGATGTTGGACAAAAAGAATAAATTGTGTCAGCCAGAATATAACAGTTATTCCCACGCCATCCCGGAACAAACTTAAACCAGGTATTTTGAGCCGATAGGCTTAAAACACTGCTTGTAATAAGTATGGTAAGTGTGAACTTTTTCATATTTCTATTTATAAAATTCCGTCCCGCTACCTAGCGGGACGGAATAATTAAACTTATTTTTGAATAACCACCTTTCTTACGATTGTTGAATTATTGTCTAAACTTAACACTCTAACAAAGTAAACACCGTTTGGCCAATTTTCTGTCACCAAATTGTAATTTTATTGATAAATTTTTTTACAACGGTAATAATCGCGTGTTCTTCAAATGTGTTGCCCGAGAACACTTCATAAGAAATTGGAAAGCCATCCTTTGTGACCATCAAACCAACAACTATTTGAGGTTGTTGAGACTTGTTGTCTTTTGAAAAACCATTCTTGCGTAAATCATCTTCCTCAAAAGTCTCAAAATACAGTGTGGTCACATCATAAAATAATATATCATAACAAAATGCATATCTTTTCTTGGCGAAGTTCACAGCAATAGATTCAACCTTTGATTTCAATGGCAACCACTCTTTTGCCGATTCGTAATAATTTTGGCGTCTGTGTTTTATTCCAAAATATTGTTCGAGTAATTCAATAGAGCGCAACTTAGAGGCGGGCTCCATTATTTGCATTATCACTAAGTTACCAGCAAATGTAGAGAACGACACGACCACCAACAGACGACCTTAATTCGAAAGACTATTTCGCTGTTCCTTGACACAAACCGACCTGACTTTGCCGACACTCAAGCCGACCCGCAATAAGGATGTTGAAAAGAATTTACCTTTTTTCAGGGTCATTAAAACGGACTTTATTACTTTTGACACGATTGTCAAGAAATACGATTCAAGATGCAAACAGAAAATTTAGGCGACTACATCAGACAGCTAAGAGAACAGGCGGAAATGCCATTACGAAAACTTGCTGCATTGCTCGATATTGACCAAAGCACACTAAGTAAATTGGAACGTGGAGAGCGACCAGTAAGCCGACAAATGTTGCCAATCATTGCCAAGACTTTCAAAGTGGACGAGAAAGAACTTGTGATAAAGTATATGAGCAAACAAGTTGCTTATCAACTGGCAGACGAGAAATACGCCAAAGACATTTTGATAGCGGCAGAGGAAGAATTGAGCTATGCGAAATCGCGAACACCTTTAAAAAAAGAAAAAGCAAGTGAGCAAATAAAATACCTAACCAAAAAGAACGGTAAAAAGTAATGGAGTTACAATTAGAGAATTTAAAATATCAGGACACCGCTATTCAGGCTGTCATTAAAGTGTTTGACGGAACAGAGAAAAACACCTTTGACAATGCTTGCATTGAGGGCATACGTTCTAATTTTTGTAAACTAACTGCTTCGCAGTTAGCCGACAATATCAAAGCTATTGCAAAAGAAAACGGCATTGACGAAGAAACGGCAAAGTATTCAGCCGACAACGACCTTTGCATTGAAATGGAAACTGGAACAGGTAAAACACTTGTTTACATAAAAACTATTTACGAGCTATACAGACACTACGCTTTTACCAAATTTATCATACTTGTTCCGTCAATTGCAATCAGACAAGGAACATTAGGAACATTCAAAACTTTTGAAAAGCAATTAGAAAGTATTTATGGCTTCAAGGTTTCGGCTTTTGACTATGACAGCAAGAAACTTAATAAAGTAACCAACTTCATTGAAGAACAGCATCCGCAAGTTCTGATTATGACAACGGCTGCGTTTGCTTCTGACGACAGAATATTAAACCGAACTCAAAGAGAAGATTTGTTTAATAATCTGCCATACATTGACGCTATTGCCAAAGTGCGACCAATCATTTTTATGGACGAGCCACAGGAAGGAATGGATAGCGACAATATGATGGAGCGTTTAAAAACACTTACAACAGAAGAAAGAAAAGAGCGATATAGTGAGAAAGCAGACGACAGAGAAAAAACAATCTTCAAAACACTTGACCCACTTTTCAAAATTCGTTATTCAGCAACACACAAAACGGTTAAAAATCTTTTGTATCGCTTAACGCCTTACGACAGCTACAAACAAGGATTGGTAAAGAAAATTGAAGTGCTTACCGTAACAGAAAAAAACGATGAAGCCACAATTAAAATAGAACTTACAGCAACTCAAAACGGAACAAGCGAACCAAAGGCTAAAGTAAAAGCGTGGAAGTTGAAAGCAGGGAAATTTGTTTTTGAAGAAACAAGTTGGTTGAAAGTTGGCGATAATTTGGGGGAAAAAACGAATAACCCAAGTTATTTGAACTACAAAATTGAACGCATCAACAAGAGTTTAAAAACGCAAAAGTGGAGCATCACTTTTACCAATGGAGTTGAACTTTTTGAAAAGCAAGCATCAGGAAATGTAGAAAATATTTGGGCTTTGCAGTTGGAATGGCTTATACATCGCCACTTTGCAAAATCTCAAAAATTGCAACCGAAAGGAATTAAGGTTTTGAGTTTGATTTTCATTGACAAGGTTTCAAACTATATGGGCGAAGAACCCAAGATTAAAAACCTGTTCGTTGAAAAATACAAAGCCATTTTTCCCGAATACAACGATAGTAAGAACCCAACAGACCAACAAATTCAGGAGCTACAGGGATATTATTTTGCACAAAATGCAAAAGGCGAATATTCAGACAACGAGGGTGGACTAAAGGAGCAAAAGAAAATCTACGAACTCATTTTACAGAAGAAAGACGAACTATTGACCATCGGCAACCCGATTGAGTTTGTATTTTCTCACTCTGCTTTGGGCGTTGGTTGGGATAATCCGAATGTTTTCAATATCGCAACACTCAATACTGCCTATTCAGAAATTCGTAAACGCCAGGAAATTGGTAGAGGTTTGCGTATTTGCGTAAACCAACAAGGACAAAGGGTTTATGATGACCCAAAAACACAAGTAGGCGATGAACTAAATTTATTGACGGTTATCCCCAATGAAACCTACGAAACCTTTGTAACGCAATATCAAAAGGAAATAAACGATGTATATGGCTCAAAAGAAGCTGGAGCAGCTTTAAGAAACAATCATAAGGGAGAAGATAAATCAGTTAGAACATTCAAACGCAACCAAAAATCAGAAATTGAAACGGCATTTAAAAAATATTGGAAAGCTTTAGCCCACAAAACTGATTACTCTGTTTTTTTTGAACAAAAGGAGTTAATAAAAAAAGCAACCGAAGAAATAAGCAAAATATCCATTCCTGATTATCAAATCGAAGTTAAGGGTACAAGAATAACAAATATTAATGAAGAAGATATTAATTCGGAAAATACCGGTAGGGAAACGACTAATTTGAAAGTAAAATATAATCTACATGATTATTTAGAAGAATTTAGCGAGAGTACGTGTTTAGACTATAAAGCCTCAGCAGATATTTTAATTGGTATAAATAATCACTCCCATTTCGTAAAAAATCCACCACGTTTTATAGCTGAAGCTATTCATATAATGAAGAATGTATTGTTAGAGGAAATGTTTAGAGGATTGTCTTATAATATTATTGGAGAATATGAAGAAGAATTTGAGGATTTATTTCCATTGCTTATAAAGCAAAATACACAATTTAACTACCCAAGAGGCATACGAGATACGCCAAACAAAGGGGTTTACGATGGTTTTGTGTACGACAGCGGAGTAGAAAGCGATTTTGGATTATATGCCGAACACGACCCCGAAGTAGTTTGCTTTTTTAAACTACCCAACTGGTATAAAATCAAAACTCCTATTGGAGAATATGAACCCGATTTTGGATTAGTGATGAAGCGTAAGAGTTTAAAAACAGGAGATGAAACGGAATATTACTTTGTAATAGAAACCAAAGGAACAAATGACATCAACGATAAAAAAGCACTAACCGAAAGCGAAGTGTATAAAATAAAATGTGCAATGAAACACTTTGAAACCTTGGGTGTGGAAGTGCATTACAAAGCTCCTGTTAAGGAATATCATTACTTTAAAAAATTGTCAGAACTTGAATTTCAAGAATTAAAGAATAATCAGAATTAGTTATGGATACGATAAAAAAAACGGCAGCCGAGTTTAATGATAGCACTAGTAAAATAATTGGCTGTGCAATGCGTGTACATTCAACATTAGGTAATGGCTTTCAGGAAGTTATTTATCAGAGGGCATTAGAAATAGAAATGCGACTAGAGGATTTGGAATTTCAGAGGGAAATGGAAATGCCAATTTATTACCGTGATGAACAAATTGGAACTCGCAGGGTAGATTTCTTTGTGGAAAATGAAATAATGGTTGAGCTCAAAGCTATTATTGAGTTAGAAGATGTGCATTTAGCACAAGCAATCAACTATCTTGAGGCATACAATATGAAAACGGGTTTGCTTATCAATTTCGGAAGCAAAAGTCTGACTTTTAAAAGATTAATAAACAAGAAATTTAAAGTATAATGGAAGAAATAAAATCAAATTCAGGACATTCTGATAATTCCCGAAATTCCGGTTCAGACAATGTATGGATGCCTTTGAGCAAAGACTGGAATAAGGAGAGATTAACGCAGTTGAAACATCTTTTTCCTGATTTGTTTACCAACGAGGGCAAACTGAATATTGATGAACTGAAAAAAGTAGTTGACCCCGAAAGTGTGAGTGAAACTGAACGCTATGAATTTCGCTGGTTTGGGAAAAGTGCCGCCAAAAGAAACGCCTACACGCCAAGCAACGCAACTTTAATATTTGATGAAGCAAGAAGTGTTAATCCGAATGAAAGCGAAAACTTAATAATTGAAGGAGAAAACCTTGAAGTATTAAAATTGCTTAGTGGAAGCTATCGAGAGCAAGTCAAATGTATTTATATAGACCCACCTTATAACACTGGAAAGGACTTTGTTTATACGGACAATTTTACCGAAGAAAAGAAGCCATATTGGGAACAGACAGGAGTAACCGAAAACGGATTAAAGATTGACACAAATACTGATACTGACGGAAGATACCACAGTAATTGGCTGAATATGATGTATAGCCGTTTACTGATTGCCAGACAGCTTTTGCGAGAAGATGGCGTGATTTTCATTTCAATTGACGATAATGAAGTTCACCATTTAAGAAAGTTATGTGATGAAGTATTTGGTGAAGAAAATTTTGGCGGACAAATTATTTGGCAAACGGCTACGGATAATAATCCAACTCAAATTGCAACTGAACACGAATATGTTTTATGCTATTTAAAAGATAAAAACGAGCAAGATTTTTGGGAAGTCCCTTCCGACAAAGGGAAAATTATTCAAGAAAAATACGATGCATTAAAAGCTAAATACTTAGAAGATATAGAAAGCATTCAGACTGAATTAAGGAAATGGATAAGGACTCAAACCAATGGAAATGATTTGTCTGGGGTTGCTCACTATTCCTATGTTGATGAACAAGGAGTTTACTATCCAGGAAATTCGGCAAACACAAAACCTGGAGGTTACACGTATGACATCATTCATCCAATTACAAAGAACGTTTGTTCTAAACCTGAATATGGATATAGATGGACTTTTGAAACCTTCTCAGAAGCTGATAAACGAGGTGATGTGCAATGGGGTGATGACGAAAACACTATCCCAAAAATTAAGAAAAGACTTGATACTGTATCTCAAAGGTTAAAAAGCTATTACTATGAGGATAACAGAGCAACATCAGGAGAACTAAAAACTTTATTTGGAGGCGTTAAGGTTTTCAATAATCCTAAGTCGGTTAATTTCTTGAGACATATTATCAAATTTGTTACAAATGAAAATGATATAATACTGGATTTTTTTGGTGGAAGTGGTTCAACTGGACAAGCTATTTTTGAACTTAACAAACAGGACAATTTAGGTAGGCGATTTATTTTAATTCAAATTCCTGAATTAACAGATACAAAAACAGAAGCATTTAAGAATAGCTACAAAAAAATCAGCGACATAACTATTGAACGCAACAAACGAGTAGTTGAAAAAATAAGGTCGGAACTAGAATTACAAGAATTAAAGAATAAACAGAATTTATTTGGTAATTCTGAAAATTCAGCTAATTCAAAAAATTATAGTTCAGACAATTTAGGTTTCAAAGTTTTCAAATTAGTAAAATCAAATTTCCCAAGAGTTGAGTGGGCTCCCGATGTGGAGAAAACAGACGAAGAAAATATTGCATCACTCAAAAAATACATTGCCGACAAAGAAGCCCAATTAGTAACTGCATTCAATAGAAACGAATTGCTGACAGAGATTTTATTAAAGAACGGTTTCCAGTTAAACTACAAAGCCGACAAGCAAGAACAGTTTAAGAAAAATGAAATTCTTTTAGCCACAGACGGCATAAAAGAAACATTGATTTGCTTAGATGTTACCATTGAAGCCGACACAGTAGAGTATTTCAAAAAGCACACAGACAAAAAATTTATTTGCCTTGAACGTGCCTTAGACACAACCAAGAAATACAACTTGAAACATTATTTGGGCGACAAGTTTAATGCGTTTTAGATATGAACAATTTCGGAGGTGATTGGACAAAAATAAAAATTGAAATACTCGTAGAGTATGCAAAAGCATATCTGTCAATTATGAAAAACAGAAAGTTTTTTAAATTGATGTATTTTGATGGCTTTGCTGGCTCTGGCTTTATTGTCAAAGACAACAAGATTGATATTGATGTTACCGTTGGTGCTGCAAGGCGAATAATAGAAATTGATAAACCTCGTCCATTCGACACATATTATTTCGTTGAAAAAGACCCGAAGAACTTTAAGCTGTTAGAAAGTAACACAAAAGAAGATTTTCCCAAAAAAAATATTCACACAGTTCCCGAAGATTGTAATAAAAAGTTGCTTGATATGGCAAACTTTTTAAGAAATCCCAAAAATAAAAACTACAGAACCCTTGCTTATATTGACCCTTGTGGTATGCAAGTAGAATGGCGTTCAATAGAATGTTTGCGAGACTTGCCAATAGATATGTGGGTATTAGTTCCAACGGGCTTAGGAGTAAATAGATTACTGAAAAAAAACGGTCAAATTTCTGATGCATGGTTGGAGCGTCTTGAAATGTTTCTTGGGCTTACAAGAGATAAAGTTGAAAAGTATTTCTATAAAAAAATAGATACGCTTTTTCCTGATATAACATTTGTTCAGAAGGAAGAAGATGCTATTGAAAAATCAGCAAAATTATATCAGAAAAGATTAAAAGATGTTTTTAAATATGTTTCAAAGCCCTATGAGTTAAAGAACTCAAGTAATTCTGTAATGTATCATCTTTACCTCGCAACAAATAATGAAAGTGGAGTAAAAATCGCTAATGACATCGTAAAAAAATACAACAATAAAAATGGCACAATCAAGCATTGAATGGACTGAAATGACCTGGAACCCGACAACGGGTTGCACCAAAATTTCTGCTGGTTGTAAATTCTGCTACGCAGAAGTTATGTCAAAACGCTTAAAGGCAATGGGCGTTGACAAATACAAAGACGGCTTTAAAGTTCGTGTTCACCCTGAAGCATTGAATATTCCATATACTTGGAAATCTTCAAAAGTTGTTTTTGTAAACTCAATGAGTGATTTATTTCATAAAGACATTCCGCTTGAATTTATTAAGCAAGTGTTTCACGTAATGAATGATAATCCGCAACACGGTTTTCAAGTATTGACAAAGAGAGCGGAGCGACTATTTGAACTACACAAAGAACTAAAGTGGACACATAATATTTGGATGGGAGTATCAGTAGAGAACGACAAAGTAATTGACCGCATTGACTTTTTAAGAAAGACAAGAGCCAAAGTAAAATTCTTATCCCTTGAACCACTTATCGGACCTTTAGAAAAGTTAAACCTTAAAAAAATTGACTGGGTAATTGTTGGCGGAGAAAGCGGACACAAACCAAGACCAATGAACCCTGACTGGGTTTTAGACATACAGGAACAATGCGAAAAAGCAGACGTAGCATTTTTCTTCAAACAATGGGGCGGACGAAATAAAAAGGCAGCAGGACGACTTTTAAACGGTCGGACTTATGACGAAATGCCAGAAATAATGGAAATAGAAAAAGGAGCAAGATAATGGCAACGCACAGGTGTAAGCACATTTGCAACCGCTACAAGCCCATTCGCAGACCAAAGTTTGCAAAAGAGCTTACACCTCTCCCACCCGAGAAAAATTATTTTTTAAAATTCCCTTCAAAAATTTTTAAAACCGCCACCGCACAACCGACACATAAAGACCAAAACACAAACCTGACAATGACAGCGCAACCCTTATCAGACCTGACTTTCACGACACGACAGACAGAACGCCAGCAGGTAACAGCGGTTTTGCAAAAGTGGCGGTTCAGTGCTTCGTATGACAGTTTTGTGGTAGGTTCAAGTGCAGTTCTTCGATTGAATCTCGCACTTGCGAGATACTTATAATCCGCAACTACGCCAAGCCGTAAACGTCATTTTAACTCTTTTTCTGTTGACGATTTTATAAATCTGGATTGAAACAGAACTTGATGAATAACTAATAGCTCTAATTTTATACATTTTGACCGATTAGGTCAGCAAAATACGAGTTTTTCAAATATATAGTGCGCAATATCAAGCACTTAATTTTTATCCAATATTGACACGGATAAGTCGGGAATTTGAAATTTGTTATTATTACTTAAATAAACTTGGCTCGGCTAATCATTGATTGCCGAAATTCCGGGCAGTATTTTACCCTCGAAATACTCGAGTAAAGCACCTCCACCTGTAGAAACATAGCTTACTTTTTCTTCAAGTTTAAATTTATGAATGGCTGCTGACGAATCTCCACCGCCAATTAGAGTAAAAGTTCCTCTGTTTGTGGCTTCTGCTAATGTAAGAGCTATTTGTTTTGTTCCATTTTCAAAATTTTGCATTTCAAAAACTCCCATTGGTCCGTTCCACAAAATGGTTTTGCTTTGTAAAATTATATTTTTATAATTTTCAATTGCTTGGGGTCCAATATCCAAGCCCATCCAGCCGTCTGGAATTTCGTTGCTTTGTGCAACTTTAATGTTTGATTCATTATTAAATTTATCAGCAATTACCGAATCTTGGGGCAAATGTATTTTTACACCATTTTTTTGGGCATTTGATAAAATCTGCAATGTAAGTTCAAGTCTATCATTTTCTACAAGCGAATTGCCTATTTTACCACCTTGTGCTTTTACAAAGGTATAAGACATACCCCCACCAATTATAATATTATCGGCAACACTCATCAGATTATCTAAAATCAGAATTTTATCACCTGCTTTAGCACCGCCTATTATAGCTGTAAAAGGTCGGGCGGGGTTTTTCATCACCTTTTCTGCATTTTCAATTTCTTTTGCCATCAAATATCCGAAGCATTTGGCTTCGCCAAAAAATTGAGCAATAACTGCTGTACTTGCATGTGCCCTGTGTGCAGTTCCAAATGCATCGTTTACATAATAATTACCGAGTTTTGATAGTTTTTCGGCAAATTGCAAATCTCCTTTTTCTTCTTCTTTATAAAATCTTAGATTTTCGAGCAAAAGAACTTCGCCAGCTTTCAAATTATTAGCTAATTTAAGAGCTATATCTCCTACACAATCATCGGCAAATTTTACATTTGTGTTTAAAAATTTACTCAAATGCTGTAAAATGTGTTTTAGTGAGTATTTAGGATTTGGACCATCTTTGGGGCGACCAAGATGCGACATAAGTATAACCGAGCCTCCATCATCCAATATCTTATTAATTGTTGGCAATGCGGCTGTAATTCGAGAATCATCGCTTATTTCAAAATTTTCATTTAGTGGTACATTAAAGTCAACTCTTATTAGTACTTTTTTGTCTGCAAAATTTATATTATCTACTGTTTTCACTTAATTAATTACTTTTATTTTCTTTTGTTAAACTCGTTTAAAGCATTGTATTTATTTGCTTTTTCGCCTTTTCTCAATATTCTTATTGAGAAAATCATATCATTTGCTTTAATAATAAAAGGTATTTCGGTACCTGAAATCAACTCTCCAAATACTGTATGAACTCCGTCAAGCCATGGGGTAGCTTTTAGTGTTATAAAAAATTGACTTCCATTTGTAGATGGACCCGAATTAGCCATTGCTAATAGTCCTGGTCTATCAAGTTTTAAATCTGAAAATTCATCTTTAAACAGGTACCCAGGCCCGCCTTGTCCTGTACCTAATGGGTCACCTCCCTGAATCATAAAGTTTTCTTTGTCGCCATTGGTAAGGCTAATTACACGATGAAATTTCAAGCTGTCAAAAAATGGAGTACCCGGTTTGCGAAATGTATTTGGCATGGTGCCTTCGGCTAATGCAACAAAATTGGCTACTGTCATCTGTGCTTTTTCTTCAAATAGTCGTGCTATCATTACGCCTTTTGACGTATTTATTTTTGCAAACAGCCCCAAAGAAGTATCAACTTTAATGATTTGTTCTTCGGCGGTATCTTCGTCTGCACTTTGATTTTGTACTTTTTTGTTACAGGAGAAGAACAGCAAAACACCTGTTATTGCTATAATTGTTTTAAATAATTTTATATTTTTTTTTTGGTTCATAATTAGTTTTGCAAAGATAATGATTTATAGAGTTTATTTTTGTTGCACATGTCAAAACCAATTTCGCTGAAAATAGGAAATTTTCTTTACCAAAATTTATTTCCGGTTTACAATATTTTGTATCCCATTTTTAAAAAACAACAAGATGCTGATGAAATTAATTTTCTTAAAAATATTTTAAAACAAGGGTCGGTAATACTCGATATTGGTGCTAATATTGGTTTTTATGCAAAAATATTATCTGAAATTACCGGTGAAAATGGCAAAGTTCATTCATTTGAACCTGATAGAATAAATTTCAATTATTTGAAGAAAAATTTGAGAGGTAAAAGCAATGTATTGCTTAACAATAAAGCAGTAAGCGATGCTGAAGGCGAAATAAAAGTTTATAAATCAAAAGACTTGAATGTTGATCATAGAACATATCCAGTTGATGAGTATGACGAAATTGAAGTGATAGAAGCAATTTCAATTGACAAATACGTAAATAACGAATTTAAGGTTGATTTTATTAAAATGGATATTCAGGGATATGAAATTTCTGCATTGAAAGGGATGGAAAACACAATAAAATCAAATCCTCACATTATTTTGCTTTTAGAGTTTTGGCCCTTTGGTTTGCATGCTGCAGGTCATACTGTTAAAGAGTTTTGTGATTTACTAATTTCATTTGGCTTAAAGATTTATTTTCTCGAAAAAACAATACTTACTCCTTTTGAATTTGGCAAAATTGCCGATTATGAAAAATGGGAGTGGGGGCAGTATAAGAATATTGTTGTTAAGTTTTATTAATGTATTCAGAAATTAATCAAAACTTGATTTTTTTCAACTTTTTCACCTTGTTTAACCCTTAATGCCATTACCTTTCCATCGCCGGTTGCTTTTATTATATTTTCCATTTTCATAGCTTCGAGAGTTATTAAATTATCGCCTTTTTTTACTTCATCGCCTTCGTTAACAAGTATTTTTAATACCATGCCTGGCATAGGTGCTTTTACTTCTTGCATTATAAAATCTGAAAACTTTTCCATCCCCATTTTTTCGAGCAAATCTTCAAGGTCGTTTTTCAGCTTGATATTGTATTTTTTCTCATTTATCTCAATAACGAGGTAATGTTTTAAATTTTCAACTACCTTAATATTGTATGAAATGCCTTTGTGTAAAGCATGAAAACTGCCATCAATGTTCTTTATTATATCAATTTCAACAGGTAAATTATTGAAAAAATATTGACCGTTTTCAATTTTGATTTCTGTTTCGGGTTTTTGATTTACTGAAATTTTATACATCTTTATTTATCTAATGAATTTAAATATTCTTTAACTTTTTGTTTTAAATATGGGCTTAGCTCTGGCGATATTGTTTGTAGCAAGTCTTGCCCCTTTTTTTGTTGTTTTAAATATTCTTGTAACGAGGGTGGGAGTTCGCGTTTTATTTCTTTTCCTTCGTTTGATGTGCGTTTTTCTTCTTGCTCCTGTTGTTTTTCGGCTCTTTCGTGTTCAAGAAGCCGTGTAAGTATTTCTTGCTGGCGTTTGAGAGTTTCATCGGTTACTTTTTTGTTTACTATGTCTTTTTCTACTTCGTCCATCAGTTCTCTTGTTTTTTCTAAATCGCCAAGTTTATTACCATCACCTTCTTTTTCAAGTTCTTTTTGCAAATCTTGAAGTTTTTTTCGCAATGCTGCTTGTTTTGCAGCAATTTCGGCAAGTTGTTTTGAACTTGGTCTTTTTCCTTCTTTTTTCATTTCTCCCATTTCTTTATTCATTTTTTCCTGCATTTCTCTAATTTCTGACATGCTCGGTTTTTTCCCTTTTCCTTTTTTAGGGTTTTTGCAATTCGGATTGGGTTGGGCATTTTTCATTTGCTCTTGCATATTTTTTAAAACATCGCTTAGCATTAATGCAAGATTATTGAGGCTTGTCATTATATACTGCTGCTTGTTTACAATACCGGGGATGTTTCTTTGACCAATATGTTCAAAGGTTTTTTCCATATTTTCGTTTACAAGGGCTATTTCTTTATTTATAAATGATTTGATTTGTATTACCCTTTTACTTAGTGCAAAAAGTGAATCTTCGATAATTTTTGTATCGTCTTTCAGTTTTTTCTGCTCTTGCGATAGTTCTACATACTTTGGGTTGTATCCTCCCACAATTTTAAATTCTTTTAGCAATTTTTCCTGATCTTTAGAAACTTGAATCAGGTTTTCAAGTATTTGTCTTAGTGTATTATAGTCTTCTTCTTGTCTTTGCATTTGCATTTCGAGCATATCTTTTTGCATTTTTTCGCTCATTTCTTCCATTTCATCTGCCGCCTTTTTCTGGTGAGGTGCTGCTTTTTTATTTTGCTTCTTTTCAAGTTCGTCTTTGCTTTCTTTTTGTTCTTTATCAATAGTGTCTTCGCTTTTTTTGGTATCGTTCATTTTGTTGGGTTTTTCTAATTTTTGGTTTTTTTCTTTAATGTCTTTTAATTCTTTTTTAATATCGTCAAATTTTTTATTCAGTTCTTCTTGTTTTTTAAGCAACTCTTCGGTTGATTCTTTATTGTTTTTAGTATCTTCCGATAGTTTTTCCTGTTCTTTTGATAATTGGTCAAGTTTTTCAATAGTTTCTTTCATTTTTTTCTCAAGCTCAAGCTGTTTGAGTAGTTCCAAAGCTCTTTCCATCTTCTTTTTAAGGTCTTTTTCGTTTGATTTGAGCTTGTCCATCTTTTCTTTCAGTTCATCTTTTTTGTTTTTTTCAAGCAAATCTTTTATTTCTTCCATAAGTTTTTTCATTTCATCATCCATAAGTTCATTCATCAATTTTTGTATTTCATCTTGTTTGTTTTTTATCTCACTATCAATGTTTTTGTATTCTGATTCTTTTTTGTCTTTATCCTTATTTTTCTCTATTATTTCTTTCATCCTTTCCTGCAACTCATTATGTTTTTTGAGTAAATCTTCAATTTGTTTTTTGTCTTCCCAGTTGAGATTGTTTTTTTCGGTTAATTTTTCTTCAATTTTTTTTAATTCTTTTTCAATGTCTTTAGAGTCTTTGATTGTTTCTTCAATTTTTTGTTTTATTTCTTTATTTGATTGTTCTGTTTCTTTTTCAATCTCTTCAATAGTAGGTGCAGCAAATATTCCGTTGCTTGTACGGGTGGCTTTGGGTCCGTTCACCCCATCGTTATCCCATATTTCGAAATAATATTCAATTTTTTCGCCGTGTTTAATATTTAATTCGGTCATTTCCCAGTCGAAAAAGAAATTTTGAACGTTTTGTGAAGGTATAATTACAATTGTACGACTATGTAATTCATTGATTTTTCTGTTTTCGTCGTTAGAAAAAACAAATTTGTATCGAAAAACCAATTTTGTAAATCCATAATCGTCTTTAATATTTCCTGCAAAGTATTTTATTTTACTGTTTAAGCTATCTGTACTTTCTTTAAAATCAATTTGAGGATATGCATCAGCAATAGCATTTATCTGAAAAATCACAGAATCTTTACTTTCCGAATTTTTGTTTGAAGTGCTAAGTTTTATTACCTCGCTTGTTTTAAAGGTTTTTGAAAATGTAAAGCGGTTATTACCGTCTTTTACAGCTTTGTAATTTATATTTTGCGATTTTAAATTGATTGATTCAACATTTTTTGTATTAAAAAACCAAGTAACTTTAGTTCCTTCGGGTACAGATAAATCTCCAATATTTTCAAGTTTTTCGTTGGTTCGCTTTATGTATGGCGGATATTGCAATGTTATAAAAAAGTCTAATAGTACAGGTTTTTGTTTAACCGAAACTTTAAATTCATCAGAAGTGTAATTGCTTGATTCAAAATGAAAATTAAAGGTTTTTTGAAGGTTTATTAATTTGTATTTAAAACCATCAATATTTTCTTTTTTCATTCTGAATTTGCTGCCATCGCTTACCAAATATACTTCTTCAGGTACGGTTTTTCCCTTGATTTTCAATTCAATTTCTAAATCTTCATTTTGAAGTGTATTAAGATTTTTGTTTACAAGTACAAATTCAAAAGGAGCAGGAACGGCAAAATGCTTGTCGTACTGAATTAGCCGTGTTGTGGTTTCTTTAAAGCCGGGGGCAATTATCATTATCAAAATCAATATCAAAAAAGGACCAGCAGCATATTTCAGGTATTTAAAATTTTTATTTAAGTTTATTGCTTTAGTAAATTTTACAGGTTTTAATTCTTTTGTTTTTTGTTCGATTGATGCGGCAAGAAACAAGTTATCAAGTTGGTTTTGAAATTGTTTCTGAAGTTGCAAGGTATTAAGCAATTTATCTTTAATGTTGCCAAAATGTGACCCGATTATTAACGATGCTTTTTCAAAATTTAGCCTGGAACCTATTTTGTAAAGCTTGAGTAATGGTATAATTATAAATTTTACAAGTACTGCCGTATTAAACAATACAAAACTGTAAAAAAGAATTGTGCGAAAAGTTGTATTAAAATGACCAAAATACTCTAACAATGAAATAAGTAAAAAAAACGAAATAGCAGCACCTGTAAAAAATATAGCTCCTTTTATCAATTGATTTTTGTAATACTTTCTGATAAACTCTTCAAGTTTTACAAGCAAATCATTATTGTGTATTTTTTGTTCTTCTATCAAAATTTAATATTTTATTATTTGTTTTATTTTATTTAAGTAAACGGAGTACTCATATTGCTATTGTATTATTGTTCATACAACCTGCGATATTCGGCAAGTGCAGTCTGGAAGTTGACGAGTTTGCCATTTATTCTTCCAACCAAAAACGCATTAGTAAACCCCATTTTTTTTATATCGCTTTCAAAAAGCAAGGCTTTGCGATATGAACGAAACCTGCCAATGCAAAGTTTATTGCCGTTTTCGGCTTTTTCCTGTCTCAAATTTCTCAATTCTTTTATATAAGCATCAATATTAAACTCTGAAAAATTTCCTATTTGTACTTCAAAAAAAACTCCATCTGCACTATCATTGTTTTCTGCCAAAATATCGTTTTCATGTCTTAGTTTTAATATTTTTTTTTGTAAAGTGTCATTTGCCTCTTTGTAAGCTTGATTTTCTTGAAATAACCTATCTGCTTTTTTAATCTTTTCATTCATCTGTTTACTGGTGTTTGACAAATTATTATATTTAATAAAAAAATAAGCAGTAGTTGCAAAAAATGTAATGACAGCTACAATCAATACTATAAACAAAGCATTGCTTTTAGTTTTTTGATTTTTGTTTTCTTTAAAAACAGTTTGTGCATTGTTTTCAATTTCGCCTTCAATTGTAAACTTGCTTTTAGCCATCAGAATTTTATAAGTAAAGTGCAAATTTCAAAAATATTTGTACAATTAGGGCACTATTTTTGTTTTATTTTCGTAGAATATTAAAATTGATATTAAAATGATGAAAAATAAAATTATTCTGTTTGCTGGTTTACTTGTAATTTTCTGCTCTTTCGGATATAAAAAACTTCAAAACACAGAAGAAATTAAATGGTACGATTGGGATACAGGTGTAACCAAAGCACGAAACGAAGGAAAAATTGCATTAATTGATACTTATACCGACTGGTGTTATTGGTGCAAGGTGATGGATAAAAACACATATTCAAATAAAAAAATTATTGAAATTATAAATAAAGATTTTGTACCAATAAAATTTAATCCTGAGTTAGACAAAAAGTATATAAATGGTGCAGATACTATGAGTGGAAGACAACTTTTGGGTGCTTTAAGTGGAGGAAAACATTCAGGTTATCCGACCACTTATTTTTATCTGACAAAAAGAAATATTATGTATCAAGAATCAGGTTATATTGAAGTTGATAAATTTGAAAATATTTTGAAGGGAATGATTGCAGAACATAATAAACCTTAATTTTTTTATAATCTAAACCCATAAGATACACTGATGCCGGACATTATTAATCTTTTACCCGAAAAAATCACAAACCAGATTGCAGCCGGAGAAGTTGTTCAAAGACCTGCATCTGTGGTAAAAGAATTATTTGAAAACTCAATTGATGCAGGGGCTGATAAAATCCAGCTAATTATAAAAGATGGCGGTACAACTTTCATTCAAATTAAAGACAACGGAACAGGTATGAGCGATACTGATGCCAGAATGTGTTGGGAACGCCATGCAACATCAAAAATAAAACTTGCTGAAGATCTTTTTAAAATTTTAACTTTTGGTTTCAGAGGCGAAGCTTTAGCTAGTATAGCTTCTGTTTCGCAAGTTGAAATGAAAACAAAAAGGCATAATGAAACACTTGGAACAGAAATAAAAATTGAAGCTGGCGATTTAAAATATCAGGAACCTGTTAACACCTCGTCTGGTACTGTAATTACAGTGAAAAATCTATTTTTTAATATTCCTGCAAGAAAAAATTTTTTAAAATCGCAAAATATTGAATCACGCCATATTTTTGATGAATTTTACAGAGTTGCAATTCCAAATCCAGATATTGAGTTTGAGTTTTTTAACAATGATAACGAAATATTAAAACTTCCTAAATCTGATTTAAAAACAAGAATTATGAATGTACTTGGAAAAAACTCGAAAGGCGAACTGCTCCCTGTAAATGAAAATACCGAAATTATAAAAATATCGGGCTTTGTTGGAAGCCCCGAAATGGCAAAAAAACAAAGAGGAGAACAATATTTTTTTGTAAACGGCAGATTTATTAAAGAACCATATTTTAATCATGCAGTGCAAACGGCTTTTGAAGGGCTTATTCCATCAGACTGTTATCCTTTTTACGTTTTGTTTTTTGAAATTGCACCATCTAAAATTGATGTAAATGTGCATCCTACTAAAACTGAAGTGAAATTTGAAGACAGCAAATACATCTACAGTATTTTATTATCAGTTATAAGAAAATCAATTGGTAAATACACTATTACGCCCGAAATAGATGATAACAGAATCTTTAATTTCGAAACTCAAACAAACAACGAACAAGAGCTAATTTCAAAATTTACAGATTTTAGAGCTAAAACTACATTCAATCCTTTTTCAACAGAAATTAAAACCGGAAGAAAACAAAAATTTGATAAGTTTTATGAAGGATTTAATACAGATTTGAATGAAATTTTTAATTCACAAAAAATTGAAATTGGCAAAAACGAAAGCCACGAACAGAAACTATTTGAAAACGAAATTCAAATAGAATTTGACAATTTCTTTCAACTACATGGAGGATTTATAATTGCTTCAAAATCTGATGAATTATATATAATTAATCAGCAATCTGCCCATGAAAGAATTTTGTACGAAAAATTTTCTAAGCAAAACAATAGCCAAAATATTGCCATTCAAACATTGCTTTTTCCTCGAATTTCTGAGTTTAATAATGCTGATTTTGAACTTGTTTATTCTTTACTAGATGAAATTAAAATTTTAGGTTTTGATATCAGCCCTTTTGGGAAAAATACTTTTATTATAAATGGTGTACCTACGGTAAACGATAAATCAAACCCCCAGGTTTCGCTCGAAGGTTTGATAGAAAATTATAAAATAAATGAACAAAAACCAGAAATAAGCAAAAGAGAAAATCTTGCATTAAGTATGTCAAAAAATGCTTCGATTAAAATGAACGAAATACTTGATAAAAGTGAAATTGAAGAATTGTTAAAAGATTTGTTTTTGTGTGAACAGCCAAACTATTTGCCCAATGGGAAGCCAATATTTATTAAATTTAATAAAAATAATTTGCTCGATTTTTTGACCAAAAGATTTTAAATTTAATAATTAATATATATCAATTATTCCTCTATAAAAGATACCATTTTTTTCGCCAATATATTCAAAACCGTTTCCAGCAACTACAGCAGACTGCAGTAAGCAACCAGTATCAATTCTTAGAAGTTTATCAATTTCAATATTATTATTTATTATTTTGTATTTTATTATGTAATTTATACCATTTACTGAGCACAAATCAATAAAGTTTACTTTTGATTTAATTGAAGCATAATTGTGATATGATGTATATTTTGACTGATAATTAAACAAAAAAGCAGAATGATTATTTATTGATAATAAGGGTAAATACTTATAATAAAATGTATTGCTGTCAACTTGATAATGAATTAAAGCTAAATTTTGCAAGTTTAAATATTCATCAATTACTTTATTTGGTATTTTTTGTTTTTCGTTAGTTTGAAAATAAATTCCTTTTGAAAGAGAATATTTACAATTTATATAATTTAATGATTTATCTTTTATCAAAACCGAATCCATATAAAAACCTATAATGAACGAACTATCAATAAAATTAAATGAAAATAAATTGTAAGCAAACATAGTTTTTCCTCTTGGCAAATCAGAAGTATTAATTGGATAAATACTAATAGGCTCTAAGTTTTTTAATTTCAATAAAAATAATTTACTAGTGTAAGAAATTGTATTTTTGGGCTCCCAAATAGGGAAAGCTATTTGTGTAACTACTATGCAATTCTCATTTTTTATTATCAAATTTTGAGGGGTCATTATAGGCAATCCAATTCTTTTAATTTGTGTATTATAGGTTTCAATACATTTTTGATATGAATTAATTTGTTGAATAGAATCAGGATACTGACTTATTAAATAATTATATGCTGGTTTCAAAAAATTGCTATCTAATTTTATTTCTCCTCTTAATGTATCTTTTGAGAAATAATTAAGAGTATTTTTGGGGCTTAACATTGCAATATAATCATCATTAAGTTTATTGAATTTAGTTATTGCACTAATAAAATTACCTTTATTGTAGATTATTTTTTCATTTTTTGAATTATTAATTTGGCTAAAAGAAGTTTTATCTTTAAATTTTTTTAAAGGAATTATAGTAATAAAAACTGAATTTGCTTCAACAATAAATGATTTATCTTTAAATATTTTTAAAGATTTTTCTTTAAAAAAATTTAATAATATTTCGTTTTCAATATAATTGTATCCCTTACTTAGCCCATAATAATTTATAAATTCATCTCTAACATTTATTGGTATTTGGTTTGAAATTATATAAACCTTTTCGCTATCTAATTCTTGTTTAATTAATGAAGACGATAAAGTACAATTAAAACAATCAAATTTATCAATATACACAAAATATTTTACATTAATGTTTTCATTATATTTATTAATGTAATCAATAATTAATGAATCTTTGTTGTTAAGCATAAAAGATTGACTTATAGCCCTGTATTGTAGGGCTATAAGCAATAATATAAATAAAATAGGTTTAATTTTCATTGATTGAAAATAAATTTATTATTTCTATTTAGGAGATTTCCTCCAAAAAAATAATTTGAATAAGAAACAAATATACCTTCATAAATTAAAGTTCCGTCATTCTTTGTTAATTTAATTGTAGAATTTAATGGTATATAATCTATTAACGATGCCCCGCAGTCAGATTCCAACTCTCCATTACCATTATTACCATTAATACTACAACGATTTATAGTATAACAAACTTGCTCTGAACAGGCACAAGCTATAATTATCTCTTTGTTTCCGTTTCCTAATGTAATTTCGTAAGTACTTATGAATGTTCCTTGAACTGTAATTTTTGAAGGATCCGGATTATTATTATTAGATTGTCCGTACACTAAAGTGCAGATAATTATATTGATTAAAAATAAAATCTTTCTTTTCATTTTATTAGTTATTACATTGATTGAACCTATAATCAAAAACAGAATAAATTGACGGTGGGTCAAATATCGTATAATTTTGATAAAAAGAAACAAAACCTTGTTCTATTATTGATCCGTCAGCATTATATAAAACTACATGTACAGGAGGAATTTGATCGCCCTCTTCCAATCCATTGTTACCATTTATTAGAGTACCGTCATCATAAGTATATGTAATTGAATAACATGTGCCTACTTGTGTAGGGTCGCATACTATTTTGTCAAAAGTTGTACAAGTTGATGGATCTGTCCATCTTTCAGTTCTGATATATAGTCCTGGATAGTTAATTGTTACTGTAACAGGCTTCGCTTGGGTTAAATAACCGGAAACCAATAATAATAATGTTTGAATTATTTTTTTCATTTTTTGATTTTTTTTAAATTTTAAATTTTGTTTTAAACAAGACTTATTTAGCCTCCAAGTCAGCTTAATATTAATGAGGTTTTCTTGTGGTTTTACTGTTTAATTAATAAATGAATTATTGGGTTTTAGTTTTAGGTGTATGTGATGTTATTATATGGTTTGTGATGTATTACATAAAACTCGTCTAATATTTTCATTTTTCTTTTTAGTTAAACCATGTTTTAGTTTTTTTATTTTATTGAATATTACCTCCTTTCTATAAAAAATTGATTATTTTTAATATCGGCTGTAAATATATATATATATATAATAAAACAATTATTTTTTTAAAATATTTTTCAAAATGCAGATAATGAGCTTGATTAATTTCGAAAACGATATTGAATTTTTTTTATGGTATTAAAATAAACTTATTATGAATAAAATCTAAAATTACAATATAATTTTCGAGAAACTCATTGCCAATTAATGCTCTTGTGTTTTTACCACTTGTAGAGCATTTTACATTTTTTAAATTTAGATTGCCGAACTCTAATTTTTTAAGAAAAAAATATGAATTTTGTTTAATTTCGGAAGCAAACCCTGTTGATAAAATTTCATTTTTTGAAAAAGTTAATGAATCATTAAAAATAGGTTTATTTATAAACGAAGCAGGCAATAAAACTGAGCCGTTATAAGCAAGATCAATTACAACATTTAGTTTTTTAAAATTGCCAATATCAATTTTAATCATTGGGCATCCAAAATTGTCTTTACTCATTTTTGTTATATAAGCATTTTTTGGTATTTGCAACAAATCAACATTATCGGTTATTTTTATTTCGTAATTCTTATAATCTATCATCCAAATTGAGTTTTTCATAGCATTTGAGCCAATTAAACCACCGTTTGCCCTTTCTTTTAATACAGCCATATTATTAACCCCTGCACTGTGTGCAGCTTCAATATTGAAAATTCTTTTATCACTTAGCAAAATTGAATTTATATTATAAATATTCACTTCTTGATGATTTTGGTTTGCATCAATAGCTTCAGTTGTGCTAAGTAGTTCAAGTGCATGTTCATGTAGCACAGAATCTGTAATAAAGGTTGGTGCTCCGGTATCTAAAACAAAATCATAATATTTTTTTCCGTCATTAATTTTAGCTTTAAAATTAATAATCCTGTTTTTGTAATCGAAATGTAAATTTGTAATTTTATTTTTCTTGTATGCTTTTGTACAGCAAAGTGACTGAATTAATGAATCAGAAAAAACATCATTTGATAGTATAAATTTTGCATCTGAATTTACAAAGAGTAAAAGCAAAAAGTAAAAAAGTAAGATTTTGTTTTGTATCTTAAAATAGGTTTTCAGGTTTTTCATTTTTTATAAGGGTGTGACGATTTGAGTAGTTTAAAGTTTCTAAAAAAAAACCTTTAGTTTTATAAGATTTAATTGATAATAATTATTTAATTATCAGAAAATCAAGTGTTAAAATCTTTTCATAAGCCTTAAAAATTTCGATAAAAAATAAAATTTTTGAGATAAAAAGTAGATTATAAAAGTTGAAAATAATACAATTTTTTTTTGATTTTATTTGCTCAATCCCACTTCTCAGCCCTCATTTGCAAATTAGTTTATATTTAATATTTTAAAGGAATTTGCGAATTCGGTCTATGCAATGCTTAATCCCACTTCTCAGCTCTCATTTGCGGAAAAAACAAAACTTCTTGTATTGATTGTTGATTTGTAAGAAGCATTACTAATCTGTCCATACCTATTCCAATTCCGGCGGTAGGTGGCATTCCATATTCAAGTGCTCTTAAAAAATCTTGGTCAATATACATTGCTTCGTCATCGCCTTTTTGGCTGAGTTGTAATTGGTGCATAAATCTTTCACGCTGGTCAATTGGGTCGTTAAGCTCGCTGTAACAGTTTGCAATTTCTTTACCATTTATTATTAATTCAAATCTTTCGGTAAGATTAGGATTATTTCTGTGTTTTTTAGTCAATGGACTCATTTCAATTGGATAATCAATAATAAAAGTTGGTTGAATCAGATTACTTTCAACCAGTTCGCTAAACAATTCGTCTATTAATTTACCCTTACCCATACTCTCCTCTACATGTATATTGTTTTTCTTGCACAAATTTCTCAATTCATCTTCATTCATTTCAAGAACATCAACATTTGTAGCTTGTTTAAGCGACTCCGAAATACTTAATCTTTGAAATTTTTTTCCAAAATTTATTTCTTTATCTCCAAATTTTACAACATCGCTACCTGTAACTTCTTTTGCAACTTTGCAAAGAAGATTTTCTGTAATTTCCATCATCCAATTGTAATCTTTATAGGCTACATAAAGCTCCATTACTGTAAATTCGGGATTATGAGTTCTATCCATTCCTTCGTTTCTAAAATCTTTAGAAAACTCGTAAACTCCTTCAAAACCTCCAATAATAAGTCTTTTTAAATACAGTTCGTTTGCTATTCGCAAGTACAAATCTATGTCAAGAGCATTATGATGAGTTATAAATGGCCTGGCGGCTGCTCCACCGGGTATAGGTTGTAATACAGGGGTTTCTACTTCAAAATACCCTTTTTCATTAAAAAAATCTCGCATTACATTAAATGTTTTGGTTCTTTTAATAAAAATATCTTTTTTTTCACGGTTCACAATCAAATCAACATATCGCATTCTATAACGCAATTCAGGATCGGAAAACGAATCGAAAACCACACCGTCTTTTTCTTTTGGCAAAGGCAAAGGATTAAGCGATTTTGATAATAATTTAAAATCTGATACGTGAATGCTAGTTTCGCCGGTTTGTGTCAAAAACACATATCCGTTGATGCCAATTATATCTCCTATGTCAATTAGCTTTTTAAATACTTCGTTGTAAAGAGTTTTATCTTCGCCCTTGCATATTTCATCTCTGTTTATATACAGTTGAATTCGTCCATAAAAATCCTGAATTACCGCAAATGAAGCCTTTCCCATAATTCTGATTGACATTACTCTTCCTGCAATTTTTACATTATTAAAATTTTTAATTTCATTGTCAAAATTCTTTATTATCTCTGTTGTGTTGGTATTTGTTTCAAACAAATCTGCAGGATAAGGCTCTATTCCTATTTCTCTAAGTTTTACTAACTTTTCCCTTCTTTGAATTTGCAATTCGTTAAGTTCCATTTTTAAATTTAAAAAGTCTGCGAATATACTACTAAGTAAGCAACTCTTTTATTATTTGCTTTGTCTTTAACATTACAATTTTATGTATTTTTGATTAAAATTATACTTTGCACAGATTAAGTTTAAAAATATTGTTTTTGTTTTTCATTACAGCTAAAGTTTTTTCGCAAGATGATGACTTGTTAAGATTTATTGAAAACAAAGGGCAGTTTGAAAATAATGTATTGTTCAAAGTTCAAACTAATAATAGCTATATTTTTTTTGAAAGAAATGCCGTGACTTTTAAAATTTTTAATGAAGAACAATACAGAAAAAATCATAGTCATCCACATAAAACATCTGATGAAAACGGAACAATTTCAGGTCATACTATTAGATATAAATTTAATAATTCTGGAAAAAATTCATTAATAATTGGAGAAGGTAAATTTATCGAAAAATACAATTATTTTTTAGGAAATGATAAAAGAAAATGGGCTACAGATGTAAATGTTTTTTCACAAATAATATATAAAAACATATACGATGGCATTGATCTTAAATTTTTTTCAAAACATGGAAAATTAAAATACGAATGGATAGTAAACCCTAAAACAGATGCATCGAAAATAGAAATGGAAATAGAAGGTTGCGATTCGCTTAAAATCATTGAAAAATCATTAGTAATTCATACGTCAATAGGTAATATTTATGATAAAAATCTCGAGTGTTGGTGCACAGACTTTGATGCCAAAAATAGTCTTAAATGCAGTTATAAGTTAAATAACAATATTTTAACTTATACAATTGACAAAAATGTTGATGATGCACATACTTTAGTTATAGATCCTATTTTAATTTTTTCAACCTACTCTGGTTCAAAGGGAGATAATTTCGGTTTTACTGCAACTTATGATGAAAAAGGCAATTTGTACGCTGGTGGTATTACAGACAATAAGCATGGCGAATACCCTGTAAGTACAGGCGCTTTTCAAACGATATGCAAAGGTGGAAAAGCCCGTGAGCCTGTAAACCTAAGTTGCGATATTACTATTAGCAAATACGACTCGTCAGGCAAAAATTTGCTATACGCTACATATATTGGGGGCAAAGATGATGATTATCCGCATAGCATGGTTGTAAACAGTGATACCGAACTTGTAGTTTTCGGTACTACATATTCAAAAGATTTTCCTATGAATGGAAATGGTTTTGATACTACACACAGCAATAAAAATGATACATTTTTTAATACAGATATTATTGTTTTTAAACTTTCAAAAAACGGAAATATTCTTCAGTCATCAACTTATTTTGGTGGTTTTAATAATGATGGTTTGACTGATAAAGCATTAAAATTTAATTATGCTGATGATTTCAGAGGCGAAGTATTAACTGATAAAAGCGATAATGTATTTATAGTATCGAGTACAAATTCCAATGATATTCCATTAATGAATGCTCAAAAAACAAAACTTGAAGGACCGGCAGACGGTGTGTGTATTAAATTTTCTAAAGATTTGAAAAACTTATTATGGTCAACTTATTTTGGCGGAAATGGAAGTGATGGTATTTACAGCCTTGAGTTTGATAAAAATGAAAATATATATATTGCCGGTGGTACTTTCAGCACAAATCTGGTGGCTCATCAAACTGCATTAGATAAAACTGCTAATGGTGATATTGATGGATTTTTGGCAATGTACAACAAATCAACTTTTTCGCTTGACAAACTCACTTATTACGGAACTTATAAATACGACCAAATTTATTTTCTTGAAATTGACAAATATGGAAATGTATATGCTGCAGGGCAAACAGAAGGTGAAATTATCCCATCGAAAGGGGTTTATTGCAACAAAACAAAAACCGGGCAATTTATACTTATTGCAGACGAAAATTTATCATTAATAAAAAAACAAACTGTTTTTGGCGCAAGAGAATTTACACCCGAAATATCACCTTCGGCTTTTCTTGTTGATTCGTGTGGCAGCATTTACCTGTCAGGTTGGGGCTCGGCAATTGTAAGATTAGGAACTACAAAAGGTTTACCTATTACATCAAATGCATTACAAACTACTACTGATAATCAAGATTTTTATCTTGCAGTTTTTGGAAAAAACTTAAGTTCACTCCTATATGCAACATACTTTGGCGGAAACCAATCGGGTGACCATGTTGACGGAGGTACAAGCCGTTTTGACAAAAGAGGTGTAATTTATCAATCGGTTTGTTCAAGTTGCCCTTCACAAGGAGGTGCAACATTAAACGATTTTCCTACAACCCCAAATGCAGCATTTCCAAAAAACATTAGCTGGCGGTGCAGTAATGCAGCATTTAAAATAGACTTTCAGATAAATAATTTGGTAAAAGCTGAATTTTTGCCCGATACCATTGCCTGTGGACCTGCCGAAATTCAGTTTGTAAACAGAAGTACCGGCAATGGTAGATATATCTGGGATTTTGGTGATAGTAAAATATCTAGCGATATAAATCCTTTACATACCTTTGAAAAACCAGGAATTTATACCATTCAACTCATTGCTATTGATTCAAACACCTGCAATAATACCGATACTGCAACAAAAAATTTAATTGTGAAAAAGAAAAGCAAAGCAGATTTTGAAATAAAAACTTTTGAATGTACAAGTAAAATTGAAATAATAAACAAAAGCAACAGTCATAAAACTTCAGATTGGGATTTTGGCGACGGAAACGATTTTGCAGGTGAAAATCCCCGATTTCATGAGTATAAATCACCGGGTACATACAAAATTCAATTAATAACTGATAAATTAGAACTTTGTCCTGACTCAATGCTTCTAAATATTGAAATTAATGGCACCCCCGAAGATAAAATAAAACTTGTAAATGTTTTTACACCGGATGGAGATGGTAAAAACGATTGTTTTCATTTTGGAGGAGGTTTAAACGAGTGTTCAGAAATTGAACTTACAATCTTTGACCGTTGGGGTTTAAAGGTATTTGAAACTAAAGATTTTAACGAATGTTGGAATGGAAAAATATTGAACAAAGGTAAACAATGCCCCGAAGGAACATATTTTTACATTTTAAAATACAAAGGAAAATTGCCACAAATGAACAAATACACCGAAGGAACAGTAACTTTAATAAGAAATGGGAATTAATTTAAAAGTATAAGATTCTTATATAAAACTCATTTGTATTAAGAAATAGCGTTTTTTAAACAATACAATTTTAGTTTTGTTTATTTTACAAAAAAATTTCACAATCTGATTTTCAATGAAAATAATATTTAATCCAAAAGTAGATAAATACATTATTGACGGATGTATGCGATGCAAATACGGAGCTACGCCACAGTGTAAAATAAATAATTGGCGTGAAGAAATTGAAATGCTAAGACAAATAGTATTAGATACGGGCTTGAAAGAAGAAATTAAATGGAGTGTTCCGGTTTATACATACAATGGTAAAAATATAGTTATTGTAAATGTGCTAAAAAACTCTGCAAACATAGGTTTTTTCAAAGGTGCATTGTTAAAAGACATTCATAAAATTCTTCAGCAACAAGGCAATATACAATCAGCAAGGCTTATAAAATTTACCCAAACAGCCGAAATTGAAAATTTGAAAGAGATATTAAAATCGTATATAAAAGAAGCAATATCTATTGAAAAAAGTGGGCAGAAATTTGAATTTAAAAAAAATCCGGAACCTATACCCGATGAATTGAAAAATGTATTTGAAAATGACTTAGAATACAAAAGAGCTTTTAATGAATTGACACCCGGGCGACAAAGAAGTTTTATAATTCATTTTTCGCAACCTAAACAAGAAAAAACCAAATACGAACGTATCGAAAAATGCAGAAATCAAATAATGAACGGTTTGGGATTTAACGAAAGAAAGAAAATTAAATGTGAAAGTTAAATTATGTTTATAGCTTTCAAAATCAAATTAATTTCTTCTTGTTCTAACTTTAATTCTGCTCCCGACAAAAATACGAGTTTGTTTCGTTGAGTTTTGTTTATTTCAAGATTCGAAATATTTATAAAAAATAAACCAGAAGCATTTTTAAATGAATTGCTTTCAAGCACATTTGCCATTGTTTCGAATGATTTGTTTGTGACAAGAGTTGAAAAATCACTGAATTTTATACAAGTTCCTTGTGTGCATTTTTCAATATAATCAATTTGTGCTGGCGATATAAAAGTTAATCCCTTTTCTGTAGTTACCGGTATTTTGGTAAATTTGCTCTGAAGCAAATGCCTTGCAATTTCTATGGCTTCGTCAGATTGATTTTTACTTTCTGAAATTTTGCTTATGGTTTTTTCAAATTCTTCAATATCAATAGGCTTAAACAAAACATTTATCCCCGAATATTGAAGAGCTTTTACAGTATATTCGTCATAAGCTGTAATAAAAATTATATCAAAATCTATTTTATCCAAAAGTCTTAAAATTTGAAACGAATCGCCTTCTTTAAGTGTTATATCCAAAAAAGCCAAGTCGGGTTTTGTCTCTTTTATTACTTTTACACCCGCAACTATATCGCTAGCTGTACCACTTATCACTAATTTATCATCAAAAAACTGCTCTACAATGGCTTTAAGTACTTCGATGCTTTTTACTTCATCATCAACAATCACTGCTCTTCTCATTTTTTCTCTTCATTGTTTTTTGTAATTAACGGAAGGCAAATTTCAACCCTTGTGCCCGATGGTTCATTGTTTTCATCATAAAGGTCTATCACTTTTGGTCCCATTCCCTTTGTAGTTTCAATATTTAAAATTGTAAGACGGTCTTTTGTAAGATTCATTGCTGTACTTTCATGGTGTTTTAGCCGTGCCTTATTCAACTCAAATGATTTTTTTCTGCCAATACCGTTATCAGTAATTATAAATTTTAAAATTTTACTTTCCTGCATTATTTCAATCGCAAGATTTCGGTTTCCGCTCTTGGGTAAAAGCCCATGGATAATGGCATTTTCAACGTAAGGCTGAAGAACCATTGCCGGCAAAAATGTTTTTTCTGTTTCAATTTTTTCATCGGTTTTTATATTCCATTCAAGGGTGTTATCCATTCTCAAATTTTCAAGTTCGAGATAAATTTTCAACCACTCTGATTCTGCTTTAAGGCTTATGAGCTTGTAATTTGAATTTTGTAAAATCATTCTCATCAAACTGCTGAATTTTGTAAGATAATTGTATGCCTCTTTAGGTTCTTTTTTTAAAATATAGTATTGAATACTGTTTAGCGAATTGAATATAAAATGAGGATTCATCTGGCTTCGCAATGCTTTTAGTTCCATTTCGGCTAATTTGCTTTTATAACTTTGGTCAATAATTCCTGTTCGCCATTTAATTATAAAATATATAGAAATAACTAACGATATTACTACAAGCGAATAAAACCACCATGTTTGCCAGAATGGAGGTTCAATTATTATTTTAATTTTTGCAATGTTGCTTGACCCCTGTGGCTCTGATAGTGATTTTACTTTAAAAAAATAATTTCCGGGTGTGAGTTTTGTGTAATATGCTGTTGTACGGTTTCCGGCATTTATCCAATTATCGTCATAGCCATCAAGCTTATATGCGTATAGGTTTGTATTAGTTGAAATAAAGTTTAACGTTGCAAATTCGAACGAAATTAAATTGTCGTTATAGTTTAGTTCAATATATGGCTCACCATTTTTGGTGGATAAAACGGGCAGTTCTACTCCAATTTTTTTAATACTGGTAATTTTTGTAATTGAATTTACAACCTTATCAGATAAATTGGCGGGATTGAAGTAATTAAAACCATTGACACCTCCAAAATAAAACAGTCCGGTACGGGCTTTGCAAAAGGCGCCTTCGTTAAATTCATAACTTTGAATGTAGTTTTTTAAGCCATAATTTTTAATTTCTCCTGTTTTTTTATTAAAACTTGAAATTCCTCTGTTTGTTGATAGCCAAATTGTTTCATTGTATTTTAAAATTCCGTAAACCGAATTATTGCTCAAACCATTTTTTTCGCTTATATTTCGGTATTTAAAATTTTTTGTATTTACTATAAAAATTCCACTGCCATAAGTTCCCAAAATCAACGAGTCGTCATCTGTTTTTAAAATACTCATTGCATAGTTTTTATCAGGTTTTTGAGTTGATGAATTACGCAATTCAACCAATTTAAAACTTTCGGTTTTCTTGTCAAAAATTTGTAAACCGCCTCTAAAACAAGCTATATATAGTTTTTTAAAATCTTTTGATTCTTCTATTTGATAAACCGTATTGTTGTTGGGTATTTCTTCGAAAGCCCTATATACCTTGAATTTGTTGGTTTTTCTATTGTACAGATTCAAACCATTGGCAGTTCCTATCCAAAAGTTTGCTTCACTGTCTTCAAAAATACATCTTATGGTATTATTACTTATTTCAAAACCTTTTTCACCTTTTACATGTTTAAATTTACCCGTTTTAGGATAAAACTTAAACAAGCCAGCATCGCGTGTACCTATCCAATACTGTCCTTTTCTGTCTTTTAAAATGGTTCGCACCATTTTGGTTTCAATTATTCCGTCTTTCACAAGCGTATAGGCTGTAATTTTTTCGTTTTTGGGGTTAAAATTTATAATTCCGGAACTTAAAGTACCAAGCCATATACTGCTGTCAGTATCTTCATAAATGTTGTAAACATTATTGTTTAGCAAAGTATCTTTCCATTTGAAATCTCTGAAAAGATTAAATTTTTTAAGTCTTTTATCAAACCTGCTTAATCCGTTTATAGTACCTATCCAAAGAGAACCGAATTTATCAATTATCCCTGTTTGAGTATTGTTGTCAACCAAACTTTCGGGATTTTGCGGATTGTTTGTGTATAGGATTTTCTCACCATCTTTTAATTTAATTACTCCGCCCAAAGTGCCTACCCATATCGAATTATCATTGCTGTTTTTTAACAAAAAAGTTATAAATCTCGTACCTTTTGATTTGGGTAAAATTACTTTGCATGCCGAATCTTCGCCTCGTATGTACTGGTATAGCCCCTTGCCGTAAGTGCCTATTAATATTTTATGTGGTTCGGGAGTTAAAACAGTTGTAAATGCTTGCTCTGAAATATTATTTAAATTATTTAAAAATTTTACAGTTGATGTTCCTGTATTATATTCGGCAAGTCCGTTTGAAGTACAAATAAGAAATTTACCTGTATAAATGTCTTTATAAATACATTTGATATTATTGCTTTTTAATGTAGAATTTGATGAATTAATTATTGAGTATTTTTTTGTTGTAGTATCATATTTTATTAAGCCCGTTTCTTCAACACCAATAAGGTATGAACCTTTTTCGTCTTCGGCTATGCAGGTAATAGGTTTTACTAATTCTTTTGAATTTTGAGTTTTAAAAAAATCAATTTTTCTGAAAGTAGAGTATTGTTTATTCAAAATACATACTTCGCCATTGTACAAACCAATTAGAAGATTTGATTTGCCATCTTCAAAAATACAGGTTATGTAATTGTCGGGTAATGAATTTTTGATGTTTGGCTCATTTCTGTAAATTTTAAAATTATATCCATCGTACCTATGTAACCCATCGGCAGTAGCTATCCAAATAAAACCGTCTTTACTGTGAACAATGCCGTTTATAGTGCCTTGACCCAGTCCATTTTCAATTGTTAAATTGTTAAATTTTATCAGATTTTTTTGTGCATTAGCACAATATATTATTAGCAAAGCAAATAATACATAAATAAATCTGACTTTCATTTTTTATTAGTTTTCTAATATTGGGCAAGGGCTTTCACAAAGCTTTCTTTTCGGCGTTTTGATACATCAATTTTATCTCCATTGGTCATTAGTGTATAACAACCATTGTTTTTTACAAATTTTTTAATTTCTGCTAAGTTTACAATGTACGATTTGTGTGAACGAAAAAATTCTTTGCCACAAATCAAGTTCTCATATTCTTTAAGATTTTTTGATGCAATTATTTTTTCACCGGTTTTCAAAATAAAAAAAGTATAAGCTCCATCACCTCGGCAGTATATAATATTTGCAAGTTTTATAAAAATCAAACCTTCGAGTGTGCTTATTGCAATTTGAGGTTGATGTTTTGTACTGTTGATTTGGCTCACAAAAGTTTCAAGTTTTTTGTTTCCCAAACCTTTTTTAATTTCTACTTTTTTTACTGCCTCTATTAGTTCATTGTGGTCTATTGGTTTTAGCAAATAATCAATGGCACTTGCTTTTATAGCTTTAATTGCATACTCGGGATGGGCAGTGGTAAAAATTACTTCAAAATTTGCAGGTTTTGTTTCTTCTATCAACGAAAAACCGTCTTTTTCGGGCATTTCTACATCCAAAAAAACTATATCGGGTTTGTATTTATTTATTTGCTCAATAGCTGTTTTTACCGATTCTGCTTTGCCGAGAATTTTTACTTCGGGCAGGTATTCGCCCAAAAGCATTGATAAACTTTCTCGTCCGGCTATTTCATCATCAACTATAATTGCACTTGCCATAAATCATTTTGTTTCAAAACTGAGGTTTACAGTAATTGAGGCGGTTTTTTCTTTTGAGCTTGTATTAAATGTACCTCCCCACGAATATTCTTCTGACGAGTTTTGTGCAGTTATTTGAAATATACCCAAATCTGCCTGTTTTAGTTTTCCGAGTGATGATTTGGCGTTTGTTGCAATTTTTTCGGCACGATTTCTTGCATCTTTTGTTGCATTGGCTATCATTTTTATTTTTAGTTCAGAAAGTTTGGTGTAATAATATTGAGGGGCTTCTGATTGTAATTCAACCCCTATATCAATCAATTCTGTAACTTCTCTCGATAGTTTTTCAACTTTTTCTACATTTTTTGATTCTATTCTAAGACTTTGGCTTAATAAAAAACCTAAAAACTCTTTCTTGCTTGCACCACCTGGCAATGTTGTATATTCATAATCATTATATGTTGATACCGAAGAAAAAATTAAGTCTTTTTCATCTAATCCTTTGCTTTTCATGTATGCTATAATTTTTTCCCTGTCTGCTTTTAATAACTTATAAGACTCTTTCAAATCCATAGTTTTTTTTGAAAACGAACATGACCACACTATCAAATCTGATGTAAAATTTTCGGATGCCAGACCTGTAACTCCAATAACATCCTGACTTTTGTTTTTTTTGAGTAATGTATTGCTCAAAAACCAACAACCCATTACAAAAGCTACACCTGCAATTAATGCAATTAATATTTTATTGTTTTTCATTGTTATAAATAAATTTTTTGTAAATATCGGTTTTTTTCATGTTTTATTTCATAACTTCTTTTATAATTAACCAGTATATTTTCTGCATTTTTTCGTTTTTCTAAAAGTTTCTCAATTTTTTCGTGATTTTGAATGTCTGACACAATGGATATTTCCTTGCTATTTTCATCAAATGATATTTCAATAGTTAATTGAGCATTGCCAATACCTGCCAGCACAGCAAACTCAATAAATGGCTGAATTGTGAATGGTTCTAATGAGAATTTTACTGTGTCAAATCCCGAAATTATGTATTTCAGATGGTTTTCAGAAAATCTTAGCTTTTCGAGTTTTAAATATAGTTCAAGAAATTCACCCTCTTGTTTTAGTGTAATCGAGGGTTTATCGCAGATATTGTATGCAATTCTTGTAAGCTTTGAATACAGACTTAACACATTCAATGCTTCTTTTTTGTTTTCTTTCAAAATTTCTGCCTGAAGTTTTGATAAAACATTAAACATAAAATGTGAGGAAACAAATTCCATTAGTTGATTTAATCTGTCATCATTGCTTTGCATATCGCAATATTAAAAGATTATTTCACAAGTATTTTTTTGTAATTTGTAGTAGAACCAGTTTTTATATAAATGTAATAAATGCCTGATTTTAAATTTTCTGAAACAGTATTATTGGCAAATTCTCTTTTATTTACAATTTGTTTTCCGTCAATAGAAATTATTACGATTTGGAAAAAATCATAAGTATTATCTTCAATTTTTACGATTATTTCTCCTGAAAAAAAGTTTTGTGTAACACTAAAAGAAACATTTTGAACTGTAGTACCCGGTTGATTTTCGGGCATTAAATATTGTTTGAAATTTTCGTATTCTGGAGGTTTTATTTCATCATCGGCAAAAATCAAAGTATCATCGGTTGTTTTATCGTCAAAAATCAAAGTATCGCCAGTCATTTTATCGTAAACCAATGTATCTTCTTTGTCGTTCAAGCCTCTGTTTAGCTTTGATTTTAAAGAGCAATTAGAAATTTCGAAATTTTTGCATTTATTTTTAATTGGTTTATCATCGGCTTTGCAAATTATTATAGTTGAAAGAGCCAAAATCAAAATTAAAATCCACTTGTTTAAAAATACAGCCATCGTTTTTCTGTGAAATATATCGCTAAGGTAAAATCAAAATAGATTAATAAAGGTTTGTGTTTTATAAAAGGTTTTTTTTGTTTTAAAAGCGGTTTTTTTATTTAAGTTTTTTGTTTGATATATGTCTATTAATATCTCTGTTTGTTTTTTTTTCTATATTTTTTAAAAAAGCATCGGTAAGATTTACTCCCGTTTGATTTGCAAGACATATTAAAACCCATAGTATATCAGCCATTTCATCATCAAGATTTTCTGCTTTTTCATTTTCTTTATAGTTTTGTTCACCGTATTTTCTTGCCATTATTCGTGCAAGTTCACCAACTTCTTCCATCAGAATAGCTGTATTTGTAAGCTCGCTGAAATATTTTACCCCTATTGCTTTTATCCAGTGGTCAACAATTTTTTGGCTTTCATTTAATGTTATATTTTTAATTGTCATAATTTTTTAGGGCTTAAAATTACAAATTTTAAATTTATAGATTTGTTTAGCCGTCTTTATTTTTGTTGTTTTGCACAGTTTAAAAATTAAATGCCAAAAGACAAATCCATTAATTCAGTATTAATAATAGGAAGCGGACCAATAATAATAGGGCAGGCTTGTGAATTTGACTATTCGGGAAGTCAGGCAGCTCGTAGTTTGAAAGAAGAAGGGATAGAAGTTTCTCTCATAAACAGCAACCCCGCAACAATAATGACCGATCCGGTAATTGCTGACAATGTATATCTTTTGCCTTTGAATACACAAAGTATAGAGCAGATATTAATTGAAAGAAAAATAGATGCAGTATTACCTACTATGGGTGGCCAAACAGCATTAAATCTATGCAAAGAAGCACAAGATTTGGGTATTTGGGAAAGATACAATGTTAGAATAATAGGTGTTGATATAGATGCAATAGACCGTACAGAAAACCGTGAACTTTTCAGGCAGTTGATGATAGATATTGATGTGCCTATAGCTCCAAGTCATACTGCAAACTCATTTTTAGAAGGAAAAGAATTTGCCCAACAAATAGGTTATCCATTAGTAATAAGACCTTCGTTTACCTTAGGTGGTACAGGTGGCGGATTTGTTTGGGATAAAACAGAACTTGACCAGGCTTTAAAAAATGGTCTTGAAGCATCACCAATACACGAAGTTTTGGTTGAAAAAGCAGTTTTGGGATGGAAAGAATTTGAGCTTGAACTACTACGCGATGCAAAAGATGATATTGCAGTAATTTGCACAATAGAAAACTTTGATCCAATGGGCATTCACACGGGCGACAGCATTACTGTAGCGCCGGCTATGACACTGAGCGATGTTGCATTCCAAAACATGAGAGATGCTGCATTTAAAATGATGAGAAACATAGGTACATTTTCTGGCGGATGTAATGTGCAATTTGCAATAAATCCCGAAAATGAAGAACTTATTGCCATTGAAATAAATCCTAGAGTTAGCCGTTCATCGGCTCTGGCTTCAAAAGCTACCGGTTATCCAATAGCCAAAATTGCATCAAAACTCGCTATCGGTTATTATTTAGATGAGTTGATAAATCCGGTAACAAAAAACTCGTCAGCATTTTTTGAGCCGGCAATTGATTATGTAATTGTAAAAATTCCAAGATGGAACTTTGATAAATTTAAAGGTGCCAATAAGGCTCTTGGCTTGCAGATGAAATCAGTTGGCGAAGTAATGTCTATTGGACGAAGTTTTCAGGAAGCATTGCAAAAAGCCTGTCAAAGTCTTGAAACCATTAGAAAAGGCTTAGGGAGCGATGGTTATGATTTACATAAATTAGACCCAATACTCGAAAGTCTCGAACATCCAAGTTGGGATAGATTATGGCACATTAAAGATGCTATTTCATTGGGAGTGCCAATTACGTCAATTCAAAAAATTACAAAAATTGACAGATGGTTTTTAGAGCAAATTTATGACTTGGTAAAAACAGAAAAACTTATTTCAAAATATTCAATAAACAATATAAGCAGTGATGTTTTAAAAATTGCTAAAGAAAAAGGTTTCAGCGATTTTCAAATTGCATATCTTATGCGAAATTGTACCGAAGACGATGTTTATAAACTGCGAAAAAGTGTAGGAATAAACAGGGTTTATAAAATGGTTGATACTTGCTCTGCTGAGTTCGAATCAAAAACCAATTATTTTTATTCAACTTTCGAAGATGAAAATGAAAGCACTTCAAGCAACAGAAAAAAAATAATTGTTTTAGGTAGCGGTCCTAATAGAATAGGACAAGGGATAGAATTTGATTACAGTTGCGTTCATGGAATATTGGCTGCAAAAGAAGCCGGATATGAAGCTATAATGGTAAATTGCAATCCCGAAACTGTAAGTACTGATTTTGATATAGCAGATAAATTGTACTTTGAACCTATTTTTTGGGAACATCTTATTGAACTTATAGAATTTGAAAAACCCGAAGGTGTTATCGTTCAATTAGGTGGTCAAACAGCATTAAAACTTGCTCAGAAATTAGAATCTCAAGGAGTTAAGATTATTGGAACATCGTTTTCTGACATGGATATTGCCGAAGACAGAGGAAGATTTTCTGACCTTTTGAAAGAATTAAATATTCCGTATCCACTTTATGGAGTTGCCGAAACTGCCGAAGAAGCACTTAAAGTTGCAAATGAAGTAGGCTATCCTGTTCTTGTACGCCCTTCGTATGTACTTGGTGGGCAGGGAATGAAAATAGTAATAAACGACGAAGAACTTGAGCAAGCAGTTATTAATCTTTTGGGCGATATGCCAGGAAACCGTGTTTTGATTGACCATTTTCTTGACCGTGCTGAAGAAATGGAAACCGATAGTATTTGCGATGGTAATGAAGTGAAAATTATAGGTATGATGGAACATATTGAGCCTGCCGGTATTCACAGTGGAGATTCCAGTGCAGTTTTACCGCCTTTTGGCTTATCAGAATATGTTTTAAAACTTATGGAAGAATATACAAGCAAAATAGCATTTGCACTTAAAATTAAAGGCTTGCTAAATATACAGTTTGCAGTAAAAAATGAAAAAGTATATGTTCTTGAAGCCAATCCAAGAGCATCGCGTACAGTACCATTTATTTGCAAAGCATACAAAGTTCCTTTTATTAATATTGCTACTAAAGTAATGCTTGGTGTAAATAATTTAAATGATTTTAAAATTAATCCCGATTTAAATGGTTTTGCTATTAAACAGCCCGTTTTTTCATTCAATAAATTTCCCGGTGTAAATAAAGAATTGGGTCCCGAAATGAAATCAACCGGAGAAGCAATACTTTTTGTAAAAGACACCAAAGACCCAGTGTTCAGAGAGATTTATAATGTAAAAAGTATGTATTTGAGTAAGTAAAAATTATAAATAATGCCAACTTATAAATTTATTTCTCAAATTTTAATAGCATTTGGAATTTTGCTTATAAATTTATTTGTATTTACTCTAATTGCAGGTTATGTGTGCAATACTTATTATAATGTAGATGTAGCACAAGTTCTTAAAAATTCAAACTTTGATATTATAAACCATAACCAAACTATTGCAATTAGAATTTTTCAAGGAATTGTTTCATTGGGTTCATTTACATTCTCGGCTTTTGTAATTTCATTTTTGTTAAAGCAAAAACCAATAGAGTATTTAAAATTAAATAAAAAACCCGAATGGAAAGTTTTATTGTTTATACCAATTTTGCTTTTTGTTTCGGTGCCATTTATAAGTTGGCTTTTAGAAATAAATTCAAAGTTGACTTTTCCAGGTTTTATTTCGTCAGTTGAAGTTTTTTTTAAAAATTTAGAACAAAACAATAACAAAATTTATGACCTGATGCTAACCATGAATACACCAACCGATTTATATATGAATATTGTAATTATGGCTTTGATCCCTGCAATTGGCGAAGAACTGTTTTGCAGAGGCGTTCTGCTTAATATTTTTTATGGCTATACTCAAAAATTTTATCGTTCGGCATTTATGGTAGCATTAGTTTTTTCTATGTTACACCTGCAATTGTATAAAATTGTGCCAATGGTTTTAATTGCCTTTTTATTAGGTGTTTTTGTGAGTTGGACTAAAGGCTTGTGGGCTTCTATAATCTTTCATTTTCTAAACAATAGCATGGCTGTAGTAGGCAAATATTTATTCATAAAGGGATATGATAATTTTTTTACAAATCAACAAACAGTTTTTCCATATTATTATGTAATTATTAGTTTTGTTTTAAGTTTTGCAGTAGTTTATTTTTTAAACAAAAATTATAAAAATGAATAATTTAATTGTAAGAACCATTTCGGGAATAGTTTATACAGGTGTTATTATTGCTTGTGTATTATCTGGTACATGGATGGCATTTTCGTTATTTTTCACATTAAATTTAATTGCTTTAATTGAATTTTCAGACTTGATGTTTAAAGAAAAACCATTACAAAATAAAATCCTTTTAATTAGCTCGGGAATTGTAATTTTTTCAGTTTTATCATTATGGCAGTTTGTATTTGTTCCATCAAAAATTTTTAGTGTTTTGCTAATTATTCCAATTTTGCCTTTTATAATCGAACTATTTAACAAAAATACCAAACCATTTGACACTATTGGCAAACATTTAACAGGCTTGATTTACATTAGCGTTTCGCTGAGTTTGTTTTTTGGCTTGGGCTACAAACGATTAATTTTAAAAGACGGCACATTGGTTTACAACGGAATACTTGTACTCACAGTTTTTTTGTTAGTTTGGGCAAACGATACTTTTGCATATATAATAGGCAGATGGAAAGGAAAACGCCCATTGCTTAGCAGAATTTCACCCAAAAAAACAATAGAAGGCAGCATTGGCGGTATAATTTTAACAATAGCAGTTTCAATAGGTTTATATTTTGGATTTAAACAATTTTATATCTATCACTATATAATTCTTGGTTTTATTATTTCAATTTCTTCAATAGTCGGAGACCTTGTAGAATCTATGCTTAAAAGAAGTTTAAACGTAAAAGACTCAGGCAATATAATACCAGGACATGGAGGAATTTTAGATAGAATTGATGCATCACTGGTAACAGCATGGATAGTTTATATTTTTTTCCAGTTAATCTGAAATAATAAAGAATTTATTAATTAAATCAGCTAAACCAATAGTTCGTTATTTTTAAAATCCATTTGAACAATAGAGTTGAAGAAAGAGTTTTTTTAAATTAGATTTGCACACGATTTTTAATTAGTTATTACAAAAAGTATTTTTTAGTATGTCAGAAAACAAAAACGAACACTTAAATCCATTGGATTCAATGAAAGAAAGATTTTCAACGGCAGCCAATATCTTAGGCATTGATAAAATGACTTACGATATGTTGATTAATCCTCAAAAAGTAATAGTAGTAAGCCTTCCGGTAATACTTGATAATGGAAAATTACAAGTTTTTGAAGGAATAAGAGTTGTGCATTCAGCAAGTATGGGACCCAGCAAGGGTGGAATAAGATATTCGCTTAATGTAACTTTAGACGAAGTAAAAGCACTTGCGGCTTGGATGACTTGGAAATGTGCAATTGTGGGAATTCCTTATGGTGGTGCAAAAGGTGGTATAAAATGCGACCCAAGAAGTATGAGCCAGGGTGAACTTGAAAGATTAACCCGTGCATATACAGTAGCTATGCAAGACATTTTTGGAGCAGACAAAGATATTCCTGCACCAGATATGGGAACTAATGCTCAAACAATGGCATGGATAATGGATGAATATTCAAAAATAAAAGGAGTTGTAAGCCCGGCAGTAGTAACAGGTAAGCCTTTAGTTTTAGGTGGTTCGCTTGGCAGAGTAGAAGCCACAGGCAGAGGTGTAATGGTTTCGGCACGTAGTGCTTTAGCCAAATTAAAAATTGACCCTGTAAAATCAACTTGTGCAGTTCAGGGTTTTGGAAACGTGGGTTCGGTATCGGCAAAATTGCTTTCAATGCTTGGGTTGAAAATAGTAGCAATTTCGGATATTACAGGTGGATATTACAATAAAAACGGTATAAACATATCTGATGCTTTAGATTATGTAAATAAAAATAACGGAACTTTAGAAGGATTTAATGCCGAAAAAATTACAAACGACCAACTGTTAACACTTGATGTTGATTTGTTGGTTCCGGCAGCAATGGAGGACCAAATTACTGAAGAAAATGCCCATGAAATAAAGGCTAAATTAATTGTTGAAGGAGCAAATGGACCAATCGCCAGCAATGCAGATTCAATACTTTATAATAACAAAGTGAATATAGTGCCCGATATATTAGCAAATGCAGGGGGAGTAACTGTTTCATACTTTGAATGGGTTCAAAACAGGCTTGGATATTACTGGACAGAAGAACGTGTAAGCCGCCGTGCTGATAGAGTTATGAAACAAGCATTTGAAAATGTATTTCAAACTTCTTTAAAATATGATGTAAGCATGCGTACAGCAGCATACATTGTTGCTATTGATAAAGTAGCAAGTACACAAAAACTCAGAGGAGTATTTTAAATTAAACCAATGTTTATACACAAAGAAGGTTTTGTTACAATTTTTATAACGGTAATTTTTATAGTTGTAATAAATTTTTTAACCGACAGATTTGTTTCAACTATATGGATTAGAAATATAATTCTTTTATTTTCTTTAGCATTATTAATTATTGTTTTGCAGTTTTTTAGAAACCCTATGAGGAAAATTACCGAATGCCAAAATTGTATAATTGCCCCTGCCGATGGCAAAGTAGTTGTAATTGAAAATGTTTTTGAAAAAGAATATTTGAATTCAGAATGTATTCAAATATCAATTTTTATGTCACCATTTAATGTTCATGTAAACCGCAATCCTGTGAGTGGAGTTGTAAAATATTTTAAATATCATCCCGGAAAATACCTTGTTGCATGGCATCCAAAATCAAGCGAATTGAACGAAAGAACTACTACTGTTATCGAAAATAAGCATGGTCATAAAATACTTTTCAGACAAATAGCCGGGGCACTTGCAAGACGTATATGTTGGTATGTTAAAGAAGGCGATTCAGCTATACAAGGGCGAGAAATGGGATTTATTAAATTCGGGTCAAGAGTAGATGTTTTTCTGCCAAAAGAATATAAAATTAATGTAAAAATTGACGAAAAAACCATAGGAGGTAAAACTATTATTGCTAAATTGGATTAAACTCTTTACCTTTGAAATATTAAATAAAACAAAAAAAATGAAAAAGATAGTATTAGTATTAGCACTTTCGATGGGTTGTATGTTTGTTTCTGATGTAGTTGCTACAGCTACCTACAAGCCTGAAACATCAACAGTTACTAATTGCGATGACGATAAAAAGACATCTTGCAAAAAGAAAAAACGCAAAAAGAAAAGCTGTTGCAAAAAAGAAAGCGATGAAGCAAATAAGCAAAATTGTACTAAGAAAACCTCTTGCTGCAAAAAGAAAACAACAGAAACAACTCCGGAAACAACACCAGAGGCAACTCCCAAAAACTAAGAAAAATTTTAAGATTTTATTAAACGGCAGAAATTTCTGCCGTTTTTTTTTATCCCAAATTTTTACCAAACCCTTACCCAAACATTTGTTTACAGTTCAAAGATTTTAAAACAAATAAAAATTAATTTGAAATCAGTAAACAAAATACGTCTAATAAAAAAAACACCTGTTTATTAAGCGTTTCAAATAAATAGTATTAATATCTAACCTTTGTAATGCTTTTTTAAAACAAATACAATGGAAGAAACTCTGTCAGACAAAAAACTAATTTATTCAAAACCAAAATCAGTATGTAAATGCTGTGGAATAGAGTTTATAGCTAACCGCAATGATGCAAAGTATTGCAGCAGTAGTTGCAGGTCGAGATATTGGTTGGGCAAAAACAATCAGAAAATTATTACACTTACAGTACCTGCCGATGCTGATGAAAGATTTATTGAGTTGCTTAAAGCTCGTGTTGTTGAGTTAAAAAATTCGCTTGACAATAAACCTTTAGCATTTGAAACAGAAAATAAATTTGAAGAAACACCTATTCCAAAAGTTGAGAAAAAGTTTTTTGAAACACAAAAAGACACTTATGAATATCTTGGAAGCATAGGATATAATAACTCAAGACTCCCCCTTGTACTGAACGGAATTTTTTGCGATGTAGGACTTACCATAAAACGTACCGAAGAAGGCTGGGAAACTGAAGTTAAATTATAAATCACTACTTACAATTTTATCTTATTAAAGCATAAGTTTTAAAATACTTATGCTTTTTTTTATCATTAAAATTATTGTAGGTTTGTTACCAACAACAAAAATAAAAAAATGCCAAATTCATATATTTCAGGCTTAGGTCATTATGTGCCTCCAAAATGTGTTACAAACAAAGATCTCGAAAAATTAATGGATACATCAGACGAGTGGATTGTAGAGAGAACGGGTATAAATACACGTCATTGGGTAGATATTGAAAATGAATCAACATCTGGCATGGGAACAAAAGCATCGTTGATAGCTATTGAAAACGCCGGATTAAAAGTATCGGATATTGATTTTATTATATTTTGCACACTTTCTCCCGATTATTTTTTTCCCGGAGGAGGGGTACTTGTGCAAGAACAACTTGGTGCAGGTACTATAGGAGCTTTAGATATTAGAAATCAATGTTCGGGATTTGTATATGGTATAAGTGTTGCCGACCAATTTATAAAAACAGGAATGTATAAAAATATTCTTGTTATAGGTTCTGAAATTCAAAGTACAGGAATGGATATTACAACAAGAGGGCGAAATGTTTCTGTTATTTTTGGTGATGGAGCCGGTGCGGCTGTGGTAAGTGCAACTGATGAGCTCGGAAAAGGCATACTCTCTACACATTTGCATAGCGAAGGAAAATTTGCTGAGGAACTTATGGCAAAAGACAGATGTTGTACCACACCTAAAGAAATGCCTTTTGCTGCAGAAAGTTTTTATCCTGTAATGAATGGAAATAATGTTTTTAAACATGCTGTAACAAGGTTTCCCGAAGTAATAAACGAAGCATTGACCAAAAATGGATATCAGTCAAATGATATAAATTTACTTATTCCACATCAGGCAAATTTGCGAATTTCGCAATTTATTCAACGTTCAATGAAATTGAGAGACGACCAAGTTTATAATAATATTATGAATTATGGAAATACCACAGCAGCCTCAATACCAATTGCATTGAGCGAGGCATGGCAAAAAGGTTTGGTTAATAATGGCGATATTATTTGCCTTGCGGCTTTTGGAAGTGGATTTACATGGGCAAGTGCTTTAATCAGATGGTAATTTTGTTTATATTTTAATTTTAAAAATAAGAACTTCGCTTTTAATTTATGTCAAATAAAACAATAATTGGAATAACATCAGGAGATATAAATGGTGTTGGGATGGATATAATTTTACGTACTTTTAGTTTTAACGAAATGTATGAAAAATTTACACCTGTACTTTATGCTAATGTTCATGTATTCAAATTTTATAAAAACCTGTTAAATCTCGAAAACCAACCTTTTTATAAAATCATAAAAAATATAGATGAATGCGAAGAAAATAAACTAAATCTGAAAATATGTTTTGAAGGTGAAATTAATATTACACCCGGGCAAGCCTCAGAGCAAGCAGGCTCATTCGCTTTTTCGTCATTAAAAAGTGCATTAAACGACTTAAAAGTACAAAAAATTGATGTTTTATGTACATCTCCGATTGATAAGCAAACTATCAAAAACAATGAATTTAATTTTAATGGTCATACAGGCTACATTGCAAATGAGTTTAATATTAAAAATTACTTAATGATGCTTGTATCGGATACCTTAAAAGTGGGATTAGTTACAGAACATATACCTATAAAAGACGTTTCGTCAATACTATCTAAAGAATTGATAATTGAAAAAATTGAAGTGATGAATAAAAGCTTGAAAGAAGATTTTGGTATTACAATTCCCAAAATTGCAGTTTTAGGATTAAATCCACACTCTGGCGATAAAGGTATAATTGGTAAAGAAGAAATTGAAATAATCAATCCGGCTGTTATAGCTGCAAGAGATAAAGGATTTGAGGTGTGGGGTTCATACTCTGCCGATGGTTTTTTTGGTAATAATAGTTTCTTGCAGTTTGATGCAGTACTTGCAATGTATCACGATCAAGGTTTAATACCATTTAAATACATTTCTTTTGAAGAAGGAGTTAACTATACTGCAGGTTTACCTGTAATAAGAACCTCGCCCGATCATGGTACTGCCTATAACATAGCTGGCAAAGGCACAGCAAGTATTTCTTCGTTTACAAGTGCATTGTATATGGCTGATAAAATTCATAGACAAAGACTTGAAAATATTGAATTAAACAATAATCCACTCAGTTTTTCAAAATTTAAAAGAGAAAAATTCAGTATTGGTGTACCAAATATTCCACGAAGAGAATTATAAGTGGAAAATAACTAATTAAAGAGAATTTTAAGACAATTGATTTATTTATCTTTGTCTTAGCAAACAGTTAAAAAAATTGACAAATTTTTTTTCAAATTTTGATTTACACAGATGGGATTTGATATTGTTAACAACAATACCTGTTTTGATAAATCTTGGGATTTTTTTATATGTTTTAATAAAACTGCGATCTTCAAGAGTAAATTATACATTTTCGGTTTTTGTGCTTATTGAAGCAGCATGGCAGTTGGCTACAGGGGCTTTACATTTGTGTAAAAATAAAAATATTGCTTTTGAATTTTATATTGTTTCAAGCATCATATCAATATTAATAGTTCCTTTCGGTATTTATCTTTTATTGTTTATTTCGGGGTGGATTAGAAAAATTTCGGAATATTTAATACTATTTTCATTAATAATTCCAAATCTGATATGTATTATTATCATTAGTTTAAGATTAGATACTTATACAATTTTACCATCAAAACAATGGAATTGGTTGATAAACCCTGAACCTACTTTGTTTACTTCAATTATCTATTTTGGGATAACGTTTAACTCAATTGTTTTATTGGTACTTTTTTGGAGTTATTATTTTTCAACATCTTCAAAGCAAAAGCAAATACAAGCTCTGATTCTTGCTATCGGCTATACAGTTACTTTTTTGATAAGTATCATTTGTGAAGTGATATTGCCATTTATTTTTAATAGAAATGATATACCCTTAGCTTCAACCACAACAACTATATTTTCACTATTTGCACTTTTGGCTATTGTAAAATACAAAATGCTAGATTATTCGCCACGTCACAAATGGGATATAATTGTTAATAAAATGAATGAAAGCATCCTTATTGTTGACAATGACGACCGAATAATGTATGTAAACCCCAAAATGTGTGAAGAGTTTGAATACGAGTCTGATGAACTCATAGGAAAAATAGCTTATGAGATGTTTTATAAAAATGAAAATGATAAAGAGGTAATAAAAAGAATAAATATTGAAAGACAGCAAGGTAAATCAAGTAGATACGAAACTTGCCTTTTTACCAAAACCGGAAAGCCTAAATGGGTAATAATAAACGGTTCGCCTTATTTAAACAAACGAGGTAAAACAATTGGTTCTATTGCTATAATTACTAATATTGACCCAATAAAAAATGCAAGTTTTGAAATAGAAAAAGAAAAAAACAAGTTTGAAGCATTAATAAATAACTTACCCGGTACATTTTATTTTTTTGATGAAACAGGCAAATTTCTATTATGGAACAAAACATTTGAATCTGCATCAGGATATTCATTTAATGAAATTAAAACAATGCACCCTCTCGATTTTTTTGATGAAAATGAAAGTAAAAAAATTAAACATTCAATAGATAAGGTGTTTGAAACAGGATACGACGAAATTGAAGCTAGTTTTTTGAAAAAAGATAAATCAAAAATGCCATGTATCTTCACAGGTTTCAGGTATGAATACGAAGGAAAACCATGTTTGTTAGGAATGGGTATTGACATTTCTTTCCAAAAAGAAACCGAAACAAAACTTAAAGTAAAAGAAGAGTATTACAAAGCACTTGTTGAACAAGCTCCCGATGCTATTATAATAAGTGACAATAATTTAAATATTTTAGATATAAATTCATTTGGTTGTGAGTTGCTGGGATATTCAAAAAGAGAATTATTATCAATGAAAGTAACACAAATTATTAGCGAGAGCAATATTTTAGAACATCCAATTGATTTAACTATTATTAAAAAAAACAAACTTACAATAGTTGAAAGAATACTTAAAGCAAAAGATGGAAAACAAATAACAGCCGAAGTGCGTGTTAGGCAATTGTCTGACGGGAAATATCAAACTTTTTTATCAGATATTACAGATAGGAAAAAACATATTGAAGAATTAAACAAACTTAATTTTGAACTTATACAAAAAACCGAAATCCTTAAAAATTCTAATGCAGAACTTGAACAATTTGCATATATAGCCTCACATGATATGCAAGAACCACTTAGAATGGTAAGCAGTTTTTTAAAATTGCTTGAAAACAAATACAAAAATTTATTTGACGAAAAAGCTACAGAATATATAAAACATGCTATTGATGGGTCAAACAGAATGAAACAGGTAATTTACGACCTGCTTCAATACTCAAAAGCAGGTAAAAATTTAAAAAACATGGAAATTGTAAACCTTAACGAAATAATTAATGAAATACTTAAAATTGAGAAAACAGAAATAATTAACAAACAAGCACAAGTAATTTTTGAAAAACTACCTAATATTTATGCAAGAAAAACATCTATTCAACAAGTTTTTCAAAATCTAATAGCAAATGCGCTCAAGTATTCTGCCGATAGTAGAAAACCAATTATTAAAATTTCGGCATCCGAAACAGAAACTTTTTGGCAATTTTGTGTAAGCGATAATGGTATTGGAATAGAAGAAAAGTATTTTGATAAAATATTTGTGATTTTTCAAAGAGTTGCACCTAAAAGCGAAGATACAGGCTCGGGTATTGGATTATCAATTTGTAAAAAAATTGTAGAATTGCATAATGGCAAAATATGGGTTGAATCAATAATAGGTGAAGGGACTTCATTTTATTTTACAATCAGTAAAGCATTGTAGATATAATGAATATTTGATTAAAAAAAAATGTTTAATATTGAAAAAAATGTTAAATCAACAAAATAGAAATTTAAAAATTTTATTAATTGAAGATAATTCGGGCGATCAGATATTGATTAAAGAATATTTTGATGAAGCAAAGTTTGATTGCAATCTAATTTGTGTTGATTCATTAAAAAGTGCATTAATTAAAATAAATTCTGATGAAAAATTTGATATAATACTATTAGACCTTTCATTGCCCGATGCCAATGGAAAAGAATTGATAAGCAAAATTGTTGATATTGCTGGAGCTATTCCTGTAATTGTACTCACAGGATATCTCGATAAAGACTTTGGAGCACAAACAATTTCTATGGGTGTTTCAGATTATTTACTTAAAGACGAACTTGACCCAAGCCGTTTAGTTAAAAGTATTTCATACAGTATTGAAAGAAAAAAAATAAAAATACTTTTACAAGAATCGGAAGAAAAATACAGGCAAATTTTTAATTATAGTCCTACACCAATGTGGGTTTACGATGCAAAAAGCCTAAAATTTTTAAATGTAAACAAAGCAGCAATTGAACAATTTGGATACAGTTTTGAAGAGTTTTTGACAATGAGCATTTCCGATCTCAGAACAAAAGATGATTTGAAATCGTTGGAAGAAATTAAAAAATTGAATAAAACCAATACTGAGTCGTATTTAATTTATAATGAATTAGTAAAGAAAAACGGCAATAAAATAAAAGCAGAAATAAATAGTGTAGAAATTATTTATGAAAACAAAAAAGCAAGGCTTGTATTGTGCAATGATATAACTCAAAAAGAACTTAACGAAAAAATTCTTGAGCTCGAAAACAAAATATTCGAAATGAACGCAAACCCAACAATTTCGTTCAGTAAAGTTCTTGAAAAATTAGTTTCAAATTTTGAAACATTAATTCCTGATACGTTTTGCACAATTCTAAAAATAGAGAAAGACAATACTATTAAATCATTATTAAGGGGAAACTCAATTCCTAAAGAATTCTTAGAATTAATAGAAGGAAAAACCGTTGATATGATTGAATACCCTTGCAATCTTGCTATTGCACAATCTGAAACAGTAATAGTTGAAGATTTTGAAAACAATAAACGATGGAATCATCTTATCGAAGTTGCTTCAAAATTTAAAATAAAAGGTTGTGTTGCTACACCTATCAAAAGTAGTTGGGGAAAAATTCTTGGTAGTTTTATTTTGTATTATTATAAAAAAAGCAAACCCGAAAGTTATGAAATTGCTCTAATAGAAAGAGTTGCCGGATTTTTAGGAATAATTTTAGAAAATCATTTTAATCTCAATGAAATAACACTTACAAACCACAAATACGAAATACTTGCCAAAGCCACAAGCGATACAATATGGGATTGGGATATATTAAATGATACAATGAAGTATAATAATGGGATTTTTCAAATGTTTGGCTATATTGCTAATGAAGTAACTGATATGACAAACTGGTGGAAAGGAAAAATTCATCCCGAAGATTTGGAAAATGTAAGTAATCACTTAAACATTCTTTTTAAACAAAAAACAGAACATTTACAGCTTGAATATCGCTTTTTGTGTGCAGATGGAAAATATAAATACATTTTAGACAGAGCCTTTGCCATTTATGATAAAGCCGGAAATCCTATTAGAATGATTGGTGCCATGCAGGATATTTCTGAGCAAATAAAGAATATTGAAGCAATTAAGCAGCAAAACCTTAAACTAAGAGAAATTGCATGGACACAATCGCATATTGTACGAGCACCACTTTCGCGTATTATGGGCTTGGTAGATTTGATAAACCATTATAGCCAAGATGGAATGAATTTGAAAGATATACTTAAAAACATTTCGTTATCTGCCGAAGAACTTGATAATATTATTAGAGATATAGTTAATAAAACAGAGCAAATAAATATCAAATAAATTTTATGAACCTAAAAGTATTGATAGTAGATGATGACGAAGTGTTTATAATGGTAAACACTATGATGGTTAAAAGAAGTACAATTGCCGATGACCCCGTGGGTTTTGACAGTGGGAAAAAAGCTCTTGAATATATTGAAAAAAATAAGGATGTAGATGAAACAATACTTATTTTTCTGGATATAAATATGCCTGTAATGAGTGGTTGGGAGTTTTTAGAATCATTAAAAAATAAAAACTATTCAAAAGAAATTTATATTGTAATTCTCACTTCATCAATAGATTTATCAGATCATATAAAGGCAAAATCATATAAACTAGTTATAGATTTTGTTGAAAAAATTCTTACTCTTGATGCTTGCTTAAGATTAAAGAGAATGCATCAACTCGCAAAATTCTACTAAAAAAAAATAATTGATTTTTTACAATCATTTATTAATTTTGAAAAAGTTATGCTTAAAACTTTAATAGTTGACGATGATGAAGTAGTAATTTTAATACATACTCAAATGGTAAAAATGAGTGGTATGGATAACAATCCTCTTACTTTTTTAAACGGGAAAACAGCATTTGACTATATAAACCAAGCTAAAAATGATGAAAATTTTCTTGTATTACTTGATTTGAATATGCCTGTGTGGAGTGGCTGGGATTTTTTAAATGCTTTAAATACAATTAAATTCAAAAATAATGTGTTTGTTGTGATTGTTACATCTTCGGTTGATAAGGTTGATTATGACAGGGCAATGAAATACGAACAAGTTATAGATTATATCGAAAAATCTCTGAGTATTGATAAGTGCAAAAAAATAATGTCGCTTGCTGATATCGAAAAATTTTATAATTAGATAAACTTAAATTTCCGAAGCCCAATTATTCCTGTCCATAGCCGAAAATTGCCAAGGTGCCCCGTTATTTTCAATATTTGAAAACATAATATTTATTTCACTCGGAGCCTCCGATTTTTCCATAATTAAATATTGCCTCATTTTATAAATAATTTCCATCGGGTTTATTTGTACCGGACATGCTTCGTAGCAAGCATTACATGTATTACATGCCCACAGTTCTTCGGCACTTATGTAATCGTGAAGGCTTTTATTATCTTTAAATTCTTTACCCGATTTATCAATATTTTCGCCTGTTTCTTCAAGTCTGTCACGAACTGACATAATTATTTTGCGAGGCGATAGTTTTTTGCCTGTAATATTTGCCGGACAAACCGAGGTGCATCTTCCACATTCGGTACATGTGTAAGCATCCATAAGATTTTTAATACTTAAATCATATATATCTTTAACCCCGAAACTCGATGGTTGAATGTACCCTTCGGGAATAGAAGCCGATGGATCAAGCATTAGCTTTACCTCTTGTGCTACTGATTCTAAATTCTCTAATTTTCCTTTGGGTAATAAATTTGCATACCACGTATTTGGAAATGCCATAATAATATGAAAATGCTTTGAAAATGGAACATAATTAAGAAATAAAATTATACCTACAAAATGTGACCACCATGCTACTCTTTCAATTATATGTATGTAAGATTCATTTGCGTTTGAAATAAAGCCATAAAATAAAGTACTAACAGGCAATTGGGCTTTTTGCTGAAGTTCTACATCACAAACATTCATAATCAAAACAGCACACATCATTATTATTTCGGTAACAAGAATTATAGTGGCATCTTTGGCGGGAAAACCTTCAAGATCTTTGCTGTTAAATCGTGAAATTCGAACTATATGACGCCTTATCAAAAAAAATACGCAAGCTACAAGTACGCCTAATGCAAGCAACTCGAAGAAACCAATTACCAAAAAATAAAAATTACCAAAAAAACCACTGAAAACCCTATGAGAATGTAATATTCCATCAGCAAATATTTCTAAAACTTCAATATTTATTAGAATAAAACCTGCATAAACCAAAATGTGTAAGAATGCAGAAATAGGTCTATCAAACATTTTGCGTTGACCTAATGCCATTAAACACATGTTTTTTAGTCTATCACCAAATTGCGTACCCGGATTGTATGATTTGCCTAAAAGTATGTTTCTTCTAATTTTTCTTACATTTTTTGTAAAAAAATAAATTCCAGATACCAAAATCAGAATAAAAACTACCTGCGAAATCATACTTTTGATTTTTTTTTTAAGTTTCAAATCAAAAGCATTTTTTAAAAAGTAACAAACAATTTTATTGAAATCCTGTTCTTTCGCAAAATAAATTGTAGCTTGCTTTTACAAGTTCGTCTTCGGGATAATCAAGCAACAGTATTTTATATATATCAAGAGCATTGAGATAAAAATGATTAATTTCCCATTTTGTAGCTTTGGCAATTAAGTTTAGCCTTGGGTCTTCAATGTCTTTAAATTCTTCATTTATATTTTTTTTAGCTTCTGCTTGTTTTATTGATGACATATTAATTACAGTTACTGATTTTAAAACTTTGTTCCCATCTGTAACACGTTCGTAAATCTTGAGAAAAAGGGTTTTCTTTATAAAAAAATATGTACTGAGATTGTTAAACCAAAACAAATCACCGGTTACATCTATGTCAAGCAAAATGACTTTATCTGTTGAAAGTTGAATGTTTACAGTTTCGGTATTTATACTACTACTCCAACGTATTGGTAATTGTTCGTCACTAAAAAGATTTAGTGTGTCTGGGATTATAATACTAAACTCATCGCCTCTGCTTGGTGCACCGGGTATTCCTTTTTCTTTTTTATTCATTTCGGGTTCGTGGCTTTTAATTTCTTTTAAAATATAAGCTATATATCGCTGATATTCGCTATCGGTTGATTTTGTAATACCCTCAATTAGTTCTTTGCCTGTAACGTAACCTTTCTTTTTTACTTCAAAATACTTTTGTGAATAATCAGAAACTACAAGCAATGCTTTATCGCCCAAAAACAAACGATCGGTAGGCTCTAAATTTTCGTATTTTTTTACTTTTGATGTTATGGTAGTTCCTTTTTTATAAACTGTTACATCGCCCGATACCCATTCAACTTTAATTTTTTGAGCAAAAACTGCACTGCTGAATATTGAAAGCAAAATTGCTGTGATTATTGTTTTATGTGCTGATTTCAATTTCTCTTTTTTTTTTAATAATGTTTTGCTCCGGTTGTAAAATATGTTTTTACTTTACGTTTTTTATTAATCCACAATAATATTGCTTCGTAAAAATACAATAAATCTACTGTTAATATTAATGGTACTAAAAATGGCGAAGCACTCAACTTTATATTGAATGTTTTGAAAAAGTAAATGAACAAAAGTATCAACAGAAATGATGTGCCAAGTTGTATGAATTTTGCGTTTACATGATACCATAAGTGCCTGTGAACATAAAGTTTTAAAAAAATGAGATTGTGTAAAAAACAAATTATAAAACCCAAAATCCAATCGAATGTTGCTGATGTTTTGTTTATGTAATTTTCACTTAAAATCATATTTACAATATTTGCCTGAATTACTATTCCGTAAGTATCAGGAAATTTTCGCCCAATAATTTTTTCGTTTAAAGGTGTGTAAAAATAATCGTCTAAAATAGGGTTTGGGTTGCAATCTGATGCATAAAAGCCTATCAAAATAATTTTATTTTTAAAAAATCCTTTAGGAAAATTATTTTTTATAATATCGTTACCGTTAATATGGTGCAAAGTTTCTAGATTGCCTTGATAATTAATTAACTCAAAATCTTTGTTTCTGTTTATAAATTTTTCTGCTTTTTCAGAATTTACCTGTTTTACTATTTCTAGCGAAAAAGGATATACAATTTTACCTTTCACTTTATCCTTACTTCTGAAAAATCTAACAGTTTTATCCATAGAAGGTATCATTAGGTTTGCGTAACCACTTTTACAATTGCCAAGAGTTGATGATGGCTCAATATATTCATGCGATTCGCCCTGTTCATTTTTAAATTTTGAGGCAAGTACTATTTTATGGGTATTTTCAATTGCTTTTTTCAGCAAGCTATCGCTGTAAAAATCTTTTGGTCCTTCAAAAACAAAATCAAGTCCTATAACTTTCGGATTTTCTTCATTTATTTTATTAATTAATTGAGCAATTTCGGCTCTGCCACGGTCTGCAGCATTTATAATCACAATATCGTTTGATATTTTTGCATTAATATCGTTTTTATTCGCATTTTTTCCCGAAAAAATAATATCTGTAAATTCAATATCTTTAAGAGTTTTGGCAATAAGGTTAAAAACCTTTAAATTTATTGGGTTGTAAGCAAAAATCCCGATACATAAAAACACAAAAACCGTTGAAAGCAATGCATCTTTATATAGTAATCTTTTATGTTTTTCAGCCATTTTATTATTTTTCAGGCAATATTATAAAATATATTTAAAATTTATTTTATTTGAAGCCAATGAAAATATTATGAATTTTAAAAATTTTATGAAAAAAATTGTTATGATGAGCTTTTTAACTCATTGTTTTTTCAATTCTTCAGCTCAAATAGTTGATAATTTTAACGACAGCAATTTTAATTCAAACCCGCTTTGGTATGGAGATACTTCAAAGTTTTCATTTTCATCAGGCAAATTAAAATCTAACAGTTTAATTGCAAACGATAAATTTTACATATCATCACAATCAAAACTTGTTGCAAATTCTACTTGGTCATTTTTTATCAATCTTCAATTCAATACATCATCGTTAAACTATGTAGATGTTTTTTTAACCTCAGATTCTTTATCACTTACAGGACAAAATAGCGGTTATTTTGTTAGATTAGGTGGTACTTACGATGAAATTTGTCTTTATAAAAAAATTAAAAATACTTCAACATTAATTATTGACGGAAGAAATGGCACTCTTAACCATTCAAACAATTTTTTTAAGGTAAAAGTAATTTGCGATAGCAATTTTAATTTTACATTGTGTAGCGACAGCACTGGTACAGGCAATAATTATAAAGTTGAAGGTAGCGTTTTGAATAACGAATTGAAAACATCAGATTATGCTGGTATTGTTATAAAACAATCAACTGCGAGCTTTTTTAAACTTCATTTTTTTGATGATTTTGAAATAAGTAAAATTTTTAAAGACACAATAAATCCAGTAGTAAATGAAGTTCAAAACTTTTCGTTTGATACATTGAGAGTTTCATTTAGCGAAAAAATGAATAATACTGCAACTGATACATCAAATTATGATTTGAACAACTCAATTGGGAAGCCTTCATCAGTAAGGTTTATCAGTATAGACAGCACTATTGTAGAATTAATTTTTACCAAAAAAATGCTTCCAAACATTTTTTACAAGTTATCAATTAAAAGTTGTGAAGATAAATCGGGTTTAAAACTAACTGATACTATCTTTTCAATCATAAAATATAAATTTGAAATACCTGAATTGTACGATGTACTTATTACTGAAATAATGGCCGACCCCGAACCTCAAATTGGTTTGCCTAATGCTGAATACATTGAGTTGTATAATAAATCGGCAAAAATAATTACTCTGAAAAATTGCATAATTCACGACCAAAATTCATTTTCGGTTTTACCCGATATACAGATTTATCCCGATAGTTTTATAATTTTTTGCGAAAAAAGTAATCTTAGTTTGTTTTCAAAATACAAGAATGCAATTGGATTAACTTATTTTCCTTCTCTAAATAATTCGGGTGATGAAATAACATTGAGAAATAATGAAGGAAAGCTCGTTCATCGCCTAATTTACAGTACCAAATCATATAATGATAATTTAAAATCTAATGGGGGATGGGCACTTGAAATGATTGATATATCTAACCCTTGTAATGAAACAAATTTTAAAGCATCTGTAAATCCTGAAGGCGGTACACCGGGTAAAACAAACTCTGTAAAGGCTTTTAATCCTGATTTTACTAAACCTTATATTATTGATTTTTATGTTAAAAACAATTTGAAAGTTGTTATTACAATGAGTGAAATTGTTGATAGCTTTTCTGCCTTTGATATTTACAATTACAACTTAAATATTAATACAATCGAACAAATTTTTGTTAATCAAAACAAAATTGAAATTTTACTTAAAAACAACTTGAAAAGTCCTGAAAATTATAACTTGACTATAAAAAAAATACACGATTGCAGTATGAATTTTTTAAGAGATACAAGCATAAACTTTACATTGCCCGAATTGCCACAATTTGGTGAACTAATTATTAATGAAATTTTATTTAATCCGGTTTCGGGAGGAAGCGATTATATTGAAATATACAATATAAGCGATAAAACACTTTGGCTTAAAAATCTATATCTTTTTAATTATAATTTTGATGGTAACCCTGATAATTTTACTTTAATTGACACACTGGGAAAATACGTTTTACCACGTGAATACAAAGTTTTTTCAACTAATAAAGATTGGGTTTGCAATTACTATAAACACAACGACAAATCTGCATTTATTAATTTGCCTGAAATGCCTTTGATGAATGACGATTTTGGTCATATTGGAATTTCGAATAATATGAATATTGTGATAGACGAGGTGGATTATAATCAATCAATGCATTTTGAGCTTTTGACCGAATATGAAGGAGTTTCACTTGAAAAAATTAACACCAAAATATCATCAGCAGAAATTTCTAATTGGACATCGGCTGCGGCTACTTATGGTTTTGGAACTCCCGGATTAGAAAATTCGCATGTTATAAATTTAGAAAAAACAAGCGCATTTCTCACTGTATTACCCGAAATGTTTTCGCCCGATGATGATGGAAATAATGACATTGTTTCAATTACATTAAAGAGCGAAAATACACAAGGTATGGCTACCGTTAAAATTTTTGATGCAAATGGGTTTGAAATAATAAAACTTGTAAATAATGTGCCTGTTGGCAATACACAAACTTGGTTTTGGGATGGGCTTAATGAAGAGGGAAAAAAATGTGCAATCGGTATATACATTGTTTATGCTGAATTATTATATATTTCAGGGAAAAAAATAATAGAGAAAAAAACTGTAACAATTGGTGGAAAATAAATTTTAGATATGTATTGAAATATTGAACCGAATTACAAAACATAAACATTTTAAATAGCTAAATTGGGTAATTTTATCAAAAAACGATTGTTCTCAGTCTTTATTGATTTATTTTATTTATCTGTGGCAAATAAAATTCTTTTGTCAAATCTAAATATTGGTCTGTAAAACCCATATTTTTTCCTTTTCTTATGTAAATTTCAGTATATTGAATTGATAAATTATTTCTCGAAAATTCTATAAGTTTTCTTTCTGATACCTTTGTGGGATATGCAAAAACAGTAGTAATACGGTTTGTAAAAAATCCATTTTCAATTGAATGTTTTTCCCATAAATTATAATCATTTGAGGGAATTATAATTGAAATTTTACCTATAATGTTTAGAGTTTTTAAGCAATTTTCAAAAAAATCTTGTGGATTGAGCTTGTCAGTGTGTCTTGCAAAATGCCTTGATTGCAAAGGAGAAGGCGTGCTATTGGCAAAAAAAGGCGGGTTACATACAATATGGTCAAAAAACTCATGATTTGTTTTTGTAAAGTTTTGAAAAGAAATATTTAATGATTTTAATCTGTTTGACCATTTACTGCATTTAAAATTTTCTTCAGCTTCAATTACCGAATTTTCATCAATATCAATTGCAGTTATATTAACTTTTCCTTCTCTTTGAGCTACAATAAGCGAAATTACCCCACATCCTGTTCCCACTTCAAGAAGATTTAAAGAATTTGAAAAATTTGCCCACGAACCTAATAAAACCGCATCAGTTCCCACTTTCATTGAACTTTTGCTATGTTTCACCGCAAATTGTTTGAACTTAAAACTCATTTCACAAAAAAAATATTTATAACTGATAATCAGAAATTAAAAAAATATTTTAGTATTATGTATTGCATAGTACAATTTAAAACATATATCTTTGCAGTACAATTTACAAATAAATGAATTTGGAAAATACAATTTCGCAAATGAGGAAAGGAATATTAGAATACTGCATATTAGCAGTAATAAACAAAGGCGAAATATATGCTTCAGATATTCTATCGGAGCTAAAGGCAGCCAACCTGATAGTAGTTGAAGGCACATTGTACCCTTTGCTTACACGTTTGAAAAATGCCGAACTCCTTACTTATTTTTGGAAAGAATCAGTACAAGGACCACCTAGAAAGTATTTTGTAATAACCGAAAAAGGCAAAGCGTTTCTTGGCGAATTGCACAAAACTTGGAATGAACTTAATGAATCAATAAATAAAACTTTAAAAAAATAACAAATGGACAAAATAATAACCATCAATTTAGGAGGATTTTCAATTAAAATTGACGAAGATGCTTTTGAGGTATTGAAAAAATATATCAATGCTCTTGAACGAAAATACTCACAAACAGAAAACGGGAAAGAAATTATAAATGACATTGAAGCGAGAATTGCAGAATTATTGTTAGAAAATCTTAACGGAAAAGTTGCTTCTTCCCTTGCTGATGTTGAACTGGTGATTAAAAACATGGGAAACCCTGACGAGTTTGATGAAAATGATGAGAGCAAACAAGCAAATCAAAATACTTTTGGTGACAATGGTGTTCCCAAAAGGCTTTACCGCGATGGTGAAAATAAAATGCTTGGAGGAGTATGTTCGGGCATTTCAAAATATTTTGATATTGACCCCACAATTGTCCGCATTTTGTGGCTTTGTCTGGTGTTGTTTTTTGGTACAGGTTTTCTTGTGTATCTCATTTTGTGGATTTTGGTACCAGAAGCCGTTACAACAGCTCAAAAACTTGAAATGACAGGCAAAGCACCAACATTAGATAATATAATAAACAAAGTGAAAACAGAAGCTCAAAATGTAGAAAAAAATTTTAAATCGCACAATTTTGGGAAAAAAATAAGAGACATTATAAAAAGCATAATGCCGGTATTCATTATGGCTTTTAAGCTTATGGCTATTGCAGCCGGAATTGCTATTTTGGTTTTTTTTGTAATTTTTATTTTCACTTTATATTCGGGGGTAAGTAGTTTTACTTTTAGCAGCAATGGTTTTTATGCAAAACAAATTCCCAATTTTTTTGATTCAGAAGCGGATTTTATCTCTTTCAAAGTTCTTTTTGGGATGTTTATCGGCATCCCCTTATTCAATATTATTACCAGATTATTCAAGTTTGCTTCAAATTCAAATATTAATTACAGACCAGTAAGACGTGTATTAAATATAATTTGGGGCTTCACAATTCCGTTATTGCTTTATTTTGGATTTGTTGCAGTATGCAATTTTAAAGTGCTTGAAACTAATACTTATAACTCTGCCAATGCTATAAAATCAAATCTGCTTATAAAAACAGCATTTGCCGATAGAGATTTATTTGAAAACTCTAACATTAAAATCATCAAATCAAGCGATAGTTTATTGCATATTACTATAAACGAAACTGCTTCAGCCGAAAATAGTGATAAAGCAATTGAAAACGCCCAAAAAATAGGTGCCACATTTCAGTTAGACAGCAATATCCTAATTTTAAAAGTTTCTGATTATTATAAAAAATCAAAAATTTATAGAAGACAAAAAGCTGAATTTATTATAGAAATACCCGAAAATGTTAAATTTTCACTACATCCTGATTTTCAAAAAAAATCTGTTTTAATAAAAACAATCAATATGGTTTATTTGATGAATAAATCAAACTTTACAAGTAATGAATTATTGTTTAAGGGTGATGATTTGCTTTGCCCATCATGCAATGATTCTCTTTTGTTTTCGGGCAACAACAACATAAAAAATACTAACAAAATAAATGTAGAAGGTTGGATGGACGTAGAAATTGTTAAAGGTAATTTTTTTAATCTTCAAAAAATTGGAGATGATGAGGTAGTAAAAAATATTGAGACAGAATTTGAAAATGATGAATTGACAATAAGTATGAAAGAAAAAATCTTAAATTTTAAATCAAAGCCCAAAATTATTATCACAATGCCCGAGCTTGAGCAACTATCGCTTTCTGGAGCAATAGATTGTAACATAGATAATTTTACAGGCAAATCAATTGATTTAAAACTTAGTGGTGCTACATCGGCTGATGTTAATTTAAACTATTTTGATGCAAATATTGAGCTTAGTGGAGTGTGTAAACTCAATGTTTCGGGAAATATAGAAAATGTTAAGTACGATTGTGAAGGAGCAAGCAGTTTAAACTCAAAAAAGCTCATATCCCAAAATTCTGTAATTGATATTTCGGGTGCGTCGCAGATAATAATTGGCAAAACCAACTCTATAACCGGTAAAGCAAGCGGCACAAGCAAAATCAAATACACCGGAAAACCATTTTACGATGTTAAATCATCAGGAATGAGCACAGTAGAACATTATTAAGAAAAATAGAAGAATTTCGTTCTATTTTTGTGATATGTCAATATATCCGTCTTTTTTGCAAAAAGGAGATAAAATTGCCCTAATTGCTCCTGCTCGCAAAATAACATTTAACGAAATATTACCTTTTATTAAACTTGCCGAAAAAAGAGGATTTGAAGTAGTATATACCGACAAATTATTTGAAAGCAATTTTCAATTTGCCGGTGATGACGATACACGAGCTGATGATTTTCAATATTGGCTCAATGATAATAAAATTAAAGCTTTAATTGCTGTCAGGGGAGGTTACGGAACTGCGAGAATTATAGATAAAATTGATTTTTCAAATTTTGTTAAATATCCCAAATGGTTAATTGGATTTAGCGATTTTACTGTGGTTCACAGCCATGTAAATACAAATTTTGATATTGCCACACTACATGCCACTATGCCTATTGCATTAAATAAATTAAACTCTAAGGTTATTAATTCTTTTAATAAACTATTTGATTTTATTGAAGGAAATTTAGTTCAATATAAATTACCAAAACATAAACTGAATAAAACTGGCAATTGCAAAGGGAAACTCTGCGGGGGTAATCTTTCGGTAATGATTTCAATTATGGGTTCTGTTTCTGAAACTTCAACTGATGAAAAAATATTATTTATTGAAGACCTTGACGAATACCTTTATCATATTGATAGAATGATGCAATGCCTTAAACGAGCCGGAAAATTTGACAAAATTAAAGGGATGCTGGTAGGCGGTATGAATAAAATGCACAACAACAAAGTAAAATTTGGTTTAAATGCTTATCAAATTGTAAAAACTTATGCCCAAGAACTTGATATCCCTGTGTATTTTGGTATTAATGCCGGTCATATTTCTGCAAATTATCCTCTAATTATGGGTGCAGAAATACAAATTGTAAATAATTGCCTTAAATTTGGCAACTGAAAATCTGAAATTTGAAAAAAGCAATTAAACAATTTTCAATTTTTTTTATAATTGGCTGCTCGGCTGTAGCTATTGATTTCTATATTTACAATGTCATTCTGGATTTGTTGTGTCATGGTTGTGCTGATGAAATTACTTTTAATAAAATATTTTTAGGTTTTACAAGTGCTGATATTGCAAAAGCAACAGGATTTATGTGCGGTTCTTTTTATACTTATTACATGAATAAACGTTTTACGTGGAAACAGCGAGACCGCAATAACCGAAGGCTTGCAAGATTTTTTACCTTATATGCAATTTCATTTGTGGTAAATATTCTGGGTAATAAATTCGCATTACAATGGTCACAAATTTTATCTTTTATAAAAGTTAAGGATATAGCATTTTTGTTTGCTACCGGATTGAGCGTATCAATAAATTTTACAGGTCAAAAACTTTGGGTTTTCAATAGCAATGTTTCAATTTTGCGAAAAATTAAAAAATCAATTTTTTAGTATATTTAGATTTTATTTGATTGAAAACACAAACACTTGTTTTGGTAACAGGAAGTAATGTTGGAAATAGAGCAACATATCTTGCAAAAGCACTTTCTAATCTTGAAAAAGAATTTGGTAAAGCAATAGCTGTGTCAAATACATACATTACACAAGCTTGGGGCATTACAGAACAAAATGATTTTTTGAATCAGGCACTTGCTTTTAATACGGATATTTTACCCGAGAAAATATTAAAAATTGTAAAAGAAATTGAAAAAAATATAGGACGTAAGCCTCGAAACATTTGGACAGACCGAGAAATTGATATAGACATAATTTTTTATGGTTCAATCATTCACAAAAGCAAAGATTTGTTTATACCTCATCCTTTATTGCATTTGCGAAAATTTGTTTTGATACCACTTTCAGAAATAGTACCTGCATTTGTACATCCCGTATTTAATAAAACTGTAAAACAACTTCTTAAAAACTGTGAAGACAATTTAAAAGTTGAAATTTCAAACCAATGAAAAATCCTTTCCCTTTGTTCTGTCTGCCTCCTGTTTCTTATTTTGCGTATCTTTTAAAACAAGAAAAAGTTGAAATTTCAATAGGTGAAATTTATCTAAAGCAAACTTTAAGGAATCGTTTTTACATAATGGGTCCAAATAATGTGATGAGGCTAAGTATTCCTGTAATAAACAAACATCAACAATGCAGAATAAGCGAAATAAAAATTGATTATTCTGAAAATTTTATACTAAAACATTGGCGTAGTATTGAAGCATCATATCGCAATTCGCCATATTTTGAGCATTATTTTGATGATTTTTACAAGTTATTTATGGCTAAACATATACTTCTTGCCGAGTTTAACATTGAGGCTTTAAAAATTGTTTTAAATATTCTTAAAAGCGAAATTTCAGTTAGTTTAAATACACATAATATTCATAGAACCGAAGAAATTCCCCAACAATATTCTTTTAAGAAATACAATCAGGTTTTTGCTGACAGACACGGTTTTATTAAAGATTTAAGCATAATTGATGTGATTTTTAATAATGGTCCTTATTCTTGCGAGATTTTAATTTAATAAAACTGTCATTTGTTTTTTGAATATGTTCCGTTAAGTGCATACAACTTACGATAATATTTACTTTTCGGCTTGAGCCCTCGCAAGCCAAAAGAAGACTAAAGAATTATTTTTTTATTAGTAAAGTAACATTTTCTACATGGTGAGTATGTGGAAACATATCAACCGGGCAAGTTTTCATAACTTCATATTTTTCTGAAAGCATAGATATATCACGGGCTTGAGTTGATGGATTGCAACTAATATAAACAATTTTTGTTGCTTCTGCTTTTAAAATTTGAGAAACAACATCAGGGTGCATACCGGCTCTTGGAGGGTCTGTAATTATTATGTCAGGTTTACCTGTTTTTAATAAAAAATCATTAGAAAAGACAAAGCGCATATCGCCAGTGAAAAAATCTACATTCGAAATTTTGTTTTCCGAGGCGTTTTCGTTAGCATCTTCTATAGCCTGTGGCACACTTTCAATACCGTAAACACGAGAACAATTTCTGGCTATGAAGAGTGATATACTTCCGGTTCCACAATAAAGATCGTAAACAATTTCATTTCCATTCAAATCAGCATATTCGCGTATTTTCTGATATAGTTTTAATGTTTGTTCGCTGTTTGTTTGAAAAAATGATTTGGGTCTAATACGGTAAATTATTTCATCAAGTTTTTCTTCAATATAACCTTTGCCTTTATAAACAACGAGATTGGTATCGTAAATTGTGTCATTGGTTTTTGTATTTACTCCATAAATTATGGTACTAATTTCGGGGAATTTTTTTTCGGTTTCTTCGAGCAATTTCAAAGTTTCAGTTTCATTATCTTCGCCTGTAATCAAAACTATCATCCACTGTGCTAATGTGGAATTGCGAATAATAATATTTCTCAAAAATCCCTTGTTCTCTTTAATATCGTAAAAACTCAAATTTTTTTCAATTCCATAATTTTTTATAAATAATCTAATTTTGTTTGCAAAATCATCCTGAAGATAGCATTTATCAATATCAAGAACTTTGTCAAACCTGCCAGAAATATGAAAACCCGCAGCTTTTTGTTGTACAGTTTCGTTATTTAATTCACTATTGAGCAACCATCTTCGGTTGCTAAAAGTGTATTCGGTTTTATTACGATAATATTTATTGTTTTGGGCACCTATTATTGGTTGCCATTCTTTGCAAACAATCTTCCCCAATCGAGTAAAAGAATCATAAACAAGTTGGTTTTTACAATAAAGTTGTGCTTGATAATTCAATTGTTGCCATTTGCACCCTCCACAAACTCCAAAATGGCTGCAAAATGGTTCAGTACGATTAGGTCCGGGTATTACTACTGATATTATTTCGGCAAAAAATACTTTGTTTTTTTTTGAAATTAGCCTTATGTTTAGTACATCGCCAGGTGTTGAATATTTTACAAAAATTGTTTTTTCATCAGTTTTTACAACACAATAACCTTCGAAGCCTGCACCTTCGGCAGTTACATTTTCATATACCTTTCCAAATAATTTTCCTATTGACAATTATATATTTTATTAGGAATGCAAAAATGGGTATTATTCGAAAAAAAGAAAAATAAAAGCCTAAGTAAGAAAGTAAATACACTACTAATTGATGTTTTTTCATTAGTGTTTCAAAAAATTAAAAGATAAATATGTATCTAAAACAAAACAAATGTTAATTTTTTGCTTGCAAGGAAAAAAAATTATGCTATTTTTGAAACCTTTACCTATATTTGACAATAAGAAATATGAGATTTCTGGGTATTATACTATTTACAATTTGTTTTTCGGTGGCTGTATATTCACAACCGAAAAATGATAGTTGCTCAAAATCTCAACTTATTCCAATATCATCTTCAGGTTATGCAACTGGAGTATTTACTACTGATACATTCAATATTTCTGGGGCAAAAGTAGAGAGTTCTGAGTTTTTTCATTCAGACCTTGTAAGTGTTGGAAACAATAAAAAATCTATATGGTTTAAATTTTATTTACCGGTAAAACGAGCCGTAAAAATTGAATTAAAACAACCAAATACAAAAATAAGTACAAAAGATGCCGGTTTTGTTACATATAAAGCTAATTCGTGTTTTCCGGGTTTAACAGAAGCTACTTCTGCTTACATTACCCCATTGAACCAATTTGGCAGTTCGTTTCATCCTTGTATGGAAGCGGGTTGGTACATGATACAAGTAGGTTCAAAAACAGCGGCTAACGGACCTGTTTTTATTGAACTTACAATTTCATATCCCGTACAATACAGTATAAACAGTTCATTTTTTGACCTTACAGATTCTGCATACAATTTTGGAACTTTAGCTATTGGAAGAAATGAAAAAAAGATTGAGTATGAAACGGGTTGTCAAACATTGCAAGATTCGTCAGAATATTATCCAAAAATAGGTAAAGATTATAAAGATTTTTCGCAAACAGCATGGCATATTTTTAAAACTGCAACGAGAATAGATTATCTTGAATTGCTTATGGCAGAAGCTTTTGCAAGTCCAATGATTTACTTTCCGACAGGAACTAAAATTTATGCCAATCTGTACGAAGGAAATGTAAAAACAAACAATTACAAAACTTTGAAAATTGTTGATTCGTGTATTTTGTTTGATTTTGATAACAGGATATCTCCCAAAGGGTTTGCAGGCAAAAGCTACTCTTGTCTTTTAAAACCAAACACATTTTATTCAATTCAACTCATTTTTAAATCAGATTTTTATAAAAATATCCAGCTTACAATTAGACAAAGAACAGCAGACTCAGCAACTTTGTCTCCCACACCTTTGAAAGGCGTGTTTAAGTCAAATTCAAATCTTGGTGTTTTGCCAAGTTCGTTTTCTGGTATTGTTACTACGATAAATGACTATATGAGTTGCGAAAGTAGAATGATAAATTCAACTTGCGGAACCGCTAATCCTGCTGATGGAGTAATCATAGGTGGAACTAAATACAAACTAGCTTCATGGTCAGTTTTCAAGCTAAATACCCCTGCAAATTTAAAATTTGAATTTTTTAACACTTCAAATAACCAGTGTTCGGGAAATCTTGCATTCAGGCTATTTAAAGACACTTTAAAATCAAATTGTACAAGTTTTGATACTTCAAAAATTTATTCAAAAGGTAAATTTGATGGTAAGTTTCTATACTGTGTTCCGCAGGGAGATTATATTTTACAATTATTAGGAATTGATACTGCCAGCTTTACTTGTGGTACAGGCGAACATTTAGGTTATAATTTAGGAGTAAATATACGAGTATTCAGTGCAGTAGATTACAGTAAATTTGGTTTAAGTGATTCATCTCGTATTGATACATTAAATGCTTTTAAGCCCTTGAAAACAGGAGTTTCATACGATAGCAAACTCGATGAATTCGGTTGTGGACACAATGTTTTGCCTGGAGCAAACAGATGCGATACTTCACACAAAAAAGCAATTTACAGACTTTTTAAAATTGGCGATACTGATGGCGACAACAAGGCAGACAGTGGGTTATTATCAATATTTAACCTCAAAACAAACCAAGGACCCGAAAAAATTCAATACGTACTGTACAATAAAAATCTTAGAAGTCTTTCAATTTCTCAAAGCAAATACTTTTACCCTGATACCTTATCAAATCCAGGTCAAATATCAGCTTGTACAAATTACAATGTGGGATATAATGGAGCTTCGAGCCGTTACTATTGTGTTACCCCTGGCGATTATACACTTGGTTCGTTTGGAGGGGTAAATCATTTAGGAGTAAGAGACCAACCTGTATTTATTTTTACTAAAACAGTTTCAAAATACAATAAACCTACAACGCCCGAAAATATGGATACAATAAGGGCTGAGAAAAAATCAAAGATTGATTTTTTTAATTGTTTAAATAATGCTGAAGTGATTGATGGTGCATTACCTTGTGGAAATAAAAAAGTAATTTATCGTGAATTTTATCTTGAAAATGCCCAATTGATAGAAATTTCGAATACAGACCCCTCAAGTTTTGATAATATTACCTTGTATAAAGGAAGAATTTCTCAAGGCAAAGCCGGTCTTAAAATTATGAAAGATCCCGATGGCAGAAAATGGGAATGTTTTACAAAACAACAAACAAACGATTGTTATCCTATTCCAAAGGGTTGGTACACAATTGTAAGTTCTGTTTCGGGACCGGGTTATGATGATAAAATACCATTTGATGATGTGGCTCATCAAGGTTCAGGTTCAGTAAATGGAAGAAGTCAAATAACAATTAAAATTCTTCAACAAATTACATCCCGATTTAACAGACCATATAAAGCATGGCCCATTGATGACAGCCTGAACAAGGGAAAACCACTTAGCTGGAAACCAAATTATGGAACAAGTGCTTATCCCAAAAACGGTTATATTTTTAATCTTCGTCAAGAAAATTTTACTTGTATTCCCGATACTCCATTCAGTTCACACCCTATTTCACCATGCAACAACGACTATAATCATATAGCATATTATGTTTTTAGTTTGCAATACGAATCTTATCTTAGAATTTCGGGTTTGAATACTGACATTAAAGCTTTAATTTTTGATTTTGATGTGAGAAAAGATTCAACAAAAATGGCTTCAGTTTCTCCAATTCAAAATTGCAACACATATAGTAGAGTAGAAATTTGTAGAATTAAACCGGGTACTTATACTTTGGTTTTGTTGGGTAGCAAAGGGTTGACATTTCCTTTCAAAGTATCTCCAACATTATACATTGACAGTGTAGGAACTTCGAGGTTTGATTTTGCTTCAAAAGCCTATGATTTTGGAAGAGTAACAGGAGATTCGGTTTGGTATTCGGGTAAAAAGGGCACTACCCATCCAAATGTATCTGGTAGAGCAGCCAGCAGTGATTTTATCTTTTGCACAACAGGTGCAAGCACCACCGACCCAATGTTTGCCTGCGGTGGTTATTACAATCCAAACATTTACCCTGATAAACAAAATAATGCCCTTTACAATATTGATAGTATTGGCTCTAAATACACATATCTTGGATATCATGCAGTAAGAAATTTATGGTATTCGTTTACATTAAAAGGTGCAGGAAAAGCTAAAATAAAAATTGAAAACAAAACAAGCGGCACCCAATGGGGTAATAACCTTAGTTATGGCTTATACGTGAGTGACGAAAATGGAAATTTGAATTTTGATACCCTTAGAAAATATGGAAAAATAGACTCAACCGCAGCAATGGGGCTTTCGCAAATTGAATATAAACCCAATAGCGGGCAGTGCAATGGCGTTGATTGGCTTAATCTTACAAAAGATATTTGTGACTCGGTAAACGAAAGAAGATATTACATTGTTGTTTCGCTAAATGAAGTTACTTTACCCAATTTAAATACTCAGGTTGATGTAAGTATAATATTCGATTCGGTTCCAATTCCTCCCAAACGATATGATTATTATTCGCAAGCAAATGTAATTAATGGATTAAACCAGGTTTCACCTCCGTATTCAAATGTAATCTTAAATTCAAATAAACTCTATACTGGAAATAATGGTTTTTTTGTAAGCACAACAACAGATTCGGCTGATAGAACCGTTAAATGTTCAACCTACGGCAAAAAAAATGGAACAATTTGGTATAAATTCAGAGCTGACAGTACCGGAACTTTATTTGTAAATTTAAGAAGATATACTTTTTCATCAAGCTATAATAATTATATAGATTATACTCCCGCAAACAATAAATATGATGAAAATATTATTTTGCTTAAAGAAATAATAAGCGGCGACTCTTCAAAAAAAGGGCTTGCACAAGTAAAATTTGATTACAACCCTGTAACTATTTCAAAATTTAACCGCGATTTTGCTTCAACTTGTATTAACAAAGGATGGTATTATATTCAGCTATCTTCTTGTGGGCTTGAATGTTCTGATATGTTAGTTCCCGAATTTGTAATTCAATATCAGAGAGGTGATTTTTGTAATACACCTATAAATCTTAAACTCGATTCGATTGGAGTAACTGCAGGTACAGCTATTGTAAACTGTCATAGTATTGGAGAAGGTTATGGCGAAAATGGCTCAAATATGGGATGTTTGTATGGTCCTAATGGTTATAAATCAACATGGTTTAAACTTGATTATACCGACTCGGCAAAAGCTGATATTGAATTTAAGCTTACCGAAAATACCAATGTTTTACCAAAAGATATTAGATTCAGAACATTTTATGGTGGCTGTAACGCTTTGACACCAGGACCTTGCAATACAAATTCACAAACTGTTTTCAGTTTAACTTGTATGAAAAAAGGTTCTTATTTTATTCAAGTTGTTTCACCCTCAAGTGCCATTGGTAGTATTGATTTAAATGTTAAAGCTACAAAAAATTTAGATACATCTTGCAAACCCTACGAAACTTGGACACCCAATGCAAATTTTACAACAAAAAGAACTTGTCCGTTGAATATAATATCGTTTATCAATTATTCAACAAAAGGCGATTCTATTAGATATAAATGGGATTTTGGTTTTTCAAAAACCGATACTGTATTTGAACCAACTGTTACTTTCCCGGTTAGTACGTCAGATGTTACATACAAAATAAAACTTTTAGTTTATAATGTTACTCGTTCAGGAAAAGATTCTATAACGCAAAATATAACAATTCCTGCCACGCCGGTAGTAAAATTGCCCAATGATACCGCTGTATGTATGGGAGATACAGTTTATTTCAAATACAAACACCCACAATACAGGCACTATTGGCAAGATAAAAGCACAATACAAATTTTTAAAGCTTTCAAAACAAGTTCTGTTATTTTAAGTGTAGTTCAAAAATCAGGAAATGATTCATGCATTATTACCGATACTGCTTTTGTAAAAATTAACAATAACCCCAAAGTAAATCTCGGTAATGATACTTTTACATGTATTTCAGATAGTATAACGGTAAGTGGTCCAACAGGGATGAAAAACTACATCTGGAGCAATGGAAAAACTTCTCAAAGTCAAAAAATAAATAATCAAACTGTTTCATTATTGGTAATTGACAACAACAATTGCCGAGATATTGATACAATTTCAGCAACTTTGAAAACATATACCGACACTATTATAAAACCTGTAAAACAAGTATGTGTAAATGTGAATAGTATTAAAATAAATGTAAAACCAACTTACTCAGGATTTTTCTACGGAAATTCAAATATTGATTCTAAAGGCAATTTTAAGCCATATTCAGCCGGAAGTGGAAATCATAAGATTTATTACCAATTTAGTGACAATTATGGCTGCAAATTCAAAGATTCTACAATTGTTAAAGTAAACCCATTGCCCGATGCTTCTATTACTGCTGCCGGTCCGTTTTGTGTAGATGCAGGAATAATGCAAATAAAACCCAAAACCAACCCAGGAGGATTTTTTAAAGGAGGAATATTTATTGACTCAAGCGGAAAATTCAATACCTCAAATGCAAAATATGGTGCAAATAAAATTTATTACTTTGTAACAGATGTCAATAATTGCAGCAATTCTGATAGTTCTATTATAATTGTAAACCGCTTGCCCGATTCAAAAATTAATTCTGATGGACCTTTCTGTATTGATGCCGGAATACAAAGATTTGTACCAAAACTAAATAGTGGTGGTACTTTTTATGGAGGTAGTTTTATTGATTCAGCCGGATATTTCGACCCTGCTAAAGCAGGAAGTGGAAGTCACAAAATTTATTACCGTTTTACCGACAAGAACAAATGCTCAAGTTTTGATAGCACTATTGTTAAAGTAAATTCATTACCCGATGCTACAATTGCTGCTTCAGGTCCATACTGCATAGATGTTGGAATTAAACAATTAAAGCCCAAAACAAATTTTGGCGGAATTTTTTATGGAGGAAATTATATTGATTCTTCTGGCAAATTTAATCCCTTAACAGCGGGTGCAGGCACAAAAAGAGTTTTTTATAATTTTAGAGATGCTAATAATTGTGTAAATACTGACAGCATTGATATAGTAGTAAACCCTTTGCCCGACGCTGCTATTGTACCATCAGGACCTCATTGCATTGATGCCGGTTTACAATCAGTAACGGCAAAAATAAACTACGGTGGCAAGTTTTTTGGCGGAAATTATATTGATTCATCCGGTATTTTCAACCCTTTGTTAGCCGGACTTGGAACGCATAAAGTGAAATATATATTTACAGATAAAAACAACTGTACAAATTCTGACAGCACTTTTATAACAGTTAATTCGTTGCCCGATGCTTCAATAACGCCCGATGGTCCATTCTGTATTGATGCCGGAATTCAGATTATAATTCCCAAATTAAATACCGGAGGGAAGTTCTACGGCGGAAAATATATTGACTCTTCGGGATATTTTAATCCTGCCACTGCAGGAGCCGGATTACATAAAATAATTTATTTTTATAGTGACGGAAACAAATGTTCAAATACAGATAGTATTTATATTAAAGTAAACCCTTTGCCTGATGCTTCAATTGCTGCCTCAGGACCTTATTGCATAGATGCAGGCATAAAGATAATTTATCCAAAACTAAATTTTGGAGGAAAATTTTATGGTGGAATTTATATTGACACTATTGGAAATTTTTTACCTGCAAATGCAAATACAGGATTAAATAAGATTTTCTACAAATATACTGATGCAAACAATTGTACTAATACTGATAGCATAAATATAACCGTAAACCCTTTGCCCGATGCTGCAATACTGCCCTCAGGACCTTATTGCATTGATAATGGAATAAGTATTATATTGCCAAAAACAAACAACGGAGGAATATTTTACGGAGGAAAATATATTGATTCTTTAGGTAATTTTAACTCAATAACTGCAAAAAGCGGTTTTCATAAAATTATTTATAAAATTACCGATATGAACAATTGTTTCAATAAAGACAGTATTTATGTTAAAGTAAATCCTTTGCCTGATGCTTCTTTAGTTTCAGCAGGTCCATTCTGTGTTGATGAAGGTTTAAAAACAATCATTCCAAAAATAAATAAAGGCGGTAAATTTTATGGCGGTAATTATATTGATACATTAGGTAATTTCAATACTAAAAAATCAACAATAGGGTTAAATAAAATTTATTACAAATATACTGATGCTAATACATGTAGCAGTAAAGACAGCATACTTATTAAAATAAATCCATTGCCCGATGCTTCATTATTGCCTGCCAACCAGCTATGTATTGATTCAAAACCCATAAAACTTATTCCTAAAACCAATTTAGGAGGCAAGTTCTTTGGTGGAATATATATTGACAGTATTGGAACATTTTCACCAAACCAAGCGGGAATTGGTATTTTTAAATCTTATTATAAATTTACAGATAATAATAAATGTACAGCCATTGATTCTTTAAATGTTACCGTAAATGCACTGCCTGACGCCTCAATTGTTCCTGCTGGTCCTTTCTGTGTAAACTATGTTTCGGCTTTAATTAAACCCAGAGTCAATACCGGTGGAAAGTTTTACGGAGGTATATATATTGATTCAACGGGTAATTTCAACAATTTAATTGCAGGAGTTGGTAAACACAAAGTATTATATAAAATATCTGATGGAAACAAATGCTCAAACAAAGATTCAATTTTTATTATCGTAAATGGTTTGCCTGATGCCTCAATTGTTCCAGCCGGACCATTTTGCGACAATGATGGTATAAAAGTAATTTCACCCGCTGTTACTCCCAATGGAGTATTTTACGGAGTACCATTTATTGATGCTGTCGGAAACTTCAATACAGGCTTGGCAGGACCAGGTACTCATCAAATTTTTTATAAAGTGACAAACAGCAATAATTGCACAAATAAAGATTCATCATTAATTAAAGTAAACGGAAAACCAATATTTGATTTTACAGCTAATCCTACATCAGGTTGTGAGCCTCTTGATGTTAGTTTTAACGCTACATCAGGATATAAAAAGTACGAATGGAATTTTGGCGACTCAAAAACCTCGACTGGCGATTCAACCATTAATACTTATAAAAAATATGGTAATTACAACGTTACTTTGAAAGTAACCGATAATAATAACTGTACTGTAACTATTAATAAACCTGACTATATACAAGTTTTCCAACGTCCACAAGCCGATTTTAATTATTCGCCCTTTGAAATTAATATGAGTATTACACCTGTTCAGTTTACTAATTTTTCATCCGGAAATAATATAACCAAATTTCAATGGAGTATTGACGATAAATTTGAAACCGACCAAGAACATTTCAGCAAAATATTTCATGACTCGGGAAATATTAAAATTAGCTTGCTTACTGTAAACAGTTGGGGTTGCCGCGATAGTATTTCGCAATACATTTTTGTTATTGATACATTTATAATTTTTATACCAAATGCATTTTCTCCAAACTTTGATGGTATAAACGACGAATTTAAAGTAGGAGGGATTGGTATTAGATATCTTGAAATGACAATTTATAATCGCTGGGGCGAAAAATTATTTTCGCAAAGCGATAATTCAAACTCATTTGGTTGGAATGGAATTTATTTGGGTGAGCAAGTTCCTCAAGGTATATATTTTTATACAATTATGGCAAGAGATAACAAAAGACACAAATATCTTTTTGAAGGAACTATTTCCGTACTTAGATAATCGCTTTTTTATTAAAAATTTTATTTATATGTGTTAGCCAAAAAGTAAATATTCAAAGGAAATTGGCTTAAAACTTTTAAATTACAGAAAAAGAGAAAGTTGCAAAATTTTATCAATTACAAAAAAACCTAATATCATTAATTCGGTAAAATTTTCTTTTGTTTTGTATTAAAGAACCAAATTTCTTAGAACTTTGTAAAAAAATATGAAAAAAATCAAAAAAATTTCAATCGTTATTATAGTTATTTCAATCATTGTCTTTTCAGCATTTAAAGCCTCTGATGATTATTTTGAAATTTCAAAAAATCTCGACATTTTTACTTCAGTTTATAAAGAAATAAATGTTAGTTATGTTGATGAAGTAGAGCCTGGAAGCCTTATAAAATCTGCAATTGACGCTATGTTGAAAAGTTTAGACCCATATACAAATTTTTATTCTGAGGCACAATTTGAAGATTACAGATATCAATTGACAGGTGAATATGGCGGCGTAGGAGCCACTATAAAACAAATTGGTGAAAACATAGTAATTGATTATCCCTACGAAGGTTATCCTGCACAGTTAGCTGATTTGCGTTCAGGAGATAAAATTATTGAGGTTGATGGAAAATCAACAAAAGGAAAAAACAGCGACGATATGACAAATCTGCTAAAAGGCTCGGCTGGAACTGATATTACATTGAAAATTGACAGACCAGGTATAGGAATTTTAACCAAAAGTTTTAAAAGAGCAAAGATAAAAGTAAACAATGTTCCGTATTATGGAATGATAAACGACAAAACCGGTTATATAAAACTCTCGGGATTTACACCCGATGCAGGCAAAGAAGTTCAAGATGCTTTGAAAAGCCTTAAACAAAATAATAAAGAAATAAATTCAGTAATTTTAGATCTTAGGGGAAATGGCGGAGGATTGCTACACGAAGCTGTAAATGTGGTAAATACATTTGTTAGAAAAGGGCAGTTGGTTGTTAGCACTAAGGGTAGAGATAAAGAAAACAATCGCAATTATTCAACACTTGACGAACCGATTGATACACAAATTATGCTGGCGGTGCTTATTGATAACGGCTCAGCATCGGCATCAGAAATTGTTTCAGGCTCTATTCAAGATTTAGATAGAGGGGTTATAATTGGTCAAAAATCGTTTGGAAAAGGACTAGTTCAGTCTTCGAGAGTACTTACTTACAATACCCAAATGAAACTAACCACTTCAAAATATTATATTCCATCAGGCAGATGTATTCAAAAGCTTGATTATACGCATAAGAGGAACGGAAAAGCCGAGGCAATTGCAGACTCTTTAAAGCGAAATTTTTTTACCAGAAACAAAAGAACTGTTAAAGATGGCGAAGGAATAACCCCTGATTTTGTAACTGATGAAAAAATTTACAGTAAAATAACAAAAAGCCTATTGAATAAAAATATAATTTTTGATTATTCAAATCTATTCAGAAACACTACAGAAACAGTTCCTACAAGCCGAAAAATAAAGTTTGATGACAATGATTTTAATAAATTTATTGAATTTACAAAAGGCAAAGATTACAACTATACAACTGAAACCGAAGATGCTCTTGATAAATTTAAAAAACAAGCAACAAAAGAAAATTATTATGATGATTTAAAAACTGAATACGAGACATTGCAAAGTAAGCTTAAAACCAACAAAAGCAGTGATTTAAGTAAATACAAAGATGAAATATTACAAATAATTGAAGAAGAAATAGCAAGCAGATTTTATTTCGAAAAGGGAAAAATAGAAGCCTCATTTGACAGTGATATTGAACTGAAAAAAGCTATTGAAATTTTTACAAACACAGCAAAGTACCACTCAGCATTGTCGGGAAAATAAATAATAAATGGATGATTTTTTCAATATTGTTTTATTGTTTCTGGCTGGTTGCGCAGGAGGGTTTTTAAGCGGATTGCTTGGGGTAGGCGGAGGTATAATTTTTGTACCTATTTACGATTATTTTCTTAGAAAAAGCGGCGTAACAGGAACTGATGTTGTTTCATATACACTGGCTGATTCGCTTTTTTCTGTAATGGTTTCAGGATTTGCGGGAAGTATAACTGTTTTTAAAAATAAAATGCTTGATTACAAAGTGTTTTTGCCAGTATCAATCTCTGCAATTTGTTCAATTACACTTTCAACTGTATTTATTAATAGCATTGAGTGGTATTCGCCTGTAAAATTCAAAATATTTTTCTCAATACTATTAGTTTATGTTCTATTTAAAACAATATTTTACAATGCCCGCTCTACCGAAAATGATAAAATGACTACTCGCTTATGTGTAATTGCAGGATTGGTTACGGGAACAATATCCGGCTTTAGTGGTGTTGGAGGCGGTATAATTATGATTCCTATTTTTACAATTTTCGGGAAAATGGACATAAAAAAAGCTTCGATTTTATCACTTGCTGTAATTCCAGTTTTGGCATTGCCCAATTTGTTGATTAATGTATTCGAAAGTCCGGTTACTAAACTTGAATATTCGACCGGGTATATTTCATGGATGCTTGTTTTACCCGTTGTTGCAGGTGTATTATCCACTATAAGATTAGGATTTAAAACAGCAAAATTGCTTTCTGTTGAAACAATTAAAGCTATATTTGTAGGCTTTATTATTATTTCATTAATAAATATTATTATTTCAATTTTTTAAATTTTAAAATACAAATGATTAAGAGGTTTATTTATTTTATTGCTATTGCTGTATTTTTTTCAAATTTATCAATAGCTCAAACACTAAATAAAAAAGAGAAAAAAGCATATAATCGTATTAAAACCAATGCACAATACTTGTCATCTGATGCACTTGAAGGCAGAGGAACCGGAAACAAAGGTGAGAAATTGTCAGCCGAATTTGTTGCAGAGCAGTTCAAAAAAAACAAATTAAAACCCAAAGGCGAAAATGGTGATTATTTGCAGAAATTTGGTTTTGTAACTCTGCGAATAGCAAAAGACAGTTGTTCATTATCAATAAATGGAATTGTATATAGACTATTTACTGATTTTTACCCATTGTCATACTCTTCTAACAGCAAATATGTTAATTCATTTGCTACGTTTGCTGGTTACGGAATAACTGCACCCGAACTAAATTACGATGATTATAAAAACAAAAATATCAAAGGTAAAGTTGTGATGATTGATATTGGATCGCCCGATTCACAAACAGTACACTCTAAGTTTGCAAATTATCTTTCATTGCAGCAAAGAGTTTCATTTGCCGAGTCAAAAGGTGCATCAGGTGTAATTTTTATAAACACTGCAAAAGCTGAAGATGACCCCGCAGGTGAACTTTCTAAAAGTATAAAACCATCAAATATTCCTGTGTTCTTTATTAAAGAAGGACGAAGAACAGGTGTGGTTGAAGGCATTGAGGTGCCTGTTACAATGAATTCTGCAATATTAAATATTATATCCTATGGTCATAATGTTGTAGGATATAAAGACAATAAAGCAAAATATACTATAGTAATTGGAGCACATCACGACCATCTTGGCTTTGGCGAAGTAAAAGGATCACTTGAACCCGGTAAAAATATTATTCACAATGGTGCTGATGATAATGCAAGCGGCACTACGGCAATTATTGAATTATCAAAACAATTGAAGAAAAGAAAGTATAAGAAATTTAATTATCTTTTTATAGCTTTTTCGGGTGAAGAAATGGGTCTTTTAGGTTCTAAATATTTTGTCGAAAATCCTACAGTAGATTTTAAAAATGTTACATGTATGATAAATCTCGATATGGTTGGAAGGCTTAAAAATACTTTAATTATAAATGGAACAGGAACCTCGCCTTTTTGGCTTGATGCAATAAATTTATTAAAAATTGACAGCACTGACATAAAAAAGATAAAAACCAGCGAATCAGGTATTGGAGCCAGCGACCATACCTCGTTTTACCTTGCCGGAATTCCGTCTCTGCATTTTTTTACCGGGCAACACGAAGATTATCACAAATCCAGTGATGATTTTGACAAACTTAACATTTATGGCGAAGTAAAGATAATTGGAAAAATATTAAAATTGATAAAACTTGTCCCTGCAAAAACAAAACTTCAATTTACAAAAACCAAAGACGAAGAAACCAAAACAAGTTTTAAGGTAACACTTGGCATAATGCCCGATTACACTTACGATGCCGAAGGTGTTAAAATTGACGGGGTAAAAGAAGGTAAACCCGCTTCAAAAGCAGGTTTGCAAAAAGGTGATATTTTAATTATGATGGGAGGTGAAAAAATTACAAACATTGAAAAATACACCAAAATGCTTTCTAAATTTAATAAAGGCGATTCAACAGAGGTTGTTTATTTAAGAAACAATGTTAATCACACAGTAAAAATCCAGTTCTGATGAAAATAACCGAAAAAATAAAAAATTCAAATCAAACTCTTTTTTCATTTGAAATACTGCCACCACTAAAGGGTAAAAGCATTGATTCTATATTTAATTGTATTGATAAATTAATTGAATTTTCGCCGGCTTTTGTTGATGTAACTTATCACAGAGAGGAATTTATACTCAAAAAAAGAGGAGATGGCAGTTTTGATCGTATAGTTACCCGAAAAAGACCGGGCACAGTTGCAATTTGTGCATCTATCCAAAACAAATACAAAGTAGATGCAGTTCCACATATAATTTGCGGAGGTTTTACCAAAGAAGATACCGAAAACGCTTTGATAGATTTAGATTTTTTGGGTATCAGAAATGTTTTGGCATTGAGAGGTGATAATGCCAAAACTGAATCACAGTTTAACCCCGAAATTGGAGGCAACAGAAATGCGCTTGAGTTGATTAACCAAATTAAAAATATGAACAATGGTATATACCTTGACGAAGAACTCGAAAACCCAAACCCTACCGAATTCTGCATTGGCGCTGCATGCTACCCCGAAAAACATCAGGATGCACCTAATTTTATTTCAGACTTAAATTATACGAAAAGAAAAATTGAAGCTGGTGCCGAATTTTTAACCACTCAAATGTTTTTTGACAACAGCAAATACTTTAAATATATTGATGAATGTAAAAAAACAGGCATAAATGTTCCTGTAATACCGGGTATAAAACCAATTACCAGCCGCAAACAGTTGTTTTTATTGCCCAAACATTTTAAAATTGATATACCATTTGAATTGTCAAACGAAATTGAAAAAGCAAAAAATGATGAAGAAGTTAAGCAAATAGGTATTGATTGGTGCATAAAACAATGTAAAGAATTAAAATCTAAAGGTGTGCCCGTTTTACATTTCTATACAATGGGAGTGCCCGATATTACACGAAAAATTGCAAAAGAAGTGTTTTGATAAATGAAGGGAAGAGTTATCAAATCAACAGGTAGCTGGTACACTGTAAAAAGCGATGATAACTGCGAATACAATTGCCGTATCAAAGGAAAACTCAGACTTAATGACAGTAAACTTACCAACCCGATAGCAGTAGGCGATATTGTAACTTTTGAAAAAGAAAATAGTAATGAAAAGACAGGTATAATAAAAAATGTTGAACCAAGAGTAAATTATCTTATAAGGCGTTCAAACAAATTATCGAGTAAATATCATATAATTGCATCAAACATAGATTGCATTTTGTTAATTGTTACAATTGCTAAACCACGCACTACCACTGTATTTATTGATAGAATACTTCTTTGTGCCGAAGCATATAGAATTCCTGCAATTATTGTTATAAACAAAAAAGATATTTATAATATTGAACAATTAAATAAACTTGACGAACTTAAACACATATACAATAATATAGGTTACAAAGTGCTTGTAATTTCTGCTCTAAACGACAATGATATCGAAGAGCTTAAAAAGGAATTGTCAAAAAAAATTTCTTTAATTACAGGACATTCGGGCGTAGGCAAATCAACCATTATAAACAAACTAAACCCACAACTTTCATTAAAAACAAGTTCGCTTAGTAAATATCACCAGAGGGGAATGCACAGTACAACTTTTGCACAAATGCACGAAATAACTCCAAATTCACACATTATTGATACACCGGGAATAAAAGATTTTGGAATAATTGATTTTGAAAACGAAAACATATCTCTTTACTTTAAAGATATAAGTAAATATGCCGCTTTGTGTAAATTTAATAATTGTACTCATGTTTTTGAGCCACATTGCAAAGTTATAGAAGCATTAAAAAAAAATAAAATACCAGTTTCAAGATACGAAAGTTATATAAACATAGTAAATTCAATAAAAGCCGAATAATTAAACATATTATTGTCCTAATAATTGCACAGTTATTAAACTTATTTTAAAATTTTAAAAAAATATAAAATAATGGTTTGGATAATTCAAAAAAGTGCAGTTATATTTGCCAGATTATTAAAATTAAGTATAATGACTAATAGTACTAACTTATCACAAACAAGATCTAAATTGAGCGTAGATCTAGGAAAAAAAGCAATCTTACTTACATTAATTGCTTTGTTCAGTTCCTTTTTATCCATGTCACAATCGGGTTTAACAATTAACACACAGCCGATAAAACTCCAAAGGATTTGTGTGCCGACCATGCCCTCTACACCAAGATTGCAGGTAGCTGCGGTTACTTGTGGCGGTGCCACGCTTACATACCAGTGGCAGCGTAACAGACCTGTTTCTATTGGAGGTACAGGCACTTGGGAAGATATTGGACCAGCTTGGCCCGGTTACACAGGTGCTAATACTCCTACATTGGATATTACAGTAGCCGATAGTATTAGTGGTATAAGAGTGGAATATTTATATCGTTGTTATATAGTTTCATCATTTCCTTGTTATGGAACTGCAACTACAAATGTTTCTCAAATTATTGGAGTAAGAAAACCTGTCGTTAAATATTTAACACCGGTTGATACTTCTGTTTGTGAGTCATACCCCGGTTCTGATTCTAAATACCCTTTAAGAGCCAGAATAATCGGTTTATCTAAAAAAGACTCACTTTATTTTACCTGGCGTACAGTTGATATGCCGGGTTATGTTGATAATGCTATTAGTGCTCATCCAAATTATGCAGGATGGATTTCTACTTGGAACCAAAGTCCTGATTCGCTTACTTTAATAAAATACTTAACTTTAAATCAAGCAAATTCTACAACAATTCTTTTATCGTGGGATCAAAGCAAATATTATTTACAGCTAAATTCTCCCGCTTGCGGAATTTCAGATTCAACTGTTGTTCCTAAAAGACAGTTAACTGTACACAATGTTCCTAACTTAAGTGTTACAACTCCTACTATAAATATATGTCAGGATAATACATTTACAATGTCTTATACAGTTTCAAATTCACAACACGATGGAGCACCTGTAAGATTACCCTTAAATACAAATTGGTCTATTGCCTCAATTACAGGTGATGCTGCACTTGCTGCTTTATTTACAACTACTACAGGTACAGGCAACGGTCCAGTTTCAATTGTTGTGCCTCCGGGTCATGGTTTGTCTGTTGGTACTCATACAATCACATTAAATACTATAGTAAATACAACCGACGGTTCTATTTGCGGAAGAATATTAACATCTCAAGATATTACAGTAAATGTTTATCCCAAACCTGTTGTTGAATTTATTGTTCCGATAGGGTTTATTGTTCTCGACACATCAATTTGCCAGGGAACTTCAGGAATAATTAAATTTAAGGTTTCAAATGCAATGTATAATGGAAATCCTGTTGCATGGACAGTTACTGTAACCGATCCATCCGGCTTGTTAGCTCCGGCTACCTTAAGCGGAACGGGTAACCAAGTAGTAACTAATACTATTCCAACCACGTTAGCAGTTGGAACCCATACTGTAACAATTACAGGTATTACTACTTCAGGAACACCGTCAGGTCCTTGCACAGGTATTGTGAATCCAATTGCAGATGAAGTAGAGGTTGTTGTTTTACCCATGCCTACTGCAACGTTAAATACAACTGTTACAGAAAATTTATGTTTGGGTTCAACAACTACATTTACAATAACCATCTCAAATACAGGTGGTTTTAGTTGGTTGTTGTATTATACTGATGCTACAGGTTCTACTTTACCGGGTAGCCCAATTTTCGGTACAGGTGATCAAACAATTGGACCATTTACAACATCAGGAGCTTTAACACAAGGTTCTTACGATGTTACACTTACATCAATAACTTTAATTTCTTCTGTTACGTGTACAAATACTTTAACCGGACAGAAAAAAACAGTACGCATATACGATATACCTACAATTACAGTTGGCACACCTTATGGTACAGCCTGCGAAGGTGCAGCAACTCCTACATATTCGTTTACTACTGCCGGTGCAGTATTTAATCCGGGTGCAACTAATTTAGCATGGACATTAGCGGTTACAGGTACTTTCAGAGGACCAACTGACTCAGTAGCAGTAGCTTCTACAGCTCTAACTTCTGTATTTCCTGTAACAGGTAGCGGAAATGGTACATTTACATTTACACCTCCTACAAACCTCGCACCTGGAAGATATATCCTGAATATTACAAATATCAGTTTAACAAATTCGCCATCATGTAATACTTCATATATTCCTCCTGCAAGACAAATCATTTTAGATGTATATCCTAAACCAACCGCTGCAATTTTTGGTACATCAATGACCGGAAATATATGCGAAGGCGATATTGTTACATATAGTATAGGTATAACAAATGCCTTTTACGGACCAACCGGTGCAGGTGATCTTGGTTGGAGTATGGCATATTCAAACAGTTTAGGCGGTACAATACCACTATCACCTATTGTTGGATCTGGTAATACAGTTTTAGGCTCATATACAACAAGTAGTGCTTTACTTACAGGAATTTATTCTTTAGATTTAGGTTCAGCATTAACTAATACCACTCATGGTTGTACCAGAGTAATTACTGCTGATACAAATAACAATACAAAACTTTTAAGGAGAGTATATCCAAAACCAAATGCAAATCTCAGCACTTCATCTATAAATATATGTGAAGGAACAGCAACATCATTTAATGTTACAATTACTAATGCACAGAGATATGGTTCAAGTGCATCAGCCGATAGTATGCAATGGACATTAGCAACTTCGGGTACATTTCAAGCTGCACCCGCAGGAAGTGCTTCTATTTCTACAATGTCGGGTATAGTATTTCCTACATCAGGTAAAGGAAACAAAATTGTTTCTGTTACTTTCCCCAATACAATGGCTGCTGGTAGATATACATTCTATTTAGCAAATCCTACTTTAGCTTCATCACCTTCATGTGTTGGTACTATTGGTCCTAATAGTTCAATTGTAATAAATGTTTATCCCAAACCTACATTGGTAATTACTCCGGCAGTTGATTCTACTTGCCAGGGAGTAAGTAAACCATATACTGTAACAATTGGAAATGCTTATTACGAACCATCTGCTTCTGCTGTATCATGGACAAGTACATATACTAGTACAGTTGGTGCAGGTACACCTCCAAGTTTAGCAAATGGAGTTGGAATTGCATACAACGGTACAGGAAACTTTACTCAAACATATAATACTGCCGCAATTAATTTGCCAGGTACATATTCATTTATGATAAACAATTTGTCAAATTCAACTCACTCTTGTTCATACACAACTTCAGATACGTTTAAGTTAATTGTAAAACAAAGACCAAGATTAGTTATTTTATCTTCACCTTCAGAAGTGTGCTTTAATACAGGAGCCTTAATTACTTACAAAGTAGATTCAGTTGCTGCAGGACAAGCATGGTCATTTACATATACAGCTTCACCAACTTCTCCTTCAGGTCCTGTGACTATAAATGGTGTTGGACCGGTTGCAAGTGCTACATTTACTACAAATCCGTTTACACCTGCAGGTACAGGAACTATTACTTTTAATCCTATTTCACTTACAGCAGGAGGTGGTTGTGCAGCTTCATCAGCAGTTTCTACAATAAATATTTATATTGCCGGAAAACCAGATGTAACTTCATGTGTAATCTCAGGACCATCTACAATATGCGGTAATGCTGCATCAGGTACCTCAACTGTTAATTTCGATGTTACAGTTTCTAATATGATAGTTGGACCATCAACCAAAACTTGGACACTTTATTATCATATTATTGGTACACAAGATACGAGTGCTGTTGCAGGTTCGCAAATATTTTATCAAGGTAATTTAACAGCATCAGGTACCGGAAACGGAACATTTACATTTACAACACCTCACCAAACATATAATGGAACTACTGCAGATGCCGGTGTAATGGATGTTAGAACAATAGTAATTGACTCAATAGGATTTACTAATCCTACAATTTATTGTAAAAATTATGCAGTAACTGATAATGGAACTACATTTAATGTAAATCCACGCCCAAGAATGACATTTACACCTGCTAATGATGTGCATGTTTGTGTTACCAGCCCAGTTGTATTAAACTTTACAGTTTACGGCTTGGCTGCAGGACAGGCTGGAACTTTAAACTGGACTGGAGTAAATCCAAACTCTTCAGTACAAACAGTTGCTTTATCAGGTCCATCACCTTATACAGGTACTATCACTACAGCAGCTACAGTAACTCCGGGTTATTCTATACAAACAGTTACTCAAATAACAAATACAACCACAGGTTGTGCAGCAATATTAGATCCATTGCCAAAAGATACAACAATAGTTGATCCTCCATCACAAACAGGTTGGTTAACTCCAAGTTATACTGTTTGCGAAGGAAATAATTCAGGCACTTTATCATTAACAGGAACAATTGTAGGAACTGTTACAAAATGGCAGTATTCTGAAAATGATGGTTTTGCTTGGTTAGATTTTGCAAATACTGCAACATCTTATTCATTTACAAATGCAACTTTAACACGTCGTTGGAGAGTAATAGTAAAAAATCTTACTTGCCCTGCTGATACTTCAAATGAGCAAATAGTATTTGTTCATCCACAGCCAAAAGTGCAAATTACTACTTATACAAGTGGTTTATGCGTTGGCGATTCAATAAGATTTACATTAAGTATAACCGGAGTTCCAAGTAATCATACATGGAAACTTGGAATTACCAAAGCCGGATTTAGCTCAGGAAATGGAACAGCAACTCTTACAGGTATGGGTTCAGGTAACTTTAGCTACGCTCTTGGCGGAATGACTGCAAGTTCATTAGTTGGTACAATTCAACTTAATACAATAACTAATGATACTACAACATGTAATAAAAATTACACCTCAAGTTCTGGTCATTTAATGACCGTAGTTGTTGGTTCTAACTCTGTTGCAGGCGGTATATCGCTTGTAACTCCTTTCACCGGAGCTTTAGATCAGACAGTTTGTAAAGGTTCTAATATAAAATTAAAATATGTTGGTTCTGGTGCAATAATGACTTGGTTTAGTTCTAATCCTACCAGTGGAGCATTCCCTACAGGATGGGATTCTTTAACTACAAACTCAAATACATTTAATTTTGGAACTATTGATAGTACAACTCATTTCAGAGTAAGAGTAAAATTTGGTTCTTGCCCAGCAGTTGTAAATGCTGCTAATCAAACATTATTTGTTAGAAAGCTCGCTACTGCTACCATTTCAGGAAGCGATACAATTTGTGAAAACAATACTCACACATTTAATGTGTCAATAAATGGAGAGCCCGGAACTACCGTTACCTTAGGTTGGTTAGAAGGATCTACCGGTAAAACTGGTTCATTTAGTTTAGGTGCAAATCCTCCATCAACTACCTCGCCATCTACAATTACTACAAGTACATTAACAACTACTACAAGTGTGATTTTGCAATCAGCACAATACACTACAACACCAACTTGTCCTCAAAACTTATATACAAATGCAATAGCTACTGCAACAGTAAATCCTCAACCAAAGGTTACACTTAATAGTGTAGTTACACCTGTTTGTCAGGGAGGAACATCTACAATTAATTATACTGTTTCAGCAGTTGCTGCTACAACAACGTGGACTCTTACTTATAAAGTTGGTTCATCTGTTTATACACAAAATGGTACAGGACCTGGAACATATAATATAACAACTCCTGCTTTATCTACTCCAGGATCTGTAGTTGTTGAATTTGTTTCAATTGCTACTACTAACTTAAAAACAAATTGCACATCTGGTACATTATCAGGTGTTACTTTGACAATTACAGTTGATGCTACTACAGTACCCGGTACTGTTGCAAGTGATGTTACAATTTGCAAAGGCGGTAGTGCTACTGTAACTGTTTCAGGACATAACGGAACTGTTACAAAATGGAACACAAGCACAACTGGTGCCGGTGGTACATATAGCAGTGTTACAAGTTCTGCAACATCTTATACAATAAATAATATAATAACTAACTCATGGGTTACAGCTACATCTAAAAATGGAGTTTGCCCTGAAGCTACTACTACAACTCCTGTAGCTATTACAGTTAGAGAATTGCCAACTGCTTCAATTAGCGGTTCAGCAACAGTTTGCTCAGGTTCTACAGCAACACTTTCAATTGTAGTTTCTAATACATATTCAAATCCTTGGGAAATAACTTATTTGGAAGGTGTAACTACAAAAACAACAACAGGAACCGGAGACGGAACATTTTCAATAACTACTAGTGCATTAACTAGTAACACTGATGTTACATTACAAAGTATTAAAATGACTAATACACCAAGTGCATCAAATCCAGTTTGCGGACCTACAACATTAAGTTCAACAATTACAGTTAATGTAAACCCAAATCCAAATGCAACACTCAATTCAGTAGGGACACCTGTTTGTCAGGGTTCAACAAGTACATTTAGTTTCACTGTAACCGGAGTTGCTACTGGTGTGGCATGGTCAATAAATTATGATGTTGGTACAGCAACCGGTTTAACAACAATTGGTAATGGTTCTGGTACATTTACAGTTACAACTCCAACATTAAGCACTGCTGGTGGAATTGCGGTTATATTAAATTCAATTTCTACTACAAGTTTAAGTCCTAACTGTACTACTACATTAGGTGTATCTAAAACAATAACAGTTGATGCAACTACAGTTGCTGGTTTAGTAAATGGTGGTGCTACAAAATGTAAAGGTTCAAATAGCGGAACTCTAACATATAGTGGTGGAAATGGTGCTGTTGTACGTTGGGAATATTCTATAAACGGAGGTGCAACCTGGAGCCAAATCGGTTCTACAACATCTACATATTCATATAGTAATTTAACTGCAACAACTCGTTATAGAGTGGTGGTTAAAAACGGTTCATGTTTAGAAGCAATTTCTGCCGATACTGTTGTTACTATAAGAGAATATCCTACAGCAACAATAAGCGGTTCTAATACAGTTTGTCAAGGCACAAGTGCAACTTTATCAATAGTAGTTTCAAATACATATTCAAATCCTTGGACAATAACTTATTTAGAAGGTGTAACTACAAAAACAACCACAGGAACCGGTGATGGTACATTTACAATTACAACATCAACTTTGAATGGTGTTACTGATGTTACTCTTCAAAGTATAGCTTTACAAAATTCTTCAACAACTCACAACCCAGCTTGTGGTCCTACAACTTTAAGTTCTACTGCTACAATTAATGTGAACGCTATGCCAAATGCCACATTAAATTCAGTAGTTTCACCAATTTGTCAAGGAAGTACAAGTTCATTTACATTTACAGTTTCAAATTTGAATACATCTACTGACTGGACTTTGTCTTATAAAGAAGCCGGAATTAGTAAAACAACATCGGGTACAGGACCTGGTACATACACAGTTGCAACTAGTACATTATCTACACCAGGAGCTAATGTTATAGAATTTGTTTCAATAGCTACAACTAATTTAAGTCCTAATTGTACTAAAGGTTTAAGCCAATCACTTACAATTACAGTAGATGCTACTTCACTAGCTGCTACAGTAAGTTCAAATCAAACAGTATGTAAAGGTTCAAATAGCGGAACTATTACTGCTACGTTGGCTAATGGTTCTGTTGTAAGATGGGAATATTCAACTGATGCAGGTGCTACTTGGACAACTATATCAAATACAACAACATCTATCACATTCTCAAACATTACAACAACAACTCGTTATAGAGTATGGACAAAGAATGGTGCATGTTCAGAAATAGTTTCATCAAATTACGTAATAATTACAGTTAATGAATTGCCAACTGTTTCAATCAGCATTGCAAGTGGAAACAATCCAATTTGTCAATACACAAAAGGTACTTATAGATTGACAGTTGCAAATACTTATGGAAATCCTTGGTCAGTTAAATTGATTGAAGGTGCTTTATCAAAAACAGTTGCAGGAACA